>DBIA01000016.1 GCA_002296525.1 Candidatus Neomicrothrix sp. UBA814 | reverse complement strand
CACGGCAAAGGCTGACGCGTGCCTGTAGATCCCGGTCGCGAATTTTGGAAACCCGGCATGGGCTGGGCAAAAGCAGTCGAAGATATTGAATATGTCAAGGGTTTGGCGGACGAGATGGGCGGTCCGGAACGTGTGCAGCGACAGCACGATGGGGGTCGTTACACAGTTCGGGAACGAATGGAAAAATTTTGTGACCCAGGTTCGTTTTTGGAAATGGGCCACCTAGTTGGTGCAGCTGAGTACGACGCTGACGGCAATTTGGCAGAGTTTTCACCAGGTGGCTATGTCATGGGGTTGGGAGAAATCGATGGTCGCTCGGTATCAGTTGGCGGCGACGACTTCACTCTCTCGGGCGGAAGCCCGCATGACGTCCACAAGCTCCCCCACCACTTCGCTCAACCATTAGCCCTGCAATACGGCATCCCTTATGTTCAACTTCGCGAAGGGGTAGGCCATTCTTCGAAACAAGATGAACAAGATGGCCACATGGGACTACCGCAAGGCGATCTGTGGCATCAAGGTGTTGAGTTGCTTCGCAATGTCCCTGTCGCTTCAGCAATTTTAGGTTCAGTGGCAGGTTGGCCCGCTGCGGCAGCCTTACTGTCGCACTTCAGTGTCATGGTCAAAGAAAAGTCTCAGATCTTTCCTTCTGGACCTCCAGTTGTTGAACGCGCTATTGGAGAAAAACTTTCCAAAGAAGAACTCGGCGGCTGGCGCATGCACGTTGCTGAGAGCGGGCAGGTTGACAATGTTGCTGAGGATGAGGACGACGCGTTCCAACAGATCCGTGATTTTCTCTCATTTCTTCCGAACACGGTGAGAGAGGTCGCTAGTCGAGTGGAGACCGGAGATGACCCCGAGCGACGCCCGCAAGAGCTTCTTGAATTTGTGCCCACCAATAGACGTCAAGGTTATGACGCACGCGCTCTAATCCGACACGTGGTTGACAACGGAGACTTTTTCGAGATGCGGGAGCTGTATGCCAGTGGGCTAATCACCGGTTTCGCTCGATTGGATGGGTGGTCGGTAGGTGTAATCGGAAGTGATCCGATGAGTAAAGCCGGAGCGATGGACGGCAACGCCGCAGACAAATACACCCATTTCGTGGATCTTTGCGACACCTTCAATCTGCCGTTACTCATTTTTCTAGACATGCCGGGCTTCATGTTGGGTTCCCACGCTGAGCGCATTGCAACAATGCGGCGCGGAGCTCGAGCTCTCATAGCTTCCGCCGAGTGTCAAGTTCCGAAAATCGAATTTATGGTACGGAAGAGTTACGGGGTAGCAGCAGATGCTCCTAACTCGATCGGCTTACCCGACAGCATCAACTTACGTTTTGGGTGGCCCTCTGGTGAATGGGGTGGAATCCCGATTGAAGGGGGCGTTGCTGCCGCATACAGAAGAGAGATAGAGGCCGCACCGGACCCCGATGCTCACCGCGAAGCTATCGAGGAGCGTTTGTTGCGACTTCGCTCACCTTTCAGAGCTGCACACAGAGGGGACGTAGTCGATTTAATTGACCCGCGAGAAACACGCTCTCTCGCCTGCCGGTTTGTGAACCTCGCTCAACCCAAATTACGCGAATTAGCTGAGCGACCCAAACGCGCCGTTAGGCCTTAGCTCGGAGAGGTCCCCCTCAACCTGACTCTGCAGCCGCGACGCGTTGCAGGGAAATAATCACAGGTTGCGCAGTGCGGGAAGCATCAGTTGCCCCAGACACCAATTGAATTTTCAGACAAGTGGAAGCGAGCATGAAAGTTGAGATTTTCGATATGTCGATAAAGATGCTGCACCACAGGGCGAATCTCATGAATTACCGTTTCGCTGAGTTCCTCAAGCAAATCGACCCCAGTGATCTCGACCCCCATCCGAGAGGTGATCGGACTGATATCGATAGTGCTCATTCTCTGAAGGCATGTGTCTGCCCTCTGAACGTGGCAGATTAATAAGGTGATAGACCTAAGATCCGACACTGTCTCAAGACCAACAGATGCGATGCGTGAGGCTATGACCAGCGCCGAAGTCGGAGACGATGTCTTCGGAGACGACCCAACGGTCCGAGACCTCGAACGGCATGTCGCTCAGCTACTAGGCAAAGAAGCTTCCGTTTTTGTCTCTTCCGGGACCCAATCGAATCTCTGTGCCCTCATGGCTCATTGCCAACGCGGAGACGAGTACCTCGTCGGTGATCACGCACACACCTATATGTATGAAGCTGGCGGCGCTGCCGTATTAGGCAGTATTCAACCTCAAACTATTCCAATGCTCGACTCTGGAATGTTGGATCTCAATGCTGCACGGTCCGCTATCAAACCTAATGACCCCCACTTTGCGCAGACACGACTGCTTTGCCTTGAGAACACCACGGACGGAAAGGTTATTGAAGTCGAGGACCTACATGAAGGGCGCGAACTCGTAGATGAACACAACTTGGGTTACCACCTTGATGGTGCTCGACTTTGGAATGCAGCAGTCGCATTAGAAGTAGAACCTTCCGACATAGCAGCTCCCTTTGACACAGTGTCGGTATGTCTCTCAAAAGGCTTAGGAGCGCCTGTCGGATCAGTGCTGGCGGGCTCGGAGGTACTCATCGACAGGGCGCGCAAGTGGAGAAAGATGCTTGGTGGAGCCATGCGCCAAGTGGGTTTGATCGCTGCTGCGGGACAACACGCAATAGACAATCACATCGATCGCCTAGTCCAAGATCACCGAAACGCCGAACGACTTGCTGAGGGTCTCGCAAAAGTCCCAGGGCTAAACGTCGATGCACAAAACACGAACATGGTATTCGTTAGCGCTTCTCAAGCTACCGATGGCTTAGAGCACCGGTTACGGGATCGGGGTGTTATCACACGCTGGTCAGGGCGCAGCAGCCGGATGGTGCTCCACCTAGACGTAACAGCGCACGATGTCGACATAGCTGTGGCTGCAATCGCTGAAGAACTGGCGAATTAGTCTGCTACCAGTTCGGAGACTGGTTCTATCAAATAATCGGACAGGTTCGCTTCTCTCGTCATTTCGTAGAAATCAACGTTCCGCCAAGGAGAATTGACCACGATGCGGCCCCGGTCATTTCGATAGTAAGAAGTCATGCCCGGATGGGTCCACACCATCTGCTCATGCGCTTGATCAACGTCTTGGTTGTATCCGTCGTGGACTTCTTGACGAATCTCTACTGAGCCGATGTTTTGGTCGAGCATTTTTTGGATCATGTCCATGATGTACCTGACCTGCATTTCAACCACGAAAATCAGACTTCCGCCATGTCCCGGTTGAAGATTCGGTCCGTAGAGGGTGAAGAAATTCGGAAAGTTCGGGACGACTGTACCCAGGTACGCCTGCGCATTGTCATGTTCCCACTGATCCGCCAGAGATACCCCTGAACGTCCCTTCGCCTCATATGTGGTGATGAAGTTGAGAACGTCAAAACCTGTTGCAATAACAAGAACGTCGGCGTCGTATTCGGTTCCGTCATCTGCGTATAACCGTCCGGAATCAACTCTGGCAACGCGTTCGTCAACCAACCTGACTTTGGGGTTTCGCAGCATGCGATACCAGCCATTGTCCATAAGCATTCTCTTGCCAAAAGGAGGGTAGGTAGGTAATACACGATCGAGCAGGTCCGCTGCTTCATCACCCAATTCTTTGACGACATAATCGGTGAAGTACGCCCTATGAGCATCGTTTTGTGCATTCAAGGACCTGTCTGGGTGCTCCCAATCTGGATCCTTTTGGAGTGCCGAGTGGATTCGATCGTTAAATGTCCAGCCCAGACGTACTCTGTACCAGTTCCTGTAGAGCGGGACCTCTCGCAGCAAAAATCGCAAGGGGTCGGGGACTTCTTTACGAAACTGCTCAAACGGAGCTGCCCAGTGAACCGATCGCTGGAAGATGGTCAGGGAGTTCACTTCGTCTTGAATTTCGGGCCCAATCTGCATGCAGCTCGCACCATTTCCGATGATCGCTACATCTTTGCCAGTTAGATCAGCTTGGTTTGGCCATCGAGCCGTATGCCACTTCTCACCTTCCCATTCGTCGAGACCCTCGATATTCGGGAAGACAGGAGGGTTGAAGATGCCCGCTGCGCTTATGACAACGTTTGCTTCAACTTCTTCGACTGTGCCATCAGCGAGCCGGAGCGTCGCACACCACTTTTGTTGATCAGGTTGGTATTCGATGAGCTCAACATCAGTTTCAAATCGGATGGAGTTTCGAACTTCGAAGCTGTCACAGACGTGTTCCAAATAGCCGTGTAATTCGTCACGCAAACAGAAATATTTTTCCCAGTCGTAGGGGGCGAATGAATACGAGTAAAGGTGGTTTGGAGTATCTACGCCTGCACCCGGATAACGATTCTCCCACCAGACTCCGCCGACTGTTGAGTTACGTTCCACCACTTGGAAATTGATACCGAGCATTTGAAGATTGATTGCTGCGCAGAGACCGGAGACTCCTGCGCCAATGATCAGAACGCTGAAGTCGTCAGGGGAAGCGACAGGTTCATGATCAAGGAATTTCACTTGACCAAGTTGAGCTGCCGTGAATTGACCATATTCAGCAGGAACCGGTTCGGCCATAGAAGCACTGAGCATCCTCACGATCAGATCCTCATCGGGTTCTGGAAGAGCAACCGGTCGACCTTCCCTCCAAGCCAATATGGCCTCAAGCGCTGACTCGCGAACCTCTCGTTGGTGCTCAGGGGCGAGCCCTCCAGTGTCGTTGTCGCCCAGACCTGGTTGGCGCTTGGGTAAATAAGGCTCTTCTAGCCAGTGAAGTTCGCCCGTTAACTGGACTAACACCATCAGCAAAGTAGGGATGTTCGCAACTTCGATGGCTTGGGCAAAGATGTGCTCGTCAGGTTTTGTGTTCATTCTGATTTACCAGGATCTCCAAGGTTCTCTGCAATCAAGATATCTCTTTGCGAGAGATCACGGCGGAGGTCTTAGGGATAAGTGCTGCGCGGCCCACATCTACGGACATCGGTCGGCACGTGTGTTTGTTTTCGTGCCGTGTGTCGACAAAAGTCAGCTGAGGTAGGACAAACTTCTTCTATGACGACATCAGAGGTGCAGTTGGTGGGGTTCGTTGGCCTTGGAGCCATGGGTGGGCCTATGTGTGCCAACTTGACGAGCAAATCACCTGTTCCAGTGTGCGTCTACGATCTGAACTTCGCGGCAGTCTCAAAAGCTGTCGAAACAGGTGCCGTAGCAGCAACGGGCCTAGAAGATGTTGCCAGAGCCGACCTGGTTTTTGTGTGTGTCCCGGGGGAAGCAGAGACAAGATCGGTTTTTCTCGGTGAGGGCGGTTTGTGTGATCATGCCAGTGAGGGAACAACTTTCATTGATTGCACTACGGCAACCGTCGAAATCAACCGTGAAGTCGCCGATGCGTTGCGCCCGCTGGGCTGTGAATTTGCTGATGCGCCCGTCGCACGCGGGGTTCCCAATGCCGCAGACGGGACGTTATCTATCACCGTTGGAGCTGCGCCAGAGGTTTTCGAGAGGGTTGCTCCATGGTTGGGTTATATGGGTTCTGACGTTGCATACTGTGGTCCGGTCGGAACCGGAACGGTCATGAAACTCATGAACAACATGGTGCTATTTGAGAATGTGTCAGCCTTGGCAGAAGCCATGGCAATCGCGACGCGCGCGGGTGTTGACCGTTCCCAAGTATTCGAACTATTGGGCCAGGGCTCCGCGGATAGTTTCGCTTTGCGACGACACGGGGCATTCATGACCAGCGGCGAGTATCCCGATGATCGTTTCCCTACTAGCTACTCAGCAAAAGACCTTGATTATGCTTTAGCGCTGGCAAGCGATCTTGGAGTTGACGCCGCCGGAGCGCGCCTAGTTCGAGCTCGCTTCGCTGAAGTGATGGAACGCGGCTTGGGTCACTTATATTCACCAGTGGTATACGAATTGTTTGAAGATAAATGACTGATTTAGACAGTGAGCTAGTGGATCGAGCAACGCAACTTGCCGACGACCGCCTTTTCCCCTCAGCGCTCGAGGTAGACGCTGCGGGCACTATTCCGTCTGCGCAACTCGACCTTGTTCGAGACGCTGGTTTTTACGGCCTTTTCGCTTCAGTTGAATTCGGAGGCTTAGGTGCTTCTCCTGCAACCCAGTGGGCCGTTCATGAATTGTTGTCAGGGGGATGCTTAACCACCAGTTTTGTATGGGCTCAACATGCGGGAGCCAGCAAAGCCGCAATTGAAACCACTGGGCCGATGCGTCAACGCTGGGCAGACGCTCTAGCCACAGGCGAATCAAGAGGAGGAGTTGCTTTCGCTCACTTGAATCGTCCCGGCACTCCCACGCTTCGAGCGGAACCTAAGAACGGTGGCTGGGAATTCTCTGGTTCCGCGCCCTTCGTGACCGGGTGGGGTCACATTGACGTTGTGTTAACCGCTGCGCGCCACAAAGGCTCAGTCGTGTGGGCGATGCTCGACGCGCGGGATTGCGAAACAATTAGTAGTCGACGCCTAACATTGGCAGCTATCGATTCAGCCGTCACTGTTGAGTTGTCCTTCGACCAGCATCCGGTAGCGGAAGCATCGGTGACCTCTGTTGAAGATTTCACCCAGTGGACGGATCGTTACCGCAAAGGACTGCGTGCAAATGGTTCAAATCCTTTGGGAGTAGCCGCACGAGCGGCGAAGTTGTTAGGCCCAAGTCCCTTAGATGCGCAACTGGCCGAGGCAAGGGAACGAATCAACGCGGCATCTGTTGAGGAGCTACCGATAGCGCGAGCTCTTTTGGGGGACCTGTGTGTCCGAGCCACTTCTGCTTTAGTTGCCAATGTCGGAGGGTCTGCCCTATTTGTAGGGCAGCAAGCTCAACGACTTGCCAGGGAATCATTGTTTTTGTTGGTGCAAGGGCAAACACCTGAAATTAAGGAGCACCACATGCGACTCTTGACCGAAAGATCAACCCTCGGAGAATAACTACTCACTAGGCACTTGACGATCTGTAAGCCGGCGGCTCTTGCATCACCCGTCAAGTGACATAGTGGTGCGATGAACCCATCAGTTGAAACCGCAACTGGCCCAATTGATGCTTCGCAGTTGGGTCGAGTGTTGATGCATGAGCACGTTTTTGTAATTTCGACCGAAATTCAACAGAACTATCCGCAGGAATGGGGAGACGAACAGGACCGCGTTGACGATGCTGTCGCGAGACTAAACGAACTTAAGGAGAGCGGGATTGACAGCATTCTTGACCCCACCGCTATAGGCCTAGGCCGTTACATACCTAGGATTCAAAAGGTTGCCGAGCAAATCGACTTGAAGATCATTTGTGCAACTGGTCTCTACACCTTCAATGAACTGCCTCACTACTACCGGCGGCGAAACACTTCAGGTGTCGACGCTCTAACGGCGCATTTCGTTCAGGACATCGTCGAAGGTTTCGCCGACACCGGAGTCAAGGCAGGGGTAATCAAGTGTGCGACCGACAAGCCAGGACTAACACCGGACGTAGAGAGAGTGTTACGCGCATGCGCTCAAGCCCACCGCGAGACCGGGTGCCCTATAACTACGCACACGAATGCAGAAACTGAGCGCGGCTTAGACCAACAAAAAATTTTTCTTGAAGAGGGAGTCGACCTCACCCGAGTAGTGATCGGCCACTGCGGAGACACCAACGATCTTGACTACCTCGAGAAACTTCTCGACGCTGGCAGCATCTTGGGAATGGACCGATTCGGAATCGACGGATACCTAACGACGGAACAAAGAGTGGAGGTTGTAGCAAAACTGTGCGAAAAGGGTTTCGCAGAGCAGTTGGTGTTAAGTCATGACGCTTCGTGCTACATCGACTGGATAGAAGGAGAAGTGCCACTGGCTCCGCTCCCGAATTGGCACTATTTGCACATCAGCAGAGACGTTATTCCCGCTCTAGTTCAGGCTGGTGTTTCTGAAGAGCAGATAGACACCATGTTGATTGATACGCCTCAGAGGTTTCTTGGGTCGCAAAATCTTGGCGGGTACTAGCCTCGCACCCATGACTGAACTTCAAACCGGCGATGAATTTAGCGACGTTGTACAAGTCACGGATGAAATGTCGCCACCCCACCTTCCCAACAAAGTGCTCTCGACACCTGACATGGTGCGTTTGATCGAGGGCACATGCCTGTTCGGCGTTCAAGACCAGCTTACGGAGGGCCAAACAACGGTCGGAATTCACATCTGCGTAAGCCATTCAGCAGCAGTTGCTTCTGGTGAAGAAGTATTAGTCCACGCTGAGTTGGCGGAAATAGACCGAAAGCGTCTCGTTTTCAATGTCAGAGTTACCCACGGGGACGTATTGGTATCCGAAGGCACCCACCAACGGTTTGTTGTGGGCTGAAGCGACCCCGCTTAAGGCTCAATAACTATTTTCCCGATAGATGTTCTATCCATGAGGCTTCGCAAAGCTGCTGCGGCGCCGTCAAGGCCGTAGCTAGCCGAAATGTGTGGCCTCAGCTGTCCATCCGCAACCCACTGAAGTAAATCCTCAGCGATTTGGTTCGCCAGCACAGGGTCTCGAGCTGTCATAGCCCCATAGAAGACCCCGACTATCTGACAACTTTTGAGCAGCGTTAGATTGAGAGGAATGGAAGGAATTCCAGCGGTGAATCCGATCACTAAAAAGCGACCCTCCCATCCGATTGCACGCAGTGCTTGTTCGGCGTACTCACCCCCAACCACGTCATAAACAACGTCGACACCAGCCCCGCCAGTCAGTTCCTTAGCCCGATCTTTCAAGTTTTCTTCTGCGTAGTTGATCGTCTCATCAGCGCCACGTTCCCGACAAAGATCAAGTTTCTCCTCTGTAGACGCCGCTGCAATTACTCGGGCGCCCATCAGCTTTCCAATCTCCACCGCTGATAGACCCACGTGACCTCCGGCGCCCAGAACCAGCAAGGTTTCCCCTTCTTGCAGATGGCCCCGTTCTTTAAGCCCGTAGTAAGTCGTCCCATGTGCGTAAAGCAGTCCGGTTGATTCTGCAAAACCAACACCATCGGGTAAACGCCTCACCGATGATGCCTTGGCAACCGCAAGCTCTGCGTAGCCTCCCACCGAACCTAAGCCGCACACCACGCGTGTGCCTACCTCAACATCGTCGACACCTTCTCCGAGAGATGTCACAACACCGGCTACTTCTGCGCCAGGCACATAGGGAAGATCAGCTTTGAACTGGTATTTATCTTCCAGCATCAAAGTGTCTGGGAAAGTAACTGGGGCCGCTTTGACCTCAATTAGGACTTCGCCGGGCCCAGGGCTCGGATCTGAAACATCAGCCACGACTAGATCTTCTGGTGGCCCAAACGCATTACACAAAACTGCTCTCATGCCGCCAAGACTAGATGGGTGTGGGAACGATTACCTGAGGATCTGAGTAGTAATACGCCTGAAGCGAACCTGTTCAGAGGAACAGTTCGGAAATCAAGGGACTTAGTTGTGGTCGCAAGCTACTTGTTGTGCAATTTCAGGAGGCAGATCCGTAGACCTCGGCCTCGAACCATTGGCAGAACTCTTCGTCTCGGGTGCTTTTCCATAGGTCCCACGTCTCTTTGCCGACGGGGGAAAGAAAAGCGCCGAGCTTGATTAACTCCATGCGCATATCGACATGGACTCGGCCTACGAGGCCCTCTTTCCAAGCGTCGTAAGTGTCGAATAAATCGATCAGATCTGCGCCCAATAGATTAAGGGCACGAAAGTACTCTTCTCCCTGCAACTCCTCGGCAGACCAATCCTTGATGAGGAACTGACTGAAGTTAGGGTCGCGTGAAATAGCGAAATACCGATCGTACAGTCGGTCCGTCAATCCATGTCCGAACTGTGTGCGACTGTGTTGGAGTGTTTGACGGGCTTCCGCGCCGATAAAGACGATCGACAGGGAAAGTATTACAGCTTCTACGATTTGAGCCCAGTTGGCGATCTGATCGAGAGTCAATGGCGGGTCCTAGATAGGGGGACTAGGTGCGGTTCCGTCGTCGCAAGACTTGGCGAGAGCCGAGGTCAATGAGAAGGAACAACACTGCACCGATCGCGAGTTCCGTCCATCCTCCGCCATTTGCCAAGATAAACAAGGCAACCAGCGCTGCTACGAGAGGGCGAGTCAAATAACGCACGGTTTTAGTCAACCATGACCCGGGCACGAAGACGGGGATAGCTCTAGTCTTTCGCGATGGACACTTCTCGTTTTCCTTTAATGCCTGGGTCCTCACCCATGCTGGTTACCGGCAGCTCGGGTGTCTGGCTCGAGACCGCAGATGGGCGTCAAATCCTCGACGCTGGGGGCGGAGCGATCGTGACAAATATTGGCCATGGGCGGCCGGAGATTGCGCACGTGGCGTCAAAAGCTCTCGAACGCCTGGATTACGTAGTGCCGGTCTTCGCGACTGAAGCGCGAGTTGCCTTAGCTGAGGAAGTAAGCGATAACTGGCTACCAGACCCTTCGTGGAGATCTGTGTTTGTGAGCGGAGGTTCAGAATCAGTAGATGCCGCTATTCGAGTGGCCCAACTTCACCATGTGGCTTCGGGACGGTCGCAACGACACAAAGTCATTGGAAGAGACGTGTCTTATCACGGTGCGACTTTGGGAGCGTTATCAGCAGGTCTACATGATCGGCGGCGCAAAGGTCTCGAACAAGCACTTTTGTCTATGCCAAAAACAAGTCATTACGACGCTGAGGAGCTAGAAAAAGTCATTGAGTTGGAGGGGCCAGATACCATCAGCGCGTTTATTGGTGAGCCCGTGATCGGTGCTGCTGCTGGAGCTTATGTGCCGCCCGATGACTATTGGCCTCGAATCTCAGAGATTTGCGCCCGGCACGACATTCTGGTGATCGCTGATGAAGTCATGACCGGATTTGGCAGGCTGGGCACACCGATGGGTCATGAGGCGCTGCAGTTCACGCCAGACATCATTGCTGCTGGCAAAGGACTCGGCGGCGGCTATGTTCCCATCGGAGGCGTCTACTGTCGACCCGATGTCGTAGCACCGATCGCAGAAACCGATCTAGCGTTAATGTTTTATACATTTGCTGGTCACGATCTCTGTTGCGCAGTAGCCAAAAAGGTTTTGGAGATAGTCAGGGCGGAAAATCTCATCGACAGAGCTCGAATGATGGGAGAGCTGTTGCGTGAGCGCCTCGAACAAGAGTTTTACGACCACCCCAATGTGGAAGAGGTACGCGGTAGAGGTCTTTTGCAAGGGCTAGGCCTAGTCGCAAACCGTGATACCGGGGAGCCCTTTCCTCGCTCCGCTGCATTCGCGGATTCCGTGAGCAGGATTGCTCTAGAGAACGGGGTGTGGGTTTACCCTTCCGGCTCGGGAGTCTTCGACGATGCCGTTATGTTCGGTCCACCATTCGTTGTAGAAGAGAACCAGATCGATCAGATGGTCACCGCGAGTCGGCAGGCCATAGACGAAGCTGTCGCTGCGTTGAAGTGAGTGTTATCTATGCGGGTGGGTCACATGGAACGGTTTCCATTTGCGCAGGCGCCACTATTTCGAGGGCTTCGAAATCTGATGAGCAGCCAATTTCGTTGTGCACCATTCCTGGTGGAATAGACAACGCAGCGCCAGCGGAGACTCTTTCAGACCGTCCTCCTTCAAACTCAAGGTCAACCCATCCGTTTAATACGTACACAAATTGGAGATCGCACTGGTGATAGTGCCAGCCCGTGGTATCCATCACGTCTGTAGCTCTCATTACCTGAGCGCGATATTCGCCATCTGTTAGGTCACTTAATCCGGTGTCGCGATATTCAAAAAAAGAACGACGACCGGTTTTCCCGAACTGCGCGTCAGCTAGCTGCTGACAGAGCAACTCGGTCATTGAAGTGGATTTCATGAGATACCTCCAGTGGTTCTAGTTGATCACAACTGAGCTCTTCATACCTGCAAAAGCCGTTGATGTTCGACTAGTAGCTTGGTATCCCCAAAGGTTTCGAGCTCCGAATGAGTCTTTCGATTCCACACGAATAGGAGCAAATCGCTTGCTGGCCCACGAGCCGC
>DBIA01000029.1 GCA_002296525.1 Candidatus Neomicrothrix sp. UBA814 | reverse complement strand
GTCGGCTTAGCCGCCGCTGGCCGCCACGTAGCGGTCGCCGATTTGAACCTCGACGGGGCGTTAGAGACAGCTTCATTGATTTCTGCCACTGGCGGAACGGCTATAGCTGTGCACATGGATGTTGCTGACAGCGATGCTGTTCAAGGCGGAATTCTGCAGGTTTTAGATGAACTCGGGCCTCCGGAAATTTTGGTGAATTGCGCCGGCTGGGATGAGTTGATGCCATTTTTGTCTACGGATGAGGATTTCTGGGATCGAGTAATTGAAATCAACTACAAGGGTGTACTCCGCACAGTTCACGCGTGTCTCCCTTCTATGACCGAAAACGGGTGGGGGCGAATCGTAAATATCGCTTCGGATGCAGGTCGGGTCGGTTCGTCTTTTGAGGCCGTCTACTCGGGAGCTAAAGGTGGCGTAATTGGGTTCACTAAAACAATTGCTCGTGAGGCAGCCAGGTCCGGGGTAACCGCCAACGTGGTCTGTCCCGGCCCCACCGACACGCCACTCCTCGATGGAATCGTCGCTGCTAGCGATGATGGCGACAAGATCATTGGCGCGATGGCGCGCGCAGTTCCCATGAAACGGGTCGGCACTCCAATTGAGGTAGCGTCCGCTGTGATTTACTTCTGCTCTGAAGAAGCAGCTTTCGTAACGGGCCAGACTTTGTCAGTGTCCGGTGGCCTGACAATGAGCTAGTTGGCTTCCAGTCACCGGTAGTCGTTGGGAATTGTGGGCTACGTCTGCGATTAGCGATAGAAAGAGACAATCGATACGAAACCATTTCAGTTCCGGCGTAGAAGCTGGATAGTGACCGCTGCCGCGTTCGTCGCCAACTTCGTCAACTTCGGAGTTCTATTTTCATTCGGGATCTTCTTAACCCCCATTGCTGAGTCCTTCGACACCTCGACAGGGCCAGTGGCTCCATTATTTTCCACAGCAGTTTGCTTCTATTACTTAGCTGGAGCGATCGGTGGAAAGGTCAGCGACAGCATCGGCGTTCGGCCAGTTGTCGGAACCGGCGCAGTATTCATGACTCTTGGATTAGTTGTCAGCAGTCAAGCTTCAGCTTTGTGGATGTTGTATCTGGTGTACGCGCCATTGGTGGGGAGTGCTGTCGGGTGTTGTTACCCCTCAATGATTGGCACCGTGGGGCGCTGGTTTCAGCATCGCCGAGCATCAGCCATCAGTCTGGTGCTTGCAGGTGTCGGGATGGGCACGTTTATTGTCCCAATTGTGTCTCGTTTCTTGATCGACAGTTGGGGCTGGAGGTCAACACTAGGGATTTATGCAGCATTCAGCGCAGTGCTTCTGGTTTTGTGCACTTTGGCCGCAGCCGATCCACCCGCGAGCCAGCAAAGTTCGGGCCTTGGCTTAGCAACAATTCTCCGTTCCAAAAAATTTATAGTTCTGTATGTGGCATTGGTTCTTGGTGGACCCGGCTTCTACGCCCCTTTGGCCTTCTACAACGACCATGCAGTAAGTGAAGGTATTTCTGGCACGGCGGCAGCTGTATTAGTCGGAATCATCGGCGCGTCGTCAGTAGTTGCCCGCCTCGTCATTAGCGTCTTGAATGACCGATTTGTTCCAATGCACCAGTATCGCTTCGGGCAAATTCTGCTTCTGTGTTGTTTGCTCCTGTGGTTGCTCGCCGGAGATTCTTATGTTCTTTTCGCAAGTAGCGCCTTGTTGCACGGGATCGGGTGGGCAGTGTGGTTCACTGCCGCACCCAATGTCTTAGCGACCTGGTTCGGGGTCGCAGATCTCGGCGGAACCGTAGGAACCCTCTACACAGCTCTTGGCTTCGGAGCATTAGCAGGACCCGCTGTCCTTGGCTTTGTTATTGATAGTTCCGGTTATGAAATTGCTATCGCAATGGTGATGGTCACCTCTGCAATAGCTTGGGCCCTTTGCCTCATTCCAGAACGCCTCGCTACTTTTTCTGAACATCCGGGATTGTCCAGTCAATGATTTCGGACGTAGGAGTTGCTTTTTTAACCACCTTGAAAAATATCTAGAAAGTGAACTTCGGCATTATCGGACACTGATTCATATTCGGCATCGGTAAAAATTTCACCATCTATTGCGACGGAGGAAGCTTCTGATAGTCGAGCGCCTATGCCTGGAAACATTTCGTCTAAAGCACTAATGAGGCCCCGGACGGTGGAGGCGCCCACTTCCACGTGCGCGGCACCTCCGGTCAATTCGCGAAGGCCCGCGGAAAAATGAACTTGTGCCATGACGGGCGTTAGCCGTCGTTTTCGTTCAACGCTTCGAGAACTTTGATCGGCGACATTGGTAATTCGGTCATCCGTACATCTACGGCATCGTGAATTGCGTTACCTACAGCAGCCATTGGGGGAACTATCCCAACCTCTCCTACGCCGCGCACTCCATAAGGATGCGCCGGGTTCGGCACTTCGACGATGGCGCAATCAATCATTGGCAGATCTGAAGCAACTGGTATTCGGTAGTCAAGGAAGCTCGGGTTTTCCATGACGCCTTCGGTGTCATGGATGTATTCCTCATTGAGCGCCCAGCCGATTCCTTGGACCACACCACCTTGCATTTGTCCCTCTACGTAATCGGGACTGATGGCACGTCCTGCGTCTTGCGCTGTGAGATAACGAACCACTTTCGTCACCCCGGTTTCTGGGTCAACTTCAACATCGCACAATTGAGTCGAGAAACCTGCTCCAACGCCACGGGAATTGAGTGACGCGTTAGCTGATATCGGTCCACCGGTTCTTCCGGACTTGGCTGCTAAGTCATTTAGAGAGAGCGGCGGTTGCGCGCCGTCAACGTGCTGCGCCTGACCGTCGACCCACTCGACCTGGTCAACTTCAACGTCCCATGTTTTCGCGGCGCGTCCTCGTAGGTCTTCTACTATGAGACGGCACGCGTCAACAACAGCGGCACCTGTAGCCAGAGTTACTCTGCTCCCCCCTGTTACGTCATTGAAGCCGACCGTTTCGGTATCAGCCACTACGGGTTTGATCGACTCATAGGGAATTCCCAACTCTTCGGCAGCCATCAACGCCATTGACTGGCGGCTGCCACCAATATCTGGGGATCCTGTCACTACAGTCGCTGTTCCGTTTTCGTTGATATGAACAGTTGCACTGGACATCATGCCCGCGTTAAACCAAAAGCCAGCGGCGACACCGCGTCCTTGGTTTGGCCCCAGGTCAGCGGTGTAGTTGGGGTGCTCTTTGATGGCTTCAAGCGTTTCGACAAAGCCAATTCGAGGGAATTTAGGACCATAAGACGCTTGGGTTCCTTCAACAGCTGCGTTTGCTAGACGGATGTCGATTGGATCCATTTCAATGTTTCGAGCTAGTTCGTCAAGAACTGACTCAACTGCGAACGCGGCCATGGGAGCACCGGGCGCACGATACGCGGCGACTCGGGGCTTGTTGCAAACAACGTCGTATCCTTCGACTACAAAGTTCGGAATGTCGTAACAAGCAATTGCAGTCATTCCTGCTGCGCCCACCGGAGAGCCGGCGTAGGCACCTGCTTCATAGGCCATCCACACTTCTGCTGCGGTTATTTTCCCGTCTTTGGAAACGCCCATTTTGACTTTGATACGGGTTCCAGATGTGGGACCGGTAGCACGAAAAACTTCATCTCGGTCCATCACTAGCTTGACAGGTCGACCAGCTCGCTGGGACAAACGAACAGCTAACGGCTCGAGATAAATAACGGTTTTACCTCCGAAACCGCCACCAATTTCAGCGGCCGTGACTTTAAGAGTGCCGGGAGAAACTCCCAACACTGTCGCCGTGTAAGCCCTCATTTGGAAATGGCCTTGTGATGAGCACCAGATGTGCGCCCTACCGTCGGTGTTAGCGTCGGCGACCGCCGCGTGGGGTTCGATATAACCCTGATGGACTGGTTTTGTTGTGAATTCTCGTTCAACAACCGAATCTGCTTCACCGAAACCCTGATCGAGATCGCCTCGCTCATGAAGAATCTTGCTCGCAATGTTTGACGGTTCTTCGGGAGCTGGGTCAACTCCTTTAGTGATCATTGCGTCGTGTAGTAAGGGAGCATCATCAGCCATCGCTTCGTCAACTGTCAGGACGTGCGGCAACACTTCGTATGTCACTGTCACGGCTTTAGCAGCTGCTTCGGCTTGCTCACGAGTGATCGCGGCTACAGCAGCTACGACATGACCTTCATACAACACCTTGTCGCGGGCGATGGTGTTGTTAGCTACGTCAATCTCACTTGGGTGGGCACCATTTGCTGCCAAATCAGGGAAGTCTGCTCCGGTGATTACTGCTTTGACGCCCTCCATAGATTCAGCAGCGCTCGTGTCGATAGACACGATACGAGCATGAGCATGAGGTGATCGCACGACCTTGCCGTGCAGCATCCCAGGCAGGATAAGGTCAGCGCCGAACCGGGCTTTCCCGGTGACTTTTTCTACGCCGTCAGGTCGTACGGGTCGCGTTCCGACCCATTTGTAACCAGGGTTTTCTTCAGTTATAGCCATTACTGACCCCTCATTTCTCTTGCTGCTTCTTGAACAGCGCGAATAATTTTGTCGTATCCAGTGCACCGGCACAGATTGCCGGCCAGGGCGTATCGAATTTCTGTTTCAGTCGGATCCGGGTTTTTGTCCAGCAGGGCTTTCGCTGCCATAAGGAACCCCGGTGTGCAGATCCCACATTGAAGAGCTGCGCCCTCAAGGAAGCATTGTTGTAGGGGGTGGAGTTCGCCAGAATCAGCGAGTCCTTCCACTGTGACAATTACAGTTCCATCCGCTTCAGGGGCAAACATTAGACATGCACAATTGACCCTGTCATCAACAAGGATGGAGCAGGCACCGCAATCGCCGGTTCCGCATCCTTCTTTAGCTCCCGTTAGACCAACTTCGTCTCGGAGAGCGTTTAGTAACGAGGTGCTGTCTTCGGTAAGAAATTCGGTCTCGTCGCCATTTATGACCGTGGTGATATGAGTTCGCGGCATTAGTTTGATCCGTTTCTTTGTTCTGCTCGTTCAATTGCGATAACGACCGCTCGTTTCGCCAAGACGCCTGCTACCTGTTTGCGGTACTCGACGGTGCCGCGCTTGTCGTCAATCGGGTTGCAAGCTGCACTTGCTGCCGCTGCGACAGCATTCAAAGTTTCTTCATCAGCAGTGGAACCTAAAAGTGCCTGCTCTGCATCAGGAATCCGGACAACCGTTGGGGCTACAGCCCCTAGAGCAAGAACAGCTTGTTCAATACTGCCGTCGTCAGCGAGTGTTACTCGAGCTCCTGCTCCTACAACTGCGATATCCATTTCGGTTCTAGGAGTCATGCGCAGGTAGGCATCGCCGCTTCGGTTGGGCATTTTGTCGATTTCGAATTCCACAATGAATTCGTCGTCGTCAAGCGTTGTTTGTCCAGGCCCAGTAACGACTTCTGAGACATCAAGTACACGGGTGCCATTTGGGCCTGCTACTACAGCTCGAACTCCATTGACCACCATCGCAGGTACTGAGTCTGCCGCTGGTGAGGCGTTGCACAAATTCCCGCCCAGGCTCGACCGATTTTGAATTTGGTCTGATCCAATCAGCCCAGCGGCTTCAGATAAACCCGGGAATTCATGGCTAAAGGATTCGTCTTCTGTGAGGTAAGCCGTCGGTGTAGCAGCCCCGACCGTCCATTTATCGCCGTCACTATTTACCTCAACTAGTTCTTTGATTTTTTTTAGGTCGACTAAGACTTCAGGTGCTGTTCTTCCCGATCGAAGTTGGGGAACAACGTCCGTTGCTCCAGCGAACACCTGTGCGGACGGCGAAGAGGAAAGCAGCGATGTTGCTTCCTCTACCGAAGATGGTGCTACGTATTTCACTCATTCCCCCTATTTAGGCAAATCGTATAGATGCCATTGGCGTGCTCTATCGAAAGGTAGTCGTTAGTTCGTTCATTGTCCTGTCGAACATCCTTCTGGCTAGTTTAGAGCCATGTCATCCTCGGATAACCAACCAGGTCCCCTTGCTTCTTACAATATTTTTTCGGCCGACCCAGTGCTTTCGGATGCGGTAAGTCGAGAGGGTGGGGATATTGCGCTGTTGGAAAACTTCGGTGAGCGAGTTGGGAGCGAAGAAATCAGAGAGTGGGGGCGGTTAGCCAATAAAAACGTTCCGATTTTGCACACTCATGACCCGTTCGGAGAGCGAATTGATGAGGTCGAATTCCATCCCGCCTATCACTCGATGTTGGGACTTGCCGTGGAGTCTGGGATCCATTGCATGCGCTATGAGCAACCAGCCGGCGATGGTGCATATGTAACTCGTAACGCGTTGATGGGGTTAATTACTCAAGTAGAGATGGGCCATGGCTGCCCTACGTCTATGACTTCCGGTGCTCTCGTGGCTTTGAGACATCAACCCGAGTTATATGAGATTTGGGAACCGCTCACCGTTACCAGGAGCTACGACCCGCACCTCAAAGCACCAGATCAAAAATCGGGCCTCCTGTTAGGGATGGGAATGACCGAAAAACAAGGCGGCTCAGATGTGCGGGCCAACACAAGTACGGCAACACCGATTTCCGGAGGGCAATACCGCCTTGAAGGACATAAGTGGTTTACGTCTGCTCCTATGTGCGACGCGTTTCTGGTTTTGGCTTACGCACCAAAGGGAATGTCTTGTTTTCTTGTTCCTCGTGTGTTGCCTGATGGCACGCGAAATTCTCTTCGATTTATGAGATTGAAAGACAAGCTCGGAAATCGTTCTAATGCTTCCGCTGAATTGGAGTTCGATAACACCTTGGCTTGGATCGTGGGTGAAGAAGGGCGCGGCGTTCCAACCATTATCGACATGGTGCATGCAACTCGGTTGGATGTTGCGAACTGGGGAGTGTCTCTTATGCGTCAAGCGGTGAGCCAAGCGGGCTGGCACGTCGCTAACCGTGATGCTTTTGGAAGTACCTTGATAGATAAACCGCTGATGCAAAACGTCCTAGCTGATCTCGAGATTGAGGTAGAGGCGGCGACGTTGATGATTACTCGGCTTTCAGGCGCTCACGAACGGATGGAGATTGATGAACACGAACGCGCATTCGCGCGCCTAGCTACGCCCATCGCAAAATATTGGCTCACCAAACAATCAAACCCAGTCGTGCGTGAGTCCTTGGAGTGTGTCGGTGGTAACGGATACGTTGAAGACTCAATCATGCCCCGCTTGTATCGTGAAGCTCCTTTGAACGCCATTTGGGAGGGTGCTGGCAATGTCATTGCTTTAGACATTGGGAGAGCGGTCTCGCGGAACCCTGAAAGCGTTGATGCGTTTCTTAATGAGCTTGAGCGGTCTCGCGGTCGAGATTCAGCAATAGATACGCGTATAGATCAGATTCGTTCAGATTTGGCGCAGCCGTTAGCGGAGGTGGATGCTCGGCGAATAATTGAAAAGCTTGCAACCACGTGGGCTGCGACTTTGATGGTCGAACATGGCGACCCTTCCGTAAGTGACGCCTATTTGTCTTCTCGTATCGCTGGTGACCACGGCTGGTTGTTTGGGACCTTGTCAGAAAGCTGCAACTTGGATCACATTTCCCGAAGAGCAGTGCCCATCAACCAGGCATGATTTCTATCAGCCAGTAAATGCCGGTCCATCGGCTCGATCGACAGTGGTGAACTCCTCAACTTTTTTACGTGTGAGTTTGGTCAATTGTTTTTTTGGTTTACCAATAGTGAGAAGAGCTGCAACCGCTACGTGCGGTTCAAGGCCGAGGAGTTCTTGAGCTTTAGCTTCTTGAGCGGCTATCAGAGTGGTGAGAGTCCCTCCGAAGCCTTCATTGCGTGCGCCGAGGAGTATGTTCCAGGCCATTGGGTAGATCGAGCCACCGCTAATGACCCCAACCCGGTCAAGGTCTTTATCTAAGGATGCGACTACTCCAAGATCAACAGCAACCACCAATACCGTTGGCGTTAGTGAGAGGTCTTCAAACATAGGTATAACGGCTGGTATCGACTCATCATTCCAGACGTTGTCGACGTCGATACCTGTTGGGTGGACGCTCTGCCAGGGGCTTTCACCATTACGGCGCTGTTCTCCGTAAACCCGCAGTTGGGGAAGACATAGTTGACCGAGTGCCTTCTTGGTCTCTGGATTTTTGACGACTATGACTTTTCCGCCCTGCCGGTTACCGCCACTAGGAGCAAAGCGAGCGTTGTCTAAAATGCGGTAAAGAGTTTCATCAGGCAGCTCATCGTCGGTGAAATCTCGGGCTGCGAAAGTGGTGCGCATGACTTCATAAAGTTCCATGTCCTCATACTTTCACGAGCAAGGCGCTACATGCAGCGCTCTTTCATTCATGGGTTACTTCACGTGGCAGCATCAAAGAATTTTTTGAATCCGTATCTTGGATAAGGGCCCACGACCAGTTGTTCCAATACGCCTACACCTTCAGCAGAGCCGCTGCGAACTTTCACTACTTCTTGGATATGAATATTT
Source organism: Candidatus Neomicrothrix sp. UBA814 (assembly GCA_002296525.1). GTDB lineage: Bacteria > Actinomycetota > Acidimicrobiia > Acidimicrobiales > Poriferisodalaceae > UBA6944. Next base: position 68,520 of record DBIA01000029.1, on the reverse strand, counting down.
TCCGGAGCGACGGGGTCGATTTCGGTTATGTCCCAGCTTTCACCAGATGTAGCTAATTCACCTTTCCAATAGCCATGACCCCATTCGGGGTGGCCGTATCCCATGCCCTTCATCAGAATCGTCTTCATTGGTTCAATTTCCACCTCGATTGGGGCAAAGTTTGCGCGCCCCAAAATGAGCTGTCCTCCCGACACTCTGCGCGTACCCGGTGCCCAAGTGAATTCGTGGTCGACTGAGGCGAGTCGTTCGATTTCTGGATCTTCGATGCCCGGTATTTGTGAAGCATCGGGGTAGGCGGGGAGGCGAAAGCCATCCCAATGCCAAACTTCGTCATTGTCTCCTTCGAAGAGCGCCATGTGGGTGACGTGGTCTGACCAATGCAAGGGCGCCCAAAAAAATTTGAGTCCTTTAGGGATAGTTGGAGCTCCAGGTGGGGCGGGGTCTCCGACAGGGCGAATGCCCCATGATCGGTCTTTGGTCCCGTAAGTCCTTTCGGGGTCAATCGTGATTGTCTTGTTGGGAAGCCGAAGTTCGCCTTGCCAGAACCCGAACTGGTTCATGCGAGTCGACGTCATCCACCGACCTATTTGTTGAGGGGTGAGTATCTGATGGTCTTCGGCAAAATGTGCTGTTCTTGGGATCCATACAAGGTTCGCACTAATGCCGGTTTCATTTTCATCAAGGACAACCCGCAATGTTTTCATAGCTTCTTGAATTTCGATGCGGAACGGTCCAGTGCTCATATCGATCGGATCATCAGGTGCTCTTCGTGAGCCATGAAAGGAGTGCTGCTCATTTTCGACAGCAATGGTTAACGCACAGTCTTGGATACCCAGGTTCGGGTAGCGAGCAGAACTAATCCCAAAATAGAGATATCCATCTGCTGTATAGCCATTGAAAAATGAGCGGTCGTAGGCATTTCGGTCACTTGTAGCCGGGGTAGCTATGGGGCGTGACGTCTGATGTATGTAGAACTCATCAAAGGAACTCAGCAAATTACCCAACCCCCCTTTCGGCTCAAAGTCTGCCCTCAATTTGGGTTCCAACATAGGGGTCGACGGGTTGAAACCCCCACACACAACGCCTTGCTCGAGTACCTCAATTTGCTTTGAGAAATAGTTACGGCCAACTGACTTCCGAAAATCTAACTATCGTCGGGCTTACGTTTTGTTTGGGGAGGTCCTGATGGCGGGGGTGTTAGACGGAATTCGCGTGTTGGATTTCGGTCGATTTATCGCGGGGCCGTTCGCTGCAACCATCCTGGGTGATCTCGGCGCCGATGTGATACGTATCGAGAGAATTGATGGCGGGGAAGACCGCTGGACCACTCCGGTGACCCCCGATGGTCAAGGTGCGCTCTTTCTACAGGTGGGGCGAAATAAGAGAAGTTTTACCTTGAATCCAATGAAGCCTGAGGGTCGAGAAATCATGAATTCTCTGATCGAAACTGCGGATGTGGTTGTAGCTAATCTGCCGCCCGAAACCAGAAAGCAAATGGGTTTGGATTATGAGTCGCTTAAAAAAATTAAGGAAGACATCATTGTTTCCACGGTCACCTGCTTTGGTTCCGGGGGGCCGTTTAGCGATCGAGTCGGCTTTGATGGTCTAGCGCAAGCAATGTCAGGCGCAATGCACATGACTGGGCCTGAGGGGCAGCCGACTCGCAACTCGACTCCGTATGTGGATTTCTGCACTGGCTCATTGCTTGCGATGGCCACACTTGCCGCGCTGCGACATCGTGATCTCACTGGTGAGGGGCAAGAACTTGAAGGGGCATTGTTAAAAACCGCGATGACTATTGCGAACGCGACCCTCATTGAACAGGATCAACTTCAGATCGATCGGGAGGCTTCACACAATCAAGGGCAAACAGCTGCTCCATCTGACACTTTCGTTACGCAGGATGGGTTGGTGCTGGTGTCGGTGATCGGGAATTATCAGTTCGCACGTTGGGCCAAACTCGTGGGTCGACCTGAGCTAGCAGATGACCCGAGATTTCAAGATGACGAGGGGCGAGGCAACCATCGACATGAAATTTGTGGAGTGATGTCGGATTGGTGTGCGGATAAATCAACTGAGGAGGTGTTGTCGGCACTCGCAGAACTAAAAATCCCGGGTGCCCCCGTTCTGAAACCGCAGGAAACTCTTGACCACCCTCACGTGGAGTCATTGGGATTTTTAGAACGTATTTCCTACCCTACGGCCGTCAAAGATATTCCAATAAGCCAGTTTCCTGTTTCGATGACCGCGAGTCCAGGGACCATCCGTCACAGATCTCCCGAACTTGGGGAACATACAGACGAGTTACTTGTCGAGCTTGGGTTCAGTTCATCGGATATCAATGATTTACGTTCGGATCGAGTGGTTTGAGGTTTTGTGATGGATTTTGTCGATGTAGCGAGAACCACATTTGCTGCGAGGGAATTTACTGACGACCCTGTACCTGATGATGTGTTGTACCGAATTTTCGATACAGCACGTTTCGCACCGAACGGCGGCAATCGTCAAGGTTGGAAAGTCATAGTCATTCGTGATGAGGAGACAAAGAAGTCTCTTGGCGAATTGTGCTGGTCTCCTATGAGGGTGGCTGCTGCTCAAACCAAAGCTGGTGAGGTGTATTGGCAGTCGGTGACTCCAACTTCAGTGAATATCGAAGAAGCAGCTGCGGATGAATCATTACCGATCGCAATACCTATGTTTGAACATCTCGACAAGGTGCCAGTTGTCTGCATTGTTGTTGTCGATCTGAACGTCGTTGCTTCTATGGATCAGTATTTAGACAGGGTGGGAGTAGTGAGCGGGGCGTCTGTATATCCGATGGCTTGGAGCGCATTAATGGCAGCACGAAACGAAGGTTTCGGCGGAACTTTGACCACTCTCCTCGCTGCTCAAGAACCCGCAGTTCAAGACCTTTTGGGTCTTGAGTCGTACGAGGCAGTAGCAGCGATGCTGACAATCGGTCGCCCCCCTAAGCAGCTCTCCAAATTGTCTAGAAAACCAGTCGAAGAGTTTGTGTTTCTTGAACATGCGAAAGGCCAACCGCTGAGTGGCTGACGTTGATTACATAGTGGCGTCGTCATTTCTCGTTTGTGGTTTCGATGAGCCGGCCATCAATGATTGATGCATTTCGTTTTGGAAGATGATTGACGCGATAGTCGTCATAGTCGGTGAACATTGAAAGCATTTGCTCGCGACTTTGATAGTGATAGATCAGGGCTTCGTCCCAACATTCTTCTTCTGGGCCTATGAGCGTCGCAACTGGAAAAGCACGCCATGTGATTTCAACACCTGCTCGTTCTGCATATAGAGAAGTGACTCCAGTTCGGTACTCCTCATAACCCTCGGCGCCTGACATGTTGTCAACCCCTCCACCGGACCGCGTGACCTCAGCGAGGCGAATCAGATTCAACATATCCGTTGGTTGTTTTGGGTCCCGCTCGTTGACTGCATTTACCCGAGGGTCACTGAAGAGCCCTGGTCGTTCAATGATCGGATCCGATGGTGGCGGTGCTTGAAGATTCAACGGGTAACCCGCTGGGGTGTCATTTACACATTCGATGAGTCGACTATTCGTAAGAGCGTTGGATCGGTACCTAAGAAGCTCTTGATATTCCGGGTCCGTAATCATCTCAATAAAGGCGCTTCTGGAGGGATATTGGACGATCAGCAGATAGTCCCAATCTTCGTTGACGGTGGCGAAGAAACACGAATGCACCTCATTGCGATAGAGAAGGGAATACCCGGTGCCAAGACGATCCGCTATAGGAGAAACTCCTGCTGCGTAATGATTGAAGTAACAATCACGGCCGCTAATTGAACTTATGTCGGCTTCAGGCTGGGTGATGTCACGAAATTTCAGCAAGTTAATCATCGCTACTGGTTCGTCAGGGTCGCGCACTCGCATCGAGTCAATCATTTGTTCCGTTAGCTCGACATGGCTCATCATTCACGGCCCTTTCTCATGGCACCTAAGGCTGATCGTGCCATAACAGCGCCAACAAAAGAGGTCAAAAGGGATCAACATTAAGCGATCCAAATATTGCTGCTGCCGCGGCACAGCTCGGTGTTACCGAAGAGCAGCTTCTTAACTTGGAGTAATTCCTGGCGCCTTGCGAGCTGCTTTAGCTAGCGGCCGCTAAGTCTCTAGTCACCGAATGATGTCGCTTGTTTGTTGCGGCGGTTCTGGTTCGGTGTCACTGCTGGCTGTCGTAATTTCACCTTGCGCTCCCGAATCTCCCCATTCGTTGGTTTCTACAGAACTGGGCTGAACAAGCCAATACAGCAGAACCAAATTACCGAAGGGGACAAGACCAAGTAGAAGCCATGTTCCTTTTCGACCTATGTCATGCAGGCGACGAACTCCTAATGCGATCGACAACCACACGTAGGCAATGAAATAAACAATCTCCGGTCCAATCTGATCGGTATCAAGGTCCAAAATGGCAGCGAAGATACCCCCAAGAACAAAGAACACCAGAGGGTGGAGAAGAAATGGCCACCAATAGGCGGGTCGCGACGACCGGCCCCGAAAATCTCCAAAACGTCGCCAAGATTCAACGTAATAATTTAAAACTTTCATTTCAAACCTCCAGAATCAGTTGAGAAACCTTAAGCCAGCAAGTCAGACAAACTTTGACCTCTTGTCACTGAATAGCTTTGAACACCGGTACTTGGGGCCAAATCCTTGCTCATCAATTTCAGAGCTACAGCGCCATCAACATGGTGACAGTGATAGCCGCGGTCATAACTGCTGTTATTGCTCTAAAGATTCCTAACGGAGCTTTAAGCCACTCTTTACCTGTAGTCGAGTCAGCTAGTTCGGCGGGCATATCTTTTCTCAAAGCTTGGAATTGCGCCATTTGACTGTCGCTGCTCAGAAGCAAAAGAAGATTGACACCAAGGATGGCGAACACCATCATCGGACGTTTTCCATCAAGATGGTCTCCACCAAAGACAATTACAGCTATCAGCGCACTAGAACTCAGCGAATAATTTCGCCAGCTAGATCGAAGTGACGCTGCGTTGCTTTCCACCATTGCGTTGAAATCCGTGAAATTCATACTTTCCCCTCTTCCAAAGAGTGACGTTAGACCACCCTCAAACGTCTTAGTGACATGGGGTTGACTTGTATATCCGTTCTGGTTTGCTGCAAGTCTCAATTACTGCTCTATTCTCAGCTTCACAGACGACGAAGAAAGGCTTCCCGTGCAACAACCGGAAGGTCACGTTCAACGGATCGACGCCATAACTTTTGCCACCGCAAACATGGCGGAGTCGGTCGGTTTCTACCGAGCACTTGGCTTCGTTGAAACATTTGGTGACTCTTCCAGCGCCTTCGTTACTTTGGAATCCGGGTCTTGCTTTGTAAACCTATGGTTAGTTGGCGAAGAGGAGATATCTCCGCGCTGGTGGGGGCGAGTTATCTTTCATGTCGACGATGTAGACGAGTTCTATAAACGCGCAATCGCTGCAGGGCTTTCTCCCACCGCCGAACCAAAAGACGCCCCCTGGGGTGAAAGGTTTTTCCCTATCTCCGACCCGTCGGGACACGACCTCAGCTTTGCCAAGAGAATTAGGGACTGAAGGACGGCGGGGAAGGATGACTTTCGATTCGGGAGAGGACCGGTACGCGGGGTTTCCCGCAGGATTTTTCGACCGAGTCGACCAATCTCCAGACCGTGAGTTTTATCTGGAACCGAGGTTGGTCGCACATATTGATGAAAGAGCAATTGCCGCTGTAGGTGAGTTGTACCGCGATCTCAAAATCGGAGGCAAGGTTTTAGATTTGATGGGCTCTTGGATTAGCCATTTCCTGGACCCACCGCAGGACTTGACCGTGTTGGGTATGAACACGACTGAACTCAAAAGCAACATACAGATGTCTTCTTGGGTGCAGCAGGACCTGAACGAAGATCAGCAGCTTCCTTTTGGTGATGATTGTTTTGACAGTGTCGTGTGCTGCGTCTCAGTGGATTATTTGGTTCGGCCTTTGGAGGTGTTTGACGAGGTGCATAGGTGCCTCAAGAGTGGCGGCGTATTTGTAAACACTTTTTCCAATCGATGTTTCCCTACAAAAGCAATACAAGGTTGGGGACAAATGGATGATCAGGGTCATGTAGCTGTTGTGGGTGAGTATTTTCGGCGGTCTGGCGGCTGGGCCGATCTTCACGCTGAGCTACGGACGGACAGTTCCAGCCCAGGTGATCCTCTTTATGCCGTATGGGGCTACAAAAAGTGATCTCTATTACCTGGCTGGTTAGGACAACTATCGTTAGCGAATCAAACGAGGGGGAACATTGACCGGAGCCGAAGCTAAGGAACTCGTACGCCACATAATGGAAGATGGGTTCAACAAACAAGATCTATCTGTCGTGGAAGCCTCATTTACCCAGGACTATGTGCGGCATGGTTACGGTGGCCCTTCGGCTCATTCTCTAGCTGAGCACATTGAGTCCTTAAAGGCGTATCACTCTGCGCTTAGTAATGCTCGATTCGAGATTCAGCAGATGGTCAGCGACGGAGACTCTGTAGCAGTCAGATACATCTTGAGAGGAACTCATACTGGGACATTTATGGGGGTGACGGCTTCGGGTAACGAAGTAGAGCGTCACGCGGTGGCGATTTTCTCCATTGAGGACGGCAAGGTCGTTGAAGGTCACATAGTTAGCGACAGCGGCGGCCTATTGGAACAACTCACGAACGAACCGACGTAGCTGCCCTATCTAGCCGAACAGTAGTTGTTCGATAAGTGTGGCTTGGTGTTGGGCTTCTGAGGGTTCGATAGCCCATATTGGTGGTTTCACGCAGATAGAGGTTGCGTGTTGGGCAACGCTGTGGATCTGTTCCCCTACTTCGTCTGCAGTTCCGCAGACTGCGAACGTTCGCGCTGCTTCCAAAGGCACCAAGTCCAGGCAGTTCTCTAGGGGTAGTGATCGTCTTGCTTCTACAAGTGTGTCGAATAGTTCTCCGAACCCGTGGGCCTCGAAATAAGAACGGTAGCTGGGAATCGAAGCATAAAAAGCGACGTTGCCTCGCGCTCGTCTCGCGGCAACGGCTGGGTCTGAGTCAATTGAGGCCGTTAACCAGAGCTGCACTTCTATATCGGCGAGGTCGCGTCCAGCGCGAGATGCTCCTTTGTGAAGTGCTGGTAGCGCTCGTTCCTCGAGCCACCATTGTGACCAAATGGAGTGACCTATGAAGCCATCAGCGCATTCGCCTGCTAATTCACATAGCTTTTCGCGAAGCGAAGCAACCCATATGGGAACTCTTCTGACGTCGTCTCCGAAATTTGGGTGTAGAGCTCCAAATGAGAGTTGGTAATACTTCCCGTGGTAGTCCGGAAGCGACGAAGCGTTATTCGCGGCGGCGTCAAAGATCATCCGAAGAATTTCGATAATTTCGCGCATTCGCCCAATTGGTGGTTGGAAGTCCTCATCAAAAAAATTTTCAGTCCATGTTTGGGGCGCGGTACCCAAACCAAGTGAGAAACGTCCGTTACTGATCTGGTCAAGTTCAAGAGCAGCGCAAGCAGTTTCGAACGGGGAACGTACAAATGCCATCGCGATTCCTGTTTCTAACTTCAAGGAGCTAGTGGATGTCGCTGCTACTGCCAAGCTGGCCCATGGTGGTCCGTAAACTTGGTTACCGATAACTCCTGTATATCCGCGTTGTTCTAATTCTTGGCTGCGAGACGCAATTGTGGAGGCATCGCCTCGGCCGATCGGTGCCCAGCAGTTCAACACAATAAGAGTTATCGACGTCCACGGATTAGGCGACCTGGGCGGGCTCCGGTGAATTCGTCATTTTCTCGGACGATTTCGCCGGCAACTAGGGTCGCTTTGTAGCCACTTGCTTCTTGTAAGAGGCGAGGCGCTCCAGTGGGAAGGTCGTACACCATCTCGGGTGCCGAGATCGATAAATTCTCGTAGTCGATGACGTTTATATCGGCACGTTTGCCAACTTCAATGGTGCCTCGATCGCCGAGCAAGCCGTAGATTTCGGCTGTGTCATGAGTCATCAACTTGACTGCTTCTTCAACTTTCATTTTGGGACCGTTGGTTCGGTCTCGGGTCCAGTGACTCAGCATGAAGGTGGAGGTTGAAGCGTCACATATCAAGCGGCAATGCGCTCCACCGTCGGAAAGGCTCCAGAAAGCGCCGTGATGGTTTAGGCGTTCATAGGTCGGATCAAGAGTGTGCTCTGCGAAGTCGGCAAGCGGGAAGAAGATCAAGCCTTTTCCGTTTTTCGCTAGGAGGACGTCGTAGGCGTATTCGTAGGGGTCGCGATTTTCTTTTTTGGCCCGAGCTTCTACTGAGTCTTCGGGTTTAGGTTCATAATCGGGGTTGTCGAGTAATGGGTACATCTTGTGAAAGGCGTGAGCGACGTCGTAATTGAAGCGTCCGGTGTAGCCGGTGGTTTCACTTAGAATTTGTTCTTTCACCGCTGGTTTGGAAAGTTCTTCCATGAGTTCCGAATGAGTGCATTTCTCTGCCAATGCCATGTATGTGGGGTGCATTTTGAATGGGTGGAGTGATGTTTCAAGGCCAAACAACAACCCCGCTGGTCGACCTGCTACCTGTGCAATTACTTTGCCGTCACCATCGATCGGTGCTGAAGAGAGTTCAAGAAGTTCGCGCCATTGTTGCGGGTGGCGGTCAGCTTGGTTCAACGCGTAGGTGACGGTTAATCCGTAATCGTTGGCTAATGCTCGCATCCAGTCGATATCGGAACCGAAATTACCTTCAAGGCCGCCAAGGCCAATATCGGATGCGACTTCTACAACGCCGCCGCCCGCGTCAGCGACTGCTTTACCCATTGCAATGAGTTCTTCTGCGCCGGCAAAAGTTCCCGGGACAGGTTCTCCGTCGAGGGCTCGGTGGAGCATGGTTCGAGAGGAGGTGAAGCCCAAAGCTCCGGCTTCGATTCCCTCTTGCACGATTTGAGCCATCGCTATTAAGTCATCCGCTGTGGGGTCTTCGTTGCGTGCGCCGCGCTCCCCCATGACATATGCACGTACCGAACCGTGAGGCACTTGTGTCGCGATGTCCATCACTCTTGGCATTTTCTCAAGTGCGTCAAGATATTCCGGAAAGGTTTCCCAGTTCCATTCGATGCCTTCAGCTAGGGCTGCTCCAGGGATATCTTCGACCCCTTCCATGAGTTGGATCAGCCAGTCGTGGCTATCTGGTTGAGCGGGGGCGAAGCCAACTCCACAATTGCCGAAAACGGTCGTCGTTACACCGTGATAGGACGAGGGGCTCATTTCTGGGTCCCAAGTTGCTTGTCCGTCGTAATGGGTGTGGACATCAACGAAGCCTGGGGTGACTAAATGATTGGACGCATCAATTTCGGTTCGACCTTCACCTATGTCGTTGCCAACTGCTGTGATCAACCCATTGTCGATGGCGATGTCCATTTGTTGAATAGCTTTTCCGGTGCCGTCCACTACCTTGCCGGATCTAATAACGATGTCGTGCATTGAGTTCCCCTCTCACCCATCACCAATCTTATTCGTTGGAGGGCGGCGCGTTCTCAGAATGATTTCCGCGGGGGATCTAGACTCGCAGGGTGGCAGCAGTAGACAACTCTCTCCTCGATGCGTTTGATCGAGATGGGTTTGTGGTTGTAGAGGATTTCTTTGATGCAACGGAGTTAGAACTGTTCGGGTCAATCGTTGATCGGGCTGTTAAGGACCGGGTAGGCGAAGACTCGCGGTCAATGGGCGACAAGTCGTTGTATGAGCAGAGTTTTCAGCAGTGCATGAATCTTTGGGAGGATAACCCTGCTCTTAAGGAGTTGACATTTAGCCAGAAACTCGGGGAGGTAGCGGCATCGTTGCTTGGCGCTAAAGCGCTGCGTATTTGGCACGACCAGGCGCTCTACAAAGAGCCTGGAGGGCGGGAAACAGACCCTCATCAGGACTGGCCTTTGTGGCCTATGGGACCGGCAAGACAAATTACGGCTTGGATCCCTTTTAACGGGTCGACGTTGGCGTCGGGAGCAATGGGGTATTCGCCGGGTTCGCATCGCTTGGGTTTAGCTAAGTTTTCTGACATCACTCGCGAGATTCGCGAGGAGCCATATCCATATTTTGATCACTCTGAGATAGCCGATGTCGTTTGGGTGGAGGCTCCAGTGGGCTCGGTCGTTTTCCACCATTCCTTGACGGTGCACCGAGCTAAGCCCAACAGCTCTGATCAAGTTCGCCGCGTGTATTGCGTTATTTATTTTGAGGACGGCTGCGTACGTTCTCGACCTTTTCCTCATCAGAGCCTTGACCGTCAGGGGATTCAAGAAGGGGAGCCGATTCAGGGGCGCGTGACTCCTATTGCCTGGCCTCGTCCGTCAGGCGATGTTCCAGAATCTCCGCTCGATTTGGGGTCACCACCCATTACAGGATTCCGGTCTCAGTGACTATCGTTTTCGCTCAAACCTGCAACTTGGAGAGCTTTAAGTTTTGCTGCGTCTAGGTCGTAGTGGTTTCTGGTGACAATGCGTTGAGCGTACAAGCCTCCTCCGGCTTGAATGTTTGTCACGAATTTCCACCCGCCATAGCTGTCAGCGGTGAGGTCTCGGATGGTGTGCATCAAACGTGCTCTGTACTCTCCGTCAATGTCAGGTCCCGTCGACATGTATTTGCGAGCGAGGTCACCTACTTCTTTGTTTTCGAAGTCTGCGGGGCTTGGGGTCGTTAGGACTGCTCCCCCGGCAATGTCGTGAAGGTGTCGAACAATATGGTTGTAGTTGGCGGCAGCGTGGAATTTGCCAGCATTGGTGAATAATTCGTTGGGGAAAGCTGCTCCTTCGGGCCCGACATTACAGTTTTCTATCGCTGCTTCTAACGTCGCCCGGATGAGGGTTGCGTGAATAATCATTTCGGAGATCTTTTCTTTGACGTGGGCAATGCCTGCTGTTCCATTGGCTTCAGCTACCAATTGGGCTAAGCCAACTAATTGATCTGCTTCCTCAACAAAAGCTGAGAGACCTCCTAGGCGTTCCCACAAACCGAGAGAGTGAGCGAAGACAGCGGCGAAAGCTGTCTCGCCATCTAAGAAGATTCGCTCATGTGGAACAAATACATCGTCGAAGATCACGAACCCTTCGGGATAGTGATGGGTGCCTGAGACTGGAAATGAGCGGGTGTCTTCGTGACGGGGAGCGTATGTCGTGTTAATGATTCGTACCCCTTCTGCATTGACGGGAACGGCGCAGCCGATGGACCAGTCTTCTTCACCGCTTTTCATTGATTTGGTGGGGATCGTTAGCAGTTCGTGACCAAAAGAGGCGCCGGTTATGTGGAGCTTTGCGCCGCGGATGACAACTCCGTCTCTCTGGCGATCGACGACTCTCACATAGCTGTCAAGGTCGTCTTGTTTTGCGGGTGGTCGAGAGCGGTCTCCTTTAGCGTCAGTGATGCATTGAGTTATTCGCACATCGCCGACTTGAGCTTCTGCGATGAATGCGTTCATGCGTTCGATGTAGTCGGGTTTCACATCATTCATTCGTCCAGCAGCTGTTTTCAGCGTTTGGATGGATGTGTAGGTGACGTGGGCCATCATCCCTGCTTCATGGAGTAGCGGAATCATCTCCCGTAGGTCATCTGCTGAAGAAGGCACTGTCATTAGGGGGGAGGTCGCGTTAGGTGTCGGGTCATAGAACCGGTCATAACCAGCAGCGGTTGTCTCTACGGTCTGACCAAGGAGGGGATGTTCAACAAGGTCGTCGATTTTTTCTCCTTCGAAAAACGTTTCCCTGCCATCTTGCAACGATCCTTTATATTCCTCACCGGTCAGCATGTGGATTAGCCCCTTTGGATTGTCAATCTTGTCAATTCGGCCTCAAGATTACGGGTTCCATGCCAATGCTCGCTGAGAGATCTGCGCTGACATGACTCTGTGCACGTGTTCGAGCTCTGGTGCTCAGCAGTTTCAAAATCTATGATCAAGGCTTCGTAACCCTAGGGATCTCATATGTACCTTGAACTTTCAGCTGACGAACTGCTTACAACTACGCGGGCTGTTCGCAAGCGACTAGATCTGAATCGCCCGGTAGAAAGATCGGTGCTTCTCGAATGCGCCGACATTGCTTTTCAATCTCCTACTGGCTCGAACGCTCAGGGTTGGCATTTTCTGTTTGTTGAAGACTCCGAGAAGAAACGTCAATTAGCGGATCTGTATGGGCAAGGATTTGATCCTTACGTGAATGGTCCTCCTCGGGAGTACGCGCCAGGAGATATCAGAGCAGAACGGGCTGAATTTGTGAGGGGTTCTGCGGTGCATTTGCGGGAAATCTTTCACGAAGTTCCTGTCCTGCTTGTCCCTTTGATGTTGGGTCGAGCTGAAGGCGCTGACGCTTTTGGTCAGGCTTCTATGTGGGGTTCAATCATTCCAGCAGTTTGGAGTTTCATGCTCGCGGCACGCGAGCGTGGACTAGGTAGTGCTTGGACCACTCTTCATTTGCCTTTCGAAAAAGAAGCTGCGGAAGTATTGGGGATTGATTATGCCGAGTGGACACAAGTTGGTTTGTTTCCGGTTGCGTACACAATCGGCACAGATTTTAAGAAAGCGCCTCGGTTGGATACGGCTGACCTTGTGAGTTTCGACACGTTTGGAGCCAATTAACCTCTACTCCAACACAGGTCGCAAGTTGAGTGGAATCGGGAGGCGACACACCGACGATGGATCTTGAATTGTTGACCGGGACTATCACCCGAGGCGAAGACGAAATTTATTGGGAGTTGGCGCGCGACGCCGACGCGGGAGTATCCGATAGCCGTCCAGTGGTTGTTTTGTCTCACGGCGCTGGTGGTTCACATGCTGTCTGGTATCAGCAGGTTCCCGAAATCGGTCAGAGATACCGGGTCGTGACTTGGGACAGCCAAGGGTTCGGTAATTCAACCAACAACAGACCCTTGGACGCCAGTAACGCGGCCAATGACCTAGCGAAGGTGTTGGATCATCTTGACATCGGGTCAGCTCATCTTGTCGGACAGTCGATGGGCGGGTGGTATATATCGGCATTTCTGCAGCGATACGAAGAGCGGGTGCTCTCGCTTACCTACGCCAACACTGTGGGGGCTCTGTGGACTGATGATCTTCGTAAGGCTGTTGAAGAATTCGGGGGCGCTGGTGGGCTAAGGGGTAAACGGGACCTCCCATTGGTTGGGGGTCATGTCGCACTGTGGCCTGGAACTGCAGCTCAGGATCTAGCCCAAGCATTTCTGTACCAGGCGTTGGGCTCATTTCATTCACCCCCTCTTGAACAACTCGGAGAAGTCCTTGCGTTCGAAATCAACCATTCCGATTTCGATGATCTTGACATTCCGGTTCTCTTCATTACAGGTGAACACGACCAAATTTTTCCAGCCAGAATGATCCATGATTCGGCTGATCGCGTCCGCGGGTCTCAGTTCGTAGAAATCACTGATGCAGGCCACAGCCCTTATTTCGAACAACCTGCTGCTTGGAACGCGGCCCTACTCAAATTTCTTTCTGGCATCGATGACGACCAGAATGATTGACATCCCGACGCTCCCGTAATCTGAGCCCAATCGAATCACTTGCAGGGCCACTAAGACCGGGCGGTAGTGGCCAATTGGTGAGCCAAGAGCCGGGAGTACAGGCCCCCCTCTTGTAAGAGTGAATCGTGGTCGCCGATTTGGACAATCTTTCCTGCCTCCATGACAACGATTTGTGTTGAGTTTCGCACTGTCGATAGTCGGTGGGCGATGATCAGGGTGGTGCGGCCATGCATGAGTTGTTGCAGCGATTCGTGCACAGCAGCTTCATTTACTGCGTCGAGGTGTGATGTGGCTTCATCCAAGATGAGTACGGGAGCATCTTTCAAGAACGCTCGCGCTATTGCTACTCGCTGACGTTGGCCACCAGATAGGCGAACTCCGCGTTCGCCCACGTTTGTTTCTAGCCCTTCGGGCAGATTGTGTACGAAATCAGTGAGGGAGGCTTGTTCAATTGCTGCGGTTACTTCAGCTTCAGTTGCATCGGGTCGAGCCATCAAAATGTTCTGGGCAAGGGTGTCGTTGAATAGGTAAGTCTCTTGGCTGACCATCGCGACGTGCGCTCTGAGGTCGTCAAGGTCGAGATCGCACAAGCTTTGATCAAACAAACGAATATGACCCGTGTCCGCGTCCCAGAATCTCAGTATGAGTTGGGCTGCTGTGGTCTTACCAGCCCCTGAAGGGCCAACTATTGCGACTGTGGAGCCAGCTGCTACTTCGAACGAGACTCCCGCTAAAGCGTCGATTTCAGTTCCCGGATAGCTGAATTCGACTTGGTGGAAGCTAATCGCGTTAGTGGCGTTGTGAACGTTGATGGGTGTTGGGGCCGTAGCGGAGTTAACGACTACTGGTTCGTTGTGAACTTGGTGCAGTCGGCGGGCCGCGCCCAGGGTGTCGGCCAACTGACGGCCAACATGAACGATTTCTGATACCGGCAAGAAGCACGCCAAGGCAAGAAGGGTAAGTAACGGGAGGGTGGTTGGATTTAGGTCTCCGGAGGAAACCAGCGTTGCTCCGGTAACGACGACGGCTAAGCCACCAAGGCCCGTCGCCACTTCTAGCAGCGCGGTCTGGCGAGAAAGATCGCTGTAGAACGGAAGCCGAGTGTCAATGTGACGTTGGACTCGTTGCAGAAAGGACTTCGATCTTGTGGCTGTTTGTTGAAAGGCCAATACCTCGCCCAAACCTTGCACTGTGTCAACCACGAAAGCATTCAAATCACCTAAAGCTTCTCGGTCTTCTGAGCCCAATTTGTCTAACCGCTTTCGCAGCAGGAATGGGCTAATCGCGACGATTGCTAGGAATGGGATTAATGCAAGTGCCATTTGCCAGCCAAGAATGCCGAGCGTGATCAACACAGTTGATGGGACCAGCAACGCCACAAATGCTGGGGCGACCGTATGGGCGAAGAAATATTCCACCATCTCAACATCGTGGGTGGCCATTGCGACCATGTCACCGGTGCGTCTACGAACTAAGTAGGCCGGTGCGAGCTGATCAAGTTTTGCATACAGGGCTACGCGCATTTCGGCCAGCATTCGAAATGCCATGTCGTGGGCTATCCACGATTCCAACCAGTGCAAGATACCTGCTAGTGGGGCAACGATAATCAGTGCCGTAAGAAGGCCGCTGAAAGGTTCACCGCGTTTCACCGCCGCGACAATGAGAGCGCTGATAACTCCTACTCCTATAAGCGCTGCCACGCGAGTAACACCAAATACGAACGTTGCGATGAGTTTTGTTCGCCACGGCTGTATTTCGGAGAACAGCCATTTGATGGCCGCGAACCATCCAAGACCTGTCGCTGAAACAATCTCGTTGTCTGTTAGTTCGGTTGCTTCGCGAGAAAAATCGGACTTGTTATTATCAGTTTGCGACCTGTCGGTTGCGGGACGAACAACTTTTTCGCTTGAAAGTTGGGCGGCCATGAGCGCGAAGTATTTGCCCTGCTTCGCCATTAGTTCGTCGTGGGTTCCGGATTCGACGACGTTGCCGGCGTCAAGCACAAGGATCCGATCTGCGGCGATGACGCTTGAAAGACGGTGAGCGAAGATCAAGGTTGTGCGGCCCACCATAAGGCGGTCGAGGGCTTCCTGAATTACCGCTTCGTTTTCCGCGTCTACTGATGACAGTGCTTCATCTAGCACGAGAATCGGAGAATCTTTTAAGAGTGCCCTCGCGATCGCGATTCGTTGTCGTTGTCCTCCGGACAAGCGGATACCGCGTTCGCCGATGACGGTGTCGTAACCGTTTGGCAGTTGGCTGACAAATTCGTGGGCGTTTGCATCTATTGCCGCTTGACGAACATCTTCCATATCGGCGTCGGGTGCACCAAACCGAATATTTTCGAGGACCGTTCCGTGAAAAAGAAATGTGTCTTGGGATACGAGCGCTATCGCTCCGTAGCGATCTTGCGCGGCAAGGTCTTGTAGATCGTGTCCGCCGAGCGTGATATGACCATTGGTGGGGTCGTAGAAGCGAAGTAGGAGTTTCGCGATGGTGCTTTTCCCAGAACCGCTTGACCCTACGATCCCGATTCGTTCACCGGGTTCCACGTTGATGTTGAGTTTGTGGAGTGTTGCTTCTGTTGCTGCTGGGTATTGGAAGGTGACGTCGTTAAATGAGATGCGTGGTTCGAGTGGTTGTTGAAGATTTGTGGGTTCGTTTGGTTCACACACCTGAGGTTCAGTGTCAAAGACTTTGAAGATGCCTTGTGCTGCCGACAGGCCCATCATTCCGTTGTGAAGCAGAGCACGAAGGTCGCGTTGTGGGCGGAATACTTCGATGCCGATCATCAAAATGATCAGCAGAGTCGCCATTTCCATATCTCCTGCTTGCACTCGGTATGCACCCAGTGTGAGTGCTGCTGCTGCTCCTAGTGCCAGCCCGGTGTCGGTGATACCTCGAGTGAGGGAGTTGGTGGCGAGGACCCACATTGTGCTTTTGAAGACATCGTGTGCTCGTCTCGCAAGAGTGCGGCCTCGTTCGGCGCTTTGGCCGAATGCTTTTAGGGTCCCGAGGCCTTGAAGCGAATCTAGGAAATCGGCTGCGAATTTGCTGTAGGCCTCTTGTCGTTCCAAGCTTCGGGCTGCGTCCCATCGATGGAACACAGCTGGCGCGACCAAGGTGATTAACGCGAAACCAGTTAAGACGCCGGCGACTGGAAGATCTAGTGGGGACAAGATCGCGAAGACCGCTATTGGTGTGATCGCTGCAACTATGAGTTGAGGTAAATATTCGCCGAACCAGACTTCTAGTTGTTCAACGCCTTCGACTAGGGACAGCAAAACTTCGCCGGTGCGTACATGCCCAAAATGTGAGGGCCCCAGTTGGAGGACGTGGTCGTGGAGTTGGGAGCGAAGCTTGAGTTGGACAGTGGCTGCGGTTCGATGTGCCACCATCTTCCGCCAGTGTTCCAGAAACCCGCGGCTGATCATTACGATCCCGACTAGAAGCATCGGGGTTAGTAGATCGGTGAAGGTAGCGCCGTTAAAGACTTTACTGAGCAGCCACCCAAGTAGTCCGAGACGTGCAATGCCGGCGAGCGATGCTATGACTCCAATGGTCACTGCTTGAGCAATGGCTGCTCGAGTGCCTTTGGTGAGCGCCCAGAGTCGCAAGTCAAAGAACATCGGTCCGAATCCTACGCTGCCATGGCTGAAAGCGTGTTCAGTTCCTTCTGAGGAACCGAAGTGCAACACTAGGCATGTGAGTGAACTTCTCGATAGGCATAACAAGGCGATGGGGGGACATGCTCCATTGTTTTACGAAGATCCTCTGCAGTTGGTTAGTGGAAGCGGCGTGTGGCTCCAAGATGTAGAGGGAGCGCGTTATTTGGATCTTTACAACAACGTTCCTTGCGTGGGGCACTCGAACCCCAGGGTTGTCGCAAACCTGTCGGAACAGGCTGCGAAATTAAACGTGCATAGCCGTTATTTGCACGAGGGCGTCGTCGATTACGTGGAGCGCCTGGTGGCCCTACATCACGATGGAATCGAGTCCGCAATTTTGGGATGCAGTGGCACCGAGGCAACTGAAATGGCTCTTACGCTCGCTCGGACGGTAACAGGTAAGCGCGGAATCATTTGCACCGATGCGACGTACCACGGAAATTCTTCGCTCGTAGGTCGCCTATCTGGGTTGCCAGTCGGAGTCGAGAGAAACGGCGTCAAGTCAATTGCAACTCCTCAACTATTTCGACCAATTACTGAAGGACTTTCAGAGAGCGAATTGTTGCAAGAACATCTTGATCAACTAGCGGCCACAATCGCTTCTTTCTCGGACAGTGGTGGTTTCGCTGGAATGATGTTGTGCTCAATTCTTGCCAATGAGGGATTACCTAACCCTCCGTCAGGATGGTTTGCGGAAGCTACTGCGATGGTGTCAGCTGCTGGTGGTTTGGTAATTGCAGATGAGGTTCAGGCGGGTTTTGCGCGCAGCGGGTCTTGGTGGGGTTACGAAGTGAACGGTTTCGCACCCGATGTGGTGTGTATGGGCAAGCCGATGGGTAATGGGTTCCCAATTTCTGCAATGGCGGCGAACCACGAAATGGTGACAACTTTTAGGGAGCGCCATCGTTACTTCAACACATTTGCTTCTTCTCCTCTGCAGGCGGCAGCCGGTGGAGCAGTGATTGACGAAATCACAGAACGGGGTCTGGTGCATCAGGTAGCCGAAGTTGGTGGCCATCTAAAATCGTCTCTTTCTGAACTTCAGAGAACTCACCCCCAAATCGGTGATGTTCGAGGGAGTGGTTTGTTTATTGGAGTGGACTGGGTCGAACCCGGAACCAACATTCCTGATCCTGAGGGAGCACAGAGAATGGTTGAGAATTTGAAGTCTCGGTTTGTCTTGTTGGGTAAAGCTGGACAATACGGCAATGTTTTAAAGATTCGGCCCCCGTTGGTATTCGAAGATCAGCACGCACAGATTTTCTTGAACGCATTTGAGGACTCTTTAGTTAATGCTTAGCGAACACGATTTCGTTGAGGCTGCGAAACGTGCGTGCGGTTTTTGGAATCTTGCCCCCACACAAGTTGACGTGTTGTCCCACACTGAGAACGTTGTTTGCCGCATAAAAGTTAGTTCTGACAAACAAGTGGTAATGCGCTTTCACCGCCCTGGCTACAACGAGTTGGCTGAGTTGAATTCGGAAGTGGTGTGGGTCCAGTCGCTCGCCGTTTCAGGATTACCGGTTCCTGCTGCGTTACAAACAGCTGCTGGGGATTATTACCGTTCGGTTGACATCGGCGCTGTGGATTCGAATGAACAACGAATTGTCGGGGTCGTCGACTGGGTTGAAGGTCAACCATTGGGAGGCGCGTTGAGCAACGCTTCTGACGACGTTGTCGCCCATTATGAGACAATCGGCTCGCTCGCCGCGCAGATTCGATGTCACTCACATGCGTGGGAGCCCCCAAAAGGTTTTGTGCGGCGCCGCTGGGATATCGACGGGTTACTTGGTGAAGATCCCTTGTGGGGACGTTTTTGGGAGGTGAGCTCATTAACCCCGAACCAAAAGGCGATCTTCGGTGAAGCTCGAAAGGTTTTAAGGGAAGGCTTAGGTGGCCTTTCTGTAGAGCCTGATCGTTTCGGTCTCATTCACTCTGATCTTCATCTAGGAAACATTATGTGCAGTGGCGACGAGTTAACCATTATCGACTTCGACGACGCCGGCTACGGATGGTTTGCTCACGAAATAGCTGTAGCGCTTCATCCTGGGATAGGTGAGTCCTGGTTCGCGTCCGCTCGGCAAGCTTTTCTTGACGGCTACTGCTCGGTTTATGAACTGGCGTTAGACGAGATTGAATCGGTAGATCTTTTTCTCGTTATTCGGAGTTTGATGATTGTCGGTTGGTTAGATGCTCGCCCAGAGTTATCTGCATATGACTACTTTCCGATAGTCGTTGAACGCGCAGAACAAGCTGCAAAAAACCTGCTTTCACGTTCATGAGACATCTACGTTTGTTGATGGATGCAGCTGCTGTTATCGCTTTAACTGCATGTGCTAGTGCAAACCCGGTTAACTCTGCTCCTAGTTCTCAATCTGTTGTCAGCACTACTGCAGCTGCACAACATAAAGAGGCGCCAACAGTGACCTCAGTTGCCAGCGCATCGATCCAGACCACGCCGACCACTAGTGCGGTCACAACCACGAGCGAGGCCACTAGATCAGCATCTGGACAGATTGAGGTAACTCCAAAAAGCTTCCATCAAGTGTCACAAACAATTAAAAACTTTGTTGATCGAAATCAATTGAATGGCGCTGGCTTTATAGTCGTTGATCGCGATCGCGGAGTTATTTATCACAACCACTGGGGAGAGTTTTCACCTGATCGCATTTCCTTGATTGCGTCAACGAGCAAAGTGATCAGTGCTGGGGTTCTTGTTCACCTTCACGACCAAGGGATACTGAACCTTGAAGCACCTATTGGTCAGGTCATCGATTACGCGGGTCGACTCGGCGGTATCACTCCAGTGCAATTGCTGTCTGGAAGTTCAGGTATTCCGGGACTGCAGCCCGAAGATCCTCTCTACATTTGTATGTTCCTACCAAGTAGTTCGCTACAAAGATGCGCTGCTGAAGCTTTATCCGTCGCAGCCTCTGACCCCCGGACTGTTGCGCCCGATACAGAGTTCCGTTACGGAGGTGTCCAACTTCAGGTAGCGGGCGCTGTGGCCGAAATTGCTTCTGGGAAGCAATGGGCCGATTTAGTCGATGAAATTTATGTTCAGCCCTGTGAGATGAGATCGTTGGGCTACTCAAATCCTTGGATCCCGCTTCAAGCAGTGAGCGGCGAATATCCCAACTGGTCGGGTGACCTATCGCTGCTGCCTCCCACCGACAACCCCCATATAGGGGGCGGTGGCTATATCACGACTGGCGATTACGGGAAGCTTCTATCCATGCATCTAAATGACGGCACGTGCGGCGGCTACGAGGTGTTATCACGTTCGGGTGTCGAATTGATGCAACAGAACCGATCTGGTGAGGTCTACGGATCGCCTATCGGTTACGGCTTGGGTTGGTGGACTCAAAGCCCCAATCGGTACGGAGCGTCAGCCAACCAAGAAACGCAGTCAACAGTCCGACTGACAGATCCTGGTTTGTATGGTTCCACTGCTTGGCTTCAACCTGACGACGGCTTCGGTGCGTACCTGGTGGTTGAAAGCACAACATCAGTTGGGCAGCGCCTCGCGAACATGCTCTATCCAATAGTTGAGTCTGCTGTACAGGCCTTCCGTTCGGGCTAGCAGTTCATTATTGGGTACTAAATCCTGCTTTGACTAAGCCTTCTCGTTCGGCTGCTTCAACCGCTAAACCAGGTTCAGTCAAACGGGTCAGGGTGACTCCATCAATAGTTGCGCTACATCGGAAGTCGTGCGGGTAGGGCCCTACTGGGGATCCAGTATCGATGCCGACATCAAAGGTCTCGCCACTCATGGAGAAACCAACTGGCACAGTTCGTTCGAGACGTTCATGTGCCACTGCTGTTTCGTCGACAACGAGCACAAGGTCCCCACCTTTGCCGAAACCACCGTCGTAGTCGAACACTGCTTCAATCAGGTGATTCCCTGCTTTGAGGGTGTTGCCGGCCAGCGTCGTAATCTCATGTCCGTAACAGTTGTAGGTAAAACTTGGTACGCCATCATTGAGCCACATTGACCATCCGGACATGTTGCCGCCCTGGCACGCAATAACACCAACGTCAGCATCTGTGGTCGTCACTTGAGCAGCGATTTTCCACGAACAATTCTTGAGGCGTACCACAATACTTTCAGGCATTCTCACGTGGGCTGTGGTGTAGGTCATGGTTCGTAGACCTCCAAGTGCATGAGGCACACCCAGGTCCCCTCCCCTACGAGAACCGGCGTCTCTCAGCGGATACACCCCGAACCGTTGAGCTTCAGCATCAAAGAGTTCTAGCAACTCTTCCAACAGTTCGGGATTCTCATTAGCCAGATCGGTTGCTTGCGAGAAGTCATTTTCGATGTCGTACAACTCCCACTGCTCTTGTGGTCCGTCGAATTCGTAGCCCTGCATCCGTATCCAAGGAACTCGACCATGAAAGCAAGAGGCGATCCATCCATCGCTATAGATTGCTCGGTTGCCAAGAATTTCAAAATATTGAGTCTTGCGCTGGCTAGGTCCGTCCTGGGCATAGGAATAGCCCATAGGAACACCGTGGACAGGCATTTGGGTAATCCCATTGACACTCTCTGGCATGGTAACGCCAGCTGCTTCGAGGATCGTCGGAGCGATATCTACGACGTGGTGGAACTGAGAACGCAGCGCACCCTTGTCCGTGATCTTTTTTGGCCATTCAATCGCAAGCCCATTTCGTGTGCCACCGAAGTGCGAGGCAACTTGCTTCATCCACTGAAATGGCGAATCGAGCGCCCAGGCCCATCCGACATTGAAATGGTTCTCACACTTTGAGGTGCCAAAGTCATCAATGTGTTCAAGGAGCCATTCTGGGTCCTCATGTACCCCATTCTGGAAAGACGGAGCGCTCCACGCACCATGGATGGTTCCTTCAGCAGATGCTCCATTGTCGCCTGACAAATAGATGATCAGCGTGTCACGTTCTTGTTGCCTGGCTGCGTCGATGACACGACTGATGTGATGATCGGTATGAGCAAGAAAACCCGCAAAACACTCCATCAGTCGCGTGGCCACAGGTCGATACCGCTCTGGGTATTCACTCCACGCTGGAATTTCTTCTGGTCTCGTCGTCAACGTTGTGTGTTCTGGGATAACACCAAGACGGAGTTGTTCAGCGTAAATCTCTTCTCTGAGGACGTCCCAGCCAGCGTCAAATCTACCCTGATATTTGTTGATCCATTCGGCTGGTGCATGGTGTGGCGCGTGCACGGCAGGGGTTGAGAAGTAACAGAACCATGGGCGGTTAGGTGCCGAGACTCGGTGTTGTTCCATCCATTTAATTGCTTGATCAGCTAAGTCTTCTGTCAGGTGGTAATCGGGACGGTTGACATGCGGTGAAATTGGGGTGGTCTGGTCATAGGCAGCCGGTTCCCAATGGGAGGCTTCGGCACCGATAATTCCGTAAAAGCGGTCGAAACCAATACCAGTTGGCCAACGCTCGAAAGGACCTGCAGGGCCCTGCTCCCACGAGGGTGTTAGGTGCCACTTGCCAAAGCAGGACGTCCCATAGCCCGACATTTTAAGTATTTGAGCCACTGTCGCAGCTTCAGCTGGAATTTGTGAATCGTAGCCAGGGAAAGAGTTAGCGATTTCGGTAATGCCTCCCATGTGCACGCTGTGGTGCTGCCTTCCTGTTAGTAACGCTGCCCGAGTGGGAGAACATAAGGCGGTGGTGTGGAACTGGTTATACAGAAGGCCGTTATCGGCAACGCTTTGGAAACCGGCCCCTTCAACGGGGCCACCAAACGTAGAAAAAGAGCCAAATCCAACGTCGTCCAACATAACTAAAAGTACGTTCGGCGCATTATCAGGCGGAGCGGGAGCTTCGAGACGACGAGCTTTTGCATCTGTGATTAATCGTTCGACTTGCCCCGTAAATGGTTCCGTCGGCCTTGGCAGTTTTGTTGTCATCGGAATGCCGGGTGGTCTATTGCTTTCAATGCTTCGATTGCGGTGATCTTGTCCCCTTCTAGCGAAACATCACCATTGTTCAAAGCTGACTGTAGATCTAATGCTCCGGTGAGCATTTCATCCCAAATAGCTCTCGTTGCAATCAAGATGGTGTCGCCACCTTCGCCGTCAGTAGGGCAAGCGATGTGGTTGCGGAAATGAAGACCTGTTCGTTCCCCATCAAGTTCGACTGTTAAGTGGATGTCAATTCCCGCGAGGGTTGCGGGATCAATCAATACTCTGAGCACTGATACAGCGGTTTCGACAGACCACCCTTCAATTTGCCGTCGACTAAATCGATGGTTGTTAAGTCTTGCGCCATCAATGCGCCCTTCCAGCGTAAGCGCCCGAGTTAAGCACCAGTTGCGAAGATTGGATGAAGTGGTACGTTGGCCAACTTTTCTAAGAGCATCCGCTAGCAAGGTGCGATCATCTTCACTTGCCTGAGAATGATTAGTGAGACGGCTGGCGAGCGAGATCGCCCAACGAAGATCGTTCTCAGAGCCCTCCAAAGCTTCCGCGCAAAGCCTTCGTACCTGTTCAATCCCTCCCATAGCTGAGATCATTCGTTCAGCTTCTTCTTCAGTGTCGAGCGGGAACACTCCGACTGGATCCCCATCGAAAAACCCGAACAAACCGGATCGAATTTGCCGCACGTGATGTTCTGCTAATCCGTAGTGCTGTTTAGTTAACCAATCTTCGTCGTACATGGGTGGAAGTTGGATGCGGTAGGCCAGTTCGGGTCCGGTCGCTCCCTTATTCGTCCATCGAACTGTTTGATCCCACAAAAACTGAATTGAATCTCTGTACGCCGTGACTCTTCGATATATATCTTGCGCTCCTTGCATCGGAGGGCCATGGGTTGCAATCAGATAATCAGCTTTAAGAGATCGAAGATGATCAATTCCCTGAACCAATAACTGCGGATTGCGGTACTCTTCGCCGCGAATTGCGAAAATGTTGAAAAGGGCTGGCCAGACCAAATTGTGTACAGCGACACTAAGCTCAGGAAACCAGAGCGTGACAGAGTCATCAGCATCTGATGGTGCGTGTGTTACTTCCATTTCTAGACCAGCGACCGTGACCGAACTATCTCCGGGAAAATGTTGCGTTGCCGTGACATGACCGGGGGTCGATGGTGCGTGGTGTGCCATCCGGTAGGCAAGACCTAATCCGACATTGACCAACCCATCGGGCCCATCGTCGGGCAAGTAGATACCAAACTGCTCAATAAGTCCCCGTGTGTAAGCGGGCGCGATTTCTGTTGCTGATCGTTCAAGATTGTGTTCAATGCGTTCGTGGCCCCAAATTGCCTTCACAGGCTCGGTTTCTGTGATCGCAGTCGTTCCGTTTACGTAGTGAAAATGTGTGTAGACAACCGCAACTATTGGTTCCTGGCAAACAGTCCGTAATTGTTGCAGCGCACTCTGCATCTCTTCGACAGATTCCCCCGTGTCGATCGCAATAACACCTTCTGGGCCACGGATGAACGTTTGATTCGACAGGCCATTACCCACAAGACACCACACGCCGTCGGCAACTTCATACATTTTTGGAAGGAGACGGCTGGAGTGTTCGTGCAGAGATCGGTGAGCAGTCCGACCTTGCCCATCTGAAACAACGTCAGAGTTGTCTACGGCGAAAGTTCGCGAGTGCCCCATTTTGGGATCCTACGTCGCTGAACTGCTCAATTCCGATTTTGGCAATTCAAAACAAGGTCTTAATTCAGCCTCTTTGAGGTTGAAATCGCTGCGCCGCCTGCCGGTGCCTAACAAGAATTTCATCGAGACCAGGATTCGCAAGAACGCCATTTTCAACAATTGCTCGACCGTGGACAAAAACATGCGCAGCGCTAACCGGGCCGCATCTCAGCCATCCTTCAATCGGGTCATCGATAACACCGGCAAATTGCGGACCTTCAAGTTTCCAGACCGCTACATCTCCAACAGCGCCAATCGACAACTCACCGATTTCTCCATTTCGTCCGAGGCAAGCCGCTCCTCCACGAGTTGCTATTTCTAAGGCAGTCCTTGCGTCCATTTGATCGGCACCCGAAATCAACTTCCCTTGAAGCATCGCCAACCGTGCCTCTTGCCATAATGATGCCGAATCAGCCGACGATGATCCGTCACAACCTAAGCCGACATGACATCCAGCGTGTCTCATTTGAACTACAGGGGCAATCCCCGATGACAAGATCATGTTGGAGCTCGGGCAATGAGCAATACCAACACCCGCTGCTCCTAAACGCGCTATCTCGTCAGCGTTCGGGCGGACAACATGTGCTCCCCAACTACGCTCGCTTAGCCACCCGACGTCTTCATACAGATCCACTGGTCGAAGGCCAAACTGTGCGATTGAGAATTCATCATCTTCAGCATTTTCTGCGAGATGAGTATGGAGCCTTACGTCTAGCTGTTCAGCTAATTCCGCTGTGCTGCGCATTAAGTCTGGAGTAACGGTAAACGGCGAGCATGGGGCTAACGCTATTTGGATCATCGACCCGAAAGACGGATCGTGCCACCGCTCCACTTGCCTTTTACTTTCAGACAAAATGTCGTCCTCAGTGCGAACAGCGTCATCTGGCGGTAATCCACCGTCTTTGACAGACAAACTCATTGACCCATATGTGGGATGAAACCGCATAGACAGGTCAATCGCTGCTTGAATTTCGGCAGCTAGCAAATCTCCCGCTCGAGCGGGATGCAAATAGTGGTGATCGGTAGTAGTTGTGCATCCGGACATAGCCAATTCAGCTAGCCCCACCCAGGCTGCAAGATAAACGGCTTCTTCATCTATGGATTTAGTCCACAAGGGATACAACGACTGGAGCCAACCAAATAAGGGGGCGGCAGTCATTGGTCGATAAGCACGTGTCAGGTTTTGGAACATGTGATGGTGCGTGTTCACGAGTCCCGGGGTTACCAGACACCCTGAGGCATCAACTGAACTTTGAGCCGCTGGCGGGACTTCGGTACCAGCGCCTATACCAACGACATAACCGTCGGAAATAGCAACCCATCCGCCTGTCAACTCTCGCCGCTGATCATCCATTGTTGCTACCAACCAAGCGTTTTTGATCAGCAGATCAACGGGATCAGTCATGGCGGACAGTTTGACATCGTTGCCGGGGTTCTGTGTTGACTAATTACAGACTCATAGGTCTATCTTGGGAGAATGCCTCGTCCATTAGCGGTATTTGACGAATTTGATCCTGCCGGCAAAAAAGCGTTTGAAAACGCCGTGACTCGCTTCAGCGAACGAAATATCGTCTTGCCAAGATTCAGTCAATTACGAGACCCTTCCACTATCGATTCCGACGTAATTGAAGCTCTAGAGGGTGTTGATCGAAACTCTGCGGACCCATTAAATCTATTTCGCGTTCACTGGTTCAACACAAGCAGGCAGGCAGCTCCTGCAAAAACACCTGACCACATTGAGTTACCGCCAGAGATGACCGGTACAGACGCTCGTATTGTCGTGGCGCTAGGCAACCGATTCCCAATGATTGGGGCCCACAAAGTCTTGGCTGCTTATTCCTGCCTGGTCGCTCGTCTGGTAACTGGGCGTTTCGATCCAACCATCAACCGAGCGGTATGGCCATCTACTGGCAACTATGCAAGGGGTGGGGTAGCAATCTCGAAGATTATGGGTTGTCGCGGAGTTGCTGTCTTACCTGAGGGCATGAGCCGGGAACGGTTCGAATGGTTAGAGCGATGGATTGATCACCCAGAAGACGTAATCCGCACCCCTGGGACCGAAGCCAATGTGAAAGAAATTTATGACGAATGTGCCCGCCTTGAAACCGATAACTCCAATGTAATTCTTAATCAGTTCAGCGAATTCTCAAACCACCTCGGGCACTACGCGGTGACTGGTCCTGCACTTGGCTCCATCTTTCAGCATGTGACATCAGATCGCCCGGCACGCTTAGCAGCTTTTGTTTCAGCTTCCGGTTCTGCAGGCACCCTAGGAGCGGGTGATTATCTCAAAGACCACCACAACGCTCGAATTGTTGCCGTCGAAGCACTCGAAGTACCAACGATGTTGTACAACGGCTTTGGGGATCACAACATCCAAGGCATTGGCGATAAACACGTACCTTTAATACACAATGTGACAAACACCGATCTAGTCGTAGGAATTTCTGACACCGCAACCGATCAACTCGATGTTGCATTCAACAGCCCCGGCGGTCTTCGGGCCTTGGAGCGCTTGGGAGTAAATTCCGATCTTACATTGATGCTCACCAATCTCGGTTACTCGTCCATTTGTAACGTCTTGGCCGCAATCAAGGCAGCCAAACACTGGAATCTAGGGCCAGATGACATGATCGTTACCGTCGCCACAGATGGTTCTGAGTTGTACAACTCGGAGAGAGAAAAAGTAATGCGACGCGACTACCCCGAAGGATTTGATGACGCCGAGGGAGAAGACGTTGTCGTAAAGCATCTTGCTGGGATTACTACTGACCACGTACTCGATATGGACGAAACAAATAGGAATCGCGTGTTCAATCTCGGGTATTTCACCTGGGTTGAGCAACAGGGCATTTCAGTCGAAGATTTTGAACGGCGCCGAAATCAAAGCTGGTGGAACAATCTGCGGCCACTGATTGATAGCTGGGATAGCCGTATCGACGAATTCAATGAAGCAACCGGGGCAAAGCACCTCAAGTGACGTGACCGAGACAAATCCTTTTATCGTGTACCGCGAGCGTCTCGACTCGTACAACAACGCAATGCTCAACGGTTGGAGTGACCAACAATTTGTGGACCTGGTGAGTCGACTAGATCAAGACATAGCACTCATCGACGGCACTGGATTTTCAATAACCCCTGTTCTTGATGGGTCGGAGCTAGCCAAGGCCCTCGGTCTTAAAGTCGACCTGAAGATAAAAGTGGAGATTGATTCGGTGGGAGGATCACACAAAGCAAGGCATTTATTTGGAGTTGCACTGCATCTAGCAGTTGCGGAAGACACCAAAGAAACTCAACCGCTGGCAATTGCCAGTTGCGGTAACGCAGCAATAGCAGCTGCCATAGTCGCCAAAGCAATCAACCGGCCAATAGAAGTCTTTGTGCCAACTTGGGCTGAAAAGTCGGCGCTTGCGACACTGCAAAACTTGGGGGCTCAAATTCAAGTGTGCGAGTCAAATCCAAGCGCGTTAGGTGATCCTTGTTACGCACGTTTCATGGCTCAGGTGCGGAGGGGTTCACAGCCTTTTGGCGTTCAGGGAATTAACACTCCGTCAACTTTTGACGGGGGGCGCACATTGGGATGGGAACTCAGAGACCAGGTCGACAACCTTGACCGAGTTTTTGTGCAAGTTGGTGGAGGTGCCCTGGGAACTGCAACTGGCAGGGCTTTACCGAATGTAGCGCTTTATCCGGTTCAAGTTGCTGGGTGCGCTCCACTCAAACGCGCCTGGGATTTGCTGGCACCAGAATTTGACCTTGAAAGGGGTCGAGCTAACCCTGAGGAGTTCATGTGGCCGTGGGATCAGCCCTCAAGCGCCGCCTCAGGCTTGCTTGACGATGTCACCTATGACTGGCTCCCATTACTAGAAGCGACGATAGAAAGTGGAGGAACGCCTCTCGTTGTTCCTGAAACCACACTTATTGAAACTCATGAAGTTGCCACTAGCGTTACTGGATTAAATGTGTCACCCACCGGGGTAGCGGGCTTGGCTGGTTTAGTGGAAGCCTCCGTTGAGGACGGATCAGTAGTCGGGGTGTTGTTCACAGGTATCGACCGTGAAAATGAGGTATCGGCATGAATTTTGAAGAGATCCAAATAAATGGACATGCAGGGACCCTTCACCTTCGGTTGTGGAGCCCTTCAGTAAAGCCGCGTGCACTTGTGTTGATCCTTCATGGATACGCCGAGTACGGCGGCCGCTACGCGCATGTAGCCGAGGCACTAGTGAAGAATGGACTAGCGGTTCTAGCTCCAGACCACGTCGGTCACGGACTGTCGGAGGGTGAACGTGCACTGATCACCGATTTCGGTCTCGTTGTAGATGACATAGGAGCCACGGCAACGGCGGCAGGTGAACATTTGTCAGGTCGGCTCCCTTTGATTCTTGTGGGTCATTCAATGGGCGGTCTGTTAGCAGCTCGTTTTGTACAACGTTGGCCAGAACGAGCGGCAGGGGCAGCATTTTTTGGGGCAGTAATAGGTGACTGGAAATGGGCTCGTGAAGTTCTTTCACTGCCGGAACTACCTCCTGAAGACTCAGATCCCTTAGGCATGTCCCGAGATTTGGAAGTGTGCGCTGCATATGACGCTGATCCACTGGTATATCGAGGCTTATACAAGCGAGCACTTCTCGAAGCAGAAGTAATCGCTCTAGATCAATTCCGGGAAGAGATCGACAACATTCGGATTCCGGTCGGGTTCTTCCACGGCACCGCTGACCCATTTGTCCCTTATGGCGATTCTCTTCAAGCAATTGAGGACATGCCCAGCCCAACAAAGACAATCAAACTTTACGACGGGGCCAAGCACGAACTTTTGAACGAGATCAATAAGGAAGAAGTTATTGGCGATCTTCAAAGCTGGGTAGACGACACTCTCAGAGACCTGAAAGCAAAGTCGACATGAATCTAGAAGCGGGACTTCTTCATGAGTCCCAGCGACTGGGAACACAGATCGAGAAGGTCTTGAAACCAGCAAGTTGGGAGGAAGCCCTTGATATGTACGCTGCCTTTCCTGATGCGCGTCCACTCGCGGGTGCCACCGATCTTGTCCTGGAACTTCATCGCCAAAATGATGAACCCGGTGACCGTACGGCTGTTCTCCTAGACCTATGGGGCCTCTCCGAATGCACTCAAATCGATATCGACGACAGCTCGATCGAAATTGGATGTTCGGTAACGCACAATCAAGTACTTAACTCAACGGATTTGGATCCCGCATTTGATTTGTTGCGGATGGCGTGTCTGGAGATTGGGTCAGCACAACTTCGCAACCGAGCAACTGTTGTAGGCAATATTGTGACGGCTAGTCCGGCTAACGACACTATTTCGGCGCTTGTCGCTCTTGACTCGAAAGTCGTCATCGATTCATCAGGTGGAAGCCGTGAAATTCCAATTCGCGACTTTTTTACCGGATTTAGAAAAACTGTTCTCAAGAGGTCCGAACTCGTCCGATCTATAAGGGTGCCCCGGTGGAACAAGCACACCATCGGGACTTGGTTCAAAGTTGGGAACCGAAGCGCCCAGGCAATCTCAGTTGTGCATGCTGGAATTGTTCTTGAAATTGACGAGGTAACAGCTGCAATTACGCGCGCCGACATAGCAATAGGCAGCGTTAGCGAAGTCGTCTCTATCTCAGAAGCTCTCAGAGAATATTTAATTGGAGAAAAACTGAGTAGAGCTACAGCAAAGACTGCCGCTCAAGTTGCGGGAGAAGCTATCTCTCCTATTGACGATATACGCGGCACAGCAACATACCGTCAAGCCGTTACCAAGACCGCTATCGAACGGTCCCTAGTGGGACTATCGGAAGGTTTTGTTCCAAATCCTGAGGTTGGCCCGTTGCTTGGTTGGAACCTCGGTCAGTCCGTCCCAAGTCAGAGCGAAATATCTACTCTGTCAGAGATTGCCTGCGAGGTGAATGGGACGTCGATTGCAGCCCCATTGGGCGCTAATTCCACTCTTCTTGGATGGCTTCGAGCAAACGTCTCCACTGGAACAAAAGAGGGTTGCTCTGAAGGTGAATGTGGCGCGTGCACAGTTCGGTTAAACGGTTCGGCGGTGATGAGTTGCCTTACCCCGACAGCACAAGCCGACGGCGCGTCGGTGGTAACTATTGAGGGCCTTGCTAGCGGGGAACACCTTCACCCAGTTCAGGAACGCTTTCTTGAAGAGTTCGCTGTTCAATGCGGATTTTGCACACCTGGGTTTCTAGTTGCTGCCGCCACATTATTAGAGGAAAACAACAACCCATCAAATGACGAAATTGAATCCGCTCTGGCCGGAAACCTATGTCGATGCACTGGGTACTACTCGATAATTAAGTCCCTTCGGCTAAGCGATAAAGCGGGAAGTGATTCCTGATGGCGGTCGGAAAAGATCCAGCACGTGTCGATGCAGTCGACAAAGTTACCGGTCTAGCGCTGTACCCAGCAGACCGAGTACCAGACAACGCGCTACATGCCGTTGTCGTCTTTACGAATCAACCACACGCCCGGTTGGTGTCTATAGATCTATCGAAGGTGGTCGCATCACCAGGTGTCGTAACAGTTGTTACAGCCGCTGATGTTCCGGTGAATGAATATGGGCTTACTTTATTTGATCAACCAGTTTTCATTGGGCTCAACGACACTGGGCGCAGTTCGGTCCCATGTGACATAAGCCGATGGGAGGCTGATCATCTTGCAGTGGTCGTCGCAGAGTCCCTGAGTGAAGCGCGACGAGCGTCAGCACTAATCGATACCGAGTGGGAGCCATTGCCGATGGCAAGTGACGTCGCTTCCGCCAAGACGGACGAAGTTTTAGTACACCCGGGCTCTTCAACAAACACGTACCACACCTTGCAAATTCGCAAAGGCGACGCAGCTCAAGGTATGGAGGCTGCTGACATAGTGATTGAGGGGACTTACGAGCTACCGCATCAGGAACACGCTTACCTTCAGGTGGAGGCCGCCACAGCCTGGATAGACGAACAGGATCGCGTCACCGTCGAAACAAGTGGTCAATGGGTGCACGAGGATCGAGAGCAGATCGCTCATGCTCTTGCTCTGGATGAAGAAGAAGTTCGTGTCAGATATGCCGCTATCGGGGGCGCGTTTGGCGGAAAAGAAGACATGAGCTTGCAGATCGTTATGGCGGTTACAGCCCACAAGTTGCATGCTTTGGGGATCAATCGACCTGTTCATTGTGGTTGGTCCCGAGAAGAGTCAATCGTTGGTCACCACAAGCGGCATCGAGCCACCGTTACTGCTCGACTGGGCTCCACGTCTGACGGTGTGATTACCGCTGTTGAAGCCGATGTTTGGCTCGATGCTGGCGCCTACAACTACACATCTAACAAGGTTTTGGGAAATCTTCATTTGTCGGTAGCCGGTGCCTACAACGTTCCTAACGCTCGTATCGACAGTAGAGCTATCTACACCCATAGCGTTCCGGGTGGAGCGTTTCGCGGATTTGGTGGTCCACAAGGCGCGTTTGTCGCTGAATCACAGATGAACAAGTTGGCGAGCAAACTGGGGATGGATCCCATGGAGTTGCGGCAACGCAACGCTCTTACTGACTTATCTGATGGCATTACTCAGTCAGGTCTGCCGGAGGGCGTCGGTGTAACCAGGGTGATAGATGCATGCGTTGAGCGAGTGCCGCCCTCAGAAGATTTACCTAACCACCCTCCCTTTGCGCCGATTGCATCATTGCCTGCTGAAACTACGCAGCTCCGCCAAGGGCGCGGATATGCAGTCGGTATGAAAAATGTGGGCTTTAGTTTCGGCTTTCCAGAAGCATGTGAAGCAGACGTCGTTTTCCACGGTGATGTAGACGATGAGCGCCCTAGTCGCGTGGAGCTTTTCCATAGTGCTGCTGAGGTAGGGCAAGGTGTTCACACGGCGCTAACTCAAATGGTTGCTGACGCGGTCGGTCTTGATTTCGAATGCGTCGAGGGGTCCTTCAGTGATACTTCAACGGGCGGAGACTCGGGATCAGCGTCGGCATCTCGTTTGACATTCATGGCGGGGAATTCAGTTTTGGGTGCGGTAGAAGAAGCAGAAAAAACCTGGGCAGATGGAGCAAGACCTGCAGCAGGGCATTTCCGTTATAAACCCCCCGCGACCGAGGCGTTGGACCCGGTGACTGGTGAGGGGCAACCAAACTTTTGCTACGGCTACATGGCTCAAGCCGTCGAGCTCACTGTAGATATTGGAACTGGCCACATAAGAGTTGATCGTGTTGTGTCAGTTCATGATGTCGGCAGAGCGATCCATCCTCAGATGCTGCGAGGTCAGATTGAAGGGGCTATCGCCCAGGCACATGGTTATACCTTGAGCGAGCAACTCGTCGTGGAAAATGGACGCATTCAAAATCCGCGGTTATCGCAGTATTTGATTCCTGGAATCGGAGATGTTCCAGGCCAGGTGGACTGTGTAATTTTGGAAGGTGCTGATCCTTTGGGTCCGTGGGGAGCACGTGGCGTGTCGGAGATGCCGTACATCACATATGCACCCGCTGTAACTGCGGCGCTTCATGATGCAACTGGCGTTTGGATTAATAAATTTCCTCTAACGCCTTCGCTAGTGCTTGAGCACCTGGCCTCTGTTGACAGTTAGGGATCACACCATATTTTCGAGCTTCGCAAAAAGACGTTGTGCTTGCTCTGCAGCTTTGGCTCGAATTTCCGTCGCATCTACGCGGGTTGGCTTCCCTTCGGTGTAGACAACTTCTCCGCCAATTTCTACTGACTGAGGTTTCATGTTGGTATGAAATGCGAGCCGCCATGGATCGATCGGTCCGTCAAACCATGTGACTCGATCATGTGCCGCTTCGGGAGTTATTCGATACCCAGTTTCTAGCCAGGACCAAGGAAGTTCAGGGGTTGCCGTAACGTCGTATTCTCGGAGTCGGGCGTACGCGATACGAAATTCTTCGAGCATTGCCGCGCCTATACCGTCAGTTCCCAGAGCTATTGGGAGTCCGAGTCTGTGTGGTGCTGCATAGCCAACTGAGTTGTTCATATTTGATCGGGGATTATGCACGATGTAGCCATTCAGTCCATGGTTGTCATCTAAGTGGACTCCATGGACTAGGAGCCAGTTATCCCGGCTGAGATCTCTTAGCCGGTCACTTGCGTCCAAATCGTCCGTTCCTTCGGCTACGTGTATGTGAACTCCGACACCATGAGTTTGGGCTAGTTCGCTGGCTGCGAGGAGGGTGTCAGGTTCACAGGTAAAGGCCGCGTGAACGCCGACCATGCCCACACCTCCTGCCGCTAAGTACCGTCTATTTTCTTCGAGGCCTCGTTGCGCGCCTTCTGTTCCATGGCGATCGGTGACCCCATATGAGCAATTCACTCGCACACCCACTTCTGCGCAGGCGTTAGCAATCACATCTAATGAGCCTTCAATCACATTGGGTGATTCGTGATGGTCAACTATGGCCGTAGTGCCAGCTTCGATGGCCTCAAGGGCTCCAAGTTTGGCTGACCATTCCAGCATTTCTAGGTCTAACGCTCGGTCGAGGCGCCACCATACGAGTTCAAGAATGTCTCGAAAGGAAGTAGGGGTTCGCGGGGGTGCCGGCATGCCTGGGGCAAGCGCGCTGTATAGGTGATGGTGTGCGCAAACCAACCCGCTGGTTTGGTTAGGCGCTAAGTCTTCTAACGCCACGCGTCGGCTCGTTCACGGTTTGCTGTGTTTTGAATCGGCAATTCGGTTGGCCATTCTTGACCTGTTGAGCGAATGGCGGCGGCGACTGCGCCTGCAGTGGGTACAAGCCCAATTTCGCCAACGCCTTTTATCCCATAGGGAGCTCCAGGTTCAGGTGATTCGACGATGATGACGTCAACGGGAGGCATGTCCTTTGGTCGGATGATGTCGAGACTCCGAAGAGTGGTGTTGAGGGGTCGACCCAACGAATCAGTCGGAAATCCCTCAGTTAGCGCGTAACCCAAGCCCATGTGAACAGCGCCTTCAATCTGCCCTTCGCACAGCAGTGGATTGACTGCCCGTCCAACATCATGGGCGGCAACAACGCGTTCGACTTCGTATGTTTCTGGATCAAGCAGCACCAGTTGTGCCGCGTATCCAAAAGTTGAATGGATAACTGGATTTTCGACGCCTTCGCTCAGGGAGTTGGTCCAGTTGATGCGATAGCTACCTTCATAGTCGACTCCGACTCGGCAATTATCAAGGAGTGCTACCCGGCAGGCGTCTTGCACTGCTCCGGCGCCCATAAGTGTGCCCCTGCTTCCAGTTGTCTGACCGGCTCCCAATTCACGGGTCGAATCGACGATCACTTTGACCTGATCAGCGGAGACTCCGAGCTCCTCAACCGCTACTTGGAGAGCGACGTTGTGGACACCCTGACCCATTTCGGTCCAGCAGTGGCGTACTTCTACGGTTCCATCTTCGCAAAAGTGGACTACTGCTTTCGCTATTTCGTCAAACCCGTTACCAAGTCCTGAATTTTTCAGTCCCAGGCCTATTCCTACTGGCACCTTTGCTTGGAGTGCAGTTTCATAAGCAGGTTTAATTGCGTCAAGACACGCTCGAGCACCAAGACATCCGTCGTCCATGATTTGGCCTGGACCCCAGACGTCTCCTGGCTTGACGACATTTCGAGAGCGAATTTCCCAGCCGCTGATTCCTACTTGTTCTGCTAGTCGGTCCATTACGCCTTCCATGGCGAACTGCGCCTGGTTGGCGCCGAATCCTCGGAAAGCTCCGCAAACCGGGTTATTGGTGCGAACGGCGATGGCCTCAACGTCTACGGCTGGTAGAACGTAGGGCCCTGTGGCGTGACCGGCGGCGCGTTCCAGAACTTTCATTCCAACTGATGCATAGGGTCCTGAATCACCGAGCATTCTCGCTCTTACAGCTGTTAATTTTCCTTCGGAATCGCATCCGGCTTCGTAGGTCATGCGAATCGGGTGTCGTTTTGGGTGCATCAGCAAGGACTGTTCGCGAGACAACGTGATTTGGACCGGACGCTGCAGAAGCCATGCAGATAGGGCTGCATGGACCTGGTTCGACATGTCTTCTTTGCCACCAAATGCCCCACCATTTGTGACTAGCTCGGTAACAATCCTTGCCGGTTCTAGGTCAAGTACACGGGCTATGTCGTTGCGATCGTCCCAGATCCCTTGTCCCCCGGTGTAGACGTGTAATCCCTGATCGGTTGGGATAGCCAATGTTGATTCCGGTTCAAGAAACGCGTGCTCAACTCGTTGGGTTTGAAAGGTTTCAGTTACTACATGAGCTGAGTGTTCGAGAGCTGTGTCGACGTCACCTCGTTGATAGGTAGACGTTGACAAGACGTTTCCTTCGAGTCCCCAGACCGCGTCCTCACTGTCGGTTACTACTCGGATTGGGTCGGTCTTTGGTTGATGTACTTCGTACTCAACGTGAACTAACTCGGTCGCTCGAACAGCTATGGATTTATTGATGGCCACCACTACGGCTAATACGTCACCGAGGTAAGACGTTCGTCCTCCTTCGGGAATCATTACCGGCCAATCTTTATGGATTAAACCAACCCGAATTTCGCCGGGGATATCGGCTGCAGTGAAGACTCCAACCACTCCTTCTAAAGCGCGAGCTTCGTCGACGTTAATTGCCACAACGTCTGCTCTGGCATGGTCGCTGAGTTTAAGAGCGCCGTGAAGGAGCCCGTCAGCATCCATGTCGTCGATAAAAGGTCTTACTCCTGCAGCAAGTGCTTCGGCTTCATATTTCGTGCCTCTAGAACCCACTCCTTTGGGCGGCTGAACGGACACTGGCACTCCAGTTGCTAGGTCCTCAATAGCGTCCAAGATTTTGACGTAGCCCGTACAACGACATAGGTGCGCACCAAGATGTCGCGCTGTTTCATCACGAGTGAGGGCTTCACCCTTTTTTTGGATTAACGCTTTGGCTCGCACAAGAATGCCCGGGATACAAAACCCACATTGGAGTGCACCATTAGCAGCAAACACTTCGCAGTATCGATCTAGTTCCTGCCGATCGAATCCTTCAAGTGTGGTGATTTCTTCGCCGGCGACTCGTTCAAGAGAAGTTTGACAAGCTACGCGGGCTTTGTCCCCAACCAATACGGTGCAGCAGCCACACTGCCCTGAGGGAGCACAACCATCTTTTGGCGAAATCACACCGAGTTCATCTCTGAGAGCGCTAAGGAGATGTTCGTGTTGATCCGACACTGAAACGGGGCTCCCGTTCAAATTAAAGGAAATCATTGTCCGCTCTTTGGCTCCGCTATCAGGTCATACATTTCGGGTCGGCGATAGCGCTCGAAGTCGAACAGTGTTTCTTTGTAATGCTTGCACCAGTCAAGGTCGCAATCCGCGACGACTAGCTCATCTTGGGCCGTAGTTGCCTGAGCAATGATTTGGCCAGATGGAGCAATAATCATCGACTCAGCGAGGGAATCGACGCCTTCTTCAACGCCTCCTTTTGCAACCCCAACAACCCAGGTTCCATTTTGGTACGCGCCTGCTTGCATAACGAGCTGATTGTGGAACGACTGGAGCGCATCTTGTGAGGGGTCTGGGGCGTAGTGCATCGGCGTGTTGTAACCAATAAGGATTACTTCAACGCCTTTCAGCGCCATAACTCGATATGTTTCTGGCCATCGGCGGTCGTTACACAGCGCCATCCCGATAAGGCCACCGAAGGCATTAGATACATCAAAGCCATCAGGCCCTTCTTCAAAATATCTGCGTTCTAAATGCTGAAACGGGCGCTCAGGTTCGTGTTCCTCGTGACCGGGTAAATGAACTTTGCGATACTTCGCGACGATAGAGCCGTCACGTTCCACCAGAACCGAGGTGTTGTACCGATTGCCTTGGGGGGTTTGTTCCGCGTAGCCAAGATAGAAACCAACGCCTAGTGATTTTGCTTCATCGAAGAGCGCTTGGGTTTCTGGGCCAGGCATAGCACTTTCGTAATATGCATCTAATTCTGTTGGGTTGTCGTCGAGGTACCAACGTGGGAAAAAAGTAGTAAGCGCCAATTCCGGGAAAACAACCAGCTCACAGCCAGCATCGCTCCCCTGACGAAGCAGTGCAATCAAGCGTTCTACGACTTCAGTTCTGGTTTCGGTTCTTTCTATCGGGCCTAGTTGAGCGGCCCCTATTCGCAAGGATCTCACCAGGTCACCTCAGTTAGAGCGAGCATCGCGTCTGCAAGCAGTTGCGTACCGGCGACCAAATCTTCGTCGTCAGTATGTTCAGCCGGATTATGGCTGACGCCATCGAGACTGGGAACAAAAATCATTCCAGTTGGGCAAACACGCGCGATCATCTGGGCATCATGACCTGCGCCCGAAGGCATTCTCCGTGTCGATAGACCCTTTTGTTTCGCTAGAGCCTCAATACAGTCGACAACTCGCTCATCGAATTCAACGGGTTCGAAACGCGCGAGCGAACGACTTTCAACAATGACGTCTTCACGATCAGCAATTTGTTGGACACTGTTCATTAACTGTTGTTCAGCTTGACGTAGCAAAGTTTCATCTGTGTTACGCAAATCCACGGTCATGGTTGCATGCGCGGGAACAACATTCACAAGGTTTGGGTGAAGGGTGAGTGATCCCACTGTGGCGACTTGGGTGCCACCTAGATCAGTCGCTATTGATCGCGCCGCTACCGCCACTTCTGCCGCTACCGCCATAGGGTCACGACGCAAGGACATGGGTGTGGTGCCAGCATGGTTACTTTGACCAATGAATTTCAGCTCGGTCCATGAGATCCCTTGCACTCCTTCAACGACGCCTATTTGGACCGCTTCATTGTCTAGAACCGGTCCCTGTTCGATATGCAGTTCAACAAAAGCATGGGGCACAGCTCCAGGGCACGGCGCCGCTCCGCGATACCCGATACGTTCTAATTCGTCTCCGACAACTGTCCCATCGGCGCCCTCTATTTCGAGGACAGACTCAACGCTCATCCCTCCCACATAGGCAAGACTTCCCATCATGTCTGGCGGGTACCGAGAACCCTCCTCGTTGGAAAAGAAGGCAACAGCAAGTGGCCGATTGAGTTCGATATCGGCAGCGAGAGTCGCTTCAATGACCTCCAACCCAGCTAAAACGCCTAGGTTGCCGTCAAAACGGCCCCCGGTTCCAACTGTGTCAATGTGCGAGCCCGCCATTACCGCTCCTGTGGCGCCAGCTGAACTGGTTGAGGCCACAACATTTCCGACTGCATCAACTGTGACTGTCAAACCCAGATCGGTCATCCAGGTCATCACAAGGTCTCTGCCCTCACGATCGGAGTCGGTAAATGCCAGCCTTGAACAGCCTTGAGTTCCTTCAATCGCCCCGATTTGTGCAAGTTCCTGTATGCGCGCCAGAAGACGGGTGCCGTTGATGGTCACCGATGGTCCTGTTGGCAACTCCATGTGTTTATTGAACCCGATTCATTCCCAAAATAGCCAGTGATTCCTGTTAGCTCGATATTTCGTTAGTGTTCATTCTGCACTTCTACATCGGAGATTCTGTGACTCGACCCGCTATATACCTCCAGGACGCGCATGCTATTTCCGAGGGAATTAGCTTCTCCAAATACGCCGAAGAGCGCAATTTTGACGCTGTTTGGCAGGCAGATTCCCGATTGGTGAGGGAAGCATCCGTACCAATGGCAGCTTTTGCGGCATGTACTGAAAAAATCAAGATTGGTTCCGGAGTTATCGACGTTTGGACAAGAAATCCAGCTCGTCTCGCGTCAATGTTCGCGACTCTTGATGATCTTGCTCCGGGCCGAATTCTGTGTGGTTTGGGCGCGTGGTGGGACCCGCTAGCTACAAAAGTTGGTGTATCTCGCGTTCGACCGCTGAAAGTCATGCGTGAGGTTGTTGATGTTGTGCGCGCGTTGCTTGCAAATGAAACCGTCACGTTTGAAGGTGAGTTTGTAAGCCTTGACGGGGTCGAACTGGATTACGTGTATCAGGAACGCAAACCTAAAGACGTACCCATTTATATCGGTGCAACCGGTATGAAAATGATGGAACTGACGGGTGAAATTGCAGACGGAGTAGTCTTGAATTACCTCGTTTCTCCTGACTACAACAACCGGGCAATGGACGCTTTGCAAAAGGGCGCGGAGAAAGCTGGGCGATCTATAGACGAGATTGACCGTCCCCAGCTAGTTGTGTGCTCTGTGCATGAAGATCGAGACACTGCTCTCAGCATGGCAAGAAATATGGTCGCTCAATACCTTGGGCAACAACCCCACATAATGGAAGCATCTGGTGTGCCTAAATCATTACTTGACGATGTGGGGCAAATTTTGACCTGGCCAGCTACCCATGAGCAGGTGGAAGCAGCAGCAAAATTGGTTCCCGATGACATTGTCCAAATGTTGACTGCCTCAGGAACTGCCGCCGAAGCTCGGGAGGCCGTCGCCGGTTACATGGCTAACGGCTGCAC
This sequence comes from Candidatus Neomicrothrix sp. UBA814, assembly GCA_002296525.1. GTDB lineage: Bacteria > Actinomycetota > Acidimicrobiia > Acidimicrobiales > Poriferisodalaceae > UBA6944. The sequence goes on along the minus strand of DBIA01000029.1, from coordinate 28,277 downwards.
TTCACCAGTTCTGTACCCACTCGGTGACGTATACGCAACGATTGATGCATTTGCCGGGTGGGACCACAACTCTTAGACGGCAGTAGATAGCTGCGTTATCAGCTGATCCGAAAACAATTTTCAGTCAACAACTTTCTTTGTTAACTCTTGCTTCTTTCTTTGTTAACTCTTGACTCTAAGCGCTCACCGGGCACCGAGAGTGTGGCATGATGCGAGGGTTCGAAGTCGAATTTAACGATAGGGCGGATAATGCGGAAAAGATTAATTGCACTACTTGCAGTGCTGTTTGCCTTCGGCATGCTTACGGCATGTGGAAGCGACGACAGCAGTTCATCAAGCAGTAGCGAAGCAAGTTCTTCATCTGAGACAGAAGAAGAGGCTGATTCTGGGCCAGAGACCAAGGCAGCTTTCATAATGGTCGCACCAATTGGTGATGCCGGGTGGAATTACGCCCATGATGTTGGTCGCCAATACGCCGAAGAAATGACTGGGGTTGAAACTGCGTACGTGGACGCCGTTCCCGAGGGAACGGCTGATTTCGGCAATTACGTTCGGGATTTCATTGACCAGGGCTACAACGTAATTATTGGTACCTCTTTCGGGTACATGGATGACATGTTGGCGCTTGCTGATGAATACCCCGACGTCGTTTTTGAACACGTTTCCGGTTACAAGATGAATGAAACAAACTTCGGAAACACCTTTGGCCGCATGTATGAACCTCGCTACTTGTCCGGCATGGTTGCTGGCTCAGCAACAACGTCAAATCTGATCGGCTACGTGGCGGCGTTCCCGATTCCAGAAGTAATTCGCGGAATCAACGCTTTCACACTTGGTGTTCAAGCAATTAACCCAGACGCTGAAGTAGAAGTGATTTGGACAAGTACCTGGTTCGATCCTGCAGTAGAAGGCGATTCAGCTCAAGCCCTCTTGGATAAAGGCGCCGATGTGATCGCTATGCATCAAGACTCCACTGCTGCCGGTGAAAAAGCTGAAGCAGCGGGGGCACGTTGGGTTTCCTATAACACCGATATGAGTGAATTTGCTCCTGAAGCGTTCCTGACCGCACCTGTATGGAACTGGGGTCCGCGATACGTAGAGATTATTGAAGCGGCACAAGCCGGCACCTATGCGCCAACTGCATACTGGGGCTCAATGGCTGAGGGAATCGTTGATCTAGCTCCAATAGCGAGTGATGTTGACCAAGGAGTTGTAGATCAGGTGATGGAAGCGAAGGCCGCAATCATCGCAGGTGATCTACACCCATTCACCGGGCCTATCAACGATCAGGATGGAAATGAAGTTCTGGCCGCCGGAGAAGTCATGGATGACGGCGCAATGCTCGGAATGATGTTCTTCGTCGAAGGCGTAATCGGATCTACAGGCTGAGTTAGCCAATCAAAGGACAACCTTTAGCGGCGTCGGCGCGAAGTATTCACGTCGGCGCCGCTATCGCGTTCTCGCTACCAGAATTTCATTGATATGAACCAGGCTCCATTTTCGATTAACGACTCAGCATTAGCAGTCGAGCTATCCGACGTTTGGAAGTCTTTCCCTGGCGTTACGGCAAACGCTGGAGTGAATCTAAGTGTACGGACTGGCAGCATTCACGCCCTGTTGGGAGAGAATGGAGCTGGAAAATCAACGCTGATGAACATCCTCGCCGGGGTATACCGACCAGATAGTGGCGAGTTGAGGATTCACGGTCAATCCCAACAGTTTCGGAACCCTGCTGACGCCCTAAGCGCTGGAATTGGAATGGTCCATCAAGAGTTCCGATTAATCCCATCTTTTTCGGTGGCTGAAAACGTGATTCTTGGGTCGGCTCCAAGAGTTCTGCGGACCAAGCAAGTCGAGTTAAAAGTCTCGGAACTAGCCGAACGGTTTGGTCTCAAGGTTGATCCTTCTCAACCGCTTTGGCAACTCTCTATGGGCGAGCGCCAAAAGGTAGAGATATTAAAAATTCTTTGGCGCAACGCGCAAGTATTGATTCTTGACGAACCGACCACGGTACTGACACCAAGCGAAGTTGATGAACTAGGCGAGATTTTGACAAAAATGGCAGATGACGGCAGGTCCATCATCTTCATTAGCCATAAGTTGCACGAAGTTTCGGGGATATGCGATGAGGCAACTGTGCTGCGACAGGGGAAAACCGTAGCGAGTGCCCTACCAATTGAGTCAACTGATCAGCGCGAGTTGGCCCAGTTAATGGTCGGCACTTCCGCTAGTACCGCAGACAGGCCCGAACCCAATACCCCCGGAGCTCCTGTATTAAAGCTCAATGGATTAAGCACCTTGGGAGATCGTGGACTCGAGGCCTTCTCTAACCTCAGCTTTCAAGTCAACGCTGGTGAAATCATCGGCATCGCTGGCGTCGCCGGTAATGGCCAGCGCGAGCTAGCCGATGTGATCGCAGGGCTCAGACCTTCCACCAGTGGTTCGTTGTTAATGAACGATGCTGACATCACCGATGCCAGTCCTCAATTTCGATTTAGGTCCGGACTCGCTTACATACCCGAGGATCGTTTAGGAGTTGGGTTAGCACCAAGACTGTCGATAACCGACAATGCGATTTTGCGGGTTTACCGTCAACAACGCCGCGGCCCGTTTATTTTGGCCGAGAAAGCGCTGGCATATTGCAAAGACATTGTGCAACGTTTTGGTGTCCGTTCAGCAGACTTCAACGGGCCTATTGCGGCACTCTCGGGGGGCAATCTCCAACGTTTGCTAGTTGGCAGAGAACTTGATGGACAACCCTCAGTGATAGTGGCCTCGCAGCCAACGCGCGGCCTTGACGTCCAGGGTGTTAAAGCAATACAAGAACTCCTCATCGAGCAACGAAATTCTGGTGTCGCTGTAATTATGATCTCTGAAGACTTAGACGAGTTATTGACTATCGCCGACCGGCTTCTAGTCATGGAAAGTGGAATTATTCGAGGCGAATTTGATCCTCGAACTGCGTCGCGAGATGCCGTTGGAATAGCGATGCTCTCTGATGGACAGGCAATGACTGAAATATGAGACAGCCGCGCCTCAGTCTTCGAGAACAACCACTACCAGGTGGGCAACCCCTTGCTTTTGGGGCCGGGTTGCTTATTGCACTGATTGTCGGAACATTGCTGCTACTCGCCGCTGGGCACGATCCCTTGAAGATCTACTCCCGTATGTTTGAAGCCTCACTTGGAGATCCAGATGCTTGGGCAAAGACAATTAACCGAGCGGTGCCTCTCGGTTTAGCAGGGCTCGCGGTGGCAGTAGCAGGATCCATGGGGCTTTGGAACATTGGCGCCGAAGGCCAAATTATGGCAGGTGCGATTGCCGCTGCGTGGGTTGCACGAATTGGAGGAGATTGGCCTGGAATCATCCTGATTTCAATGATGCTCATCGCCGCAATAGGAGGCGGTGGGGTTCTAGCACTGGGGCCCGCCCTAGCCCGAGCAAAACTAGGCGTGAATGAAATCATCACGACATTGATGTTGAACGAAGTGGCAATTCGGTTAGTCCAATGGCTGATACATGGCCCATGGAAAGATCCCGATTCTTTCAATTTCCCACTCGCACCAATGCTTCCTGACCAAGCTCGTTTACCCACATTGTTCAGCAGAACTCATTTCGGCCTTCTCATAGCAGTTGCCGTTATCGTCATCGCTTCAGTGGCAGTCCGGTACACCGCATGGGGTTACGAGTTGAGGATTGCTGGTTCTTCGGAAGCCACAGCACGCTATAGCGGTATTTCTCTGTCTAAGAAAATCCTCACCGTCCTCGTGTTAAGTGGTGCGATCGCAGGACTAGCAGGAGGAATTGAGCTAACAGGCACAGCCGACCGTCTAACTGAAACTATCTCCAACGGGTTCGGCTTCGCCGGCATCATCGTTGCTGCTCTCGCATTAATGCGCCCTTCGGGTGTAGCTGTCGTCGCTTTACTTTTCGGAGCAGTACAAATTGGCGGACAAAGTATCCAAACACTGGGCGTTTCCTCTTCTGTTTCCACAATCTTGCAAGCCTTCGTTCTGTTTGGCGCCATTGGAGCCGGAGTGTTAAGCCGCTACCGAATTGTTTTAGATGCCAACACACGTTCTATAAAGAAGGAAATGAGTGATGACTGAGGCCTCAATCATTGGGCTTTTTGTCGCAACCGTCTCTTTCGGCGCCCTCCTCTACCTAGCTGCGCTTGGTGAACTTCTAGCCGAAAAGGCAGGTGTCCTTAACCTCGGTGTTGAAGGCATGATGGCCATTGGCGCCGTAACTGCGTTCATAATTGGAGTCGAACTTAAGAACCCCTGGGCAGCGTTACTGGTTGCAATGCTGAGCGGCGCGCTTTTGGCTTCAGTGCACGGTGTCTTTACAGTTGGGTTAGGTGCCGAACAAGTTGTTTCTGGTTTATCGCTAACCATATTGGGCCTTGGGCTAGCGGCATATTTAGGTAAAGACTACGTAGGCCTACCACCGGGCGCCGAGTTAGTTCCGGTCGAATGGGGAGGCCTTTCTGACCTACCTTGGATCGGACCAATTTTCTTTAATCAAGCTCCCATTGTTTATTTGGCTCTTTTGATGGGAATTGCAGTGAGCCTTGTGCTGTCCAGTACACGCCTCGGCTTGGCTTTACGAGCTGCGGGTGAATCAGCTTCATCTACAGACTCCGCTGGTCACTCAGTGTTGGGTTTACGTCTATCAGCTGTCGCTGCCGGTGGCGCCCTGGCTGGGGCGTCCGGTGCATATCTGACCTTGAGCATCACCCCCCAGTGGGCTGAAGGACTTACAGCCGGTAGGGGTTGGATCGCTGTCGCTCTGGTGATCTTTGGGGCATGGCGCCCAGGGCGCGTGGGAATTGGCGCTTTAATCTTTGGTGGCACGCTTGCGTTGAAAACACGTTTACAACCATTCGGTGTCGAATTTTCACCGATTATTCTTTCAATGCTTCCTTATGTGCTTACGCTCGCGATTCTTCTCATAATTTCCGTGCGAGCACGTAAGAGGCCTTCCCCAGCACCTTTTGGGTTGGGTTTGGCATACCGTCGCGAGGAACGCTAGTTACTTTTTTGTTAGGGGTAGCTAGAGAATTGCTCTTGCAGCCGCCCAAAAGTAAGCGATGACGATAACAAGAAAGGCGAACCGCCAGATCCGTTTTCTCACGTGTTCTAACTTAAACGTCTCGTTTTAGTACTTCCAATTCTGCGCTACGAGACCTTCAAGGTCATAGCAACAAGGCAATGAGGTGGAAGTTCAATTACAGGCGACAAACCGCTAGACATTTCTATTTGAGACCGTCGAACTGAGTCAGGATTGTCCCAAGTGTTTTGTGTTGTTGGGTCCGAATGATGCAGCAACTCACAGGAAACGGGTTCCAGGTGTGAACCCGACAACTCGACCGTCAACTCCACATTGGCTTCAGTGGAACGGTTTACTGCAAAGACGTATAACTCGTTACCTTCACTCAATATTGCTGCGCCATCCAACATGGCTACCGAATCAAATTCGGGTGAAGGTACTGCCGGTCCGCTGTAACCCAGACGCAATGAATTTCCTGCGCGCCGCCCTACGAACATCGCTAAGGCTTCAAAAATAGTTTGTCGGAGTAGCTTGTCGTCTTTTGTGAGGATTGGAGCAATCACGTTTGCAATCTGTGCAAGATTGGCAACCTTCACAACATCAGCGTTACGAATGAAACTCATCAAGAATTGGGCGCACACCAGAGCATCCTGAAGGTCATATATTTCTTCAACCAGATGCGCTGGGAATTTCCCATCAGCCCACATTCCGTCCCGATTGCGCGTCCGATACCAAACATTCCATTCATCAAAAGCTATAAACGGACGCCGAGTCGAACGTCGTTTCCCAGCGACGTAACGACATACAGAATCAATTTCAGCAATTTGTCGGTCAATGGCAACGCCTGAAGTCAAAAATGCTGAAGTGTCTCCCGAATAATTATCTAGATATCGGTGAGTAGATAGATAGTCGGCGAAACCCCCAACTGACTCCAGTGCGATCTGATCCCAGGTGAGGTAAGTCGAACTCTCAGGCAAAGACGTGCCCGACACGACAAGTTCAATTGAAGGATCGACGAGTTTCATCATGTGAGCTGCCTGTCTCGCTTTAGTCCCATATTCAGCTGCCGACATGTGTCCGATTTGCCAGGGCCCATCCATTTCATTCCCTAGACACCACAGTGGGACTGGTTGTGTTGACGTTGGGTCGTCATTTGCTCGTTGTCTACTAACTTCCGTTGTCGAATTACCGTTGGTGTATTCGACCCAGTCAGCAGCTTCTTCAGGAGTGCCAGTCCCCAGGTTCACTGCGAACATTGGAGACCAACCCATTCGTTCAGTTAACGACAAGAACTCATTTGTACCGAAGGTGTTTGGTTCTATTGTTCCCCACGCCAGCTCCCGACGGGTGGGACGTTCAGTGACTGGGCCGACGCCGTCTCGCCAGTGATAATTGGAAACGAAATTTCCCCCGGGATATCTCATAACAGTGAACTCGAGTTCTCTCAAGGCAGCGAGCACATCTGTCCGGCACCCAAATTCGTCCGCGTGAATTGATGAGGGATCAAATACACCCTGGTATACCGCTCGACCCATATGTTCTAAAAAGCCCCCGAAGATACGAGGATCCACTGAGCCCACATGATGTTGTGGATGGAGATTGAAGGTGGCTTTAGTCACGCCGGGAGCGTAGTTCCAAATAGACAGTCACTGTCTCTCGATAGCAACACAACAAGCGCCATGTGATATTTGATTTGAATGGGCAATCAAGCGAGATAGAAGGACAGATGCCAAATAGGGCTCCCGGTGCGGGAAGGAAATATATGTGCACCGGAAGCCCTAAACCAGAAGGAGGTTTCTAACGATCTCCACCTCCTGTCACGAGGTGGGGGTTGCCCCCGTGACAGCATCGTCGAGCGCTAGGCCTGGACCTCCATGTTCGGACACATCTAGCCCTGCATTTTCTTCTTCTGGTGACACCCTCAGACCCATCGAACGCTTAAGAGCGCCGAACACTATGAATCCAGTAACAATCGTCCAGACAGCAACAATGATGACCAGAACCGCTTGCATAGCGATTTGATCTAATCCTCCTCCATAGAACAATCCGGCGTCGTCTCGACCTAGGAAGGCATCGTCATATTTAGCGAACAAGCCAATAGCTAAGGTTCCCCAAATACCGCAGGCTCCATGAACAGCAAATGCTCCCACTGGGTCATCAATTTTGAGCTTTCGATCTACGAAGTTGGCGGCAGCAACTGCGATGAATCCTGCAATCAGACCGGTGAGCACTGAACCCCAGGGAGTCATTGTTCCACAACCTGCGGTGATGCCTACCAGCCCACCCAAAGCTCCGTTGCCGGCAACAGCGATATCTGGTTTTCCAGTACGGAACCAATTAAGTGCGGTGGCGCCGATAACTCCGGCGCAGGCAGATAATGCTGTATTCAGAGCCACAAACATTACCCAGTTGTCAGCCGCTAACTCGGATCCAGGGTTAAATCCAAACCAACCGAACCAGAGGATGAAGACTCCCAATATTGCGAGGGTGATGTTGTGTCCTGGAATTGTGCGCACGCTTCCATCGGCTCCGTATTTTCCTATACGAGGTCCGACCGTCAGCGCTCCAATAAGCGCTAACCAACCGCCGACACTGTGGACAATGGTGGATCCTGCGAAATCGCTATAGACGGCATCGCCAATTGATATTTGAGCAATTAGTCCCCCGCCCCATGTCCAGTGGACAACAATCGGATAGATAAGCGCTGTGGTGACGACACTGAAAATCAAATATGTGCTGAATTTGGTGCGCTCTGCAAGAGCTCCCGAAGCGATAGTCACAGCTGTGGCGGCAAATACAGCTTGAAAGAAGAAGTCTGTGGCGCCGCTTAAGCCACCGCTCATATCGAAGAGGTCGACTCCACTAAGGGCGAACGACCCCCAACCAAACCAGTCACCGCTGCCTGAATCACCGCCGTATGCAAGGCCGTAGCCGACCAAGAAAAAGGCCATGATTCCGATTGCAGCGTCTGCGAGGTTCTTCGCCATGATGTTGCCGACGTTCTTCGACCTGGTTAAGCCAGATTCGAGCATCGCGAAACCGGCTTGCATCAAGAACACCAGTACACCAGCAATGAAAACCCATAGGTTGTCCATTACAGCTTGCACTGCGGCGGCGGCTGCATCTGGATCGTGACCATCCGCATTTGCTGGTCCCGCAAATAGAAATAAGCCGCCAAGAACTCCGACGACAGCAATAGTTAGTTTGCGTTTCATTTTTTCCTTCCTAAACGCACGTACAAGGCGCAATGTAGGAGCGTGTTGTTTCAAGTCCGTCAAGGAAGGGTTAACCGCACATCACCATCTTTTTTCGGATGTGATTCCAATCTGTTTCGCCAGGGTTAACGCCCTAGTTCAGGCTGGGCAAGTAGGGCTCGCCCGCTTGTTTGGCTGGTTGCTGATTTAGAGCTGCAGGGCGTGCCGGTAGCACGGCGTTGATATATCTCGGATGGTTATCGCCGTAACCGTTAACAAATTCGTCACCGACTGGAAATTTCAGAGATATGCGTTGCCCATATAAATGTTGATGAGGTCCATGCAGCCAGCTTGGACCTCCCGAGAGGAAACAATGCTGCTCCCCCGTCCTTGTTTAACTTGCGAAACGTCAGCGTCACCTGGAAGGTCTCGCTGCCGACAATGCCTTCTAACGGTCCGGCGCCTTTGGACTCGTTCGTCAAATGAGCGCAAACGACAGCGTCTAGCGACCAGAGGGGCGGCCCATCATTTGCGTCGCGCTATCAACCGCGACGGCTCAGCCACCTGTGAGCTTTGCGGGTCCATGTATCCGTCACGCTTCATCGAGGTCGATCATCGTCGGGACCTCCAGCATGGAGGCAAAGACACACCTGAGAACGTCAGAGCACTTTGCAAGGCCTGTCACTTCACGAAAGCTCATTCCACCTTCTTGTAGTGGGCCGAAGAATTTTCGCTTACCAGCGTCACGATGTCCGTTTTAGGTTTCCCTCTAGATCAAACGCGGGAAACCGAGGCATTGTTGATGTCCGTACTGCGCAACCCATTTCCGTTCCACATTCATGAGGTCACTATTTCTGGAACCAAAAACACAACCCCCCTGTCTTGTTAGAGGGCTGTGGTTAAAGCCTGTTTCCAGGGGTTTTTGTTTGTGGAGCTGATCGGATTCGAACCGACGACCCCCTGCTTGCAAAGCAGGTGCTCTAGCCAACTGAGCTACAGCCCCAACGGATTATTGAGGGTATCGAACGAATCGTAGGGTTATGGACCATGCAATGAAATGAATTTACGGGCATGATCAAGGGACGAAGTTATTAAAAGCGAATATTTCTATGAAGGGGGCATGCAAATGAATATGCCAGCGATTTCTCTGGCTGCGGTTAGTGGCCGTCGACAGCAAACACTCGAAATAGCGGCCGAAATCGAGCAACGGGGATTTAGTGGTATCTATTGTCCGTCTATGGGTGACTGCGTTGCTTTATGCCAGTCGATTGCCTCGGTAACCAACGAAATAACGTTTGGCACTTCGGTCCAACCAATTTATTTCCGCAACCCTGAAGATCTTGCTGCCACCGCAGCATTTATTCATGAGATCAGTAATGGTCGCTTTCGTCTTGGGATCGGTGTCACCCATGGCCCTGTCCATCAGCGCTTGGGCATAACGCCGGGTAAGCCGTTGGCCGATATTCGTGATTACGTCACAGCGATGGAGCAAGCTGCTTCTCATCATGGTGAATTACCTCCAATCGTTCTAGCTACGTTGCGCAGAAAGATGGTCGAGCTATCAGTGGATATAAGCGCTGGGGCAGTATGGGCGAACGCCAGCCGAAACGATTTCAACAATTCAGTCGCCGACATTCCTGACGATGTTCAAAACAGCGACTTTTTTATTGGGAACATGATTCCTACCGTGATCGACCCCGATCGAGAAGCCGGAGCCGCCCGAAATAGGAAAACTCTTCAGGGGTATGTCTCCCTACCGAATTACCGAAACTATTGGAAACAGGCAGGCTATGTCGAAGAGATGGAAGGCATCGAAGCGGCTCTTAACGATGGGGATCGTGAACGCGTTTTGACTTGTATGACTGACGCGTGGCTTTCGAACGCGACTCTGTATGGCTCTCAAGATGAGGTGCGAGAGGGAGTGGAAGAATGGTTCGATCAGGGGTGCAAAACACCGATTTTGGTTCCTTCCAGCACTAGTGGCGGTCAAATGCACGCAATCCAGGAGCTCTTCGATTGTTTCTCATGAGTTTCCAGTACACAGACATCAGTGTCTTCTGAAATCGATCTAGACGCCGCTATGACTCGGCTGAATGGCGTCGTCAAGCAAACTCCGGTACTGAGATCTCGTTTGCTCGATGAACGTGTTGGAGCTGAAGTCCATCTCAAAGCAGAGAACCTACAGACGACTGGCGCCTTTAAATTCCGAGGGGCCTTCAACGCCATTGCAGCACTAGACGCCGATGTGCGTGAGAGAGGAATTATCTCTTTTTCTTCCGGGAATCATGCTCAAGCCGTCGCCCGCGCTGCACAAATCTTTAATGTTCCAGCGACGATCGTCATGCCCCATGACGCTCCGGCGTCCAAACGTTCAGCAACTGAAGCTTATGGCGCTGAAATTATTTCCTACGACCGGTATACCGAAAGTCGAGAAGACGTAGCAGCTGCTATCCGCGACGAGAGAGCACTTACACTGATTCCCCCATTTGATCACTTAGAGGTGATTGCTGGTCAATCGACCTGCGTTCAGGAGTTCTTCAATCAGTCTGGCTCTATGGATCAACTGGTTATCTCCGTAGGAGGAGGAGGCCTAATTTCTGGCAGTGCGTTGGCAGCACACCGACAGAATCCTGATTGCCAGATTGTCGGTGTTGAACCAGTAGCAGGGAATGATGTGCAACTGTCGCTGCAACAGGATCAAATCGTTCATATTGAAGTGCCTGAAACTATTGCCGACGGGCAACAAACAACATCTCCGGGTATCCACACTTTTGAAATAATGCGGCGCCATGTTGCCCGAATAGCAACCGTGACTGATACCCAGATACTTGAAGCTATGGATTGGTTGTTCCGGTATCAGAAGCAGGTTGTGGAGCCCAGTGGAGCGTGTGCTTTAGCTGCTTTGTTATGTGGTGAAGTTCAACCGGTAGGACAGCGCGTTGGAGTCATTCTTTGTGGCGGCAATATTTCACTTGAGCGGTTTACCGATTTAATTCAACAAGGAACTGTTGAATAGGAGCGGATCAGCTGGCCTTACTCAAAGACCGTGTTTGATTGGAGTAGTGAACTTCTTCGTCACGTCCAATTTCGGGATCGATGATCCATGGTTCCAGAAACGTTCGCCACCTCTGGGTCCAGGTGTGTTCAGCAGTTACTCGTGACCAAGCAGCTTCACCGACATTTCGCAATTCTTTTATGTCAGCTAGCAGTAACGGCACTAAATGTGACAGGTCATTGAGGGACTCATAAACGAAGATTTCTTCTCCTGGAGTGAAGGCTTGCGGTACAGCAGATCTCGCTTGGACCAAGGAAGGAGTGCCTACAACCGCTGCTTCGTAAACGCCGCGGGAAAGACCTAGCTCTAGGTGCGAACGTCGAATAGCTGACTGATGAGAGAGAGCTGTTTCTAACTCAATTAAGAGATCAACTCCCGCTAGAAGGGAGGCGCGATCTGGCAGGGGTAACGGTTCTACCGTCGTGATATCCAGGGGCAGTTCAGACCAACCGTCTCCCATTATCAATAAATCATCCAGACAATCGAGCGTTGCGACCGCGTCGACGTTGGCTGGATTCGCGTCCCCTATAAGCAACATCCCGGTTCGAGTTGAAGGAACAAAGTCCATTAATGCTGGAGGGTGAATCGCTGGTTCCATTAACGACAGTCGATAGCTTCCAACAGCCGAATATTCTTCGTATACGCCTCGCTCAGGAACAGTAACGAGGTCGTACTCGCAGAGGTCGATGTCCAGTTCATCGAAGTCAGTAGATACTTTCGGCTCTGTTGGGCCCGTATGCATACACACAGCCACGGTTCCGGCCTCTGCAGTCAGTGCTCGAATTACGTTTCTATCTGCACTTCCCGCGGAGGGAATTACTACAAGCATTTCTGGCGAGTAACGATTCAATCCCCATTTGATCGCAGCTTCAGTTGGTGCGACCGCTACGACTTCATGTCCTAGGAACCTAAGAGGGTCAGCTATTTGAGAGCGTAATGGTGAATCGCTTGCATCTACTCCGTAGCCGCTTACAACTATTCGCATTCTGGAAGGTGTCCCTATTAGTCAGGTCAATCGGTCCACTTTGGGGCCTCCCACTTCAGTGTGGAACACTTTCGGTTGTTTTTCGATGACCCTCAGCCTGGTTATTTCGTAGACCCTTAATTACAACGAGCACTGCGGCTACGAAAACTAGGATCGAAGTCCATACATTGATCCTTGCGCCAAACAATTTGGTCGCCTCATCAATCCGAAGTAGTTCGATCCAAAGCCTTCCCGCTGTATACCCAGCAACATACACAGCCCAGCTATACCCTTTTCTCAGGCGTGGAAAGAGTCTGGGAACAGCGAATGCAACAAAGGCCGCTAGGCCGAGGTTCCAAAGAGCTTCATATAGAAAAGTTGGATGAAAGGTCGGCGAATCTAAATAGCCCGCAGGCCTTTTGTTTGGTTGGATCTCAAGACCCCAAGGCAAATTTGTTGGTTGCCCGAATAGTTCTTGGTTGAACCAGTTGCCAAATCGTCCCACTGCTTGTGCCACCGGAATTCCCGCCGCTGTGGCCTCAAACATGGCGCCGACGTCTCCACCGTCACGGTGTACCGTCCACCAGGCAACTAAAGCTCCTCCAGCTATCCCCCCCCAAATTCCGAGGCCCCCTTTCCAAAGTTGGGGAATCTCTGACCAATTGTTTTGGAACCGGCTGAAATCAGTAGCCACGTGGTATAGACGAGCGCCCACAATCCCAGCCGGAATCGCCCAAGTCGCCATCCGATGAACGGTTGCTGGGTCTCCACCCAATGCTTCGTATCGACGGCTACTTATCCACACGGCTAGCAAGGCGCCGAGAGCAATCATCAGGCCGTAAGCCCTCAACTCAAACGCTCCGATTTGAATCGAGTTCGTAGACGGGCTCGGGATTGCGGCAATTATCGCTGTGTTCATTTCCGCTGAGGATATAACGACATAAGGTCTTTCTCCGGCGTCAGCGTGATTAGCCCAGCGTCATCCAGATTGGTCGGAAAAATTAACCGCCCGAGATTCCCTCATAAATTGCCGCTGTCACCCCTCTTGCTTCTAATTCCTGTAGCCAAGGAACTGGGTCGTCAATCATTCCTAAACTCCAAGCACCATACGGCAGCGCTTGCTCCAGTAGCCATTCTGTTGAGATCGACGCTAAGGCTCCAGATACCGCTGACGGATAATCGATCGCTCCGATAACCTCCGTCGCTTGGCTTCCGTTGACAAGCCCGCGTATCTCTACCCGGATCGCACCCGGACCACCGTCGTTATGAGGGGGTCTGAGCATTGGTAACCATGCGGTGAGTCGATCCCTTCGAGTTGCCGCAACTTTTGCTGTTATCCGGTCAGCATCTGAGAAGTTTGCACTCAACAACAGCGGATCCGGGAGTGCGGCGCGATAGCAATCTCTAGCACCCAGCGGGTCCGGAAACCACACGAGTTCTCTCCCAGTTCCACCCGGGCGCTTGACCCAACTTCCATCGCGCCATTCAATGGCGTCTTTTGTCCGGGCCCGGTGCAATTGTCGTTGACAAGCAGGCCCTCCGGTACCCATTCGAGCGACATGAATTTCCTGTACTTGATCGAATCGGTGACCACAGTGACGCGCCAGTAAACAACTCATACCCGGAGAAAAGGCAGCACCAATGATTACCGCTCGCTCAGCCTTAATCGCGACTGCATCAAGGTCTAAAAGTGCTTCAACATCAGCAATTGCCTCAGACACCGACACAACATGTGATCCGTTGCTTATCGCTTCTTCCGCTAGTTCAGCATGGCCCCCGCTGGGTTGAGTCAGGACCGTGATATCACTTTGAGGTAGAGGGCCCGGCGAAATCACTTCAACGTCGACATCCAGTAGCTGCCGGACGAATCCGTGTAGTCGTTGGGGTCGGTGAACACCCAAAACGAGACGGTCGACTAGTCCTGAAGCCGCCAATTGTCGCGCGACTCTTTTCCCTACTACCCCACAACCAATAACAGCTACTGTCGCCACTTCAGCGAAAATCCGGTCCGCTGAGTTGTCTCCATTTCCCCTGCCTTGGCGGGACGCCACCAGAACCTCTTAGTCGTAAAATCGCAGCCACGATAGTTCCGACGCCCATCGCCAAGATCGCCCGGCGCAGTGTTTTCACAACTACCTCCGCTGAAAGTTTCAATCTCTACGATGAGACTGATCGTTCGAGCTGTGGGGCTAGCTGGAGTCGAACCAGCGACCTCACCCTTATCAGGGGTGCGCTCTAACCAACTGAGCTATAGCCCCGAACGAGTTCATGATGGTAGCGCCGCTAGGTAGCTGTATCCAACGTCATGGTATATCGCTTGGTGGCTGGTCCTCTTCTAAGAGCGTTACTCGGACTCCTCCCACAAGGTCACTAATCAAATTAAAAATAATTGTGAGGAGCACATTTAGTGCTACCCCTGCGACGAAGAGCACTGCCCCAATCACAGTTGCTCGACGGAAAACTTCCTCCCCGTTTATTTCCCAAACTTCATACGAACCAACTTCAGCGATAAACGATTCGATGTTTGAGATGACCCCAGACTGGACCGCCGCCGTCCACAGTAGGTAACCCGCTAAGACCGTGGCTCCATATAGACAGGCGTACAGCAATATGGACACTTTGAGCACTGACCAGGGGTCGATATGTCGCAACGTTCGCCGGGTTCTTTTTACTCGTGCTCGCCGGCGTGACAACCATCCCAAATTGTTATCTGAGAGAGTAATTTCCTTATCTGGAGGACTTATAGCGGTTTGCGCTGGCTGGGGATCTACTGGTTGCGAGGTTGGCACATCTATCGTTGCACTTTGGGCAGGTTTAATGATCGGCACTACTCCAGTGACATCTTCTGGGGGAGAACCTTGACTGTCCTGGACGGGCTTCACCTCTGGAGGAGGTCGGCGGACGACTGTCCGGTCCTTCGAACGACGTTCTTGTTTAGCTTTGGAACGCTTCCCGGCACCTGTTGTTCTCCGTTTGCGCTCCGAGGTTCCACCCGGGTCTGGGTTGTTTAAGCCCACTGCTCTTGCGAATGTCTCATCATCAACTCCGTCAGACAGCGGAGGATTCTGGTCAGTCTTATCTGAGTCATCCACATCTCGAAGTGTATGACAGAGGCTGTGTTAGGTGGTCGCGGACGTTACACCGATGATTCAGCTTCAGTTATTTCGTCAAGGTCCAATGTCACAGGCGATAGCGCTGCAACTGTTTCTTCTTCACCAACGTTCATCACCTTGACTCCGGTCGCATCTCTTCGTTGTTCGGCGATTTCTGAAACAGCTGTTCGAATCAGTACACCGCCTGACGAAACCATGATGACTTCGTCATCTAAATCAACCATGCGGGCACCAATAACAGACGCCCCCCGTGCTTCGGTGAGTTTGATGCCCTTAACGCCCATGGTGCCGCGCCCTTTTCTTGGGTAAGCATCTATGGGTGTTCGCTTTCCGTACCCACCTTCTGTGACGGTCAAAAGGTGTCGTTGGTCATCTTGCGATGTTGCTGCCGCTGCAACGACGACGTCGTCTGAGCGAAGTTTCATTCCTTTAACCCCAGCGGCGCTGCGTCCCATCGGACGAACTTGGTCGCCAGCAAAGCGAATCGCTTGTCCCCCACTGCTGACCAAGACCACATCGTCACTTTCGCGGACCTGGATTACCCGGACAAGTTCATCTCCTTCGCGGAGATTAATTGCTATGAGACCATTGGTTCGATTCTTGTCGTATTCAGTGAACGCTGTCTTTTTGACTACCCCTTTACGGGTTACAAACAACAAAAACTCGTCAGCAACAAATTCCTGGGTGTCGATCAGTGCTTCGACAACTTCGTCTGGTTCCAGTTGCAATAGGTTAACTACCGCTGTTCCTCTCGCCGTCCTGTCCATCATCGGGACCTGGTATGCCTTGAGCCGGTAAACCTTTCCCTTGTTAGTAAAGAACAAGAGATAGGAGTGGGCTGTAGTGGTGAGAACCCGCACCAGAATGTCGTCTTCTTTCAGTCGTGCTCCTTGTACACCTCTCCCTCCGCGGCCTTGGGTTCGGAATGTGTCAGCGGCGACTGATTTGATGTAGCCACCTTTACTCAAAGTAATTACGACCGGTTCGTTATCTATTAAGTCCTCAACTTCCATATCCCCTTCGTCAAACACAATTTGAGATCGACGGGGTGTGTCGTGTTCTTCTCGCACTTCGGACAGTTCATTTTTAATGACGGCTCGCAGCTGTGTGTCGTTGTTCAGGATTTCTTCGAGTTCTTTTATTCGTTCCTGTAACTCCACCAACTCTTCTTCGAGCCGCGTTCTTCCTAACCGAGTCAAGCGTCCGAGTTGCATATCGAGAATGTGATTTGCCTGTCGCTCACTAAATTCGAATGGTTCGAGTTGAAGTTCAGAAAGAGCAGATGCTCGATCTTCACTCGCGCGTATCAATGCAATAATTTCGTCGATCAAATCAAGCGCTCTTAAAAGTCCCTCGACAATGTGAGCGCGATCTCCTGCTTGTTGCAGTCGATATTGAGAACGGCGAGTAACTACTTCGATTTGATGCTGGACATATGCGTTGAGAGCATCGGCAAGATTGATCGTGCGCGGCACACCATCAATCAAAGCCACCATGTTCGCCGCAAAGCTAGTTTGTAGCGGGGTGTGTTTATACAAGTTGTTAAGAACAACGCTTGCTGGAGCATCGCGTTTGAGTTCTATAACAAATCGAGTTTGACCTTTCGCTGACTCGTTACGAAGCTCTCGGATTCCATCAAGAATTTTTCGATCAACAGCGTCAGCGATTTTCTGTTCAATATTTTCAATCGATTGTTGATAAGGAATTTCAGTGACCACGATCTGAGTGTTGCGTCCATCTTCGACTATTTCTGCGCGGGCTCGTATTCGAATTGAACCGCGACCAGTTGTGAAGGCACTGGTCAAACCAGCCCGTCCCATAATGAGTCCCCCGGTTGGAAAATCGGGACCTTGGACGAATTCCATGAGGTCAGCAACGGTCGCATCGGGGTTATCAATGAGGTGAAGGGTTGCGTCAATAATTTCAGTCAAGTTATGGGTGGGAATATTGGTGGCCATTCCGACCGCGATGCCTTGGCTTCCGTTAACAAGCAGATTAGGAAAGCGAGCTGGCATTACTAACGGTTCCTCGCCCGAACCATCAAAAGTTGGAATGAGATCGACTGTCTCTTCGTCAATACTCTCAACCATGCGCATCGCTAAGTCCGTCAGACGACACTCGGTGTATCGATATGCAGCCGGAGGGTCGCTTGGCGACCCAAAGTTGCCATGGGGATCAATGAGCGTGTTAGCCAAACTAAACGTCTGGCCCATTCTGACCATGGCTTCATAAATCGCGTTGTCACCGTGAGGGTGATAGTTACCAATGACATCTCCGACAACCGTCGCGCATTTTCTATGCGGACGGTCCGGACGAATTCCGGTGGAAAACATGGACCACAAAATTCTCCGATGAACTGGCTTCAAGCCGTCACGTGCATCAGGGAGAGCGCGAGCAGTAATAACCGACATCGCATAATCAAGGAACGATTGTTCCATCTCGTGTTGGATTTCTATCGGTTGTACCGCGAGATGGTTTTCGTTATCAGAGGGAGGCGAGTCAGTCATCTTTGTCAAATATCCAGGAATCGGACGTCATGGGCGTTGTTTTGAATAAACCCTTTCCTGCTTTCAACATGCTCCCCCATCAGGACGCTGAAAATATTGTCAGCTATAGAAGCTTCGTCAACAGTTACCTGGAGGAGCGTTCTTGTTTCTGGATTCATGGTTGTATCCCAGAGCTCGTCTGCATCCATCTCACCAAGCCCTTTAAGTCGCTGAAATTCGCTCTTATGGTTCGGTTTGTCGGCGAGAAAGTCTGATTTAGCGGCGTCGTCTTTGAGGTACACGGTGTCATTTCCAGCTTTGGTGGAATACAGCGGCGGTTGAGCGATGTAGACATGGCCAGCTAAGACAAGTTCTTTCATTTGTCTCCAAAAGAAAGTTAGGAGAAGTGTCCGAATATGGCTTCCGTCAACGTCCGCGTCGCATAGCAAAATGACCTTGTGGTAACGCATTTTCTCAGCGTCAAAGTTTCCTTCGCCGACCCCAGCGCCTATCGCAGAAACTAACGCTTGTACTTCTGTATTTTGGAACATCTTCTCGAGACGTCCACCCAAACGTTCAACATTCAATATTTTACCGCGGATAGGAAGAATGGCCATGGTTCGAGGATCTCGCGCATCTTTGGCCGAACCTCCTGCAGAATCTCCTTCGACTATGTAGAGCTCTGTTTCAGCGGGATCACCGGAGGAACAGTCGGTAAGTTTGCCGGGCAGACCAGCTCCAGCGAGCGCCGATTTTCTTATTGTGTTTTTTGCTTTTTGGGCCGCTAAGCGTGCTCGGCGAGCGTCAATGGCTTTGCCTATGGTTCGCTTGGCCTCTTTTGGATGCTCCTCAAGCCAATCGGTGAGGGCATCGTTAGTAGCTTTTTGAACCAAGCTGCGCATTGATGTATTTCCAAGTTTTGCTTTGGTTTGTCCTTCGAACTGAGGCTCTTGGAGGCGCACACTTACGATTGCCGTCAAACCCTCCCGGATGTCATCACCTTGCAAGTTGTCTTCTTTTTCTTTAAGAAGATTTTTTGCCCGTGCGTAACGATTCACAGTGGATGTCAATGCAGTTTTGAAACCTTCTTCATGCATCCCTCCTTCAATGGTGCTTATTCCATTAGCAAAGGAGTGAATACCGTCTAGCTGGTAACCAGTATTCCACTGGAAAGCTATTTCAACTTCGTCACCTTCCTCAGCCGCATCTAGGTATCCGACATCTTCGAAAAGTGGATCTTTAGCGTCATTCAAATGTCGCACGAAGTCTCGAATCCCACCGTTGTATTGGAATTCCGCTTCAACTGGTGAAGTCACTCTGTCGTCTCGGAACACAATTTTTAGACCAGCGTTCAAGAACGCCATCATTTGAAATCGTTCGAGGAGTGTTTGGGATCGAAAGTCAATCGAGTCAAAGATCGCCGGATCTGGGGCGAAGGTCACAGTGGTGCCAGTGCGGGACTCAGGGCTGCTTCCTTCTTCTTTGAGTGAACCTTGCGGTTGTCCTCCATCGCGGAATTCTTGCTTCCAACGCTTGCCACCTCGGTCGATTTGAAGCTCAACGTGTGTTGAAAGAGCGTTAACCACAGAGACCCCGACTCCGTGGAGACCTCCTGAAACTTTGTAGCCACCGCCACCAAACTTTCCTCCAGCGTGAAGAACTGTCATCACAACTTCAGCTGCTGACTTGCCTGGGTATTTGGGGTGTTCGTCTACTGGAATGCCGCGGCCATCGTCGACGACCTGACATCTTCCATCTGGGAGAATGGTGACTTCGATAGTCGTACAGTGACCAGCCATTGCTTCATCCACTGAGTTATCTACAACTTCGTAAACCAGGTGATGAAGTCCGGCAGGACCTGTCGATCCGATATACATACCAGGCCGTTTACGGACGGCTTCTAGTCCTTCAAGAACCTGAATATTTTCTGCCTGATATGTAACGTCGCTCACTTAACCCCTTTTCGTGAGCCCAACATTACCAGTAGTAGGGGACCCAAAGAGGTAGGGTCGAATCTCTTAAATAGCCTCTCAAGGCCTCTGAACGAATTTAACTGTCTTCGATACCTTTGACATGAACTTTGACTCCGGTGAAGCGCAATTTTGAATCAATTTTGACCATCTTCTCGAGCAGCTCCTGTTCCAAATATTGGATTTCAGTAGCCCACCCAGGATGGTCAACGTGAACAATGAGTTGGCTATCCACAATTTTTTGGGGCTTACAGTGTTGGGCGACAGTAGGACCTACTGCCTGCTCCCAATGTTGGTGAAGCAAATAGAGCAATCCCCCATCCTCAAAGTCATTGACGAGTCTATTTAGAACATCGCCGATAGCCCGCGGCTCCGCAACGCGCTCATTAGCTTGATGGTCACGGCGCACAGACTTGACCTTCCTCAAGGCTGAGGGTTTGAGAGGGATTGACACCTTCTGGGACAGTCCCCGTAGCTGAAGTCAGAACTATTTGAGAGTTTGGTAAGCATTCAACCAGACGCCGAGCGCGTGTTTCATCAAGTTCAGAAAACACATCGTCCAACAAAACCAGGGGTTGGTCTCCCGAGACTTTCTCGATGTAGAGATATGTAGCAAGACGAAGAGCTAAGGCCAGGCTCCTTTGCTCTCCCTGCGAAGCGTGAGAACGCGATGGAAGTGAATTGAGAAGCATGAGTAAATCGTCGCGATGTGGACCTACCAGTGTCATACCCCTTCGGACTTCATCGTCTTGGGATTTTACAAGTGCCTCAGCAAGCCCTGTGTGTCTCCAATCAGCCTCAATGTTTAACGTCACTGGGTCATTGCGACCGGCTACTTGTTGGTAAAAGTCTGCAACTGAGGGACCAAATTGATGAATGAATTCTTCTCGCGTATCTCCAATCAATTCTGCGGCGTTCACGAGTTGCTCATTCCAAATTATGAGGCTGGTTTCGAGATCGTTCGATAGCCGTCCTTTCGCTTGTTTGAGGAGGTTATTTCTTTGCCGCAAAATGTGGTCCAAATCTGTTCGGACTGCACGAAATTCTGGGTTAGTGATAGCAATCGTGTCATCAAGTAACGATCGACGTATTGCCGGTGGCCCTTTGATGAGTTCCAGATCGTCTGGACTGAAGACCACTGCGCGAACGGTATCTCCAAGGTCGCGGAATCTTTTCACTTTTTGTTTGTTTACTTGAGCTTTAGAACGCCCTTGTGTTGTGAGCTCTATCTCAATCAACGACGTACGACTCTCATTTTCAACTTCGGCGCGGATATAAGCGGAGGTGTGACCTGAACGAACCAGCGCGTCTACCTTTGCCCCACGGAACGA
This sequence comes from Candidatus Neomicrothrix sp. UBA814, assembly GCA_002296525.1. Taxonomy (GTDB): domain Bacteria; phylum Actinomycetota; class Acidimicrobiia; order Acidimicrobiales; family Poriferisodalaceae; genus UBA6944. The sequence continues at coordinate 7,112 of DBIA01000029.1, read as the reverse complement.
ACGGGCACCACTCAATAAATACAGACCCTCAATTAAATTAGTTTTCCCATGACCATTTAGACCAACTACGAGCGTTGTGCCGTCATTTAACTCAACGTCAGTTTCATCATGGTTACGAAAGTTGGTCAGCCACAGGCGCTTGATAATCAAAGCTCGATGACTGGTTTATGAAACTCGAACAGGCATGAGTAAATACAAAAAGTCTCCGCCTTCACTTGAACGAAGCACTGCTGGTTTTAACGCGTCTAGAGTCTCGAGAATAACTTCATCTCCAGGTGCAGCTTCTAAACCTTGGATCAAATAGTCAGGATTAAACGCGACTGTCAGTTCATCACCACTGTATTGAGCGTCAACCTCTTCGTGGGCTTGACCGACATCTTGCGTAACAGCCATCAGCTCTACTGAATCAGATTTTTGAGTAATTCTGAGTGGTGTTGTATCTCTCGCCATCAACTTCACTCGCCGTACTGCCTCTAAAAGTGGCTCACGCCCAATGGTCAACTGGTTGGGATAACTACTCGGAATTAACTGTCTGTAGTTAGGAAATTCACCTTCGATAAGTCGAGTTGTGACTTGGACAGCCCCATCTTCAATTGAAACATCAAAACTCACTTCACGTTCGCCTAATCGCACGTTTACTTCTTCAGAGTCTCCCAACACACGGCTCAGCTCATCTAAAGCCCTAGATGGAACCAATACCTTTTGGCCTTCGCTTAGAACTGTTGCTTCTGGAAGATCTCGAACTGCAAGTCGGTAAGAGTCAGTGGCCACGAGTCGCAAACCACCGTCTTCAGCCGACATCAAGACGCCAGTAAGAATCGGTCGCGCGTCATCGCCGCTTGCCGCTCGCACGACTTGCTTCAGCCCGGCTGCGAGATCTGCAGTAGCGACTGTTACTTGATCTCCCGACGGGTCACTTAGAGCTGGAAAGTCATCTACAGGCAATGTTCGGACCGAAAACTGCGAACGTCCTCCCGAGATCTTTGCTTCTTCACCGGAGACTTCAACTTCAACAGCCCCAGAATCCAAAGAACGAATGATGTCTACAACAATGCGCGACGGTAAAACTGCCTCGCCTGACTCTTTGACATCAACAGCAACAGAAGCGCGAACAGTAATTTCTAAATCACTGCCAGTCATTGTGAGAGTTTCTTTGTGGGCTTTGAGGTGTATTCCTGTTAATACAGGCAAAGCCCCACCACGGCTACTTACAGCTCGACTAGCTGTGCTTAATTGTTCGACGAGCGCATCGCGTTCACATCGAAATTTCACTTCAGCTTCTTCTTTCTATTTGTTTTTAAAATTTAATAGTGGCAATAGGTCCTGTGGATTGTGGACAACTACTTATATTCCCTGGTCAGCAGTAGTTTCTTTATTGACACTACTGTCCACTGCCACCCACAAGAGACAGAGTCCGTTGAACTAAATGTCTAAGTCGTGTGGATAAACAGAAATTTTCCACTCCATCTCCACAATGTGATCCAGAACTTTATCCACCTCTCAATTTGATTTGATATCTGAGATCAAAGCACTGACTTGATCGTAGACCTGTCGTCGTTCAGCCATTTGATTACCAACTTTTTCAACGGCGTGCATCACCGTAGTGTGATCTCTTCCACCGAATTCTCGAGCGATGGCTGGATAACTCAAGTCGGTTAATTCCCGAACTACATACATGCTGATTTGTCGGGCTTGGACCAAACTCCGGTGGCGGCGTTTGCCTTTTAATTCTTCGACGTCATATCCGAACATTGATGAGGTCGCGTTAAGAATTACATCAGGTGTAATAGGTCGAGACTCATTGTTATGAACGATGTCACCGAGCACGCGTTCAGCTAGTTCGACTGAAATTGGTTCATCAGTTAGGGAGGCATAAGCACTCACCCGAATTAAGGCTCCTTCGAGTTCCCTAATGTTGTTTGTGATCAGCTCAGCTATAAATTCCAAGGCTTCATCAGGTACTTCACTTCGAGCGACCTCAGTTTTCTTTCTCAAGATCGCGAGCCTTGTTTCAAGGTCAGGTGGTTGGATATCGGTAATAAGTCCCCACTCAAATCTGCTTCTTAGCCGATCTTCTAGGGTTGCGATGTTTCGCGGCGGTCGATCAGACGAAAGAATGACTTGGCGACCAGCGCCGTGAAGTGAATTAAACGTGTGGAAGAACTCTTCTTGTAAACCTTCTTTTCCTTCCATGAACTGAATGTCGTCAATTAGCAGAACATCAATATCTCGATACCTTCTTTTAAAGGTGTTTGTGGTGGAGGTTCGAATGGCTTCGACAAATTCATTCAGAAAAGTTTCAGTTGAAACATAACGCGCCGTGTAATTGGGATAAGTGCTCCGTATGTAGTGAACAATTGCTTGGAGTAGATGTGTTTTACCCAGGCCAGCCCCTCCATGAATAAAGAGCGGGTTGTAACTTCTACCGGGAGTTTCAGCAACAGCTAGGGCAGCTGCATGTGCGAACCGATTACTAGTACCGGTGACGAACGATTCGAAAGTGTAGAGAGGCTGGATGGTGTCGGTATAAGGATCGCTATGACCGTTGTCTGAGTTGTTTGGAGTTCCTAGACGGTCTTGTAGATCAGGAGCGGAGGTTGAATTTGGTTCGATTTGTGGTTCTTCGACAATTGGCTCTGGCTGCTCAAGTTCGGGTTGTACTTCTATTTCGATAGCACTGACCTCACACCCGGCATCGGTTAAAGCAGCCTCCACCATCGGCAGATATCTATTGAGCACTCTGTCCCGAATTAGGTTGCTGGGGGCAACCAGTACAACCCGTTCAGAAGACATTGCGACTACATAAAGATCTCGAAATGAAGTCAACCAAACTGCTTCGGAGACCTGACTGCGGAGGAGTCCGCGACAGGTGGTCCAAATAGCATCGACATTGAGCCCTAACGAGTGCTCGACGTCGTTATTTTCCTGATTACTTAACGTTTCTTCAGTCACAAGGCCTCACAAGTCGCATGGTGTGGAAAACTTGTGGCTGTTGTGTAAAACCTCAAGAATCACTCAATCGCGAGTTGTGGAACCTAGCACTCCGTGGCGAAGAAGAGAAAAAAAACTACTTTTAGTGGTAAAGTTGTAACCGATACGCCATATTTAGCACGTTGCGCGCGAGAATCGAATAAAACACCGCCAAACAGGGACTTTGAAGGTAGATGTTTCTGTTTCGATGCATTCCCTCTAGGCTGAATTTGTTCCGGTGTAGTCGCATGACTCACCAGGCAAGATTTATCACTTTTATTCGATCGTCCGAATACAGAAAGTTCTTAAAGGCAACCTCGGACTCTAGATGCACCAGCGATTGCATAAAGATCGCAGCTCTAGCTCCTTCCCTCTTTTTGAACTTTCTTCGGACTCTTCTGCCCCAAGTTAGAGGCTGAAAAATGAAACGTACCTTTCAACCAAACACTCGACGACGAGCTCGTCGACACGGGTTCCGTCACCGAATGTCTACTAAAGCTGGGCGTTCAATCATCCAAGCCCGTCGGGCTAAAGGCCGGCACAGGCTGAGCGCTTGATAGACAGTTGTAACCAGAGAACCGATTTCGATTTACTAAAAAGAGCTAGTCGATTCTCTGGCCGACATTATTGGATGATGTTTTCCCCCGATGCAACACTGGCCCGCCCGCGCGTTGCGTACGCAATAGGACGTAACTATGGAAATGCGGTTCAACGCAACCGTATTCGTCGGCAAAGCCGGTCAATTCTTCGAAGCTATGCGAGCTCGGTGCCCAAAGGTCGGTATTTGATTGGAGTTGTAAGGTCGACTGACCGACGTACCTTCTCTGATCTCGAGGTAGACCTAAAGACCCTCATTTCCAAAGTAGACAACCCAAAATGAACACTCCCTCTCTGGTCTTAACGAAACTCATACGCTTCTACCAAGGACTCACTAGCCGACGTCTCCCCTCATGTCGCTACTCACCGACCTGTTCGAGATACGCCATAGAAGCCATTAATCAACATGGAGCGATGCGTGGAGCAACTCTTGGTCTCCGACGTATTTGCCGATGCCACCCATGGGGTGGCTGGGGTTATGACCCCGTTCCCACACCGACACAAAGGGTCGACGCCTAATGTTTGATCTAATTGCCCGCGTTCTTGCTTGGTTCTATGACTTTTCGAGCAGTTACGCGATTTCGATTGTTCTCTTGACTTTCCTAATCATGCTTGTGTTGACCCCTTTGACGCTTAAAGGGACCAGGTCAATGATGCGCATTCAACAGCTCCAGCCAGAATTAAAGCGCATCCAAACGAAACACAAAGGTGACCGACAAAAAATCAATGAAGAAACAATGGCGCTGTACCAAAAGCACGGCGCCAACCCGCTCGCTGGGTGTCTTCCAACCCTCGTTCAACTCCCTGTATTTATTGTTCTATACAGAGTCATTAATGGCATGACAAAGATGGGGAAGGACGGCGTACCCGATCCTTCCTATCTAAAGAAAGAGTCGCTGCTATACCAACGCCTTGTTGAAGACAAAGGCGAAATGGTTTCGTTCGGTATCGATTTATCTGAATCTGCCAAAGACGTCATACAAGCAAATTTCGTTGATGGACTCCCCTATTTAGCGTTGGTCGGCATCACCTTCGTTTTGTCATTTCTTCAACAAGCACAAATGAAAGCTCATCGAGGAGACGCCACTGCGCAAAATCCTCAGATGGAAATGCTGATGAAGATCATGCCTTACATGCTTCCCATTTTCGCGTTCCTGGTGCAGGCAGCTCTTGGTGTTTATTTTATTGCGTCCAGCCTTTATCGCATAGCTCAGCAATCATTCATTCATAGAACAATGAAGCCAATCACAACCGTAGATACAACTATCGAGGCGGAGTTGATTGAGGAAGAACCACCTACCAAAGAGGTCACGAATCAACGTTCCAAAAAGGCACTGGCCGCCCAAGAAGAAAGGCGCCAAGCACGAGCAGCTCGAAGCAAAGAACGAAACTCAGAGCGTCCTGAACGTTCGAAAAAGAACCAACCCAAAAAAGAACCAAAAGCTAAAAGCGATAACGATCAGCAAGCTATCCAGTCCAAACGAACCTCCGGAGATGGACGAACAAAGAAAAAGCGGAAGTAAGAAATGGATTGGATTGTTACCGCCGGAGAGACAGTGGAAGCAGCGTTAGAAAACGCCCTCGATGAGTTATCTGTAACTGCTGATGATGTTGAATATGAAGTACTTCAGGAACCAAAAAAGACCCTGTTTGGACTCCGAAACACCGAAGCACAAATAAAGACTCGTGTGCGTCCGGTCGCAGCCCCCGCTAAACGCGAGCGTCGTCGTCCTGCCAGATCAGAAAAACGTAAGAAGGCTAAAGCTCATCGCCCTAAATCTAAGTCGACGTCTGGGAAACAAAAACAACAACGCCGTTCACCAAAACAACAGTCGCAAGAAAAACAGCCTGCTCAAAAACAAGTGCAGTCATCAAACAATGCGAACAACAATGACGCGTCAAAGTCAGACTCCTCGACTCGTAAGCGCACATTAACAACACAACACAAAACATCCGATAAATCGAACATACGTTCGACTTCAACTGGCTCACGAACGCGGCCCGCAGCTAAAGAAATAGCTCGCCGCACCCGCAAGATCGACCACTAGGGAGAGATCCCACAATTAAGAGCAGGAGACTGCAATGACAACTGAAATCAATGTTGAAGAACAGCAGCAGATGGTTGGCGAATTCCTCGAAGGTTTAGCCCAATCATTTGGTGTTACGGCGAAGGCAGAAAATGTAGCTGCTGACGAAGATAGCTTCGAAGTAAACCTTGCTGGCAATGACAAAGAACTTGGCCTTTTAATAGGACCCAAAGGGAACCACCTCGTAGCGATCCATGAGGTGTCAAAAACAATGCTGCAGCGTCGTCTCCCAGGACTTAACCGAGCTCGTATCAGAGTCGACGTAGGTGGTTACCGCAGTCGCCGAAGGGAAGCGTTAGCCGCATACGTCCAGGAACTGGCTCAAAAGGTCATTGAATCGGGAGTTGAAAAGGGTCTTGAGCCGATGAATGCCGCTGATCGTAAAGTTGTTCACGACGCCGTTAACGAAATCCCAGGAGTTAACACAATCTCAGTGGGTGACGAACCGCGTCGGCGGGTTGTTCTCGTCGTAGCTGACGACTGAGGGAAATTGTGAGCCGGCGCGCGCTGGCAGAGACCATCGCACGAGCCCAACTCCTTGGACACGTGGGTCCTGGCGAAATTGACAAGTACATAGAGCACGGACTGGCACATCTTGAGGCTGCTGATCCGGCTGAGAATTCCAGATGGTGTGATTTGGGGTCTGGTGGAGGGTTGCCCGGCCTTGTTGTTGCTCACGAACGACCCGATCTAGAAATAAGTCTTTTGGATCGTTCACTCTCGAGAGTTCAGTTCTTGGAACAAGCAGTTGCAAATATTGGAGCGACTAGAAGGGTCTCTGTACTCAATGGTGATGCAACGGACTTGGCGCACGATCCCCTGCACAGAGCTAGCTATGACGGAGTGTTTAGTCGATCTTTCGCTGCTCCATCGGTCACTGCTGAATGTGCAGCCGCGTTCTTATGCCCCGGTGGCGCTCTCGTAGTTAGCGAACCTCCCGAACCTGTAGAAGGTAGATGGCCCACTGAACATGTTCAATCTCTGGGCTTATCCGCTGTCTCAGTGATTGAAGGCCCACCTCGGTTTGTCATCATGAAATTGTTAGAACTTCCGGCTGTGACTGTTCCGAGAAGTTGGCCCCAGATAGTCAAAAATCCTCTCTTTTGACGGTTTCACGTGAAACGGGACTGGCGTCTCCCAGAAAACGTTTCACGTGGAACCAATGTTGAAATCCTTGACCTGGCGGTTGCGAGGCGCTGAGATTAGCAAGGAAGCCGTAGATAACACGACCGTGCAAAGAGGCTTGAGATGCCACGCGTTCTTGCTGTAGCCAATCAAAAAGGTGGAGTAGGTAAAACTACGACTGCTGTGAGCGTGGCATCAAATCTTGCGCTTTCTGGCCAAAGGACCCTTCTTATTGACCTGGATCCGCAGGGAAACGCCACAACAGCTCTGGGATTCAGTTCTAAGAGTGTTGAAGTTTCAAGTTATAATGTGGTTGTTCAGCAGCTTCCGATT
>DBIA01000035.1:234666-239753 GCA_002296525.1 Candidatus Neomicrothrix sp. UBA814 | reverse complement strand
GAACGGGCGTTCATAGGACCAACATGAAGTTGAAAGCCATGAGGCGCTTCTGCGACTGTGCCGTCGTATCGAACCGCCAACGGAAGGAAGTGAATCATGACATTTGGGTACGTAACGTGCCTAGATGAACGAACGAAGCCACCTGCTTCGAAATGGTTTGTTGCGGCGGGACCACGTCGCAGCAACCATTGCAGCCCGATCCAAGGGCGTCGCCACCTTGCGAGGTGGGGCTGCTGAGTGATTGGTTTGCTGGCTGCGTGTTGAACGTACACCTCGAGATGGTCCTGAAGATTCTCACCGACACCTGGCAATTCGTGATGAACCATGACCCCCGCCGACTCCAGGACACGCATCGGTCCTATTCCACTCAATTGCAGCAGGTGCGGTGTGTTAATCGCGCCCGCACAACACACCACCGTTTCGCCGAGGTATTTAGTTGCTTTACTGCGACCTGCTAAGACTGACCCCAATCGCGCCTCGACACCAACAACTTTTCCGTCCTGGATTACTAAACGTTCTACGTGACTCCGGGTGCGGACCGTCAAATTCTGCCGTTTGAGAACAGGATGAAGATACGCACGAGCAGCGCTCAAGCGACGACCCCGGTAGACGTTTCGATCAAACGCGGCGAATCCCTCTTGACGGAACCCGTTTACATCAGTTGTGAGGTCATGCCCCGCCTCTTCGCAAGCACGGAAGAACGATTCGAATAGCTCACCATTCGCAGGCCCTCGCTCCAGCTTTAACGGGCCTTCGTCGCCGCGCCATTGATCACCACCGGCCATACAGCTTTCGAGTTTCTTAAAGTAGGGCAACGTGTGGGCATAGCTCCATGTGTCCATTCCGGGGCTGGCCGCCCAGGCCTCCATATCAAGCGGGTTTCCTCTTTGGAAGATCATTCCATTTATGCTCGAACTACCACCCAGAACCTTCCCGCGCGCATGGAAGACTCTCCTCTGGCCTAGATGAGGCTCCGGCTCTGTTTCGTACATCCAGTCGTAAAAACGAGACCCGATCGGAAACGAGAAACCAGCCGGCATGTGAATGAACAAATCCCAGAAATAATCGGGTCGGCCTGCTTCCAGGAGAAGGACTTTGGTGGCTGGGTCCTCGGTCAACCGGTTTGCAAGTGCACAGCCAGCCGACCCGCCACCCAAAATTATGAAATCGTACATCTCAACTACTTTCGCGGCTTGCCGGCCAAGCACAGTCTGCATTCATGCGCCGTTGGTCACGCTGCAGCGTATCCTCGCAGAAGTGGATAACAGGGACGCACACATATGATTGGAGCCGCTCTTGGGCTGTTCGCAGCAGCTTTGATAGGCCTATCCGATCTGTTCGGACGACGAATTACACCCCGCTCCTCTCCGGTCACGACAGCTTTAACGCTTCAGCTCTTTGCCGCGCTGTCGGTACTCGGAGCGCTATTTATTTGGTCCGGTGATCTACGTTCGCCAGCTATCGCACTGGGCGCCGTGTCCGGTGTCGGCTTTGCAACAGGGCTCTGTTGCTACTACTTGGGACTCAGTCGAGCTTCATCGGCCGTGGTCGCTCCGGTTGCTGCCGTGCTTTCCGTGCTTATCCCATTCTTTTGGGCGCTTACACGGCGGCTCGATGTTTCCTTACTTTCGAGCATTGGGGTCTTAATCGCTCTAATGGGCCTCCTATTCGCCGCGCAGGAAGCACTCCGTGAAAGTGGTATTGCAGCAGCGCTTAAATGGGGGCTCTTATCAGGCATTGGTTACGGGGTCGGTCAAGCGGTGTTGTTAGACATCGAATCTGCGGCTGGCCCCATCGCTATCGCTGGCCAACGAGCTGCTGCTTACCTAGTAATGGTTCCGGTCGCCTTAGCCGCAAGGGCGCACACGTTTCCTCCACGCGGGACCCGAGCTGCAGGGGTCTTAGCTGGCGTATGTGCCGGGGCAGCAAGTGTGGCCTTATTCCAAGGCCTACGATTCGACCCTTTAGCAACCGTCACCGCAGTCGCGATCTTTCCCATTTTTACCGTTGCCGTTGGCAACGTCGTCTACCGGGACGAGGTTACGAAATGGCAAGCAATCGGGATTCTCTTTGCTGTAATAGGAACCATCGCTGTAGTGGCTGGATAGCTAACCGATCTCGTCGGGCTCTTCGTCTTTTCGTCTTGCCACGTACTCCCGCATCGCCTGGTCCGCGTCCTCGTCGAGGTCAGGTTCGTTATAGTCGCTGAGCATTTGCTTCCAAGTCGCGTTGGCACGTTGAGCCGACGTCAATTTGCCTTCGTCCGTCCATTGCTCATAACTATTGCTGTCCGCTGTCGTCGACCTGTAAAACGCAGATTCGAAATTCTCCAAGGTGTGAGCGTTGCCAAGAAAGTGATCGCCGTGCGTGTTGGTGCGAAACGCGTCAAGAGCTTGACCGTTCTCGCTCATATCAACACCGTTTGCGTAGACCTCCATCATTCCCAACTGATCAGCGTCAAGAATCAGCTTTTCATAGCTGAGGGCGAGTCCTCCTTCGATCCACCCTGCAGCGTGAAGGACAAAATGAACGCCAGCTTGCATAGTCGGAAGAAGTGTGGCCAACGATTCGTAAGCCGCCTGCGCATCGGGAGATTTTGATGATGTGAGCATTCCACCCGATCGAAACGGGACCCCGACACGGCGAGCCAGGGCAGCCATCACGTATATCGCCAGCCCGCCTTCGGGCGTACCAAAGGTTGGCGCACCGGTTGCCATCGACATCGAGGAGGCGAAAGTTCCGAAAATTACGGGAGCGCCGGGACGAACCAATTGACAAAAGGCCATACCCGACAGTGCCTCAGCGAGCGCCTGTGCAGCAAGGCCAGCAACGGTAACCGGAGACATGGCGCCAGCCAATATGAACGGAGAAATGATACAGGCCTGATTGTGCTCTGCATACACCTTGGCCGCGCCCAACATGGTCGCGTCCCACCGGAGGGGCGAGGATGCATTAATCAAGTTAGTAAGGACGGTCCGGTCCTCTAAGTCTCCACCGAAGGCGAGCCGACATAGCTCAATTGAGTCGACGGCTCGCTCCGGCGCGGTGACCGAACCCATGAGCGGCTTATCACTGTATTTGAGGTGCGAGTAGACCATGTCAAGATGCCGCTTGTTAACTGCTATGTCGACTGGTTCGACGACCGTACCGCCGCTGTGGTGTAGATAGGGAAGTTGGTAGGTCAGTTTGACAACGTTTTCGAAGTCTTCGAGAGTGGCGTAACGACGGCCATTATCAAGGTCGGTAATGAAAGGCGAACCATAATTGGGGGCGAACACCGTGCTCTTGCCCCCTATATGGACCGAGCGGCTGGGATTTCGGGCAGTCTGTGTAAATTCGGATGGGGCAGAATTCTGGACCAAGGAGCGACAGAGACCCGGCGGAAACTTGACTAACTCGCCTTGGACCTCAGCTCCGGCAGCCCTCCAGAGATCCAAAGCCTCTGGGAAATCCTGAAATGCAATACCAATCTCGCTCAGGATGATTTCCGCATTTGCCTCTATTTGCTTGAGACCTTCTTCATCGAGCACCTCGACTGGTTCGAGTTTCCGTTCCAGAAAAGGTTTTCCAACCTGAACGCGGTCCTCGCGCATCGCTCGACGAGCACTTCTTCCACCTGATCTGCGGCTAGCCACTGGACTAATCCTTTCGCCGGCCGCGGCGTCTAGAACTTCGGCGGCCTGATGTAGACGCTAGACGAGAGATCGGCAGTTCCACTGCTTTGGCTAGATTTGGGGTCGCCGCTGTCGCGTGAGGAAAGGCCATCGCTTCCACGAAGAGTTCCTGAAATCGCGGCTCGGTAGCAGTTTCGATCTTTTCCACGTTTTGAACTATCTGCTCGATACGGTCTCTTTCATCTAGCGAGAGAAGAAGGCGGGCTGCACCGCCACCAGCTGCATTTCCAACCGCTCGTACTTCATCCAGGGCGCAGTCGGGGATAAGACCTAGAACCATCGCGTAGAGCGGATCAATTTGCGACCCAAAGGCACCGGCTAGACGGATCTCTTCAGGTGAACTTTCGTCATCGTGTTCTAGGAGAAGGTCTATGCCTGCTCGGAGGGCCGCTTTCGCAAGCTGAATCGCTCGAACGTCTTTCTGGGTAACGACGATTGTGTGTTCCCTGTCGGCTTCCAGACCTTCATACAACACGAACGAGAAGGTGCGGTTGTCCTCAATAATGCGCCGAGTCAACGTTCTGTTATCGAGCACAGTGCCGTCAGCAGCCATTAAGCCACTCAGAAAAAGTTCACCGATAACCTCAATTATCCCGGAGCCGCAAATGCCGGTGACCCCTGACGTTTTCACCGCGTCGACAAATCGAGGATCATCGGACCAATACTCACAACCAATCACTTTGAACGTAGGCTCAAAAGTTTCCCGATCGATGCGCACTCGTTCAATGGCACCTGCTGTAGCGCGTTGGCCATGAGAAATCTGAGCGCCCTCGAATGCGGGGCCAGTCGGACTTGAAGCTGCCAAAATTCGATCTGCGTTGCCGTACACGATTTCGGCGTTGGTCCCGACATCTACCAGGAGTTGTCGTCGACGCGATGAGGCGGTGCCCTCACCCAGGATTGCTGCGGCGGCATCTGCGCCTACGTGCCCGGCGATGCAAGGAGCGAAGTAGGTCGAGGCCATTGGGGCCGGAAGCTCAAGATCAACTGCCGGTAGCTCCACTGCTGATTCTGTCGCTAAATCAAACGGCATTTGCCCAAGAGGCACAACATCAAATCCGAGGAACGAGTGATGCATTATCGGATTGCCTACGAACACTATTTCAGTGATATCTGACAACGAGCATGCCGCTTCCTCTACTAACTCAACAACTAGCTTTCCAACCGTATCTCGGGCCAATGACCGAAGGTTCAGGGCGCCATCGCCGTTCATCATGACGTAGCTCACGCGACTCATGAGGTCCTCGCCGAGCCGGATCTGCTGATTCATTGAACCAGCGCTGTGCAGCACTTCGCCGGTGCTGAGATCTAGAAGGTGACCAGCGACGGTAGTTGAACCAATATCTATGGCGATTCCCAAATTGTCGAGTGCGGCACCCAAGCGAATGTGCTGAAGTGCGGTACCGGCGGGGG
>DBIA01000035.1:225993-234343 GCA_002296525.1 Candidatus Neomicrothrix sp. UBA814 | reverse complement strand
GGGGGAGCGCCGCAACTGAACGGTCACCGCCTCTCCGTGCTCCGGAGTCAGTTGGTCAAGGAGCACGTCACACCCTTCCTTCACCTCGTCGGGGACTATGCGCCACTCCGTTTTCAACGAATCCATAACCGAGCTAAGTCGCTCTGTCCCTAGCGGCAAATTCGGATCTAAATGCACAACGTGAAGAGTTGTAACGGGATCAAGCTTCATGTCAGTGAGATTGATCTCTTTGCGAATGACGGGTGCATGGAGTTGACTGCCCGGGGGGACGTCTAGAACCACTGGTCCACGTATGCGTGCCTGGCAGCCCAAGCGACCGTCGATCTCCAATGGGCGACGGCCTTGATATTGGAGCTCAGTATCAGTTAAATCATTTAGATCTTTGGGGGTGGGTGTTAGAGACCACTTCGCAAAGTTGCCAAAAGAGGGAACGATCTGGCAACGACCGCAGATTCCGCGGCCCCCACAAACGCTGTCGAGGTCAATGCCCACCTCGCGTGCGACGTCTAGCACTGTGGCTCCCTCCGATGCCTGTGCTTCAATGCCGCTTGGCGTGAAGATGACCCTATGTGACAAAGCCATTATTAGCCCGAGTGGTTACGACGCAGTATTGCGTCGTCGGTTCCTTCGTGCGCTGCGCCCAGAGCCTTCAGCTCCCGGGTCCCTGTGCTGTGAAATCCACGCCGCACAGTTTTCGTCGTTGCCCATCAAGACATCGGCGCCCATTACGGCCGCTTTAACTTCTGCATGCAGTGGATTCATGATTGCGGAGGTCATGCCTGCACCAATAGCCATTGAAAGAAACGTGCCGGTAACAATGTGGCGATTTGGTAGGCCGAAACTTACGTTCGAGGCGCCGCAAGTCGTGTTAACTCCCAACTCATCTCGAAGTCGTCTGACCAGTCGAAACACTTGACGACCGGCGGTTCCCATAGCTCCGATCGGCATGACTAGTGGGTCGACGACCACGTCTGCAGTTTGAATACCAAAGTCATTTGCCGCTGAAACGATTTTCTTTGCGACATCAAAACGCACGTCAGGGTCCTCGCTTATTCCCGTCTCATCGTTCGAAATCGCTACCACCGCAGCGCCGCTTTTCGCCACTAAGGGCAGCACTCTCTCGAGTACCTCCTGTTCACCCGTGACCGAATTAATAAGGGGCTTTCCCTGGTAAGCATCGATGCCGGCCTCTAGGGCTTCGATTATCGAAGAATCGATCGATAGCGGCACGTCTGTAACGGACTGGACTAAACGCACCGCCTTAGCCAGCAATGCCGGTTCATCGGCTAGTGGTATCCCAGCATTAACATCAAGCATTTGTGCGCCGGCCGAAACCTGGGCTATCGCATCTGCCTCTACGCGTGAAAAATCATCGTTCTTCATCTCCTCAGCGAGGAGTTTCCGACCCGTTGGGTTAATCCGTTCACCGATCATCACAAATGGGCGCTCGAATCCGATTACCACTTCTTTAGAGGCGGAGGATATGACCGTATCTGTCATGTTTGGTCCTTTTCTTGACGCCCACTCCCAGAGGGGCCGCCCTGTGTGTCTTTAGAGTCGGTGAAATCTTCGGCTAAGCCGCCGTTCCTCACCAAGCTTTCGAGTGCGTCGCTGTCGTAGCGCTCCTCTAGAGATCTAACGAGCGCGACCAACTCCGTCTCTAGATCCCCGGACAGCGGCTCGGGGTGACGTCGCCACTCCTGCACATACGCCGACGTTTCCGTTAGCCCCGCGACCGTGGCAGCTCGGTCGATTGCATGTTGGAACCGGTCCGACAAGAGCAATTTTTCGCGCTGATCTCCACTTTCGGCGGTTACTTGCGCCGGGATGTCTCTCCAAGAGATGATCATCAACTCACTCTTACGACGCCGTCGATTACCCATCGGACCGAGTCTCACTTACTCACTGGCAGCGCAGCAGGCGCCATCGGGCTTGGTCCAGCTATTTCTAGGGAACCTGCCAATTGGCCGTATCCTGTGGCTTCAATCACCAGCGGCAGTCCGAGCCGGTCAGCGGCATTATGTGCAGCTGCTAGTAATTCTGGTTCTGCTACTTGGGCTAAATACAGAACTCTTTCGTAGTTACCGAAATAAAGGTCGAGTAGTTCTGGGTGAAGGTCAATACCCAAGACCTGAAAGACCAAACGGTCGAAATGCTTCGCTAGGTAGTCGGTTAGGTAAAAAGTCGCAGGATTCTCTGCATGGAGCTCCTCGAAACGGCCCGGAGGTAAATAGAACTCGTAGCAATGCGATCCCGGGAGGCGTTCAAGTTGGTACTCCTCGCAGACGGCATCAATTTCGCCACCAGTTCCACAGTCGCCGTACCCCAGGAGAATGCGATCATATTTCGAGGCGTGGAGCGCAAGCCGCCTCCGTAGCTCATCGCAAATTCGTTCCGGGCGGTTGTGCAGGGATGCGGGGAGGTACTCGACTTCTATGTCCAAACCTTGATTCAGCTCCAAAATCGCACCGACCTCTCGCGCTAAAGCACCACAGCCGAGGAACAACACCCGAGGTTGGTTCATTGCGTTTGACGCTTCTTCTGGACTAGCGCTGTAGCGGTTTCCGCAGCAACGGCTGCGTCTCGACAATATGCATCCGCGCCGATCGCATCGCCGAATTCTTGATTCAGAGGAGCCCCTCCGACCAGGACGATGTAGTCATCTCGGATTCCTTGCTCCGCCATCGTGTCGATTACCACTTTCATGTAGGGCATAGTTGTGGTGAGAAGCGCGGACATTCCAAATATGTCAGGTTTATGTTCCTCTAGCGCGGCCAGATACTCGTCAACATCGGTGTTGATACCCAAATCAATCACCTCAAAGCCTGCTCCCTCCAGCATCATGGCGACGAGGTTTTTGCCGATGTCGTGGATGTCGCCCTTTACCGTGCCGAGCACTACTTTGCCCACAGGCTCGGCTCCAGTCTCAGCGAGAAGCGGCCGTAGGATTTCCATCCCCGCCTTCATGGCGTTCGCTGCTAGAAGCACTTCGGGGACGAACAGTATTCCATCTCGAAAATCGATACCAACGATGCGCATACCTTCGACAAGAGCGTCATTCAGTACTTTGTCCGCAGCCCATCCGCGAGATAGCAATATTTCGGTACCTTCGACTATCTCATCGGCAAGTCCGTCATACAGGTCATCATGCATCTGCGCTGTGAGGTCTTCATCGTCAAGGGTCGATAGATCGAGATCATCGTCGCCGCCAGGCTCATCGCTCATCGTCACACCTCCTAGCCCTCGACGCAACGCAGCGTCTCGCGGCCGACCTACCCCAATGAACCGCTATGTGGAACAGTACCGCATCGCGGACTATTTACCTGCAAGGATGCGCTCCAAACATGCCTCGACGCAGGTCGCCGACGACAAAAGCTCCATCTCGCCTGTGCCACGGGGCGTGAATTCAACCTGGCCCTGCGCCAAACTTCTACTACCTATGGTGAGTCGATAAGGAACCCCGATCAGCTCAGCATCAGCGAACTTCACCCCGGGTCGGGCTTCTCTATCGTCAATAAGGACATCAAAGCCAGCAGCCTCAAACTCTGTCTGAACTTGAGCCGCCAGTCTCATAGCTTCGTCATCACCGACATCGAGCACTGTCACAAGCAAGTGGAATGGGGCGACTGACATTGGCCAAATTAGGCCAGCGTCGTCGTGATGATTTTCAGCGATCGCAGCTACCGCCCGACCGATCCCTATCCCATAGGAACCCATAGTCGGAACCTGCGATTTCCCTTCACCGTCAAGCACCGAAATACCCATGGCCTCCGCATACTTTCGACCGAGTTTGAAAATATGGCCAGCTTCGATACAGCGAACGATTTCTAGGGGTGCACCGCAGTCGATGCAAGCTTCCCCAGACTCGACCTCTCGAAGGTCCACCCATTCCTCTACAGGGATATCTGCGTCGAGTGAGACCCCGCGATAGTGCCAATCGTCTTCGTTAGCGCCGGTAAACATATTCTTTCGGCCACGAAGGGAAAGGTCCGCGAGCACACGCAGACCTTCGACTCCAACAGCCCCGAGGCTTCCAGGCGACGCACCCAGCCCGTCAATCGTTTCCTCCGCCGTGGCAGGTCGGAGGTCAATTGCGCCAGTTGAGTCCTGAAGCTTCTGGAAATTGAGTTGATGATCACCTCGCAGAAGCGCCAAAACAACTTGCCCATCGAGGACCATGACCATGGTCTTTATTTGTTGCAGTGCCGTCGCTTCGCTATCGAGCGCAGTCAGGTCGGCAATTGAACGCACTCCTGGAGTGGGAAAACGCTCCAAAGCTGTCTCTGGACCCGAGTCGACTATTTCCTCCACCCGAGAGGTTCCACGTTCGACATTGGCTCGATAGCCACACGCCTCGCAGACCAAAACATCGTCCTCGCCTGCGGGCGACGCGACCATGAACTCAACGCTGGCAGACCCACCCATAGAACCGGAGGAAGCTTGAACGGGCATAACAGCTAGACCCAGACGCTCAAAGATACGCAGATACGCGCCGTGGTGGGCCTCAAAAGCGATATCAAGTCCAGCGTCTTCGAGATCAAAGCTGTACGAGTCCTTCATCGCAAATTCGCGAACCCTCAACAGGCCGCTTTTCGGTCGCTGTTCGTCCCGAAACTTCATCTGTATTTGGTACCAAAGTTGTGGCAATTCTCTGTACGAATGCAGCGAAGTCGCCAAATAAGAGAAAACTTCTTCATGGGTCATACCTAAAGCAAGGTCTGCGCCGCTTCTATCTTGGAGCCGGAACATGTCGTCACCCATGACGTCCCATCGGCCACTCTGTTTCCAAAGAGACGCCGGGTGCATTGCGGGTAAGAGAAATTCTTGCCCTCCTATCGCGTTCATCTCCTCTCGTACTATGTCGGCGACCTTTTCGTGCACACGCAATCCCAGCGGCAACAAACTGTAATGCCCCGCATGGAGCTGCCTAATAAAGCCTGCCCTGACGAGAAGTTTGTGACTAGCAGCCTCAGCATCAGCTGGCGCGTCGCGCAGAGTAGGGATAAAGGCAGAGGACCAGCGCATATCCACACTGTACGACACTGCAACCTATTCCAAGAAGGCAATCCCAGGCGTTTAAGTGGTCTTTGTCGCGAAATAGCGATATGTTGGTTAATCGTTAGTCCCATCTGCGACAAAGGTGGTGACTGACTGCACATCAACATTAGCTTTGCCGAAGCCTCGGATGTCGCTTTGACGAACGCTTGTGTTGATGGGCCGGCGCACCTGGCACCTTGCCAAACAGTGAGATCACTGTGAAGTTGCACCTCCTGAAACCCCGCTGCACTAAGAAGAAGCAAGTGGACGCAACCAATCCGACAAGACAGCTTGAGAAAACTGACGTTGCCGCCGCACACCGTGCGTCACTCTTGGCGACCCTTTCATGGGGGCAAATAGCCGCCCTCGTTCGAATGGAAGCCGACGGAGTGGCCGATCAGTCAGAGCTAGATCAACTCTCCTCTGACCCAATCCGCTGGCGGAACGTTCTAACTGACTTGATCGAAGATTTAGAAGATCGCATGCAGTCAGTTCGACGTTTGAAAGGCCCCCAGCGAAAACAGGTAATTCTCGATTTCGAAGGTGAGTTCGAGCTGCTGACTGAGGCATACGAGAGAGCAACCGGCGAGACATACAGCCTTGACGATGAGACCGACCCTTCGCCGAACATCCCTACTGACGCCGTGCCGGGACCTATCGCTCTGCAACTTTCCTGGACTGCAGGGAGGGTGGTTGCTTGGGCAGCGGGCCCATTTACTGATGGAGAGCCACCCGAGCAGGTTCTTGAACGCCTAGTTGCGGCTGGAGCACCTGAAACAGCGTGGGAGGACTACCGCCGCATCGAATTACCGACCGGCTTCACGGCGCCAGCCTTATGTGCGCAGGTAGGAGACATATTGGGTTGGCTTGCCGCGCTATCGACTCAGCCATGGGATGACATCCTCGACCCAAACAATCTCGAGCAGACGAGTAGTGGTTCCAGCAGCACTAAGGATGCGAGCCCTCACGAGCCCCTACCTCCTCAAACAATTGAGGAGGAAGCGGGCAACCAAGCAAACGTCCAGCAGATTGGTGCAAGCGCCCGGTGGCTAAGCCTCGTCGCAGCAACAGCTGTCGGTCTGGTAGCACAAGGACGCACTGTCCCTAAATTGCAGCGGATACGCAAGAGGCGCAATAAACGAAATAGAAACAACAAGGGCGAATTCATCGTCCAATGGATGCCCGGCATCATCAACAAAGAGCGACTTGAAGCTTTCGCGACCTCATTGCCAGGTGCCGTTACAGCAGCCGATCCTGGTCCCGACGCCCGTGCCGTTGTGCAATCCGCCCTAACAGGGATGATTAACGCAATAGTGACGAACGCGGCTAGCCGACTCGATGTCCCGGCACCGCCACCGGATCCAAAAACAAAAGCAGAAATAGCAGAGACATTTCTGGCGAACTTGGGCGGCAAACCCTTTAGCGCCGCTGCCGACCACGGCTCAGACCTTGCGAGGAAACTGGAACAGTGGGCCCGTCCCGTAACCGCGGTTGCGAAGTACGCGCTAATTGTTCAGCTCGACGAACCCGACGAGGCAGGAGCGTGGCAGCTTAAGGTGCTATCGCCAGGCCCCGAAAATTCACTCGACCCAGTGGAAGTCGCCATGGTCAGTGGCTCGAACACTCGTCGAACCGAAGTAAAAGGCCAGTACACCCGGCTTGAAAGAATGGTCCCCGCACTCCTAAGACCAGGCGGTCGTCGACGGGGCGAAGTTCTCTTGGATCAAGATGAAGCCTGGGACCTGATGTCCAACACAGGTCCGGCCCTTGAGTCAGCGGGTTTCGATGTTCGAGTACCTGCCTTATCCCGTCGCCGCCAAGTTGCCCAGTTGAGGCTCACCGCTGAGGACGCGGACAGCGTGGTAGGAGCGCAACAACTTACAGCCGTCAGCTGGAGTGCTGTCTTCGGCGAAGTTGAACTCACAGCCGGAGAAATCCAGAGACTTGCTATGCAAGCAAAGCCGCTCGTGCAATCACGTGGTCGCTGGGTCGCTCTCAACCATGCCGACCTCGCTGAAGCGGCAGCAGCGTTGGCCGAGCGAGCAGACACCACTGAACTCACCGGCGCAGAGATGCTCCGCCACGCACTCGGCCTCGAAGGCGCAGGCGTTACTGGCGGAGTTAGTTTGGCGGGCACCAGCTGGGCAAGTGATCTGCTGCGTGCTGCCAACGGCATCGACTCCGACGTAAACCTCCAGCCAGATGGCTTCAAGGGCGAGCTTCGGAGTTATCAGGGGGAAGCCCTTGGCTGGTTGACCTTCCTCGATGACGCAGGGCTCGGCGGCTGCCTGGCCCTAGACATGGGCTTAGGGAAAACGCCGACCATCTTGGCTCGCATCGGGACCCATCCTGGAGAAAGTCCCGCTCTAGTCGTCGCACCTCCTGCAGTCGTCGGAAACTGGGCGGCAGAAGCCCGAAGATTCACACCCAACCTCAACGTACTTGTTCATCACGGCCCTTCGCGCGCTTCAGGCGCGTCGTTGAAAGCCAAAATCCGAGCGGCGGATCTAGTCATCACCACCTACGGCACTTCGGTTCGCGACATCGACGACCTCGCCGACATAAGTTGGGACAGGGTCGTCCTAGACGAAGCACAAGTGATAAAGAATCATCGCAGCGCTACCGCTAAAGAGCTAAGAAAGCTCAACGCTCGAGTACGACTAGCCTTGACCGGCACACCGATAGAGAACGGCCTCGGCGACCTCTGGGCAATCATGGACTTTTGCAATCCAGGGCTTGTTGGTGGTCGAACGGCTTTCATCGACCAACTAAGCCAAGTCGGGGACGCGATGGGCGCCGCAGAATCGGCGCTGCACGCTCTCAACGGAGTTCTCGTATTCCGTCGCACCAAGTCGGAGCCAGCTATCGCAGCAGAACTTCCGGACCGGATTGACGAACTCGCCCATTGCACGATGACACCTGAGCAAATCGGACTGTACCAAGCTGTCCTCGACAAGCTCGTTCGGGACACCGCCGAAAGCGAGCAGAACACCAGTCAACAAAAGGGCCTGGTCCTTGCGGCCATCACAGCCCTGAAACAGATATGCAACCACCCGTTGAACTACGACAAAGAAGACGAGAACCTCGACCTTGAAGGTAGAAGCGGAAAACTCACCCGGTTAAACGAGATCGTCGACGCGGTATTCGCAGCTGACGAACGCATCCTTGTCTTCACGCACTTCGCAACCTGGGGTGAACGGCTCGCCCAGTACCTCACCGAACGCACCGGGAAGGAAATCGAGTGTTACCACGGGGGACTAGCCCGCGGAACGCGTGATCGTCTCGTGGAGAGCTTCCAAAGTGGCACCGGCGC
>DBIA01000035.1:0-225600 GCA_002296525.1 Candidatus Neomicrothrix sp. UBA814 | reverse complement strand
CTCTACGACCGATGGTGGAACCCGGCAGTGGAGGATCAGGCACGCGATCGTGTCTGGAGAATCGGACAAACCAAAACAGTCATATGCCACAGACTGGTTTGCCCAGGAACTGTCGATGAACGCGTTGAGGAGGTTGTACAAGGTAAGCGCCGAATCGCGGACATGGTCCTACCGAAGTCAAGCTCCCTCGGAGACCTCGACGCTGAGCAACTTCGCACTGCACTGGGCATAGACGAATCATCCTTACTTACCGCCGACCCAGATGAGATTCTTCACGAGGCATTACTGGAGCCACAACCGTGACTAAGAAACGCAAAAACTCCAGAACCCGACGGCTCGGTGACAACGGAAGAAGTCCAGAGTTAGACAAAGAAGTGCGAGAGTTCTGGCACGGGGCAAGCGCTTTACCCGATTCGCCGGCAAAGATTCACGTCACAGAAGAGGCAGCCGCTGTAATCCGAAGCCTCGGCGACCCACCTTTGGCCGGGCAGTCCGAAAGCGCTGAGCACTATTTTGAGGCTGTCTACCAGCGAAGTGTGGCGCTGGCCTCAGCATTAGCTGCTGCCGCTGAGATGGTCGGCGACGATGACGACGATGATCCTAATAACTGAAACTTTTAAGACTTCGGCTCAAAGCCAACTTCTTTGCCGCGATTGATGCTCACCCAATCCCTTGCCTCTAGGTAAGGCTTAAAGGTGTTGTAAATAGCCCGCTCATCGGCCTCTTGTTTAGGCCTTTGCATCTCGTACAGATGTGGGAACTCGAGCCATGTTGTCACCCCATTCCAGAGCCGCAACGCGGCCTCGCCTGTCGGTGGATCCAACAAAACTGGGCCAAAGAACGCCTGACCGTCCGGAAAGAAGAGTGTCGGAACTCCAAAGCCTCCGGTTTCTACAACGCGATCATGCTCAGCCTTTATTTCATCGTGTGTGGTCGGATCCGCAATCGATTCCTCGACTATGTCCGGATCAGCCCCAATTTGCTCAAGGAGGTGTCTCGCTACCTCCGGGTTGTGTGGCCGGTTGCCATCAACATGAAGCGCCTTGCCTGCCACCGCGTACCATTGGTCCAACAGGTTCATGTCCAAACGCCGGAGAATGACGCCTATCCTCATCATGGACCATCCGTAACTCCAATCTCGCTCCCAAGGGTGTTTCTTCCCTTCACGGAGATTGATCTCTTCAAGACTAAAGAATTTCCAGTTAACGGTCAGGCCTAACTGGTCACGAACGTCGCGCATCCACAGAGATGTTTGATACGCCCACGGGCACATCACATCAAAATGAAAATCGACTTCGGTTGGTGCGGCATTTGCGGCCATGTCTGAACCTTCTCTGGCTGTCCTATAGGCATAAGGGTACGTCTTTATCGTCCAACGGCGCCGTGAAAATTCAAGATTGTGACTGCACCAAGAAAGCGCTTAACCTGCGAGGAGAAGAAGGCCTTCTAAAGCGACTAGAGGAGTTTGGTTATGGCGACAATCGCGATCATCGGAGACGGACCGGGCGGGTTGAGTGCAGCGTTGTTTATCGCACGCGCCGGACACCACGTAACCGTTTATGGGGCTGATCAAACCGTCATGCATTACGCATTCCTCAACAACTATCTAGGCATAGACGCGATAAGCGGAACTGACTTTCAGACCGCGGCCCGACAGCAGGTTCTAAATGCCGGTGCGGCGATAAGCGAGGAAAACGTTACCGGTGTAGCAATCACCGGTGGGGGAGTTGAAGTCACTACCGAGACAGGAACCACTCCAGCGGATTTCCTTGTACTTGGAGAGGGTAAACAAATGCCCTTGGCTAACTCGCTAGGTATCCAAACAACCGACGGCGAGGACGAGATTGTCCCTGTGGATAGGAACGGCAAAACAGCGATTGATGCCGTCTACGTCATTGGTAGAAGTGCCAGGCCGACCAGAAGTCAGGCAATAATTTCAGCCGGCGATGGCGCAGCTGCGGCCCTCGACATACTGTCTCGGATCGAAGGCAAAGACGTACAGGATTGGGACTCACCTCCGAAGGAATAAGAAGATTTTCTTATCCTCTCCCATGCCGGAGTAGCTGACCAGGTGTCGCCCCCGTGCATTCACCAGAGCTGAATGTTTCTTCACCATTCACAATAATGTGGTCGTACCCTGCCGCCCGTTGGACCCGCCGCCACTCACCTCCCGGAAGGTCATATTCCACATCACCAATCCAGTTTGGAAGGATTTCAAGCTCCTCCATGTCGTACACCAAGACGTCTGCCGCGGCGCCTTCACGCAGTGAGCCCCTATCTCGGAAACCGGCAGCATGCGCTGGCAGATTCGAGAGACGGTAATGAGCCTCTTCAAGCGTCACTACCCCTTCATCACGCACCAACCAGGTCAAAAAATCAGTCGTATAGGCGCCACCAGTGAAGAACTTAGTGTGGGCCCCACCGTCCGACACACCTGGTATCGCGTAAGGCGAGCTCGTCATCATTTCCGCCATGAACTCGGCGTTGGAACCCTTGTCAGGGCCGAGAAACTCGACATTCAAATCCCCTTGGAGTGAAAGATCAAGCATTACCTCGATGTGATGTTTCCCCTGGGCTTCTGCGATATCTCCGACCGACTTGCCCACATACTCTTGAAGGTCTGCCTGACGGTTGACACCTTGCACGACCAAACTTTTGGGGTTGCCCCCAACCCCGGCCTGAATTACCTGGAGCCTTCGATCAGCTTCTTCCGCTTCCTCCACGAGGGCCCTCCGCAACTCTGGGTCCTGCATTTTTTCAATCTTTTCTTCCTTGCTGCCAGTAGTCACTGCCCGCCAAGCAGGGGAGGCGTCATAAAGGTTCCAATGCTCCAATGTGAATGCGAAGCCGGCGCGCCCGGTTCCACACTGAGCGTAAATCGGCAATCCTCGTTGGCGGCAATTCTCAATCCACCTAAGCGGACGCCGATGAACTTCGGGGTCTTGTCGTGCTGGGGCTACCACGTTATGAAGAATTGGCCGTTGGGCGACGCCTGCAAGCTCTTCCAAAAAGGCTATGTCGGCACGGATATCGCCCGTACCTTGAGTGATCTGGATAAACCCCTCGTCGCGATCCGCCAAAACCCTCGCCAGGTTGAAGATATCTTCATCGCACATGATGTCTGTGACCATCGGCGAACCATCGAAATCCGCTTGAACACTGTCGGGCCCGAGGCGTTGAATAGAGAAACCGCAGAGCCCAGCGTCCATACCTTCATGCAATAACCGGGCCATTTCCTTACGTTCGCTCTCAGATGCTGGTTCGCCGGCCTTAGCTTTCTCTAGGCCCATTACGTACGTCATCAGCGACGCCGTCGGCATGTATTGAATGACGTTCACACCCTTAGGGATGCGGTCCAGGGAATCCAGGTATTCCGGAATCGTCTCCCAATCCCATTCCATGCCCTCCTTCATCGAGTCGAAGGGAATCGCCTCGGTGCGAGTCATGGTCAGCATGGACCGCTCACGGAACTCCTTTGCAACGGGGGCAAATCCAAAGCCGCAATTACCCAAGACCACCGAGGTCACTCCGTGGTAGCCCGAAATAGTGCACCATGGGTCCCATCGAATTTGAGCGTCATAGTGGGTGTGTAGATCTACAAAGCCAGGCGCGACGATCCGGTCGGTGGCGTCGATCACCCGATCAGCGATGCCATCGGCCCGCCCTCCGATCTTCGAAATAACCCCGTCTTTAATCCAGAGATCACCTTTGAATCTCGGAACCCTCGTCCCATCAACAATGGTGCCACCGGAAATATGAATGTCATAGTCAGCCATTTCGCCCCCATTTGATTGCACGTAGCAACACAAATCTTCAGTGCTGGTCACCAAACAGCGTAATCATCTGAAAGCATTGGCGCGTGCTATCTCAAAACCCCGACAGACGCGAGACATTTTCCGAAGCCGTCGCAACGGTTCTCGCCGGCCTCGACGAGGGTGAAGTGCTGAGCTACGGCGAAGTCGCTGAAGAAGCTGGATTCCCCGGGGGAGCGCGGGCGGTCGGCCAATTCTTAAAGCGAAACCACGGCTATCCGTGGTGGCGAATTGTCACAGCGAACGGGCGACTGACTCCCGGCAATGAGGTCACACAGGCCCAACTCCTCAGGAAAGAAGGAGTTCACGTACAAGATGGACATGTCGTAAACATGAGGTAGGCAGCCGATCCGACGATTGTGAAGTGTCGTCCCATCCGCAAAGGTTCCAGGCAGACCCTTCAGCAACGTAAGATCGACGGCGTGGCCCGTCCCAAAAAACCAAAAAAGGATAAACGCCCTTCTAAACCCAAGCTCGATGGCCTTCCAGACAACGTGCGGCAAGCAATAGAGGCCAAGCAAGGGAAAGGCCGCTCCGGGGAGTCAAGGAGCCGCTCTAGTGTCCGTAACACGGGGTATTCGGGCGGGGCTCCCAAACGCACAGGCGGAAGAGACCGATAGGAGGAGCCTGCTGCGCAATTGGCTTATCTTAGCCGTTTTTTAGTAGAGTTTACATAATGTGGCTTATGGGCGTTCGTACAATTTGGCCTCTAAACGTCTAGTGCGTGCCCATAATCCTTGCTGAACCTAATAATGAAATCTTTGCGGGGTTCGACGGGTGCGCCCATCATTACTTCGAAGGCGTTCTGTGCTTTCTTAGCGTCGTCTACTGTGATGCGACGCAGAACTCGTGTTTCCGGATTAAGCGTTGTTTCAAGAAGCTCATCGTCATCCATTTCGCCAAGGCCTTTGAACCTAGTTATTCGGTATCGCCGTCCTTTTTCGTCTAATTCGGCGCTGCGTCTTAGTAATTCTTCTTCGGAATATACGAATTCCTTATCTTGGCCAATGACCAGGGCGTGCGTCGGCGGTTGCGCTGCATAGATATGGCCGTTTTCCAACATGGGCAACATGTAGTGATAGATCAATGTGAGAACCAAACAGCGGATGTGGCTGCCGTCCACGTCGGCATCAGCCAACAGGACCAAGCGGTCGTAACGGCGAGTTGCAAGATCGAAATCTGGCCCTGATCCGGCCCCAACCGCGGTGAAGAGTGCAGTTGCCTCGGCATTGTCGAGTACCGCTTTTTTGGTTCCCTTGCCGGCATTCACTACCTTGCCGCGTAACGGTAAGACCGCTTGCCAGGCACTGTCGCGCGCTCGTTTAGCTGGCCCTGCAGCAGAATCCCCCTCGACGATAAGCAATTCGCCCTCAGGGTGGAGCCGACAATCCGAGAGCTTGTCCGGCAGTCCGTTGTTTCCCAGTTGTGCGGCTTTTCGCCGCGTATCCAAGGCTTGCTTAGTGCTGACGCGGTTTACAACCGCATCTGCCACTTTGTCCAGGATCGCTTTTACGTGAATCTTTTTGGATCCTTTAGCAGAGCCGTCGAACCATTCTTTTAGGCCATCACGGGCGACTCCGCCGACGATCTTTTGTATTTCGGGTGTCCCTAATTCGCGTTTCGTCTGGCCGCGAAACTGTGGTTCAGGAAATACCGCTCTCACCACTGCGACAAGACCCTCTTGCACATCTTCTTTTTGAGCTTTGCCATCGTCTCTGAGTTTTCGCAGCTTTCTTGGGTCGGCGGCTGTTATTGCCTGATTGACAGCAGCTGTGAGTGACCGTTCAAAGCCTGCGACGTGCGTACCTCCATCGGGCGTGGGGATGGTATTGACGAAGCTGACGATTTTGGTGCTGTAGTTCTGAACCCAACGGAGTGCTATGTCGACATGACACTCACGCATAACTTCAGTCAACTTGCCATCAACTGGAACCTTTTCGGAAAATTCGCCTTTCCCATTGAGGCGAACAAGTCCTGTCACCGCTGCGTCATCGCCTGATAGGAAATCAACGTAGTCCGCTAAGCCCCCCTTTGAAATGAACTCCTCTGCAGTTTTCTTCCCGCCCTTGCGTTTGTCTGAAAGTTTGATTTTTAAACCCGGAACAAGAAAACACACCTGACTAAGTCGCTCCCGGACCTCTTCGTAATCGATCATGGCTTCCGAGTCGAAGATGTCTCGGTCAGGCCAAAAGCGGACCCGGGTCCCAGTACGGGAAGGCGACACCTTCCCCACTTTCTTGAGAGCATGTGATGCGGTAAAGCGACCATTTTGTGCAAAGTGTCCTGCGGCTTGATCCTTGAAATCAAGGCGATGAGTGGCGCTCTTTCGGTCCACTTCCACGGTCATCTTGGTGCACAACGCGTTGACCACTGAAGCACCGACCCCATGTAGGCCTCCAGACGCTCCATAAGCGCCGGTGCCAAACTTTCCTCCGGCATGGAGTTCGGTGAATACGACCTCAAGCGCTGTTATGTCACCATCTTTCTTGTCTATCGGTATGCCGCGGCCATCATCGGTCACCTCATAAGAGTTATCTGAATGAAAGATAACCTCGACAAGTTTGGCGTGTCCGGCTGCTGCCTCGTCAACGCCGTTGTCGATAATTTCCCACAGTAAGTGCGTAAGCCCGCCGGACCCCGTTCCCCCGATATACATTCCCGGGCGCTTTCGGACAGCTTCGAGACCTTCAAGAACTTCAATGTCACTAGCGTCGTATCCCCCGCTCGTTCCTTTTCCATTTGGTCTTTTTGTCGCAGCAGCCATCAGAACCGATACTCCCCCACCAAGGCAACTCGATAGTCCAACGCAACCGTCTGGCTATCTCTCTTCGTGGGATCCAACGAGAGAGGCTCGGGTACCGGTTCAAGCTTTTTGTCGTCACCGGCCGCTCTTGCGACGGCCGCTAGTTGTTGCCCTCGGCCGACCCAAGCAAACGTGGCTGTCGTCTCAAAATCTCGCCACCTAACGGTGCGAACGCCACCTGTCGCCCGGCCTTTTGCTGGAACTTCCGCAGCATCTGTAACTTTCACTGCACCCTCATCGCTAACCAACACAATGAGTGTCCCGAAGTCAACAGGGCCCGCGGCAAGAATTCTTGATCCAGGTTTGAGCTTCATTCCTGCCACTCCTCCAGCGCCAGGGCCCTGAAGAGAGATTCCCTTCGATGCGGTGCGCAACGCTTGCCCATCCGAAGCAACGATCACAACTTCGGTATCTTCGCTGCACCTGAAGGCGGAGGCCAGACGGTCGTCTGCTTTGAGGTTGATGGCGGAACTACCACTACGGAGCGACTTCAGACTGTCAGCGTCAAGTCGTTTGGCAGTCCCATTTCGAGTAACGAGAACGACAGGATCATCACTGTCTGCGAAAAGCCCGACAACCTTTTCCCCCCGCGCAAGTGAGAACATTTCGGTAACAGAAGCCCCCCGGCTTCCCCTTACCATCTCGGGGACTTCGCGGGCTTTAACAGCTAGGACTCTACCTTGGTCAGTAATTGCCAAGACCGGGTTATATGCGCTCGTTTCGAGGCTTCGAGCAACTACATCATGGCGCCCTGGCTTTACCTTGAACTCGTCCTCTGGTGACCGCCGGCCGAGTAGGCCCGACGTCGACAGCGTTATGAGAGTGGACTGATCTCCCAATTCCTCAAACAGTTCTTCCTCTATTTCTACGACATCATCCTCGATCACAACTAAATCTGAAACGTTGACGACGGTGCTTCGTCGCGACGTCCCAAATCGAGCAACCAGATCGCGGATTTCATCTCGAACTAAGTTCCGTTGCTTAGTCTCCGAACTGAGCAGCTTCTTTAACTCAGCAATGTCATCCTGAATCTCAGAGAGCTCGGAACGCAACTTGTCGACCTCTAGCGCAGTCAGGCGTCGGAGTTGCATATCGAGGATATGCGTGGCTTGAACATCAGTGAGCTTTAGCTCTTTGGTTAACTTTGCCTTGGCTTTGGCCGCGTCCTTAGACCCTCGAATGATCGAAATTACTTCATCGATGTTGTCTAGCGCTAGGAGCAGACCGAGCAGAATGTGCTCGCGGTCCTGCGCTTTAGAAAGCCGATAGTTGGCGCGTCGAATAATGACGTCGAGTCGGTGATCAATGAAGTGTTTAGACAGCTCGTACAAGCCCAGCGTCGTCGGCACGCCATCTACCAAGGCGACGTTATTGATGCCAAAACTTTCTTCCAATGGAGTCAACCGGTAGAGCTTCTCGAGGAGAGAGTGCGGGCCGACTCCAGCTTTACACTCAATCACCAGACGGAGGCCGTGATTGCGGTCTGAAAGGTCGACCACTGCGGCTATGCCGTCCAATTTCCCGGCGGCTATGAGTTCTCGAATTTTTCCCTGAACTCGTTCCGGCCCGACTGCATACGGCAATTCGGTGACCACGATGCCTTGTCGTCGAGCCGTAATGTTCTCAATCTCTGCACGCGCCCGGATACGGATTGTGCCCCTTCCAGTCTGGTAAGCCTCCCTTAGGGCTCCATCGTCCACAATTATGCCGCCAGTCGGGAAATCGGGCCCTTCCAGATGCTCCATGAGTTCGTCCACGGTTGGCTTCGGCCGCCGTTTCGTTAACACGTGCTCGATCACCCCAGCAACTTCAGCCAAGTTGTGCGGAGGCATGTTGGTTGCCATACCCACAGCGATGCCTGCCGCTCCATTAATTAAAAGATTTGGTAATGCGGCAGGGAGGCAGGCAGGCTCTTCGCGCTCACCGTCAAAATTTGGGCTGAAATCAACAGTGTCTTCATCTAAATCTTCGACCATTGCCATAGCGGCTTCAGTAAGACGAGCTTCGGTGTATCGGTATGCAGCGGGCGGGTCGTCGAGGCTGCCAAAGTTGCCTTTGGGATCGACAAACGGTACCGACATAGAAAAACTTTGGCCTAGGCGAACCATAGCCTCGTAAATCGCTCCGTCCCCGTGTGGGTGGTACTTGCCCATGACTTCACCAACTACGCCGGCCGACTTTCGAAAGGGCGTGGCCGGACGAAGGCCCAGGTCTGCCATGACATATAAAATTCGTCGTTGAACCGGTTTTAAGCCATCACGCACATCTGGAATAGCGCGGCTCGTAGTCACCGAGAGCGCATACGGCATGAATGAGTCTCGCATCTCGTCATCGACGGGAATTTCGATGATCTCACGAGCAAATTGGTCGGGGGCTTTCGCTTTAGGCATAACTTCCTGAGTTTTTATCCGTGGAGCCGAGGGTAGGACGCTGCACAGCATTAGTGAGGTTATTCGGCGACAAAATGCATCAGATCAGAAGCGCGTCACTGGCGATTCATTTCGGTAACGTTTAGTGCTGTACCTAGGGACCAGCGAGGGGGCCGTTTCTCCCCCGACGCCTCCCAACCGACTAGCCGGAGAGCCCGGAGCATTATGAGCCGACGTATCGATGTCGAACTGACAAGTCAGAACGACGACGGAATCTGGACCTGGCGAGCCGCCGGCGCCAAACAACCTAAGGGAACACTTGATGGGTCACTGCTTTATAGCGGTGCATCTGTAGGTGATGTATGTAGGGCAGATGCTGATTTCGAAATTGACGGCATCTTCATCACCGCGGTACTGCCACCAAAGGGCAGGAGCGGACGCCCGGATGACGAACGGATCGAGCTGCTTGGGTCTTCCACCGAATTTCAGGGTGTCACCACGCAGCTTGCTAAGAAGGGTCGTTCAGGAAAGAAAAGAGATGGCCGGCGGCGAAATGATGGCAAAGAGAGGAAACCTAAAGGCGCCGGTCGAGAGCGCGACGACAAAGGTCGAAAAGGGTCTAGGGACGCCAAGCCTCGGAAACCGAAGGCGGATACTCCCTCCAAGCCCAAGCCGAAGAAGCTCAAGCCTGGGCGTACGCACCGCAAAGCCCTAATTGATGGACTTCCCGAGGAGCAGCGTGTTATTGCCGAGCAGGTTTCGCGAGGCGGCATTGCCGCTGTCCGAAAGGAGATAGAGGAGCAGAACCGGCGCGCCGAAGAAGAGGGCACAGAGGCGGTTCGAGCAGACGCCTTACTCGCTTTGGCGGAGTCTCTGGTTCCACAGATCAAAGTCGCAGAGTGGCGGGATCGAGCTGATGCCGCTCTCAAGTCAATTGCGGATGTCGATATTCGAGACCTGAGAGCTGTCATAGTGGCTGCTGAGGATTTCGCCCGCGACGACGAAAGTCGGGCCTTAGCTGATGAGATTCGTTCGGGCCTCAGTCAGCGCGTTGAGTCCGACCAGGTCAAATGGCAGGACGAGATTAGGGAAGCCTTAAAGGAGGAACGGGTCGTCCGTGCTCTTCGGTTAAGTTCTCGCCCCCCTAAGGCCGGAAGTCCCCTGCCTCCTGACATAGCGGAAAGCTTGGCTAGCCAGGCTAACCAAGCTCTTGGCGGTGATGTCAGTCAACAACGAATCGGAATTGTCCTCGAAGCGGTCGCATTCTCTCCGATCCGGCCGTATGTCGCTATTGCCCACATTCCGCCTGATCCGGGCAAGGAGTTATTAGATCTAATCACCAAGGTTTCGGACCGCATTCCCGACATCGCCAAACAGTTCGGTATTGAGCCAGTCGAAAAGGCACGCGGGAAGCGTCGCCCCAAACCACAAAAGGGGGCCAAGACGGCAGAGGACGGCACAAAAGACGAAGCTGCCACCTCTTCAGATGACAGCGGAGCGGACGAACGAACGAATAGTTCCACCGAGGAACAAGTGTCGACGTCCACTGAAGAAGCATTGTCGTCATCTGACGCAGATGTAGCAGAGGTCCATGACGCAGAGACTCCGGAAGCCGAGGCTGACCAGGGAGCAGATGCGCCACCCGAAGAACCTCCCAGCGAAAACGTCACCAAAGAGGTGGATTGACCAATGGCGGTTAATTACGAACAGAGAGGCAACGTGCGGGTCTTCACTTTGGACCGCCCTGAAGCGCGTAACGCCGTCAATCATGACGTCTCTTCAGAGATGGAGAGCCACCTTGATGCCTTCGAGGCCGACGACACAGCTTGGGTTGGCGTCTTGGCCGCTAATGGCCCTGTGTTTAGCGCTGGTGCAGATCTTAAGGCAGTCAGTAGCGGCAAAAGCATCGAGACCGAACGAGGTGGCTTTGCTGGTCTAGTTCGGTACCCGCGCACCAAACCCCTTATCGCAGCCGTCGACGGTCCCGCATTAGCAGGGGGGTTAGAAATCGTCCTAGCGTGTGACCTGGTCGTCGCGTCGCCGGCGGCATCCTTTGGTATACCCGAGGTTAAGCGGAGTCTTATTGCCGGCGCAGGTGGTCTCTTTCGCCTTCCTGTGGCGCTAGCACGCAATGTGGCGATGGAAATGGCACTTACCGGGGACCCGATTCCAGCGAGTCGAGCATTTGAGCTCGGTCTAGTTAACCAACTTTGTGAGCCGGGCGAAGTAATTGCTGCAGCTGACGAGTTGGCAGGTCGCATTTCCGTTAACGCTCCTATCGCCGTGCGCGAAAGTAGAAAGGTCGTACTTGAGAGCCATGGAGTTTCCGACGAGGACGGCTGGCAGATAACAAGGGACCATTTTCGAACAGTCGTCAAAACGGAGGATTTTAAGGAGGGTCCGCGTGCGTTTGTTGAGAAGCGCGATCCTGTTTGGAAGGGCCGCTAACTAGCTAGTACGCCGTGCTCGTTTAGAAAAGATAAGAGTCCAGGTGCCAACTCTAAGAGCTTCATATCCTCCACATCGGCGAATGTAAGGTCTGCGGCGTCGTCAGCGGCGGCAGCTGTTTCAGGTGCGAACACTTCGACCATGAAGTCTGCGATGAGGTACCGATTATCGCCAGCTGATCGCTCTACCCAACCGACAAATCTGCCACATGTCGCCCTCAAGCCAGTTTCTTCCAACACTTCTCGCTCTACGGCTTCTTGCCATGTCTCTCCGGGTTCGACGTGCCCTCCCGGTATCGACCAATATCCTTGCCCTGGTGGGTTAGCGCGGCGTATTAGGAGCAACTTGTCGCCCCACAGTGCAATACCCCCGACGCAACATGCTGGCATCGAACGGCGTGTCACTCAATCGAGCTCCAGCGTTCGGTGAACTGTCAAGAGTCGCGCTTTGAAGCCAAAAGTTTCAAAGAAATTTTTAGTTGCTCGGTTACCTGGTAGTGCCATTGAATCGATGCCCACACATTTTCGTGTAGTGCACCAGGTAATCACGGTCTCTACGAGTGCCTCTCCTACGCCGACCTCACGGGCTTCGGGCTCAACCCAAATATCGCTAATCGTCCCCAGGAGTTCGCCGGTTCGTAGGAGAGTCACACCGGCTGCTGCGTAGCCAACAGGAACTTCATCAATCTGGCCGACCCATATCTCTTCATCGGGATTATGAAAGGAGGACTCCAGGCTTGCACGAAAGGGTGGGTTCCGTGTTTCTCGCCGACTCCAAACCCATCCTCCCCGGTTTTCAGCTTGCTCTGCGACAGCTAATGCAGCGAAGCCTTCGAGGATCGGTAGATCCGCGATCGTCGCAAGGCGCGTTCCCTCCATCATTGAGCTGATCGTTTCACTTCAAGCGCTTTTTCGGCCTGAAGACGCCCATCTTCCCCAGCACTGAGGTCAATGTGCGTGAACATCTCAGCCACAGCGCCGTGCCCAGCTTTGGTGGCGATTTGCTGATACATCTCTTGTGCGATTCGGCGATAGTTCGGGTGACCTTGGGGCTGGCTGCGAAGCTCAATCATGTGTAATGCCTCACGAGCATTGAACTGCATGATGTAGCGAACGCGGAACGCCATCGCCACCGCGTACCCAGCTCTATCCGGAAAGTCCTGGAGGAGCAGCTCGTAGAGAGACCTTGAGCGTTCCATGACTCCGGAGTAGCGCTCACCCAATCCAGCGCGAATCACTGCTTCGGGTGTTTCGTAGCCATGGTTAGGAGTTAGGGACTGCCACTCAATGGTCAGGAGGCGATGCCGTTGCAGGTCTCGAAACCCGCCGTAGTCACCGAGGATATCAAAACGGTAGTCCAGTCTCTCAAGGGCTCGTCCCGGACGGTGCCTTCGGTTACCTCTTTCACCCACATAACGGCGCACGAGG
Organism: Candidatus Neomicrothrix sp. UBA814; assembly: GCA_002296525.1. Taxonomy (GTDB): domain Bacteria; phylum Actinomycetota; class Acidimicrobiia; order Acidimicrobiales; family Poriferisodalaceae; genus UBA6944. Next base: position 212,741 of record DBIA01000035.1, on the reverse strand, counting down.
TCGAGTCGTTGATCTGATGTCATGTCGTCGACGAGATCCACTAATTGCGTCTCAGGTAATTGGGTGTAGGGGTACAGCATCGCAGCGAGCATCTTTCGCTCACCGTCCGGGTCCCAGTCGATCAGGTCAACCTCTGGCGCCGGATTTGTGGGTATGTCTTTTGTGAGAAGTTCTGCAAACTCTCTCATCGCACTCTGGTTAGCCTCAAGGTACCTTGACCACGCCACGCCTCTCTCGGCTACGTCAACGCGCCTAAGAAAAGAAGGGATCACCTTTCTCAGTTCAAGCAACATCAAGTCTGCATAAGATCGAGCTTCGGGCAAGGGGTGCGCCCTCATCCTCAGCAACAGACCCTCATACGCCTGACCAGTTCCATAAATTCCGACGTTTGAAAGGCTTGCGGCTGGCAACAATCCACGGACCGCGTCAAAGGCTTTAGCGCGAATAGTTTGCCTGTAAGCCAGATCACCTATGTCAGACCCTTGGGCGTGTTCAGACCGGTAATAATCCTGCATCAGTGGAACGAGCTCGCCGTAGCTTTCGAAAATTCGATCCATCTCGCCGACGTATTTAGTGCCTATCGGCGAACCTAAAATTTCGGGGTCACGATGGTATCGGTAACGTCCGTCGATTCTTGTGTCATAGCTAAGGTATCGAGTTGACTGCTCCAAGTAGGACATAAGGCGACCCCACTCGAGCACCTTCGTCAGAAGGTTGGAGGCCTGCTCACAAGCAAGATGAACCCCTCCAAGTTGAGCCACAGAATCGTCGCCGTATTCAACAAACACGCGTTGATAGAGCTCTTCTGCCTTCGCTAGGCCTACGGTGGCGTCGATGGAGTGATCACCAGAAACATCAAGATCCTCTACGAACTCATCAAGAAAGAGGCGCCGCAAACTTTTGTGAGTCCGGCTGTAACGGGCGAACAAGGCGCCCTTAACGACCTCGGGCAGATTCACTAAAGCAAAGACAGGTTGATCAAGGTTCGTGAAGTAGCGGCGAAGAATATCTTCCTCGCTTGATGAGAACTGTTCTGTCGCGTAATGGTTCAGAGTCAATGTGAGGGCCGGCTAGTTGAGTCGATGATTTTTTCTACTAGCCCTGATCGTAGGACCATCTGCCCTACTAGTCGCGCACCCTCTTAAGGTAGCTACTAATAGATGATCGAGACGGCGTCGGGAAGGACTCGTAGCGTTACGTCTTCAACTTTCCCAACGAAGAGTCCGTCAATCACAGCTCGCGTCCCTCTTGGGAATTTGTGCGTGAATTCCTTGATGCGGCGAGACTCGAGATTTGAGTTGGGGAGATGGTCACCTGTTTTGATTCGCTGCCACGCGAGCCACCTTTGGTGGATACTCAAGTCACCGGCGACTAGGTCAAACCACCCATCGTTGGGGTGTGCCCGCGGTGCCACACGCCATGTTCGGCGCCATTCGGAGTTCATGATTGCTGTGATAGGCCCGCTCCACCAATTTTTGAGAAACAGAACGTGCGCCGCAACGGCATGACGTCGACCATCGAGCCAAAGCTCCCCGACGTCGATAGCGGCCTTGCGTGCTTTATCGGTGTTGAGCCTCTGGACTCCGCCATTAGGAGAACCCGCTGCCCGCCAGATATCACCTCCGACTATGCCAATTAGAGGGACCTCCGATTCGGTAGCCCAACTGTTTTCGACAAATTCTCCGATCTCTTTATCCGTCTTAGCCAAATGACTGGGGCATCCCTTGTTGTATTCCCAACCCCACTCACCGCCCGACTTAATCACCATCGCCAAAGACCATTCCGCGCTCTGTCTCCTGAAGCCGCGCAGCAGCAGCCACGAGATCACGATCAAGTAGACGGCAAGCCTCTCGGGCACATTCCCGCACTTCCGGCGTCGGAGCGACGTCCGCTATCTGGCTTAGTAGGTCTACCACTTGTCGTATATGGCGCACGAAATCGCCAACTGACGATGTGTCATCTACGACATCGGCAAGCGCGTGGCCTGATGCCCATCCATGAACAAGGCCAACAATCGTTGGGTCGGGTTCGCGCGTTTCCGGCAGACCACGCTCTCGCTCTGCTTTTCGCAGCTGGCCGCTGCGCGTAAGTAGGACTCCCACTTTGTTTTTAAGTGAGGTATTTGGGTACCAAGGAGGCGGAGGATCAAGTCGGCTGCGGTGTTCGTAGGTAAGGGTCGAGACCAGCCCAGCCAGTTCAGGCGGTGACAGTTCGGTGAATAGGTCCTCAGAAAGACTCAAGGCTGTCAGAAGGTCCATCTCGTGGAAAATGCCTTGCAAATATTTGCCCACCGGCGTGAGGACCCAATCTTGGCTGCAGCCGAATAGGTCCATTATTTCCTCGATAGCTCTTAACGATTGAGCCAGCCCCCCTTCAGCCACCTCGATTTGATGTTTTGCCGCATCGATTCCTATTTGTGCTTGCTCTACTCGTCGAGTCGCCTTTGCGCGTTCAGCGCGCAAGTCACCTTCTGGCCGGCGGATCTCTAGAACGATCCCCAGTTCGTTTAGGGCTTGCTTTAAAAGTCGAGCACATGTCCGTTGGTACTCGCGTCGATTAGGGGCGTATGGCTTCGGTAGTTCCAGGTCCGTTATCAATTGTGGTGCAGTGTCGAAGTCCGTCGGGCTGAGCATCATCACTTTGCCTCTTGCCGTGACCACCCGAAGCCGATGCTCCCCTCCCCGACGGCTCGTCGTACCCAAGACCAATAAGAACTGCGCCTCATTTCCATGGAGACGTTCAATAATCGCGCCAGGCCGAAGCTTCTCAAGGGGTGGGCCACTCGTAGCGGTTGGAACTCCGGTCCCAGGTCCATCTCCAGCATGCTCCACTCCAAGGCGCTTAAGTTCGCCTTGAGCGGTCTTCAGCGAAGCTCTTGCCTTATCTAGGTTTTTGTTTAGCCGCAATATGTTGCTGTTAGATCGGTACTGCGCAAAGGAACGTTCGAGCAAGTTAATCGCTTCATTCCGAAGGACCCGGTTCATCAGATTTGCGGCCATGTTGTAGGTGGGTCGAAACGCTGATTCAAGAACAAAATCCGTGCTACGCGCTAATCGACTCAATTCACCGAAACTTTCATACGGGCTCCAAAGAGCGTATGCGTGACCGGATGAATCAATTCCTCTTCGACCAGCGCGACCCGTTAGTTGCGTGTATTCACCCGCAGTAAGCGTGACGTGGCCTTCGCCTCGAAAGCGGCTGAGTTGTTCTATGACGACGGACTTTGCGGGCAGGTTGACTCCCATCGCAAGCGTCTCCGTAGCAAAGACCACCTTGAGTAACCCAGCCGCAAAACAGTCTTCGACTGCTTCTTTAAACGGGGTAACCATGCCGGCATGGTGCGATGCGAGACCTGCACAGAGACCCGTAAGCCACGAATCAAAATTCAGCAATGCGAGATCGTCTCTGGATAAATCCTTGACGTGCTCTTCAACTATCGTTTCGACTCTTTGCTTCTCTCGACCGTCAAGAAAATCAACGCCATTTTCCAAGGCATTTTGGACAGCGTCGTCACAGCCTTGTCGCGAAAATACAAAAAATATTGCTGGTAAACGGTCCGCTGCATCCAAATGGGAAATAACTTCGATTCTTCGAGGTCGACCGACCGCTCCTGCCCTGCTTTTAGGACCTCGGTGCTTTTGACCACGCATCTTGGCCAAAAACCTCTCGACTTCATAGTTGCTCTCACCCCCTCTCAGAGTTCGAAACTCCTGAAGATGTCGGTGCCGTTTGTCGAAAACTAAGAAATGATTTTGGAGCTCCACCGGGCGAGTGGTCTCAATTACAGCAGCACAGTCGCTATGTACTTCTGTGATCCACGCCGCCAGCTCTGTCGCGTTGCTGACCGTCGCGGACAAACACACCAACTGGGTCTCTTCTGGGAGTTGCATAATTACTTCCTCCCAAACTGGACCCCTATAGGGATCTTGAAGAAAGTGAACCTCATCGAGAACGACTAGGCCGAGGCGCTCAAGGCGGGGACTTCCCGCGTAAATCATGTTCCTTAGTACTTCAGTGGTCATGACGACCACCTCGGCGTCGGGTCTAATCGCGTTATCGCCGGTAAGGAGGCCCACCTTTTCCTTACCAAGCCAGCGTCCGAGATCTTTGAACTTCTGGTTAGAAAGAGCCTTTATTGGTGTCGTATATATGACAGTTCTTCCATCATTTAACGCCCGTTGAATTCCGTACTCGGCCACGAGGGTTTTACCAGCTGAGGTTGGTGCTGCTACCAAAACCGAAGAACCGTTTTCCAACAATTCGAATGCCTGAATTTGGAAGTCGTCAGGGGTCAGACCTCGTTCATTCAGCATGGCAATTCCATTGGGTCGCGGTTCAGCATTCATTGTTTAAAAGGTTACGAATCAATATTGCGCGACCGTCGGAGCACGCGACCTATGAGGATCGATAGTTCATAGAACAAATACATAGGAATTGATAATGCAGCGAGCGACACCGGGTCACCAGAGGGTGTGATGATTGCGGCTCCGGCAACGATCCCGACGATCGCGAACCTTCGAAGCGCACTCAATCTCGAAGGCGATACAACATTCGCGAGCTGGAGAAAGATCAGGACGATCGGAAATTCGAAACCGATCCCGAATGCGATCATCATGTATGTGATCAGGCCCAGATATGCACCTGGTGAAAAAAGCGGGTCAACAGACTCACCGCCAAACGAAATCAGAAACTCTAAAGCGCGCTCAAAGGTCAGGTACGCCAACCCTGCTCCGCAACCGAAGAGCAGAAAACCGCTTACAACGAAGGGAAGGGCATACCTTCTCTCACTTTTCTCCAAGGCCGGCGTAACGAATCGCCAGAGATTCCACAGCAGAACCGGCATTGCCAGCACTAGCCCGACGTAAAGTGACACCCGAATCCGGGTTCGGAATCCGTCAAGGGGCTCAGTGATAACCAAGTTGCACTGGCGGTCTATCCCCTGGGACTCCAAGACTCGACAATAAGGAGGCAGAAAAAAATTATCCAAAAGCCAGCTGTATAGAACGAGTCCCACGGCGGCACCCACTGCAACGGCAACAGCGCATACGATAAGTCGAGTGCGTAGTTCCGCTAAGTGATCCCAAAACGTTTGCGGCGATTTCTTGGCCCGTCGCCGAATCTTCATGAGTTATCACTTGGGGGAAGCAACTTATCTTCAGCACACGCTTGCTGTTCTAGGTTTCGGTCGTGGGATTCGGCCACCGCTTCGTCAACTGCGGTATCGAACTCGTTCTTAATTTGCGTATTGAACCTTCGGAGTTGCGCCACTCCCCTGGCTAGTTGCCGCGCAACCTGAGGTAGCTGCTTGGGTCCAAGAGCCACAAGGGCGACCAGACTGATAATCAGGACCTCGTTGGGAGTGAGATTCACACAACTGAGGTTAGGTCCTCGAAGAGCTGAACCGGTGAAGTAGCCGCGAAACCAGCATCCGCCTCAGACGGATCTTTGCGACCCTCTCGATATGTTCACTCGCGCGTTCGCTTTGTAGTGACACCTTCCCCATAGCCATCGTTGCGCGTTCCAGACTTGCGACGGAGGTTGCAACTTCTGACCTGATTGCTCTAAGCGTCGCCCATAGGAGCGCTCCGAGTAGCAGCACGAGCAGTGCTGCGATCACACCTAGAACTACCACGCCAGTAGATTAGGTCCTTCCTTGCGCGGAGAGTAACTTTGATGAATGATCGGGTCGTGCAGCAGCGACTCCCCTCTCTACGTCAGCCACCACTTCAGTTCGCCCACAGAGGGGCGCGTGCCCACGCCGAAGAAAACACGATTCCTGCGTTCGAACTAGCACTCAAACTTGGAGCAACGGGATTAGAGACCGACGCGTGGCTAAGCCAAGATGGGACTCCCGTCTTGGACCATGACGGCATTGTTAGGCGAGGAGTCAGAAGGCTGCCCCTCAAAAGGTTAGAGCTCGATGAGTTGCCTGCCCACATTCCAACGTTGACGCAACTTTATGAGACTTGCGGAACTGAGTTTGAATTATCGATCGATATCAAGGATGAGGCAGCATTCGAGCCACTTCTGGATGTGGCCCGTGCATTTAAAGCAGAGACCCGTTTGTGGGTGTGTCACCCTGAAATCACAACTCTGGCGGCGTGGCGAGAGTTAACCAATTGCAAATTAGTCAACTCGGTAAGACTAAAGGACATGCGGCAAGGGCCTGAACGGCACGCAGCAGAGCTAGCGGCGCAAGAAATAGACGCTGTCAATCTTCATCACGGTGACTGGACAGGCGGTTTGACAACGTTATTTCATCGCTTCAATCGTTACTGCATCGCGTGGGACGCACAACACGTGCGCGTAATCCGGGACCTGATCCGTATGGGTATTGACGGCATTCACAGCGACCATGTGGATCGACTACAGGCAGGCTTCGAGGCCGCACAATAACTTACGGCCGCCCGATATCCCCAAAGGGCCAGATTCGGAGAAAGACTTCGCCAACCAACAAGCCTTCATGAATTGGCCCGAAGAAGCGGCTGTCGCGACTGTTGGGCCGATTGTCGCCCATAACGAACATATAACCGGGTGGTATCTCAGTCTCAGGGAAGTCAGATGTATACATGTCAGTAGTCAGGTACGGCTCCTCTAGCGGTCGTCCATTTACGTAAACCGCGCCGCCTTCTGCCCTGATGCGCTCACCCTCCAGGCCTATAACTCTCTTTACGAAGTCTTTTATGTCTGCGTTACCCATGTTCGCGGGCCTGTTGAACACAACTAGATCGCCTCTATCTACGTCCCCAAGGGTAAACGCGAGTTTGTAAACCATCAGCCGATCACCGACTTCCAGCGTCGGCGTCATCGACTCAGATGGAATGAAATAGGTCTGAACGAGAGTCGCACGAATTGCAAAGGCTGCCAAAAGCGCTACGAAGATGACAACGAACCATTCTCGGAGCCACCGCCACCTTAAGGTCGACAGCAACTCGGGGAGACCTTTGCCCTTCCGTTCGGTCACTTGTCTCTGCCAAGTAACCAGGAGACTGATGCACCAATGTATGAGCATGCGAGGGCATCTAGCTCCAATGATCGCCCCATTGTCGTTACGGCAATATTGGACTTCTGTAAGGCGTCGATTACATCGACCGGATTAACCGGGCAGGGACGATGGTTCAGAGCAGTAATCCAATCGCTCTTTGTCCCGAGTGGAATCGGGACCTCAATCTCGGTTGGCGTCGCTCTTAAAATCGACTCCATATGATGGCTTATTCCCTGGTGACGTTCACGGGAATCGAGTTCAGAGGCTCGAACACAAATCCCAACTCTGGCCCCTAAAGCCGACAGAATCGCTGCGTGGCCGGCCAATTCAAGGGATGAAAATCCGAGGTCCGACGCTGTGCCAACGTGCCCGGGACCAGCAGCAACCACTATTTGGTTGCAGTTATGGTCAAGAAGCGCCGCGACACCGGAGGCGACGTTAATTACTTCTAAGTCCCCACCAAATGCTTGACCTGCTGTTGCCGTCAGTCTCACAACACCAGCTCTCTTAAGGTCGGCGAGCAAGTCACTCAGCGCTAGCGGTAGGGCAGCTTGATCGGTCATCACGTACCCCAGGTTTTCAGAATTCAGGCCAACAGCTACTGCACCGAGCTGGCTGTGTAATAGGCATAGGAGGACTCGAGCGCCGCTTAGGTCCTGACCAACCGCTATGTAAGGGTCCACTTCAATTTGTTCTGAGAGATAGCGCGCCTTCAGAATTTCACCTGACCGAAGAGTCGGTTGAGAGCGTTTGTTCGCAATCCAATGAACAACGTGATATCCACCAGTACCCAGACCTAGATCCACGGCAGTGGTGTTGACTACCACTTCATCACCCGCTTCAAGAGTCCCGCACACTGACACCAACGCGTAGCCATCTGAGCCGTCGTCAAAGCGGACTTTTTGAAGTCCGTCTCGCTCATCGGTGATCTGAGCGACTACCCGCGAGGAAAAACTTGCCACAGCATCGCCTACAGGGACTCAATTAAGGCGTCTACGCGCTCATCTTCAGCCAAAAAGGGGTCTTTGCATAGCACTGTTCGTTGAGCTTGGTCGTTGAGTTTGAGATGCACCCAGTCAACTGTGTAATCACGTTTTCGTTCCTTCGCTTGCCGGACGAATTCACCACGCAGACGGGCTCGGGTCGTTTGTGGTGGTTGATCAACAGCGAGCTCCACATCGGAATCGTCCAGGATTCGCTCTACAAGGCCATTTTTTTGCATCAAGTAGAAGACACCGCGGTTTTGGTTTACATCGTGATATTGCAGGTCCAGGAGGGCAGCCTTTGGATCGCCCAGTTCTATGCCGTGTTTGCTCTTATAGCGTTCAAGTAAGTGGTACTTAATTACCCAATCGACTTCGCGGTCAAGCGTTAGTGGGTCTTGTTCGATGCCCTGCATGCAATGTTCCCACATTGACAATGCTTGTCTTTCTTCCTCATTCAGGTCGTTGGTTTCTGCGAACCGTTGCGCCCGCTCCAAATATTCAGATTGAATTTCGAAGGCGCTTGCTTCGCGGCCGTTTGCTAGCCGCACTCTCCGTCGACAAGTTATGTCATGACTGATTTCCCTAATCGCGCGTATCGGGTTTTCGAGCGTTAAGTCCCTAAGGATCACAGCCGGATCTTCCATCATTCGAAGAAGTAAAGCTGTAGCGCCAACCTTAAGAAATGATGTGTATTCGCTCATATTTGAATCGCCGACGATGACGTGAAGCCGTCTGTAACGCTCTGCGTCAGCGTGTGGCTCGTCTCTGGTGTTAATGATGGGACGACTGCGGGTAGTGGCGCTTGATACTCCCTCCCATATGTGCTCGGCTCGTTGAGCGATGCTGTACATTGCGCCGCGTGCACTCTGAAGAACTTTTCCAGCTCCTGCATATATTTGGCGCGACACAAGAAATGGGATCAGAACTTCGGCGTAGTTTGAAAAGTCGTCTCGACGGCTCGTGAGGTAATTCTCATGGCACCCATAGCTGTTGCCTGCACTGTCAGTGTTGTTCTTAAAAAGGTAAATAGTGCTGCCAGTAATGCCTTCCTCCGCTAGGCGCTCTTCGGCGTTTTCTACTAGGCGTTCCAGTATTCGTTCTCCAGCCCGATCGTGACATATGACCTCGTAAACCGAGTCGCATTCAGGAGTCGCGTATTCGGGGTGCGACCCAACGTCGAGGTACAAGCGGGCGCCGTTGGCCAGAAAAACATTGCTAGAACGACCCCACGATACGACTCTGCGAAAGAGGTAGCGGGCTACCTCGTCAGGACTTAATCGTCGCTGGCCTCTGATCGTGCAGGTCACCCCGTATTCATTCTCGAGGCCCATGATTCTTCGTTGCACCAGCACACCGTATCTCTAGATTCTGCAGGGGTGCATACAGATCTAAGGATCTGGTAGCCCTCTGCGATTATTACGCTAAGACCGACTCTGTTTCCGAATCACTAAGCCGGTGGAAACACCGCCGTCCGTTTTCGGCGGCCAACACCGCAACTTCAAGTTCGTTGGCAGCGATAGATCGGTCTGGCCCCGCAAGGGACGAGACCGCCAAATTGACTGCTCCATCCCGATCGAGTGCGGCGTCCCAACCATCGGCGAGGCGCTCAAGCACAGATTCTGAGTCGCCTCCGATACAGCACCAATGCTGTTCGTCTGCGACAGTTCCGTCGTATTGGATGCGATACAGCTCTGCCGCACCAGATACATCTATTTCAGCCACCACAATCTCGACTTCCATCGGTTTCATCTCGTGGGTGAAGATCTGCCCGAGCATTTGGGCATATTGGTTCGCCAGGCTACGGGCGTCGACGTCTTCTCGGCTGTACTGATAGCCCTTGAGTTCCGCGTAGCGCACACCAGCAATTCGCAACTGATCAAATTCGTTGTATCTGCCGACTCCTCCGAACGCAATTCGATCGTATATTTCGGACACTTTGCGCAAAGTTGAGCTGGCATTTTCAGCGACTAGTGCTACGCCGCCGTCGTATTCAACTGCAGCGAGGCTCCGACCTCGGGAGATTCCTTTGCGCGCGTAGTCAGCGCGATCTTGCATTAGCTGCTCAGGACTCACGTACATTCCGGGCATAGCCATAGCCGTCACTCCCCTCCGTTGAGTTCTTCTCGGAATTCAGAGAAGACCTCACCCGATTCATCATCAGTTAGTTGGCGAAAACCATCCGCCGTAATGACACTAAGCACGGGATAAATCCCGCGAATTGGATCAGGGCCGCCGGTTGCGCTGTCTTCATCAGCTGCATGCCAAAGGGCTTTGACTGCCAGACGCAGCGCTTCCTCGGTAGTTAAATTCGACCGAAATCCCAACTTTACAACGGTACCCGCATGCAAACTGCCCGAACCACTTGTCGCAAAGTCTTGTTCCTCGTATCGCCCGCCGGTCACATCAAACTGAAAAAGTCTGCCGGTGTCGCGATTGCTGTCATAACCAGCAAAAATTGGTACAACGGCGAGACCCTGCATCGCCTGCGGAAGGTTCCCTCTGAGCATCTCGGCGAGTTGATTCGCTTTACCCTCAAGCGTCAACGGCTTACCTTCTATTTTCTCGTAATACTCGAGTTGCAGCTGAAACACTCGAACCATCTGCAGCGCCGGGCCGGCAGCACCTGCTATCGCCACTGCGGAATGATCATCGGCTGGAAAGACCTTCTGCATATCTCTATGGCTGATCAGGTGGCCTGCCGTGGCACGCCGGTCTCCTGCGACTACGACTCCCCCATCGCAGCGAACTGCCAAGACCGTGGTGGCATGACCAGCATCGATAGAGCCCGGCAAGTCGCTCGCAAAAGGATCTAATCCGTTTTGTTTGAGAAGTGACACGAAGTCAGTACCCGGGTCTTCGCCAGGACTGAAGAAAGAGATAGAACTCACTCTCCTCCCTTTTGAACGTAGTTCTTGACGAACTCCTCGGCATTAGTTTCAAGGACACCGTCAATTTCGTCTAGAAGGTCGTCAAGTTCCGCTTTAAGATCTTCGCCTGCCGCCGTTGGTTCGATGTCCTCGACTTGGGAATCGTCCGACCGTGATGTGTGCCGCTGCTTTTGCTCTCGTTCAGCCATTAATGCCTCCTACTCTCTCGAGTCTATGGGGTACTTACGTTCCTAACCGTCGCAAGAGCTCTGCAGCACTTTCGCATTCATCCAACAAAGCAGCAACATGACTCTCGGTCCCCCGCAATGGCTCAAGCATAGGTACGCGCCGCAACGGGTCGCTGCCCACATCGAAGACCATTGAATCCCAGTTCGCCGCAACAATTGCATCCGGGTATCGCTCGAGGCATCGGCCTCTAAAGTACGCCCGAGTCGTCGGGGGCGGACTTTCAATAGCGTTCTCTACCTCTTCATCGGTAGAAACTCGCTTTAATCCAATTCTACGTGCCAAGCCTTTTTCAGGCCGTAGATCATGGTACTGCAGATCGAGAGCAGCCATTCGGGGGTCGGACCATTCGAGGCTATGGCGTTCTCGGAAGCCCTCATACAGACGGCGCTTAGCTATCCAGTCGATCGAATCAGCAAGCGAGTCGATGTCGTTCTCTAGGGCAGTTAGAACTTTCTCCCATCGGTCCATAATGTCCCGTCCGATTTGATCGCCACCGACTACCTCAAATCCAACTCTTTCCGACCAGAGCTTTGCCGCAGAGAAGTAAGCCCATTGCACATCCAGTGCCGAAACGCTCTGACCGTCAAGTAAGCGATGAGACATTTCTAGGTCGAGGTCGTAGCTAATCTCTCTTAGCGTTTTGACTGGGGTCTCGAACGCAAGATCACTAGGCGCCATGTCGTCATCGATCATCCCCAACACAATGGCCGTAGTGCCCAACTTTAGGTACGTCTGAACTTCGCTCATGTTCGCGTCACCAACGATGACGTGAAGCCGGCGATACTTTTTACTGTCCGCATGCGGTTCATCTCGCGTGTTGACGATAGGCCTCTTTAAGGTTGTCTCTAACCCGACTTCTTCCTCGAAGAAATCAGCTCGTTGCGTGATTTGAAATGGGACCTCTGCGTGTGTCAGGCCAGGTGCCTCTGAACCAATCTTTCCAGCGCCACAAAAGATTTGCCGTGAAATAAAGAAAGGCATTATTTGTTGGACGATTCGACCAAAGGGAACGGACCGGTCGACCAGGTAGTTCTCGTGACAACCGTAGCTATTACCTTTTCCGTCGCTGTTATTCTTATGAATTACGAGCTCTTCGCCTTCAGGCAGAAGTTCGTTGGCTTTTTCCATCGAACGGATGAGGATCTCTTCCGCTGCACGGTCATAAGTAGCGCACTGAAGAGCGTCTGTGCACTCCGGAGTCGATAGCTCCGGATGAGCGTGATCGACGTAATATCTGGCTCCGTTAGTTAGGACTGCGTTGACTAAATGAGTTTCGATTTCCGGCGCGAGCGCATCGAATTCATTGAAGCCCCGAGCATCAACTCCAGGATGTTCGTCTTCAAAGTCCCAGCTGATTCGCCGTTCGAGAAACCCATTGACATAGGCGTTAATTATCATCGATGAAGCTGATACTGGATTTGAATCTCCATCGTTTCGATGAAGAATGCCAAATTCTGTTTCAATTCCCAGGACTTTATGAACAGCCACAAGGCGACCTTAGCTGCGTAAAGGGCTCTTAGAGGTATTGACCGGTCTGAACGCGCTCTATTGCCCGACCGCCTTCACCGTCAAATTCGTCATCCGCGCTCAGTAGGGTGCGGATGAAGATAATCCGCTCTCCCTTTTTCCCAGAGATCTTGGCCCAGTCATCCGGATTCGTCGTGTTAGGCAGGTCTTCGTGCTCTTTGTATTCCTGGCGGATAGAGCCGAGCAGATCATCTAAACGGATCCCATAGCTGCCCGTAGCAATCGAACGTTTGATAGCGGTTTTCTTCGAGCGCCGGACGATGTTCTCTATCATTGCGCCAGATGCGAAGTCCTTGAAGTACATGACCTCCTTATCTCCGTTTTGGTAGGTGACTTCAAGAAAACGATTGTGGTCTTCAGCCCGGTACATCTCTTCTACCGTTCGCTCAATCATGACGCGAATAGTTTTGTCGGGATCACCACCGCCTAATTCATCAATTTCCAAAGGTTCAAGAGGTAGGTCTTGTGTTAGATAGGTCGCGAAAATGGCCGACGCAGCAGCTTCGTCCGGCCGATGGATTTTAATTTTGACGTCCAATCGACCGGGCCTCAGGATGGCTGGATCGATCAAATCCTCTCGGTTTGATGCACCAATCACGATCACGTTGCGAAGACCCTCGACGCCATCGATTTCAGCTAAGAGCTGCGGCACCACCGTCGACTCCATATCCGAGCTGATACCGCTCCCTCTAGTTCGAAAGAGGGACTCCATTTCGTCGAAGAAAACGATCACCGGCCAGCCTTCGCTGGCTTTCTCGCGCGCCCGTTGGAAGATTTGACGGATTTGGCGTTCCGTCTCCCCGACGTACTTATTGAGCAGTTCGGGGCCCTTTATGTTGATGAAGAAGCTCTGAGCGGTGCCGTTACCCGAAACATCAGCAACTTTTTTCGCCAACGAGTTCGCGACGGCTTTGGCGATAAGCGTTTTGCCACACCCTGGGGGTCCATAGAGAAGTATTCCTTTAGGGGCCGGTAGGTCGTATTCCCGAAAGAGGTCTTGGTGTAGGTAGGGAAGTTCTACCGCATCAGTAATCTGTTCGATCTGGCCGTCTAAACCACCAATGTCGTCGTAAGTAACATCAGGCACTTCTTCGAGGAGTAGGTCGTCTACCTCCGGTCGTGGTAGCCGTTCCAAAACCAAGTTGGCTCGGACGTCAAGGAGCAAACTGTCTCCGGCCCTCAAGGTTTGTTCTTTTAGGTGATCTCCGAGGTCGACAATGCGCTCTTCGTCTCCTCGTCCAGTAACCAGCGCTCGCATCTCGTCGGATAAGACCTCTTTGAGAGTCACTACCTCACCAGAGCTACTGGGGTCACGCGCCATAACTACGTTCATCGACTCATTCAGGACTACTTCAGCGCCGGCTTCCAATTCTTCAGCGAGAAGGTCCGGATGAAGGCTGACGCGCACCTTGCGCCCGTTGACATGCACGTCAACGGTGCCGTCCTCGTTAGCTGAGATAAATGTGCCGTACGCTGACGGAGGCTGCGTTAGTTTTTCAACTTCTTCGCGCAGCGTTGCGATGTGCTCCCTGGCTTCGCGAAGGGTAAATGTAAGTTTCTCGTTTTGGGAAACTGCCTGCGCTAGCTGGCCCTTCGTCTCCAAGAGCCGTTCCTCGAGCGTGGTGACTCGCTTTGGCGTATCGACAAGCTTTCTCCGGAGCAAGCCAACTTCGGACTCGAGGGCTCTGATCTGGCTACGAAGCGCGGCTATTTCACCCGCTGTCGGTTCTGATCTGCTCATGTCATCTTCGCTTGACATCACGATCCTCGCCGCCGCTTGTGTCTGCTCCGGAAGCTACACGAATATGCAGTTGAAGTGGCTCAACGTCGAAAATACCTTTTCCATAAGGTTCAAAGAAAGTTGCGTTTAGCGGTCCGAAGAGGGGTAAATTAACTAACGGTGTCTTGCGTAGGCGAGATACCGCTCCCCTTGGAACCGCCAAGCTTCAACGCACGAAGAAGGAAGGCAAAAAATGAAGGTCTGGATTGATCAAGATCTGTGCACTGGTGACGGTCTCTGCGAAGAAATCGCCCCTGATGTGTTTACTTTGCTAGATGATGGATTGGCCTATGTGGTTGAAGATGGCAACGTGATGTCTGATCCCGGTGGCGCGGAAGCGTTGGCTAATTTCCCTGATTCACAGTTGGACGCAGTCATAGAGTCCGCTGAGGAATGCCCCGGAGAGTGCATCTACATCGAAGCCTGATTGGCCCTTCGTTAACCAGGTGATATCCCTCCGGTGCTGAGGCGCGGGGTTACTTCAAGCACGCGCCTGTGCTGACAACGGTTCGATCCCCGAGCGCTGCTGACTCCGCCATGAACCCGTCTATTTCGGAGCGATCGAGCACATACACCGCTCGCTTGTAGTCGGCTGCACTGTTTGGCGCTACTGCGAAAACAACGCCGAGAGCTGCCCCCTGGGTGTCTACGACGGGCGCACCACTATCCCCTGTCTGTAAATGTGCTGCAGCGAACCAGAACCTACGAGTGATGTCTATTGAGTCGTAGAGATCTCTTCCGTTGTCTACGGCACGCTCAACCAAACGGAGGGGGGCAGTCCGCAGCGGACCACCAGCTGGGTGACCAACAACGGCCGCCAGCTGCCCAGCTTGGGGCGTCTCCAAAGCCAAGGGTGAGATATCAGGATTCACGCGCACGAGCGCTAGATCTCTTTCAGGGTCAAAGGCAGTGACTGTTGCCGGAAGGGCCGGTTGGCCGGGGGCTGCAATTTCGATGTTTTGCGAGCCCGCCACAACGTGAGCGTTCGTGAGGGCGACACCGGGCGATACGACGAAGGCAGTTCCATCTTGTCGTTGGCTGCACGCTATTGCCTGCACACGAAGAACCGAATCTGCGACTCTGGCAAGTGTTTCTGCGGAAACTGCCAACTCTTCTGGTGGTTCGCCCACGTCGACAGTCAGCCCCGTTGAGCCAAATGTAGGGACACGCGGCCAGTCTTGCAGCAAGCGATCCAAAAGACCTCGCCCGCTAGGGGTGAGGGGGGCGATTTGCTCGACGAATTCGACAACTTTAGATTCAGATGCTTGCTTTTGCGGCCAGCCCCTCGCTGACGAGAACGGCGGCACTACTATCCATACGAACAACGCCACGGTTAGAAGCCCAACTAGCGTTCCAGCTAAAGAGTCGATCCATCGAATAGGCCCTGGTACTAAATTGCGGAGGCCCCGCGCTAGTCGCCATCCGGTCGCGTGACCGATGACGCCCGCAAAGAGAACAGCCAAGGCTCCGGCGGCCAAGCGTTGGTACTCACCCTCAATAGCTAAGGCATTAACACCATCTGTTGACCATCTTGCAGCGGCGAGAGCCCCTACTGCGAACCCAATCCATGCGCCTAACCGACCTATCAAGCCTCCACGCCACCCAATGACGATTGCTGCTACCAGCAGAACTCCGAAGGCGATATCAAGTGCCACGTAATAACCGTTAGCTCGCTATCAGACGTGCATGTGTCAAGAAGCCAGTGTGCGCGACCATGCGGTGGTCTGGTCGTACGGCGTTTCCTTCTACATGCCATGTTCGGTGCAGCACTTCAACCGTCTCCACGAGCGCCCAAGGGCCTTGCGAAAGCCGCTTCCTCAAAGTTTGCACCTGAATAATTGATGGGTTGTAGGCAACCAAGATCCCGCCTGTCCGCAATGAGTTCTCGAGATGAGGTACCACTTGCCAAGGTTCAGGCAGGTCTAGCACCGCCCTGTCAAAACCGAAATCGTCGTGTTCCTCGTAGGCGTCGCGAAGCTTAATCTCGTAGGAGCTGAGTATTTCCTGGCCCAGGAACATGGACACGTTTGACTGGGCGGTGGCTGCAAAGTCCTCTCTAATCTCGTATCCGGTAACAACAGCGCCTGCACGCAAAAGAACAGTCGAAAGCGCCCCTGAACCGACTCCAGACTCAAAGACCCGGTCCCCGGGAGTGATGTCAGCCAAAACCAGAATCGGTCCTAAATCCTTGGGGTAGATCACTTGAGCGCCGCGCGGCATTTTCAAAACGTGGTCGTTTATTGTTGGTCGGAGACCAACAAAGCGAGCGTTTGATCCGGTCCGATATTCGGTTCCCTCAGGAGTTCCTATGATCTCATCGTGAGCAATTACACCTGAGTGAGAATGAAATTCTTGGCCGTGTGCAAGTTCGATGAGGTAACGGCGCTGCCGGTTATCTACGAGCATCATCCGCTCGCCTTCGACCATAATTCCGAAATTATTATCTGGCAGTGTCTTCCCCTCTTTCACGATTTTTCATCTATGTCTCGTGGGAGGTGCTTGATGCGTAACGACTCACCTGGACGTAGCTCCTGGCGAAACACTGACCGCTGCTTTCTTCTACTTAGGTGTCGCATTAATCGCAGAGTTGTAAGCACTGTTGCCAAACCGAACCAAACGCCGCTTCCATTGCGGCCACGGCTCCAGGACGCGTTAATTAGGCGACCTAGACGAAACTCGCTTAGCTCTGAGCGCAGTCCCATTAGAGCCTGACAACCTCAACGAAAGTGGATTTCTTGAGCCCCGAGCGACGGCCCAAGAAAAATGCGACCACCATCGCTGCTGCCACCACTACTCCAAGTAAGACCGCTCCTTGACTCTCCATCGGAGCAGGGCCCGAGTCTGATTCCCCTGTCAGACGGCCGAAACGCTCCGTTAAATCCTCTGCTGAGATCTTGGCTTCCTCACCACCATTATCGGTCACTGGAGTGCCGCCTTCCGTCACGCTTTAGCGCAAGAAGTACCAAATAAATAAGGACACCGCATGCTGTCATGCCACACAGGTACGGAAAAAAACTGAGGTTACCTTGAAATGCGTCAGTCGTCGTTTGCAGGATGCGAACGGTAGCTAGAACTAGGAATATCCCACCGATCCCAAAAATTGTTGAGCCAGCTAATCCGAAAGCGAGATATCGCCCTAAGCCCTTTAGTGGTGCGAGGGTCTCCTGCTTTACATATGCGCGCAGGGTCGAAATAAGCTCATCAAAGTCTCCCTTGATTCCACCATTTTTGTTCGACATGGTCCCTACCTAAGACTTCCTATATCACTCAGCATGCCAGATGCGCGCCGTGAGCCCAATACGCGTTACGGCTTATTCCCATCGGCGCTCAGAATGTCAATCAACGAGCCGATTTCCTCTTCTAGGAGGTCTAGACGGGCAGCGACAGTTGGAGCCGCTAAGAGTCGCTGCTTATCGAAAGGGCCCAAGGGCAGCAGCTCGGCAATTCTGTAGCTCAACTCCGAGACGTCAAGACCCGCTGCTACCGCGGTGCTATCCACTGGGTTGATTCGATAGCCCATCTCATGCGCTTGTCGAGTGAAGTCCGCCATTCGCTTCAAGACACCTTGTGCGCGTTGGATAGTTGTATTCCCAGCCTGTTCGGGTAACTCAGTGACCAAAGCCCGAGGATAAGGAGAGTCCTTAAGCCATTCAGTGACCTCAATTTTGTTTCGGCCCACCACATGCAGTAACCAGCGGCCGTCAGGCAGATGCTGATGATCAACGATGCCTGCCAGTGTGCCTACCATCGATCGGATATCTCCTCCACCTACTTCCTGGCCTCTCTCGATCAGGACAACACCAAAGTTGCTGGCGTTGTCGATGCAAAACTGAGCCATTTCTCGGTACCGAGGTTCAAAGATGTGTAACGGAAGCACGGCTCCTGGAATGAGCACCGTGCCCAAAGGAAACATCGGAATTTCTTGTGGTTTGATCCACCCTGAATCGGCGGACTTTTGAGCGTCATCCATTGTTGGCATCCCTGGGTTACAACAGGAAACCTAATTCATCTCGGCACTTCGGCAAGATGACTTGAGACGCTTTGCGCCACGACGCATAATCTCGTGCTGTGGAAATCATTGCTGCTCTCTTTCTAGAACATTTTGAAATGCGACAAGCTGAAGGGGGGTCAGCCCGGCTCGATCTATCCGGGGTGTACTTCTCTACCACGGCTCCAACTGCGTTTCCGGTCACCCTTCAACCCCATCTGATGGTGTTGGTCCAGTGCCCAGCCGAACATAAAGGGTTGGCCGCTTTGGAAGTTACTTTTCATTCTGATGGCAAACCACTGGACATTCGAAACGTTCAGCCAATCAACGTGGAACCCGGCAAATTCGGCTACAACTTAGTCCAAGCGACACTTGAGCTTTCCGAACCAATGACAGTAGAAGCTCACTGCCGTATAGACGGAGGAGCAGTCACCAAAGTTCCATTAACCATTCTTGAAGCGTGAGGAGCGCCAATGCCCTACGCCGCTAGCCTCTCGACGCATAACGATCCAGGCGTTGCAGTTGCGGAAGCGTTGGGAGAAATTATTGACAAGCTCGGTCCTTCCCCGGACTTAGCACTCCTCTTTATTTCCGGGGCCTTTGTAACGCAGGCCAAGGATCTAGCTCATGCTGTCAACGAAATACTGAAGCCGGGCACGCTTCTCGGCAGTACTGCTATTTCAGTTGTGTCTGGAGAAAAAGAGGTAGAAGATCAAACCGCAATTTCGATGTTTGCGGGAAATTTCAACGGCTACGCGACACCAATTCGTTTAGGAGAGGGTGTTCCTAGCTCGGACGGGTGGGAGACGGGCGAGGACCAAGGATTCGACCCACCCCACACCCTTCTTGTTTTGGCGGACCCGTTTTCGTTTCAAACCGAATCGGCTATTGGTGCGTGGAGGTCACTTTTGCCTGATCTCCAAATTATTGGCGGACTGGCTTCAGCCGGGAATGCCCCCCAGGTAAACCGCCTTGTTCTCGACGACCAGATATTTGACTCCGGTGCGGTTGGCGTTCTGCTTAGCGGATCCGTCAGGGTAGAGCCCTTAGTGTCTCAAGGCTGCAGACCAATTGGATCCCCACTAATTGTCACCAAGGCTGACGGAAATCTTATATACGAGCTCGCGGGACAAAAGGCACTATCACGCTTGCAAGCAGTCGTATCAGAACTATCGGACGATGAGCGTTCGTTGGTTTCTTCTGGGCTTCACGTTGGTCGCGTGATTGATGAACACCGCAGCGAATTCGGTCGCGGTGACTTCCTCATTCGCGCAGTACTGGGTGCTGATCAGAACAGTGGAGTCGTCGCTGTGGGTGAGCAGATTCCAGTCGGCAGCACTATTCAATTCCAGGTGCGTGATGCCGACTCCGCTCACGAGGACTTGCATCTCCTCACGTCCAGCATCGTTGCCGGTGATGGGGCACTCTTATTCACCTGCAACGGCCGAGGTCAGAACCTTTTCGAGACGCCGCACCATGATGCCAGAACCCTTGCACCGCTGGTTTCTGGCGGCGCCCTGTCGGGAATGTTTTGTGCTGGTGAAATCGGGCCAGTGGGACCGCAATCATTTCTTCACGGATTTACTGCATCCGCAGCTATTTTCCGCGACTAATGCTCCCCAGAAGCAGCACTCTTGCGGACTAGGCTCGCCGTGAAGGAGGCAGCGTGAGTAACGATCTCCAAAGTCGCCAAATCAACACCATTCGAGCACTCGCTCTTGACGCGGTTAAAAACGCTAACAGCGGCCACACAGGCACTGCCATGGCATTAGCCCCGCTGGCTCACGTGTTGTTCAGCAAGGTAATGAATTACGATGCCGCTGATCCCAACTGGCCGGATCGCGATCGATTCATCCTTTCAGCCGGGCATGCCTCAATGCTTCTCTACGCGATGTTGTATCTGACTGGCTGTGGACTGGAGCTCGAGGACATCAAGAAATTCCGGCAGCTTGGGTCACAAACGCCCGGACATCCGGAGGTTCACCTGACTCCTGGTGTGGAAGTCACCACGGGTCCATTGGGTCAAGGTATCGCCAACGCAGTCGGAATGGCCTTGGCCGAGCGTCATCTTCGGTCCCGGTTGGGCGAAGAGCTCACCAACCATCGAATCTGGGCGATCTGTGGTGACGGCGACCTCATGGAAGGCATCAGCCACGAAGCAGCTAGTTTGGCCGGGCACCAACAACTGGGGAACCTTGTGGTCGTCTATGACGACAATCGGATCACCATCGATGGCGGGACGGACTTAACCCTCTCTGACGATGCTCAGCGGCGATTTGAGGCGTATGGCTGGCATGTAAATAATCTCGGCGAAGCCGCAGAGGACGTGGTTGCGCTAGAGAATGCATTGACCGAGGCGGCGGACCAGATCGATCGACCCTCGTTAATAATCGTTCGAAGCCACATAGCGTTTCCTGCGCCAAATGCTGTCGATACCCCTGCTGCACACGGAGCAATTACCGACGATGCTGAAATAGCAGCAGCGAAGGAAATCATGGGATTCGACCCAGAGCTCACCTTTGAGGTAGCTGATGATGTCTTATCTGCTTACCGCGAAGCAGGCAGGCGAGGGTCAGGCCTGCGTGCAGCATGGCGAGAACGGGTGGAGGGCAGCTCGCTGGACAGCAGCTGGATTAAAACAATATTAGAGGGAGCTCCGCTTGCGGCGTGGGACGAGGAGTTACCTCTCTACGCCCCAGGGACCTCTCTGGCGACCCGTAACGCTAATAATCAGGTGTTGGACGCCTTAGCGGACGTGGTTCCGTCGTTGGTCGCGGGATCAGCCGATCTGACCGGCAATACAGGTACCAACATCGTGGGCGAGGCGATGACGGCAGCTACACCAGAAGGACGAAAGCTCTATTACGGCGTTAGGGAGCACGCCATGGGCAGCATCGCTAACGGAATGGCACTTCACGGGGGCATCATTCCGGTGGTTGGAACGTTCTTGGTGTTCGCCGACTACATGCGTCCGTCGGTCCGCATGGCCGCGCTGAGCAGCGCCAAGGTGATCTTCGTTTGGAGTCACGATTCAGTAGGGGTTGGTGAGGATGGTCCAACGCATCAACCGATTGAACAAATTGCTTCCCTACGAGCAATCCCTGACCTCGATGTCGTTCGGCCTGCGGACGCTAACGAGGTAAGCCAAGCCTGGGAGATAGCTATCAACAACTCGGGCCCTACGGCAATAATCCTGACCAGGCAAAACGTTCCGGTCTTGGAGGGCACGGATCGCACTGGGCAAGTTGCGAAAGGCGCTTACGTCCTTATAGATGCGCCAGATCCAGCGGTGGTTCTTGCCGGAACAGGTTCCGAGGTCCAGCTGTGCGTGCAGGCTGCGGCGGCGTTGGCTGAGGATGGGATCTCTTCTCGAGTTGTATCCATGCCTTCGTGGGAGATTTTTAGCCGCCAAGACCCTGAGTACCGAAAAGAGGTGTTGCCGGCCGACATCCCGGTTGTGGGTGTAGAGGCGGGCGTCTCGTTCGGCTGGGATCGGTGGGCTGATCGAACAGTCACAATCGACAAGTTCGGGAAAAGCGCCCCCGGCGATCAAGTGATGCAAGTAATGGGGATCTCAGCATCCGCTATTGAAACGGCGGCGCGTGACCTCCTTCCCTAACTAACTTTCGGAGATGCCATGACCAACCCATCTGGGTCCGTTGAACGCCTAGCAGGGCTTTACGAACAAGAGCGACAAAGTCCCTGGCTTGACAATTTACGACGAGGTTGGATTACCTCTGGAGAGCTAGACCGATGGGTCGCCTCTGGGATAAGAGGATTGACCTCTAATCCGGCGATTTTCCAAAAGGCAATCGAGGGCAGTAGCGATTATGACCCTCAATTCAGTGATTTGATTAGGGACGGTGTCGCCGTACGCCAGGCATACTGGAACCTCGTTACTAGCGACATCGAGGGCGCGCTCAAAGCTTTGGCACCCGTATACGAACAATCCGGCGGAGTCGATGGATTCGTATCAGTCGAGGTGGACCCAGCTTTGGCTCGGGACACCGAAAGAACTACTGCCGACGCAAGGGCTCTTCACGAGCTAATCAACGCACCGAACTTGATGGTCAAGATTCCAGGCACTGAAGAGGGCTTGCCTTCCATCCGAGCCATGATCGGAGAGGGGCGTTCAATTAACGTAACTTTGATATTTTCTGTGAGTCGTTATGTGGAGGTCATGGAGGCCTATATATCTGGGCTGGAAGACGCAGTGGCGTCTGGCCAGGAAGACTTATCGACGATCGCCAGCGTGGCTTCATTCTTTATTTCGCGGACTGATACCGAAGTCGACCGCCGCCTGGAAGAGGTCGGCACGGAAGATGCTCTTTCTTTAAGAGGTAAGACGGCAGTAGCGCAGGCCCAGGTTGCGTACCAAAAGTTTGTGGATACTTTCTCTGGGCCTCGGTGGGATGCTTTGAGCGCTCGTGGCGCTCAAGTGCAAAGACCCTTATGGGCATCTACCAGCACCAAAAATCCTAGTTACTCGCAAACTCTGTATGTCGACGAATTAATTGGCCCCGACACCGTTAACACAATGCCCGACAACACCATCGAAGCGTTTATCGAGCACGGATCTATCGCTCGCACAATCGACTCAGATCCTGCCCGAGCGCAATCAATCTTAGACGCGGTGGCAGCAGTTGGAATTGATTTGGAAGTCGTGGCTCACACGCTCGAGGAAGAAGGTGTAGCGGCCTTTGTGAAGAGCTTCGATGAACTAATCGGAAGCTTGACAGCGAAAGCAGATTCGCTGCGTTAAAACAGAGTTGGTTGCAAAATTAAACTGACTCACCTAGCTTTGCGTTCATGGGTCGCGTATCCTCCTCCACCAGCGGGTGTTCAATTCAGCAAACGCTTGACGTGATTGGCGATCGATGGATGTTGCTAATTATCCGCAACTTGTTTCGAGGTGCCCGCCGATTCAGTGAACTCGAAGAGGACCTCGGCATAGCTAAGAATCTGCTTACCGCAAGGCTGAACAAATTAGTGAGCGCCGAAATAGTAGAGCGCGTTCCTTATCAAGATCGACCAGTTCGACACGAATACCTTTTGACACAAAAAGGTCGGGACTTGTCACCCAGTTTAGTTGCGTTGATGAAGTGGGGGGATCGCTGGTGCAACGACGGGTCTGCGCCTACGGTCCTAGTGCATTCCGACTGCGGCACCCCATTGATGCAGGTCACCCACTGTCCGACCTGCGACGACGCTCTCGACCCTGGACAAATACGGAGCCGGCCGGGACCCGGCGCTCGGGAGGCGCTGCGATGAGCACCACAAGCGAAGGTTGGCTCGACAAGCCCTACGATCTCTTGCATCAACCGCTGACAGAGGTGCTTGCTCTTGCTTCATCCATTCGTGATGCTGCTCATGGGACACGAGTGACCTACAGCCCGAAGGTCTTTATCCCCCTGACCATGCTTTGTCGCGACAAATGTGGTTATTGCACATTTGCTCAGCCGCCAGCCCGATTGGATCATCCATATCTGGAACCCGAGGAAGTCTTACAAATAGCGTTGCATGGTGCTACCCAAGGCTGCCATGAGGCTCTATTCACGTTAGGTGAACGCCCCGAGCTGCGGTACCCAGTGGCCCAGGATTGGTTGTCTGAACACGGTTATGACAGCACGGTCCACTACCTAGTTGAGATGTGCCGCTTGGTGCGTGACGAAACTGGTCTGCTCCCCCACGCCAATGCCGGGGCCCTTTTCAAAGAGGAGCTCGCCGCGCTGCGACAAGTAAGCCCAAGCCAGGGGATGATGCTCGAAACCCTGAATGAAGATTTGCTTTGCCACCGTGGTTGCCCTGATAAAGAGCCCCACCGCAGATTGGCGACTCTCAAGTCTGCGGGTGAGCTAAATATTCCTTTCACGACCGGCCTTCTAATCGGAATCGGCGAATCACCTCAGGACCGTGTCGACGCGCTTTTAGCTATACGACAGAGCCATTTGGATTTTGGGCATATCCAAGAGGTCATTGTTCAGAATTTCTTACCCAAACTCGGGACAGCCATGCACAAAGAGCTCCCGTGTCCACCCGATGAGTACCTCCAAGCGATTGCCCTCGCCCGCATAATCCTTCCCCCTGATATCCACCTTCAGGCGCCGCCGAATTTGTCGGATGATTTCGGTGGTCTATTGGAGGCTGGGATTGACGATTGGGGTGGTGTATCACCTGTCACCGCTGACCATGTGAATCCCGAACGACCCTGGCCAGATTTAGACCTACTCCGGGACGTAACCGAAGATCGAGGCTTCGTTCTCGCCCCCCGACTTACAATTCACCCAGAGTACGCGTTAGATCGGGACCGGTGGCTCGACACCGATAATCACTTTCCGGTTCTGGATAGAAGTGATGCAGAAGGTCTCGGGCGAGACGATCCTGGCTCACAAATGCCCGAAAAGACTATGGAGAACCGAGACGCGGGTTCGGGAGCTGACGTCCTAGTTGCCGACGAAAACAGCACTCAATGGTATTCGGGTGGGGCCAACCATTCTCCAATGACATTAATACCGAGCCGGTCTTTCGCCCGGGGCGCCGTTAAGGAGGTGCTTGACGGGGTGTTGATGGGCCAAGAGGTGGGCACCGAGGAGATAATTACACTTTTCTCGGCTCGTGGGCCTGAGGTACCAGCAGTTGCTGAGGTCGCAGATCAGCTACGTCGCGATTCGGTGGGTGAGACGATCACTTGGGTGCACAACAGGAATATCAACTACACCAACGTATGTACCTTTAAGTGCCGATTTTGCGGTTTTTCTAAGGGTCCACTCTCCTTGAACCTGAGAGGGACGCCGTACATGTTGACTCTTGGCGATATTCAGGAACGCGTAATTGAAGCTGCCCGCCTAGGGGCAACGGAGGTAACCCTTCAAGGAGGGATTCATCCCAGTTTTGACGGTGACTACTACATAGACGTTTGCAAGGCAATTCAAGATGTTGTTCCCGATATGCATCTGCATGGCTTCACCGCGCTAGAAGTCATCGAAGGAGCGAAACGTCTCGGCGAATCCCTGGTTGAGTATCTCTTACGTTTAAAGGCGGCTGGCCTCAAGTCACTGCCCGGCACTGCGGCGGAGGTACTCGACGATGAAGTCAGGGACGTTCTTTGCCCCGACAAAATATCCACAGATGAATGGCTTGAATGTCATGAGGCCGCCCACTCTGTTGGGCTCCACTCAAACATCACAATTATGTTTGGATCGATTGAAGAGCCTCGCCATTGGGCGAACCACATCGTGAGGACTCGATCTTTGCAGAAACAAACCGGCGGGTTTACCGAGTGGATTCCTTTGCCATTTGTACATATGGCCAGCCCGATATATCTGCAGAAACAAGCACGTCGTGGCCCCACCTTCCGAGAGACGCTTCTTATGCATGCGGTCGGCAGAATCGCTTATCGTGGGCTCATCGATAATGTTCAGGTCTCGTGGGTAAAAATTGGTGCCGAGGGCGCCAAGCAGATCTTGATGGCCGGTGCCAACGATCTGGGCGGGACCTTGATGGATGAAAACATAAGTCGCGCGGCTGGCGCTCAACATGGCCAGGGATTAGTTGAAAGTGACTTTCGGAATATTGTTGAGCCCCTGCACAGGGTCTTACGTCAACGAACAACGTCCTATCGAGAGGCCGATGGGCGGCCTATGGTAGTCAGCAATACGACAATGAGTGCTGACAACCCAACGGATAAAAAGTTGATTCCAGTCAATGCGCTTGGAGACCAAATTTAATCCTGTAGAAATGCCTCACTAGTGAGCCTGTTTCTAGATCGTCGTCGATTCCGGCCTTTGCCCAAGGATCGCCGCTGCCTTGTCGACCGACCTGCGTGCTCTTGACAGACGTTTCTCTATCTCCGGCCGCTGTGCTTTCGCTCCATCTTTTTCAATCGCTGACTGGATAGCCGCTATTCCAAGATCGGTAAGCTCTTCGGAGATTGCGATCAGGCGTTCACGAAGATCATCGAATTGTTGCTCCACGTCAGTCATCTTTCGTAATTAAGGCGTCCACGATTTCTAGGGGGTGACGCACTTCCAGTCCCCCAGAGCGCAGGTGAAGCAGACAACCTGGGTTTGCGCTAGCAACTTCCTCAGCGCCCGTTTCCTCTATTGCTTGAATTTTTCGTTCACGCACATCGGAGGCGATTTCAGGATGAAAGGTCGAGTACGCTCCACCGGCTCCGCAGCAGAGGCCATCGTCATTTAGGGGCACTGTGTCGACGTAGCGGCCCAGCACCTTATAGACAGACTCGTGGGTGCGTTGAACATGCCGTAAATGGCAGGGGTCTTGCACCACGATACGAGGCGATGGTTCGCTCTTCGGCGGAAGTTCGTCGAGATGCTGCGCCAACCATTCGTGAACGTCCAAAACTCGTTCGCTGAACTTTCTGGCGGTATCGGTATCTAGAAGGTGCCCATAGTCCTTGAGTTGAGCGCCGCAACCGGCTGAATCTACGAGAATTGGGGCAGTGCCGGGAAACGATTCCATTGTTCGCAGAGCCAATCGGCGCGCCTCAGGAGCTAACCCTGCGTGAACGTGAAGCGCACCGCAACAGCTAGCCCGCTTGTCAGGGAACGCCACTCCGACGCCGGTTGATTCGAGCACCCTTTGGACTGCTCGGTGAGTGTCACGCATCCACGCGTCCATGACGCATCCGGTGAACAGCCAAACATCATCGCCACTGGGGACCAGGGGGCGTTGAAAGATTGGAATCCGCGGAAGCCCGAGTCTTTTAGGGGTCAGGTGCAGCCGTTGCAGAAGCGCTATCAGTGCGGATCCAACTCTCAGAGCCTTTTTCCAACCTAAGACTCGGTAACCCAGTCTCGCCCACCAGGGTTGATATCGCGTCTGTGTTGCTAATGACTCGCGGGTCGTCTCCATCATTGACCCGAATTGCACTCCAGCAGGGCAAGCAGTCTCGCATCCGCGGCATTGAATGCAGGTGTCGATGAATTCGACAAACGCTTCATCGACAGCACCTTCCTGGTACGCCTGTTTCATCAGGGCAATCCGACCTCTGGGCGATGCAGATTCTTCTTGTGTGACTCTGTAGGTGGGACAGTGAGGAAGACACAGGCCACAGGAAACACACGAAGCCAAGTCTTCCGTCGGTATCGGCAGGTAAATTGGAATTTTCGCCATCAGACTAAGACCTGTCTGCCGGGGTTCAAACGATTGTTTGGGTCAAGACGTTTCTCGAGATCCTTCATCAATGAACGATTTACGGCATTGATGGAGCGGTCGGGGCCGGGGCGCTCGCTGTGTACGACCCCCACGCCTACCTCAGCTACCCACTTGTCTTCGTCGTTCTGCGTATATGTTCTGAGGTCTTTCGGTTCAACGCCCAAACGTCCGCCGCTCGGCAAGGAGGGAGGTCCCGCAACTTCTTCGAAGTCAAAGAGAGATGCCTGTGCGTTAACGTCTGATTCCACACCTTCTATGCACACCCATACCCGGTTTCCGTCCCAGAGAATTGCTGATGGTCGATAAAGCCGGTTGAAAATTTCGAAAGGGTCCAACACTCCCGTGAACCACTTGGCAACTGCTGGAATTGGAAGACATCTCAGGGTCACTTCGGCAATACACCCAAACTTTCCAAGCGATCCCACCATTAAGCGACACAGATCGTAACCCGATACATTTTTGACCGTCGGGCCGCCAGAAGACACGATTTGCCCACTGTGGTCAACATGGCGAATCTGGAGAACTAAATCGCGGATATGCCCATATTTCAGGCGCCTCAAACCGCTGTGACCTACCGATAAGACCCCTCCGACCGTTGCCTCTGCTGCCATATCGAATGGCACCATCTGGCCATAGCGCGCTAGTTGCTCGGAAAGTTCGCCGAGCGTCGTCCCGGCACCGCACCGAACAGTCATTTCCTCAGGCTCGTGAGACCAGATCCCAGCGGGAGCCTGAACTTCTCGGGTGCCCGATTCGGGCGTTCCCCCGACAGCCCATTGTGTCCGCCCGCCGACTACCGTGATCGGGTCGACTGCTCCAACGAGTTCAGCGAATTCGACTACTTTTTGATCGACTTCCCCTGGACGGTTCATACCCAAGCCCCCTCCGGCACGTGTTGTCCGAATGAGTCGCTGCAACGTGAGCCAGATGGCAAAACCTTCAGAGGGTTTGCGAAACCATCGGGGTCGAGGGCTTCTCTAACAAGATCCTGAGTAGCCATGTCGTGGGCAGAAAATAGCATTCCCATGTAGTCGCGTTTTTCGAGCCCGATACCATGCTCCCCGCTGAGGACTCCGCCCGCTTCAATTGATGCGGTGACTATCGCGCGACCAGCTGCTTGCACTCTTTCGAGTACGCCTTTCTCTTCACTGTCGTAGGCCAGTATCGGATGGAGGTTTCCGTCTCCAGCGTGGAACACGTTGACGGCGATTAGGTCATACGCGTCTGCGATCTGGTACACCTTTTCAAGGACTTCAACAAGCTTGCCTCGCGGTACCACGGTGTCATGAAGGTAGTAGTCCGGCTTGATTCGGGCGACAGCACCAAAGGCGTTCTTTCTACCTTTCCACAACAAAGCCCTTTCGGAATCGTCAACTGCGACCCGCACGCTGCCTACGTGGTGGCTCTCTGCGACCGAACGTATGACCTGAACGCCGTGTTCCACTCCTCCAGGGAGCCCGTCTAACTCCACAAGCAGCACTGCATCGGCTTCAGTTGGATATCCCGCATTTACGAAAGCCTCGACTATTTCGATAGCCCGTTGGTCCATCATTTCCAAAGCTGCGGGAATTAAACCGGCAGCGATAATTGCCGAGACAGCCGCTGCGCCATCGCGAACGTCAGCGAAGTCCAGTAATAGTGTTCGGATTTCAGGTGGGTTAGGTGTGAGACGAACCGCAACTTTGGTTGCTATACCCATTGTCCCCTCCGACCCAATAAATAGGCCTCGCAGGTCATAGCCTGGCGAGTCCGGGGTCAAGTCGCCCAAGATTGTGACTCGGCCGTCCGGCAGAACAACCTCTACTGCAGCTACATGGGCACTGGTGACGCCGTAGGCCAGGCAGTGGGGCCCGCCGCTGTTGTTGGCGACATTCCCACCTATCGAACACACTTGTTGGCTTGAAGGGTCAGGCGCGAAATGAAACCCAAGGGGAGAGAGTTCTCGGCTGAGATCAAGATTAAGTACACCAGGTTCAACCCAAGCGATTCGATTGTCGATATCGATATCGAGAATTTTGTTCATTTTGGCGGTGGCGATCACCACAGGTTCCCCTATCGGAACTGCCCCGCCAGCCAGACCTGTCCCCGACCCGCGAGCGAGGAAGGGCCTATCGTGCTTTCGACATGCAAGAACTATTTGTTGAACCTCATCGGTGTTAAGTGGAAGACAGACGATCATGGGATCGCCTTTCAGTACCGATCCATCTTTTGAATAAAGCCCTAACTCAAAATCACCATTGCGCGCACGATCTCCTAAGAACGAACGCAGATCTGAAAGAAGCTTCTCGTCAGCAGACTTATGCACCATGACGAACGTATCGTAGGCTGTGAGCGTGTCAAAGCCCTTAATCGCATCAAATCCTGATCGCGAATGGTTGTCTTACGAAGACCCGGTTGAACATAGAACATGGCTCTTTGACATAACCTTCCTCACGAGTAACTGGACTTGCATATACGGTGCCGGTTGCCCCGGCGTTGCACCCGAGCCTGCCCCTGAAGCGCAGTTGGGCTGCTGCACACACGGCGCATACATTTCAGATGATTCAGACCTGGCTCATGTTCGCGGCCAGATTGAGCGGCTTTCAAGCAGCCTTTGGCAATACGAAAAGCTCGCAAAAGAAACGGGAGGTCCGCTTTGGCAGGACGACGAAGGATGGTGGCGGACCCGGGTCGTTGATGGGGCCTGCATATTTCAGAACCGCCCTGAACACCCAAATGGTGCCGGGTGTGCGTTTCATCATCTAGCTATCGAGTCAGATACATCGCCAATGAGCACTAAACCCGAAATTTGTTGGCAGGCTCCGATACGTCGGGAGGACCATGAAACCGTTACGGGGCACATTTATACGATGGTCCGCGAATGGGAACGTCGAGATTGGGGAGGGGAAGACACCGACGTCTGGTGGTGGTGTACGTCTGACGCTCAAGCCCATGTTGCTACGGACCCGGTTTACCGACACATGGAAGATGAACTAACAGCTGTGTGCGGCACTGTTGTTTACAACTGGTTGCGTTCTGAACTCGACCGGAGATCCACCGAGGCAGTTCCGCTACCCCACCCCAGCGTGCGACGCTCTTCGAACTAAGTTTCTTCTGTGTCGGTATGGGTATCGTCGAAATCAGCGTATTTCGCCGCTAAGTCCGAGTAATCATCATATTTTTCGGCCAGGTCGCCGTACTGGTCGTCGGGGGTGTCTTCCTCTTCTTTCGCGAACAAGTCGGGTTCATCGAAATCGAAGTCTTCAACCGAGAAAGCAGCAGCATTCTCTCTCTGAAATTTACGCGCCTCTTCGTACCGGCGATGACGACCCTTCTTCACGGATGGCTCCTCGTTTCCAAACCGCCAAATTCGCGACCGAGGCGCAACCAAAAGGTCGGGTTAACGCACAACGATCACCTCTTTTCTAGCAGATTTAGACGCGAAAAATTGGCCGCTTAGGGATTGAAGGGCGCTTTATTTTGGGAATCCGGGTTTCGACGCCGCTCCAGCACTAAACCAGTTTTTTCAAATGCCAATGCTGCCCGGCCTTCTACAAGGGCTTTAATCGGTTCGCCAACTATTTCTGAACGCCACCCTGTCGCCAAGCGAGAATTAGGGGAATCGCGCAGAAAATCGGTGATGTCCGAACGAGTGGCAAGCAACGCCGGGTCCAAGGATTCATCTTTTGCCACTTGCGAAATCCAAGCAGACACAAGGGTTACAGCTGCCCTCAGATTCTTGTCTAGTTGCGGGCTATCGTCAGCATCCAGGGTCACTAGTTGGTCCTGTGGGAGGGTAAGCCCTTTTTCGACGAGCTCAATAATTTCGGTTCCGTTTGTGTCCTTGAGATAACGGCCATCGAAACCTCGGACTGATTTCAGTTCGCTAGTTGACCTTGGTGCCCGTTGAGCGATTCCCACAAGCGCTAAGTCCGAAAGCACAAAGCGGACCGGTACATCACGACTCTGCGCCGCATTTTCTCGCCACTCAGCTATAAGCGCCGCCACACAGCGAGCCTTACCTCGAAGGTGACGTGCTTCTTTTATTCGAGTCCACGCAAGCTCGGGAGCGACGTTGGGTTTCATTCGTTCTCGCATGCGCTGACATTCCGCGATGGCCCAGTCTTCTCGGTTCATTTGGTTCAGATCCGCGAGTAAGCGATCGTGGACCTCAAATAGGTAGCGCACATCGTTAGCTGCGTACTCTCTTTGATTCGATTTGAGGGGTCGTTCCAACCAGTCGGTTAAGCGGTCCCCCTTCGGTAGACGAACTCCCGTGTAACGCTCAACTAGTGAGGATAATGACGGCGTGGTCATTCCTACGAAACCAGCCGCTATCTGGGTGTCGAATAAATCGTTAGGGACAGTTCCACACGCTCGTTCCAGCACTTCCAGGTCTTGTGCAGCAGCGTGCATCACAAAGGTGGCGTCACTCTCCAATGCTTTCGCTAACGGAGCCACATTTATTTCTAAGGGGTCCACTAAATAAATATTGGTGCCGAATTGGAGTTGAAGGAGCGCAAGCTTCGGCCAGTATGTTTTCTCTCTGTGGAATTCGGTGTCGAGCGCAATTCTTGAGGCGTTTGCTGCTTCGTTTACAACGTCTTCAAAGGTGAGTGAGTCTCGGACCCAAATGTAATCAGTGGAACTCTCAGTAGTAGGTGGTTTGTCATCAGATACCTGGTAGCCGATCAACTTTCGACGGCGGGTCACTTTGGGCCGCATTCGACTGGGAGCTCGGCATCTAACCAGGCCAGAATTCCTCCCGCTACGTTGATGGCATCAATCCCCTGAACCCGCAAGTATTCACATGCGTTAGCGCTTCTGACACCACTGCGGCATATCACGTACACGGGGGGACCAGAAGCAATTTCATCTAACCGGTCGACGACTTGACCTAAGGGAATGAGGTGGCTCCCAGCAAGGTGCGCTTCGTCCCACTCGTCGGGTTCGCGCACATCTATGACCTGAGCTCCTAATTCCAAACGGCTAGCTAAATCTTCCGCGGAAATTTCAGGGATTGTCATTCGCTCACCTCAACTTGAGAGGATAGCCCCACCTCTAGCTTCTTAAGGAGTTCAGTTTCTCTGCTGCTCGATGAAGCTCTTGCGGAGTATTGATGTTCTGAAGTTCGTCGTCAGTTGCTTCCATGGTCTCGAAGTGGTGTTCCCTAAGGACATGTTTGGGTCCTCTTGCGCCCTGTTCATATCCTGCTTTCAACATTGGCCCCGAGGCTTCTTTGTATAAGCCGATTAGAGGCTGCAGGTATTGGCTCTGCGCCAATACCACTGTCTTTTCTGTCTGATGGCCCGCAGCGACGATTCGACCAATGAGGACGTCTGAAATTAGTGGCACGTCGCATGGACATACGAAAACGTCACCGAATGCTTCGATGGCGTCTATCAACGCACTCAGCGGCCCTGCGTGGGGTTGAGAATCAGGTAGCGATGGTAGGCCGCTGTGTGTTTGCCCTCCGACTGTATAGATGCGCTCAATCCCGGCTTCTCTCATGGCCGTTTCCACCCA
Source organism: Candidatus Neomicrothrix sp. UBA814 (assembly GCA_002296525.1). Lineage (GTDB taxonomy): Bacteria > Actinomycetota > Acidimicrobiia > Acidimicrobiales > Poriferisodalaceae > UBA6944. The sequence continues at coordinate 179,677 of DBIA01000035.1, read as the reverse complement.
GAGAACCATTGGTCTGCCAGAAAGCTCCAGGGATGCTTTGTCGCGACCCATGCGTGATGATTTCCCTCCACAAAATATCGCTCCTGTGAGGGTCATTCTGTTTCGGGTACCCCAGATGGATCGAGCTGGCCGAGAAACTGCGCACACCGGTCGGCCTCATCTGTCTCACCGATAGCTTGCGCCGAAAGTGCCAAGCCTCGGAGCGCTCGAAGGAACCCTCGGTTACTTTCGTGAACCCACCGAACGTAGCCGCTTCCCTTCCAGCCAGAGGCCCGTAAGGTGTCGAGTCCGCGGTGGTAACCGACTCTAAAGTACGCATAGCGTTCAATGGGCTCTGTAGAAAGTTGGCCTAGCGCCACCCAGGCGTCCAAGTATCTTGGCCACGTAGCAGCGACACCTGCGACACGCTGTTTCTTCTCGTTTTCGGAAGCAGCTAATGCTTGGGAAAGGGCCGTCACGGCCTCTTCGTCGTAGGTAGCAATAACTGTTTCTGGCAATCTCCCAGCAGAAAGCTGGATTGGCTGTTCGGACATGCTCTGACTTTACCTATAGCTCTCTTATTAAGTTAACGAACCTTGGATGGCAGCGTTTTTAATCATTGCAGCTATAGCGCTGGCATGAGTCATGGGAGCATCGTGTCTTGCTTTCGGGATACGCACCAGAGTCCCGCTCTTTGCTTCTTGCGCTGTTAGTTCTGCTGCACGTTGTGCATGCGCTCCTGACAATTCCCCAACTCCTACATGCACTGGGACAGCTATTTCACCGATTGAGTACTGTTGCGTTAGCTGAGTGTTTAATTCGTGCACCATCAGCACCCCTTGTGTCCGTAAACGCTCACGGCTTTTCGTGGGAAGCATCCCCCACCGTTTCTCGCCAACCATACGACGAACAAAATGCTCTGCAGCATCACCTGGATCAACAGTCGCAGCGGGGGGCGGGGGCCACCATTCTTCCCACCCCCGCGGGGCTTCGTAGGACACGACTGCGCGAATTGGCTGTCGACCTCGGGATGCGGCGGACAATGCGATGCTTCCGCCATAGCTGTGCCCAAAAATGATGGCCGGAACCCCATCAATTATGCGTTCTAGATCCTCGACGTGCTGCTCAAACGAACTGGGATAAGTACTCGCGTTCGAGCGGCCATACCCTCGTCGGTCGTAACGCAGCACTGGATACTCCGCGATGCTACGGGCTACTCGAATCATTCCAGCTGCGCGGTCGACAGCACCATGGACCATCACCACTTGCGGGGAGGGTTCACTCCCGGCGGATCGGTATACGGCTAAACCACCTTTAAGGGTCCACGATCTGGACACGAATCAGGGGACTCGAAGGACTCTGAGGGTGTCGGTAGCATGCGTGGCTGCACTTGAACCCGAGACAACAACGACCGTATCTCCCGAACGGACTACCCCTACACGGGCGGCTGTTGCTACCGCTTCTTCTGCCGTAGCGGCAGGTGTGGCTTGCTCATTAAATATAAGTGGCCGAGTGCCCCAAGAAAGAGACAGCTGATTAGCTGTGCGATCGTCAAAGGTCATCCCAAACAGCGGCACGGTTGGCCTAAAGCGTGCGACGCTTCGAACAGTAAATCCTGAGCGGCTCAGACAAATTATGGCTTCAGCATCTGTCTCCGTTGCCGTGCGTGCCGCCGCCGACGTGAGCGCGTCAGTCACCCGCAAGTAAGCTGCATCTGATTTAGCTCCCCGCCTAATAGCTTGAATGTGCTCACCCCAGGCCTCATAGCTAAATTTTTCATCAGCGCGAGCAGTGATTCGTGCCATGGTCTTTACCGAGTTAATGGGATCTCGCCCGATCGCGGTTTCCCCGCTGAGCATGACAGCTGATGTTCCGTCAAAGACCGCATTGGCGATGTCTGACGCCTCAGCACGTGTTGGCGTGGGCGCGGAAACCATTGACTCCAACATCTGGGTAGCCGTAATCGCCGGTCTACCAAGAGCGATACATTCTTGGATGATGTGTTTCTGTAGATGCGGGAGTTCTTCGATATCTGCTTCTGAACCAAGGTCACCTCGAGCAACCATGACTGCTCCCGAAGCTTCGATAATGCCTTCAAGGTTTAACACTGCCGCCTTGGTTTCAATCTTCGCGATGATCATTGGACCTCGGGGTGCGGGCTCAACGCCAAGGCGTCGAATATCGTGAGCTGAACGAACAAACGAGACTGCGACCATATCTGTACCCAATTCAACGAAGGTATCCAGAAGAGCTAGGTCTTGGTCTGTGGGCGAGGTCAACCTAAGGCGGTCTGAAGGTACGTGAAGGCCGGGTCGACCTTCGAGTCGTCCTCCATGAACAACTCGGGCCTTCAACCTATCCCCTTCTCGATCTTCGACTCTCACAACTACGTTTCCGTCGGCAAACGACAAGCTGTCACCGAGTTGAACGTCTTGCAGGAGGTTTGGGTAGTCCACGTTGATCAAGTCGGGAGTGCTCACGTCGCCTTCGACAGAAAGGGAGATTTGCGCGTCTTCGAGAAGCTCTACCCCTCCATTATCAAAGGGAGCGCAGCGGATCTTCGGGCCGGGAAGATCAACGACAATCCCGACATGCTTTCCGAGTTCGCTGGCGACTGACCGGACCACACGGAACTTTTCAACCTGTTCATCTAGGGTCCCATGGGCGAGGCCGATCCGAGCCACATCCATGCCAGCTTCCATCATGCCTCGCAAAGTTGAGTTGCTTTGAGAAGCTGGACCGATGGTGGCAATGATTTTCGTGCGACGTGCCATGCAAACTACGGTACCGAGCCTCGCTGAAAAGGCCAGAAGAATTTCCAGTGTTCATCTGATCGTCAACAACGAAGAAGTAGCTATTTAGATCCTGAACGTCCTATCGTCGCTCACATGGAGTTGATTTTTGTCCGCCACGGAAGACCTGAGCATGTACAGACCTCTGACGGCAGCCCCGCGGACCCTCCATTAGCGGAGGTGGGACATCTTCAAGCAACTGCGGTGGCGCAGTGGCTCAGCGAAGAATCGGTTGATCACATCTACAGCAGCCCAATGCGGCGGGCGCTAGAAACGGCTCGGCCCATCGAAAAGGCGCTGGGTCTAACCGCCGTGATCCGCGAACACTTAAGCGAGTTCGACCGCAACTCAAGCTCATATGTGCCGATGGAGATTTTAAAGGAGGTTAATCGTCAAGCTTGGGAACGTATGGCGGCCGGCGCGGTAACTAGCTCAGGGGATTCCATACATGCATGGCGCCACTCCGTGATTCACCAGGTTGAAGAACTAATCAAGGAGCACTCCGGGCAGCGCGTTGTTGTCGTATGTCACGGAGGGGTGATCAACGCCTATATCGCGTCATGTTTATCTATCGCCGAAAATAATTTCATGAAGTTCGACGTTGACTACTCGTCGGTAAGTCGCGTTCTCGCATCGGGCGCTGGACATCGGAGCATTAAATCCATTAATGAGACCACGCATTTCAGGGGCCAGCCCCACTTATCTGTCCGTGATTAGTTGGGCACTCTAGTTATTTGGAACCTCAGAGAATGGTTGATCTTTGTCCATTCGAACGTCACCCGGCAGTCCCAAGACACGCTCGCCGAGAATGTTGCGCATGACTTCCGAAGTGCCACCCTCTATCGAGTTGGCTCTTGACCTAAGAAACTGTTGCTGAGTGCTTGCCGCTCCCATAGCCATTGCTGATCTCTCGATCGAATAGGTGTCGTACAACATTCCCTGAGCCCCCAAAAGTTCCATGTTGAACTCATGAATATCTTTGTTATTTTCCGCGAATGCCAACTTGCCAGTTGACCCTTCGGGCCCAGGCACTCCCTTAGCCCGATTTTGACTCGCGCGAATATTGGTGAGACGAGCCACTTCCGCCTTCGCCCAGAGGGACATCAAGCGATCTCGCGTAGCTGGATTTTGGCGGTCCTCATCCATCTCCGCCCAGAGTCGGACCGATTCAGCGATCGGGCCGGAACCGCGCGGTGCCTGACCTCCCCCAATCGCAACTCGCTCGTTCATCAAGGTTGTAAGAGCCACCCTCCATCCTTCGCCGGTTTCTCCCAACCGTTCTGAATCCGGAATACGGGCGTCCGTGAAGTACACCTCGTTAAATTCAGCGTCTCCCGTCATTTGCCTCAGAGGCCTAACATCAACACCCACCTGATCCATGTCTATAACGAAATATGACAAGCCTTTGTGTTTTGGAGCTTCCGGATCGGTACGAGTTACGAGACAACCCCAGCGCGAGACGTGTGCAAGCGTTGTCCACACTTTCTGGCCGTTAACCACCCATTCGTCGCCATCTCTCACAGCCCGACTTGTTAACCCGGCCACGTCACTACCTGCCGAAGGCTCCGAAAACAGCTGGCACCAGATCTCCTCGGTTGTGAAGAGGGGCCGCAGATACTTGGCCTTCTGCTGCTCACTTCCATGCGTGTAGACCGTAGGTCCACACATTCCGTAGCCAATAGGGTTACGGGGCCAGCACATTGGTGCACCAGCATCAACCAGCTTGGCGTTGACTTGTCCTTGAAGCTTGGGGGCAAGACCCAGTCCCCCGTAGCCCTCATCGAAATGGACCCACGCCAAACCAAGGTCATACTGAGCCCCAAGGAACTCTGCTCGCGAACCGTTGGGATCATGTTCCGCGAGTAACTGCTGGACCAAGTCGTCAAGGTGTTTTTCTTCAGAGCTTTGATTCATGTTTGTTCCCGGTTCCTTGTTGCTCTACGACAGTAACAACACTTCTGGATGGCGGACTATGTAAGTTTCTCAGCTTTATTTAGATTTCCTAACTCCCACTCACAACTTTTATGCTGCTTAGATTCTTTGATGAGTGAGGACCTCTTAATTTAGGCGTCGCCAGAATTGCGTCGACAAAGACTCAATTTGCTGTTTTGTCTCGCCTGTAGAGCGGGCAGCTATCTCCTCAAGTCGGCGCGCAGCCTGGTCTGTCTTGCCTAACGAATCAAGCGCCGCCGCAAGCTGCTTAACTTCACCCAAGGGTGGAGACTCCCAACACACCATGAGGTCCAGGACCCGAATGAGGTCTTCTGTCGATTTTTGCTTGTTATGTATGAGCCGCAAATTATTAAGCATCCGCAACAAAATGGTGCTGTTCGAAGTCTCCTCGAGAAACTCGGGCTGAAATTCGGCCGACGGATTCAAATAGGCAAATAAATTTTCTGCTTCCACCGAGCTAATAATTTTGCCTCGGAAAGGGTCAAGCAGTTGGGTCGCATCGTCCTTATCTCCGACCAGGAAATGACCCGGCATGCCAATCCCGCAGGCTTCGACACCGCACCTTCTGCAGACTTCCAGCATCACTACGGCCAGAGATATCGGTATTCCTTTTCGTGACTCCAACACCTGTTCCAGGTAGCTATTCCTCGGGTTGAAGTAATCCAGATTGTTGCCGGCAAAGCCCAGTTCTTCGAACAACAGCGTTGCGATCCCAAGGAATGATGGAGTGATCACGCGGGAAGCTAGATCATCCAGAAGGCGAAGCTCCACGTCGAGGTGGAGCGCGCGATTTTGGCAGTAAGCACTTAAGGCGAAGGTTGCCTCATCCAGAGGTACCGGAGCCTTTAACAAAGCTGCAGAGAAAATGTCTATAGATGCGTCCGAAGAGGAAGTCACTGACTTCGGAGAGTAGCTTGAGAACGGAAACTATCGGTGAATTGAGATATCAATTGCACATGCCCAGCCTTCATCCATACTTGGAGACCCCTGGTCCGATTCCTATCGCTCATCGAGGTGGCGCTGGAGAATGGCCCGAAAACACGATGCCCGCCTTTCAAGGGGCGGTTGATCTGGGTTTTGAATACGTGGAAACTGATGTTCACGCAACAGCAGACGGAGTGCTTGTCGCTTTTCATGATGACCGCTTGGATCGGGTTACAAACAAAGTCGGCAAAGTTTCGGAACTTAGCTGGACCGAAGTGAAAACCGCTCTCGTAGATGGGCAAGAGCCAATACCTAGATTTAGCGAGCTCATGCGAGCCTTCCCGCACCTCAAGGTCAATATCGACCCAAAATCAAACCAGGCTGTTGAGCCTCTGATTAGGGAGTTGCGTGAGTTGGATGCGCTTGACCGTGTCTGCGTTGGAGCATTTTCTGACGCGCGGCTTAAAAGACTGCACGGAGAATTTGGTGATGCTGTGTGCTTGAGCATGGGGCCCATCGAGGTCGTTAAAGCTCGACTCTGTAGTTGGGGCTTGCCGGTTGGAAAGTTTCGGGCTCGCGCTGCTCAGGTTCCCATTTCTCAAGGTCCAGTCAGGATCATTGACGATCGCTTTGTCGAAAAGATGCATGCGCGTGGAATTGCGGTGCACGTGTGGACGATTGACGACGCCACTGAAATGGACTGGCTCCTTGATGTTGGTGTTGACGGGATAATGACGGATCTGCCCGCAGTTCTGCTCGATGTTATGACCCAGCGAGGCTTATGGCCTCAAGGCGGGTAGCACATGACTTCTCTTGACAAATCCTTGTTGGATGAATTCGAGTCAATTGTCGGGGCGTCTCATGCGTTACATGAAGATGAACTAGTAGCAAGTTACTCCACTGATTGGACAGGACGCTTTAAAGGTTCGACGCCGCTAGTTCTGAGACCAGGCACGACGGAAGAGGTTGCTCAGATTCTTCGAGTTGCTTCGGACGCGAACGTCGCGCTTGTCCCCCAAGGAGGCAACACTGGCTTGGTTGGCGGGAGTGTCCCGCTCCGGGGCGAGGTTGTCTTATCGTTACTACGCCTCAATGTTTGTGAGCCCGTTGACGTATTGGCCCAGCAAGTATCTCTTGGGGCTGGGGTGACCTTGGCTCAAGCACAGAACCACGTTTCCCCCTTCAATCTTGCCATTGGGGTTGATTTAGCAGCGCGAGATAGCTGCACCATTGGTGGGATGATCGCTACAAACGCTGGCGGCATCAACGTAGTGCGGTACGGCCCGATGCGTGATCAATTACTCGGCGTGGAAGCGGTCACGGCTGATGGCTCTTCGATCAGCCACCTTGAGGGCCTAGAAAAGGACAATACCGGCTACCACCTCCCAGGCTTGTTTGCCGGAAGTGAGGGTTCTCTCGCAGTGATCACCAAAGCACGCTTACGGCTTCATCCCCAATTAGATGAGCGCTGTTCAGCGATGCTCGCGTTCAAGTCGGTAGGGGACGCCGTTAGCGCGACTGCTCAGCTAAGACGATCGGTGCCTGACCTACATGCGGTGGAAGTGATCTTTCGCGAGGCCATGGATTTGGTATCGGACTACATTTCAACGTCTATTCCTGTTCGCTCAGATGGTTCGGCGTGGTTGATCGTAGAGGCAGCCTCTAGCAGCGACCCAACCGATCAGCTAGCTCAAGCCATCGGCGACTTAGGGGATCTCGTTTTGGACGTTGCAGTGGGTCACGACAGCACTAGCCGAGCAGGGCTTTGGCAGTTCCGAGAAAAGATCACAGAGGCCATTGCGACTCGTGGGACACCCCACAAGCTGGACGTTACGCTCCCAGCATCGGAGTTAGCAGAATTCGTTAGCAGAATTCCCGAAATAATCAGCGAGGTTGACCGGCGTGCCACCGCTGTGATGTTCGGACATCTCGGAGATGGGAACGTTCACGTCAATGTTCTAGGAGATGATGGCCTAGAACCTGACAATGAAGTGGAATCTGCTGTTCTTGGCTACGTCGCACAGCTCGGAGGAAGCATCTCAGCCGAACACGGTATAGGAACAGCGAAGAAGGAATTCCTGCATCTGAACCGGTCCGGCCAAGAGATAGCCATTTTTCGCGCAATTAAGTCAAGTTTCGACCCTAAAGGGATTCTGAGCCCGAACACCTTGATCCCCGCCGAGGAACAATGAATAAAGATCTGGTGAACACACCTTTCTCGGCTCGTTACGCACCACGGGGCATGGTGTGTTCCACAGATCAACTGGCAAGCGGCGCCGGAGTTGCTTTGCTGCGAAAGGGTGGGAGTGCGGCTGATGCTGCCATTGGAGCGTCTGCCGTTCTCGCAGTCACTAGCCAACATATGTGCGGGGTAGGAGGGGATCTGTGGGCACTCGTGCATGTGCCTGGCCAACCACGACCATTCGCCCTCAACGCAAGTGGTCGCTCCGGAAGTGGGGCTGACATCAAAACCATTACTGCTGATGCTTTATCTTCGATGCCCTTCCACAAGGATCCAAGAAGCGTACCGGTTCCCGGCTGCGTGGACGGCTGGCTCGCACTCCACCAGAAGTTTGGTCGCCTCCCTCTGGAAGAGGTACTGGCCGACGCGATAACGCTAGCTTCGGATGGTTTCCCGATCAGCGCTGAATGTGCTCTCGCCACAGAAGTTCTTGAGGGTGTCGAATATGCCGATGATTATCTGCGCGAAGGGATGCCGAAGGTTGGAAAGCTCATAAAGCGCCCTGGCCTTGGAAAAATCCTCGAGGGGCTGACGAGCGGTAATCGTGAAACCTTCTACTTAGGCGCTTTCGGTCAAGAACTAATGGATTTCGGACGTGGTGAATACCACCCAGAGGACCTAAGCCAATCTCAGGCAGAGTGGGTGGTGCCACTGTCGGTCGACGCTTTCGGACACAAGATTTGGGGGCTGCCACCGAATTCTCAAGGCTACCTATGCTTGGCAGCCGCCTGGATAGCGGATCAAATCGGCGTACCTAGAGCTGCAGATCACCCCGACTTTTGGCATCTACTAGTCGAAGCGTCCCTACAGGCAGCTTACGATCGGCCGGACGTCTTACATGAACATGCTGATGGTCCGTTGTTACTAGCTCCTTCGCGATTAGCGCCACGAGCAGGAGCTATCCGGATGGATGAAACCGCTTCGTTGCCCGCTGCGGTCAACCATGGCGACACGATCTACCTCAACGCGATTGACGAAAGTCGTATGGGTGTTTCACTGATCCAATCGAATGCTTCAGGCTGGGGGGCACTGGTATTTTTGCCTGAAACCGGAGTTTCGTTACATAACCGCGGTATTGGATTTTCTGTGGACCCAGCTAGCCGGGCAGCATATGGACCACAGCGACGCCCTCCTCATACGTTGGCTCCAACTCTGGTTGAAGACTCGGCGGCTCAACTAGTGGCGCTGGTTGGCACTATGGGTGGCGATTCGCAACCTCAGATCGTTCTTCAACTTCTCGCAAGACTTTTAGTCGTTGGCCAAGACCCAGCTCAAGCGCTAGCAGCTAGGAGGTGGAGACTCTCCGGTGCTCAATCCAATGGCTTTAACACATGGGCCGATCCTTCCGAAGTCTTCCTAGAAGTCGAGGATGTCGAGCCCCAACTGGTTGAGAATCTTGCAACACGCGGCCACAAGATTCGCTCGCTTGGGGCGAATCACAGTGCTTTCGGACATGCTCACATCATCAAAGTCGAAGGAGGGGTGCTAGTCGGAGCGGCTGAGCCTCGGGTAAGCACCTCAGCAGCAATTGCCCACTAACCAAACTGCGAAAACAGGAGTCGGGATCGACTAGCTCTACCAGCGCCTAGATGTCCTCAGTCAGGCATTAACCGCTAACTAACGGTTTTTCCAGGCGACGTCTTGGTGCCCCAGAAAAGAGGCCATCGCTGTTTTGCTGTCTTCGGTGCCTGCAGCAAGGATCTGCGTACGATTTTCGAGGTCAATTCCAGCCCGCAGGCTCGGAATTTCTAAGTTCGACCACATCACTTCTTTGGTCATCCAGACGCCGAAAGGGCTATTTCGCCTGATTTCTCGGGCGACCGCGAGACAGGTTGAAGCAAGGTCTTCGTCGGCTGTGACGTTGCTGACCAGACCAATGCGATTCGCCTCGTCAGAATCAATAACCCTGCCAGTGAGCATTAACTCCCAAGCGCGAGAAGCGCCAATGAGGCGAGGCAGCATCCAACTGACTCCAATGTCGCATCCTGAAATTCCCAGTCGGACGAATGCCGTACCAAATTTAGCTGAAGCACCGCAGTATCTAATATCGCTAGCGCATGCAATGGCAAATCCCCCACCAGCCGCAGCTCCGTTAATTGCAGCGATGATCGGTTGTCTCGTGTCGCGCATGTGATGCACTAATTCCGCTATATGTTGCTGCACCGCCATGCCCTGCTGTTGCTCACCAAAATCTTCGGTGCCAGGAATTTTTCCGAAACCAGTGAGATCAAGACCCGCGCAGAAACCGCGACCGGCTCCCGTAATAATCAGCGCCCGAATTTCGTGCTGGCTATCTACGAAATCAAGTGCTGTGTGGAGATCCTCAACCAGTCCATAGGTAAGGGCGTTGAGCCGTTCAGGCCGGTTCATGGTGATTCGGGCTATTCCGTCGTCTGGAAAGTCAATAACCAGATTCTCGTAATTTTTTTCCATAGTTTTTTACTCCGGCGCAGCTCCACCTTAGTCGTAGAGCTAGAACCAATCAGATGTCGTCGGCATCGACCGCTACTTCGATCCGGCCCGGACCGTGGGCCTGAGCCCGCGCGCACGCTAACTCGGCAGCAGCAAGTAACTCCTCTGCATCCATAGAGTGCGATGGGTAGCAAGCAACGCCCGCTGAGAGCGATACGACGTCGCGTGAAGGTGATTCTCCGTTCGCCCTCCGCACTCGATCGGCAGCCCAAACAGCGCCCGCTTCGGAAGTGTCATCGAGAAGCGCTACTAGTTCCCCGTCGCCTAGGCCACAAATTGTGTCAGATTCGCGCACAGTGTTAGTGATAACCCGGGAGGTCGCCCGCATCGCGTGCTCGCGTATGTACGGGGCAAACGACTCGAAGTCATCGATCCGAAAATAGACCACCGAAATCGGTTTAAGCGTGCGACGGGCAAGCGCGATTTTTCTCTCCAACACCACAGCGAAGACCCGCCCATCGGGCAAACCTGTAATCGAGTCTGTGACTGAGTCCACGCTCACTTCGGGTCCGCGCATCGCAACTCGCTCTTCTCTCATCATCGGACAGAAAACAATCTTTAAGCCAGGGTGCCAGAGTGAAAGCGAAAGGACAAGAAGACAAGCTGGGACACAGATTGCGTTGAGCTAGGCCTTAGAAAATAGCTCGCATTTGCTGTACCAGAGCGCTCAAGCCACCGCAGCGGGGCTATGGTCCCTACATGTTTATAGCTAGACATCTTGTCAGAAATTCTGTTCGTATCGCTTCGGTCGTGGGTGAAGAACTCAGGGATATCGATACGGAGCATCAGGATCTGCCAGAGCTCCTCGCTTCTGGAGTAAGCCTTGAGGGCCTCGCTACCGGGGAACCAACACCTATTTCCGAAGCACAATTATTGGCTCCTGTCGGAGCCCCTCCGGCAATTCTTGCCGTGGGTTTGAACTACCGCGCACACGCAGAAGAAGGCGGCAGAGAGGTGCCAACCACGCCCGTTATTTTTACTAAGCATCACAACTGCGTGGTGGGTCCCGGCGCTGGCGTACATATTCCTAGCATTGCCTCAGAAAAGGTCGACTACGAAGGCGAACTAGCCATAGTCATCGGAAAGCGCTGCCGGCACGTGCCCCGAGATCGAGCTACCGAGGTTATTGCCGGCTACACAATCATGAACGACGTCAGTGTCAGAGACTGGCAGCGCGCTAGCCCCACAATGCTGATGGGCAAGTCGTGGGATACCCACGGGCCGATGGGGCCTTGGATGGTTACTGGCGACGCTTTCGATCCGCATAACCGGCAATTGACGACCCGAGTTAACGGCGAAATTAGACAAGACTCGAGCACAGACGACCTGATTTTCGACTGTTTCGATATTGTCCATCACCTCTCGTCGGCATTCACGCTTGACCCAGGCACCGTAATAGCTACCGGCACCCCGGCTGGCGTCGGCTTGTATTGGGACCCTCCCAAGATGTTGAAAGTAGGAGACGAGGTGTCAATCTCCATTGAAGGGATTGGAACCCTCACCAACTCGTTTATTTCGGAACCCGATACTCAGTTGATCTAACTATTAGGTCATAAGATTTTTTGGAATCTCCACAACTTTAGCTCGCAGATACTCACCAAGGGCCTTCGCTTGAGGGTCTTGCCGAGTCGAGGCTGCCACACCTTCCTCCAATAACCCGTGAAAAATAAAGTTGAGACTTAAGAGATTTGGCAGATCGTATCTATCGATCTTTCGTTCCTCCGCCTCGGGCATCAATTCCTTTAGCTTGTTGATCGATAGGTAGCTACTGAGCCAAGCAAAGGCTTCTGGCGTCCGCGCGAAAATTCCCAGGTTTGCGTTAGGGCCTTTATCCCCAGACCGAGTTCCAAATAGTGCCCCCAAGGGCGCAAGCTGCGTGGGGCCTGAAACCACATCCAGCACTTCGGGCGCTGAAGCCGCTATCTCCTCAGAATTCGAATGGGGAGTATTGTCAACAACGCTTAACTTTCCGTCGACGACAACCTCCATTGGCACCAACTCCGAATCAATAAGCGCCGGCCAGTACACACCAAATGGCTGACCGGGACCTGGGCCTCCCCCAGTTCCAAACATGCCAGGGATTGAACACAATCCGATTTCGGTTCCGGCATTTGAAAATGCTCTACCCACTTTTCGTTCATCCGGATCCTTGACGATGATTTTGTATACAGCCACCGCTTCCTCGTTGGTATCCGGATTCACTTTGTGCGTGGGCAGATACTTACGAACCACCGACTCGTAGTCCTCTGGCCCATAAGGACAGGCATTCCAAAACTGGCGCTCTATAAGTTCTGCTTTTGCTTCAATATCTAGTCCTGTCAGACCAATAGAAATCTGATTACGAAAACCGCCTTGGTAGTTCATAGCTACCTTTAGCTGCTTGGGTGCAGGTTCACCTCGCGTACCCGAGATCTTTACCCGGTCTGGTTCCAATTCTTCTAATTGGATGGTGTCGAAACGGCTCACGACATCTGGGTTGAAGTAACGCTCGCTTTGGATCTCATAAAGCAGCTGCGAGGTTACGGTTCCAATAGAAACTTCGCCCCCTGTACCGTCGTGTTTGCCAATCACCGAGCTGCCATCAGAATAAACATCAGCCCACGGAAAACCCGGATAGGTGAGATCCTCAATCTCAGTGAAAAAAGAGTAATTCCCTCCTGTGGCCTGTCCCCCACACTCAATAACGTGACCGGCAACGATTGCGCCAGCTAGAGCATCCCAATCGTCTCGTTGCCACCCGTGATACCACGCCGCGGGACCTGCAACTACCGCAGCATCAGTAGCTCTTCCTGTCACCACAATGTCAGCGCCTTGATTAAGGGCTTCGACAATTCCCCAGCATCCGATATATGCGTTTGCAGTAACGATTCGGTCAGCAAGCTCTCCTAAGGACTCACCAGTATCAAGGTGAGAAAAGTCATTTCCAGCTTCGATCAGCTCCCTCAGCCGGGGGGCAAGATCATCTCCAGCGACATAGGCAATGCTTGGGTTCAAGCCGAGTCGATCTGCGATTTCTTGTACAGCGTCAGCACAACCCTGCGGGTTTAAGCCTCCCGCATTGGAAACAACTTTGATGTTTTTGTCCAAGCATTCACCCATCACTTCTTCCATTTGGGTGACAAAGGTCCGCGCGTATCCAGCTCCTGGGGCCTTCGCCTGAATTCTCGAAAGAATGAGCATCGTTAACTCCGCCAACCAATCACCGGTGAGAGCATCGATGGGTCCGCCTTGAACCATTTCTCTTGCAGCCGATAGTCGGTCGCCGAAAAACCCGCTGCAATTTGCAATACGGATAGCGTCGCTGGTGGAGGGCGCCATTCTTCTCCTTCTTTCCGAACAAGTGCCTTGTACGGTAATCGAATTCGCGCTCCCTCTTCTAGGGAAAGCGGGGCCGCGAAAAGTTTGCGCCTCTGACAGAATTGTTAGATGTCTAATCCCGTTTTACTTCTCCATGGTTTTACAGGCTCTGTTGAATCCACCTGGAATCCCACCGGCATCATCGAACTCCTGAATGATGCTGGCCGCGAGGTCATCGCGTGGGACCTTCCGGGCCATGGCTCAGCGGAGAAACACCACGAGCCCGAACTTTACGCAGACATGGAACAAGATTTGGTGTCACGACTCCCCGCAGGGCAAGTCGATGGAGTCGGATTTTCGATGGGCGCTAGGACCTTGCTTTGCATGGCTGCGATTGCTCCCGATAAGTTCGGGAAACTCGTAGTTGCCGGCGTGGGTCGAAATCTGTTTGAACGGGACGAAGCTCAAGCCGAACGGATAGCCAAAGGTGTTCAAGGCGACGCTGATCAAGATGATGTCCACGCCCAAACCTTTGCGCGCTACGCAGCAGAACCAAACCAAGATGGCGCAGCACTTGCAGCGTTCATGCGACGTAAGCACTATCCATTAGGGCAGGAAGAATTTGCCTTAATTGCCCACCCTGTGAGAGTCGTATTAGGAACGGAGGATTTCGCAGGTCCCGCTGACCCGCTCGTCGAAGCTCTGCCAAACTCCAGTCTCTCGGTCCTAAAAGGTTGCGACCACTTCGCCACGCCAAAAAACTTCGGGTTTATCGATGCTGTTCTCGAGCACCTGGAAGTGTTTTAGAAAGCTTTTAAGGCAGCACCAAATAGGGGCCCGGATCGACGGCCTTACCCTGCACGCGCAGTTCAAAGTGCAGGTGGGCGCCGGTTGATAAGCCGGTGGAGCCAACCCAACCAAGTGGCTCTCCTCGCTCTACTGCAGCTCCGACATTCACGAGCGACTCCTTCAGGTGCCCATAAATAGTTGCCACCTGATCCCCATGATCAACAACAACGGTTTTGCCATACGCCACCAAATCAACAACAGCTATAACCGTTCCTGAGCGAACCGCCAAAGCAGCTCCTCCTGACGTTCGGTTAGGGCCAATAAAGTCGATCCCACGGTGCATCGAAATTTCTCCCCATATTGGATGCCTGCGCCACCCATAAGACGAGGTTGTCACGGGCTCCGCAAGCGGCGCTAGGAGCGACATCGGCTGTAAAGGAACATCAATCTGGCAGCTTTGTGTGTGGAAAATAAAGCTCTCAAGGTAACGCGCATCCATTTGAGCCGAATACTTCGACGGCGCTTCGTGAGGTACGACATTAGGGGTGCGCAACACGACAGCGCCTTCTCCGGCTATGGACATGTCGGTGACGGGCCATGGATCACACGCTGAAGCTCCGCTAAGAGAAGAAGCCCCAAAAGGAGTAACCGTGCCGTTGGTATGAACTAACGCGTAACCACTTCCGTCCAGAGTCGGGATTAATCCTGCGAAAGACTCACTAAATCCCCGTCCGGGCCCAGAACCGTGAAAATGAGCGTCGCCAAAGGTAAAAATGCCTCCGTCGTCTGCCAGGAGCCAGTAACCCTGACTTGTTTTGGTTGAAAGCATTGCCACGATCGGCCGGTTTAGTTTGATGGCTCCTGTAGAACCGTAAAAGGTGGCATCGCCGTAGGAGAAGACTCCTCCATCAGCCGCAACGAGCCAATAACCGGCGCCTGTGTGTGTCGCCGTCATCCCGACGATTGGACTATTCAGGGTCAGAGCTCCCGTAGAACCGTAAAAAGTGGCATCCCCAAATGAGAATATTCCGCCATCGCTAGCGACTAGCCAGTAACCCCGGCCTGTTGACGTAGCAACCATCCCGACTATCGGCTTGTTCAGTGCCGTGCCCTTCATATCGCCGTAGTGTTGCGCTTGCCCAAATTCCACAACTACACCCTCGGTTGTTGCTATCCAATACCCCAGGCCGTCGGGTCGCGAAGTCATGGCTCCGGCCCCCGGAGCTATCGCGGACGGGTCTGGCTGACCGTAGATCGACGCGACTCCGACCGATTCCACTTTGACCGCTAACGCGGGATCGCCAACCCAAATGACTAACGAGACCAAAATCGCGACAAAAGAAACCTTCAACACGATCCGCTAGTTTGCCGGTTTCTCACCCAGATGTGAAGCACCCTGTAGCTTCATCTGTGTGGCTAATGTGCTTATCCTCGAACCGTGGCATCGGGGCTCGCATCGACGTTGGGTTGAAGGTTGGAAGGCCCGGAGCAAACATTCAATCAAGGTCGTAGATGGTTCCGACACGGGTTGGCGGCGTTCTCTTATAACTGCACCTTCGCTCTTCGCTGCCGAACTTGACAGAACTGCTGGGGATGTCGACGCACTTATAGCCAGTACCCCAATTGACCTGGCGACGGTATTTGGCCTATTGGACCGCGCTACACCTCGCCCTCCAACATTGCTATATATGCATGAAAGCCAAATTGGTTATCCGCCCGGACCGAAAGGCGGACAGGCATACCGAGGCATCATCGCTGATTGGGCTTCAATAATGAGCGCAGACCGAGTAGCTGTAGCGAGTCGCTTTCATGCCGAATTGCTTCGCCAAAAACTCCCTACGTTTATCGAAAATCTCATCAAAGGGGCAGGAGCGAGGCTCGAGGTCGTGTTGGAAGACATCCGAGTGCTTCCCATCGGAATCGAAACATCAGGGACTACCAACGCAACCACTGAGGGGTGTTTGAAAGTCTTGTGGAATCACCGGTGGTCTCATGACAAGGGACCCAATGAGTTCGTTCACGCGATGTTGAAGCTGGCCTCTGAAGCCTTCCAGTTTGAGATCTTCGCTCTAGGCGATGTCGAACGCAGTGGCATCAAGGCGCATAAACGCCTCAAAAGAGATCTTTGTGACCGACTCGCAATCTGCGGCCCACGAAACCGGGTCGAATACCAGGCGATACTGCACGCATCCGACTTAGTAGTGTCAACCGCACATCACGATTTTTTCGGAGTCGCCATAAGCGAGGCAATAGCATCTGGAGCACGACCAGTGCTACCAAGGCGCCTCGCTTACCCAGAACTTGTACCTAGTCAATTGCACTCAGAACTTCTCTATGAAGGCTCCCTAGAAGACGCGCTGCGTCCACAGCTTGTTCTCGACAGAAGTGCACTTCATACCCACCGAGGTGCGACCCAAGAGCACGTGGCCGCCTTTGATTGGCTAAACGTGGCACCCAGGTACGATTCATTTATCGACGAAATGATTAGTTCTTTCAGATGATCCTGGTAGATACCCCAACTTGGCCATGGCGCGGAAAACTTTGGGGGCACCTCATCTCAGATTCGTCCCTAGGGGAACTACATGCATTCGCGCAGGGTATGGGCAAACGAAGAATCGGATTTCAAGGCGACCACTACGACATAGACGCCGAGGAACATGCTCTAGCTTTACAACATGGAGCACGATGCGTTGATAGTCGGGAAATAGTTCGACGGCTTCGCGATTGTGGCTTGCGTGAACGGTCAAAGAAAGAGCCCTGGTCAATTGGCTACCAGTCGGAAGGCATTCATCCATTTGCCAAGGTGAACGAGATAGTGGCCGAGGTGGTCACGAGAAGCGATCACCGGCTCTCAGCGGAAGAAGCCTTAGCTTCAGCGCGTTCGTTATCTGATCCCCTCAGCGTTCTTGTTGTCGAACGGTCTGAGGAGACCGCAATAGTTTTAGAGTTTAAGGACCCGCCCCTCTTTGACGCGAGAACTGTGGACTACTTAATCCACAGCGTGAAAAGTGCCATCACGACTGTGGAACTCATCTTCGAAAGTTGAGGGACATCGAATTATTAACACCAGAATTATTTCTGGCTATTCCTCGAATTCAGTGTCCTCTAACAGCTCTGATTCGATTAGCTCGTGGCGCCTGACATAGGTAGAGACGAACGCCTGAACAGTAGCTGCTACCGGAACCGCTAAAAGAGTTCCCACAACGCCGAGGAGAGCCGCCCCCAAGATGACTGTACCGAATGCCACCGCTGGGTGAATATTCATCGTTTGAGAAGTGATGCGGGGAGCGAATAAGTAATTCTCAAGCTGCTGGTAGACGACTATCGCTATTAGCACCCACAAGGCACTAATCGGTTGGTGTAGGAGCGCGATCAAGATTGGGAGGATGCCCGCAAGGTAGGTGCCAGCTACCGGCACAAACTGAGACATAATCCCTACCCATAACGCTAATGGGACAGGAGAAGGGACCCCGAGCAACGCGAACAGCAACCAATGGACAAGGAATGCGGCTAGCCCCAAGAGCGTCCGTGAGTAGATATAGGCGCCCGTCTTATCAATCGCTATCTCCCAGCCTTTGAGCATCAGCGCTTGCTTCCTTGGCGGTAGCGCAGAACAGAGTAAACGTCTTAGCTTTGGGCCGTCAGCAACCAGGTAGAACGTGAACAACAAGACTGTAAGCGTCTGGAAGATCAGCGACATCAATGCTGTGCCTATAGAAACCAGATCTCCTGCAATGTTTGAGGCGAGGCGTGCGGCGCTACCCCCACTGGAAAATTCTGCGACGAGCGAATCTGTTTCCACCACGATTCCAAATTTGCTCTCTAGCCACTCCTCTATCTCTCGTATGTATCCAGGTGCTTCTGCAGTCAACTTGGTGATCTGCTCAGCAAGAACCGACCCCATGGCATACAGGAATCCGCCCACTCCCAACAGCACCAATGCGAACATGCTTAACGTTGCAGGTCCTCTGCGCCACCCCCGGCGACCCAACCAATTAACCGCCGGCTCAATAGCGAACGACAGAAACAGAGACACAAGAATCACGATGATCAGGGATCGAACCTGTATCAGAATCCACACCACAGCAGCTAGAAGAGTGAGCCCGCCGAGGAACAGAGCAACCGCTCTAGGAACCCAGTTAGGCATTTTCTCTTTAGGGCTACTCATGACATTGCCAATATTTCGAGTAAATCATCATGGATTAGTCCATTGGAGGCCACGCCACTAATTGAATCTGATGGTGCATTCAAGTCGAACGAGGTATTTCCGGTGAGATCAGTAAATTGACCACCGGCTTCGCCCACAATAACTGACATGGGAGCTAAGTCCCATGGGGAACATACGGGGTCAATCATCGCATCAGCTTGACCGGCAGCTACCAGGTAGTAACCAAATGCGTCCCCCCAGGTACGCATTGTCGCACCGGCACCTTTCAAATCAACTAACCATGAATCAGCAAACGTGTTGTATGCACTTGCGTTGACCAAAGCATTTTGAAGCGCAGGGGTTTGACTCACATAGGTTCGTTTTCCATCCCGCCAACAGCCAATTCCTCGGCCAGCGGCAATAGTTGACTGCAGTACCGGGATGTGGATGACTCCAATCATCGGTCCAGAACTATCGGCGACCGCTAGCAAAGTGGAGAAGAGGGGCACACCACGAGTAAATCCACTGGTGCCATCTATCGGATCGATGATCCAGGTCAATTTGTCTGGATCAACGACTCCGCCCTCTTCCTCGCCTCGAACTGCGTGATCGGGATGTCGGCTTTCAAGCTGTTCTCGGATAAATCGTTCTGCTGCTCGATCGGCAGCTGTTACCTCTGTTCCGTCGTTCTTTGACTGAACTTCTAAACCGCTTTGCCCAAACCAGTTGAGTGTAAGTAACCCTGCCTGTTCTGCTAGATCACAGGCCTCAGCAAGGAGGTCTTCAAGTCGTTCAGTCACGATCTGGCCCTTCGGAACCTCGACAAAATCAAGTAAATTCCGGTCGCCGTTTTTCGAAGAAGGCAGACACAGCTTCTGTCTGATTTCGCGATCCGATGAGGGCACCAATGTGCTCTCGTTCAGCGGCGAAACGCTCTGCTGTGTTTCGCTCTGACAATCCGTTGAGGATATTTTTCATGCGGCGTATCGCCTCAGGGTTCTTCTCGGAGATTTCTCTTGCCAGCTCCATAGCTTCTGCATGTGGATTATCAGCGGTACGTGTTGCAACGCCCAGTTCAACTGCTTCCGAACCCGAGATCATTTTTCCTGTGAAGTACATCTCTTTGGCGACGTCAAGTCCTACCACAGGTGGCAGTAACACAGAGGCTCCCATATCGGGGACCAACCCCCATCGAACCTCAAGTACCGACATCTTGGTATCTGGATGAACGATTCTAATATCGGGACCCATTGCTATCTGAAAGCCTCCACCCAAAGCATGTCCAGTGATAGCTCCAATCACCGGAACCTCTAACTCTTGCCATACCCACGCTGCTTGCTGTCCAAGGTGGGTTATCCGGCCTTCAAGACTGTTGGCGGCTGTGTCGGCCATGTCATCGGCATCTACGTTCGCTTGATTCTCGCTTTCTCCCATCGCTTGGAACGAGGCAAAATCGAGGCCCGCACAAAAGGAACGCCCTTCGCCGCTCAGCACAGCAACTCGAACATCTGATCGTTCTTTTAGTTCTTCGCCCGCGTTGACAATAGCCCTGAACATGCCAGTGTCTAAAGCATTGAGTTTCTCTGGGCGGTTGAGACGAACGTCTGCTATCCCATCTTCGACAGTCACTACCACGCGATCTGACATGTCTAAACCCTTCTCTTGATCAGTACAGTCTGCCCATTGGAGAGCACTCGGAGCAATTGTTAAGCGAAACTAGGTTGACCATGGCCATCTGCGGCTCTTCTGGGCCGGCTCAGGAGGCCCTTCGGTTGTGACGGGGAACGTTAGAACAGGCACAGTGAGTTCCCTGGCTATGCGCTCGGATGGAAAGAGAACAAGGCGGGAAGTCGCACCTTGCGGCCGGGCCGCGAACAGCACCACCATGTCTGCTTGTGTTTCAGCCCGTGTTCTGACAACAGCACCGGTAAAGCTTTCGGTGCGCATCGGCTTAAATTCGACTTCAACGTCCTTGGTTGCGCATCTAGCCAAAAGGTTCGCAACATGTTCGGATTCAGGTTCCCCTGGTTGATAAACGACAAGGCGTGAACGCCAGCGCGCCGCGAGATCAATTAGCCATTCAGGGATTTCTATTGGCATCGGAGAGGCAATCAGCACGTTTGCGGGTAGTTCCATCCGCGTGGGATTGTCCTGTCCGGGGTCTTGTTCAGGATCGGATCCGTGTAGGTCCTTTGCGACTAAGAGAGGACCGACAAGTTCGAAAAGTACGACCGAGCCTAAGACTACGGTGGCAGCCTCTGCTCCTGGGTCTCCCAGCACTTCACTTGCCAGAACCGCCAAACCGACCGCCACGCCCGCTTGTGGGGTCAGGTTGACGCCAAGCCTTAAAGCTGTTTTCCAGCCAAGCCCTCCGAAGAGGCCGCCAACGAGCCCGCCAACTATTTTGGCTGCCACTCTCACCCCGATGTACACCAGGCCGACTATGCCTACTCCCCCTAGATCGTTGAGATGTATGGATGCTCCAGCTAACGCAAAGAACAGTAAGTAGAGCGGTTGTTCGATGCTTTTAATGGTTCGGAATAGGCGCAGGGAAAAGGCTTCTGGTGACACCGATGCGGCTGTAGCGCCCGCCATTAGCGCTGCTAGCGGCAAGGAGATGTCTAACCAGTCAGCTATTGACCACCCGAGGAGGATATGGACCAATACGAATAGAAGTAGTTCGCCTGACGTCTCTATTTGGAAACCTAGACGTGATATGAACCATCCACCTAGGAGCCCAAGGGCGGCCCCGCCAAATCCGAGTTGAACAAAGTCCAGCACTGCAGCCGATACGTCGGCGTCTTGGTCGGCCAAGATCGTCGCTATAGGCAAAACTGCTGCGAATGTCGTGGTGGCAAATGCGTCAGAAACGGCGTGCGTGCCTACTACTCCAACGGCGTAATTCCCTGTTGCCTTCACTGAACTGACGATGTGCGCAATAGTCATTGGAGCGCCGGCACCTGCTAAGGCTGCGAGCACTAGAGCTACCGATCTATCTGCACCTACCGCCCGAGTGGCCCAAAACACTAAAACTGCGCACAGTACGTATTGGGTAGCGCCCGTGGTGAGGGTCCATCGAGCAGCTCGCAGAGCCCGGACGGATACTCGTTCACCGATTACAAACATCAGAATGGCGAGAGCGATTTCAGTCAGAGGGCGCAGAGCGGCTAGTTCATGCTCGCTAACCAACTCGATCCCTGATGGCCCCAGGAGTGCCCCGACTATCAGAAACCCAACAAGCTCGGGTAAGTGGCGGCGCGCCAGTAGTCGACTTGCTAAGTATGCGAGCCAGGCAAGCACCGCGAATGCCCCAAGCGTCTCAGTCATCGCTGTGACGCTACTGCCCTCAGAGCCACCTATAAAGAATTACGCAAAATTTCAGGATCCAACTACTGGTTCAAAAGCTGGGTCTCGTTTTTCTACGAAGCTCGCTACGCCTTCTTTGAAGTCTGACCTCTTCAGAGACTGCGCCATAACTCTGTTCGATTCCTCAAGTGATTCGGTACGCGCCATGTCAAGTTGGCTCCACACTTGGTTTTTCATTTCCGCCATGGACCACGGCGCACTGTATCTACCTAGCTCTCGCGCATACTCAACAGTTGCAGTGACGAGCTCGTCGGGAGGCAGCACGCGGCTCACGACCCCCATCTCTTTCGCCTCATCGGCCAGGAAAACCCTTCCAGACATCAGAATGTCTAACGCGTTTGACGGTCCTACGACCCGGGGAAGCATGTACGACACGCCGTGCTCTGCAATTAGTCCTCGCCGAGCGAAGGCACTAGTGAATTTTGCTCCTTCAGCAGCGAACCGGATATCGCACATCATTGCGTGCACAAATCCAAGCCCTGCGCAGGCGCCGTTGATTGCAGCAATTACGGGTTTGGGTACCGTGAGCGCATAATCATGACGTTCGGTTCGTATCTCTAGTGGTGTTTCTTCTTCTCCGTCTCGCGCTCCGATTCCTTGCAGCATGTCCATATCAGCGCCTGAACAGAAGCCCCTTCCGGCTCCAGTGACGACAATTGCTTTAACGTCCGCTGATTCCGAAGCTCGGTCAAGCGCATTGAAGTACTCGGAACCAAGCTCACTTGTCCAAGAATTAAGCCGTTCGGGTCGGTTTAGAGTGATCAAAGCCACTCCGTCGACCTCTTCATATAGAACTACATCACTCATTGAAGACCCTTTCGCCAGGGGCCACACGTTAGCTGTTATCGGCGAGTTGATGCATTTTTGACTAACCCGCAGTGATTTCTTCAATCTCGACGCTGTCCATGACGTCACCGACAGCGATCGTTAATGCGACGTCCATCCCACTTGAGACGTAACCAAAGAGGTTGTATGCCGGCGCCAGTTTTGACTGACAATCATCGATGCATATAAAGAACTGGCTGCCGTTTGTGTTCGGCCCAGCATTGGCCATAGCAACCGCCCCTAAGGTGTATTCGGCATTGACGGGTTCATCGTCGAATCGATATCCGGGACCACCTGTACCAGTGCCCTCTGGGCAACCACCCTGAATAACGAAATCTGGCACTACTCGATGGAAGGTGAGTCCTGTGTAATAGCCATCACGTGCGAGGTTCACGAAATTATTTACCGTGTTCGGCGCTAATTTCGGGTCGAGGTCCATAACGATCGTGCCTTTGGCCGTTTGGATCGACACGCGATACGTGGTCTCGTTGTCAATGTTCATCTCAGGTGCTGAAGCCATAGCAGCACCTTAGCGGGACAAAGAGAAAACTAATCAGTCGGTTGACCGAAGAGTGACTCCAGCGAGTTCACCGGTGTGTTCGCCATTTTCCATAAAGATGCGGCCGTTGACGATTGTTGCGTCATAACCGCTTCCTCTTTGGATGTACCTACCAGCGCCACCAGGGAAGTCATGGACATATTCTGGTCCGCTTAAAGATAGGTTCTCGAAGTCGATGACATTGATGTCGGCGTAGGCGCCTTCCACAATTCGCCCCCTGTCAACCAAACCGAAGAGATCCGCTGTGTCTGAGGTGATCCGTCGTACGCCTTCTTCGATTGAGAAGAAACCAGTTTCTCTTACCCAGTGACTCAGGAAGTAGGTCGGCTGACTGGAGTCCATGATCTGCCCGACGTGGGCCCCCGCGTCCGCCAGACCCATAACGATCGCTTCGTCTTGAAGCATTGTTTCGATGGCTTCATAGTCCTGGTTTAGGATCGGGAGCGACAGCATCACAGACCCGTCCGAACGGTCCGTTTCGTCTAGAAAGAATTCGACTGGCGTTACACCGGCTTGAGCTGCTCTCGCTTCTAACGTGCCCTCTGGCCCTACTCGATAGTTGGGGTCTTCCGCGTCCAATAGATACAACCTGCTTAGGTCAACCATGGCGCTACCGCCCCCATGGATTTGTTCAGGATTGTTGGCTTCCTCGACTAAGGCTTGCCTTGATTCAGGGTCGCGGATCAAAGCGAGGCGTTCGGATAATTCCATGTTCTGCATGGACTTCCAGGTTGACCCTGCGCGTGCCCAAGGGGTGCGATGTTGAATACCTAATACCACCCCGATAGGACGACAAGTAGTTTGGGGTCTCAGGGTGGCTCCGTTTGAATTCTCTGTCAGAACTTCGGCTAGCGCTACATCACTCATGTCTGGCCGAACTGCGTTATAGACAAGACCGAACGTTGAGGGGCGACCGCTCCGGCGGGTGATTTCACCCAAGGTTCGAATTTCATGCTTTAGGCCCGTCCAGTCCGCTCCAGCTTTTTCGAATCGAGGAGCCGACTCGAAAACACCACGGCCGTGTCGACCTAGGACATCAGCGAATGCATAGAGTTCGTTGTCGTCGGCGAAAGTTCCTGGAATAGGTCGACCATCGGGCGTTCGGTGCAGCAAGGTTCGTGAGGTAGAGAACCCTAGGGCACCTGAGCTGATTGCTTCATCGACCAGCTCACACATCGCATCGATTTCTTGTTGGGTCGCTGGCTCTTCCTTGAGGCTCTCTTCACCCATGACGTTCCAACGAACCGCCACATGTCCCACCATTCCTCCGACGTTGATTCCTTTCGGCAAGCCATCAAGAAATTCGAGGTACTCGCCGTAAGTTCGCCAGTCCCACGGCAAACCTTCCAGGATCGCCTCTCTGGGAATATCTTCGACCGATTCCATCATCTCCGCTAAGTAGGAGATGTCTTCAGTCTTCACCGGCGCGAAAGTCACACCGCAGTTACCCATCACCACAGAAGTAATTCCGTGCCAGCACGAGCTTGAACCAATGGGATCCCAGGCTAATTGGGCGTCTAAGTGAGTATGAATGTCAACGAACCCTGGAGTAACAACTCGATCGCTTGCGTCAATCTCGCGGGTCCCTGTCCCCTCCACGTCTCCAACAGCAACAATGCGGTCGCCAGTTATCGCAACATCCGCCTTCCTAGGCACCGCACCGGTGCCGTCCACTACTTTGCCGCCGCGGATAACAATGTCGAACTGTGCCTCAGCCATAACGAAACTCCATCCCCATATGGTAAATCGACAAACAGCTGCACGTACTCCTGCAGCGTTGTCTATAAAGACTAACCCCTACATCAAGGCGACACATCGAGTGGAACAGTTGTACCCTCGTCCTTATGTACGAGTTCGATGAACTTGCCAACGCAGCTCACCCACGAGAGGTACTGAAGTGATACTCGCAAACAGGAAACCCACAGCACCCAGATTTACCTCGGCCCTGATTGCCTTGGTTGCTCTTACTGCTGGGTGCTCCCTAAGCAGCACTGCCAGCGACTCCACCACCACCCTGCCTAGCATCACTACCTCGGCAACATCCTCTGACGATTCAGCAACAAGCGACGCTTCGTCAACAACTTCTGCTATCCAAACCGCGGCAGAGCGTTACGGCACCACAGAAACTACTACGCCCCCGACGTTGACTAACTCCGACACCATCACAACGGCCGGACTCGGACCGGTGAGAATCGGTCAAACCCTTGCTGAAGCTCAGGAAGCAGCTGGGGTTACCTTCAACGCCGCTTCAACTGGTAGCGAGACATGCCAGTACTACACGCCAGCGGCAGGAGCCACTGGAGCAGCGTTTATGGTTGTAAACGGAGAAGTCGTTCGAGTAGACGTCTCCAGCGGGCCCATAACCAGCAAGTCTGGGTATGGAATCGGTGCCACCAAAGACGCCATTAAAGAGGCGTTCGGATCCAAGATCGAAGAATCGTCTTCCGGGGACTCCGTCACGTTTGTTCCGGTTACGGACGGCGACAAGACCATGAGAGTGATATGGGAATTAGATGCCGGCGGTGTCGTGACGTCATTTCGGACAGGCCGGGTACCACACGTAACTCCGAAAGTCGGTTGCTCTAGCAACTAACGGCTTCAGCCATCTACCCTGTCCCAAAAGTGAGTAGCTATGTCTAGCCACAGTTGGGTCGTGAGAGCCAGGGAGTCAATATCGACTCGTTCGTCGTGCCCGTGGAACCGAGTCATGAAGTCAGACGCATTGACACGGTCACTGAACAAACCCGCACCGTAGGCAACGGATCCCTTATCCCGATAGAAACGAGCATCCGTTGCCCCAACGATGAGCGAAGGTATTAGGGGTGCACCGGGATGTGCTTTTTGCATCATTTCCTGTAGGAGATGCCACATCGGGGTGTCGGTAGAAGAAAATGTTGCGGGGTCGTCATGAATGGCTTTGATTTCGACCTCATCGAATAAGTCTCCAAGCGCCTCGCGGAGATGATTATCGACTTGGTCACTATCGCCTGGCGCTGTTCGAATGTCGACATCGATTTCCACTTCGTCAGGTATGACATTGGTTTTTACTCCTCCATGTACGACGTTGGGAGAGAACGTTGTGTGGCTGCAGGCGTGAAGATGTCGGGCTAGGGAAGGTGAATCCAGTCGCGATATCGCCTCCCATACCGACGTCGGGTTCAAGAGAGCGTCTTTGACATCTGCTTCAAGGTCGAGCGTTGAAACTTGGTGTTGCCACATTTCGGTCAACCTCGCGTTGGGTTTGTATTCCCCTAAACGCCGGATGACTTCAGCAGCTTTCAGAACCGCGTTGTCAGCGCCAAATGGCATCGAACCATGCCCCGGGGTTCCTTTCACTTTCAGACGTCGCCACCCAAGGCCCTTCTCACCCGCCGCAAGAGTGATTTTCTTTCCTTCGGGCGTCTCGGTAGGCAATCCCCCGAATTCAGTAAGGACGTAATCTGCCGCCATAGCGTCCCAGTGTTTTTCGGCCATCCATTTCGCACCATAGGTTCCGCCTGCTTCTTCGTCAGCGACGCCAAAGAACACAAGGTCGCCTTTGGGTCGGAAACCAGAATCTGCTAAGTGTCGAAATGCCACAGCCATAGAGGACGTGAGATTGAGCATGTCGACTGCTCCTCGACCCCAAACCTCTCCGTCGATCAACTCACCACCAAAAGGGTCGCGGCTCCAACCCTCAGGGCTGACAGGAACCACGTCTGTATGGCCCATTAGACACAACGATGGGGCCGTCGGGTCAGTGCCCGCTATTCGAGCCACCATTGACCGGCGGCCTGGCAGGCAGTCGAAGTGCTCAAGATCTATCCCCGGACCTTCTAGAAAGCCTTCTAGCAGATCACTATTTCGGACCTCTTCTCCAGACTCGGCTTCGCCAGTGTTGACGCACTTATGGCGAATTAGCTGCTGTAACAGTTCGACTGTCTCGTTTGTCAACCGGTCGTCTGTGTGACTGACATCGCTCATACCTAGATGCTATGCAACAAGAGGGTGCGCCCCAACGTAAGTCAGTACTACCTTCTAAATATGCAAGACATTCCCTCGATCGAAGAATTTCGCACGCAGGCGGCCGCATTCATTGCGGCCGCAGTCAGATCAAACGATGCGTGTCCTGCTTACGGCGCGATCTTGCCGCCACACCTCCACAAACCGGCTATGCATTGGCAACGCTTCTGTTTTGAGGAAGGTTGGGCCGGAGTGCATTGGCCAGAGAAATACGGTGGCATGGGTCTGACCCCGGCTCACAACATCGTGTGGCATGAGGAGTGCGCTATCGCCGAAGTCGCTCCTTATCTCAACCTTCAAGGCCTGGTCCTCGCAGGCGAAGCCATCCTCCGATCTGGAACCCCGCAACAACGAGAACGTTTCCTACGGCCAACACTGCGCAACGAGATTCTTTGGTGCCAACTATTCAGTGAGCCAGGAGCTGGTTCTGATCTCGCAGGGCTACAAACGTCTGCTGTTGCCGATGGAGATCAGTTCTTACTTAATGGACAGAAGGTTTGGTCTTCGAATGCACAATTCGCTCAATTCGGAATCCTTATGGCTAGAACCGACAACGACCAACCCAAGCACAAAGGCATTTCCTTTTTCCTATTGGATATGGCCCTAGAAGGCATCGAGGTTCGGCCGATTAAACAGATGACCGGCGATAGCGAATTCTGCGAAGTCTTCTTTACCGATGTATCAATGCCTTCTGATTCACTTCTCGGCGAAGTTAACGAAGGCTGGGGCGTCGCTATGGCGGTCCTCGAAGACGAACGAGGTGGCGCAGGAGCCGCAGGTGTAATCAGCCTCGGGAAACGTCTGGAGACCATGGCAGAAAAATCGACTGCTCTAGACGATGTACGGACAGAAAAATTAACCGGAATCCTTAACCGCGGCAAAGCCCTCCAGGCGTTAATGGAACGTCGAGGCGGCGATCCTTTAATCGCTCCAGTAGCAAAGTTAATGAACAGCGAACTTGGCTACTCCGAAGCGCAGCTAGATTCGCTTTTGCAAGGTGCCGAGGCAATGTTGCACTCGGACACAACTGAGAATCTCTTGTATTCGCCGGGCATGCGAATAGCTGGCGGCTCCAGCGAAATTCAACGCAACATTATTGGCGAAAGAATTCTCGGTTTGCCCAGAGAACCACAGCGTTCGGAATAAGAAAACGTCGCGTATTAGCGCTGATATCGGTATCGCTTTGAGTGTTTACCGAAATATCCCCATCACATCGGCCGCTCGTGTCGGAACGCCTGCCACCTCAGTGCTCGCCGCGCCTGCGTAAGCATCCAGACCTAGCAGCATTCGGAAATCTGCCGATTCATCAGCCAGACCAGAATCGAGTTGAATGCCAGTGGCATCAGCGATGCGGTTCAAGCCCTCGAATGCAGCAACAGTCGCCGCAGCTTCGATAACTCCCCCAGGGCCGACCTGCGCCTCTAACCCCGACCGCACTTTACCTAGGTCGCTGTCTTGACGAACCGCGGACTCGGCGTAACGAACAAGCAGTTCTCCGTGAGTCACATCCGCGCCGGCTTCGAGCTGTTCGAGGTCGACTTCCGAATCCAGGGCTTCGCTACTCGCACGGAGCAACGATACGTGGGCCGCCGTTCAATAGAAACACTCATTAAGTGCTGAGACTGTCGATGCCAATAACTCTACTTGGGGCCTGGAGAGCGCTCTATCCCACACAAGGTCAGCGAACTGGGGTCCTCGGCTGTAGTGAGCCTGAACAAGCTCACGCCAGAGGTCTTCGGTTGCGGGAACCAACGAAGCGGCTCGGGAAACATTTGCTAACGATTTTTCAACTGTCTGGCTGACCCAAGCACCAACATCTCCCACCCCTTCGGGCCGCACCCTGTCCGGCTCTCCGGGTTGTGGTTCGGGCAGCTCGCGAAGCGGAAGTCCCAAAGACCGCGCAAAACTATCGATGACATATTGAACACAAACCAGGGTTGCTAGTTCTACGTATGGTTCTTCGCCGATTGATTCGATAACCAGGAGGGCCCATTCTTTAGAGAGACGTCCAGGGTCGGTGGCCAATCTATGGATGAGATCCACGGCTTCCCGCGGCAAGTCTGACACCGAGTCATGTTCCCCCCTGATCATCATTGGGCTTAAAGCCTCCAAACGTTCGATGCACAGGGCACAACAAAAAGCTTGGCGCACCTCTGCCATAGCAGCTACGCGTTCCTTGCCACTCCACCAAGTGCCGCATTGACCTAAACGTTGCCAGACGCTGTCATGAGTGTCTGTCAAGGGAGCGCCCAATTCGATATACGTCTCAGGCTCAGTCAGGGTCATAACGGGAAACTAGTCGCGGTGCTGTATCGATTGTCAAGCGGTCGGAGAAAAACGGCTACCCGTAGCGCGTCAGATTTCGAAAGATTCGGCTGCTACTTGTTCGACTGCGGATGCAGTGAACGCCATGGGTATCAGAGTGCAGTTCAGCCAGTCAGCGCGTTGGTCCATGTCATGTCCTTCACCTCTAACTCCGGAAACACCGTGAGGTACTACCCAGCCGGAGCGATCCCAATCATCGAGATCAAAGACATACCTTGCAACCGAAGCAGCAGCCGACCTCTCCCCGGTTTCGGGAGCTACCTCTCCGCGACGCACTGTGTCACTATCCCCTGGGCACGAATCGATCGGAGGGTGCAGGTGTCTCGCTTCTTCAACTGCCGACGCAAGTGGATGCGGCGAGGCCATTCTGTGAAGGCGGCCCCAGGTCCATTGAGACCTATCCGTACCCAGGCGTTGTTCTAACTCCTCAAGTGTTTCGTCTATGCACGCCGACAAAGCAACGTCTAAATCCTCTTCGGAGTCGAGGCCGGGGACTAAGTGCCAGTTCCCGTCGACGAGAAGGTGCATGGCTGCTTCGTAGAGCATGCGACTTGCGGACTCGGGGGAAGGCCATTTGGGGCCACCAAGTTCTGGGGTGGCTATGCCCAGGCGTTCCCCAACACTCTCAGCCCATCGACGACGGATCACACTGTAAATCGAAGCTTCAACTGACTCTTCGCAAAGAGCACAATCCCACCCTGTTAGCTGGTCTACCAACCACTGCCCTAACGGGTGGGCGAATCGGGTGACGTGCGTGGTCAATGCCGAAATAATGGATGGGGCAAGTAGCGAGACAACGTCACTATGGATGACTTCCATGTCGGCTGCTGTTGCGTTTGGCAACTCTTCTATCAACTGAACTATGCGGTCGTACCGTGCTGGCCCGGCGAAATCGAGTGAAATGTAGGGTCCCCCATCAGATATCTGGTTGTTCGCAGTCACCAAATAGCCTCGAAGTGGGTCGCTTTCTCCCGGCAGGTCTGTGAAGTTGACAGGGACCAGATTGGACCAATCTTCGGAAGTCTCCGCCGGCACAGGAATCCATCTATGCTCATGCGGCCGCTCGATAACTCTTCCTCTCACCTTGAATGAAATATGTCCGTCACGGTCCGCTGAGAGAAGATTGTTCACCGGTATCACCCAAGGCTCGACGGCAGCCTCAAGCTCTTCACTTGTGGACGCTTTCAACATGGGTAGTAGAGCGTCGAACGTACTGTCCTGTCCGTTCATCCCCGTCCATGCCATTGAGAGGGCAGCACCCTGGGACGGATCCCCGAGCACGACTGGACCTCGCGGAGTTGACCCTCGGTATACCTCAAAGCTACCTTCGCCCCGTATCACGAGGTCTTCCACCTCCCATTCAACGGCTTCTAGGGCGTCTGTCTCTACGAAGAGATCGGTGTCGTCTGCCATTCCGTGGGTGATGCACCAGGCGACAGTTTCGTTATGACCAAAATGAGGGAATCCTGGAACACCAGGAAATGCCAGACCAATTGCGTTGAACTCTGGACAATTCATGTGGAACTGGTGATACGCGTTGGGGAACTCGATGCCCCGGTGCGGGTCCCCCGCTAAGAGCGGCAAGCCTGATTTGGTTCGAGATCCGGAAATTGCCCAAGAATTTGAGCCCCCGTCGATATCTACAAGACCCCTTAGCTGCTCGGCGTTCGCTTGGATCAGATTAGATAAATCTGTCAGCTGCTCTACCCCCGGCAAGGCCGAAGTCGTAATAGTTGAGCTGTCATCAACGCAACCCCGCATAGCATCGAGAAGTTCCGGGTTTCCTTTGGCTAAGAGAAACCCTCGCCAAAGCTTTCGGTTGAGAGTTCCCATAAAGATATGGCGAACTTTGTACACCGCTAGGCAATGCCAGGGTTGCCAGCGTTCCGGGCTAGCGGAGTGATAGTTGAACTCTTCGGGTAGCTCATCTTCGTGGGAACCCAGCCAGCGGTTAACCCCGCGTGCATAGGCTTCGGTTATTTCTTTGGTCTCAGGAGCCAACGACGCCCAGTGCTGCTTCGCTAAATCTGCGAGACCGAGCCGCCTAAAGAAAGCGTCTTCTCGTGCAGCTTTCGCTCCAACGGTTTCTCCCCAGCGTCCTTGTGACCTCAGGCGATCAAACTCCATTTGCCATATGCGGTCCGCGGCAGCTATCCAGCCTTGCGCCTCGAACGCGGCAAGTTGGTTAGGGGCTGTGACGTGAGCAATACCCCACTTGTCACGCTGTATTTCAGTGTTCACTCGAATGCCGCCGCAACTGCTGCAGCGCATTCCTCAATAAGTCTCTTTGCTCCTTCACATGTGTGGAACATCTGAAACAAGAGATGCGGTTCGCCTTCGAAGAGTGAGTGCTTGACTGGGACACCGGCGAGGGAAAGCGTTTCTGCGTATGCATTTCCTTCGTCTCGAAGCGGATCGGCTGAGCAGGTTGCAACATAAGCGGGAGCTAAGTCCTCGTGGTTGGCTGCTAACGCGGGTGAGAAACGCCAATCGTTTCGAACACCTTCCTTGAGCTCTGGACCTACATAGTGGGACCAAAACCAGTCGATCACTTCAACTGTTAACAATGGCCCGGCCTCATTTTCCGAAAAAGACTCATAGTGCTGCGATGCGTCAGTCGCCGGATACACCAACATTTGAAGTTTGAGGTCTAAACCCGCGTCCCTTGCCATCAGCGCAGTAACGGCAGCGAGGTTGCCGCCGGCCGAGTCGCCGCCTACAGCTACGCGATTTGTGTCTAGGTCTAATTCGCTTCCCGATGCCTTGACCCACTGCACGGCTGCCCAGCAGTCCTCTACAGCTGCCGGGAATCTGGCCTCGGGGGCAAGACGGTAATCGATAGCTATCACAGCGCATTGAGCTTTCGTGCAAAGCAGTCGACATTCTTTATCGTGGGTATCTAAATCCCCAATAACGAAGCCGCCCCCGTGGAAAAACACCAAAACTGGGTGCGGACCCTCAGCATTGGGTCGATAAATTCTGGCGGGTATCGGGCCGGCTGGGCCTGGAATTTCCGTATCGGCAACCCCTCCAGGGACTTCAGGCCCTTCTCCCAAGATATGCGCTAGCGCTTGATACCGGTCCCGAGAAAACTCTGGGGTCTGTTCCGCGACTGACGGCCCCTCTGCTCGAGCAGCTTCTACTACTTCGATAAATGCCTGTGTGTCTGCCTGGAGTGCCATAAAAGCTCTTTCTAAGTTCAGTTCGAAGATGCACCAATATCAAGAATTTTGCGCAAGGCCTCTTGTAAGTGTGGGTCCTCAAATTCGAAGCCTTCGTTGACCAGCGTTTCGGGATTTAAGCGGGTCGAGTCAAGCAGTAAGTGGGTACCCATTTCCCCTAGGGCCATCCTGATTGCAAAACCAGGTGCTGGAATCACAGCAGGGCGACGGAGGACATTACCTAAGGTGGCGGCGAATTTTTTCTGTGTTTCCGGGTTAGGTGTTGCAATGTTGACTGGACCCGAAAGTTCATGGTCAAGCAGAAACAATAGGGACCTGACTGCGTCATTAAGCGAAACCCAACTCCACCACTGTCGACCGCTAGCTAGGGGTCCGCCGATCAACAACTTTGTTACTAACACAAGTCGACCTAAGGCTCCCGGTCCTTCGGCTAGAACGATGCCAAAGCGCGGCATCACTAATCGAGTTCCAGCTTCTTCTACAGGAAATGCCGCTGCCTCCCACTGCCGGCAGACCTCGGCAAGGAAACCTTCTCCAGTGGAAGAGGATTCATTTAGAATCTCGTCTCCGCGGTTGCCATAAAACCCTGCTGCTGAAGCTTGTATGAGACATTGAGGCGGATTTTTCGAATCCGCAATTGCCAACGCGATGGTCGAAGTTGTGGCGACACGGCTTTCTAAAATTTTTTTCTTCTTAGCTTTTGTCCACCGACCAGCAATGGACTCCCCCGCGAGATTGATAACTGCGTCAAAGTCCTCCATTAATTCGGGCGTAATCTCGTTCCAGGCGACCTCGTCTAAGGATGGACTTCGCGATACTCCGGTGACTTTGTCTCCTCGACTTTGAAGTGTTGTGGTGAGAGCGGACCCGATTAGGCCGCTACCTCCGGCAATGAGAACATTCATATCCAATTGTGTTTTCTCTTTATAGGTGATTTTGGTTTCTGTGCTGAGGAGTAACTACTTGCCTTTGAAGTTGCCTGCTCTGCGTTCACCGACTGCCGCAATACCTTCTTTAGCGTCGTCACTTGCAGATAGCTGGGCTTGGAGTTGGGCTTCCCGCTGGGTTATTTCACGCACTCGATCGCCAAGACCGAGTCGTAAAGTTGACTTGATTGCGCGCAGAGCTAAGGGGGCGTTGGCTGCGATTTCTGTCGCTACTTCCAAGGCTCGTTCCCTCACCTGCTCGTTGGGGACGCATTCGTCGGCAAGACCTATGGCGACAGCTTCTTCGCCTTTGTAGCGCTTTGCGCTGTATAGGACCTGAGCGGCGCGCGACGGGCCCAACAATTGCGGGAGGGTAACGCTCATCCCGAAGCCTTGATGAATTCCCAATGATGCAAAGTTGGCTGAAAACCGGGCGTCTGGGCAAGTGATACGTATATCGGGGACCATTGCCAGCCCGAGGCCGCCACCGACGGCGGGCCCCTGTATGGCGCCAACAATAGGAAGCGTTACGTCAAAGAGACGACCTGATCCTTGATACAAGGCCAAAGTTGCGTCGCCCCCAACGACTTCGTCGTCGCCGCCGCCGACGCCATCGCCGGCAAAGTCAGCTCCCGCGCAAAAGGAACGACCATCGGCTGCCAGGACGGCACACCTAATCGACATATCGTTTTGCATTTCTTCAAGCGCATCAGCGATGTCGTGGATCTGTCGAAAATTCAAAAAATTGTGGGGTGGACGATCCATGATCACCACCCCTACGTTTCCGTGAACTTCGGTGCGAAGACCTTCCGCCATTACGTTCTCCTCAACTTTGGATCGCTGCAGCCATCTTTAGACAACCAACTAGTCACCCTAATCCTACAAATCGCAGGAGCCTGCATCGATGGAACTGAGACTATCTACAGCGATATCTCTAAGTTCCAGCGTGGCGCGGTAGGTTGGCTCCAGCACGTCAGGGGAAAGCATGAATACAAGCGAAGAACAACAGGTGCATCTGCGTACCGAAAAGATTGACTGGGATGATCTACTGAACCGCCTGCAGGCACTCTTGAGGATTAGAACTACGCCAATCGGCATGAAGCTATTTGCATCGGTTGAAGAAATGAAGGCGGTGCCGCGCATTCGGCGGCCCGATGCCATTCACACCACAGATCAGATAGTCGGAATGGCAAGTCGTTTGAATTGGACTGTTGGTATTACCCGGGATGACCTCGTTGGTGACCAATGCGGAGCCGTTATTGGGTTACATCCACAAGATGAAGAATGGTTATCGGGTGAGCGCATGCAAGGAGTTTGGTTCGAATCTTTAGAAGACAGCGCAGCTCATCAAGAAGCGATGGATTGCGTACCCTTTGGGACATTCTCAGCTATGGCGGTTTCACCTCTTTCCGCTAAGCGGTTAGACCCTCCTGATATTTGTCTGGTCTACGCAACACCTGCCCAAATGATTTTGCTGATTAACGGCCTGCAATGGCGCGGCTACAAGAAGCTTGATTGGGGCTGTGTCGGTGAGTCCGCTTGTGCTGATAGCTGGGGTCGCGCCCTAGCAACGGGGGAACCAAGCTTGTCTATACCTTGTTTCGCTGAGCGTAGGTACGGAGGGGTCATGGAGGACGAGTTGTTAATGGCTCTAACTCCTCAAGATTTGCTAACCGCCATCGAGGGAATGGAATTTCTGTCGCGCAACGGGCTGAGGTACCCGATTCCCAATTACGGTATTCAGAGTGATGCTCGAGCTGGTCTAGGTGCGAGTTACGACTAGGCCAATTTCATAATCGTGGAGGACCTGTGAGCAATACCTTTACAAAACCCGGCTTTGATCTGGGCATAGTGACAACCAACGGTGACGCTATGTTGGCTTTTTATCGTGATGTCATCGGTATGACATTTGAAGCGACTATCAACATGGAGGCGCTAGGTGTCGCCGCTATGCATCGCCTTTGGGCCAACGACAGCTTGCTGAAGATAGTGGTCCCAACTAGCGAGGTCGCGGCTGGAGTTGGCGGCGGAATGATGGGCTCAACTGGCATGCGTTACTTCACGCTGTCAGTGGCCGATGTTCAGAGTGCGCTGGACGCGTGCGCAGGCGTTGATGCCCCGATCATTTGGGACCGACGAGAGGCCCGCCCTGGAGTCGTGGTTGGAATGGTGGAAGATCCCGATGGCAACTGGGTCGAGTTCATAGAGAGATAATTATTCGAGTTGGCTAGAAATTTTTCGTATGTTCAAGCACTTCTTGAGCAGTAACTTTGGGGCTCCACGGGTGACTCACGATTAAGTCTGAGTGCGCGGAGCTAGGGGCAACAAGTTGTTCGTGCATTGGTTGGACCGAGGCTGAAAATTGTTTCTCTATGCCCGCAATATCCCTACCACGCTCCGCGACGTCACGCACGAGTCGACGTTGCAGACGAATGTCCTTGGGAGCCTCTATAAACACCGTGTAGTCGAGCCGATCTCGGCACTCTTTCAATACCAGAAGCAAAATGCCTTCGACAATGACTAGCGGCGCTGAATTCACTCGGTGAGTGTCTCCAGTACGAGTATGAGTAGTCATATCGTACACGGGCACATCAGCGGGCTGGCCTGCACCTAGAGCATCCATGTGGGCGAGAAAAAGCTCTGTGTCCAACGCATCTGGGTGGTCATAGTTGACTTCTGCCCGCTCTTTAGGAGTCATGTGCGAAAGGTCGCGGTAGTAATCGTCAAATGATAGGAGCGACGCTTTGGGTTCAAGTGCGAGAAGTGCGCGCGCGAGAGTGGTCTTTCCACTGCATGCTCCCCCGCCGAGCCCTAACAGCATGTCAGCGCAGGGTCTCGTTCCAGGGGCCTTCATCGGCTCGCGGCTCTTTTGGCAGTCCAAGAATTCGCTCACCAATAATATTGCGTTGCACTTGACTTGTTCCCGCGTAAATCGTGCCTGAACGGGCTGACAGGAAGCTATTCACCCAGGCCGTAGTGGTGTTCGGAGTACCTGCGTCTGCGGCTCCCAAACCGGCAGCGTAAGAGGGGTCTCCTTCGAGGATCATTGCGTCAGCGCCCAGAATATCCAGCGACAGCTCCGTGACAGTTCTGTGATATTCGCTCCAGTTCAGCTTTCCGATCGAACTCTTCGGCCCTGGGGGCTCTCCATTTAAGAAGGAGGTCAATACTTGCTGTCCCAGCCATCGCATGATTTCTACTTTGCTATGACACCATGCGAGCTTCTGACGAATGCCGGCTTCGGCTGTTCGACCTCGTTCTTGCGCCATTGCGACTAGGCGGTCCAACTCAGCTCGGTACCGGAAATAGGTCGTGGTCGCTCCAAATCCGCGCTCGTAGCCCAGAAGGGTCATCGCCACAGCCCATCCACCGTTGACCTGGCCGATTACATTTTCTTTCGGTACTCGAGCATCCGAGAAGAAGACCTCGTTGAAGTGGCTGTGACCCGCAATATTGACAATTGGTCGGACTTCAACTCCTGGCTGATCCATTGGGCACAAAAAGAAAGTGATGCCCTGATGTTTTGCGTGTTCTGGAGCTGTGCGCCCCAATACAAAAATCCAATTTGCTAAGTGACCGCTTGAGGTCCAAATCTTTTGTCCGTTAAGCACCCACTCTTCGCCATCAAGTTCGGCTCTGCATCCAAGATTTGCTAGGTCAGATCCCGCTCCTGGTTCCGAGTAGCCCTGACACCAGAGGTCCTCGCCTTGAAGGATGCGCGGCAGGTAGTGCTTCTTCTGTTCCTCGGTGCCCCACTCGATCAGCGTGTTTCCAACCATCCCGATACCAAACCCATCGTTTGGTCCTCCGGTAGGCAAGCCAGCCTTAGTGAACTCTTCGGCAATAATCACATTTTCATTGGCTGACAATCCGGGGCCGCCATATTCGTTAGGCCACATTGTGGCCAAGAGCTGATTGTCGCTCAGGATGCGGCGCCATTCATTTAGGAATTCTGCTTTGGCGTTACCTGTCAGAGACCCAATTCCCTGCCAGTTCGCTGGCAAATTATTCGAAATGAAATCTCGGATTTTTTCGCGGTAGGCCTCGGCTTCTTCTGAATAAATCGGCTGCATACACAGGACAGTACCTGACGGTCAGCCCAAATGATTAGTCGGCATC
Organism: Candidatus Neomicrothrix sp. UBA814; assembly: GCA_002296525.1. Lineage (GTDB taxonomy): Bacteria > Actinomycetota > Acidimicrobiia > Acidimicrobiales > Poriferisodalaceae > UBA6944. The sequence goes on along the minus strand of DBIA01000035.1, from coordinate 141,778 downwards.
ACCTTCAGCGTCTCTTAAGCTTTCGAGACGTTGTATTACTCGGTCAAAGAATTCATCTTCTTGTAGGCCCGGAACCATTAATTTATTGTCGATAACCCAGCTTGGCGTTCCAGTAGCTCCCCAAGCATGTGCCCGCTCCATTGAAGACCGCACGGCCGCGAGCAACTCATCTTCGACTACGACCCGTTCTATCAAATCGCCAGGTACTGCTAAGTCAGATGCTAGGGCGCAGAGAACTTCAGGGTCTTCAATGTCGCGTTCCTCCACCCAAACGGCTTCATAGAGGCGTTGGTGGTACCTTTCTGCCTCATCGGGCGAAGCATGTTCTACCACCAATGCCGCCTGGTGAGCCTTTCTTGTCGGCCGAAAGCGTTCAGGGGGACGCATCACAATCCCTAATTCTTTAGCGATTGGTTCCAATGCAGAAAATTTGCGCGAATTCGGACTTCCTCCATCGGGTATTTCCGGGTGCAACTCATATGGAAGCCAGGAAATCTCAACTTTATGACGCTCTGTTAGACGGACCGCCCGGGCCCGCGCCAAGTGACACCAAGGTCACAGATAGTCAGACCAAACAATTATGGGAAGCGCCACAACGTCTGACGGTATACGTTCGCACAGTATGGATTTCGTAATTCCCACAGACATTCAAAATTTGCTTGACGACCTTGACGAATTTATCGACGACGTCATCAAGCCAATTGAGAACGAAAACGACAACATTCGATTTTTCGATCACCGCCGTGAAGACGCTAGAACTGACTGGGACCGTGATGGTCTCCCCAACGCAGAATGGGAAGCGTTGCTGCGCCGCATGCGCGACGAAGCTGACGCCGCTGGCTTTCTGAGGTGGCACTTACCCAAACGTTTCGGAGGCCAGGACGGCACCAACCTCGGTATGGCAATAGTTCGCGAACACTTGGCCCGAAAGGGTTTAGGTCTTCACAACGACCTCCAAAACGAGAACTCAATCATCGGCAACTTTCCAACTGTTCTGATGATGGAGAAGTACGGCTCGCAGGAACAGCAGCAGTACTGGATTCCGAAAATGCTCGAAGGCACAGCACGCATTGGTTTCGGATTGACTGAGCCGCTTCATGGCTCAGACGCCACCTGGATGGAAACTACTGCGGTCAGAGATGGTGATGAATGGGTCATCAGCGGGGAAAAATACTGGAACACCGGCCTACACCACGCTACCCACGACTACATCTTTGCAAGAACCTCAGGTAATCCCGGTGAAGGGCACGGCATCACTTGCTTTATCGTTCCTGTCGATTCTGCGGGGTTCAGCGTGGAGGAATTTATGTGGACCTTCAATATGCCGACCGATCACGCACACGTACGCCTAACCGAAGTCCGAGTCCACAACGACGACATCCTTGGAGAAGAAGGCAGAGGCCTTCAAACGGCCCAACTATTTGTGCATGAGAACCGGATCCGCCAGGCCGCATCCTCTGTTGGAGCTGGGCTTCATTGCATCGACCTGGCGGTCGATTATGTAAATAACAGGACCACATTTGGTAAGCCGCTCTCACAGAACCAAGCAATCCAATTTCCGCTAGCGGAGCTTTACACCGAAGCGGAAATGATTCGAGCGCTGATCTGGAAAACCGCTTGGGAAATGGACGAGGGAGTTGACCATATGGAGATCACAGATCGTGTCGCCATGTGCAATTACCGAGGAAATCGATTCTGCTGCGACGCCGCTGATCGAGCAATGCAAAGCTGCGGCGGTATTGGCTATGGTCGAAAAATGCCTTTCGAACACATCTACCGGCATCATCGGCGCTACCGGATCACTGAAGGGGCAGAGGAAATTCAGATTCGAAAAGTGGCGGGGAAACTTTTTGGATATTCAGGACGCGCTAAAGGGTAACGGCAAGAGTGTTTGGTCTATTCAAACACTGCGGTTTCGACCTACGGTTTGTGTTGAAAATGGAAAAATTCTGATGCCATTCACTAGCCGACAGAGGGTGCCGCGATTAGCCGCTTCGGGCCATTTCCACACAAAGAGTTAAGGAAGGGATTCATGGTCGACTCTGAAGTGCTTGAGATTTACAAAGGCGTCAGTAACCGCATTATCGAGCTTGTTGACGGAAATCAAGACGCGTCGCTACCCAGCTGTCCATCGTGGTCAGCTTTGGATCTTCTGCGCCACGTGACTGCCGTCTGCCAGGACTGGGTCGAGCACCGACTTGATGGTTATGGCACGGATCGGTGGACACAAGAGGGCATCGAACGTCTCGCATCGCTAAATTTCGACGAACTTTCCCTGGCTTGGCAAACGGCCATCGACCAAATGCCTGCTCTAAATGAGGAGCCAGGAATGGGCGATCCGGTTCGATACGCGTTCGGTGACGCGGCAGCGCACGAAGCCGACCTCCGAGCAATCCTCGCACCAGGGACTACATTGCCAAAGGAAGCACTTACCTTGGCCACGAAAAGTAGTTTTGTCGTCTGGCGCCAGCATCTAGATACATGCGGATCTTCGCCTCTCAGCATCGAGCTAAATCAGGGGCCGACTCTAACTGTCGGCAATAACCCTGAAATATCTCTCCACATATCAGAGCATGAGCTCTTCCGTATGTTGAATGGCAGGAGAAGTATCAGCCAAATAGAGGCATACGACTGGTCGGCCAGCCCAGGGTCGTTTATAGACATCGGTCTAGGCGGTCCGGTCACGGGGGGACGCAAAGGGCGCGCCACCTGGGCCTCGGAACCCTTGATTGAGCCTGCGATCAGCCAAGCAGGGCCTTGATTCGCCAGACCGTTTAGCGCTAGTCCACTCGAGCCGTAGCGTTACCTGTCAAAACGAACTTCTCATCCTGATTCGTTGTTGTAATCGTCAGGTCGACAAGAGTCTCGCCATCTTCTTCTCTAAGCGCAGCTACCTCTGCGCGTGCTGTCAGAGTATCTCCTGGCCACACCTGGTTAACGAAACGCACCCCGTAGTAAGTGAGGCGACCATCTCCAACATAGTTAGTCAACATTCGTCCCGTCATTCCCATGGTCAACATGCCGTGGGCAAAGACAGTGGGGTACCCCGCTACTTCAGTAACAAATTTCTCGTCGCTATGGACCGGGTTGTAGTCGCCAGACGCTCCGGCATATTGGACGATCTGGGTTCTGGTGAGATCCTCGACCACTACTTCTGAGTAGGAATCGCCGATTGTGAGTTCTTGTGCGCTTAATCCCATCTTCAACTCCTACTGTTCGATAACTTTTTCGGTCACAACGCCAACGCTGCGGGCAGTTACGACAAGTTCGCCATTTTGGTCACGATACTCAGTGATACTTTCGCTGAATTTGAGGACACCGGCGCGCTTTGATTCTTTTTCCCAACTTTCGCCCGGCTTGTTTTCGGCGCTGAGAACATCTCCTGGCTTCAAGTGTCGGTGATAGGTGAAATGTTGTTCTGCGTGTAGCCCTCCAGCCGATGAGCCAGATTTCTTCTCATCGGATTCTTTAGATTCTTTCGGGTCTTTCAACAATGTGCCTGATGCAGTCGCTCCACTCCCGAACCACTTTTGACCATCCTTGGGTCGCAAAAAGTAGTCGGGGTCAAACTGAGCACTGGCTTGCGCAAAGGTCGGCGGCGCGATTATCGAACCCACCTCCGTACTCGCTGCATGCGCATCATCTGAATAGATGAGGTTCGAATCTCCGATTGCTCGGGCGAACATCAAAATGTGTGAAGCTTCAATTGGAAAGCGTTCTACCGCCATACCTTCCCCTTTTCTCAAATGAGGTTTGCTTGATCATGACATTTTCGAGGACTCTTGTCGCCTCGAGTTACCCCAAAGCCTGTAACAGCAGGTCTCTGATTTGATCAGGAGCCTCCATCATCATCATGTGCCCGATCCCGTCTAGGTGCTGCAAGTCGACCTCCGAGAAACCTGCTACTAGCTGAGCTGTAGCTTTCGGAGGAGTCATTTTGTCTTCGCTGCCAACCATGACACTGACCGAACATTCAATTCGAGCGGCAACGTCGCCTGCTTCATAACTGTTACAGGCGGCTAGGTCGTTGTAGATGACGTCGGGCGCTGCGCGTTCTAAAAGCGCCTGACAACCACTACGCATCCAGAGCCCTGGCGTTGGGTTTCCTGCTATGTGAGCTCTGCTTCCATGAGCCCAGGCAGTCATCAGCTGAGGCGCCAGAATTTCGTTTCGTTCAGCTGCTCCTAGGAGTTCAGGATGCACTGGCATCGCAGCTGCGGCTCCCATCAAGATCAGTCGTTCTGCGGTTTGGGGGTAACGAGCCGCCACTTCGAGCGAAATTAAACTTCCCATCGAATGACCGACCAGTCGAACTGGGCCGAGTGCCATCATTTCTATAAACGCTCCAACCCACTCTGCCATCTCCGCGACGCTCGGGAGAAGCGCACCTTCTGAATCCCCATGTCCCGGTAGGTCTAAAGCCATTGGAGCGAAGCCATGATGAGCGAGGTAGCGCGTTTGCTGGCTCCACACGGTGCGATCCATCCCAGCGCCGTGAACTAGCAATACGGGCGGGAGATCTTTATTTAGCTCAACTCCGCCCGTAGCAACATTGACCATGGCGTCCCGAAATTCGATTTGCATATTTAACCCTTCTGTGAGGCGCGTAGCGCCCGGGCAAGGTCGGCGATAATGTCCGACGAGTCTTCGAGCCCCACTGAAAGTCTGATCAGGTCCTCACCTACGCCAGCCGCAACTAAATCCTCAGCACTCAACTGTTGGTGGGTTGTTGAAGCTGGGTGGATCACGAGAGTCTTAGCGTCACCTACGTTTGCGACGTGCGACGCTAGCTGAACGCTTTCTATAAACCTGCGGCCCGCCTCGCGACCCCCAGCGATGCCAAACGAAAGGATAGCTCCGGCCCCGTTTGGCAATAAAGACTGGGCAAGTTCGTGATCGGGGTGAGTGGAAACTGAGGGGTGGCTGACCCACGACACTGCATCGTTTGTTTCGAGGAAGTCAATAACAGTTTTCGTGTTCTCGACGTGACGGCGCATTCTTAGCGGCAAGGTCTCAACACCTTGCAGCAGGTGAAAAGCGTTAGCTGGACTCATCGCTGCCCCGAAGTCACGAAGTCCTTCGGCCCGTGCTCGCATCGACAAGGCCTGATGCCCGTATTCTTCCGAGAACGTTATGCCGTGATACCCATCGTAGGGTTGTGAGAGCGTCGGGAATTTATCGTTTGCAGCCCAATCAAAACGACCCCCATCAACTATGACGCCGCCAAGGGCAATCCCATGACCGCCCAAGAACTTAGTCACCGAATGCATGACGATGTCAGCTCCCAATTCAATCGGTCTCATCAAATATGGGGTAGTAAAGGTTGCATCCACCATGAGTGGTATGCCGTGCGCGTGGGCGATCTCCGCTACTGCAGGCACATCGAGAACTTCGATTCCCGGATTACCAAGTGTTTCGGCGAACAGAACCCTGGTATCGGGGGTGATGGCCGACTCCCAAGCATTTAAATCTCGAGGATCCACAAATGTGGTCTCTATGCCGAAGCGAGGCATAGTCAAATTCAGCATGTTATGCGAACCGCCATAAATATTACGGCTCGCTACGACATGATTTCCGGCACTCATGATGGTGGCGCAGGCCAAGTGAAAAGCCGCCATTCCACTGGCTGTGCATACAGCCCCCACTCCCCCTTCCAGCGCTGCGAGGCGTTCTTCTAGAACAGCAACCGTGGGGTTGGAGATACGACTGTAAATATGACCAGGCTGTTCTAAGTTAAAAAGACCAGCCGCCTGCTCAGTATCGACAAAGCTATAGGAAGTGGTCTGATAGATCGGGACTCCGCGAGAGCCTGTCGTCGGATCTGGCTCTTGACCTGCGTGTAAAGACAAAGTGTCGAATTTCAGATAATCCGGTTCAACCATGGCGCTATCTCTCAGTCGTTCAACAACGATGCTACGCCCGAACTGGTCGATCCTCAACGAAGACCGAATCGGGGTCTCCTTGCGTCTCCGAGCTTTCTTAAATTTGTTTATTGCTTTCTGTAGCCGCGACAGAGGGCTAGCGTGACGCAATGGCTAGCCCGGACACTTCACAAGGGACGGTGATTGTTACCGGAGCATCTTCTGGTATCGGTCACGCTCTCTGTCGGCGACTGATGTCAGCCGGTAGGTCTATTATCACTGTTGATGTTGGGGAGCCACCCCCTGACTTAGCTCCAGTCAAGCATTTCCTCTGTGACCTCAACGAGGAAGGCGAGATTGAGGACTTAACAGGCGCTATATCGCAAGATTTCGAGATGAAATCGATTGCTGCGTTGGTTAACGTCGCTGGAGTTCCCGGGACGCAACCTGCGGCGCAAGTCTTTGAGGTCAATGTGCTAGCGGTTCGGCATCTCAGTCGGTCTCTCGCGCCGCACCTCAGCGCCGGCAGCACCATCGTCAATGTCGGCTCAATTTCCGGGAACGGATGGCAAGAGCGTCTACACATTTATCAATCCTTATTGGAATTAGATAACGCGGCTGCTCGCACTTGGTGGAGTGAGCAAAGTAAGTCAGTGGGTGTCGACCCGTACACCTTCTCTAAGGAGGCCGTGATTGTTTGGAGCATGCTGCATGCTGGCGAGCTCCGCGGTTCCGGAATTCGTTGCAATGTAGTGAGTCCTGGCCCTGTCGAAACACCGCTCCTGCCGACGTTTCGGGAACAAATAGGTGATGACCGAATCGACTGGGTATTGAGCCATTCAGGTCGCGCCGCCAAAGCCGACGAAATAGCTCAAGCTATCGAATGGCTAGCAATCGGAGAGTCTGGATGGGTTAACGGACATCACCTTGTCGTCGATGGGGGCTACACCTCTGGGTTGCTTTCGGGGTGGGTAGATGTAGACAAAGCACCGGCTCCCAAACTTACACACGTGGACTAAATCGTCGAGCATCAACCGAAGTGTCTTTTCAGCTCCAGTTCGTGCTCGTTTAAGTGTGGGGCCCGACTCGGGTGCGGTCCTGCTCCTTTAATTAGTTGACCGACTTGCCTCAACGGGCCCCATCCCGGAGAGTCCGGGTGTTCGCAGACTAAATCATTAGCGATTGCCAGCGGGCTCCCCACGAATCCTTTTGTTTCAACAGGGGTGCGGCCCTGGTCATCAATCCAGAACCACTGGTCGTTTTCTTGCACATATTGGTGATTTACATCCGGGCCTTTGTAATCAAAGCCGCCTGACTCTGGAATTGGCCTGTTTACATAGTCCACAAACTCTGCTGCTTGCGCTGCAGTCGTTGTCTGCACCAACGATGTGTGTACGGTCTGCGTTTTTCCCTTGGTTAGTCTGTGGTACAAGGCAGTGACTACTCCAAAAGCTGCGATGACAGGCGTTGCCGCATCGTGGACTGGGACAGTCAAGAAAACGGGTTCACCGTCACCACCTTGAGTGGCCATCATCCCTCCCAGGGCTTGCAACAATGGGTCGAAAGCTGGCTGGTGCGCTCGGGATTCATCCGAGCCGTAGCCGGGGCTTTTCACTAGGACCAGGTCATCTCGGACCTTTCGCAACTCTTCGGCTGAGCAACCCAGTCTTTCTGCGACTCCCGGCCGGAAATTTTCGACAACTACGTCTGCGGAACTCACCATTTTGTATAGAAATTCTCTATCCGAGGAGTCTTTGAGGTCTAGCGTGATCCCCTTCTTACCTTGGTTCCAACCGTTAAACATGGGGCTAAAGCTGCGGAAAGGGTCAGCGTCAGGGGGCTCAACCTTTACGACGTCAGCCCCGAGCATCGCCAGGTGCCGAGTAATAACCGGCCCAGCAATAAAAGAAGCTAAATCGATGGCTACGGTTCCAGCTAAAGGTGGGCCGCCTTGACCAGCTCCACTTCCGGGCTTATGTCTTTCCTTCAGAACCTCATCTGTATGTTGGCCGATAGACGGAGCAGCCACCATTGGTGCGGCAGGGCATGCATCTAAGTGGAGTGGCTGAATGGGCATTGACAACTCGCCAAGCTCTGGATGACGAATGCTTTCGATCAACTTATTTCTCGCAGCTAAGTCAGAAGCGAGAAACTCCTCTCTGGTCTGAATCGGCTGACAGGGTACGTCGTGAGCTCGAAGGGTTTTTATCCATTGGCTCCGATCACGGCGCTCGAATACTTCTTCAAGGATCGGTGTTATATGCGCCAGCGGATCGGGTTCAATCAATCCCCATGGCGGGTTAGGCAGGCGGGGGTCTTCAAGCAGATCCAAGCGATCGATAGCTTCCAGCATGGAGCAATAAAATCGGTAGGTACCGCAAGCAACGAAGAGCCATTTATCGTCAGCTGCTTTGAAGGGTCGATAAGCAGGGGCTCGACCCGCTGGCCCAAGGGGACTTGCTCCGTCTCGTTCCTCAGGGATCTCAGGCGACCAAAAGTCTCCAATTTGCATAACTCCTGAACCGGCGAGTTCTGAGACCTCGTATGTAGGAGCCGACCCATGCGCCTCCCGGGCGTACAGACCAGAGGCTGCAGCTAATGCGCCTAACATCCCTGCTCCGTAAGCAGCCAGGGGTAGCACCACGTGGACGGGCCCTTCGGTCCAACTCACTTGGTTCCAACCAATTCCGGTCGCGGCTGCTACTTGCTGCCACGAACCACTCCGCTCTGCCATAGCACCGGCAGAACCCCACGTGGGCATACTGACGATGACCGCTCCTGGCGTTAGCGAGCGAACGCGGTCTGCCTCGTCTCTACTTCCGACGATAACCAGATCAGCTGTCTTCAGTAATTGACTATCGTCGTCGAGAACAACGGACCGCTTGTTTCGATTGAAGACCTGAAATCCAGGCTCATCCCTGTAGCTGTCACCGTCGGCGGGTTCAATCTTGATGACGTCGGCGCCTTGGTCAGCCAAAAACCGTGCTGCGTACGGCCCTGCTATTCCTTCAGTAAGTTCGATTACGCGGATGCCTTTATAGGCCCCAAATCCGGTCACCAACTCCCCCATCACTGACGTTTCTTTGAGTGGTCAGACTAGCCAAATCCTCTCCTTACTGGGTAGAACAGATGCGCTGCTCTGGCCGAGCTTCTAAGCTCAAGTCCATGACCGATACCACCGAACCTGCAGAAACCATCGATCAGATGATTCCCACTGCCCCGACGTTTGATTCGATCGAACAGGAGCGACAGCATCGCAAAGAACGTTTAGCTTCTGTTTTTAGAGTCTTTTCGAAGTTTGGTTTTGAGGAGGGTCTGGCCGGGCACGTAACCGCACGCGACCCTGAGTTAGAAGATCATTTTTGGGTTAATCCTTTCGGTGTTCCATTCGCTCACATCAAAACCTCTGATCTCTTGCTTGTGGACCACTCAGGCAACATTGTCGAGGGTAGGCATCCTTTGAACCAGGCCGCTTTTGCTATTCATAGCCGTGTCCATCAGGCAAGGCCGGATGTTGTTGCGGCCGCGCACACTCATTCGCTCTACGGCAAAACCTGGTCGAGTCTCGGACGTCTGCTGGATCCCTTGACGCAGGATTCCTGTGCTTTCTTTGAGGACCACGCTCTGTTCGATGACTTCACGGGAGTCGTACTAGATACCGACGAAGGTGATCGCATCGGTGCCGCCCTGGGAGACAAGAAGGCCGTGATTCTTAAGAATCACGGTTTACTAACCGTCGGTCACACGGTTGACGAGGCAGCTTGGTGGTTCATAACCATGGAACGCACCTGTCAGAGTCAGCTTCTAGCAGAGGCGGCAGGTACTCCAAGCCCCATTCGTGAGGACGTTGCTCGCCATACTGCAGGCCAAGTCGGTAGTCACTTAGCTGGGTGGTTCAGCTATCAACCGATTTACGACAAAATTCTCGCTGAAAACGATGACTTTCTGAACTAACAATCTAGACAGCCACTAACTCTTCCAGAGACCACTATCGGGCAAGAAGCTCCGTAGCCATATCGCGGAGTTCCGTTTTCAAGACCTTGTTCGATGGATTGAGTGGCAGCTCTTCAACAACCCAGAAATAGCGCGGGACCTTATAGTTAGCCATCTGCTTTTTGCACCATTCGCCTAGTTCTTCGAGATCGGGCGGCCCTGTTGGTGCTGGCACAACGAAAGCAGCGGCGACTTCGCCAAGGCGTTCGTCGGGGACACCAATTACTGCAACCTGCCCAACTGCTTGATGTTCAAGCATCATGGCCTCTATCTCTGCCGGGTAGGCATTGAACCCACCGTTGATGAACATGTCCTTTTTGCGATCAGTTATATCGATATAGCCGGCTGCGTCCATAACGCAAATATCTCCGGTGCGCATCCACCCATCTTCATCAATGGTTTCAGCCGTTTGTTCAGGCTCGTCTAGGTAACCGCGCATGACCGCATACCCTTTGACCAAAAGCTCTCCCGGCTCTCCCTGTGCTACGTCCTTACCTTCATCATCCACAAGCCTTAGCTCCATCCCAGGCACAGCTTTGCCGCTTGTAGTTGCGACGACTTCAGGTGGGTCATCGGCAGCACAGATGGTTACCAGGCCGTGGGTTTCGGTCATCCCGTAGGCAGTAACGACAGTTTCGAATCCCAACCGATCTCTCATATCGACCACTGTCTCAACCGGGATACTTGCGGCACCGGTGACAGCCGAGCGCAGCGATGAGGTGTCGTACTCATCTAGATGCACGTAGTTAATTAGGCCCTGGAAGATAGCCGGAGGGCCTGGGAAGACCGTGACCTTGTCATCCTGGATCCGCTGCAGAACAGTAGCTACATCAAATACAGGGTGAGGGAGCATCGTCGCCCCATGAATGAAACAAGGATTAATGGCTCCGTTGAACCCAAATGCATGGAAAAACGGATTGACGATCAACATGCGATCGCCCTGCCTCATACCCAACTCACGTGCATAGTGAGTAAAACCGCGAATGATCGGACCCTGTTCAACCATTACGCCCTTGGGGACACCGGTCGTGCCTGAGGTGAACATAATTAGACCTAAATCTGAACCAGAAATTTTCGATGCCCGACTTTTCGCTTCTTGCTGATGAACTTCGGTACTTCGAGAAAGAAAGTCCTCAAATGAAGTGGTGCCTTCAGGTATGTCGCCTCGAAGGATTACCACGTCCTGCAAAGACTCAACCTGTTCTCCTGATTCTCTCAAATCAGTTACATAGTCATTCCCCAAGAATCCCACGACAGTAAATAGAAGTTTCACTTCAGCTTTTTGAAGAACGAATGCTGCTTCCCGCCCTTTGAATCGGGTGTTAACAGGGACCAAGACTGCTCCTGCTCCAAAAACACCCATTGCAGCGACTACCCATTCCCAAGAGTTAGGGGCCCAAACCGCCACGCGATCCCCTGGGTTGATACCCGAAGCCACAAGCGACGCTGATGCTTTGTCAATCCGCCGGCTCATTTCGACAAAATCGAAACTGACGTCGCCATCAGAAATTGCTTGGCTTGACCCAAAGTCTGTTGCCGCACGTGCAACCAAAGCAGGGAAATTATCTGGAATTGGTGTGGTCATTTCTTTTTCGATGTCCTCTCGTAACGCTCTAGACCTGAGCTACGGCTTCGCCATTGATGAACTGGAAATAGCCATCCGGGTTAGCAGCCCACTCACGCCAACCTTCGGCCAGTGCCTCTAGTTCTGATCTAGAGGCATAACCATATTCGATTGCTTGCTCGGAAAAGCCCGTGGTTAAACAGCGATCCGCCCAAGAAAGCCCCCAATCTTCTCTTTCTTCTGTAGTGGCATATACACCTACTGACGCCGAACACCTGACTGAGCGAATTCCCGCTTGATGGAACCAGCCCAGAAGATGTCGTCCGGCGTCTGGTTCGGCGCCATTGTGTCTCGCCACCAATCGATAAATCCGTCGCCATTCATCGATCATCTCCGATTCAGGGCTACAGGACATCGTGTAATAATCTGCGTCTCGAACGGCTACATAACCACCCCTCTTCGTAACTCGAGCCATCTCTGTTATTGCCAGAACCGGGTCAGCGAGATGTTGCAGAACTTGATGGGCGTACGTCACATCAAACGAGTGGTCTTCATACGGCAACTCGTATACGGACGCTTGCTCAACAACTATGTTCGCAGTACCCGCATTTCGGATCGTCTGGTTGGCTGTCTCGAGGATTTGATCTCCGAGGTCGATTGCAGTGACGAACCCCTGGTCTGCCCACTCCGCTAAACCAACAGAAATGGACGCTGGCCCACACCCGACGTCGAGAATTCGAGAGTTCGATGAGATCACGTCACGACAAAAGGCTGCTGATGCTTTAGCTGTTCGCTTCGCGTGTTGGTTGACTGCTGCAGGTTGGTGCCCGTGAGTGTAAACGTCGCGTTTTACCATTCTCCAAACTTACTGGGTTAGTCCCCTAAGTGGTCATTTTGAACAAACCCTGAGAAATCAACGTTTAAAGGGTTATGGAAATGAACACGAAGAAGTACAAGGGTCGAGCAGCGGTTTACCTGCGTAAGTCGAGCCTCGATCCAAGGCGGGGGAATAATCGAAGTTTCACCCGTCAAATGGCCGACATTGAGAAAATTCTTGAAGAATTTGAAGTGGTCGCTGAGTTCACCGAAAAAGTCGGGACGAGCGCTTCCCATGTCAAGAATCACGACAGGCCCGAGTGGGACAAAGCACTCGCTGGGTTGGGGTTCGAATACGACGTTCTCGTTGGTTCGCAGATGGATCGATTGACGCGCCAAGGCATTGGCCAGTTGGTCAAGATTTACGAAGCGTGTGAACAGGGCACGGGCGGTCGAGTCATCACCTGTGATTGGGATTCAGATTCATCTGAGTCAAGAATCGTTGGGCCGCTTATTGCTGAACTGGCACGCGCTGAAGTGTCACGACTTCAAGAACGAGTCGTGGCAGGCAAGAAGATTGCAGAAGAAAGAAAAGACTTCATGGGTGGGCCGAACCCCTATCCATTCAACGTCACCCGTGATGCTGACGGAACTTTTCAATACGAGATCATCCCTGAGCGGCAACGCATCCTTGCTGAATTCGCGGAGATGTACGTCGCGGGCGAGAGCTTCGCAAAGATTGCTCAGTACGCCCGTGAAAGCGGCTACCCAATGTCACGGGGCAGCACCAATTGGAGTACCCACGCGGTTTCTAGGATTCTCGACAGCCCGTCGTGCGCTGGCCACATGCAACTGCGCGGCAAAGTGATCAGCGACGACGACGGAAACCCCATTCAATACACCAGCCCCGTGGTGCCGCCCGTTCTCTATGCCCAATACAAGGAGGCCAGAGCCAAGCGAAAGAAACTTCGAACGAAGAAGGGCGTTCGTCAAGCCAAGTATTTGCTGAACGGTTTGGCATTCTGCGAGGAGAGACGCCGCTAGCGCGTTAGCTATCCAACTCCACATCGCGACAGCATAAAACGCACAAACCAAACACTCCGACAATGGCCGCCCTTCGGGGCGGTCTTTTGTCGTTATCGGGCTTTCTTTAGTTCATACACAAAAGCTGAACCGACACCCAGACCCAACACAGCGATGAGATGCAGTTGAGTAGTTGCCAACAAGAACGCGCCTACCACAACACCAACTACCGCCGACGATGGACGACACTTCACAATTCAGATTCTAATGCTGCCGCCCTTCGGGGCGGTCTTTTGTCGTTTTATTCCTTAGTGGCAACCGCGTTGGGCGTCACATTCATTTTCGGCTCAAATTTCGGCGCCTCGACCTCTTGGGCCTCAGGCTCAAACTTTGCCCTCAACTCTTGGCGGCAGTTTTCACACGGTCCATAGAAGCGGGCCATGACTGGCTTATGACATCGGGGGCAATCGAACTCGATCTCTGAATACGTGGGTGACTCGGGGTCTGAGTCCATCGACAGATTCGTTTTGCCAATTCCCGTGGTCGCGTCGTAACTCACCTTTTGAGTATTTCACCCAGGTGTAATCGTTCCTTTACTTTTCTTTTTGGCGCTCTAGATCTGACATGATCGGCGGGTGAGTGTTCTCATAACCGGCGCATCTTCTGGAATTGGTCGCGCTTTCGCGCTTCACTATGCAGCTCAAGGTAGCGACGTGATCTTGGCCGCTCGGTCCTCAAGCGGACTCAGTCGCGTCTCAGACGAGGTCAAGGCACTTGGTGGACGAGCCCGCCCGATAGCGGTTGATCTTTCATCTGCTTCGGGTGTCGATGATCTCATTGATGCCTGCGATGACGTTGAGACACTGGTTGCGAATGCCGGAGTGACGCTCGCTGCGTCGATAGGTTCGCTAGCTAGAGATCAAATCGATGCAACCGCATACTTGATGACAGCTGGTATAACGCGACTATGCGAGGCACTCGTTCCTGCGATGGTGTCCGCTGGTAAAGGCGAGGTGATCATTGTCTCCAGCATCGCCGCGTTCGTGCCAATGAAGAAATCTGCTGCTTATGCGGCATCAAAAGCATTCGCAACCTCCTACGCCAGAAGCCTCGACCTAGAAGTTCGAGCAAGCGGTGTTCGAGTTGCCGCATTGTGCCCAGGTTACGTGCGAACGGATTTGCACCGACGGGCAGGTCTTGACCACCTTTCGTCGAAGGTCCCAGGTTGGATGTGGCTCGAACCTGAGGATGTCGTCGCAGCGGCAAACCGTGCTCTGGTGCGCAAGCGCGTTGTTACCGTTCCGGGGATCGCCTACCGGGTAGTGAGACCCTTCTTGTCGTCACGTCTTGCTCAAACATCGTGGCAACGTCTAACTCGGCGCTGATATTGGCGCGGTGTTTCTTGGCCTCAATAATCGACCCGAACTTGTAGCTCCGCTGCTTATCGGACTTAGCGTCAGTACTTAATACCAAGCGGCAATGCTGCCAATCGCTTAGACGGCTTCCTGTGCGGAGGTTTTTTGCCAATCGTTGAACGAATCGGAAGTCAGTCAGACGCGCAATCAGGTCATTTAACGATTCGCGAACTCGAACAAATCCGAGATAACAATTTGGTTGACATCTTGCTTGCCTTAGAAGGCAATTCTTGGGGAGCTGGCGAAATGGTGGCTGATCTTCGCAACAAACTACCTGGCGCCTCTACTCTTCAAGAGTAATTGCGAACTCGGGGCAGTTCGCTGCAGCTAATCGAGCTTTATCTTCTAGGTCTGGCGGCACTTCCCCATCACCAATTTCTGTTGCGTAACCGTAATCGTCAACATCGAACAGCTCCACGGCAAGAGAGAAACAACGATTGTGCCCTTGACATTTCTCAGCATCGACCTTCACTCGCATTTGCTGTTCCTCCAACTATTGGTGCCTCATCAATAACTTAGCGCTATTTGCGATCAAACCTTTTTTAGAGTTATGACCAACGCTGCTCATTGAGCAACAGGGCCAACCTCGCAAATTCCACCTAATATGGAAAAAGCACAAGGAGTTAAACCGTGGCCGAAAATGATGCAGCTCTCGAGTCTGATACCGATGTTGACCCCACAAAGGAGTGGCACAAAACTGCATGTGTTCTGTGCTCTGCCAATTGCGGGATCGAGGTGCGAATAGATGGCCGGGAAATCACTCGCGTGCGAGGCGACAAAGACCATCCAGCTAGCAAGGGCTACACCTGCGAAAAAGGACTCCGCGTCAACCACTATCAAAACGGACGCGACCGCCTTACTGCTCCGCTGAAGAGAATGGATGATGGAACCTTCCAGGAAATCAGTTGGGACCAAGCAATTAAAGAAGTCGCCGATCAACTTGTTGGCATTCGCGACTCTTACGGTGGCGACAAAATCATGTACTACGGCGGTGGTGGCCAGGGCAACCACACTGGTGGCGCGTATGTCCGCAGCGTTATGCAAACCCTTGGAATGCAGTACCGCAGTAACGCTCTGGCACAAGAGAAGACGGGCATGTACTGGGTCCAAGGCAAGTTCTTCGGTCGCCAGGACATCGGGGCCTCGCCCGATTTCCATCACACGGACTGCGCCGTGTTCATCGGCAAGAACCCTTGGCACAGTCACGGCTTCCCCGAGGCTAGGAATGTTCTAAATGCCATAAAAAATGATGACGAACGAAAAATTGTTGTATTCGACCCTCGAGTATCGGAAACAGCAAATATCTCCGACCACCATCTGCGCGTTAAGCCTGGCACCGATGCCTGGGCCTTAGCGGCAGTTCTGGCGGTAATGACTCAAGAAGGTCTTACCGATGACAAGTTTCTTAATGAACAGTGCGTTGGCTGGGAGGATTTAAGACCCCTACTTGATGAGGTCGATGTCACTGACTACGCCCGGAAGTGCGGAATCCCAGAAGAAGAGTTGAGATCCGCAGCGCGGACAATGGCTAAAGCGAAGTCATTAGCGACTGAAGAGGATTTGGGCATCGAGATGGCTCCGCACTCGACCTTAAACAGTTGGCTCCAGCGACTGTTATTTCTGCTGACTGGGAACTTCGGAAATGAAGGCGGAATGAACATTCCCACACGGTTGGCGCCCATTTGTGGTCATAGCGCTGAGGGTGCGACCGAACCCGTCACTGGTACGCCCATGCTCTGTGGACTAGTTGCATGTGCAGCCATTCCCGATGCAATTGATACCGACCATCCCGACCGATTCAGGGGCATGATCGTCGATTCCTCGAACCCGGTACATACGTTGCCTGATTCCAAACGCTTCCGAGAGGCATTCGCCAAGCTCGAATGTCTCGTAGTAATCGATGTCGCCATGACTGAGACAGCGCGTCAAGCCCATTACGTGTTACCTGCCTCCTCTCAATACGAAAAGCCCGAAGCAACGTTTTTCGCAGGAGAGATGCCCTCAAACTATTTCCATATACGCCAGCCAATTTTCGAACCCTTAGGTGACACTCTGCCCGAAGCTGAAATATATTCACGTTTAGTTGAGGCAATGGGCGGAGAACCCGACGGTGTCGAAGAACTAGCCGAAGCAGCTAAGGAAAGCCGCGAAGCGTTTATAGAGACATTCACACGCCTGTCCTCGGAGAATCCAGACCTTGGCGCCAAACTACCCACTGCGCTATACCGTTCTCTTGGACAGAGCCTCGGTGAGATGGGTCCAGCGGCCATCATGTTCGGCTCAGCAATGCAAGCCTCAATGCGTTTTCCTGACGCAATCCGGGAGGCCGGCATTAAAGGCGATGGCCTAGAACTCGCTAACAACCTGTTTGATGCGCTAATCAACGCGAAATCAGGGATGATTTTCAGCACTAGCGATTACTCAACCAGTTTCGACCGAATCAAAACTCCAGACGGCAAAATTCACATTCACATAGAAGAATTGGTAGACGAGCTGCGAGGTTTAGCGTCGGAAGAACCCGCCTCTCCTACCGACGCATTTCCGTTTGTCCTGAGCGCTGGAGAACATCGAGGTTCAACGGTTAACGACGTGATTCGAGATCCGTCGTGGCGAAAGAAAGACAAGGACGGGGCATTGCGCATTAACCCGCTTGATGCTGAACGGCTGGGGGTAGCGGACGGTCAGAGGGTTCGAGTTATCACAAAACGCGGTGAGGCCGAGGCTCCGGCAGACATAACCGACACGATGATGGAAGGTCAGGTCAGCCTCCCTCACGGCTTTGGTATGGAGTACCCCGACGAGAACGGGGAGCACAAGATCCACGGTGTGTCAGTGAATGAGTTGACCGATATTGAAGATCGCGATTGGTTAGCTCTGACACCTCACCACAAACATGTGCGAGCGCGCTTAGAAGCGATACCTGGATAGATCGTTACTCATACCCTTCCCAAATCTCTGAGGTGGGTAAGGGGTTTCCTTCTAGAATCGCAGTGTGTCTTTGACGGATTTGTTCGGGTATGTGAGCTCTTACGTATTCGATTTCTTGGCTTAAGACTAAGTCAACAAGCTCCAGCCTGTCTGGGGTCTGCTTCCAAGCAATCGGCACATATATCGGCAGCTCGAAACGTCGGAGCCTGCTTAGACCGGAGTAGATGGCCTTTTGGTATTCGAATCTCTCTTCCCAGTTCCAATGAGGTGGGGAGAATCCAGTTCCAGGATCCAATATGAGCCGGTCTCTAATCCCCCACCGCTCTGCGCGTTCAAGTTGTAAGTCGAACCAATCGACCATGACTTGAACTGGATCACCTTCTATGTGCTTCAGATGTCGAGGGTCGGGTCCTAACATGAAGGGCAACACAACCTGGACCTCGCGGCTTGCGGCCAGTTCAATCATTTCGTCACTCTGCAATGCGTCAGCCGCGTTGAGTACGCATGCCCCAGCATCTAATGCGCGTCTAGCGGTCTCTACTTGCCAAGTGTCGATAGAAACCTCGACCCCAAGCGATAGAAGACCTTTGAGGGGCCCTTCGACGATCTCCCACTCCTGTTCGGGAGTTACGAAAGCAGCATCACCATGTGACGCTTGAGCTCCAACATCTAAATGGTCCGCGCCCCGACTCAGTAACTCAGCGCCATACCTTTTCGCCTCTTCCTCATTAGAGACAACCGAAAAATTTGCCAGCGAGTCTGGAGAGGCATTAACTACACCGAAAATCTCCATAGCAGGAACCTATCGCCTTGTGGATCAGCGGAAACGACCCGATCGATAGATGCAACAAGATTAAACCGAGAGCTCAGGATTTCCCTTATAAGAATGCGCTTAAATCGCGGACTGCGCCCTTGTCGGCACTAGTCGCCATCAAGCCGTACGCCTTAAGAGCAGCGGACACCTTTCGTGGACGTTGCATTTCTGGTTTCCAACCCAACTCGTCCTGAAACTTTCTTCTCTCAGCGAGAAGGTCGTCGTCAACCTGAAGATGAATCGAGCGGTTCGGGATATCTATCTGGATAATGTCGCCATCTCGAACCAGGCCGATTGTTCCTCCAGCGGCAGCTTCAGGCGAGACGTGCCCAATTGAAAGACCAGAGGTGCCACCCGAAAAGCGCCCGTCAGTCAGAAGCGCGCACGCTTTGCCAAGGCCTTTTGATTTGAGATACGACGTTGGATACAACATTTCTTGCATTCCAGGCCCCCCTCTAGGACCTTCGTATCGAACGACTACTACGGACCCCTCAGTGACTTTGTCATTTAAAATATGGTCAACAGCTTCATCTTGGCTCTCGACAACATGTGCTCTTCCTGTAAAGACCAGATTTGCTTCGTCCACTCCTGCTGTTTTGACGACACACCCATCCTCAGCCAAATTGCCGTAGAGAACAGCCAAGCCACCGTCAGCGCTATAAGCGTATTCCACTGAACGGATACAGCCTTGTTGTCGGTCGAGGTCTAAGGAGTTGTAGCGCTCGGCCTGACTAAATGCCACCTGAGTAGGGATGCCCGCCGGTCCAGCTCTATAGAACTCGTGCAAGGACTCATCATCGTTGCTAGCCACGTCATACTGCATTAGAGCTTCAAAGAGGCTCGCCGCATAAACCGTTGGAGCTTCATTATTCAGCAAGCCCGCTCGATTCAGCTCAGCCAAGATACCCATAACCCCTCCAGCACGATGGACGTCTTCGACGTGAAAGAGCTCAGTTGCAGGTGCAACCTTGCAGATATTGGGGACCTTCTTTGATAACCGATCTATATCGGCCATTGTGAAGTCCACCCCGCCTTCCTGGGCAGCAGCCAAAAGATGCAAAATGGTATTTGTCGAGCCGCCCATGGCTATGTCCAACGACATTGCATTCTCGAACGCGTCAAAACTGGCCACACTCCTGGGGAGCACCGAATAATCATCATCGTCGTAGTAGCGACGGCATAAATCAACGATCAATCGTCCGGCACTTAGGAACAATTCTTTCCGGTCCGCATGTGTGGCCACCACGGTGCCGTTTCCTGGCAAAGAGAGGCCGAGAGCTTCGGTCAAGCAATTCATAGAGTTGGCCGTAAACATTCCGGAGCACGAGCCACAGGTAGGGCATCCTGAACGTTCCATCTCAAGAACATCTTCGTCGCTGACCGAATCATCAGCGGCGACAATCATGACGTTAATCAAATCAACTTTGTTTTCGGCGAGTTTTGTCTTACCTGCCTCCATCGGGCCACCAGAAACGAAGACCGTCGGAATATTGAGACGCATCGCGGCGTTGAGCATCCCTGGAGTGATTTTGTCGCAATTACTGATACAAACAAGGGCGTCGGCACAGTGAGCTTCCACCATGTATTCAACCGAGTCCGCTATCAAGTCACGGCTCGGCAAGCTGTAGAGCATTCCGTCATGACCCATGGCTATTCCGTCGTCGACAGCAATGGTGTTGAACTCTTTGGCCACTCCGCCCGCCTGTTCGATCTCGCGGGCAACCATTTGACCTAAATCTTTCAGGTGCACGTGACCGGGAACGAACTGAGTAAAGGAGTTGGCAATTGCGACGATCGGTTTGTGGAAGTCTTCGTCGGTCATACCTGTCGCGCGCCATAGTGCTCGCGCTCCAGCCTGGTTCCGGCCGGCAGTGGAAGTGTTCGAACGATGCTGAGGCATACCCCTAGCCTAGAACTATCTACCTATATACGGATAGAAAATTCCGGCGCATATTTGAAGTTGTACTTACTTGAGTTCTTGACTGGCAAGTTCGATTAAGCGCCTGAGGACAGGGTAATAACGCCAATAGGTATCCCTATCGCCGGTCCGAACGACGTCGCCCGACCAACCGGGACCTGCCAGCTGTTGACTGTCCGGCGATCGCAGCAACAACCTATTCCAAGCCTTAATCGAGGCATCAAAGCCGAAATTACCGGGTTCATCAAAGGGGTCGTCGTCGCCCTCGGACACAGATTGCAATTCGCCTTCGTCAAAGCGAAAGAGCAGGACAGTCTGGCCTATTCCTAATCGAAGAGTTCCATTCCAGAACTTCGTGGCCTGAACAAACTGCGCGTCTCCTCGACATTTTGCCCCAACACGTTCAAAGGCTCGCGCTAGTGCCTCCGCGTCAACATTCACGACATCCGCATGCCGTTACTTATCGCCATAGTTTGTCCGGTCATACCAGACGCTTCATCACTGCCTAAGTACACCGCTAAATTAGCGATCTCATCGGGCGACAAGATCCGTCCCATGGGAGTTCGTTTCGCCAATTGGTTACGCAATTCGTCAGATTCTGCACCCACTAGTTCGGCGAATCCATCCAACATGGGTGTGTCGACAAAGCCGGGACAAATCGCGTTGCACGTAACACCGGATGACGCTAACTCCAAACCCATGCATCGAGTTAGCCCTACAGCTCCGTGTTTAGATGCGTTATAAGGCGCTTGGCCGGGAGACTCAAACAGTCCCGCCGTAGAGGCAATGTTGACGATACTGCCGCGCCCCCTCTCAATCATTCCACCCAAAAACGCTTGACTTACTCGGACTATTCCGACGACGTTCACCTCGTAAAGGCGCGTGTACGTGGCTGGATCAATATCCAGAAATCTTCCGGCGGCATGGATACCTGCGTTATTGACAACTATGTCCACTCCTCCAAATTCGTCATTAACAAACTCAGCCATCGCAGCAACCGATTCGTCATTCGAAACGTCACAGACGAATGGCTTGATCGTCCCTTCGGGGCCTTCCTCTGAGGTTGCCTCTAAGTCATCTAATTTGCGACTGGTGACAACACATTGCGCACCTTCTCGAACGTAAGAGAGGGCTATTGCCTTACCTATACCTCTGCCGCCGCCGGTTATAACTGCCCGCTTACCTTCTAAACGCTGTCCCATTCCTGAGCTCTTCCCTTAGTTACGAGTCCGTTGACTCACCAGGTACACCAATTACTTGACCAACTTGTGGCGGTGTCTCCAACTCTTTGTGGCTTTCCCAGATTTCTTCTAAACGTGCATGCGCATCTGGATGCATTTCTGACACACGACGTGTTTCCTCCGAAACGTGGAGGGACATGACCTCGCACGTTGCAGCAACATAGTCGTCGTCATTGTTCACCATGATCTGCATGGCATGTATACGCTTCCAGTCAAAGCCTAAGAGCTGTGTACTGACAGTTAGATGTGCCCCTTCATGCACTTCGCGCAAATAAGTGACATGGTTCTGAGCAGAGAATGTTGTAACGGCATGTAAGTCCCGGTGAGCGCGCCCGAGACCAACGAAGTCCATCCAGGATTCGATCGCATCGTCGAAACACACTAAGTAATAGCCAGCGTTGAAATGACCATTGAAGTCAATCCACTCTGGCTTGACTACAGCTGAATATCCCTCAAATGGGCCCTTCACAATACACATTCTCCGATCTTCACTGGGAAGTCCGCCAACACGACAAATAACATCAGACGCCCGCCGATTAAGCAATTTGTTCGTTCAGCAACTTCAAGTGTCCTGCCGTTGGTTGTGGAGTTAGATTGACTTACTCATCGCCTGTGCGGAGAATAAGAATCATGCGCTTTACCCCAACAGAATTGACCGAAGCGGAGCTGCGTCTCCAACAAGAGGTACGAGAGTTTCTTGCCGAAGAGTTACCGCCCGGTTCACACGAACCGTGTCTCGGAATGGCGGCGCGAAAAGACAAAGACTTCTCCTTAAAAATGGCTGAG
The DNA here is from genome assembly GCA_002296525.1 of Candidatus Neomicrothrix sp. UBA814. Taxonomy (GTDB): domain Bacteria; phylum Actinomycetota; class Acidimicrobiia; order Acidimicrobiales; family Poriferisodalaceae; genus UBA6944. The sequence continues at coordinate 119,419 of DBIA01000035.1, read as the reverse complement.
AGGGGATGGGTAGGGATGGCTCTACCGAAGGAATGGGGCGGCTCAGACCGGACAGCGGTAGACCGCTTCATCGTGGTTGAAGAAATGCTTCGATGGGGCGCGCCGGTAGGCCACCATTGGGTAGCGGATCGCCAGACAGGAAATGTGATTCTTAAATTTGGAACCGAGGAGCAACGGGAACGGTTCCTGCCCTCTATTTGTCGAGGTGAACTCGGCTTTTCTATCGGGATGAGCGAACCTGATAGTGGATCCGATCTCGCTTCTGTCTCCACCAAAGCCGAGCGAGCATCGGACGGCTGGATCATAAATGGCACGAAAATTTGGACTTCCGGTGCACATGAGAATGATTGGTTTGTGTGCCTATTGAGAACCTCGCCGATGGAGGACGGCAACAAACACGCTGGCTTATCGCAGCTCCTCATCGACCTCAAGTCACCCGGTCTGGAGATTAGCCCCATCCCTTTCCTAGACGGTTCACACCACTTCAATGAAGTCACCTTCAACGAGGTTTTTGTACCCGATACCAACGTGGTTGGAGATCTCGGAATGGGTTGGCATCAAAACACGACTGAGATGGCCTATGAGCGAGGCGGACCAGATCGTTGGTTGTCGCCCTTCTCAACCGTTGAGCAACTGCTGCGCGAGGCACATGGAACTGAGCTCGAAAATGCCGTGACCGAACTATTCGGCGAGCTTATTGCGCGCTGGTGGGGCATTCGTAACCTTTCCCTTTCCGTAGCTCGCTTAATCGATACGGGAGAGGCTCCATCGGTCGAGTCATCCCTAGTAAAGGAAATGGGTACCCGATACGAGCAGGAAGTAGTTGAGAAACTTGTTCATCTAATCGATCTCGAATATTCGCCCGACTCGGAGTCTCTGTTTGAGCGACTACTTTCTCAATGTGTCGTCACTTTCCCAGGCAACACGATAAGAGGCGGAACTATCGAAATTCTCAGATCCGTTGCTTCCAAGGGCTTGAAAGGTCTACCGGCATGACAGAAGACAGTTTGGTTGATCCCTTAGTAACCGAAACCGCTCATCGTCTCCTCTCCGAGATCTGCGACCACGAATCGATTCAAGCCGCTGAAGCAACAGGTCAAGCGCCCGAAATCTGGAATGCGTTTGCCGAAACTGGTTTCCCATGGATTTCCATCGATGAAGATGCCGGGGGGTCCGGAGGGTCATTGCTCGACGCGCTTGAGGTATTGCGGCTGGTTGGTTACCACGCTGCACCTATTCCAGCCGCCGAAACTGGGATTCTCGGCGGGTGGCTGCTCGCTAACTCAAGTCAGGAGTTACCCGACGGTATTACTACAGTCGTTCCCAATGGGCGAGAGAATGTAACCGGTTCTGTATCTGGCGACGAAGTAACGGTCACAGGACGTGCGCTACGTGTCCCATGGGCTCGCGTCGCGGAGCGAATTGTGGTTCCTTTGTCTATCGAAGACCAAACGGTAATCGCGTCCATCGACAGCGCTCAATGCGCTATCGAGCCCATGACAAACATGGCTGGCGAACCACGTGACACTGTGACATTTGAAAATGTTCAGGTGCCTCTCGCGATAGCCGCGCCCGGCATAGATCTCGAAGCCTTCCGCTTTCGAGGAGCGCTATCACGCGCCGCTCTAATGGCCGGCGCAATTGAAAAGATGAGCCAACTAACGGTTTCTTACACGAACGACCGCGTTCAATTTGGGCGTCCCGTCGCCAAATTCCAGGCCGTTCAACAGCACCTAGTTTGGGGCGCTCAGGATGCTGCCCTAGCTCGAATGGTTGCGGAAACTGCGGCAAGAGAGGCAGCCCGAGGCACTGCGCAATTCGAAATTGCTGCAGCCAAGTTAGTAGCCAACCAGGCTGCAGCCCGGGCTACAAAGGCTTGTCATCAAGCCCACGGAGCTATGGGAATGACTCAGGAGTACCCACTCCATCATTTGAGTCGACGGTTGTGGTCGTGGCGAAAAGAGTACGGAAGTGATGCCGAGTGGAGTAGTTGGCTCGGCAAAATCGCAGTAGCACAAGGTGCCGACCAGCTCTATCCATTAGTCACCGGCGGTTCAGCTGTTCTGAATTAGAGATAGATCATTAACGCAAAAGACTTCGATCAGATCTAGCATCACAGCATGACTGAATTCGCTGTATACGGAGACCTGCACGTCTCACTTGATAATTATGTCGCCGTCGCGGAAATCCGCCGCCCGCCCAACAATTTCTTCGATCTGGAACTGATAGACGGACTCGTGTCTGCATTCGGGGACTTAGATAACGACGAAAACTGTCGAGCAATAGTTCTGTGTGCGGAAGGTAAGAATTTTTGTGCAGGTGCCCAATTCCACAACGATGGAAGCCGCGGTGGCGAAATTACTGCAAAGAATGCCGACGGTTCCGCAAGGCACCTTTACGACGCTGCATTTGATCTCTTCAGCTGCAAAACACCGGTTGTTGCAGCGGTGCAGGGCGCCGCTGTTGGCGGCGGCTTGGGTGTTGCTTGTTTCGCTGACTTTCGAATCGCTGCCCCGGAAGCTCGTTTCACCGCAAACTTCGCACGGCTCGGTTTTCACCATGGATTCGCGTTAACGGTTACTCTTCCCGCACTAGTCGGGCAACAAAAGGCGTTGGAGCTGCTCTACACAGGTGCTCGCATAAACGGCGATGAGGCAGCGAAGATCGGCCTGGTGGATCACCTAGTACCACTCGCCGATCTTCGTTCTAGCGCAATCGATTTCGCTTCCGAAATAGCAACGTCCGCTCCACTAGCAGTGGAATCAATTCGGCAAACCATGAGGGGACATTTACCTCAGGCCGTTAAAGCTGCCACCGATCGAGAAAAAGAAGAGCAGGACCGATTGCGCGGAACGGACGACTGGAAAGAAGGCGTCGCAGCCATGAACGAGCGTCGCGTTCCTAATTTCTCGCGTAAGTAAGCGCAAACGGGAAACGGAGTGTTCAGACGTGAATGATTTGACCGAAGAGCAAATCCGAACCGAGTTGGCGCTCATACTGGATCGGAGAAGCGCAGACACGAGACTCAGCACCATGGGCGCTGGCTCAGATGACCTTGATGAAGGCCGTCGGTATCTTGCAAATACAGTGCGAGATGGTTGGCATGTTCCCACCTGGCCAAGAGAACACGGAGGCCAAGACGCGTCAGCTCACCAAAATTCTCTTATCGGGCGCGTCCTGAGAGAGTTCGTAGTACCTGACCTATACCCCTTCGCTATCGGCTTAGGGATGGTAGGCCCTGCCCTATTGCAACACGGGACCGAAGTCCAGCAAAGAGATTGGTTGAAACCTATTGCATCGGGCGAGGCGATCTGGTGTCAGATGTTTTCGGAGCCTGAAGCCGGCTCTGACCTGGCAAATGTTGCCCTCACTGCGCAGCAAGACGGCGACGAGTGGATATTGGGAGGCCAAAAGACTTGGACTAGTAGAGCCATGTGGGCCGATTGGGCTATCTGTCTGGCTCGCACAGATCCCACTCAACCCAAACACAAGGGTCTCACGATGTTTGCAATACCGATGTCGCTCTCTGGCGTGGAAATAAGGCCCCTGATGCAAATGAACCGAGATGCTCATTTCAGCGAGGTCTTCGTAGACGGCGCTCGAATTTCCGACCAGTGCCGCATTGGAGACGTCGGTGAAGGTTGGCGGGTGGCTATGACCGTGTTAGCGCACGAACGCGCCGGAGGGGGCAGCCGCGGCGGAGGGGACGGCAACGCTCGAGGCTTGAAACTGCCAAGCTGGGTAGCCGATCTGCAGGTTCTAGTCGGAGAACAAAGCAGTGACTGGCGAAATAAGGTTGCCGCTATTTACGCCCGCGATACCACCAGTCGTTGGACAGCTCAACGAGCGGGCGATGAGGCTAGATCCACCGGATCTCCGGGACCGGCCGGAAGTGGCGCCAAACTCAGAACCGTTAATTCGTACAAGAGCCGCTCGTATCTCGCAAACAGAACAGCGGGAGCCCATGGGATGCTTGAAGACGGCCACGGATACATAGAAACACTTACGGCGCCATCGATGTCGATTCGAGGCGGCACAGACGAGATTCAGAGAAACATCTTGGGAGAACGCGTTCTCGGCCTACCGGGAGAGCCTCGATTGGACCGTGATGTTTCCTGGAGCGAAAGTCGTCGAGGACTGATCTAGGCCTCTCTCCGTTCCCTCAGCAATACTTCCTGGGCAATTGTGGCAACGTGCCGCCCATCAGACGCAAATAGATTGCCCACGGTCATACCTCTTGATCCGGTGAGCCCATGGCAATCCCATTCATAGAGGTGCCACTCATCTGCTCGCGCAGGGCGGTGGAACCACATGGCGTGATCGAGCGACGCCCCCATAAATCGTTGTTGATATTCCTCCCGCGGCGCCTGGATAGGGTGCAACGACCTAGCAGCGTCGAATTGAATTGAGTCAGAAGTGAATGCAAGGCCACACAAATGGAGCCGAGGGTCGTCAGTAATCTGGTCGCGAATCTTTACCCAACCCATTGATCTCCCCGCTCCGGGCGGACTATTCAGAGCGCGACGCTCCAACAACAGATTCATGTGATCATTTTCTCGGGTGCTGCAATCTTGCGGATCCGGGGCAAGAGGCATTCGAGCGGTTTGAATCTCTGCGTCTTCTTCCGCGACGTGAAACGAGCACGAGAGATTAAGAATCGCTCCCCCACTCTGACGAGCCACCACGGCTCTGGTACAAAAAGAGCGTCCATTGCGGAGACGGTCAACCTCGTAGCGAACGGGTTCGTTCAGGGTGCCCCCACGTATGAAATAAGCGTGAACGGAATGGAGCCCGAAGGTTTCGTCGACTGTTGCAAACGCCGCTCTAAGACCTTGAGCGATCACTTGTCCGCCATATATGCGCCCCCATTGATACTCGGGACTTAACCCCACCCAGGTGTCCGGGCCGTGGTGTTCAAGTTCCATTACCTCGCCGAAGGTCATCGACTGTTCACCCATGAGACCAAATCGTACTGAGGTCAACTTATTTTCAACCACTAAATATTTAGGGGGCAGTTGAAAGTTCTTTCCGCAAGTATTTAACAGCTCTTCCAATTCGCACAAACGGGCAAGAAAGCGCAACCCCGACTACCTTCGGTTTGGTGAATTCCCTCAACAGCTCCCAAAAACACGCCGCTAATGTCCTTTGGGATTACTACCAAAGCGACAAAGCCCTTCCCGAGGAAGCCTTCGTTGATCTCGATTTCAATGACGGGCTAGCTATTCAGGCGGAGATTCGAAGAAGAAGAGTCGAGAGCGGGTTAACCCAGGTTGGTTGGAAAGTTGGCCTGACCTCAGATCGGGCAAGAAAGCAAGTCGGAATCGATGATCGGCCATTTGGGCACTTGATGCGAAGCTTCGAGAGCGGGGTCTCAATGCCGGCGGATTCTGTGGCGGGCGCCACAATCGAGCCTGAAATGTGTTTCACCATTGGCGAAAACATCGCAGGCCCCGATGTTGACCCTAAGACGATTCCAGATCGAATCGAGCGGGTGGCTGCTGGCTACGAACTGAATGAACGTCGTGCTGTTGTCGGCGGGAACCTCGCCATGCTGATTGCGGACAATTTGACCAATTGGGCGATTGTCGAGGGATCCGGAATTCCCGTGAGCGAAATCAAAGATATTGACGAGACTGAAATTGTTCTCTACCGGAACGAGGAAGAATGCTTTCGCTGCATTCATAAAGACGAAGTCGATAACCCTTTTGTTTCGATCTCACGACTCGCTGCTACTTTGCATCGCTTTGACTTGAGCCTCGAAGCCGGCCACAAGGTCATAACTGGTGCCTATACCCGACACAAAGTAGAGGCTGGGGAACATTGGGTCGCCGACTATTCGAATATTGGCCGCGTCGAAACGAGTTACACATGAGTTCTGAATTACCTATCCCCGATAAGGCACTCAATGTGTTGGTCACAAAGACCCTCACCTTGCCGGATGTGACTTCGGAGGAAGAAGCGATGATCCAAGAGGCCGCTGGCCCGGACTCAACGGTTGTAATCGTCGACAGCCCCAAGGAGGGCATCGAATTCGCTTCCACTGCTGACGTGATATTGGGAATTACTCCCAAATGGCTTTTCGAGTCAGCACCGAATCTTAAGTGGGTCCATGCGACAGCATCGGGTGTTGACATGTTCATGTTCGACGAATTCGTGAATAGTGATGTCATTCTGACCGGAGAAAAGGGCTTAGTCGGCGGCCACTTGGCGGACACTGCTTTTGGATTGCTCTTGGCTCTAACTCGCAAGATCAAAAAGGCAATTGAGCTAGGACCTCAAGGGTGGAGTCAAGAAAACCGAGAGCTGATGAGGTTTTCTGAGATTGAGTTAGAGGGTCTAACAATGGGAATTGTTGGGTTTGGTGGCACAGGCCGGCACTTAGCTCGAAGGGCAACTGCGTTTGGAATGAAAGTTAGGGCCGTCGATGCGTTCCCAGTCGAACCTAGCGATGGGGTCGCTGAAGTCGAAGACATGAAGTCTTTAGCTGACATAGTGACGACGAGCGACGTGTTAGCAGTAGGCCTGCCTCTCACCGAGGACACCAGGGGAATGTGTAACTACAGCTTTTTTGAACAGATGAAGCCAACAGCCATTTTTCTGAATGTCACCAGGGGCGAGATCATTGATGGTCCCGGTCTCGAAAAAGCACTGCAAGATGGAATTATCGGTGGAGCAGCCCTCGACGTAGCCCCGGTTGAACCCTTACCTGCCGACAGCCTTTTGTGGGGATTCGAAAATTGCGTGATGACACCCCACACTGCCGGAGCGAGCCAGCATCGAGGCCGCCGAAACCTTGAGAGGTTTTGCAGAAATCTCGTAGCGCTTCGCGAGGGACGCCCATTCGAAGGCGTGGTCGATAAACAAGCTGGGTTCTAGCGTCCTTGCAGCGGATTGAAACCCTCTAACAACAACTCCCTACTCGGGGTGAACTTGGATCGCTTCACTCTGGGCTAATCGGTCAATTTCATCTTCTGTAAATCCGAACTCGCTTAGAAGCTCGCGCGAATGTTCTCCCTTTAGCGGGCTCGGCATTCGAATGTCCGATGACACACCTTCTATATTGGTCGCGTTTTTGAGTATCTCAATGTGTCCGGATATCGGATGTTCTACAGGTTTAGCCATCTCAAGGTATTGCACCTGAGGGTCATCGAACACTTCAGCAACAGTATTCACAGGACCACACGGCACACCTACAGCATTGAGGCGAATCACCCAATTTTCAGACGTATCGTCGTGTAACCGTGCCTCAATGAGTTGGTTCAGTTCAGCTTTGTTTGTCCGCCGAGAAGATACGGTTGAAAACCTGGGGTCGTCCAACCAACTATCGACCCCCAATTCGTGACAGAAGGCTTCCCAAAGCCGGCCCCCTGAAGCCGCAAGGTTTATATATCCGTCCCGGGTCTTGTACATTCCCATAGGTCCCAGAGTCGGATGATCATTTCCTTCTTGAGGTGGGTTGTCGCCGGCGACGGTCCACCGGGCCGCTTGGAAGTCGAGCATCCCGATCATCGACTCAAGCAATGACGTGTGAACCCATCGCCCTTTCCCTGTTCTTTGCCGTTCATGAAGAGCTGTCAGAATCCCGATAGCAAGCTGCAAACCAGCTGTTATGTCACTTATGGCCACACCCGCTCGAACCGGTCCCTGCTCGGGAAGCCCAGTTACGCTCATCATGCCCCCCAAGCCCTGGGCAATCTGATCAACCCCGCCGCGTTGACCGTAAGGCCCATCTTGACCGAACCCGGAAATAGAGCCGAGGATAATGCGAGGATTCACTTTCGAAAGACTCTCGAAGTCGAAGCCCAGCTTGTATTTGACCGCGCTGCGCATGTTCTCTACCAACACATCGGCCGACTGGACTAACCGATGAAGCGCAGCCCGGCCATCGGGATGCTTCAGATCGACAATTAGCGACCGCTTATTTCGATGGAGATTCAAGTAGTCAGGTGACGATCGTCCCCCTGCCTCGAAACCGCCTTCTGGTGATTCCACCCGCACAACGTTCGCGCCCCAGTCAGCTAGCTGCCGCACCGCCGTCGGTCCGGCGCGAGCGATGGTTAGATCAATCACAGTTACGTCGGAAAGCGGCAGTGGCTCAGTCATCGGTGTGCTACTTAGGGCTGGCCTGAGCGCCACGAATTAGTCGGCCGGGTCGCTCTCCTGTGGGCTCGCCTCCTTGGGCAACTTCCAAACCGGAAACGAAGGTGTGGCTATATCCCTGCGGACGTTGAACTAGACGCTTCCCACCTGCCGGTAGATCACGAATCAATTCTGGCGTTCCTACCGATAGACGTTCAAAGTCAACGACGTTGAAGTCGGCTTTATACCCTGGCTGCAATAACCCTCTATCTAGAAGCCCATACGTTTCCGCAGTTCTTCGTGTTTGTTTATTGACCAGGAATTCAAGCGGGAGGCGTTCACCCCGGGTCCTGTCGCGGCCCCAATGTGTCAGGAGATAGGTCGGATAGGAAGCGTCACATATCGTTCCCACATGAGCGCCTGCATCCCCGACCCCACATATGGTGTGGGGGTCCGTGAGCATCTCAAAGATTTCATTTAACGATCCTGAACTGTAATTTTCAAACGGATACAAGAGAAGAGTGTCTCCATCGCCTCTAGCTAGAAGGTCCAACAGCACTTGCCAGGGGCTTACACCCAGTTGAGCGGCACGAGCCGCGACCGATGTATCGGGCTCTGGTTCGTAATTCAGTTCAGGGCCTAACTCAAATGCTCGTGTTAAGGCGTAATCCATCCATTCGCTAAATGCATCCTGTGGACGTTCTTCTACTAGTCGGGTTCGCAGCTCTCGGTCATTGCGCAATAACACAGCGCGCTCATCGACAGGAAGCTGAGCAATCGTCTTATAGGCAGGGTGATTACCGAGTGGGTTAACGGTTGCTTCAAGCCCCAACAAAACGCCGATCGGGCGGCAGCCCACCTGGCCGGTTGCCGCCAATCCTTCTTCATTCGCCTTTCCGATTTGTCTTAGGGTCTGTCGCCAGAGATCAGGCTCATGGTCGACTTGGATAATTAACGCCGATAGCGGTCGTTGGGAGATTTCAGCGGCTTGGCGCAAAGCCTCGAATTCGCCGGGCCCAAAATCGCTATTAACCTGCAGAACTCCTGCTTTGGCCTCGCGCATCGCAGTAGCAATAGCGGTCAACTCCGGGTCTCCGGCGCTGAGGGAAGGTGTTAGGCGACCATCGGCGGTCTTATGCTTCGTGGTTCGGCTCGTGCTAAATCCCAACGCTCCCGCATCTAAGGCTTCACATATCAAGACTTCTAATTGAGAAAGCTCACCCTGAGTCGGCACTTCGAGATGGTCGGCGCCTCGCTCACCCATTACGAAAAATCGCAGGGCTCCATGTGGTATTTGGCTGCCAATGTCCATGACACGAGGCATGCTCTCCAAGACATCAAGGTACTCGGGGTAACTTTGCCATGAGAAGTCGATTCCTTCTGCGAGAACGGTCCCAGGAATATCTTCCACTCCCTCCATTAAATTGATGAGGAACCCTTCGGTCCCTTTCCGGACTGGCGCAAAACCGACTCCGCAGTTACCAAAGACCGCCGTCGTCACTCCGTGCCATGATGAAGGTGTCATCTCTGGATCCCAGGTTGCTTGGCCGTCGTAATGAGTGTGGATATCCACCCATCCAGGCAGGAGTAGTTGACCGTCTGCATCCAGTTCTCTTTGGGTTTGCCCATCGACTTTCCCGACGTTTGTGATGCGTCCGTCGGACACAGCCAGGTCGCCCAAAAATTCAGGCGACCCGCTCCCATCGATAATCCGGGCATTTCGTACCACTAGCTCGTGCATGAGGTGCCAGGGTACTAATCATTCTCATGGCGATCTGAAATAGCCGCTTCACTTAGCGACGGCATCAAGGTTCAACCAGGATTATCTGACTAAGTCAGCTGTCGTAACAACCGGGTAGATAACTTCGTAGTTGTGGAAATTCACTGTCGAAAAGATCCCAAAATCAAGGGTCCAAGGTAGAGCAGATGGCTTGGTACGACGGTGTCGCCGAGAGCAGCTTCGAGGTTGATTGCGAAGGGCAACGACATACCATCTGCTGGTCTCGCGGGGAAGTTTCACTTACTCATCACCCCGACATTCACGCAGAGAAAAGTCTCGCTGCCCTCGGTGGCCGCAAACCTAGATGTCTGGAGATATTCGAGCTGTGGGAATTTGCCATTTCCGACGGAGGGTTTATTGAAGAATGGGCACCTTGGCATGAAGCTGACCACCAAAGACGCTGGTGGCTGAAAACTGCTTTAGAACGACTCCGGTCTGAGGGCGTACAGGACTTTCTTTTTGACTTATCAAGAGAACGTGCCGTGCGAATGGGCGAAGTCGTCACAACTTTGCCTCATGAGTTTCTTGATCGCGCAATGGCGACAGTTGTCGATGCAGGTGATCGAAGGGGTTGGGATTTTGCGCCAGCTATCAGTCGTCACCTCTTCGATGCAACAAAGTTACGAGCGCGACGTTCATTCGTGCGCGCCCTGAGCCATCAACGACCCGCTATCCCCAATCCAGCCCTACTTCCGTTTGTGTGTCACGTGGATCTCTCTCGCGAGTCTGCAGTCGAGGGACAGATTGCGGGCAGAGACAGCCGGATCGAAATCCGATTACATCCCCGATGGCTCAGCGAGGTTTGGGCCCGCGGACTTGCGGTGCACTGCGGACGCTTTACGGTCAGCATTTCCGAGGAATTAGGCAACGTCACTTTGACGCAAGTTGAATGGGTTGAGGGGCATAAAAGATTTGAGCCGCGTCTAACTCGAATTCAGCTATGAGACAGGGTCCAATCGATCGCACCTCGACCGGCTTCCTCTAATGCTGCATTCGCTCGAGAGAAGGGTTTGCTACCTAAAAAGCCTCTATGCGCACTTAAAGGCGAAGGATGGGGAGATTCGATTATGAAGTGTTGTGGCTCGTCGATCAGGATCTTTTTTTTCTGAGCAAAGGCCCCCCACAGTAAAAAGACGACACGTTCTTTCTTCTGATTGACCACACGAATAATTTCATCTGTGAAGCTTTCCCAACCATGATTGCGATGGGAGCCGGCATTCCTAGCTCTCACTGTCAGTACTGTGTTCAGGAGCAACACACCCTGTCTCGCCCACTCTTCTAGGTTTCCGTGATCGGGTGGAAGAACACCTAGATCCGAGTGCATTTCCTTATAAATATTCTGTAACGACGGTGGAATCGGAACCCCATGACGAACCGAGAAACACAACCCGTGAGCCTGCCCACGTCCGTGATACGGGTCTTGACCGAGAATGAGAACTTTGATGTCAGCGAAAGAGGTGAGGTGTAGGGCTGCGTAGACATCCGTTTCTGGCGGATAGACCTCGGCAACCTGCCTTTCGTGTTGAATGAAACCTTGCAGTTCCGCCCAGTACGGCTCGGAGAACTGTTGCCGCAGCAAGGGATTCCAATCTGTTAGCAAATCGCAATCCTTAGGAAAGTTCGGAGGCAGCTTGCTTGCTTAACTCGATTGAGACTCCAATGCGAGTTCTGTAGTAGTCAAGATCTACGCCCTCGGTGGATTTCTGCCCCTGCATGTAACGTGCATAAACCCCATGGACAATGCAGGCAGTCTTAAAGTGATTAAAGCTGATGTAGTAAGGCAGATTACTTAAATCACAGCCCGTTCTGGATTCATATCGCTCAATGAGTTCCGACCGTCCCAGAAAGCCTTCTGCCAATGTTGGGGCGTTTTCTTTATTTACTAGTTCATCACTCGGTTCGGCCCAAGTATTGAGGGCATAGGCGAAATCAGCCATTGGGTCGCCGAGAGTTGAGATTTCCCAATCCAAAACAGCGGTCAGCTCGCCCTTGTTGTTTACCAAGCAGTTGTGAAGTCCGTAGTCGCCATGAACAACGCGCGCTGGACCCTGTTCAGGTCGTCTGGCCTCTAAAAATCCGTGCAGTTCGTGCAAGTCGGGATCATCGTATGAGGCTCCCTCGGCCGACGCCTCCCAGCTTCGATACCAAGTTCTGATTTGCCTCCCGACGTAATCCTCTTTCTTCCCGAGTTCACCGAGACCGACTTCGTCGGGGTCGACAGAGTGGAGAGCCGCTAATACATCCATGAAAGAGAGGCCTACCTGGGCGCGAGCCTCGACTTCCAAGTACTCCTCAGCGTCTTCGAGTTCGAAAAGAGCCTTGCCGTCAACTTGGCTCATAACGTAGAAGTGGGCGCCGGTAACGTCGGGGCTTTCACAGTAGCCATAGGCGATAGGCACTGGAACGGCGGTCGGGCCAAGGCCGCTGATAATGGAAAACTCGCGACCCATGTCGTGCGCTTTAGGCAGCAGCTCCCCCATGGGCGGACGTCGCACCACTGCTGCGTTGCCGTTTTGGTCCTTTAAAGAGTACGTGAGGTTGCTATGACCTCCTTCAAGGCGTGTCCATTCGAACGGAGGCTCTAACCCTTGGGTGTTGTCGCGAATCCATTCTTCTACAGCTGCTACTTCGTAGCCGACGATCTCGTCACCTGCACTCATTGGCCCCTCACCTTTTCTGAGACTGTTGTATGACCATACGCGAATTCATCAAGCTGTCGATGATGGAAGGTGCTTGTCGAACTGAGAATTGAAGAAATTTCATTGGGTACTGTCATCCCGGTATAGGAGTGTTCTGCCAGGCAAGAAATCTCCAATCGCCATTCTCGTTCACCCAAACACAGGTGTAGCGACTTCTTAACAGGAACTCTTTGCCGCGAGCGACAACGGTTATTGCTGCGGTTCCATTCACAAGTGCGAGATCTTGAAAACTTTGAATTTCGACGTCAGTGTTGTCCACTTCTCGGTAGTCAAAAAGTCCGGATTCGAGGGCCTGGAGGTACGACTCCTTAGTATCCACCGCAGCGGTGGAATGGGTGTACCTAAGGTTGGGGTGGAGCAAGAGATCGAGAGTGGACAAGTCCACGTCGATCATCGCTTGCCAACGGCGCTGTTCTAAGTCCTGAATAACTTCGCTCATTCCAGAACGCTAGCTACTTTTGCTCTTCAGGTCATCCTCGCTCGGGAGGCGAGTTGAGTCCATCAATGTATTTGTGGCGTTTCATGACGGCTTTTGAGCTACAACGAACTCAATGAGCACTTGAGTTCTGACGCCTATGCCTTCTTCTTCGAGATCAGCTAATTCTTCTCGTAAGGAGTTTTCCACTTCATTAGCTCCGCGCTCTTGGATCGCCATCCACGCTGGGCCTGCGGACATCCAAGCCCTCACCTCATGGTCAAGATCGGCGCCCTCCAGGTCGAACGCGAGGGATTGTCTTTCTCCTGGGATTAGACCAGCCGCTTCACACATTTCTTCTGCGCGACCTTCTAACCCTATTTCGCCTAGTTGCTGAGACCATTCGATTTCATGTTCAGAAATACGTCTAATCGCATGAAAAGCTCTCCCGATCTGGCTCGCCTCGCGACCTGCTGAGAAAAAGCTGAGACCCATCAATCCTCCGGGCTTTAGGACTCGTGCTGCCTCATTCAACGCATCCTGATTAGGTCCCCAAATTCCTCGACAACTAGTCGCTATATCAAAGGTTCCATCCTCCCACGGCAGGTTGTTCATGTCTCCGTGGCGAATATCGGCGGCAGGAGTGCGGCGCTTCGCTAATGAAAGCAACCTCTCTGACGCATCTAAACCATGCACGTTTGCGCCACGGCGCGAGGCCATATTTAGCATTAGGCCAGACCCACACGCTATGTCTAGGTATTGACTTCCTTCGCCAACCCCTGTCGCCCTCAGAACTGCATCAAATTCCGGCCACCACCTCGGCTCCATGACGGCGGCCCAGACTTTCGCTTGGTCTCCCCAACCTTTGTCTACTTCTTTCCAACTCACGGCAGTCACTCTCCCAATGCATGAGGTCAAACACGATTGCAATATTTGTGTTGAACTCTATGACGCCAGAGGAGGTAACGAATGGAACTGACCGGTAATCCGCCGGAATTGCGATCTGTATATGTCGATCCAGACGAGATGGAATGGTGCGTCTCAGATTTTCCTGGTATCCGCCACAAAGTTCTCTGGTCTGATCCGGACTCGGGTCGATCCACCATCCTGTTCAAGCTCGACCCTGGTGCGGTAGTTCCTCCGCATGAACACACTGATGTTGAACAAACTTGGGTGATTTCGGGGTCTTTCGAAGACGCAGAGGGGACGGCTCTGCCAGGCCATTACATCTGGCGTCCCGCCGGGAATAGACACGAGGCTCGAAGCGTAGACGGCGCTGTAATTCTGGGATTCTTCCTCAAGCCCAACAAGTTTGATGTTGAAGCACGGTTCTACACAGAGCAAGGTTCTGGAGAATCTGTGGATAGCTAAGAACCTTCTTGACTACCCTCCAAATGTGGAATTAGATCGCGACACTGATCTGGCAAAAGGCGACGTTGAGGCCATCCAGCGGGCTCGAGACTGGGCTGAAAACGTTGTGGCACCCATGGCCGAAGTCTGGGAGGTGGAACGCCGGTTCGCTGCCGAAGCGTTTCAGAGCGCTGGCCAGAACAATTTGACTGGACTCTTGGTCCCTTCTGAGGACGGTGGCGAACAAATAAGCGTCATTGGTTTAGCTCGCGTATTAGAAGAAATCGCTGCAGTGGACTTCTCAGTTGCTTTCTCCCTCGTTTGTCATAACAACTTGGCAGGAGCAGTTGGGAGACGAGCTGAAGGGTCTCTTCGCGAGAAGGTTCTACCTGGACTCGTAAACGGAACTTCGCTAGGTGCGTTTCTGTTAACCGAACCAAACGTTGGATCTGACGCGGCGGCTATCACCGTGACCGCAACACAAGACGGGGAACAATGGGTCCTTAACGGGGAGAAAGCTTGGGCCACAAACGGGACCGATGCCGATGTTCTATCGGTCTACGCCCAAACAGATTCCTCTCTTGGACATCGAGGCATCGCTACGTTCCTAGTTGACGCTAACGCTCCTGGCATACTCAAAACTCCTGGGTATCAGATGTTGGGAGGTCACGGTTTAGGCGCGAACAGCATCCTGTTTGAGAACTGTCATGTCCCAGCAGAATCTCTATTTGTGCCCACTGGCGAAGGGTTCCGTGCTGCAATGGAGGGAATCGACTTAGCGCGGGTACTTGTCGGCGCTATGTGCTGCGGGATGCTCCGAACGGCACTTACTACGGCTTCCAATTACGTTCGCCAGCGCCTTGCTTTTGGTGGCCGACTTGCCGATCTGCAGGGGGTGCGCTTTAAGCTCGCAGATGTCTCTACAGACCTTGAGGCTTCGCGTCTTCTCACATACCGTGCTGCTCGAACATTCCAAGAAGGCCGTGACGCCGCAGTAGAGGCAGCACATGCAAAAAAGTTCTCTACTCGCGTAACCGAAAGTGGTATCGCCTCGTGCATGCAAGTTATGGGGGCAAATGGCGCACGAAGAGACCACCCGCTTCCTCGCCACCTTGCTGCTTCACGACTAACCCATTACGTGGACGGCGCAACCGAAATTCAAGACGTAGTGATCAGCCGATCATTACTTGATTAATCCATGGGGTTTATTTGTATGCGATGCCAACTGCGATTAGTTGAACCGTGACTGAACCCATCTCCGAGCAGGTAAACGAAGGCCTCGACGAAGAGGAACTGGAAGAACGCCGCAGGATTGCTGCCGTTTTGGCGAACAGCGGACGACATATCGAAATAGACCCCGAAGGTTTGCTAGATCTAGACGAGGAGTCCGAGGACCGGTAGCGGCGATTCGAATTAGTCAGAGAACACGAGACAGGCTTCGGCTGACAAACCTGATGTTCTGGTTCGACATGATTTGTTGTACCGGAGCGGAGGCGTTGGTGGTGTTAGCTGCCTCCATAAACGCATCTAGAGAATCAGTCCAACTGACCAGTGCGTACATTCCCGTAAATTCTCCGCCAGCTATGACCTGATTTATTGCATAACCGTTTGCGCCCCCGCTGAGTCCGCCCCACATGGTGTCGGCATTAGACGAATAGGTTGCTTCATCTGCCATATCGCCGGTGCACATCAAGATCGAGGTGTATCGACCATCTCTTGTTCCGCGTTGCGCCAACAGTTTTGCCATGCTGCGTCGTGTAGGTGTAACACCGGAGCGTTGGTACATCTCCATCACCCGAGAACTGGCATTCAGCTTTGCAATTCCCTCCATTGCCTGGTCAATCGATTCCCATTGAAACGAGGCATTGACTTCGCCAGCGCGGTCTCCACCTACGACTGTTTGAGACAAGGCAACGCCCAATGCGGAGCTTTCGCCAAGGACGTGATCTTTACCCCAGTCACTCCAATCATTCACTAAGCCGTTCAAGTCGGCTACGCGCGAACTCAGCACCGTTGTATATGTCATATCTATTCCACCTTTACCCCTTGAAGATTTCGACTGTTTTAACACTTTTGAGCCTGAACCATCCTTGCGACGGCTTCATAGGTGGGGGTCAGTAATTAGGGGTCGATGGAAAGTCTTAACCTCCTATCCAACCGCCATCGACTCGCAGTTCAGTACCGGTTGTGAAGCTCGCATCGTCTGATGCCAGAAACAGTGCGGCATTAGCGACTTCTTCGGGTTGCCCAAATCGCCCTAAAGGGTGCCTTGAGAGGGAACGTTCGATGTAAGGGGCCGGGTCTTTGAAACGCCCGAAGGATCGGTCAAGAAGTGGTGTTTGCGTTGCGCCGGGCAAAATGCAATTGATACGTATTCCTTCGGAAGCGTGGTCGTTAGCCGCTGTGCGACACAGGCTGACAATTGCGCCTTTGGATGCGATGTACGCAGCGTTCGATAGTCCCCCGGAGATTGCCAATTGTGATGCGAGCGCCACTATGGACCCTGTGCCTTTGGTCATCAAAGGAATGCACGCCCTCATCCATAGGTACGTTCCCTTGACATTAACTGCGAATACTTGATCCCATTCTTCAGGAAGTGTGTCGGGGATTTTCTTGCCCACGGAAGTAGCCGCCGCGGTCACCAGAATATCTATAGTCCCATATCGTTCAATGACCGATTTCGTGACGCTGTCTACTGCTTCGACGTCTGTCACATCGCATTCGAACCAGCAGGCGGTTCCTCCGTCTTTCTCAATCAGCTCGACGGTGGTGGCGGCTCCCTTTGCGTCGATGTCTACAACTACCGCTACTGCTCCTTGTTCGGCAAAGCGAACGGCAGTCGCTCTTCCAATGCCGGAACCTCCTCCGGTTATTACTGCTACACGTTCTGTCAGTCTTCCCATAACAAGATCGTAGATGCATTTGGTCGAGCCAAATCGTTACTCAGCGCCACTACCCGGCGCTACGCTGCGTCGACAGCACCCCGATAGTGAACTCATCAGCTTCGAACTGAGCCCCCTATGACTGAATCAAATTTTCCTCAGCCCCCTAAACATTTGTCAACCGAGGAATTCCGCCAGCATGGCCATACTCTCATCGATTGGATTGCTGACTATTGGGAGCGCGTTGAGGACTTCCGCGTTGTTTCGGACGCGACACCCGGTTCTATCCGTGAACGACTACCTGCTGCCGCCCCCGAGGCTGGTGAACCTTTCGAAGATTTGATTCGAGACTTAGATGACATAGTTATGCCCGGCATCACTCACTGGCAACACCCATCATGGTTTGCTTTTTTCCCAGCCAACGCTTCGCCGCCGTCGGTACTCGCAGAACTAGTTTCAGCTGGGCTAGGGGTCCAGGGGATGCTTTGGTCAACATCGCCCGCCGCTACAGAAATCGAAAGCCACGTACTCGACTGGCTTGTGGATCTGCTTGATTTGCCTTCTTACTGGAAGACCACGGAGCAGGGTGGTGGTGTTCTGCAAATGAGTGCATCGGACTCCACCCATACCGCTTTGGTAGTGGCGCGTCATCAAGCTACAAACAGAGGCGTTCAACCAGGTTCGATGGTTGCTTATGCGTCTACCCAGACCCACAGCTCAATACAAAAGGGGGCCACGGTTGCCGGCTACGGCCATGTCCGACTTGTTGACGTCGACGAACAACAAGCAATGAATGTCGAGGCGCTCCAGAGCGCTATCGAAGAAGACAAAGCCAACGGACTGAGCCCCGTATTTGTCGCTGCGGCCTTGGGGACGACGGGAACTACCGGGGTTGATCCGATTGAAGCTATGGGGGCTATCTGCAAGGAACACGACTTGTGGCTCCACGTAGATGCTGCTTATGCCGGGAACGCAATGATCTGTCCGGAGTTTCGCCACTACCAAGCCGGATTAGAACTAGTGGATAGCTACACCTTTAATCCTCATAAATGGCTCATGGTTAACTTTGACTGCTCAGTCTTCTACGTGGCCGATCGGGGTCCGCTCATCGACTGTCTCAGCATCTTGCCCCCATATCTAAAGAACGAAGCGAGTGCTTCAGGGGCAGTGATCGACTACAGAGACTGGCATGTTCCATTAGGGCGTCGCTTCCGCGCGCTAAAGCTTTGGTGGGTAATACGAAGCTATGGGGCGGAAGGACTCAGAGAGATGATCCGCTACCACGTGGCTCTCACCCAGCAGCTGGCGGACCGTCTATATAGGGACCCTAGGTTTGAGATTGTTGCACCACATCCGTTCGCTCTGGTCTGCTTTAGGTGCACTGAAAGTGATGAGGCTACAAGTCGTTTAATTGAGGCGATTAACAAGGTGGGGAGTGTTGCTTGGACTGGATCTGAGCTAGATGGGCGCCCAATGATTCGAGTTTCGATTGGCCAGCGATCGACTGAACAAAAGCACGTTGATGCTCTCTGGGATCTCATTGATGAACATGCCTGATGCGGACCGTTGGGCACTATCTATATAGCGAAGCCGCCGGTCTTGGTTTCGAGGTATTCGCTGATTCCTTCGTGGCCGCCCTCTCGTCCCACGCCAGAGTCCCCCATGCCACCGAACGGCACAGATGCTGATGTTGGGTTCACGTCGTTGATGCCGATAATTCCGAACCTAAGACCTTCGAACGCTCTCATAGCCACAGAGATGTCGCGGGTGTAGACGTAAGCCGCTAATCCGTAATTGGTGTCGTTTGCCAGTTGGACGACCTGCTCGGGGTCTTCATAGCTAATGACAGGAGCGACCGGCCCAAAGGTTTCCTCTCTGTAAATCGCCATTTCATCGTTAACGTCGGTTAAGACCGTTGGGGCGAAGAAGTGACCATTAGCATGATCGCCTTCTGTTAAACGCGCTCCCCCTATGGGAACCCCAGCTCCTTTTTCGCGGGCATCTTCTACCTGCCTTTCGACCTTTGCAACAGCAGAATCGTTTACTAGAGGTCCGACTCCGACGCCGTCTTCCATGCCATTGCCTGTCTGCAGCTTCTCCACTCGACTGCACAAAGTTTCTTCGAAGGCTGCCCGCAAAGTATCGGGCACGTAGAGCCTGTTGGGACTGATGCATGCCTGCCCGGCGTTTAAGAATTTGAGGGCAGCTGCCCCCTTCGCAGCATGGACAGGGTCAGCATCAGGGAACACGATGAACGGAGCGTGGCCGCCTAGTTCTACAGAAATTCTTTGCAAATTGGCTGCTGATTTGGATGCCAGAATTCTCCCAACCGCTGTGCTGCCGGTGAAAGTTAATTTTGCCACCCGGGGATCTCCGGTAAAGACATCGCCGATTGGTGCGGGGTCTGCAGCTGTGACCAGGTTGATGACACCGTCCGGGAAGCCTGCATCAATGAACACCTCATACGTGGCTCTAGCGCATAGCGGTGTGGCTTCTGCGGGTTTTAGAACGAGCGTGCATCCAGCGGCTAATGCGGGCCCCATCTTTCTCGTGAGCATGGAGATTGGATAGTTCCATGGAGTTATTGCAGCGACAACACCGACTGGGGCTTTCACTGAAAGGAAACGTTGATCTGCTCTTTGAGATGGCAGCCATTCGCCGGTTACTCTCTTGGCTTCTTCAGCAAACCAGATCAAGAAGTCCGCTGCGTATTTGACCTCGGCCCGAGATGCCTTGAGCGGTTTTCCCTGCTCTGATGTCATGAGTTGAGCTAAGTCTTCACTTCTTTCGGTCATCAACTCCCAGGCTCGGTATAGCAGACGCGAGCGTTCGTACGCTGTTGTTCGACTCCATGCCGGAAAGGCTGCGTTTGCAGCATCGATGGCAGCTGTGGCATCCACAGCATCACCCGCGGGGACAGCGCCAAGCACTTCACCTGTCGCCGGGTTCGTTACTTCAAATGTATAACCCGACTGTGCTTCTACCCATGATCCGTCAATAAACACGTCGACCTCCGAGCCGTCGTTAATGCAACTAGTCGTTTGCGCAGCCTAGAAGCTGCCTTATGGTGTGCCGATTTCTTCAAGAAATCGATCGTTTTCTTCAGGTGTACCCACGGTAACTCTCACGCCTTCGTTCTCAAACGGCCTCGTTACTATGCCTTTGCTTTCGAGATGCTGAAAGAGCGAACTAGCTTTATCGCCGACCGGGAGCCACAAGAAATTTGCTTGACTAGGCGTAACTGGCCAGCCCGCTACGCCTAACGCTTCCGCGACTCGGGTTCGTTCCTGTATCACCTCTGCTACGCGCTCGTTCAATTCGGTTTCGGCTGTGGGCTCCAACGACGCGAGCACGGCCGCTTGCGCCAAACCGTTGACGAGGAACGGTAGCGCTACCTTGTCGATTGCCCCGATCACATCGGCGTGTCCGACTGCATAGCCGACCCGCAAATTGGCCAACCCATACGCCTTGGAGAAAGTTCTAAAAACTACTGCGTTGTTGTGCCGGGGCAAGATTTCAGTTATTGGATTTCTTACCGATTCATCAGTGACGAACTCCAGGTATGCCTCGTCAATGATGACCACAACGTCGTCGCTCAACGCGTCAAGCAACTGGAGAAGGTCGTCGGTGCTGCATACGGTGCCCGTCGGGTTGTTCGGCGTTGAAAGGATCACCAGCTTTGTGCGGTCAGTAACTGCTGCTTCGACCGCTCCTAGATCAAATGCCTGTTCTTTGAGTGGGACGGTTACTGGATTCGCTTCGGCGATGGCACTGAATACAGGGTGAACCTCGAAAGAACGCCACGGATACACGACCTCGTCGCCAGGGTCGACGTAAGCCAAGAATGCCTGTTGGAGGAGACCCACTGAACCGCACCCAATGGTTACCTGTTCGCTAGCAACACCCTGCTTTTCGGATATCGCTGCTCGCAAAGCTTCACCCCGATGATCGGGATACCTATTTAGAAGATTCGCGCTATCGGCGACTGCTTCCAGGACCGAAGGCAGCGGGCCATAGGAAGACTCGTTGGAGGCAAGTTTAATTGCTTCGACCAATTGATGGTCAGCCGCTGCTTGGGCAGCTGATTTTCCGGGTTTGTATTGCGGGAGGCCGTCCACTACCGCTCGAGGTCGTCCACTCATTAGAACTCCTTCCCGATTAATCCGTGACAGCCTACGTGTTTATTAGGTGAGCGCTTCAAGAAGTTGCACATGTGGTTCTGCTCCTCCGCCTGGATTCAAGGGAATAACGACTATCTCGGTGGCACCCGCGTCGCGATGTTCGTCCAGACGCGATGCAATTCGTGAAGAATCACCCCACGCCACCAACGAATCAATCAATCTATCGCTACCGCCGTCGGCGAAATCGTCGTTGTTGAATCCGAGTTTGCGCCAAGCACGGTGGTAGTAATCGAGCCCGACATAGAAAGCAAGCGCTCGTCTGCCTAATGCTCTGGCCTCTTGGGGGTCTTGGCTGGGCAGACACATTAAAGTAACATTTAGAGCAGTTGTAGCGGCAATCTGCTTTCTGGTTTGCGCCGTGTGTTCTGGAGTCTGCAGAAAGGTACTCACTCCGTCGACCGAGTCGGCTAATGCTGCGAGCATCTTCGGGCCGTGTGCCGCCACGTGGATTTCCAGTTCATGGTCTCCGGGCACAGCGATTTCGGCGGAGCGAACCGCAGTGACGTAGTCGCTTAACTTTTTCACTGGAGGTTCCCATTGGTGTCCTCGCGCCTGCACTAGACCGGCGTTCGATACGCCAAGCCCCAAAATAAATCGGCCTCCAGAAAACTCCGTCAAAGTTCGCGCTCCAGCTGCGGCTGCGACAGCGTCCCGGGCATAGACGTTCGCTATGCCAGTTGCCACTTTGAGCTCATTGGTCGAGGCCAGAACGTAACCAGCCACGGAAAATGGTTCTCGGCCGAACAACTCCGGCAGCCAGAGTGTGCTCACTCCGAGGGTTTCTATCTCTGCCGCAAAGTCTCGAAGCGCTCTTCCTGACATCCGATCGGTGTTGAACATTACGCCGATTGAAGCTTGTCCGTGGGCCATCTCAGCTCCTTCATGGTCAACAGTTGTTCACTGTGGTGTCGAGAATATCGACATCCTGCTAAAACCTTGCCAGACCATCGGTCGCTATCGACCAGAGAGCTAACCGGTTGTGATCAACTTTCGTCTCACTAGGGAGGGCCAATGCTCAATCGACCCATTGAACCTGCGTGGTTTATGGCTGTTGGAGTAGCCATTTCATGGTTAGGCATACTCATGAAAAGCATCCCAGTGATTTTCACTGGTTTTGGAATGTTTATCGGCTTCGCTTTGTCAACGGCGTTAAACGTTTGGAACGAGACTCGCTTCGGCCCTCCGCAAACTTGGGGTGACGATGACCACCCAACTCAAGAGTGACCGGCGATGCAGGCAGCGCGCGCTCACGGCCGCTCCCTCTCCATCAACTAGCCGCTAAATTCAACTTAAGATTCGAGTCACTCTTACGAGGCTCGAATGGCAATGTGAGGCGGTTCACATAATGAAATTCGGCGCTTTTTTGGCTCCGCACCACCCGGTCGGCGAGAACCCGATGCTCCAGTTTCGGCGCGACCTTGACCTTGTAGTGCAACTAGAGAAACTGGGTTTTGATGAGTTTTGGTGCGGGGAACATCACTCGTCGGGTTGGGAAATGATCGCTAGCCCAGAGATGTTCCTAGCAGCCGCTGGCGAGCGCACATCGCGCATCAAGCTCGGAACCGGCGTCATCTCACTCCCCTATCACCACCCATTTAACGTCGCTCAACGGATCGTGCAGCTTGACCATATGACTGCCGGTCGCGTTATTTTTGGAACAGGACCCGGAGCTCTGCCATCTGATGCTCATACCTTTGACATCGACCCCATGCTCTTACGCGATCGTCAAGATGAAGCACTTGGGGTGATTTTGCGACTTCTTCGTGGCGAGCCTCGCTTTTCGCACGAATCCGATTGGTTCACGATGAAAGACGCTCAGTTGCAGTTACTACCTGTGCAGGAACAAATGCCGGCTGCGACTGCATCAATGGTATCTCCCTCGGGCATGACCTTGGCGGGCAAGTATGGCATTGGTGTTTTGTCGATTGGTTCCATGGCAGCGGAAGGGATCACCGCTCTCGGCACCCAATGGGGCTTCGCCGAAGATGCGGCACTTGAGTTTGGCTCGTCAGTAGACCGTTCTGATTGGCGAGTCCTACTTAACTGGCACCTGGCCGAAAGTAAGGATTTGGCGAGAAGCCAAGCAAGAGAAGGTCTTCAACGGTGGCACAACGAATACATAGTGGGAACCCTCCAAAGACCGGGCACAACCGCTTACAGCGATCCCGACGAAGCCTTAGAAGCAGTTTGCGGCGGAGCCGCTAAGGGCGTCGTTCAATCAGCCGTGGTTGGCACCCCCGACGACTTGGTGGCCTTCATTCAAAACATGTATGAGCTGACGGGAGGCTTTGGCACCGCTATTGGTTTCGTGCATGACTGGGCGAACCCCCGTGATACCGCCAATAGTTGGGATCTTGTCGCTCGTTATGTCATTCCAGAGATCAACGGTTACACGACGAAACTTAGGGAATCTCAGAAGTTTGTCTCGACGGAACGATCTGCTTTCAATCGGGCAGGGGAAGCGATCCTCGACAAGATCATGTCAAACGAAAAGGCAGCTGACGCCTTGAAAGTCACAGCTAAGCAAGGGAAGAACAACGCCGCAGAAAACTCTTAGTTATTGAGCGAAATATTTCCCGGCGCGACATGCTGTACCCATGCCTCAAGCTCCCCTGCACGGCCTTCGTGTCATCGAAACTGCGACAGGAGTGTCGGGTCCATATGCGGGAAGGCTGCTGGCAAGTCTGGGCGCTTGCGTTGTCAAAGTAGAGCCCGAAGGTGGAGACCCCGCCAGAACGCAACCCATTGACGATGTTCCTTTGCTCAGTGGTGAACTTAGCCCTCTCTTCATTCATTTAAATGCCGGTAAGTTGAACGTTGACCCCAACGAAATCGATCCCTCTTGGGCTCATGTAGTTCTTGCGGGAGATGTCCTTGCGGCCCTAGAGGGAACACAATGGGACCCTGAGCGCCTGCGTTCGCACGACACTCGTTTAGTTACTACGACAGCTTGGGGCGCAGATGCTCAAGACCCGGGGTCTATGGCCGATGAACTCTTAGTCCAAACAGCGACTGGTTTTCTCGGCTTCAACGGCGACGATGGTTTACCCCCTCTGAGATTGCCGGGCTGGCAAAGTCAATATGTTGCCGGTGGGCTCGCTGCGGCAATGGTTCAGCTAATCGGAAGGGCTGACGCCTCGCATATTGATGTTTCGTGGTTAGGGGCTTTACTCACTGCCACCGAACTGTGTTACGGCGATGCTTTGCATTGCCAGAGGCCCCGAGAGAAAGTCGGCCCACATCCGCCAACGGCTTTCCCCTCTGGAGCTATCAAATGTAAGGATGGCCACTTTGCTCCTGGTTCAATTCGGCCAATTGACTGGGAAATGCAATGCCTCTTCTACGGTTTACCAGAATGGACAGAGGACCCGGAACTCAAAAATAGGCTTACGAGGCGCCATCACATCCCAATGATTTGGGACTACATAAGCCCTTGGTACCTAGAGCGAGAAAAACGAGAGATTTTTGAATTGGCTCTCAGCTCTCCCTGGGCAGGTGGAATGGTGATGACACCTTTAGACGCTCTTTCCGACCCTCACCTTGCAGCGCGGGAGTACCTGGGCAAGATAGAGACACCAGACGGCCCAGCTGTCGGTCCTATTCGCCCGTTTAGAGCCCCAGGTCTACCTGTCGCTGACCAAGAAGTCCGATCGCAGGGTTCAGATCAAGCGCCCAGCGTCGACCAACGGGTCCCTCTGACCCTTCGAGCGTTTTCAGATATGCGACTCATCGAAATGACTATTTCTTGGGCGGGTCCCTACGTGGGGAATGTTCTTTCGCCTCTCGGAATTGAAGTAATCAAGATCGAGTCCACTGCTCCATTTGACGGTTTTAGAACGCAGAGACCATACGACCATGGCATGCGCCCGGGACAAGAGAGCCTGGTTCATGACAATCGGTTCTATGAGGCAGGCGGGCTATTCAATGCAGTGAATAAAGGCAAGAAAGACTGCGTTATTAATCTCAATGCGCCTGAAGGTAGAGAAGCGTTTCTGTCTTTGGTTGCTAACAGCGATGGACTTGTAGCAAATTTTTCAGCTCATGTGCTTCCCCATCTTGGGTTGGATTTCGACACGATCAAGAAAGCGAATCCTAAATTCGTTGTGGTTCGTATGCCTGCCTTCGGAGTAGATGGCCCCTACAGTGACGCAGTCGGCTACGGCTCGATCATCGAGGCGATGGGCGGAGTCGCGCATCGTCAGGGCTACGACCACGAAGCAGCTCGGGTATCCAACATCTATTTTCCGGATCCGACAGCTGGGATTCATGCGGCGAATGCTTTTCTCGCTGGAGTTTTCCACGCTGATCAGACCGGTGAAGGAATGGAAATCGACCTGAGTCAGCATGAAGCTATGTGGCAGCATTCAGGTGAGGCGATTGTTCTTGCCTCGATACATGGCAGGGACATCGGCCGGCTTGGAAATCGAGAGCCCGGCGAGGTCTTCGCTGAGTTCGTTTCGACTAAAGATGGCTGGGTGGCTGTGGTCACCCCGAACTCTGCTGCAGCCACCGTTAAAGATGCGCTGAGAGATGCTCAGCGTTTGACTGGCCAAGAGGTAGTAGAGGCTGTCAACCTCCGAGGCGGCAAGGCACAAATTTGTTTAGATCCGTGGAGCGCCCCAAACGAATCTCCTGTGTCTTCATACCTTGACGTAGTAGAGCATCCGGTGACCGGACCGATGAGACACCTTGCTTCGCCTTTTGTTGTTGATGGCGCGCGCCCCACCCCAAGAAGTCATGCACCTCTGTTTGATCAGGACACCGATGAAGTGCTGCGCACAGTAGGGCAGTTAGATGAATCTTCCATAAGGTCACTGCGAAAAGATGGACATGTCGGAGGAACTTTGCCTCCTCCAGCGGAGCTTGGGCTCATCTACGAGTAATTGGCCTGGTTAGGTTCGCGCAATCTTTTGAGTAAAGCAGAGTCGAAAACTTGCGCTGAATATAAGTCACCTCGAACACAGAGGTAACTTGTTGCTATGGACATACAGCCTTACGAGATCCACGTCTCTGATGAAACTTTGGATGACCTTCACGAACGTCTCGAAAGGACACGGTGGCCAGAGAAAGAACTTGTAGAAGATTGGTCGCAGGGGATCCCGCTGAGTTACGTGCAAGAAATGTGCGGGTATTGGCTGCACACATACGACTGGCGTGACCGCGAAATGCAGCTAAATCGTTTCGACCAGTTCGTTACAACAATTGACGATTGCGATATTCATTTCATTCATCAGCGATCCCCACACGAACAGGCCACTCCCCTGATTCTCTCTCATGGTTGGCCAGGCTCGATAGTTGAATTTCAAAAGGTCATAGCCCCTCTTTCGGATCCAACCAGCCACGGAGGCAATGCGGAAGATGCGTTCCATGTGGTCTGCCCTTCCCTTCCGGGATACGGATTGAGCGGCAAACCTGCTGTCGCCGGATGGGGCGTGGAGAAAATAGCCGATGTGTTTGCCGAGTTAATGATTGGGCTTGGCTATGAGCGTTTTGGAGCTCAAGGCGGTGATTGGGGGTCTGCCATTACCACTGCGCTCGGTGGACGGCACCCTGACAACTGCCTTGGCATTCACCTCAATATGGTGATGCGCGGCAAGCGACCAAAGGATCAGCCTCCAACAGAAGAGGAAACTGCCGCTTTGGAAGCAGCTGCTTATTACAGAGATTGGGACTCAGGCTATTCAACTCAGCAGGGCACTCGCCCTCAAACTCTGGGCTACGGACTCAGCGATTCGCCTGCCGGTCAGCTCGCTTGGAT
Organism: Candidatus Neomicrothrix sp. UBA814; assembly: GCA_002296525.1. GTDB lineage: Bacteria > Actinomycetota > Acidimicrobiia > Acidimicrobiales > Poriferisodalaceae > UBA6944. The sequence continues at coordinate 92,275 of DBIA01000035.1, read as the reverse complement.
TGTCGAGAAGTTCTGGTCATGGACCGACAACCAGGGACATCCGGAAGATGCCCTCACGCGAGATGAGATGCTCGACAATGTCATGCTCTATTGGGCTACATGCTCCGCTACCTCTTCGGCTCGACTGTATTGGGAAAGCTTCAAGTCCTTGCGACCTGCCCAAGTCCACGTACCTACAGGAGTTGCGTGTTTTCCCAAGGAGATCATTCCTCCAGTTAGATCCTGGAGCGAAGGCACCTACACAGATATTCGACAGTGGACGAAGATGCCCAAGGGGGGACATTTCGCTGCTTTTGAGCAACCAGAACTATTTGTTGAAGACGTTCGCTCCTTCTTCGCACAGATTCGTTGAGGTTCCTATGCTCCGCGGGCTAAATATGGATCGCCAGCTTTTGATTTCGAGCCTGATTGATTACGCAGGCCGAAATCACTCCAGCACCGAAGTTGTCGCGACGGACTCCTCTGGGGCAGTTCACCGCAGTAACTGGGGAGAGATTCGCTCAAGGTCGATGCAGCTAGCTTCAGCTCTGCTCCAACAGGGAATACACCCAGGCGACAGAGTTGCCACTATTGCCTGGAATGATCATCGTCACCTAGAGCTCTATTACTCGATCACCGGTATCGGCTCTGTGTTACACACCGTAAACCCGCGACTTCGGGAGCAGCAGATTGCATGGATTCTTAACCACGCCGAAGACCAAATAGTGTTTATAGATCCAGACTTTTTGCCTATTGCCGAAGCTATCGACAGCGAGGCTTCGTCTGTCCGCCAGTGGGTCGTTCTAGCTGAGGAACTGCCTGCAACCTCGTTGGAAAATGCAGTCGCCTATGAGGAACTCATCGCAGGGAGCGACCCTCTGCAAGAGTGGCCGCTTTTAGACGAGTGGAGCGCTGCGACACTTTGCTACACGTCAGGCACTACCGGCAATCCCAAGGGTGTGATGCAAAGTCATCGCTCAATTGTTTTGCAGACCTGGGCCACGTGCACGGGTGATGGTCACGACGTCAATTCAAGTCAGTCGATTCTGCTCGCAGTACCCATGTTTCATGTGAACGGCTGGGCAATTCCCTTCGCTGCCGCTATGGCCGGCTCAAAATTAGTTTTGCCAGGACCCGATCTCTCACCAGAAGCATTAATCCAACACATCAATACCGAAAACGTCACGTTCTCCGCAGGCGTGCCAACAATCTGGCTGTCGGTTGTTCAGCACTTAAAAGACACCGACACCGACGTTCCATCTCTCAAGCGTCTCGCTGTCGGAGGATCAGCTGCACCGCGTTCCCTTATGGACACTCTGGAGGACGACTACGGAGTCTTTGTCTCGCACGTTTGGGGTATGACCGAAATGACTCAGGGATCAGCGGGGAGGTTCACTCACAGAGTTCAAGGTCTAGGTCGCGAGGAGCAACGTCGACGACAGGCGATGGCAGGCAGGGAGCTATATGGCGTCGAACTCCGCCTCATCGACGGTGACGGCCACGACGTGGCCCGCGACGGCGCGACGCCTGGCGAACTTCTCGCTCGAGGCCCATGGGTTGCCGCGAATTACTTCAATTTTGAAGACGACTCGACCCATCTAGCTGCCGAAGACGGCCCCTGGTTGCGGACTGGTGATGTGGCGACAATGGACAACGAGGGCTACATATCAATCGTCGACAGGGCGAAAGACGTCATCAAGAGTGGCGGTGAATGGATTAGCTCAATCGAACTAGAAAATGCAGCCGTGGGAGCACCTGGAGTTGTCGAAGCGGCAGCGGTCGGTCTGCCTCACGAACAATGGGGCGAACGCCCACTGCTTCTGGTAGTTCTTGAAGCCGGAGCGGACCTCGACCCGGAAGAAATTTTAGGTTCGATTCGACCGCACGTTGCATCTTGGTGGTTACCTAATGACGTAGTGGCAGTTTCCGAGATCCCACATACCGGCACAGGGAAAATTGACAAGAAGCTCCTCCGTGAACAATTCGCGGACTTCGAATGGTCTCAATAACCATCGATTAAGACCTTTTCTCGCCTACTAGATCTAATCAAGCAACACCAATTTTTGCGATCAGTGTTCTAGACTTATTAATTGGCTGTATTGCTTCCTCATTGCACACGACAGCCAGAATTTGCAGGCGTTCGATTAGCGAGCGCCACATCAGTTTCATTTCTTTGTCCTTAGGAGTCGACATGGCAGGAAGCCGCACAACGTTCGAAAAGCTCCAACGAGACCGAGCCAAAAAAGCCAAGGCCGACGCCAAACGCGCCAAGAGAATGGGCAAAACTCCAGAAAGCGGGCCCCTCGTTTACGAGGATGAGGAAGTGGCCGTGGTCGACGATAACGCCGCCCAATTAGACGGCAATCTCGACCTTGAAATATCAGCTGCTGACCTGCTGCGGCTCGTCGAGGAACTTCAGGCAAAGTTCGACAACGACGAGATCGATTTTGACGAGTATGAAGAACGCAAGATTGAACTGCTGGCCCGCCTACCAATGGAGTAGGTGATCTAGTCGGCTTTTCGATGAGCGGACACAGCGTAGGCTCCGCCCTCAAAAGGATCTCGCTGCCAGGTGCTCCAGCGGCCCGCTAAAGAGAGTCCTACTTCTTCTGCGAGCGAGTCGTAACGCCCAAGTGGGAGAATTTCGGGTCGAATCGAGAAACCTGAAATCAACAGGCCCCCTTTGTCGACGTGATGAGCCATGCGCTCTAACACCTTTAATTCAGAGCCCGGCTCGAGAAAAATCATTACGTTGCCTGCTAGGACAACCGCGTCGAAAGCATTTTGAAGTTCTAGCTTTCGGAGATCTTCTTGGTGCCAACCAATGGTCGGTGCTTTGCGCTTGGCTTCTTCCAACATTTGCGGATCCAAGTCAACCCCGACTGAATGGATGCCTCGCCTGTCGAGTTCAATCGCCACTCGCCCGGTGCCACAGCCTGCGTCGAGCACCGATGCGGGCTGGTAGCTCATTAGAAAGTCAACTTCTCCATGGATATTTTGACCCGAGGACGCCATGAGCTCCCATTGTTGGTCATAGCGCTGTCCTCGTAGGACGTCACTGCGACTGCTCCATCTGCTTTTACTCAATGAAACCTTTACTTGTCCTGCCAGTTTGGAGCTCGTTTTTCAGCGAAGGCGGTTGCGCCCTCGAAGGCATCCGCCGAAGCGAACACTTCCTCAAGCGCTGGCCGCTGAAAGTTCCAAAATTCTTCTTCCGAAACGCCGAGAACATCTTTGATGAGCTGCTTGGAGGCACGCACTCCCATCGGTGCGTTTTGGGCGATTCGTTCAGCCAATTCGATCGCTACTTGAAGAGTCTCACCCTTGGGAACTACTCGATTCACCATCCCATGTTGGTGAGCCATTTCCGCTGTGATCGGATCGGCCGTTAGTGCCATTTCCATAGCGAGGCTGTAGGGCAGCTGGCGCGGCAAGCGAAGGAGGGCTCCCGCTCCGGCGAATAGACCCACTCCAGCTTCAGGGATTCCCAATTTTGCACCTTCGGAAGCCACGATTAGGTCACACGACAAAGCGACCTCGAGGCCTCCCGCCAAAGCGAAGCCCTCAACTGCAGCTACCAATGGCTTTGCGCAACTCTTTTCAGTGATCCCCGCAAAACCTCGATCGCCCACATTTGGCATTGCATCAATTCCCCCGTCGGCGAATTGCTTGAGATCCATGCCTGCGCTGAAGCCACGACCGGCTCCTGTTAACACTCCCACACGTACGTCGGGGTCACCGTCTAAAGCATCAAGAGCCTCACCAAGAGCTGACGCCAAGGCAGTGTTAAAGGCGTTCATATCATCTGGTCGATTCAAAGTCAGAATTCGAATATGGCCGCGGTTTTCTGCTAACACGAGTTCTTCGGACACGTCATCTCCTTTGTGATCAACAACCTCGTTGGATCTTTCTGCGACGCTACAACTGTTAAGCCATCAGATCATCTCGAGTTGGCGTTTAAGTTCAAAAACCACTGTTTGTTGAGCAGTAACCTAGATGCAGGTTGAGGAGGCCCCATGAGTGCGATCAGTGACTTATTGAGTCAGCTAGAGGGGGCAGACCCGGAGACAGCCCCCCTGCTGGTGCAACAAATACTCCAAATGGAAGAACTAGGGCAGCTCCAAGGAATCGATGCTTTGCGCGCCTCGCGCGCCCTCGCAATCTTTGCAGGACCCCAACAGTTACCGATTGCTGGAGAGTTAGCTGGACGCGCCCACCAAGCGGGGGTGCCCGGCGCCGGAGCTCTATTTGCTGAATGCGCTGACAAAGTTTCGCTAATGACAGGTCGACCTCAACGGTTTGGCACGGTAATTCTCGAACATCAGGGCGACATGGTCATGGCACCACTTGATGGTGTAGCTGACGACGAAATGCGCCACGCTTTTGGATTGCCTTCCTTGGCTGAAATGCGCGACAACGTCGAGCGCAGAAACAAAGAGCGGGCGCAAGCACGTTATGAAGACGAAGGCTTGCCACCGGGACAGCGGTTTTGTCGGATTTGGACCAATCCCAGCGCCGAAGAACTTCGTTCAGGTCTAGTGCGTCACCCAGATGGAGCTTGGGCCGACGGCAACGACCTAACGTTTGTTTGCCAGTCCGGCGGGTTTGGAGCCATCCCGGGTCCGGTTTTCGAACTGCCTATGTGGAAGGTATTAGAAAGCAACGGGGCCCCAACTGACCTCTGGTGTGTGCAAGTCCGCATCGATCGACTAGACGAAGCCGTATTCGGCTATGGGTTCTGGCAACTAGACCAAAATGGAATGCCGATTGGCGGGCGGGGGGCCGTAGATCACCGTTACCGCGGCATTAATGCCCCCGATGAGCTTCCTAGCCATGACGATGACAATCTCGACGGCTCCCTAACAACCCACGAATTCAGTAGTTCAGCTTTGCGAGAAAATCGGCGAATCAAGGTCTATCTTCCACCTGGCCACTCACGGGACTCAAACCTTCCTGTGGTCTATTCGACCGACGGCAACATGATTGAGCCGTATATTCGTCGACTCGACGCAGCCATTGCCAACCAAGCGATACCGCCTGTGGTGGTCATCGCACCTCATGCTGCCCCGATGGACCACACCGGGAACGAGCGCGCGTTGGAGTACCTCCCCGGCTTCGACGATCAGCGATTCGATCGACACCAACGATTTTTCGTTGATGAAATTTCGCAATGGGGCGAAGAGGAGTTCGGCGTTTCTGATGCCCGGGAGTTCCGGGCGATCTTCGGTTGCTCCGATGGCGCAGGCCACGCGCTCGCTACTGGTTCTATGCACAGAGAACGTTACGGTCACTGCATCGCATTTTCAGCAGGGATGCCTCCTGGCGAGCAAATTGCTTGGAACGCTGAGGGAGCGCCCTTCGTACACCTCTGCGCCGGAACATTGGAGCAAGGGTTTCACCAAGCTACGGAAGCTTGGGCCGCTTGGCTCCACTTTCACTCCTCCCCGCATCACTTCACAGAGCGGGTGTGTGGACACGATCTGATTCAGTGGATCGAAGAACTGCCAAAAAGTATCGCCCGAGCTTGGGGTCAAAGCCCCACGGGCTAGCCACGCAAAAGATAACGCTTGATTTTGCCGGTAGCCGTCTGAGGGAGCTCATCGACAATCTCTACCCACCGAGGGTATTTAAACGGTGCGAGATGGTTACGAACGTGATCTTGGATCACGTTGGCGATTCCATCTCCCTCAACTGCTGCTTCTAACACGACGAAGGCCTTGGGTTTCACTAACCCTTCATCGTCTTCAGCGCCCACTACTGCAACTTGCGCAATTTCTTGCAACTCAAGGATGCACGACTCAACTTCGGTAGGACTAACCCAAATTCCTCCTACTTTCAGCATGTCATCGGACCGACCTAGACAGGTGTAGGTACCGTCGGAATTGCGCATGTACGAGTCACCTGTGGCAAGAAACTCGCCGACTAATGCTTGTCGGCTACGCGCCGTCCTATTCCAATAACCGACCATGACTGATTCGCCCTTGATGTGAAGCGTTCCCGCCTCCCCATCGGCTACTTCATGACCATTTTCGTCCCTGATCGAAACCTCATAGCCATCAACGACGGTCCCGCTTGTTCCCGCCACTGAATTACCAGGCCGATTGGAAATGGCGATATGAGCCAGTTCAGTAGTGCCAAGCCCATCCAAAATTTCAACGCCAAAACGTTCCTGAAAACGTCGGTGGATGTCGGCTGGGAGCGGTTCGCCTGCTGAAATTGCGATTCGAACTGACTCGAATGTGCCGTCCGGAATTTCAGAACTTAGAAGCTGGCCGTAGGACGTGGGTACGCCAAAAAAAATGGTCGGGCGATATACACGTAAGTGTTCGGCGATGTCTTCTGGTACCGGCCGGCCCGGATTTAGGATCGCAGACGCTCCAGTTCCCGGAGGGAAGTAACCGGCATTACCAAGGCCGTAGGCGAAGAAAAGCTTCGCTACAGAGTAAACAACGTCTTCGCTGTTCATACCAAGAACAGCTTTGGCGTACATATCGGTACAAAACGCAAGATCGGCGTGACGATGCATCGCTCCTTTAGGAAAGCCGGTCGTGCCCGACGTGTACAACCAAAAAGCGATGTCGTCGTCCACAGCCGGGAATGGAGTGCCGAACTCTGCATCCACGTTAAGTTCCGGAACATCATCATCTTTTTGAGTCCACGAAAGAAAAGGTTGATTTTCAGCAGCTTGACCAACCGATTCCTTGAGCGCGTCCGAGATCACGAGTCCCACCGCTCGGGAATCCTCTATAAGAAACTGGTAATCCTTTTCCGTAAGCATGGTCGATACGGGAACGGGGACCGCTCCTATCCACATAGTTCCCCAAAACCAAGCAAGGAATGCTTTGCTGTCGAGACAGCACATGATGATTCGTTGCTCAGGTACAACTCCGCGGCTTAGGAGGAGACGGGCCACACTTCGTGTTGCCTGCAAGAGCTCGGCTCGTGTGGTTCTCTCTCCGGTCGACGCGTCAATGACTGCTATTGCGTCCGGAGAGAGTTGTGCCGGCTCAACAAGAAAGCGGTTCACTGCGTTATCTGACAAAAGATTTCCCTTCGCATAGGCATCGGCTACAGCTTCTCATGTGTTTAGAGTGTGAAACGAAAACGCAAGAAGGCATCCTAGAAGTTGACCGCTAGTTCTCGTAGTGATTCATCTGTAAGGACAACCAGATGACAACTTTCGAAATTCAACCCAACACCTTTCGCCATTGGAGATTGCTGGTTGACGACAATGTGGCGACCTTAGAGCTCGCCGTTGATTCACAATCACCGGCTTTTGGTGACTATGAGCTAAAGCTCAACAGCTACGACATTGATGTAGACATCGAACTCGCTAACGCGATCCGACATATTCGGCTCGTTCACACCAGCGTTAAATGCGTCGTAATTAAAAGTGCCCTCGAAGGCATGTTCTGCGCTGGGGCCAACATACGAATGCTTGCTGCAGCCGACCATTCCCACAAAGTGAACTTTTGTAAGTTCACAAATGAGACGCGTTTAGAGATAGAAGAAGCGAGTGAACTAAGCGGAATTCGCTTTCTTGCAGCGGTGAATGGTGCTTGTTCGGGCGGGGGTTATGAGCTCGCGTTGGCCTGCGACCACATTCTGTTGGTTGACGACAGAAACACTTCCGTTTCTCTGCCCGAAGTGCCGCTATTGGGAGTCCTTCCCGGTACCGGAGGTCTAACTCGACTCACCGACAAGAGGCACGTTCGTCGCGATAGAGCAGATATTTTTGCCACCAAAGCAGAGGGAATCTCCGGTAATGAAGCTTTGGAGTGGGGACTCGTTGACGAGTTAGCACCACCAACTGAATTCAACGATGCCGTGGGTCGCCGAGCCGCAGTTCTTGCTGCTACCAGTACGCGATTAGATGGAGAGCCTGCTTCGTTGTCACCGCTAAGGATTTCCGTCGAGCAAGATTCAATCAACTACACCTCAGTAAGTTTGAAGCTCGCAGATACACATGCGGAGCTAACCGTTTCTGTAGAGCGGACATCGGATTGGTTACTTCAGACCGCACGCGAGCTCGATGACGCACTTTGCCGGTTACGGTTCGACTTTCCGGAAATCGGTTCACTCATTTTGAGAACCGAAGGATTGACCGAAGACGCCGCTGCCTTAGATCAAGAACTTCGACTGTCAGAAGACAACCTCCAACTTGAGACAGCACTGTTGTGGAGACGCTGTTTAAGCAGACTTGATCTGATGTCCAAGACGTTGGTTGCAGCGATTGAACCTGGTTCGTGCTTTGTGGGAGTACTTCTTGAATTGGCACTTGCAGCAGATAGAACCTTCATGCTGGAAGGACGGTTCGAGGAGCAAATGGTTCCGCTAGCGCCTGCCAGCATCCGAGTTACTGAAAGCAATTTGGGTCGATTACCGATGTGGAACGGGCTAAGCCGACTGGCTTCGCGTTTATGGGGAGATGAAGACTCTTTGGGCAGAATTTCCGAGGCCCTCAATAGGGATTTGATGGCTTCTCAGGCTTCGAGTTTCGGACTAGCAACAACAACGCCCGACGATCTCGACTGGGATGATGAGCTGAGGCTATTTATCGAAGAGCGTTCAAGCTTTTCTGCCGATGCCTTAACGGCCATGGAGGCCAATCAGCGATTCTGCGGACCAGAAACTATGGCTACGAAGATTTTTGCGAGGCTTTCAGCCTGGCAGAATTGGGTGTTTACTAGACCAAACGCAAGTGGGCCTGAAGGATCTTTGCAGCGGTACGGGACTGGGTCCCGTCCTAAATTTGATAACCGACGAACCTAACCAATATTCCGATCGCGCTTTTGTTCATGACTCAACAAATCGACTACTCAGAGAAGATCCCAAATAACGTCAATCTTGCCGGTGATCGACGTCTTCAACGGGCTCTTGAGAACTGGCAACCTCGATTTGCCGACTGGTGGTTAGAAATGGGGCCAGTCGGGTTTCAAGATAATGAAATTTACTTGCGCACAGCTGTAGATGTAGGTCGGGAGGGTTGGGCGCATTTCTCGCATGTAAAACTCCCGGACTATCGATGGGGCATATTTCTTTCGGAACCAGAAGCGGACCGGCGGATAGGTTTCGGCGAAATGAAAGGTGAGCCGGTTTGGCAAGAAGTTCCAGGAGAATTTCGAACTGACCTACGTCGGTTGATAGTTGTGCAGGGTGACACCGAGCCCGCTTCAGTAGAACAGCAGCGTTATTTAGGAAAGACTGCACCATCCCTCTACGACTTGCGGAACTTGTTCCAAATAAATGTCGAAGAAGGCCGTCACCTTTGGGCCATGGTCTACTTACTACATGCGCACTTCGGGCGCGACGGGCGAGAAGAAGCAGACGCCCTCCTCCAAAGGAACTCCGGAGACCCTGATCATCCTCGCATTCTCGGGGCCTTCAACGAAAAGACATCCGACTGGCTGTCATTCCTGTTGTTTACTTACTTCACTGACCGGGACGGCAAGTACCAGTTAGGGGCTCTAAAAGAATCAGCGTTCGACCCGCTGAGCAGGACCTGCGACTTCATGTTGAAGGAAGAGGCCCACCACATGTTTGTGGGCGCTTCGGGTATTGCGCGAGTGATTCAAAGAACTTGCGAAGTGATGAAAGAGTGCGACACCGATGACGTGCGGTCCTACGGCGCGATTGACCTTCCTACCCTGCAGAAGTACATCAACTTTCATTTCTCCGTTTCACTTGATCTCTTTGGCTCCGAAACCTCGACCAATGCGGCCAACTACTACTCTGCCGGTCTAAAAGGCAGATTTGCTGAGCCGTCGTATGAAGACGATCACGTTTTGGTTAACGACGAAGACGCCATCAGTGAAATCGTCGACGGCCGTTGGCTAGAAACATCACGTTCAAAGATCACGGTTGTTAACGAACAGTTAAGACGGTCCTACATTGAAGACTGCGCTAAGGGAATGCGCCGCTGGAATCGGATACTTGAAGAACACGGCATCGAATACCGTTTGGATCTACCTAATGAGGCTTTCCACCGACAGGTTGGCATTTACCGGGACGCATTTGTCGCTCCTTCAGGGGAAATCCTCTCAGAGTCGGACTGGGAAAGCAGCGAATCGAATTTCCTGCCGACTGACTCCGATAGGGACTTCGTTATCTCTCTGATGCAACCCGTTTATGCCCCTGGCCAAATGGCAAGTTGGATCGCTCCCCCAATGTCAGGCATTCATACTCAACCCATCGATTACGAATACGTTCGCTTGTAATTCTCAAATCCTCGAATAGCTCCACCCGATAGGCGTATCTCCGTCATATGGCATCGTGCCGTGGAATTGCCGTTGGTCCTCATCGAAGACCATCGGAACAAAGTGACGATCTCCCGCCCACATGGGGAGGTTCGCTTCGGCACGCTTTTCCTCATCGTCGTCGCAGGCCTGTAGTAATCGTTCAAGCTCCACCCAGATGAGTGAGCCCTCGTCATTACCTGCGGCAATCTCACCTTCCCAAGATTCCGCAAGAAATATGAAGCCGAGCCACTCTTCTCGTTTTGGTCCGAAATTTGACCAAGTAACAGTGCCTCTCAAGGAGAAATGTTTTAGCGCCGCCCCTGACTCTTCTTCGAACTCGCGACAGACACCCGCTACAACCGATTCGTCAAGTTCTAACTTTCCACCGAGTCCGTTGAACTTTCCATAATGATCATCCTGCGGGCGCGCATCACGCTTTATAAGCAGAACGCTATTACTCTCGCGGTCTAGGAGGTACACCAACGTGCCAATGATTGGGCGAAACACCATTAACGGCAAAGTACTTGCAAAAACAAGATCAGGTAGTCAATCATCGAGCCTGCCCCATGATTGAATTCGTAAAAGTTTCGGGAGAGCAGATAGCTGTCAAGACTTTAGGTGTCCTTGATGGACGCCCAACCATTGTGATGTTGCATGAAGGCTTGGGGTCAATCACTCAATGGCGTGACCTCCCCGATAGTATCCACGCCCTAACTGGGCTACCCGTGCTTCTCTACGACAGAACCGGCTACGGAAGGTCTTCAGCGAATAACAGCCAGTACGACCCTGACTTCATGCATCTCGAAGCTAGCGAGACGCTGCCAGCTCTATTGAAACAACTGAATATTTCAAAGCCAATTCTTTTTGGTCACAGTGATGGAGGCACAATTTCGTTGATCGCTGCTTCCTCCCCTATGGTCAGTCCGACTGCTGTGGTGACCATCGCTGCGCACATCTATGTCGAAACAGCAGTGATCGAAGGGGTGCAATCTGCTGTCGCTAGACGGAATTTAATTGTTGACGGAATGTCACGTCACCACAGTGATCCTGGAACCACATTTGACCGCTGGGCGAAAATCTGGCTCGATCCAAGGTTTGCCACTTTCGATATTCGCAACCTTCTTTCAAAGATCACTTGTCCGCTTCTCGTACTGCAGGGCGACCGCGATGAATACGCAACTGAGGAAATGGTGCACGGCGTTATCCGTGAGGTCCCTCATGCCACCGGTACCTTTATTCCCGAATGCGGACATATAGCGCATCGAGACCAGCCAAAATTCTTGGTCGAGCAGTTCGTTAAATTCCTCGACGAAAATCAATTGAACGGGTCGACCTAACCCACCCCAAGAGCCCGCAGCGCATCGCCGGCTAATCGGTCGGGCGCTTCAAGCGGCCCAAAGTGGGTTAAGTCTTCGTAGACAATTAGCGACGAATTTTTGAGAGCTTCTGCCGCCGGTATTCCAAGGTTCCCAAATTGCTGTTCCATTCCTTTGCCGATTACAACTTCAGCTGCGCAATCAACAATTTTGTCATTAGTTGAAACCCGCTCGCCGTCGTAAACCTTGGCTTCTTCATCTCCTCGACATCGTAAGCGCACGGACCCACCCTCGATATCTTCAAATGCGTTCGATACGTAGCTAAGAAGCGCATCAGCTCGACAACTCGCGAAAGGCGCTCGACTCGCGAATCTCTCCATTGCCTCGCCTCGAGATTCAAATACTTCTCGCCTCTTCTGCGCGCCAGCTATCAACGGGTTTTCACCAGGAGGAAAGGCTTCACCTGGTCTCCACATAACAGGTTCGTATCCATACATGCGACGGATCAGACCAGGGCGCTGGTAGTCAGCTAGCAGCAAAGTAGCCGCTCCGATCGAGTGACCAACACAATCGAGTTGACCATCACCGATTTTCAGGTGGTCGACTACGTGAAGGAGATCTCTGGCCAAACTCGTCCATTCATAGTCCCCATCGAGAGGCGCCGTACTCCAACCATGGGAACGTAAATCAGGCGCCCAAACGGTGAAATGACGGGCCAGGTTTTTGACAAATGGGCCGTAAGTCCGAGCGTTAAACCCGGTGGCATGGACAAACAGCAGAGGCGGTCCTTCTCCGCCCAAACAGTGGAGAGCGATTTGTCCCCCGCCCTCAGAATCCAACATCTCGGGTTGCGAGACTTCCGTCGCTTCGCTTGGGTTCGCGTTCACCTAGCCGACGATAGGCCGCAACGTGCTAATCATGTCGTTATGAGCAACGAGAAATATGACATCGAATTTTTTTGGGATCCAATTTGCCCTTTCGCTTGGGTTACCTCTAGATGGGTAGAGAAAGTCGCAGAACAAACTAACTACTCGGTTGATTGGCGTTTCATCTCTCTACGCATTCTCAACAAAGACAAGAATTACGAAAAGGACTTTCCCCCCGGTTACGAGCAAGGGCATACATCTGGATTGAGGTTTTTGAGAGTGGCTGCGAAGGTTCGAGAAGACAAGGGCCGTGACTACATGTCATCTCTGTACGCCGCATTCGGTGTCCACTATTGGGACCTTGACCAACAACCTGGTCTCAGAAAACAGCTCGGCACCGTCGAACATGCAGAACGGTGTCTCCAAACTGCTGGTTTGCCTAAAGGTTTCGCCACCGCCGTAGACGATCCAGAGTGGGATGTGGTTATCGAAGAAGAGACCGAGTTAGCGTTGTCGCGCACCGGGCGCGACGTTGGCACACCCATAATCTCCTTTCAGCCACCCTCAGGGTTGTCGTTTTTCGGGCCAGTAATTTCGAGGGTTCCGAGTGACGAGGATGCAGTTCCACTTTGGAACGCGGTAATTGAACTCGCCAGTTTTCCTGGCTTCGCCGAGATGAAACGTTCGCTTCGCGAGGCACCACAGATCAATGTTTTGGGGACACTTGAAGCAGATCCTGTTATGGAGGACTGGGAAGCAGGCTCTCGTAAAGCTCACAAGCCAAAGATCTAACCAAGTGACTGACGCGTAGCCGTCTAGGGTGAGGAGATGACTGAAGAAGCGAGTGACCTATATGGGACAGGAGCGCGAGCCCTGCAGGACCACTTTGATGCTCGACGATTAGCGGACCGTCTCAAAGAGGTAACCGTCAAAGATTCCATAGACGAGAAGACCGCTGCCTACTTTGAGCGCGCCACGTACTTTTTCTTAGCCACCGTTGACCAGAATGGTTTCCCTGATGTCTCATACAAAGGTGGTCGCCCTGGGTTTGTCCGGGTATTAGACAAACAGACAATCCGTTTCCCCTCATACGATGGAAATGGCATGTTCCGATCACTCGGGAACATCCACGAAACAAGCCGAGTCGCTCTTCTCTTTATTCGCCAGAACGAAAAAGCTAACCGGATACGAGTACACGGCAACGCTCAGGTTCTCCTCGACAAACCGTCCTTAGAGCAGTTCGAGGGGTCTGAGGCAGTCGTGGAGGTTCAGGTAAGTCGGGTTTTTCCTAACTGCCCGCGATATATCCACGATTTGGAATCTGGAACTATTTCTGAGTTTGCGCCCGGCGGTGAGATCACTCCCCCTCAGCCAGATTGGAAAGAGTGGGACACCTTCGCTGATGTTCTACCCACACGACCAAGCTCATGAAGGTATTTACGACATTCCCTCAAGCGGACCTCCGAGAGATTCCAGCTGCAATTAAGGGCATCGAAGAGGACGGATACGACGGCATCGTCTCGCTTGAAAATAGACATGATCCCTTTCTTCCTCTCGCTGTAGCGGCGGTTCACTCTCAAAAACTGACATTGGCAACCGGCGTAGCTATAGCGTTTCCTCGAAGCCCAATGATTGCCGCCAACATAGGTTGGGACCTGCAGCGCGCGAGTGGGGGACGGTTTGAGTTGGGTCTCGGCAGTCAAGTACGGGGCCACAACGAACGGCGATTTAGTGTGAAGTGGCTTCCGCCGGCACGAAGAATGCGTGAATATGTTGAGGCTGTAAGAGCCATCTGGGAATCGTGGCGCACTGGTCAGCAGTTGAACTATGAGGGTGAGTTCTACAACTTCACCCTTATGACTCCGAATTTCACCCCTGAGCCTCTCGAAGTCTCAGTGCCGCGAATCACGATGGCAGCGGTGGGTCCTGCGATGCTACGGACAGCCGGTCGCGTCTGCGATGGCGTCCGACTCCACGCTTTTTGCACTCGCTCTTATCTGGAACGTCAGGTAATGCCTGAACTCCTAACCGGCCTCGCCGAAAACTCTAAGACTCGAGAAGAGTTCGAGATAAGCGGAGGGGGTTTCGTCTGCACCGGCCCCGATGATCAATCAGTGCAAGAGATGGTTGACTGGGTTCGCTATCGAATAGGTTTCTACGGAAGCACGAAGGCTTATTGGCCTGTTTTCGAAGAGCACGACCTTCTGGACCTAGGACAAGAGCTGAATTTTCTCTCGAAAAACGATGGGTGGTCCAAGATGGCGTCTTTGGTCAGCGATGACGTCGTTAGAGAATTTGCGGCTGTGGGGCGCCATGATGAAATTACACAGGCAATTTCAGAGAGGTTTGGGGGTCTTACTGATGCGATTGGTGCCAGTGCGTCTCCTGAAATTCCTGCCGATCTCCCCCCAGATGTCATTCAAGATATTCAGGCAATCTAGCTTCCAATGGTCGACCGCTATGACTTGCCAATTGCTGCATAGACCGCCGCTACGAGATTGAAGGCCCGGTCATCTCCAACTAGGCCGCCCGCCATCTTGTTCATCGCGTACGACACCGTGATTCGTTCGTCGAGGTCCATGACGCCCATGGAGCCCCCCCAGCCGAACCAATAGAGCGTCTTCTCGCTCGGGGTCAGAGGTAGTCGTTCGTGATTGATCCCGAACCCGGTGCCATAGGGAACGTTCAACCCGAGAACTAAGTCTTTAGTGAATGTCTGGCGTTCCAGGGCTTCTTCAATCGTCGACGCATCCATCAAAGTAACTCCGTCAACTGTTCCACCACAGGCGATCGCGGAGTGCACTCGCGAAATTGATCGCGCGTTGCCTATCCCCCCTGCGGCTGGGATTTCCGCGCGCCGCCAGTCGCTAGTCCCCGTCTCAGTTCCATTCAATACGCAACTCCGGAAGGTACGCATCGCTATTGAGTCAGGCTCAGCATCGACGATCTTGTCGATGCTCTGCTCCGGGGCGTCTAGGTGAGCAACACGATGATCTTCAGAGGGCGCTAATCCGATATGGAAGTCAGCCCCAAGAGGCTCAGCTATCTCCTCTCGAAAAAAGGTGCCTAACGTTCTTCCATCTACCCGCCGCACCAGCTCACCCTGCATAGTTCCTTGTGTCAATGCGTGGTATCCCGGGGCACTTCCGGCTTCCCACCAAGGTTCCATCCCCGCCAACAACTCAGCAGTAAGTGAATGGTCGTAGAGTTCGGTGGCTGTTATCGGTCTCGGGAAACCCGAGCATCCGGTTTGATGGGTCATGACGTGACGCACCAAGACTTTGTCTTTGTCGTTGGCAGCGAACTCTGGCCAGTAGTGAGCTACCGGGAGGTCAAAATCGATAGCTTGTCTGTCGGCCAACATCAGTAGGCAAATTGAGGCCATCGTTTTGGTTGTCGAGTACACATTGACAATCGTGTCGCTATTCCATGATTCACCGTTTTTGTTACGATCGCCGGCCCATAGGTCGACTACATAACGCCCGTCAACTGTGACAGCGACGCTCGCGCCCAGTTCATCTCCGGCTAAAAAGTTAGCTTCGAACGCATCGCGAACTAACGAGAACTCTTCATCACACATTCCGTTGATCAACACTGTGGACCTCCAAATCCTGCAGGCTTTAAACGGTACTCCGATGTTCGTACGGCGCTCAGCTGATCGCCGGATTTAAGCTAGGTAAGAACCACAAACCGACTTACAGCCAGAGCTACCAGAGCGAGAAGTACCCACGAGATAAGCCCAACCTTTAAAGGCCGTCCACCCATTGTCGCCAGGTTACGGAGCTTGACCAAAGCCCCGACTCCTACCATCGCCGCTGTAAGACAGATCTTTCTCAGCGCGTCCAAAACATCTAACGAGTCAGCCGGAATCAGACCGCTTGAACGAGCAGCCACTGCTGCAATGAATCCAACGACGAATAGCGGAACAAGTCCTAGTATCCCACCCCTAAGGGCGTCATCTTTTCTTTCTCGCAAGCTTAGGAAAATCAAAATCGGCCCAAGGAGCGCCACGCGACCCAATTTCACGACAACAGACGTTTCGAGGGCAACGTCGCCGCGCATGGTTGCAGTCGCGACGACCTGGGCGACATCATGAATCGCTGAACCTGCCCACCAGCCGAACAATTCAGGCGTTACATCCAATAATGCCGCTACCACTGGATACAACACCATCGAGAGTGTTCCAAAGAGAGTGACGAGCCCCACTGCGTAGGCAACCTCTTCGTCATCTGCTTTGGTCAAAGGTTTAACCGCAGCTATCGCAGACACCCCACATACCGCATACCCCACTCCTAGTAGGCGGCCAAAATCTGAAGAAAGGCCTACGAGTCGGGCAATTTTACTTACTCCCCAAAAGGTGAGCAGGACCAGGCTGATCACTGCCAGCACGTCGATCAGCCCCATACTCTGGCGGAGTTCCCCGACGCTCAACCGGAACCCTAAAAGCACAACTCCGACTCGAAGAGCGCGCCTGGAAGCAAATGCCAAACCCGCCTGAGCCCATTCCTGACCCGGAGCCAAATTCCCAAATGCCAAGCCGACACCGAGAGCGATAGCTCCCGCAGAGACGCCACTGACTGCATTGGCCCATAACGCCAGTCCTGTTGCCACCACAACAACCCCGAGCCCCGGCGCCGCGAGGACGAGCCACGTCCCAAACCTTCGAAACACCTCTTTTAAGGTCGTCATAGTTCTCCGCGACACGACACGTTCCGATCTTCCTATCAGAATTCACTGCTTTTTTCGGCTGTTACTTTTCAATTCGTGATGTGAACGCAACTGACGATTCTCGAACTCGAGGCTTCCCCTTTAAGCAATTCAACAATTTGCTGACTTAATGCAAAATGACTCTATTTGGTCGCGCCAATAGGGCTACGGTCAGACAAGTGGCTGTCCCCGAAACAATTTTAATACGCGTTACCGGAAACGACCGACCCGGAATAACGACCGACTTATTGAGCCTTTTGGCCGGCCTCGACGCCGAACTGCAAGATATAGAACAGGTCGTTGTTCGTCGACAGTTGACTCTGGGTCTGGCGGTCGTTGTACCAATTGGGCGAGACTTGGTAAAGGAAGTGCTGTTATTCGGATGGGAAAGAGGCCTCGAGATCGACTTTGAGGTCGTCGATGCCGCGCCAACGCGTCATGCCAGAAGACAGGTAGTAACTATTTTGGCGCCAGAGTTGTCGCCGACTTCGTTAGCTCGAGCAAGCGGAGCTATAGCCTCCAGTGGCGGCAACATACACAGAATTCATCGCCTCTCACGTTTTCCCGTTTGGAGTTACGAGTTCCTGGTCGAAGGAGCCGATCTCGACAAACTACAAGCGTCAGTAATGGACGTCGCCGCTCAGGAAGAAATAGATGTCGCGATTCAACCTCACGACTTATCGCGCCGCTCAAGTCGCCTCGTGGTTCTCGATGTTGACTCAACTTTGATTCGTAACGAAGTTATTGACCTACTTGGTGCAGAAGCAGGACACCAAGAAGAAGTTGCCAATTTGACCGAGAGAGCAATGCTCGGAGAAATCGACTACGTGGATGCACTTAGAAAACGTGTCGCACTCCTGAAGGGAGCAAAGCAAGAGATCATTGAGCGCTCGATATCCAAAATGATTCTCACCGCTGGTGGCCGCACTTTTATTAGGACGCTGAAACGACTTGGTTACAAAGTTGCAATCATCAGCGGCGGATTCGCTCCGTTTACTGACCACCTCGCACGCGAATTAGACCTCGATCATGCCTATTCAAACACCCTTCAAGTAGTTGATGGCGTACTTACTGGCGAAGTCGAAGGTGACATTATTGATGCTGACCGAAAGGCCAGTTTGTTGGAAGACATTGCTCTAAGGGAAGGCATCCCGTTAGAACAAACAGTTGCCATCGGTGATGGCGCTAATGACTTGCCAATGCTCAAGAAAGCTGGTCTGGGTATAGCGTTCAACGCGAAGCCCGCCCTGCGAGAGGCAGCCGACACCGCCCTCAACGTCCCATATTTGGATGCGATTCTTTTCATGTTGGGCGTGTCGCGAGAAGAGGTTGAGGCTGCAGACGCTTTGGACACAAATTTCCAATGATTTACTTCGAGCAGCAATTTCATCGATGTGAAAAAATGGTCTTATGAGCTCCTCCGACAACCATTTGGTCCTCCGGAACGATCACGACGGGATCAGCACTCTTGCCTTCAACCGCCCTGATGCCCTTAACGCCTTAAGTCCGTCGCTCTTCGCGGAACTAGAAGCACACCTCGACGATTTAGCGAAGTCCCAGGAAGAAATTGGGGTGATAGTACTGACGGGCAGAGGCCGCTCTTTTTCGGCTGGCAATGACCTCAAAGCAATCGAGCGAGGTGAGCGTGCTACCCGAGCGCACCAACAGGCAGAATTATTGGACTTTATAGAGACAATGCCCCAGCCTGTAATCGCTTCCGTCAGGGGTCACTGTTACACGGGCGCTTTAGAACTTGCGATTGCGTGCGACCTGTTGATCTGCGCTGACGATGCAAAATTTTGTGACACCCACGGCAAGTGGGGCATGGTACCTACATGGGGAATGACAAACCGGCTACCAGAGCGAGTTGGCCCAGTCGCTGCGCGCGACATGATGTTTAGCGGAAGAATGGTTACGGGAGTCGAGGCAGTGCAAATGGGCCTGGCTAATCGAAGCGTTCCAAGCGATGAGCTAGAAACCGCAACCGCTGAATGGGCGGCAACCATAGCGGCTAACTCTTGGCACACCCTGCGCGAGGAGAAGCGCCAAATGCGCCAACTTCTAAGTTTGGACCGCGACGAGGGGTTGAAATGGGCTAGGGAACACGGTCCCGGCCCTGCATCTGACATGATTGAACGTATTCAAGAAGGCTTCAAACGCTGATACGGTCCTATCCGGTACATCAAGGAGCAACGATGCCTAAAGTCACTATCTTCCACAACCCACATTGAGGCTCGTCCAAGAACGCCTTGGCGGTCGCCGAGCAAGAGAATGTTGAAGTGGAAGTGGTTCTCTACATGAAGAATCCTCCGGACCAAGCAACACTGGAACACATAGTGTCGGTACTTGAGGATCCAGTTGAAGATCTGGTCCGTAAGGATTCAAAATTTAAAGAACTAGGGCTCAACCCGGACGATTACGTCGGGAATCCAGAAGCCGTCGTACAGCTATTGACCGAGCGCAAGGCGCTAATGCAGCGACCGGTTCTCGTCACAGATAAAAAAGCGATCATCGGTCGGCCGAAAGATCGCATTGCTGGCTTTCTCGTCTAGTTCGGGCTCACCTATACCAAATACGGTCTAAATCCCCATTTCGCGTTAACCCGGAGTATTAGAATGTCGTTCGCTGCCAACACCCAGTGGGAGAGTTCATCCAGCAAGTAACACAGCTGGCTGGCGCCGAAGGAGCAACCGCCCCGGGAAACTCTCAGGCCCCAGGACCGCAGGGAAGAAGCAACGCTGGAGAGCGAGTTGTCCTCGGACGGCTCCACCGAAGGGGAAAACTGCAAATCGCGGCCAATCTCTCAGGTTCCACGACAGCGCGGGGCGTCAGATTTGACGCGGGTTGGTGGCTATGGGTGAAGATCCGAACTTACAGAATTTGAGGCGCACTCCCCTCTATCCCCTCTATGCCCAACACGGCGCGAAAGTCGCGCCTTTTGCGGGGTTCGAGCTTCCTCTCAGTTTCGATGGGGTAATCAGCGAACATCTAGCCACTCGCACTTCTGCCGGTTTGTTTGATGTAAGCCACATGGGAATAGTTGATCTAGTTCCCAAAACAGGGCAGTCGCTAGAGACCGTTAGCCGCGCTCTGGAAAAAATCACTCCCGCTGGTATCGCAGATCTCGGAAACGACCAGCTGCAATACGCGCTATTTACAAATGCTCACGGCGGAATCGTTGATGACTTCATTGTCAGTCGCAACGAATCGCGGCTCCGTTTGGTTCTGAATGCCTCACAAACAGATCGGGATCTCGCCTATATCCAGGACGCAATGCATGAGGTCACCGAGATTAATCTTCGGCAGGACCTGGCTCAGGTAGCACTTCAAGGACCAGAGGCCGAAGCCATTCTTGGCCTATTTCATCAAGGTGTCGCAAACCTCAGCTTCATGCAGTCCGTTCGACTTCAGCTCGATGGGGTCGACTGCGAAGTGAGTAGAAGTGGATATACCGGAGAAGATGGATTCGAAATTGTTATGGGCTCGGACGACGCCCCATCTCTCACTAATGCTTTGCTGGAACACGATGGCATCACGTTTTGTGGCTTGGGCGCGCGAGATACTTTGCGACTCGAAGCGGGACTTTGCCTGTACGGGAACGACTTAAACGAAACAACAACACCCATTGAGGCCCGACTCGCTTGGACTATTCCCAAGCGACGTCGCGAGGAAGCTGGGTTTGCTGGTTACGAAATCATCCTTGATCAAATCGCTAACGGGACCCAACGCACAAGAGTGGGCATTTCCTCTATAACGAAGCGGCCCATCCGAGAGGGGTCAGTTCTTTTCGATCGGAAAGGCACCGAGGTGGGGTTCGTTACTAGCGGAGGATTCGGCCCCACTCGTGAGGCGCCTGTTGCCATGGGGTACGTCGATTCGGGCGCCGCCGCAGACAGCTCTCGTCTTATCGCTCACGCCCGAGACAAAGAATTCCCATGCCAAATAGCTGCCATGCCATTTGTTCAACACAAGTACAAAAGGAATTGAGACCTTATGACTACTGTTCCTGCGCCGGAAAATAGTTTTGTTGATCGGCACATCGGTCCTCGCGAAGAGGACATCCAGGCAATGCTGAAGTCGGTTGGCTACTCAGACCTTGAAGCGCTTACTGATGCAGCTCTGCCGGAAACGATTCGAAACACCAAGCCACTCAACCTCCCGACGCCACTCACCGAGGTTGAAGCAATCGACAGAATCCGCGGGATAGCACAAAAAAATAGAACCGTTAAATCTTTGATCGGTCTCGGCTACTACAACACCGTCACCCCAGCCGTAGTCATTCGCCGAGTGTTGGAAAATCCGGCTTGGTATACCGCTTACACCCCATATCAACCTGAAATAAGTCAGGGCCGACTCGAAGCGCTCCTCAATTACCAGACGGTGGTTTGCGAACTGACCGGTATGGAGATTGCTAACAGTTCGTTGCTTGATGAGAGCACGGCGGCGGCTGAAGCAATGACAATGGCACGTCGCTTAACCAAAAGTGGGGCGCAAAAATTTTTCGTTGATTCCGATTGTCACCCCCAAACCATCGACGTGGTTCGAACTCGAGCACAAGCACTTGGGATTCAAATAAAAATTGGGGATGCCTGGAAAGACCTGGACAACAGCGAGTGTTATGGGGCGCTCGTTCAATATCCAGGCTCTTCTGGGGAAATTCGCGATATCCGGCCGGTCGCTGAGAATCTCCACAAAGGTGATGGTCTCTTGTGTGTCGCCTCAGATCTTCTAGCGCTTTGCCTGATCACCCCTCCCGGAGAATTAGGAGCAGATCTGGTTGTTGGCACCTCACAACGCTTCGGAGTGCCTTTGGGCTTCGGAGGGCCTCATGCCGGTTACCTCGCCGCACGGGAGAGCCACAAGCGGGCTCTTCCTGGTCGTTTAGTGGGCGTATCAGTCGACAGTGCAGGGAGGCCAGCCACTCGGCTGGCATTACAAACTCGAGAGCAACATATTCGACGAGAAAAAGCTACGAGCAATATCTGCACCGCTCAGGTACTTTTAGCTGTCATTGCGTCAATGTACGCAGTTTGGCATGGCCCCGATGGGCTGCGGGCGATTGCCACGCGTGTCCACGACCTGACATCAAAGTTGGCGTTGGGCTTACAGGGCGTCGGCTTTCCAGTATTGAACGAATCCTTTTTTGACACCCTGAGGGTGTCGGCGCCTGGCCAAGCATCTGACATCGTCGCCCGTGCCCTCAAGGAGGGCTTCAATCTGCATTTTGTAAATGCAGATGTAGTCGGCATTGCCTTAGATGAGACCTGCGATACAGCGCTCATTGAGGCTCTATTACGATGCTTCTCAGAACACGACCGAGGCCTTAAGGAAATCGTTCCGGATTCAGGGATCAAGGAGCCACTGAGACGATCGTCAGATTTTCTGACTCATGCCGTTTTCAATACCCACAAATCCGAAACCGAAATGCTCAGATATATCCGTCGTTTGTCAGACAAGGACATAGCTCTTGACCGAGGCATGATCCCTCTAGGCAGCTGCACCATGAAGTTGAACGCAACAACTGAAATGGAACCGATCACTTGGGCCGACTTCTCCGATATTCACCCCTTTGCTCCACTTGATCAAGCTCAGGGCTATATGGAATTGATCTCAGATTTAGAAGAATGGCTGCTTGAGTGCACTGGCTACGACGCGATATCTCTCCAACCCAACGCGGGTTCACAAGGGGAATTTGCTGGTCTGCTTGCAATCAAGCGCTACCACGAGGCGCAAGGTGATGAGAGTCGAGATGTATGCCTGATTCCTTCCTCCGCACATGGGACCAATGCTGCTTCGGCCGTCATGGCTGGCCTGAGAGTGGTCGTCGTGGATTGCGCTGAAAATGGTGATATATCGCTGCAAGACCTTCGAGAAAAAATCGCTAATCACAAAAGTGAGCTCGCAGCGATCATGGTTACCTACCCGTCGACACATGGAGTTTTCGAAGTAGGAATCAGTGAAATTTGTCACCTAGTTCATGAGGCCGGCGGTCAGGTTTACGTCGATGGCGCCAATCTCAATGCCTTGGTAGGACTCGCGGCCCCTGGAGCTTTTGGGGCTGATGTAAGTCATCTAAACCTTCACAAGACCTTTTGCATCCCCCATGGTGGCGGCGGCCCCGGCATTGGACCCGTCGCGACGAAAGAGCATCTTGCGGCCTTTTTACCAAACCATCCTCTTATCCCCGAAGCTGGTCCGGCCTCAGGTAGTGGCGCTATAGCTGCGGCTCCTTGGGGCTCAGCTGGAATTCTCCCCATCCCTTGGATGTACATAGCCATGATGGGAGCTGACGGCTTAAGACAGGCGACTTCGGTCGCGATCTTGAACGCTAATTACGTTGCCTCGCGGCTCCAAGACAGCTACCCGGTGCTGTTCCGCGGCCAAAACGGTCTGATAGCCCATGAATGCATCCTGGATTTACGTGCCCATTCCGAATTCGTGAGCGTTGATGATGTTGCTAAGAGACTCATTGACTATGGGTTCCACGCTCCGACAATGTCCTTCCCAGTCGCTGGAACTTTGATGGTGGAACCGACCGAGAGCGAATCCAAAGAAGAAATTGATCGATTCTGTGATGCCATGATCGAAATACGTAAAGAAATATCGAAAATTGAATCGGGCGAATGGACCATGGAAGATAATCCATTGCGCAACTCGCCCCACACAGCAGAGGATGTGACAGCTAGTAATTGGGAGCATCCCTACAGCAGAGAAGAAGCGGCTTACCCATTAAGTTCAATCCGCTTGGATAAATATTGGCCTCCCGTTAGCAGGATCGATGGCGCCCACGGCGACCGGAACCTGGTCTGCAGTTGCCCGGACCCTCGAGCGTTTGAAGATCTGTCGATCTGATCTCTTCGCCGGTTGTGTCACGACTAGCGTTTCAGCATGGCCTTGACTAGATCCGACATTCTCGAAATGCCAACGGAGGAAACTTCGGGGGCTATGCCTTGGTACCCACATATTGCCAGTTGGGTTGAGGCGGAGATTGAAGGCCTAACAGACGATCAGCTCGACTTTCATGATCCATCACCTGAAAGGGAGTGGATGTGGTGGTCGTGTAGACGCCAGGTCTCTCACATCGCCTGGGATGCCCTTGTGTTCACCAAGAGAAGAGCTGGCCACCTGTTGTGGCCCGACGAGGCCACCCCAGATCCAATCAACTGGGGCGAGCATCAAATGGGCCCTAACAATAAGTGGGACCGTTTCCTTGATCCCGAGCTTTTTTGGGAAGTTCCCGACCTGTTAGACAAACTCAACTTGGGAATTAGTTGGCTTACTCGCCTCGTAGAACAGGAAGGTACAGAGACTTTCCGATCTGAGATCAAAACCGTGCGAGGAACACAATTCTGGGAATATGTGATCACCACTTTGCCTCGAGGTGCTGCCGTCAGCCCAGAAGACAACTCGCAGATCGTTTATACCCTGGAAGGCTCTCTATGGATGGTTTTCTACGAAATGCTCAGTCATATTCGAACCATTCAGCGGCTTAAGATTTATCAGGGACTTTCCCCCAATATTGACTTACCTCGAGTTGGCTACCTACGTCTCCCCCATTATTGGGGTGCAACAAACGAGAACGGACCGGGAATGAGGCGTCTATGAGACCCAAAGTAATCATCGATTGTGATCCGGGACACGACGATGCCATAGCAATAATGATGGCAGCTGACTTAACCGAGGTCCTAGGAATCACAACGGTGTCTGGGAATGCTCCCCTCGACCTAACAACCGATAATGCTCTCCTTTTGGCTGAATTAGTGGGACTTAACGTCGAGATACACGCGGGGGCCGAAAAACCTCTGCTGGTTGCGGCTCGCCATGCTGAAGAGGCTCATGGAAAGACCGGGCTAGATGGGCCAGTTCGTCCGGCAGTAACGCGTTCGTCTGCAAGCTCCGACGCAGTGCGTTTTCTCATTGAGACCATCCGAAATAACGACGACGTGTGGCTTGTTCCGATTGGCCCCCTGACCAACATAGCGTTAGCGGTTCAGCAAGCTCCTGACATAGTTCAGCGTGTTGCTGGGATCTCCATTATGGGTGGAAGCGCTGGGGCAGGAAATGTGACGCCTACTGCGGAATTCAACGTTTGGGCCGACCCTCATGCCGCAGCGATAGTTTTCAACGCCGGGTTCGAACGGTTCCTGATGGCTGGACTAAATCTGACACACCAATTTGGTATCGACGAAGACACCATCGTTGGCCTACGCGAGATCAACAATCCAGTGGCAATATTCGCCGCTGACCTTTTCGACTTCTACCTCTCCTCATATCAGAAAAGGACTAGCGGGCAGCGGGTCCCGCTACACGACCCATGCGCAATCCTCGCGGTCACTCACCCAGAAATATTTACTTTCGAGCCTCGAACTGTACGCGTCGAAACCGAAGGAAGGCACACCACTGGTATGACCGTCGTAGACGAGAGAGGCTGGGACAACCAGCCGTTGAACTGTCAGGTTGGTTACGCCATAGATCGCGATCGCGGCATGAATATTTTCTTTGAGACCATGCGCACATATACGGCCGAGTAGCCGGATAGAGCTACCTTGGTGCTGTGACAAGTTTGATCCGACTAACCCAATACAGCCACGGTGCTGGTTGAGCTTGCAAATTAGGCCCTAGCGACCTGGCGCACGTGTTGCGTCATTTACCCACTACCCATCACCCCGACCTCTTAGTTGGAACGGAACATAACGACGATGCCGCCGTCTGGCGACGGCCTGATGGCACTGCTTTAGTTGCGACAGCTGACTTCTTTACACCAATAGTTGACGACCCCAAAATCTGGGGCCAAATCGCAGCGGCTAACGCTGTTAGCGACGTCTACGCAATGGGTGGGAAGCCCTTATTTGCGCTCAATTTGGTCGCATGGCCTCGTGACGAACTTCCGTTAGAGATCTTAAGTGAAGTACTCATCGGTGGCCACGAATCGGCGACCAACGGTGGCTGGGTAGTAGCAGGCGGGCATACCGTTGACGGACCCGAGCCGATGTACGGAATGTCTCTTGTAGGTGAGGTCGACGAAAATTCCGCTCTCACCAATAGTGGTGGGCGCGAGGGACACGCATTGGTTTTGACTAAACCATTAGGAACCGGCTTTCTCGCTACTGCTCTCAAACGTTCCGACCCAGAGGCAACCCAAGAGGGAGGTCGACTACAAGCGATTTATACAGCTGGTGTGCGTGAGATGACACGACTGAATGCAGCCGCCGCTGAAGCTGCCCTGCAAGTTAAAGCGTCGGCCGCTACTGATGTCACCGGTTTCGGCCTCCTTGGACATTTACACGAGTTGCTTTCCGCTAGTGGACTGTCGGCATTCGTTGACATCGAGGCCGTACCTAGGTTGCCCGGTGTTGCCGATCTCGTCGAAGAAGGTTTTGTGGCCGGAGGCACCGAAAGAAATCTCGACCATTTAGAGCCCCACTTATCAGGGGGGTCACGCACTGACCGTTTGATCATGTGCGATGCTCAAACTTCCGGAGGGCTTTTGTTTTCTTGCGATCCGGCTGCAGCTACGGAGGCCGTGACCGAGCTGCGTGATGGTGGTCACATGGCAGAAATTATCGGCGGCCTGCAAAGCGGCACAGCAGGGCAGATAACCCTTAGGAACTGAACCATGACCGACAGTTCATCTATGACCACTAATCAGGGATCGCTGTATGAGCAGTTCGGCGTGGCTTCAACTGTCTCCCAGCAAGAGCTGAAGAGGGCTTACCGAAAGCTTGCATTTAGCTATCACCCCGACCGAAACGCCGGCAACTCGTCAAAAATGCAGCAGCTAAATCGAGCATGGTTCATCCTCTCGGACCCGGATCGAAGATTCAAATACGACCAATCTTTGCGGCGCACTGACACTTCTGATGCGCCACAGAAACCGCGACCGCCTACCGGCGTCCATCGCAGTGCTAAAGCAAAGTGGTTCGAGAGCTTACGTCGCCAGTCAACCCGGCTCGGCTTGGAGTCAGCGAAGAGCGCAACTCGCGCGCTCGCTACACGACACAAGTGCCCCAAAGAAACTTATGCGGATCTCGCTGAATCTATAGTCCGAGGTTTGGGGAGCGACATCAAAAGTAAATCACAACTCGCTCGCAAAGCCGGTTCGGCACCTCTTGATCTGGCCCTAGTAGTCGCCTTGGTCGGGATCAAGCAACACTGCGAGAAACTGTTACGGGCTTGCACCGCCAGAGAGGTGTCACAACGAGATATTCGCGAAGCTCAGCTCTTAGATCGAATGTGGGACAACCTCGCTCACGGAATTAGCAGAGACATTGAGATGCAACTCGGCGGCAACCCCCGTGTTTTGAAAGCCTTGACCGGCAGACGCGTTTGATATGGCAATAGCTGTGTACCCGGGCTCTTTCAACCCCCCAACCATTGCCCATCTAGCCATCTCCGAAGCAGCTATAACACACTGCAACGTTGACACTGTCGTGTGGACGGTTAGTCGTATCGCATTGGCCAAAGAAGAAGTTGTGCGGCCATTATTCGAGCATCGCCTCGCAGTATTGCACGAGGTAGCTAAGGAGTTTGAGTGGCTCAAAGTAAAAGTGACTGAGAAGCAGCTACTCGCAGATATTGCGCTCGGATATGACCTGCTGATCATGGGAGCCGACAAGTGGCACCAAATTCAGGATCCAGTTTTCTACGACAACAACCCAGGCTTGCGAGACTCGGTCCTGTCTACTCTTCCGAAGGTCGCGGTCGCTCCCAGAGAACCGTTCGAAACACCCTCTGAGCTAGAACTGCCCATAGCTTCTGGCCTTGAACTTGTTTCCAGCTCCGAAGCCCGAGGCGGCTCTATTTCATTGATGCTTCAACCCGCTCAGAAATTCGACGTCGCTACGGGCGCATGGACCGATAGCGAGCGTTACGAGCGGTGGTTAAGCGAAAAACTGACTGACAACTGAGCCATTTCCACATACCTTGGCACTTAATGACTGAAATTCTCGACGTTGATCTTCTCGCCTTTGAACGTGGAAGCGCCAAGGACCGTCTCGCCACCATCGACGGAGTCATGCGAAGCTTAAGCACAGGGTTCGTGTACACCAAGCATGATCTTTCCGAAAACATGCTCGACGAAACTTACGATGTGCTCTCAGAATTTTTCGCCCTTCCCACCGAGATAAAAGAAGAATATGTGGCGTCTGGCGCAAGAGGACAAACTGGTTATACCGGCCTTCTGGTTGAAACCGCCGCTATTTCCGACACTCCAGATTGGAAGGAGATGTTGAATTGGGGAACAGCTTTGCCCTCAGGCCACCCCTTAAGAGAGCGTTATCCCCATCGCTACGGTGACCCAGTCTTCCCATCTCGACATATATCTAACGCTGCAGAAATCTTGACTCATTTCCACGAGTGTCTGGTTGAACTGCAGACTCGTTTCTTGAGAATCATTGCCACTGGTGTTGGCGCAAATGAAAACTATTTCGACACAATGCTTCAGCATGGCTCGCACCTGACTCGAGCAATTCAATACCCGCCGATGGGTGAAGCCCCTGGCAGCGGTAACGGCGGGCACGTATGGGCAGAGGAACATGGAGATATCAATCTGATTACTGCCCTTCCCCGCGCTACCGCACGGGGTCTTCAGGTCAAGGTCGAAGACGAGTGGGTTGACGCTGCACCGCCTGATGGGCATGTAATCATCAACACCGGCATCATGCTTGAACGATTGACGAACGGACTCGTGCCGGTTGGATGGCATCGGGTCGTAGCAGACAAGGACCAACTCGAAGGACGGCTGAGCGTTGTTCAGTTCTGCCATCCCACGCCCTGGACGATCCTGTCACCTATTCCCTCAACAGTTTCGCCGGAACGCCCTTGCAACTTTCCGACTATGTCAGCTGGGGATTGCCTTGATCAGGTTCTTTGGGAGATCAATCTGAGCGCCGAGTAGCGACGTAGTTGAAGTCAGACTTCCAACAGGGCATTTTCTACGACCTCAGTCAGAGCTGGATGGATATAGAACTGTTGGGAAGCTAACTGGTCCACGGTTTGTCCGAACTCCATGCCTTGCACTAGCGACTGAATCAAAGACGATGCTTGCGGACCGATGATGTGGGCTCCCA
Source organism: Candidatus Neomicrothrix sp. UBA814 (assembly GCA_002296525.1). Classification (GTDB taxonomy): domain Bacteria; phylum Actinomycetota; class Acidimicrobiia; order Acidimicrobiales; family Poriferisodalaceae; genus UBA6944. The sequence continues at coordinate 63,101 of DBIA01000035.1, read as the reverse complement.
AAAGTTGCCGGCTTTCGGCGTCGACTATCAATTTACAAAAGCCCTCAGAGTCCTCCATGGCCCAACCATAGGCAGTCGCCCCATAGTCCTTGCGTGCCACGACAATGCTAAGCCCCTGCTCCTTTGCATCTCTTTCGGTAAGGCCCACTGAAGCAACTTGAGGGTGACCGAAAACTGCGTGCGGGACAAATTTGTCATCAACGCTAAGCATCGGCCCGTCTCTTTCTCCCTCTGCCTTCAGAAGGTTTTGGCGCAAAGCCCTCACCTCCGCATTCGCGAGATGTTTGAGTTGATGCACGTTAGAGATGTCCCCAAAAGCCCATACCCCTTCGCGAGATGTGCGGAAGTACTCGTCGACTAGAACTCGTCCTTCTTCACAAGAAATGCCTACGTCCGATGCACCAAGTAAATCACCATTGGGTACGCGGCCTGCAGCCACTAGAAGCATGTCTCCTTCAACGATTTCAACAGCCTCATTTCTTTGAGTCTCAACACGAATACCGTTACCGACCTGTTCAACTTTCGTCACCTCACTTCCGCAACGAACATCGATCCGCTGGCTCACTATCTCGGTGAAGCGGACTGATATGTCATCGTCTTCTCGGCGTAACAACCGTTCACCTCGGTTGATGATGGTTACTTCACAACCAAAGGCTTCGAATACGTGGCCCAATTCAGCGGCTATATAGCCTCCACCGAAAATAATCATCCGTTGGGGAAGCGAGTCGATGCGCATAATCGTGTCTGAGGTGTGGAAGGGGACCTGATCAAGGCCGGGGTATGGAGGGATAAAGGGTCGCGCACCTGCGCCCAAAACGATATGTCGTCCGGAGAGTCGAGTTATTTGACCGTCGCTGCCTGAAACTTCGAGCGTTTTTTCATCTACCAGTTGGCCTGTTCCTCTGAAGACGGTGATATTGGGGCATTCACCCCCTAGCCGGTACTCCTCTCCGCCTTGGGCTATCGGATCGATACGGCCAAACACGCGGTCGCGAATCGCGGGCCAGTTAATTTCTTCGATATCGGCCTGAATGCCATATCTAGAGGAGTTGCGGATAGTTTCAGCTACGTCTGCGGCATAGACGAACATCTTTGAAGGGATACAACCGACATTTAGGCACGTGCCTCCAAATAACCCCTTTTCTATGATCGCTATATTCCAGTGATCAAATTCCGGCCCGGGAATACTGTTGCCCGAACCTGTGCCAACTATGACGAGATCAAAGTCGAGTGTCTCTTCGTTGCTCATGAGTTAGGAGAGTAACTTGCAAAAGTTGGTAAAGCCGCACTCAGATTCACCTGAAGCAGCGGGAACCTTATATGTGGACTTTGCTACCGCTTAGTTGGTGAGTGATTTATGCACGTTAGAAGTCAGCCTTTAACGCCAGGTGAACCACGTCAGGGTTAGAGAAGGGATTGGTATATCAAAGCTTTCATTTCGGGTCTTATCGGATGAGTGCTCGACGGCAGCAACTGCGTTAAGAAAATGACCGTCAAGTCCTCTACCGGATCGACCCAGAACGCAGTCGATGCTGCCCCTCCCCAACCGTATTCACCTTCCTGACTTAACACCTTGGCTTTAGTGGGGTCTACGACGACCGAGAATCCGAGCCCAAAGCCAACTCCGTCATAGGTTGTTTCTGAAAACAAAGGTCGACCGTATTGAGTTAGGTCGACCCCTCCGGGCAGGTGGTTCCTAGTCATGAATTGCAGGGTCTTCCTACCAATAATTCTTTGTTCATTTAAGACACCGTTGTTTCGCAGTGCCTGTGTAAAGCGGTGATAATCCGCGAGGGTTGAAACAAGTCCTCCACCACCTGAGAGGCCAATGGGCTCCCTCAAGTATGGCGACCGCTGAGCGTCATCGAGAAGAGCCGCTTGCTTATTTTCGCCTTGCGGGAAGTAACAAGAAGCGAACCGGGACTCTTGACCGTCGGGTACTGAGAATCCAGTATCTACCATTCCCAGGGGCTGAAAGATGTTTTCGTCCATGTAGGAGTCAAGAGTGAGCCCGCTGACTACTTCTACAACCCGCCCTAACACATCGGTGGAATACGAATAGTTCCACTCTGTGCCTGGGTCAAACAACAACGGGAGTGAGGCTAAAACGTTGCACTGGTTCTCTAAATCGCCAGGGCTACTCGTCCAGTCGAATCCTGCTCTTCGATACATTTCATCTACTGCGTTGGCCATATGGAAGTGATAGGTGAGTCCACTGGTGTGGGTCAGCAGGTCGTGAACTGTGATTTCTCGGGTGGCATCGCGCGTCTCTGGATTTATTGCGTCACCACCCACGAAGACTTTGCTGTCGGAAAACCCTGGAATCCAGTTAGATATCGGATCTTTGAGTTGAAGTAAGCCTTTTTCATACAACTGCATCGCTGCTATCGAGGTAATCGGCTTTGTCATTGAATAGAAGCGATAGATGGTGTCTGATTCGACTGGCAGACCTCTTTCGAGATCTCGGGATCCATACATGTAGCGGTACGCGACCTTGCCCGCCCGACTAAGCAACACGTTGACTCCTGGCAAGCGACCATCATCAACATATTTGGCCAGGTGCATCCCTAGGCTTTCGATTCTTACAGGGTCAATTCCGACTTCATACGGATCAACTTCAACTTCTACGTCTGCCATTAATTCCTTCTCGCTCGAAATCAAATAATGGGGAGTAAGCCACCAGCAATATGCTTTGAATTCCCCTAGCGGGCTTTCCCAGCCTAAAGTTCCTCGATGCCCGATGCAGCACCCAACACGAAAAGCACTCGGTTCATTTTGATCCGACACGGTGAATCAAATGTGATGGTTGACGGAGTCGTGGGTGGCCCGAAAACCTGCAGCGGTCTCTCCCCTAAGGGGAAGCAACAAGCACAATTACTCGGAGAACGATTTTCTCAGGGGACCGAGCCTTCAATAGACGTTGTTTATTCATCCCCTCTCCCGAGGGCTTTGGAAACGACCCAGGCTTTGCTCGCATTGTCCTCGCTTGATTTAGAAATAAATATTCATGACGAGCTGGAAGAGTTTCGCTTGGGTGAGGCGGATGGGTTGTCATGGGAGCAAGTTCGAGAGAAATATGATCTTGAGAACTTCGAACAACGCGATCCGTTTCGCTCCATTATTCCTGGTTCCGACAGCAGGGCTGGGTTCCGGCATCGTGTGGGGCAAACATTGAGTGTCATTGCCTCACGGCACGACGAGTCGACTGTTCTAATCGGATGCCATGGCGGTGTAATTTCAGCGGCGATGGCGCTCGCCTTCGGCTTAGGACCTGCGCAATGGCATACGGAATTAGCCCCTTATGTGACTTCCATCACCGAACTCGAAATTCGATCTGACGCCAACCGCGGCCGCCGTTGGATTTGCCACCGCTACAACGATGTAGCTCACCTCCACGGTACAGAGGTCGACCCACGAGAAGCTCTTTAGGAAAAGACTGCCTGGGTATCAGATTCCCGGTCAAACGACTCATAGTGAAGAATCTTGATTGAGGAGCCAACTTCAGTGCTTAACTGGTTGACTGAGACCACTTTTCGGTTAGGAGTTAAGGAGAGAAGATGCTGGTAGAGCGCATTGAAGGAAAATGGATTGACGTATTCGCTCGTGTCTTCGCGATGTGTGCTGTTGACGAGACGCACACAGCTGCGATTCTCTCGGAAACTCAAAGTCGAGCGACAAACGTGAACTTGGCTGAATTAGGTCTCGATCGTTTAGGAATTCGTCCGATTCACATAGTTCTGCCAACCTTGCGTCAAACGGCTCCTGTTCCCGTGAGATCCACCGGCGCTTCCGATGCCATTGCAGGCTCCCCCGCGGTTATCAAAGCTCTGTCATCTGTTGATTTCGTTGTTGATTGCACTGTCGAAGGGCTATTACACGCGCCGGAACTTCCGGAAATTTTAGCTGATGGCACCCGAGTGTTGATGGTGTCGAACGAACACCCTGAAGCTCTGGAAAGGTTGATGCCGACCGAAGACCTTGAACCGAAAGTTAAGTCTGGAATCAAAAAGTTGATCAAGGCGAACGAGATGCATGTCACATCAGCCGCTGGTACTGACGTAGTGGTGAACTTGGCAGATGCTCCGTGTGGAGGCGGTTGGGGCTACACCACTCAACCCGGATCGATATCTCACTGGCCAGGAGGTTTGTGCCTGGCCTTCCCGAAGGCAAATACCGTCAACGGGGTAATAGTGATGGACCGGGGAGACATGAACTTGACTTTCAAGAGGTACGTTGAATCGCCAATTACCCTGACTATCGAGAACGATTACGTAGTAGATGTCGCTGGAGATGGGACGGACGCTGCCTTATTTCGAAGTTATTCCGATGCGTGGGGTGACCGAGATGCATACGCAACGAGCCACATCGGCTGGGGAATGAACCCCGGTGCGCGTTGGGACACCTTGCCTTTGTATGACAGCAGTCAAACCAACGGCACTGAGCAACGCGCGTTCGCCGGAAATTTCTTATATTCCACCGGTGCCAATGAGCACGCGGGGCGACACACACTGGGGCATTTTGATCTACCTATGCGGAACCACAGCGTTGCCTTGGACGGCGAGCTAGTTGTTGTTGAAGGTGTCCTCCAGGGTGACCTCGCTTAATAGTTGCTCTTATGTGGGATGAAGGATCAGATCTCGCTTCGTGGATTGATCGTTGGGCAGGGCATCGGCCAGAAGCATTAGCTATCGAATTCGAGGAATTACGCACTACCTATAGCGAGTTGTCGCTAAGAATTGCTGAGGTGGCAGATTGGCTCCACGAACAAGGTGTCGCCTCCGGTGATCGGGTCGCCTGGTTGGGAACTAATAACCCGGCAGCGATCCACTTGCTACTCGCCTGTTCTCGGCTAGGGGCTATCTTTCTGCCCCTCAATTCTCGACTGGTCGTATCCGAACACCGGTGGATTTTGCAAGATGCTGAGCCACAGATTCTCATCGCCGAGCCCATGTTTTATGACCATGCTCAGGAAGCCGTTCAAAAAAACATTGTTTACCGGCTAGATGAATTAACGGAAGCTAACCACACCTCGACATCCCCTCGCGTGGGTCGACCATCCGATGCCGTTCTTCTGGCGTATACCTCAGGCACGACAGGAACCCCTAAGGGAGCGCTTTTAACTCAGCGCGCCCTTGCCTCTAATGCCGTAAACAGCGCCCACGCTCATGATTTGACTCCACAGGATCGAATTCTTACTTTCTTGCCGTTGTTCCACGTTGGCGGCCTGAACATTCAAACGCTTCCGGCGCTGATGACTGGAGCATCGGTTCTTCTACACAGGGCGTTCGATCCTGGAGAATGGCTCAGAGACGTGGAGAATTGGCAACCCACTTGGTCCTTATTCGTTCCGGCGACTCTGAATGCGGTAGCTAACCACCCTCAATTCGAACATACTGAAATGTCATCCCTCAAGGGTCTCATGGCCGGCTCTTCGACCATTCCTGAGGCTGCCACTCGGCCATTTTTTGAGCGCGGCATTCCGGTCGGTCAGGTATATGGCGCCACCGAAACCGGTCCCACGGCAATCGTGATGCGAATCGATCAAGCACACACAAGGCCTACATCCTGCGGCAAACCCGCGACATTGTGCGAAGTGCGAATAGTTGACGATGACGGGACTGACGTACCATCTGGCACAGCAGGCGAACTATGGGTACGGGGACCAAACGTTCTCAGCGAGTATTGGGGGAACCCGGAGGCGACAGCTGCTTCTATAACAGACGGATGGTTCCATACTGGGGACGTAGGGCATGCGGACAGTGACGGTTGGATCTACATAGATGACCGAAAGAAAGACGTTGTTATTTCGGGCGGCGAAAATATTTATCCTGCCGAACTGGAAAATATTCTGGCCGAAAGTTCACTTTTTGCTGAGTCGACTGTCGTTGGGATGCCTGACGTTCACTGGGGTGAAATACCAGTGGTCGTTGCAGTTGCCACGGGTGACACACAACCCAGTAGCAACGATGTTCTCGACCTTTTCGCAGGCCGGTTAGCAAACTTCAAGCACCCCAAACGGGTGGTCTGGGTTGATGCTCTACCGAGAAATGTCATGGGCAAGATACTGAAACATGAAGTCCGTGAATTACTCAATGACAACGGAATAGTTGACTGAGAAGCAAAGCAGACACTGTCAAAGGGTTACTTTCTCTCAAACGCCAATCGTCACACCAAAGGAGTCCTTAATGACTACTTCTAAGAGGGTCGCATTTATTGGTCTTGGCGTCATGGGCTTTCCCATGGCCCGGCACCTTTCAACAGCCGGTCATGATGTCGTTGTATACAACAGGACAAGCGAGAAGGCCGAGGCATGGGTTGGAGAACATGTGGGTTCGGTAGCGCTCACCCCACATAAAGCAGCAGAACGCGCGGACATCGTTTTTATTTGCGTTGGAAATGACGATGACGTTCGTTCGGTAGTTCTTGGGGATGAGGGCGCCTTAGGCGCTATGGCTCCGGGCAGCATGATTGTCGATCACACAACTGCCTCGGCGACACTAGCAATCGAACTAAGTCAGCTCTGCGCTCAGCGAGATGTGGGATTTATTGACGCTCCTATTTCGGGAGGGCAAGCAGGAGCAGAGAACGGCGCTTTGACGGTGATGTGCGGTGGGGAGGAGAGATGGTTCGAAGTGGCGAAACCAGTTATTGCCGCCTATAGCCAAGCTTGCAACCTGATTGGGTCATCTGGTGCTGGGCAACTGACCAAAATGGTGAATCAGATATGTATCGCTGGGCTCCTACAAGGACTATCGGAAGCATTGGAATTCGGTCGACGCAGTGGACTGAACCTTGATCTCGTGCTCGAGACCATCAGCAAAGGTGCTGCAGGTTCTTGGCAGATGGAGAATCGCGGCTCGACAATGATCCGGGACCAGTTCGATTTTGGATTTGCAGTTGACTGGATGCGAAAGGATCTCGGCATTGTTATCGAAGAAGCGCAACGTCTGGGAACATCGGTGGGAGTGACTGAGATGGTGGACTCCTACTACGAAGAAGTTCAAGCAGCTGGGGGTGGCCGTTGGGACACGAGCAGTTTGATAACGCGACTGCGATAAGAACTCTCTCTTTTAGTTGTGCATTAACTCTTAGTTCTAGCTACGGTTGCTCGGCGTGACTCGAAGCGAACGACTCTTAATGGGCCCTGGGCCAAGTAATCCGTACCCCGAAGTGTTAAAGGCTCTGAGCGAACCAGTTCTCGGACATTTGGACCCTGAATTCATTGCTCTGCTCGATCAAACCAACGAGCATTTGCGGACCGTATGGCAAACCGACAACTCTCTAACTTTTCCAATTAGCGCAACTGGTTCCGCTGGGATGGAAGCAGCTTTTGTGAACTTCGTAAAACCCGGTGATTGCGTTGTGATCGGAGTTAACGGCGTTTTCGGTACAAGAATGTGCGACGTTGCTACTCGGGCTGGAGCGGAAGTAGTAAAGGTGGAGGAAGAGTGGGGTCGCGCAATCGACCCACAGCGTCTACTGGACGCGCACCCTGAGCCGGCATTGATAGCAGTGGTGCACGCTGAAACCTCGACTGGTATTCGAAACGACATTGCACCGTTGGGCGCAAACAAGGGTAATGCGCTGCTACTCGTTGACTGCGTTACTTCTTTGGGCGGCATACCTGTATTGACCGATGATTGGGGTATCGATATTGCTTACAGCGGTAGCCAGAAATGCCTTGGAGTTCCACCGGGGCTGTCTCCTGTCACCATAAGTGAACGGGCAATGGAACAGTTAAATCCTAAACCTCAAAGTTGGTATTTGGACCTCAATATGATCAAGGACTATGTCCTAGGGGACGGAGCACGCGCCTACCATCACACTGCTCCGATTTCGATGCTCTATGCACTGCATGCTGGTCTTGAAACAGTTCTAGAAGAGGGTCTTGAGGCGACCTGGGCTCGACACCAAGCTTGCGGTGATTTCCTCCATGAACAGTTACCGCAACTGGGTTTCGAGCTTTGGGCTCAAGAGGGTCATCGACTTCCCGAGCTGACCACTGTGACGCTCCCTGAAGGACTCGATGATGCCCAGGGGCGGAAGATTTTGTTGGAACGGTACGGGATCGAAGTAGGCGGAGGCCTCGGTCCTGTAGCTGGAAAGGTGTGGCGGATCGGCTGTATGGGCCACACGGCACGGATTGAAAACATAAACAGACTGTTGACAGCTCTCAGCGAAGTCAAAAGCGAACTGTGCTAGGCGTGCCGGTCTACGACCGACCTATGTAATACAAACAATGACTCTGACAGATAAGCCTTTAACTAGCTTGGAGGGCTACTACTGTTTGTCTACTTCCCACGGCGCGGGGCCATCCATTGGTGGATCTTCCCTACCCTCTAGCCAGCCGTTAAAACGCGGCTGTCGTTTCTCAATGAACGCCGCTGCGCCTTCGCGGGCGTCGGGAAGATGGTCAGTGACTGCAGTTTTCGCAGCTATCTCGTCTAGAGATTGATCCCACGTTAGATCTGCCGCAAGCAGAATCGAACGTTTGAGCATTCTCATGGCAACTTGTGGTCCGTCGGCAAGCTCTCGAGCGAGCGTCAAAGTTTCCTCCATAAGGTTGTTATCCGAAACAACTTCGTGGACCAATCCGAGTTCGAATGCTGTCTCCCCGTCTACGATTCGTTTGCGCATCATGAAATCCATAGCTTTAGCAACACCGAGGTGCTGCACTAACAGCCATTGACCTCCCTCGTCGGGTAACAGCCCGAATCTAAGGGTCGCGCTCCCAAGCTTTGCGGATCGTGACGCTATGCGAAAATCACACGCCAGAGCTAAAGAGAAGCCTGTTTGTATAGCGAAGCCATTGATCGCAGCGATCGAGATCTTGTCCAAGTTGCGGACCGCTGTATTGACTGCCTGAGATATCGTTCGCAAACCGTTGTAGGTTCCCGATGGATTGTGGTGTCCGTGGTGGATTTGGGGCACCTGGACGCTGTCTCCGCCGTATCCCTTGAGATCGTCGCCCGCCCAAAAGGCTTGTCCACGGCCGGTGAAAACGACGATACGAATGGTGTCGTCCATTTGAGTTTGAGTAAGTAACTCAACTAGGTCTCGCTTCATCGCAGCAGTCGACGCGTTGAGGCTTTCGGGACGATTGAAAGTCACGACAAGAATGCCTGGGTCTTCGATATTTGTCTCAAACCCGCAGTATTCGCCTTCTTGTACTGGCATCTGATACCTCCCCGGAGGTTCGAATAGTTAACGTTAGGAAAGAAGTTAGCTTGCACTCGCCTCTCAGAGCTGTTGATTGGTACGGTCGGGCAGCGTGAGAGCATCTGACAGCCCGCAATTTGAAGCTTTCGTAGATTCGTTGATGCTGCGATTCGATATCAGCGGGTCAGAAGGCCCCAGGACTCACTACATAACGCCTTTTGTCACGGACGGCTTGTTGCTCTACGTGTTTGATGAGCCCAGTCATAATCCAGAGGCGTTTCTGAAAATGCTTTTGGATCAAGAGATCGTTGTCACAAGCCAACGGACCGGAGACCTTCACGTCTCAGCGAGAGGCCGTCTTCCCACATCCGAAGAAGAAAGCTGGGCTCGTTCTGCATGCACCGAAAAGTTTTCCTACGACCAGGCCTTGCAAGACTTGGCCCTTTTGGGGCCATTAGTTGTATTAGAGGCTTCGATTTCAACCTGCGACTAAGACGGGTTGCTCACCAGCCAACGTGATTCGGTACATTTCTCTTCTACTTCCGAAATAGTCGTTGATAGCAAAGTGCTGTGTGGCACGGTTATCCCAGATTGTCAGTGTGCCTGGCTCCCAACGAACTCGACATGTGAAGTCAATTTGTTTGCAGTGTTCAAACAAAAATTTAAGTAGGGAGCTGCTTTCGGCGTTCGTTAGTCCTTCTATCCCTACGGTATATACCTCGTTGACAAACAATGACCGACGCCCGGTCAATGGATGTGATCGCACTAGGGGGTGCACTTGATGAACAACCGCAGTTTCATCTCCGTGGATGTCCATCGACGACTTGGGGTCTGGCCGTCCAAAAGTTCCTTGCGGGCCGTAGCTGCGTTCAGCCGAGTGGACCCCTTTCAAACCGAGAAGTATCGACTTCATGGATTCTGAGAGACTTTCGAAGGCTAGATATTGGCTAGTGAAAGCCGTGTCACCACCAGCCTCGGGGACGTCGACTGCGTATAGCAAAGTTGCACTGGGTGGTTTCAATTGAAAACTCCAGTCGCTGTGCCATCCGCTACCAAACAGCGGGCCTTGTTCGTCAGCTTCGCGAAGGAGTCGCAACACGTTCGGGTGGCCGTCAACCGGTGTTATGAATGGAGTGTCCCCAAATTGACCAATGTTCATCGCAAATTTCTCGAAACCATCGATATCGAAGTCTTGTTCTCGAAAAACCAGCACAGCGTTCTCCGCGAGAGCCATTTGTATAGCCTGAGCCTGCTGGTCTCCGATGTCAGATCCAAGGTCTACACCGAGTACCTCGGCCCCAAAGGCCCCGGTCAGTGGTCGTATCTCCATAATTGCAAACTAGCGCTGCAAGAGACCGTTATGTGCGCTAGGCAAGAGACATGAAGGTTGCTATCGCATATGGGGGCCCAGCGTCTGGCAAAAAACGTGACTGGGACGAGCAGGTTCAGTTTTTACGCGAAGCCGAACAAATGGGTGTGGACATCATTTGGTCAGCTGAAGCGTGGGGCATGGACGGGATAAGTACTCTTGCTTATCTGGCTGCTGTTACCGACCGTGTGCAGTTGGGCACAGGCATCTTGCAAATTTCCGCGCGTACACCTGTCATGACAGCGATGACCGCCCTGTCCATGGCTGCAATCAGTGAGGACAGATTCATTTTAGGACTTGGAGTAAGCGGCCCTCAGGTGGTCGAGGGTCTTCATGGCGTTCCATTCAGGCAACCCCTTCGTCGTCTTCGGGAAACAGTTGACATTATTAGACAGGCGTTTGCAGGCGAAAAGATCGTTTACGAAGGTAATCATCACGTTTTGCCCCTACCTGGAGGCGAAGGGAAGGCTCTACGTTTAGCTCAACCAGCAAATGACCATATTCCAATTTGGTTGGCAACTTTGGGCCCAAAGTCTCTCGCGTACACCGGCGAAGTCGCTGACGGTTGGGTAGGTACTTCGTTCGTGCCATCAGGAGCGTCGGCTACGTTAGAGCGAGTAGTGCAGGGTGCTACTGCAGCCGGTCGGGACCCGAATTCCATTGAATACCAAGCCGGAGGGGCGGTTCAATTCGGAGACGACCTCGAAACGCTCCTCGAACCCAGAAGGCCGGGTGTGGCTTTCACTTTGGGAGCTATGGGTTCACCAAGCACGAACTTTTACAACGATGCCTATAGTCGTGGAGGTTTCGAAGAAGCAGCTCGTCGGGTGCAAGAGCTATGGGTCAACAAAGAGCGCGACCTAGCGATAAAGGCGGTACCCGATGAATTAATTCTGCAAACTAATTTCTTGGGATCTACTTCCGAAGTCACCGATCGAGTGCGCGCATACCGAGATGCTGGGGTAACCGTCCTCCGGGTGCAGCCAGAAGGTGTCGACACTCAAGAGCGACTAGACAGTCTTGGCCAAATTGTTGACATAGTGCGATCGTTAAACAACGACGTGTCTATTTAGAGCGCTGGGAGACCGCCCGCTGATCTCCCGCTTTTCTCCGCACAGCGCTTAAGTCCGTCGTGCGGAAACTAGCGATTCGCGAGGACCAGAAGTCCACATAATTACGGCCATCAGATTGGAAGAACGTGGTCATAGGTCCTTCTTGTTCGTAGCTATCCGCTCCAGCAATAACTTCCGCTCGGCCGTCGACGAAGGTCAGTTCATAGTCCATGCGTGCAGAGTAGGGACTAGGCCTTGTGGGTAACTAGTCCCAAATAGGTGTGGATTTTTAGTGGGAAAGAAAATCAATTTCCACAGAGAAGACTTCTAAGGTACGCCTGGAATACCCTGTTCTTCGTCCACAACTTCATCAAACATTTCTCTGAAAGTAATGCAATGAGCGACAATGTGCAGAATTTTAGCGACGAGGAGCTCCGGGAACGGTTGACGCCTCTTCAGTACCACGTCACGCAAGAGGCCGGCACTGAGCAAGCCTTTACCGGTGACACCTGGGACCTCAAGGCGACGGGTATTTACCAATGTGTGGTTTGTGACGCCGAGCTCTTTTCTAGTGAGACAAAATATGAATCGGGATCAGGTTGGCCGAGCTTCTGGCAACCGCTCTCTGAGACAGCGGTCGAAACCAAGATCGACAACTCTCACGGGATGGTACGTGTAGAAGCTGTGTGTCATGTCTGCGGAGCTCATTTGGGTCACATCTTCCCCGATGGGCCGCAACCTACTGGTGACCGTTATTGCATGAACTCGGCGTCGATGCGTTTCGCCCCGGAGAATTCCTAGATAAGTTCTGCGTTAACCGGTGGCTCTGATTTGGTCCTCAACCGAGGGGAACAAATCGATAATCGCGTTATCCAATTCTTCTTTTACTCCTGCCAGCGGCAATACGTTAAGCACGCCTTGTCCTTTATGGATTAAGTCAATGATCTCCTCGCCAGATACCAGCACTGGAGATGAGCCGTTGATTACCAGATTCGCAGAAGCGACGTCTGTACCAAGGTTTTCTCGGAGATACGAGAACACGTCGCGCACCATCTCAAGCCTGATGCCAGCGTCAAGGAGTGTCTTTACCACTTTCAGCTCTAAAAGATCCTGATACGAATAGGCCCGCCTGCTGCCACTGCCCTGAGCATCAGCTAACGAGGGGCGAATCAGATCTGTTCGTGCCCAATAGTCCAATTGCCGGTAGGTAATTCCCACTAGCTCCGCTGTTCGTTTTCCAGAGAAACCGGATTCCACTACGCCTTCGGTCACCGCTTTGCCTCCGCCCCTGCCAGTCATCACTGCGGTCACATTGATGAAACTACGTCAATGTGATGCCACAGTACGAGCAAAACCCCCGGTAAGCAACCACCCTACGCGCGATATTTCGCGCGTAGTGCGCGAAATGTATTCCGGTTGAGCTGCGATTCAAAAATCGTCCGGGCTAACGTCATCGAGGAACTGCTTGAATTCATCAAGAAGTTCGTCCGGATCGTTGCCTTCTTCATCGGAAGATTGTGTGTCGATGACTTGCCCAGCTTCAGCTAAAACTTCTTCTGATGCATAAATCGGCGTTTCGGTCCGGACCGCTATTGCAATCGCATCACTAGGCCTTGCTGAGATTGAATGACGCTGCCCCGCTACTTCAAGCTCAATCTCGGCAAAAAAAGTACGCTCCCGCAGTTCGGTCACGGTGACTGAGGTAACGGTCGCTTGAAGGTCCTCGAGCATGGTGACTAGCAAATCGTGCGTTAGCGGTCTCGCCAGACGAATCCCTTCTATACCGCGATGAATCGCATGCGCTTCTGGGGTGTCTATAACTACTGGCAGAACACGACCTTGCCCAACCATCTCTCTAAGCAACAGCAGCGGACTATTTGAGGGTAATTCGACCTGAACCCCCAGCAACTCCATTTCAACCATGCTCTGACCCTAGTAGCCAGACGGCCTCTCGACGCTATTCAAATGGTCGAAGAAACCAGGTAAAGCAATTTGAACTTACCTATTTGAAGTTCGTCACCATTTGTGAGTGGCGTTTCACCGTCCGATAAGCGCTCGCCGTTCAAGTAGGTGCCGTTCAGGGAACCGACATCTTTCAAGAGATAGCCGGCGCTCCCCTGCTCCAACTCCACGTGGCGTCGCGAAACCGTGATGTCGTCCAGGAAAATATCGCTATCGGGATGGCGGCCGACGGTCAGGCGAGTAGACGCAATCGCATAGCGGGTTCCTGCTTGATGCCCACTAGCTACTACGAGGGCAGCGCCTGTTGCCGGTGGCTCTAGCGTGACTCCAGATTCGATACCTTCGAGAGTCTCCAGGGCTTCAGTGCTCGCTTCATTCACTGAACTAAGGGCCCGACCACAGCTGGAGCAGAACCTTGAACCCGCACTGTTTGAGTGCCCACATGCGTCACACACTTGAGCCACCCTTTACTCCTGACTCTCTTCGCTGACGAATTTCTCGTAGCTCGCAGCGTCCATTAGAGCGTCAAGTTCATTTCCCGTTGTCGGACGGATTACACACACCCATCCTTCCCCGTACGGATCCTCGTTCACTAATTCTGGTTGATCTTCCAAGGCAGAATTGACCTCGGTGATCTCACCTGAAAGTGGTGCGAAAATATCTGAAACTGACTTTGTAGATTCAATTTCAGCAAATGCGGTGTTGGCGTGAACCTCTAAACCGAGTTCCGGTAATTCGACATAGACCACATCACCCAGAGCGTCTTGTGCGAAGTCGGTGATACCAATTCGAACCACATCGTTCTCGGTTCGAACCCACTCATGATCTGTTGAGTATCGCAGTTCCGTTGGCGTGTTCATACGCCCACGCTATCCCAACAAGTGATCTTTCGGTCTACGCTTTCCTCCCAGCTCGACCCTCAAGAAGGGCATCTCGAGCCGCAGGGACATATGTAAAGCCTGACCAATAGTGGATTGGTAGCCCAGTTACAGCACACACCCAAGCACCCGCGGCGAAAAATGGGGCTAAGAAAACTTCGCTTTCGCCAGCGAGGAAGAACGGGAAGGCAAACATAAGCAAGAATGTGCCTGTTTTCCCCCACCAGGTGACCTCAATTTTTCGAGCTCCAAGGGCTGCCAGCAACAACGCGGCTATGGCGACCAGCGCTTCTCGACACAGAGCTAGCCACGCAACCCACGTCGGTACTGAACCATCGATCCAAATAGCAAAAATGCCCACCAGCAGCATCAGGCGATCGGCCGTCGGATCCAAGATTTTGCCCAGCTCGCTGACCTGGTCAAATCTCCGCGCTATATAGCCGTCGATCCAGTCAGTGGCTCCGAGCGCACCGAGCAGCAAAGCAGCAGCCCAGCGATCTTGAACTGAAAAGAGCAGCCAGAGGAACAATGGGATGCAGGCTAGTCGGCCAACGCTAATCAGATTCGGAACCGTAAATGGTCTCCACGGCAACTGGGCTTCAGTCATTGATTGCATCGTAGGCTTGATTTCATGACATCTGTTTTCACAATGATCATCCGAGGCGATTTGCCCGGGACTTTCATCTGGCAAGACGACCGTTGTGTCGTCTTTATGTCAATAAACCCTATTGAACATGGTCATGCCTTAGTGGTTCCGAGGGACGAAATAGATCAATGGATCGACCTTCCATCTGATCTCCGAGAGCACCTTTTTGGAGTCGCACATAAAGTCGCTCAAGCTCAGAAAATCGCTTTTGATTGCGCTCGTGTCGGCATGGTCATAGCTGGCTTCGAGGTTCCACACACGCACATTCATTTGATTCCGGCGAACACTATGTCAGCCATGGATTTCTCTAGAGCTGCCGCTTCTGTTGAGGTTGAAAGTCTCGAAAGAGCTGCGGAATCCATAAAGTCTGCTTTGAACGGGTGACCTTGACTACTCCCATAACGTTCCGGCAGGGACAGGAGCGATGAGGCCAACACCCTGCTGCCTCGGGTTCCCAACCTTTGGATCTACGTAGTGGGCACCCAGCGCACTATCGCTCTCCGACACCCCTAGTTCCTTAAGGCGTTGCGCATCAAAGTTCTCGTGACTCAACCACTCATCGCAGGCAGCTTCGCTGAGAGTTACCGGCATCCGGTGATGAATGTTCGACATGAAGCTGTTGGCTTTAGTCGTCAAAATAACAAATGACAGGGTGTCGTCGATTCGGCTGCGCTCCCATGCACCAGCCATCAAGAGGAGTCCGCCGTCTGGTCGATATATGTACATCGGTCTCCGCTCATTTTTTTCCCCGCTGCCTTTCCATTCATAAAATCCGTCGGCTGGGATAATGCACCTCCGGTGAATAAACGCTTCGGCAAACATTGGTTTCTCATCGACGGTCTCTAGACGGGCGTTGATGATTATCTGCGCTTTCGGCGCGGGTTGACTCCAATTGGGTCGCAGACCCCATCGCATCACTTGAACGAAGTGACCTTTAGATTCTCTTTGCGCGGCTATTGCGTAAACTTCACCTGAGGGTGCCACGTTGTAACTCGGCTCTACGGTTCTCGTCGGTGTTGACGCCGAAAAGAGGGTCCCTAATTCAGGTAAGGACGCTGTAGATGCAAATCTGCCACACACCTTCTAGGCGACCTTTGTTTGGCTAAACATAGGTGGAGCCCTTCATCTCACCGCGATCTTGACGGATTTCGACATTCACCAATGCTGGTTTCCCTGACTCGAATGCCCTCTTGATAGCGGGCCCGATTTCGTCAGCTGTTACGACATGTTCGCCGTGCCCACCTAAGGCTTCAACCACTTTGTCGTACCTAGTGCGATTTAACTCAACCGCCACTAACCGGTCTTCGCCGTACAGCATTGCTTGTGGTCTCATCATCTGACCCCATGCCGCGTCATTGCCTAGGACTCCTACTATTGGAAGACCGAAACGGACGGCTGTGTCGTATTCGAATCCATTGAGCCCAAACGAGCCGTCGCCGTAGACGATTAAGACTCTCTTGTCTGGGTGAGCTTTCTGAGCAGCAAGAGCGAACGGCATGCCTACTCCAAGAGTCCCAAGAGGTCCTGGGTCCATCCAGGTTCCGTTCTTTGGCACTTGGATCACTTTTGATGCTTGAGCAACAATGTCACCTCCATCTCCTATAACGATCATTTCATCGGTGACGGCCTCGGCAATTTCGCTGCATAAACGCATCGGATCGATAGGAACCTCGTCGCTAACCATCTGACCCAGTCGCGCTGTGTGTAGCTCATCTTCTCGAGCGCGAAGCTGATCCCGGTAAGTAGTGAAGTCGACAGCACGCGCGCCAACTTCTAATTCGGCGGTAAGGGCCTCAAAATTCAAACCAAGGTTTCCGACAAGGCCTATATCGACGAGCCGGTTGTCGCCAATCAAGGTCTCGTCTAGATCCATTTGGATTATCGACGCTGAATCGGGAATCGAATTTCCAAATCGCATTCGGAAATCCAAAGGGGTGCCAGCGAGGATCACTAGATCGGCCATCTCAAGAGCCTCTTTCCGCGTCAGGGAAAGAAAAGAGGGGTGGTCCCAAGCAATCTCGCCTCGAGCCATTCCGTTAACGAAACAGGGAATGCCTGTTTTGTTCAGAAATGCTTCCAAATGTCGACCTCCTTCACTCCACTTAAGCGAAGTACCTGCCATAACCATTGGTTTATGCGACTGAGCCAACAGTTCAAGACTCTCCGATATGAGTGGCCCGGGCGCCACGGCCGTCACTCGGTAATCTCGAAACTTCGGCATCTGGATTTCATCAAGGTCGACTTGTCCGTGGAGAACATCCATTGGGATTTCCAAAAAAGCTGGGCCCGGAACACCGCTAAGCGCGGCCCGAATGCCCGCTTCCATGTATTCACCTATGCGTGAAGTTTGGTAGCAAGCCTCGGCCCACTTAGAGACTGGTCTCATCAGCGATACGTGATCCATTTCCTGAAGCGAACCACGGCGAATATGCCGGAAAGGGCCCTGACCTCCGATAACCAAAATTGGAGAATTGGCTCGCCAGGCATTAGCTACACCAGTCACTCCGTCAGTGACACCGGGACCCGCTGTGAGAATGGCCACGCCTACTTTGCCCGGGTGTAGGCGCGCCCAGGCATCAGCTGCATGAACAGCAGCTTGCTCATGTCTTACATCGACAACCTCAATATTCTCGTCAAGACACCCGTCGTATATCCCCATGACGTGACCGCCAGACAGAGTGAAGACACATTCAACCCCTGCGGACTTCAGAACCTTGGCTACTAGTTTTCCTCCGTGCGTCATAACAATTGCTCTTCCCCGGGTGCGCTCGCAGCCGACTGATACGACTGTACGCTGCCTTGGGTGCGCGTGACTGTTCCAGCTTCCTCCGCCAACATTGGTCCTGGCTTCGATTGCTTGGCCGTAGCTCTCGATTTACCTTTCCATCTTGACGTTGGCGAGTCGCGTGGTGCGGCAGCCAAACTCGAGGAGCAACATCCAGCTTTCACTGCTTTCCGCAAAGCGGGAGGTGCAGGTGATTTATTTTCGGAAACTTCGATCCCTCCGGGCAAGGGTCTCGGGTTTTCGGGTGCGGCTCGGGTGGCGGGGCTAGCGGCAGCATCATTGCAGCGATCAGGATCCATACGCTTTCCAGAGCTGTTGTCCGGCTCGGGGGAGCTTGAGGGACACTTCGATAATGTCGCTGCTTCGATTTATGGCAGCATCACAGCCACGACTGGCACCTCAGTTATCCGACTTCTGTGCCCGCCAACGCTCAATATCGTGGTGTGGGTACCTGAAGGTAAGACATCTACAATTAAATCGCGGACGCGTCTTCCGTCTTCTGTACCGCTCGAAACAGCATCACAGGCCCTCGCTCGAAGCACTGTGTTGGCAGCAGCGATCGCATCATCTGACCTCGCCACTATTCGCGAGTGTTGCGTTGATGACCTCCATCAGCCAACTCGCCTTGCCGCCCAACCAGACTCAGCAGCCGCGATTCAGGCAGCATTAGATAGCGGCGCGTGGGGCGCTTGGTTGAGTGGATCAGGCCCGACGGTTGCTGCATTCGTGGAGAAAGACACCACTGACGCGGTCATAGCATCATTACCTTCTTCTGGACACAGCAAGCTGTTAAAGGTGGCGCAATGCGGGATCACCGTTAGCTAGCCACGATATTTACCATCTTGCCGGGAATCACAATGATTTTCTGTATCTCGTTGCCTTCCAGCAATTCTTGTATGCGCTTGTCAGCGAGCGCTGCTTGCTCCACTGTTTCATTTTCCGCATTTGCTGCCATTGTCACACGACTTCTGACCTTCCCGTTGATCTGAACGGGAATTTCTACGGTCTCGTCGACGAGCAAAGATGTGTCTGCCTCAGGGAAGCTTTCGTGTACTACTGACCCTTGGTTACCTAACCGTTCCCAAAGTTCTTCCGCTATGTGAGGGACCAACGGACCGAGCATCAAGACAAGAGTTTTCGCCACCTCGGCCGGAACCGGCTCACCAGTCTTGGTTAATTCATTATTGAGTTCGGTTATACGCGCTATAGCGGAATTAAACCTGAGCCCTTCCATGGCTTCTGCGACGGCAGCGATCGTTCTATGAGTCAGTCTGGTCAACTCTTGAGAGGGAACGACATCAACAACTGTCGGCATACCTGAATTTTCGTCAATAAGGTTGCGCCACACTCTCTGCAGTAGACGGTGCGAACCAACTACCGACTTTGTTTCCCAAGGCCGGTCTTGGTCCAACGGTCCCATGAACATTTCATAGAGCCTGAGAGTGTCTGCTCCATATGCGGAATACATATCGTCCGGCGTGACCGAATTTTTGAGGGACTTACCCATTTTCCCGAAGCTTCTAGAGACCGGCTGTCCTTCAAACAAGAAGACGCCATCGTTTTCAGTGACCTTCTCCGCATCGACGTAAATACCTCGGTCATCTTGGTACGCGGCCGCTTGAATGTACCCCTGGTTGTAAAGCCTTTGGAAGGGTTCGGGACCGGAGACGTGTCCGAGGTCATACAAGACCTTGTGCCAGAAACGGGAGTAGAGGAGATGAAGCACAGCATGCTCTACTCCACCGACATAGAGATCAACACCGCCGATTCCTCCGTCACCGCTAGTCATCCAGTAACGCTCAACGGCAGAGTCGACAAAGTGTTCTTCGTTTGCAGGGTCTAGGTACCGAAGGTAGTACCAACATGAGCCGGCCCATTGGGGCATGGTGTTGAGTTCTCTTGTGTAGGTGCGAGTCCCATCGCCAAGGTCATAGTCGGCATGCACCCAGTCTTCGGCGCGACCTAGAGGCGGCTCGGGTTCGGACTCTTCATCCAATGCGCGAGGAGCCCAATCCATTAACTCAGGAAGTTCAACTGGAAGTTGGTCTTCGGGAACTGCTAACGCCAATCCAGTTTCGTCGAAAACGATAGGGAAAGGTTCGCCCCAGTAACGCTGCCGCGAAAAGAGCCAGTCCCGTAACTTGTAGGTCACTGTCCGGCTTCCATGTGCATTGTCTTCGAGCCACTCAATGATGGAACGCTTGGCTTCGTCTATATGCAGACCGTTAAGGAAGTCACTGTTAATCGCAGGGCCATCTTCAACGTAGGCCTCGCCCGAAAAACCGGCGGGGGGTTCAACTGTTCGCACAATATCGATGCCAAAGGCTGTTGCGAAGTCCCAGTCCCGTTGATCTTGACCGGGAACACTCATTACTGCTCCGGTGCCGTAACCCATCAGGACATAATCCGCGATAAAGATGGGTACTTCTTTCCCATTGACCGGTACCACGCAGTTCGCGCCGAGGTACACCCCTGTTTTTGATTTATTTTCTTGTCGTTCTAAATCTGACAACTCTGCGGCTGATCTGCGATACGCATCCACCGCTTCGCGTGGACTCGGAGCATCACCTGTCCACGCCAGGGGTGTCCCATCCGGCCAATCGTCTGTGACGAGGGAGTCCACTAACGGGTGCTCGGGGGCAAGCACCATGGCTGTGGTGCCAAAAAGGGTGTCCGGTCGGGTGGTGAACACTTTGATGGATTCTCCGCCGGAAGCCGAAAAGCTGACTTCTGCGCCTTCGGAGCGCCCGATCCAATTCCTTTGCATGGTCTTGATGGAATCCGTCCAATCCAAAGTGTCTAAATCTTCGAGCAAACGATCGGCGTAGGCTGTGATTCTCATCATCCACTGCTTCATTGGCCGCCGAAAAACGGGGTGGTTTCCTCTCTCGCTACGACCATCGGCTGTTACCTCTTCATTAGCAAGCACGGTTCCCAGAGCGGGGCACCAATTCACCGGCGCTTCTCCCAGATAGGCCAACCGCCACTCATCTAGCTCACGTCGCCGTTCTACCTCCCCCATCTCTGACCAATGTTGACCGTTCTTGGTTTCGCGTTCTCCGGCGGCAAATAGTTGTTCTAGCTCAGCGATAGGCCTTGCTTTACGACTCGACGAGTCGTACCAGCTTTGAAAAATCTGTAGAAAGATCCACTGGGTCCAGCGGTAAAAGGAAACATCAGTAGTCGCTATAGATCGCTGTTTGTCATGCCCTAAGCCAAGCCTGTCCAACTGGCGCTGCATATTGGCGATGTTTGTTTCTGTATTGACGCGAGGATGTTCCCCCGTTTGGCGAGCATGCTCCTCCGCCGGTAACCCAAAAGCGTCATAGCCCATTGTGTGCAGGACGTGATAGCCCTTCATTCTTTTGTATCGGGCGAATACATCTGTGCCTATGTAGCCGAGAGGGTGACCGACATGCAGACCCGAACCCGAGGGGTAAGGGAACATATCCATAATGAAGAGCTTTGAGGGGGTCTCGCCGCTATCTGCAAGCGATTCAGTCGAGTCCCCGGGATTAGCGACCTGGTAGGTCTTATTAGCCTCCCACCGCTCCTGCCAGGTGGTCTCAATTTGTTCGGCAAGCTGTGCGTCATAGCGGAAGAGAGGACGCGATTCGTCTAATTGGTTGTTGGGGCCGGGAGAAGATGCACTCACGAGGTCTAAGGATGCCACGCCCTAAGGCAAGTAACTCATTAAACGGCAAGGGATTGTTGTCCACTTGGTTATCTGCCCTCTAAGTGGAATACGATTCTGGCATGGCCGACGGCGACTCCGATTACGAATCTTGGGCGACTGCAGCTTCGTCCGCACTTAAAGGTAAAAATCTGGAAGATCTGACCACCAAAACGTTCGATGACATCGAACGTTTTCCTCTCTACACGAGAGATCGCAACGAAAACAGAAGGCGCGAAGACGGACTGCCAGGAGAATCATCCTTCGCTCGGGGAAGTCGAGCTTCCGGCAACCTTCTCGGGTGGGAGGTGCGACAAAGACATTTTGCAGCACGCACAGGAGTTAACGATCACATTCTCGCTGATCTTGAAAACGGTGCAACCGCCATAACTTTGAGTGGGGCACCTGACAAAGCCGAGGAGCTGCGCGCAGTGCTCCAGGGGGTTTATTTGGATTTAGCCCCGATACATCTCAGCTCAGGTAGCTCGATCGCCCAAGCTGAGGCCCTATTAGCGGTTTGCAGTGATGCCGAGAGCAAGTCCGAATCGGTGCGCAACAACCTCGGCCTGGACCCCGTGGGCCGATTAGCGCAAACGGGCCATTCAGCAGCGCCTCTCAGCCAAGAAATAAATCAATGCGCCGAAATGACAGCTGCTCTAAGTGAGAGATTCCCTTGCGTCGTTCCCATATCAGTCGATGGGTCGTCGTGGGCCAACGCCGGTGCGTCGGACTCTCAAGAACTGGGGACTGTTCTCGCTACCGGCGTTATGTGGATAAGAGCCCTAACAGAAGCGGGTATCGACATAAACAGCATTTCGGGCAAAGTCGAATTCACACTTTCCGCAGGGCCAGACCAATTTTTGACGACCGCAAAAATTCGGGCCGCTCGCGTTTGTTGGGCCCGAATTTTGCAAGCGTGTGGCGCAGATCCCTCTCTGTCTCCATTGTTTATTCATGCGGAGACCTCGCAGTCGATGATGACTAAGACCGACTCCTGGGTCAATATGCTCCGCACAACTACAGCTTGTTTCGCCTCTGCGGTTGGAGGAGCTGATGCCATTACAGTGGCGCCGTTCGACAGCGTGGCGGGTCTAGCTAACGAAACAGGCCTACGACTCGCTCGCAACACTCAGTTGATCCTTCAAGAAGAGACAAAGTTGTCCTCGGTGATCGATCCGGCCGGTGGAAGTTGGTACATCGAAGAACTCACAGATCAAGTGGCTATGTCTTCGTGGAAGGTTTTTCAGGAGGTTGAGAGGCTTGGAGGTATTGAGAACGCGCTGCTTTCTGGCCAATTGCAAGCCTCAATAGCAAATACCCGCGAAAAGCGTCGCCAACATCTAGCTGTCCGTTCCACCCCTCTTACCGGCACTAGCGAATTTCCTGATTTGGATGAGGATGAGCTGCTCCGAGAGCCTTTTCCTCAAACCAATGCACCTCAAGGCGAATACAGATGCGAACCTCTCCCCAGTTTTCGCTGGTCGGTTCCCTTTGAACAAATGCGTGAGGCAACCGGGCTCTCTTCTCGACAACCGGTGTTGTTTCTGGCGAATCTTGGCGATGTCGCGACTCACACTGCTCGGTCCACCTTCGCAAAGAGCCTTTTTGAGGCTGGAGGAATTCGGGTGGAGGGCAACGACGGCTTCGATAGTGCTGGCGACTGCGTCGAGGCGTTCTCGGCGAGTGGCTGCATAGTCGCGTGTATCTGCTCATCGAACCAGATCTATAGCGATCTCGGTGCCGAAGTGGCTCGTCAGCTGCGTTCTGCTGGCGCTCAGCACATTTATTTGGCGGGTTCTCCAGATTTGGGTGAGAACCTAGACGGAGAAATTGACGACTATGTCTATCTTGGTTGCAACGTGCTAGATGCTCTAGCCCCTATTCATCAGTTACTGTCGAGGTGAATTTCAACTGTGACTCAAATTCCTGACTTCGCAACTATCGACTTGGATCTACACGACGGGCCAGCTCCCTCTGCGGCTACCTGGGAGCAGAACTTTGCGGAACAAACGGGTGCTTCTGCCGATACGTTCGTTTGGAACACACCTGAGGGCATCGACGTTAAGTGTCTCTATACGCCTGCCGACCTTGAGGGCGACATGGAGCACACGGAAAGTTTCCCCGGATTCGCTCCTTTCTTGCGCGGCCCTTACCCAACGATGTACACCAATCAGCCTTGGACTGTGAGGCAATACGCCGGGTTCTCGACGGCCGAAGATTCCAACGCTTTCTACCGACGAAATCTGGCTGCTGGCCAAAAGGGCCTGTCGGTGGCTTTTGATTTAGCTACCCATCGTGGCTATGACAGCGATCATGAGCGAGTAAGCGGTGACGTAGGTATGGCGGGCGTTGCTATCGATTCCATCTATGACATGCGCACGCTTTTTGACGGGATACCTCTCGACCAAATGAGCGTATCCATGACGATGAACGGCGCGGTCCTTCCAATTCTCGCTCTGTACGTTGTGGCGGCCGAAGAACAAGGTGTTACTCCGGACAAGCTTGCTGGCACTATTCAGAATGACATTCTCAAAGAGTTCATGGTCCGGAATACTTATATTTATCCGCCGAAACCGTCGATGCGGATTATCGGCGACATTTTCGAATTCACAAGCCAACATATGCCACGGTTTAACTCGATTTCGATATCGGGCTATCACATGCAAGAGGCGGGAGCGACAGCCGACCTTGAGTTGGCTTACACCCTGGCAGACGGCCTGGAGTATCTGAGAACAGGACAGCAAGCAGGACTAAAGGTTGATGACTTCGCTCCTCGCTTGAGTTTCTTTTGGGCCATTGGGATGAATTTCTTCATGGAAGTAGCGAAGCTTCGGGCTGCGCGAATCATTTGGGCTGACTTAGTCCAGGGCTTTCAACCCGCTAACCCAAAATCGCGCTCTTTACGCACACACAGCCAAACATCGGGCTGGAGCCTCACAGCTCAAGATGTCTACAACAACGTGGTCCGAACATGTGTCGAAGCTATGGCTGCGACGCAAGGACACACTCAGAGCCTTCACACCAACGCTTTCGACGAAGCGTTGGCACTCCCTACTGACTTCAGCGCTCGAATAGCCCGCAACACTCAGCTGTTCCTTCAACAAGAGTCGGGCACAACGAAGGTCATAGACCCTTGGGGGGGCAGTTATTTTGTTGAACGGCTTACCCGTGACCTTGCCGACCGCGCCTTGCAGCACATTGATGAGATCGAACAAATGGGTGGGATGGCAGCGGCCATTGAAGCCGGAATACCCAAGATGCGGATAGAGGAAGCAGCTGCAAGAACTCAGGCAAGGATCGACTCAGGTCGACAAGTTGTTGTTGGTGTCAACAAATACCGACCAGAACATGAAGAAGCTGTAGACGTTTTGCGAATCGACAATGCTGAAGTTAAGGCTGCGCAAATCGCCAAACTGGAGCGCCTCAAAGCGGAACGAGATCCTGAGCAGGTCGAAAAAGCTCTCGCTGCCTTGACTAAATCAGCAGACACTGGTGATGGAAACCTCCTAGCGTTAGCCATAGACGCCGGACGGGCTAAAGCCACAGTTGGAGAAATCAGCCTTGCCCTTGAGATGGCGTATGGTCGACACAAAGCGGAAATTCGATCAATCAGTGGGGTGTACAGCAGCGAAGTGGGAGACGAAACTGGACCCGTGAACTCGGTGCGAGGCTTGGTAGAGCAATTCTCAGTTAAGGAGGGAAGGCGTCCCCGCATTCTCATAGCCAAGATGGGCCAGGACGGTCATGATCGAGGCCAAAAAGTAATCGCCACGGCCTTCGCCGATCTGGGTTTCGACGTGGATATAGGTCCGCTGTTTTCAACACCCGCAGAAGCAGCTCGTCAGGCGGTAGAAAATGATGCGCACATAGTCGGTGCTTCATCGCTTGCCGCAGGCCACTTGACACTTATACCCGAGCTGCGCGACGCACTGGCGGCAGAAGGTCGGGAAGACATCATGATTGTTGTCGGTGGGGTCATTCCACCTCAGGACTTTGAAGCTCTTATGGAGGCAGGTGCTACAGCGATCTTTCCTCCAGGCACTGTTATCGCCGAAGCAGCTAAGGAACTGTTAGAGAAGTTGCTCAGCTAAGACTTATCGTTTCCGACGAACGTGTTTGATTTTCTTTTTAGCTCTGTTGGCCCTGTAGGCGGCGCTTGACGCATTCTTGCGAGTTCCTCTGCCCAATGTTGAGTCCGCCTCGTCTAACTTCGCTTGAAAACGCTTATGAACCCAGAGCTTCTCTCCCGCTATTTCGATTTGAGACCAGAACTGTCCTCGTACTTCAAATTTTGAAGTGCGCGGCGTGCGACTAATGAAGTCAACTGGTTTACCCGGACGCCAACCTCTTGCCTTCAAGAGCACGACATCATCAGCGGTGATGGCGATGACTCTGTATCGGGCGGTCGTCAGCACGGCTACTACGGCAAATACAACTACTGAAATCGTCATGCCCATTAGAAATGAGCTGGGATCGAACACTAAGACCGCTAACAGAATGAACACGGCGAAAAACAGCATCGTGAATGGATGCAGTCCGCCTTGTGCGGGCAGGATCCACTTCACCTGTTCATTCGGTTCAAGAAACTTTTCTACTGGATGTGGCCGACTTCCTCTTAGCTGCGACATCTGTTTCGCCAGGCCCATGAGCTCCCACTTTGTCGACTCCCTCGTCAATTTACTAACAGGAACGCGCGAATTCAGAATTGATTGACAGATAAATCATCTGAGATCCACCGTCTCGGGGACCTGTACCCTCAAAGTTGTGGATCCAGTACCTCCTATTGCGAGCCTCGTCGAAGGCGTGCGTTCAGCTGATCGAGCGTCGATAGGTCGCGCTATAACGCTGGTTGAGAGCAACTTGGCTGAGCATCGCGAAATGGCACAGGATCTCTTGACGGAGTTGCTGCCCTTCACAGGAGGTTCTCACCGCATCGGAATCACCGGCGTGCCGGGAGTCGGGAAAAGCACTTTTATTGAAACGCTGGGCAGCACGCTGACGGGTCGGGGGCGTCGGGTAGCTGTATTAGCGGTAGATCCCACTTCGTCTCGGACGGGGGGATCAATTTTGGGTGACAAGACCCGGATGACGACATTGGCCAACGATCCGTCTGCATTTGTTCGCCCTTCGCCGACTTCGGGCGAACTGGGTGGAGTAACCCGCATGACTCGCGAAACGATGCTGATTTGTGAGGCAGCTGGGTATGACGTCGTGTTGGTGGAAACAGTCGGTGTAGGCCAGAGCGAAACCGTCGTCGCTGACATGGTCGATTTCTTTTTGGTTCTGATGCTGCCAGGTGCCGGGGACGAGCTTCAAGGAATCAAGAAGGGAATATTGGAGCTAGCGGACATGATTGCGGTTAATAAAGCCGACGGGGCGAACGTGAACGCGGCCGAGGCAGCTGCGCGGGAGTATGAGATCGCGTTGCACTTGACGGCGCCAGCGTCGCCTCTCTGGAGCCCCCCAGTCCTCACCTGCGCCGGTCTAACAGGCGCAGGCGTCGACGACCTCTGGGACAGGGTTGAGGAGCATAGGAGCATTCTGAGTCAGGCTGGTGAGCTTGAGGGGCGCAGAGAGCAACAGAACGTACGTTGGATGTGGTCAATGCTTGATGATCGGTTGAATGATGGATTGAGAAGCCACCCATCTGTGAAAACCCTGCTTCCAGAGTTAGAAGCTCAGGTCCGCGCCGGCTCGACAACGCCTGTCTCGGCTGTGGATCAACTACTTGACGCCTTCTTGGACAACTGAGGTCGGCTCTTTGCACCTCAGCGGGCTGGACTTGACCTAGGTATATGTGAGCAGAAGCCGCTGTCGCCTAAACACCGACTGTCGGTAAAGCCGGCTTTGTTTTGTTAGAAATCCTCATCAAACGCAACGTCACCCTCGACGCCGTGTTGATAAGCCGCAACGGTTCTTTCGAAAAAGTTCGTCAACTCTTGCACGTCTTGCAGTTCCATGAAGTCAAAAGGATTTTGGGCGCCATAACGTTTGGGTAATCCAAGTTGAGCCAATCGCTGGTCTGCCACGAACTCCAAGTAGGTACGGGTATCGGCGGTTGACATTCCCGCAACTCCGCCCGACAACACGTCCTCAGCAAATTGACTCTCGACTTCAATTGCTTCTTCGATCATCTCAACGATCCGAATAGATAAGTCCTCATCAAACAACTCGGGTTCTTCTTTACGAATCGTTCTGACGACCTCAAAAGCGAAGTTCATGTGACAGGACTCATCTCGAAATACCCAGTTGGTCCCAGCAGCCAAACCGTTTAGTAAACCTTTACTCCTCAGGAAATACACGTATGCGAAGGCAGCGAAGAAAAATAAGCCTTCTATGCACGCTGCAAAGCAAATGAGATTCAAAAGGAACTGTTTACGATCTTCTTGGGTGCGGAGTTCCGTGAGCTCGTCGATACTGCCCATCCACTTAAAACAGAAGTCAGCTTTGTGTCGAATCGATGGAATGTTCTCTATGGCAGCGAAAGCTTCGGCCCGCTCGTTGTGGTCCGGAATGTAGTTGTCCAACAGAGTCAGATAGAACTGAACATGCAGTGCCTCTTCGTAGAGTTGGCGACTCAGATACATCCGAGCTTCGGGGCTATTGATGTGTTGGTAGAGATTGAGCACCAAATTGTTAGCGACAATGGAGTCACCGGTTGCGAAGAATGCCACCAGTCGATTGATCAGGTGTCGTTCGGCTGGCATCAGCTTGCGATCTAGGTCTACGACATCATCGGAGAAGTCGATCTCTTCTACCGTCCAAGTGTTCTTGATGGCGTCGCGATACATGTCGTAGAACTCTGGATACCTCATTGGTCGCAAAGTCAGATTGAAGCCCGGGTCCAAGATATTGCCGGGCGTTCCGTACCCTGTGTCGATTTGAGTTGGGGACTCTTCTAACGGCTCTGGAGAGGCAAGGTTGTGATCTGGTTCAGTGAGTGCCATTTAATGTCATTCCTAATTCTTCTATTAATCGCAGGCTTCGCAAGCTTCGGGGTTCTCCAGTGAACAAGCGATCGCCTCTTCGTCAGTGAATGGCGAGGCTTCAGTGGGGTTGCCTTCGGGTGGTTGGCCAGATGGGCCATTGGCCTCTGTTGCGGTTGTCGTTTGGTTGATTCGGGTGGCCGGCCTTGAACGCAGGTAGTACGTGGTCTTAAGTCCGCTCTTCCAGGCATGCATGTACATAGACGACAACTTGCCGATGCTTGGACTCTCCATGAAGAGGTTTAGCGATTGGCTCTGGTCGATGTATGCGCCTCTGCTGGCAGCTAGGTCAATTAAAGCCCTTTGGGGTAGCTCCCAAGCGGTCCTATATATCTCTCGCAGATCTTCGGGGATCTCGTCTATTTCTTGTATCGAACCTTCCGCTCTTTTGATTTTCTGGGCCATATCGCTATTCCAGAGACCTCGTGCTTGCAGTTCATTGACGAGATAACGGTTGATCTGGAGGAACTCACCAGAAAGTGTTTCGCGTTTAAAGAGATTGGAAACTTGCGGTTCAATGCATTCATAGCAGCCCGCTATGGAGGCGATTGTGGCTGTAGGAGCAATCGCGATCATTAAGGAGTTACGCAGACCATGTTGGCTTATGCGGTCTTTCAGTGCCGCCCACCGAGTCGTGTCGCTCGGCTCGATACCCCATAGATCAAACTGGAGGTCTCCTTGGGCTGCGCGTGTCTCAGCAAAACTGTCATGTGCACCGTTTTCAGCCGCCAAGTCGCAGCTAGCTGACAGCGCCCAGAAGTAGATTTCCTCGCTGATCCTTGTCGACAGTTGGAGAGCTTCCGGCGAGTCGAACGCTATGCCCAGCTGGAAGAAAACATCCTGCAGGCCCATGAGTCCTAAGCCAACCGGGCGCCATTTGCTATTGGAGGTTCCCGCCTCGCTCGTTGGGTAGAAGTTGATATCTATGACCCGGTCTAGGAACGGAACGGCTGTTCGCACGACCTCTCCCAAACGGTCGAAGTCAAAGGACCCGTCTCGAACAAGGCGACCTAGATTGACCGAACCCAGGTTGCAAACAGCTGTCTCTTCCTGGTTGGTGACCTCCAAGATCTCCGTGCACAGATTAGAGAGGTGTACGACATTTCCGGGTTCGCCAGTTTGGTTGCACTTCAGGTTTGATGCGTCTTTGAATGTGACCCATCCGTTGCCGGTTTGAGCAAGGGTGCGCATCATCTGGCTGTAAAGCTGTCGTGCGGGAACCTGGCGTTCATAAAGACCTTGTTGTTCGGCAGCAAGGTAGGCCTGTCGGAACTCCTCACCGTAAAGATCTGTGAGGTGTGGGACGGCTTTGGGGTCGAACATTGACCATTGCCAGTCGTTTTCGACTCGCTCCATAAACAGGTCTGGGATCCAGTTAGCGAGGTTAAGATTGTGAGCCCGTCGGGCCGTATCGCCTGTGTTGTCCTTTAATTCGAGAAAGTCGTCTAGGTCGGCGTGCCAGGTCTCGAGATATACGCAAGCCGCGCCTTTACGTTTGCCACCTTGGTTGACCGCTGCTACTGAAGAGTCGAGGGTTTTAAGCCAAGGGACTATCCCATTGGAGAGCCCATTGGTCCCGCCGATCAATGATCCTTTAGACCGGATTCGGTGCCACGCGACACCGATACCACCCGCGAACTTAGAAAGTTGCGCTATGTCGGTGTAGCGCTTGTATATGCCCTCTAGAGAGTCTTCGGGGCTGTCCAGCAGGTAGCACGATGACATTTGTGGATGTGCCGTTCCCGAGTTAAATAAAGTTGGGCTTGAGGTCAGATATTCAAGGCTCGACATCAACTCGTATAGCGTGATCGCCTCGTCTGGAGTGCGAGCTAATCCACAGGCAACTCTTAGTAAGAAATATTGGGGAGTTTCGATAACTGTTCGCTCGGTGGGATGCCTGAGCAGATAGCGATCGTAAATAGTGCGTAAGCCAAAGAACTCGAAGAGGTTGTTGCGTTCCTCAAGAACGGAGTTATTGAGTTTCCGAGCATGTACTTGCACGAACTCGAGGACTCCATCGTGGATGAGACCACATTGAGCACCCAATTCGATGGACTGGCTAAACGAGTAGACGTTTTGGTTCTGGACTTCTTTGTCTATGAACGTTCCCAGGAGCCTGGCGGCTAGCCGAGAGTAATTCGGCTCTTCAACTATAAGAGCCGCCGCCGTACGTATAGAAAGCTCGTCTAGTTCGGTGGTAGTAGCCCCGTCATGTAAGCCCGAAATGGTTCGTGTAGCGATACGCATTGGGTCGACACCTGGTAACTCAGTGGCGCAACGTTCAACTGCCCGGACGATCTTGTTGACGTCAACCGTCTGTTTGCTGCCGTCGCGCTTTTGTACCTGCATCCCGGTTGCGGCGCTGCCTCCAGCTACTTCCTCATCTGTCTTGGACTCCGCCTGATCCGTGATCGCCACTTCCGCTCCTCATCTGCCACTTCCGGCTCATTCAATTTGGCTGCCCGCCGATCAAACGATTCCTTCCCTAACTTGCCCGACCCTGTGTGGGGCTCGGGGTTCGTCAAGGGACTGAATCAGATCATCGACCCAAATCAATTAAGTTCCGGACTTGTGATTACACCCGTGTAGTTACAACGTTGTCAAGCATCTGTACCGGTCTCTTTGCTCGCGCGCAAGCCCAATTATTGAATGATTTATGTTTCTTAAGCCGCAGGGGCGTCAGTGGTCGTCACCCTACGTGGTCATTTTCTCGTCTTTTGGAGCTTTCATCTGTACGGCTCAACTGGCGGGTATCGTTTCACCACGAGGTGATGGGCGTGAAGGAAATAGTGGTCGTCGGCGCATCGCTGGCTGGTCTTCGTATCTGTCAAAATCTTCGCCGAGCGAACTTCGAGGGCAACTTGACCCTTGTGGGTGCAGAAAAGCATCTCCCATATGATCGTCCGCCATTATCGAAAACAATGCTCAGCAGTGAACAGGACCCGGGCGAACTCACCCTGGTTTCTGATTCTGAGTTAGCGGAACTGAATCTAAATCTCATTCTTGGGTCGCCAGCGACGCGACTCGACACTGCTGCACGCGCGGTCACGGTGGGTGACGAGAAAATTTTTTATGACGGGCTCATAATCGCTACTGGGGCCCGCGCAAGAAAATTGTTAAAAACTGATGACATGGATGGGATTCACACTCTCCGGACCATCGAAGATTCACTAGCCATTCGGTCCGCTCTTCACTCGAGTTCGTCGGTGGTCATCGTAGGTGCGGGGTTCATCGGATCCGAGGTGGCAGCAGCAGCTCGACATCATGGATGCGAGGTTTCGATCATCGAAGCTGGTGGGGCTCCTCTAATGCGCGGGTTGGGCCTTGAGGTTGGCTCTGCTTGCGGACAGCTTCACGAATCCCACGGAGTCAACTTGCGGGTCGGCGTTCAGGTCCAAGATTTTTATGGAAGTCAAACTGTGGAGGAGGTTCAGCTGTCTGACGGCAGCCGGATCGCAGCAGATTTAGTAGTGGTTGGTGTTGGCGCCACTCCCAACACAGAATGGCTGAACGACTCTGGCCTAACGATCGACGATGGGGTTGTCTGCGATGCGAGCCTCAATGCAGGAATTCCTGGAGTTTACGCCGCAGGTGATGTAGCTCGAGTTCCTAATCAGTGGATGGGCGGTGGGCCTTTAAGAACCGAGCACTGGACCACGGCTACTGAGCACGCCGCTCTCGCTGCTAAGAACTTGCTGCAACCCGCCGATAGCACTCCTTACGACTCAGTCCCCTTTGTTTGGTCGGACCAATACGAAGATCGCATTCAAATTGCAGGCGACACTGGTGGCTTCGACGAAGTTTCTTTTCTAATAGGTTCGGGAGACGAAGAAGCTTTCGTAGTCGGCTATAGGAAAGGTGAGCACCTTGCAGGAGTGATGGCGCTGAACAGTATGCGGCCGTTCGTCCAATACCGGCGCTTGCTGATGGCGCGTGGCCAGTGGAGTCAGGCTCTTGATTTAGCTCAAGAAATGGACGGTTAGTTCAAAATGAGAACGCTTCAATTTTCGATCTTACGCAGGGACCCTCAGGAACTGGAAAGCAACTACTTTCAGACCGCGGAGCTAATTGCCCTGTCTTCTTCAAGCAGGTGACCGCCGTGCCGAAGGAAAACTCATCAGTGACATCAGTCGCTGTGTTTTGTGCGTCCTCTTTGGGAGCAGTAAACGAATTTGCCGACCTTGCTAATGCACTCGGCGAACATCTAGCGGAACAACAAGTAACGCTTGTGTTCGGTGGGAGTGATTCGGGCCTTATGGGCGTTCTGGCAGATGCTGCAATCTCCAAGGGCGGGAAGGTGATCGGGGTCTACCCTGAGGGCACCTTTTCGCGAGACGTTCGGCATCGAGGCGAAATCGACCTGAGGTTAGTTTCGTCAATGCACGAGAGAAAGCTAGAGATGTTCCGCTTGTCCGACGCCGCTGTCGCCCTACCGGGCGGTCTCGGAACCCTTGACGAGGTGGTGGAGCTCTTACTTTGGACGCAGCTAGGCATTCATCAGTTGCCGTTAGCGCTGTTAGACCAAGGGCTGTTCTGGAACAAGTTCGAAGAGTTTTTAGGTGAAGTCGAATCGAGCGGGGTTTTGAACTCCACGTGGCGCAAGCATGTCCTCAGAACTTCGGAGCCGGAATCAGTTTTGGGCATTCTTGAAGATCTCAAATTTCAGATGAAATGACTCTTTGGGTTTAGCTTCGAACAATCTCCACAGACACAGCAATGTGACCCCCCTCCAAGAGGAGACGGATCACATTGGTGTCGGGCTGAGAGGATTTGAACCTCCGACCCCTGGTCCCCCAGACCAGTGCGCTAACCAAACTGCGCCACAGCCCGCGACGACGTCACGATACAGGGGCTATGCCACCGATCCGCAACTCCTGGGCACCTCAACCTATCTGTTGTAGTCCCCAGTAAATTCCTTGCAAAGCTCGCCATCCCAGGTAGATCACTGCGCCCACCAACACAAGCCAGAAATGCCAAGGGACCGATCCGGCTCCTTTGGGGTCAGCCAGCCAGTTTCCGCAAGCTGGACAATCGCCGTTCTCGGTCAAGAGACCTAAGTCAACATCACGGTCGCAGGCCTCGCACCAGGTCATGGCCGATATTCGATCATCGAATCGGCCCCATAGCCAAACTGTTGCGGCAAGAGTTTATCCCCGTCTACGAAGTCGGATCTTTATGGGTGTGGCACCCAACGAGAACTCTTCTCGTAATCTTCGCTCAAGGTACCGCACGTAGCTCGAAGGTAACTCTTTATTGGTGAAGAGAGTGAAGGTTGGCGGGTGCGCTGCTCCTTGCGTTGCGTACAAAACACGACCTCCGTGAGGAGCCGGTTGCGCAGACTGCGCTAGCTGGATTACCTCGTTGACTTTACGAGTGGGCACGCGCGTTTCATAAGCATCAATCGCGGCTTCCAGCGCTGAAACAAGACGGTGAACCCCGCGACCGGTAAGCGCGCTAATTCTCAGAACTGGAGATTCACCTAAAAAGTGAAGGCGTCGGCCAATCTGGTACATCAATTCGTCTTTTTCTTCCTGTTCGACCATCTCCCATTTGTTGAGGAGGACCACTATGGGGCAGCCTGCTGCGTCAACACGTTCTGCCAAACGTTGATCCTGAGTAGTAACCCCTTCGGTCGCATCAATTACGAGTAATGCCACATCCGCTTTATCAATCGCTCGTAGGGCCCTCAGATTGGAGTAGTACTCAGTGTCGTCGTCAACGCGAGCTTTTCTTCGCATTCCTGCCGTATCGATAAATCGCAGCGGACCAAGTTCTGTCTCGACCACTGTGTCTATTGCATCACGAGTCGTGCCTGGCATGTCATGCACAACCGAACGGTCGTCTCCAATGAGGCGATTAAACAAGGTCGACTTTCCGACGTTGGGTCGGCCTACGATTGCCACTCCGGGAATTTCGTCGACATTCGAAACTTCTTCCTCTTCAACATCATCTGGCGACTCAGGTTCCGCAGCAGGCAACGCGCCAATAATTTGATCGAGGAGATCCCCAGTGTTGCGACTATGCAAGGCCGAAACGCCCAGAGGGTCTCCCAACCCGAGGGATAAGAATTCCCAAATATCGACATCTCGAAGGGGGCTGTCGATTTTGTTGACCACGAGGAGAACCGCCACATCGGCACGCCTCAGGAGTGACGCGACACGACCATCTTCTTCGGTCATTCCTGTCGTGCCGTCGACCACTAGAACAATCAGGTCAGAGTCCTCGATAGCTTTTTCGCTCTGAGCAGAAACTTTGTCGTCAAGCTCATTGCCCGATGGCATCCAGCCGCCGGTATCCACTAGTTCGAAATGGGTTCCGAGCCATTCAGCTTCGAGGGCCTTTCTGTCTCGAGTAACGCCTGGCCGCTCTTCTACAATCGCCTCTCGTCTACCAAGAATGCGATTAAACAACGTTGACTTTCCTACGTTGGGCCGCCCCACGATAGATACGACCGGTAACGCCGTGTTAGCTGTCATAACGCCACTCCAGGTAATTCGTTTGTTCGTCGACCCTCTAGCGCGAGTCGTAAGTCAGCGCCGTTAGTCGGGACAATTTCAACGAGTTTCGGTAGCTCCTCAACGCTTACTCCGTCTAGAAACTTGCCGTTGTTGAGGCAAACATCAGGAAGTAAGTATCGATGACCTTCGGGTTCTAAACCCAGAGCGGTTTGCACATCTACGCCCGCCATGAGCCCTGTGACCTTTATGTTGCCACCGAAGAATTTGTTCTTAACTTCGATAATGCGAACATCACTTCTATCTAGGTCTGCGATCAGCGGGTTTAGGACTTGTGCCCCGTATTCACCAGTAAGAATTGCAATCGGAGCATTCCTCTTCGGCTTTATGCCGAGCAGGTTGATTTCGGTCGTTACACGATTCGAATTAGTCGGTACTTCCCCTGAGCGATTAGAACCCTGAGAAGAGCGAAGGCTCCGATAGCCCTCTGGCGGAGCGCCATCTACCCATTGAAAGAAACCGGACCGGGTCCCTATCGTCGAATCAGACTCAGACGTGAACTCCAATTCGAAGGCCCTCGCCATTCCTATGCCGTCTTCATGCATAGCGAAGTCTCCATAGCTTTCAGCTTTGGGGAATGCCTCACCTGCTAACAGGTAGTACTCGTCGGCCGCATAAACGAGTCTGCGATCCAAGGTTTTGGTGTAACGCTCCTGCCAAAGGTGGACAATCTCAAGAACTCTGCGCGCTTCTTGTTCGCTGTGAGGTCGCATTGCCGGTTCGGTGTTGTAGTCACTTACTCCCAGTGGCACCACCGCCAGAGATTGAAGTTCAGGAAATTGGTCTAGGACTCCCAAGAGCGTGTCATCGAGTTCGTTGCCGTCATTAATTCCCGGACAAACGACGACTTGACCATGAATTTCGATGCCGAAGTCAAGCAATGCTCGTAACCATCGCAAACTGTACCCGCCTCGAGGGTTCTTCAATATTCGACTCCGGAGAGCCGGATCGGTCGAATGAATGGACACGTAGAGCGGAGAGAGGCGTTCAGAAACAACGCGTTCTAGATCAGCTTCGGTGAATCGGGTGAGGGTGGTGAAATTGCCATACAGAAACGACAGTCGGTAATCGTCATCTTTTAGGTAGAGACTTCGTCGCATCCCTTTTGGCAGCTGGTAAATAAAACAGAATTCGCAGTGGTTGTCACAAGTCCTGACGCGATCGAAAATTGAAGCCTCCACTTGAGCGCCTAGCGGCTCGCCGGCGCCCTTCTGAACTTCGATTTCCAGCTCTAAGCCACCTCGCTGCAAGCTAAGAATTGGGTCTGCCTCGTCGACAAGTACTTGCCAGCGAATGACATCGGTGGGTACCTCTCCATCAATCGCGACAATCTCATCACCCGGCAATAAGCCAGCGATATCTGCTGCGCTACCGGGGATCACCTCAGCGATTAGGGGAAACGACATGTTCTTTAGGATACGGGTGCGCCGGGCAGACGCCCGGCAACCAAGCTCAAGCAGATAACCTCAGTTTCGTGAGCGTTGAGCAGGTTCTGTTGGCTTCTCCAAGGGGTTTTTGTGCTGGGGTCGAGATGGCAATCAAAGCTCTTGCTTGGATGGTGAGGGCGTTCGATCCACCGGTGTACTGCTACCACGAAATTGTTCATAACCGCTTAGTCGTAGATCGTTTTCGGCGACTGGGAGTTGTATTCGTCGATGACGTGACAGAAGTACCAGAAGGCCGGCCTCTGATGCTTTCCGCTCATGGTTCAGCACCTGAAGTGGTCTTGGAGGCAAAAAACCGCGGTGGGTATGTGGTGGATGCTGTCTGCCCGCTCGTAACTAAGGTTCATCACGAGGTTCGCGTTCGTTCATCGAAGGGATATCAGATTGTTTATGTCGGCCATGAAGGACATGAGGAAGCTGCGGGGACAGTGGCCGTCGCCCCCGATCACATACACCTTGTTGAAGATACGACTCAGGTTGACGAACTACCTGAGTTTGATGCGCCTATAGCTATGTTGGCTCAAACCACGCTTAGCCATAGAGATTGGCAAGGTGTTTTGGAAGCGACTAGGGAAAGATTCCCTGATGTGTGGATGCCCGGGAGAAGCGACCTATGTTTCGCAACAACAAACCGGCAGTCGGCTCTCTCAGCGATAGCCGAGCGGTGTGATGCAGTAATAGTCATCGGGTCAGCTAACTCGTCCAACACTATGGCCCTCGCACAATTAGCCGAGAGCTCGGGATGCTCTCATGTGTATCGCATTAATTCTGCTGACGAACTCCCATCCGACCTTCAAGGGATTGTGGGAGTGACCGCTGGTGCTTCTGCCCCAGAGGAGCTTGTCGAAGCCGTAATTGAGAAATTGTCGCCTCGAGCGGGTGTCGAGGAACTCAAGATCACTGATGAAGACGAGTACTTTCCGCCACCCAGGGAACTTCGCGAACTGCTGTCCGCTTTGGAGACTGCCGTATATGCACTACTTGCGGTGCCCCACGACGCTCGGATGGCGCCTCTTGACCGAGAGACCGCCGCCAGTGAAGTGCTGGCCTCTCTCTCTAACTAGAGCCTGTGTTTCAATCCCCTTCTTTTTCGCTCTCTAACTTCATATCGGGGTCGTAGACGTTTGGGTCCCCGCATACAACTTGAGCTCGATCGAATAGGGTCTGGATTTCCTCGCGCAGCGTTTCAGTCGTAGCTCTCACTTCGTTGCGGGAGAGCCGACCCTTGTCATTCAAGGGTGGAGGGGGTATCGGCTTCCCAATGATGACGTGGATGCGTCTGGGATATAAGAACTTGGAACCTCTGGGCATCGCCTTAGCTGTTCCGCCGATTCCCACAGGCACGATGGGAACTTGAGTTTTGGTAGCCAAATACGCAGCACCGTCAAATAATGGAAAGACTCGAGGCCCGTCTTTTCGCTCGCCTTCAGGGAAGGCGACTACCGCATCGGTTCCACTTTCCAGAACTCCTAGCGCCGTGACCAGAGCGGCTCGATCAGCGCTACCCCGACTTACGGGGAAACATCCGATCGTTGTGAACAGCCACCCAAAAAAGCGATTTTTCCACATGGACTCCTTACCCATAAATCTCAATCGGCGAGGTACGCACGCCTGCAGCGGGGTATCGATGTAGCTACGGTGATTAGGGGCCCAAACACAAGCTCCCGCCGGAATGTTTTCGACGCCCTCGATCGTGATTCGGTTCCACAATTTGAAGACACCCCAGAGCAAATATTTGAGGAGTCGGTACATGAAACGGTTGTACCAGTGGGTTCTTTGGTCTTCGTTCATATTGGTGGTTCCCATTAGCCAGCTACCAAACCGCGGAAAATTGTTGCGAGATCAGACACCACGTCTTCAATACTCAAGCCACTTGAGTCGAAGATAATGGCGCCTGGAGCTACCAATAACGGAGAGTCTTGTCGCGTAGAGTCGATCTGGTCTCTGCGTTTCAGGTCCTCTAAGACAGATTCCAAGGTTTGTTCTGAGCTTTCGTTGAAACGCCGCTCCGCTCTTATCGATAAATCGGCGGTAAGGAACACCTTGAGTAGGGCATCCGGGAAGACCTCTGTCCCTATATCCCTACCTTCCATGACTCCTCCTCCAAGACTGGTTGCCCACTCCCTTTGTCTTGGCACCAACACTTGTCTCACCTGGGTATTTGCTGCGACGACGCTAACCATTTGGTTGGCATCCGCGCTTCTGATGTCTTCTGTTGCGTCGACGCCGTCGATAAGGATTCGCTCGTGAATTTCGATGTTCGTCTCTCTCGCCAATTTGGTAACTGCGTCAGCGTCCTCTATGTCGACCCCTGCCCTCACTGCTGCAACTGCTACGGCTCGATACATCGCCCCAGTGTCAAAATGTGGCAAATGAAGCTCTGCGGCTAAGCGCTGCGCCACCGTCGATTTACCCGAACCCGCAGGGCCGTCTATAGCTATGACAGACGTAACGCCTGAACGTTCTTGCGCTCTTGGTCGAAGTTCTTCAAGCCGGTCAAAAAACTCAGGAAAGGTTTTGTTTACACAATCGGGGTCGAGAACCTCCATTCGGGGTACACGAAGCCCGAGAAGAGACATGGACATAGCCATTCGGTGATCGTCGTATGTATTGATGGTTGCGCCCCTGAGAAGCCATTTGTTTGGACGCACCAGCAAACCATCGGGCTTTTCGATTATTTCGACACCGCACTTAGAAAGCTCAGTGGTCATAGCCGTTAGCCGGTTTGTTTCCTTAGCTCGAATGAAACCGATGCCAGTGATCTCGACCTCTGAATCAGCGAACGCTGCGACTGCCGCCAGTGTCTGTGCCGTGTCAGAGAAATGTCGCAAGTCAAAACTTCCGCCGCCTATATGGTCCCCTTCAACTTCGATGAATCTGTCGCCCCAAGTTACTTTTGCTCCGAGATCTTCGAGCACGCTCACGAATTGAATGTCGCCTTGAATACTTCGTTCATCAAGCCCGTCGACGCGGACTTTGCCTTGGGTGATCACTGCGGCACCAAAGAAATAGGACGCTGCCGTCGCATCTGGTTCAATTTCAAGCGCAGTAGCCCTATATCCGCTGGGTGGAACAACATATGTCGATTCATCCAGATTGGTTACTTCAATCCCGAAATCTCTCATCACCTCGATGGTCATGTCGATGTAAGGGCGGCTGACAGGTGTGCCCAACAGCTTCAGCGTTAAACCCTCGTCACATAGGGGGGCTGCCATCAAGAGGCCACTAACGAATTGGCTGCTGGTGTCTGCAGTTATCTCAACCTCGCCGCCCGCGAGACCGTCAGCTTGAATCTTGATTGGTAGGCCGCCCTGTGCTGCTGTTTCCTCCAGACTGCATCCGAGCGACCTTAAAGCTGCTATCTGCTCCGCAAAGGGTCGAGAGCGTA
Source organism: Candidatus Neomicrothrix sp. UBA814 (assembly GCA_002296525.1). GTDB lineage: Bacteria > Actinomycetota > Acidimicrobiia > Acidimicrobiales > Poriferisodalaceae > UBA6944. The sequence goes on along the minus strand of DBIA01000035.1, from coordinate 23,243 downwards.
ATTGTTGACTTCCGTCTAGCGTGGCCGGACCGTGACCGGTGGCGAGAACCGGCAGGAGGAACCGTGAGGTTGTTCCCGAGGATCTACAGTCGATAACCGATTCATTTAAGCGAGGTCGCCCACCCAACCCAGTTATTTCCAGAGTCAACTCCGAAGGGTTTTCTTCGACTTCGACTCCTAAGGATTTGATAGCACCCAGCATCGCTTTGGTGTCGTCAGCAAAAAGCACTCCTGACAATCGGCTGGTTCCTTCTGCTAGCGCTGCGCATAGCAATGCCCGATTGGTGTGGCTTTTAGAGCCAGGCACTTGCACGGAGCCAGTACCTGCGGCGCCGAAAGGAGTCATAACCGCGCTCTTACTCATGCAAGCTCTCTAGTGGTTGGTTTATAGCCTTGGCCTGCCAGAACGGCTAGGAATCTCTGAACTTCTGCCCTCGCTACGATTAGGACCAGCACTCCTTGAGCGCCTTCGGTTGAGTGAGCAACTTCGATATCCGCAACGTTCACGTCACAATCCGCTGCGAGCATGGTGATATTAGCAATTTGTCCCTTCCGGTCCGGAATGGGGATCCTCACTTCGATCAGGTCCTGGGGTCGCACGTATCTAGATGGAAGATTGGTGCGCGCTCGCCGGGCTTGCGTCAAGACGTCTGTCAGTCCATTGCGATCCGAGTCTGCGACGATGGAGCGAATTTGCTGAATGCGTTGGGAGAATTCGTCCAAGACAGCGACGATCGCTTCTCTATTTTCTTCGCAAATGTCGAGCCATATTTCGGGGTGACCGGCCGCTATTCGAGTCATGTCTCGGAATCCACCTGCCGCCAACCGCAACAACGGGGCGTCATCTAGCGCACGGTCGTCGGCGAGGCACATCAGGCTGGCGGCGGTCAAGTGCGGGACGTGAGACACGATCGCGACCAGCGCATCATGACGTTCGGGAGCCATGGTGACAACATCGCACCCCATTGAGCTCACTATGGTTTGAAGATCGCGAAGGCCTAGATCATCGGTTCCTTCGGTGGGTGTCAGCACCCATACAGCCCCATCAAAAATTCTTGGGTCTGCTCCGTCCACCCCTTCTTGCTCAGACCCGGCCATGGGATGGCCCGGAATAAAGCGCGAGTTGCGAATGTTTTGCGAAACAGCTGTCTTGACGCTCCCTGTATCGGTCACTATTCCTGTTGTCTGTTCCAATGCATTAGTGACTTCAGCTTCAAGCGCACTCGCAGGAACGGCTACAACTGTTAGCTCGGCGTTGCTGTCTATGCCTATATCGTCGATGACACCCAGTTCGCGGGCGCGTTGGACTCGACTCTCCTGTATGTCTTTGCCGGTTACATGCCACCCAGCGTTCTTGAGCGCTAACGCGACAGATCCGCCTATTAGACCAGTCCCCACGATTTGAGCATGGCGAGTCTTGCTGTTCATGATCGTGTCAGACCTATCCATTCTAGGTGATGTCGTCTTCTGAAGATGGTACCGAAGCCTTCCCGAAAGCCTGAAGTGAGATTAAGAATTGGCTGAGGCTTGATATAGGGATCGAACTTCTTCGCTGCTGAGTTCTCGCCACGATCCAGCCGCAAGACTCGAGTCTGTTACCGGACCAATACGTACGCGAACGAGTCGAATAACAGGGTGACCAACGGCGGCGCACATTCGACGTACTTGCCTGTTGCGGCCCTCGTGGATAGTCATTCTCAAGAGTCCCTTTTCTGGCATGGAGACTTGAGCGGGAGCAGTCATTCCATCTTCTAATTGAAGGCCTTCCCGTAACTTTCTCAATGCTGAGCGTTGCGGGACGCCTTCAACATGAACCAAATATTCTTTTGGCACACCAAAGCTAGGGTGAGTTAGGCGGTGAGTTAAGTCACCGTCATTTGTCAAGATTATGAGACCTTCACTATCTGCATCGAGTCGCCCCACCGGGTAAACCCTGGTTGCAGACGGAACCAAGTTGACGACAGTTTGCCTATTCGCTGTATCGCTAGCTGTGGATACGACGTCACGCGGCTTATGCAGTAGGTAGTGGACGAGGTTTGGGTCTCTCAAAACTGGAATTCGGTCTAATTCAATATGGTCGGAGTCAGCTACTTTGTCGCCCAGCGCTGCTACTTGACCATTGACAGTCACCCGTCCAGCCTGAATCATTTCCTCGCTGGCGCGCCGGCTTGCAATACCCGCTCGCGCTAGAACCTTCTGGAGTCGCTCGCGCGACTCCTCGCTGCTCACTTCGGGGGGCTCGCGTCTTGAGCGTCAGTGGCCGTCTCATCTTCAAGTTCGGTTTCTTCGCCGAGCAAGACGGCCTCAAGGGTTTCAACGACCTCAGCTTCTGGGACGAAGTCGCTGAGGTTGGGTAACTCGTTGAGGCTGTCGATGCCTATTCCTTCAAGGAATAATGCAGTTGTTCCGTACATCGCTGCGTTTCCCGGTCCGGGGTCTCGGGCTACCTCTTTGATATAGCCGCGTTGTTGAAGGGTTCGGGTTACTCCATCCACATTTACGCCACGTATTGAAGCTATCTGTGCCCGCGAAACAGGCTGTTTGTATGCGACTATGGCCAAGGTTTCCAGCGCTGCGCTCGACAGTCGAGTCGATTGTCCTTCAAGAACGAAGCGTTCTACGTATGGAGCCTGCGCATCAGATGTCTGATATCGGTATCCCCCGGCTATGCGCGAGATCGTAAATCCACGCTCTTCTTGTGCATAACTGTCCGCCAAGTAGTCGCAGAGAGCTTCAATTGTTTCCACGCTTACCTCTAAGAGCTGCGCAAGAACAGTTGGTGGCACGGGGTCGGTGGCGACGAGAAGGATGGCTTCCAGAGCGGCTCGAACGTCGGCGGGGACCAATGTGGGATCAAGGTCGGGGAACTCGCGGTTGGTTACATCTGAGTCCATTAGTGAACCTTCGTTTTCTAGTTGCGCTGCCAGAACCTCGAAGGCATCAGCATCGTCATCAGCCGTCATAAGACTCACCGCCACTGGGGACTAGTAACTCTTCTTCGTTGCCGGTCCAGGTGAGCGTTATATCTCCGAACCGCTCTTTTTGTTCTAGGTCGATGTGTCCTTGTTTGTAGAGCTCAAGGATCGCCAGGAAGCGAACCACTACCTCGATCCGGTCGACCAGCCCTCCAGTGAGTTGTCTAAAACTGGCTGTCCCCAGTCGGGGAAGTTCGTCGATGATTTCAAACATTGCGTCTGTCACTGACGCCGTGACTGAATTGACGTGGCCTAAATCGACTTTTTCCACCGCTGTTGGAGTGAGCGCGCTCACTAAAGCCATCGTTAGGTGGCTCGGCTCGATGCCATCGAGTAGGTCTGGCGCAAGGGCTAGGAAATGCTGGTCAGGGCCGGTTGTTCGTGGGTAGCTGGCTGAAGCGTCGTTGCTCATTTGACGTAAAGCAGAAGCTGCGCTTTTGAAGGTTTGACATTCGAGGAGTCGGGCAAGTAAGAGGTCTCGTTCCTCCCATAGAGCAAGTTCTTCGTCGAGGTCTCCATCGTTTTGGTCGGGTAATAGACGACGCGTCTTCAGTTCAACAAGAGTTGCTGCGATCAATAGAAATTCTGTCGCTAATTCGAGATCGACCCTGGAGGCAGAGGGATTCGTTTCTTGGGAGGCGCCTAATATTTTGTCCATTTCAGTCAGATACGCGTCGACTATCGCTGTGAGCGATACCTCATAGATGTCGACTTCTTGGTCAAGAATAAGTCGCAGCAGAACGTCGAATGGGCCCTCAAAGACCTCTGTCTGAACCGCATAGGGCATTGCATAACGATAGCGGAGCAAATCACATTGATGTAACACGCTTAGCCTATCTTTTCGGGCTCCCTGGTCTCTCTGGCCGTCTTCTGCGGTTTCATGCTCTGGCTCGGGTACTGTCAAGTCCATGACGAGAGTCCTGTCTGGTATCCAACCCACTGGAGATATTCATCTCGGCAATTATCTTGGGGCCCTTCGCCAATGGGCGGTTGATCAACACGAGCATGACAGCTTCTATTGCGCTGTCGATCTGCATGCAGTGACAGTTCAACAGGACCCCGAAGAGTTACGAGCAAAGACCTTGGAGACAATGGCGACATTGGTCGCAGTCGGCTTAGACCCTGAGGTGTGCACGTTATTTGTTCAGAGCCATGTGCCTTACCACACAGAACTATCGTGGCTACTTGAGTGCACCGTCTCGTTCGGGGAACTTCGTCGGATGACGCAGTTCAAGGACAAGTCCACGAAGCAGGGCGATGGAGGTCAGGAGCATGTCTCAGCTGGTCTTTTCACTTATCCGGCACTCATGGCAGCTGACATTCTGATTTACGATGCCGACCGGGTACCCGTCGGAGATGACCAGCGACAACATTTGGAGTTAACCCGCGATATCGCGGAGAGGTTCAACTCTCGCTACGGAGATACCTTTGTGTTGCCATCTGCTGCTATTCCCAAGATCGCGGCGCGTGTGATGGACCTCCAGGAACCAACTAACAAAATGTCGAAGTCAGCCGATTCAAGTTTGGGCACCGTGGGTATCTTTGAGGACGTCTCGTCGATTGCAAAGAAATTTAAACGTGCCGTTACGGACTCAAGTAGCGAAGTGCGTTTCGATTTCGAAACGAAACCTGGTGTCTCGAATCTTTTGTCAATTCTGGGGGCGGCAACGGAAAAAGACCCTGAAGAACTCGCTGAGGAATACACCCAATATGGCCCACTTAAGGCCGATGCAGCAGAGGCTGTAGTCGACGTTCTTAAACCGGTGCAGTTGCGGCGGTCTGAACTTCTTGCTGACCCTGCTGAACTTGACCGGATTATTGCCCGCGGCGCAGAGAAAGCGTCGGAAGTGGCGGCGGTAACGGTCCGCCGAGCTAAAGAAGCAATGGGATTCTTATCTCCCAGCTAACTACGCTGTGTTGCAAATTAGAGTTGCGTTTCGCCGTTTCTCTTAATTTTGCCGCCCCTAAACACTGAGACGTCGGGCACGTTTGATGTTGTTTCATCAGAACGCCATTTCCGAAAGCCAAAGACAAAGATTGCGATGCCGGCGACGTTTACGAGAGTTCCTACTTCACTTGCCAGAGTTGCTACCCCTGCTCCCAGGACTATGACTCCTAGGCCCCACGCCATGGTTCTGACGTGCCTGTTCTTAAGGCGAATTGGCGGGCGGCGTCTTTGATTTCGTTCCTCGATTGTCTCGATGCGGCCATTTTCTAGGCGAGCCTCGAGGAGGGCTACTTCTTCATCGGTGATATCAGGAGCCAACTGTGCTACCGCATGATCTTCTGCCGCGTGACAGGCTGTCTCTATGTCTTGAGGCGCTGGCGCCCCGGTTGCTACTCGTTCAGCAGCTTCGGGATCTCTATCGATTAACCAGTCTCGAAACGGCACCAGTGCTCGGTCGACCAACAATCTTTCTTCTTTGGATAATTGGGACCGGGCGCGTTGTCTGGCTTTCGACGTCGCCTCATCCACCGAGGTTAATTTGAATGTCCCAACTCGATCCCCGTAAGTCTGCCGAATCACGTTCTTTAATCGCTCTGTGATTTCTGCCGCTTCCATACAACCTTCTTACACCGCGAATTGGTCCGCGCGCTGCAAGACCTCCGCTCTTGTGCGCTCCACGGTCCACTCGGTTGAGGGCAAATGATGTTCGGTAGCCCACATAACGGTGAAGTCATCGCTGCCAACTTCTCGAAGCATGCTGGCGCCGAGTTGCGGGTATGACATGAATGCGCCGAGACTTGCCAGTGGTCCCTTACCTTGCGACCAACGGTTAACTCTGTCTTCAGTGGCCAACGGCTTACTGATCGCTGCAGCGACACGGGTTATTAACCCTGAGGGAACTCCTATTTTCCCAATGTCGTGAAGCAGGCCCGCCCTCATAGTCGTGACGTCATTGGGCAATTCAGAGCGTGCCATTTGGGCTACCGCAATTGAATGCCTTTGATCTGGGGGGGACATCTTCTCCCAAAGCTCAAACTCGGCCTGAAGTAGAGTCTCTTTGACCCAAACTACATCTGAGGGGTCCGGGGATCGCTGTCCGAGACTTGCGAAAAAGCGCCGCACGAGGTGAGCTAGCTGACTGCTGTTCCCAGTATTTGACTTAGACATCTTCGTTGTCGAGCGCTAACTCGACCTCCGCTCGAGGGTGTGCTTGTAGATGCCTCTTCCGAAGATCTTCCTCCCTCAAAGCGGTATATCGCTGAGTGTTTCGGATAGATGCATGGCCTAATAGTTCTTGCACGTAACGAATATCCGCACCGTTCAGCAACATGTGTGTTGCACATGAGTGTCGCAGCACGTGAGGCGTCAGTTCTCGACCGAGCCCGGCTTTGTCCCCATGGCGCCTGACGATTTTCCAAGCACCCATACGCGAGAGACGGGTTCCTGGTCGTTTCCCTGCCAAACTCAAAAAAACTGCTGATTCAGCCTTTCTCTGCGCTGATCCATTGCGGAGAGTTAATGCTGTATTGCGGCCAGCCCCGCTCATCCACTGTGACAGTGCGAGGTGAGCTTCTCCGCCGAGAGGAACCACGCGTTCTTTCTGCCCCTTACCGAATACGCGTAGTAGCGGTACTTCGCCGTCTAGGTCGACGTCATCAGCGTTAAGGCCTACAAGTTCTCCGACCCGCAAACCACATCCATACAACACTTCAAGCATTGCCCGATCTCTATGGGCAGCGGGGTCGTCGCCTGCTGGAGATTCCAGAAGTGATTCTATTTGTTCGACGGTCAAGGCTTTCGGGGGACCATCACGGATAGTCGGAACAGCGATAGATTCGCTGGGGTCCACGGCGAGGACCTCAGCTTCAATCACCAAATAAGCGAAAAACTGTCTGATCGCCACGACGGCTCTAGCCACCGTCGAAAGCCGGTATTCGGAATCATGCAAATGTTCTATATAGGAAGCAATGCAATCTTCATCGACCGATGTCACTCGCTGGTCTCTGAGGTCTAGCCACTCTAGGAAGGTTTTCAGATCTCGTTCGTAAGCCTCTTTCGTCGCGGACGTCAGTCCCTTGTTGGCGACTTTCCACTTCAAGAATTGGTCTAGCCAGGGTGCTTCTCGCGTGTTCATCTGGCTAGTTGGCCATTCTCTGGTGCGCAATGAGTAAACCTGCAACTGTTTTCGCGTCGACGATTGTTCCATCAGCGATCATCGATGGCACATCCACTAGTGCAACGTGCTCAACCGTCATAGCCTTTTCTTCGACGCCGTCTGCTTTTCGTTGTGTCCAAGATAGGCCGCGGGCAAGGTAGACAGATATGGACTCGTCAGCAAATCCAACTGCAGTGGCTAGCGTTATCAAGTGTTCCATGCTGTCTGCGATGCAGCCCACTTCTTCTTCTAGTTCTCGGTGCGCTGTGTCTATGTCGGACTCGCCTTCTTTGTCTCGTAACCCCGCTGGCAATTCTAAAAGCCAATCATTTAGTGGAGTGCGGAACTGGCGAACCAGCAACACGCTGCGGCCGTCATTGGTGATGGGAACAATCGCGACCGCTCCTCGGTGGCGCACTATGTCTCGAACGAAGGTCTCGCCTTCTGGGTCAACCCAACTTGTGGCGTACAGGTCAAATGCATAACCCGAATGAAGGAGCTCTTCACCGACTAATAGATACTCCGGGTCGGGTAAGCCGACCATCAATCAGTCCACCGACTCGGCACTCGACTCGATGAGTTTTGGATTTCTACCTTCTGCTCGGCCAAGGGCCGCCTCCACAAGGCCTCTAAAGAGCGGCGCCGGGCGATCGGGCCGGCTCATGAATTCAGGGTGCGCTTGGGTGCCAACCCAGAACGGATGGGAGTCAAGTTCAATAAATTCCACCAAACGGCCGTCTGGTGAAATCCCACTGCATTGCAGACCTTGGTCCTCCATTTGAGCGCGATAATCGTTATTCACCTCATAGCGGTGCCGGTGGCGTTCATAGACGAGAGCTTCTCCGTAAAGTTGCGCTACCGAGCTTCCTTCCGCGAGCCGCGCTGGGTACAGACCAAGCCTCATAGTCCCCCCTAAGTCTGACACCTCACGTTGCGAATCCATCAAATCGACCACTGGGTGGAGAGTCGTTGGATCGAACTCGCGACTGTTCGCTCCCGTCAAGCCCAACTGGTTCCGACAAAACTCGGTCACCATTACCTGCAATCCGAGACATATTCCCAGACAGGGAATCTCGTGTTCTCGGGCGAATTGCGCTGCGGCTATTTTGCCTTCGATTCCTCTCTCTCCGAATCCTCCCGGGATAATCATGCCGTCGAGATGACTAAGCCGCCCCTCAGCTAAAAGACCTTCAACATCTTCCGCCTGAATCCAGTCGATGTCTATTTCCGCGCCATGGTGGTAGCCACCGTGGCGTAGAGCTTCTACTACCGACATGTAGGCGTCTGGAAGGCTCACGTACTTACCGATAATGCCTATTCGCACTGTTGAGGTTGCTTGTTCGATCCGATCGACTAAGGCTGACCATGAACGAAGGTCTGGCTCGAGGTTGGCTAGGCCTAGGATTTCGCACACGTAGCGGTCTAGCCCTTCATCGTGAAGAACTAGAGGCACCTCGTAGAGGTTTGACGCATCGGGAGCGTTCACTACACCAGAAAGCTCGACATCGCATAGGCGGGATATTTTTTCTCGAAGCGCTGTGTCGATTGGTTCTTCGCTTCGCAACACGACTGCGTCAGGTTGGATTCCTCGACTGCGTAACTCAGTTACGGAGTGTTGGGTGGGTTTGGTTTTTTGCTCTCCCGAGGGCCCGATAAAGGGCACCAGAGTTACGTGCACATAGCAGACATTCCCACGTCCGGCATCAAGTCGCATCTGCCTGATTGCTTCTAGGAATGGCAGAATTTCAATGTCGCCGGCTGTGCCTCCCACTTCGGTGATCACTACGTCGGTATCGGCGGTGGCCAAGCGGCGAATACGTCTTTTGATCTCATCGGTGATGTGTGGAATTACTTGCACGGTCTTTCCCAGGTAGTCCCCGCGCCGTTCTGCTGCCAAGACTGCTTGATAAATGGATCCCGTTGTCGCGTTTGAGTCTTTGGTCAACGGTTCATCGATAAACCGTTCGTAGTGACCAAGATCTAGATCTGTTTCACCGCCGTCATCGGTAACAAAGACTTCGCCGTGTTCAAAGGGATTCATCGTGCCAGGATCCACATTGATGTAGGGGTCGAACTTTTGCATCGTGACTCGAAGACCTCGAGCTTTGAGAAGGCGGCCGAGGGAGGAGCCAGTAATCCCTTTGCCGAGGCCGCTTGCGACCCCACCGGTTACAAAGATGTGTTTAGTCATGGATGAGATCCCAAGGCACTTGAAGTGAATTTAGCGGCTCAACTCCCCCATGGTGATGACCGTCACGAACACTTTTGGCATACGTACGCGTTTCGGTATCTGCCCTGGCTATCAACTCATGCCTTTGTTTGCCTCACGCCTGCTTCGTCAATTCGACTGAGCAGAGGATTAGATGCGATCACTTCGCTAAAGGACATGCGCTCACTGGCGAGGTTAAGCGACGCAAGAACCGCCAGCACTACCCACTGAACAACGGGCGCGCTAACCATGAATGTGGAAAAACCCAGCAAAGCGCCTGTGACGTTGACCCCGGTATCGCCCTGCATATGACGTTCCAGTAGTTCCGACGGCGCCAGGCCTGTTGCCGCCCCTACAGCTCCTGCGGCCCATACAAGTTGTAGGGCTGTGTGGGAGTCGCTCCATATGAACACCGATGCGACCAGCAGCACAAACCACAAAAATGAGACCTTGGTTGACCTGGCTGGTGCCCTATCGAAAAGGTTGAGCAGGTTTGCACTTAAGGCGACAATTGCCGCTCCCCGAATGAGAGCTACCAGGCCGTCAGTTGTATCGGCGACGAATACGGCGCCTATTGAGACTGCAATGCCTCCTACAAGCTTGAGTAGTCCGGTGGTAACAACGCGGTCCGAATAAACAGAGCCCAGGTGACCTCCAAAGCCTCCTCCGCTTTCTTTGGCTTTGGTGTCGTCGATCCACCCTAGAAATCCAAATACCACTACGAGCATCAAAACTGCGACGAAGTGCGCTCCTCGTAACGAGTCGTTAAAGCCCAAATAGAGGTTCAGAACAACGAGAATTTGAACCGTGACGACGATGATCCCGGAAACAGCGAAGATGCTTTGACCTCGATAGTTCTCTTTTTGTAACCCCCAACTCGACAAGAAGGGTCCCATGCGACCCCATGCAAGTAAAGCCGCAATGAACGCGATGAAGAAGGTCCCTACTGCGAAAATCAAGTGCTCGTTCTCCTCAACAATGCTCGACTCGTTGACTCTAGAGTGCCTCGCCATCCGCGTCGGGACGCGGACGCTTGCATGACATCGCGAAATTGTTTCGCCCTGTGAAGGATTCCTTTGGGTCCACGCCCGCTAGGTAGATGTGAGAAGTCTCCTGCAACCTCTTGTATACGTCCGCCAGCTTCGTCGACGTCAATCGTCAATCCGACCTCCAGTCCGAAACGAGGAGCAAGAGTCAGTGAACGCATCAAAGAGCCTTCAACCGCTCTTTGGCCAGATAGGGGTTCTGCGAATTTTTGGCCGGTGGCATCCAAAAGTATTTGGCTAGCGACTCGTTTCAACAAGCCGAACCCTCTAGATCGTCCAGCCTTAGGGAAAACTCCGATCACCATCTCTGCTGTGTCATCGCTCAATGGCTTCAATAACTCTGCGGCGTGTATAGCTGACTCGCCGAGATCCGCATCGATCAAAAGGTAGCTTTGAGGGGCCCCTGAGGCTGCGATACCTGCCAGGACAGCATCGCCCTTCCCGACATTGGCATTCAGAGACAGTAGTCGCGCTCCAGCTTTCTCTGCGGTTTCGGCAGTGCCATCAATTGACCCATCGTCAACGACTAACACCTCTACGACATCGGGAATCTGCGCAAGAGCTGTCACGGTTGCTGCCACGGAGTCGACCCTATTGTTGGCGGGGACTATCGCTACGACATGCATCACCGCGGGTATCGCTCCTCTGCGGTTGGAAGGTCACCGTAGTGGCCAACAATCGGCAGCCGGTCAAGGCCTACTAGTAAACCGACGCGAGCTTCGAAGGAGTCAACATCGTCAAACGTTGACCATGTCTTTGCAAGCCCAGAATCATTCCGAATTCTGTCGACAACTTCACCTCTAGGAGTGTTCGGCTTCTTTAGCTCCAAGATCGCTCCAACGCCTCTCGCTCCACGGTCGGAAATTTCCTGGATTAGTGGAACAAACAGCTGTTGATGAAGAGTGATGTGGGCTGGGTCATTCACGATGAGGATGCTGTTCACGGCGTTGGATAGTTCATCAATTGTTGATGTGGCTTGATAGCGGTCGTAACGAACCAGACCCATTTCGATTAATCGCTCGATGAATTCCTGCACTTCGACGTTCGCAGCGTTTCCTCGCTCTCGAGCAGCTGAAAGGGCTGTCGCCAGGTTGGAGATGGTGGCGCTAGCGACTTTTTCTCGAGGTACTTGTTCCCCATACATTTCGGACAGTCCCTGAACCGTTTCTTCATCTTCGAAGTCCATGCTTGGGCGAATCCATAACGTCCCGAGATATTCGCCGTCCGATCGGGTCAAGAGTTTTCGGATTTCAGCGATAACCGAGCGTTCGGCCGCGGTAGGTGCCAAGAGAACCCAGGACGTTCCTGAAAGCCGACCCCTCGGCGCTAATGTTGCGACCGAATTCAACAGCAATTTTGTGCTTTCGCTCTCTAGCTCTGCTTGTTTTATGAGAGCTTGCCGCTCTTGATCATTTGCTTCTTGTAATTCAGCAAGTTTTGCCAGGTGGTCGTCCTCTAAAGCCACTATTTGGGTACGTAATGCCTGGTTATTCTGTAATTCTAAATCTCTTTCAACTACCGCTTGGTTCTTAAGTTCAACCGCTTCTTCTTGCGCTAAGTCAAGTTGGTTTACTTGGTCTTCTAATTCATTAACAAGAATTGAATCGACGAACGTCGACCCCAAAGCCAGACCGATGCCTAACGCTAGAAAGACTGCGACGACACTGACAATGTGGTAGCGGAGGTTAATCACCGAGCATCACATTCCTAAATTCAGCCAAAGCGTCCGCAAAAGTAGACGGACCGGGTCAGTCACCAAGGCGATCACAACCAGCGTGAACATTGCGGAGAGTATAAGAAGTGCAAGATCTCGTTTACGGACTTGCGTTCTGTATAGCCTGCCCACTCCTTTGGCGTCTACAAGCACCGAAGAGACCTTCATGCGGGTCAAAAAAGTTGAGGCCATACCTCTTCGGCCCTTATCGAAGAAATCAGCCATGGAGGTATGCGAACCGACTAACACAATGAGTTCTGCGCGGTTTTCGAAAGCTATGCGCATCGCTATGTCTTCGCTCGTTCCTAATCCCTCGACCACTCCATAATCGACTCCGAGTCGATCTAGTCTGTTTGCGCCTGGTGCTTCACCGCCAGGGTAGGCGTGAACCAGCAGTTGGGCTCCTGAGTGCAACGCCTCGCGGGATACGGAATCAAAGTCACCAACAATTAGGTCGGGGGTCAGACCTACTTCCAGCAGCGCGTCAGCCCCACCATCTACGCCTATCAGGATGGGGCGCATTTCGCTGACGTAGCCAGATCTTTTCAATGTTGAAAGGTCTTCGCGGTAGTCAATGCCTCGAATAACTACCAAGACTTGCCGCTGAGCAAGTTCGACAGACATCTCGGGGAGTTCAAGATCGTCGGTGACTAGTTCAGGTTCAGTCGCTAAATAATGCAAGGTGTTCGCTGCGAATTCGCCGAGTTCACTGCGAATGGCTTCCCGCGCCATCTCCAGTTTCTCCTCGACTTCTCCGAGTTCTAAGAGATTGCCGTTGCAAAGGACCTCGTCGTTGAGGAGAACCCTGCTTTGGGCAACTGCTACTTGGTCACCTTCTCGAATCCTGTTGAACGCACTTGTTCCTACACCATCAATTACCGGAATTCCTGATTTGAGCAGAGCTAGTGCACCTTGAGCAGGGTATTTTCCTGACAAGCTTTGGGCACCATTAATCACCGCTGCTACTCGGGCTGCTACCAACCCCTCAGCAGCAACTCGATCAAGGTCTTCATGGTGAATGACTGCTATCTCACCGGGTTGGAGCCTTGGAATTAAGTTTTTTGTCCGACGGTCAACACGAACCTTGGCTCTAAGCGTTTCATCTCGATCAGCTATATTTCGGCGTCTCAGTCTCACGGCTAACCCCTGCTCTTCAGGGCTTCCTGCAGGAGTTCTGCGGCATGGTCCTGACCCGTTTCCGAATCAGGCTGTCCGGCCAGCATACGAGCTAGTTCACGTATGCGGATATCTCCCTCAACCTCATGAACGGTAGACACGACTCGGGAACCGTCATCAAACTTGTCTACAACAAGATGCTGGTCGCCGAATGCTGCTACTTGCGGTAAGTGAGTGACTACCAAAACCTGGTGGCTCATTCCCAAACGGCTCAGTGCTTTGCCTACAGCGATGGCCGCGGCTCCACCTATGCCAGCATCAACTTCGTCAAAGACGAGGGTTGGTGGACCGGAAGTAAGGACCAATCGTAATGCCAGCATCACCCTTGCTAGTTCTCCGCCCGACGCGACTTTTGAGAGGGCGTGCCAATTGGTACCGCTATTGGCGCGGAACATGATCTCTATCTCGTCAGCCGGGTCCTCGCCCTCGACGGTCACTGAAACGCTTGCGTGGTCGAGAGCCAAGGCCGGAAGGTATTGATTAACTTCTCGAGCAAGGTTCGGGGCGCTCTTTCGCCTCTGATCAGCGACAATTTTCGCTTCTTCTGCCAGGTGCGTTTTAGCTGTTGCGAGTTCTGTTTCGAGCTGCGCTGCCAGGGCTTCGTGGTTTTGTAGATCTTCGAGGCGCTGGATTCCTTCAACGTGGTAGTCGATCACGTCGCCGATCGTGTCGCCGTATTTTCTTTGCAAGTCGACCAACAGCTGGCGACGCGCTCGAACTTCCGAAAGTCGTTGGGGGTCATCTTCGATCGAATCCACTTTGTCTCTAATGGCAATACCGACGTCGGAAAGTTCCGCTTCGAAACTCCTAAGTCGTGCCGTTAGGTCTCGATATGGTGGTCGATCGGCGAGACCAGAGATAACAGTTCCTAAAATGTCCATCAATCCGTTCTCACCGTTGATGGTTTCTAGGGCTCGACTTCCCTGTTCGATGTGCTCAGAGGCGTCTGCCAAAACTTCTTCAAGGTCTTCCAGCGTTTCCGATTCTGAAGGGTCCGCTAGCTGGGCTTGCGTGAGTTCTGCAATCTGAAACTGCAGTAAGTCTATTTCTCGGGCCCTTGCTTTGGAGTCACCTCCCATTTGGTCAAGTTGATCCAATCGCTGTCTGATGGCACTTCGCGCTTCGTTAAGTGGGGTGAGGTCAATTTGGGCATAGTTATCGAGAGCGAGTTTTTGCACCTTCGTCTGAAGAAGAGATTGGTGCTGGTGTTGTCCGTGCAGATCAACCAATGTAGAGCCGGCCTCGGCCAGTTGGGAGGCGCCCGCGAGAGCGTTGTTAACGTAAGCGCGGCTCCTGCCTTCAGCCGGGATGACACGTCGCAAAATAAGTTCGTCGCCGTCTGACGTTTCGAAACGACCCTCGATAGTCGCCTCTTTCGCCCCAGTTCTTACCATCGAGGGGTCGGCCTTCCCTCCGGTTAAAAGCTGAATAGCTTGAACGACCATTGTTTTCCCCGCACCCGTCTCACCAGTGAGAACACTGACTCCTGGGCGCAGCACCAGCGAAGAAGACTCAATTACTCCAAGGTTCTGGACAGAAAGCTCCAGAAGCATCAGCGATCCTTCAAACCAAACTTTTGTTTCAGTACTTGGTGAAACCCACCAGATCCGGAGGTGACTAATCGAGCGATAACGTCCGAGCGCGTAGCCACGAGCACATCTCCGTTGCCTAGGACTGCGACGCTTCTACCGTCGACGGACAGATTTGCTTCTCGTTCTCCCAACACCGCTATTCGAATTTCGGTGTCGGGGCGCAACACCAGTGACCGGTCGAACAACATGTGGGGTGCTACAGGTGTGAGTTGGAGCGACGAATGGGTTGGTGCAACGATTGAGCCGCGGGCGGAGAGGTTGTAGGCAGTTGAGCCGGTCGGTGTGGAGACAATGAGTCCGTCCCCTGCGTAGGTAGCGAATGCAGAACCATCGATGGTTACTTCAAGCCGGACTGTGTGGCCTTGGGACTTCTTCTCCAACACGGCTTCGTTCAGACCTGTCCATGTTCCATCGTTTTGGCCGTTTGCTCGTTCAATTCGGCTTTCAACCATTAGCCGTTCTTCGACGGGTAAAGCACTATTCAAAGCAGCTTCGATTGCTTCTTTAGCTTCATCAGCTTCGAATTCGGTCAAATATCCGAGATCGCCGACGTTAACTCCCAGCACCGGAATACCTTGTCGAGCTACTCGTTCGAAGGTTCGCAGCATTGTTCCGTCGCCGCCAATGCTCACCGCCAGGTCTACTGAGTCAGCGAGCATCTCTAGGGCGCACCCGAGTTCTGGTTTTTTGATGGCTGTAGCTTCAGGTTCGCTCAAACGAACGTCGTTACCTTCGCTTATTAGATGGTCCGCTAGTTCTGCTGCTAGTCGATGGGAGTCAGCACGTTCTGGATGCAACATCATGGAAATAACGCTCATGACAGCACCAGGTCTCGGGCCTCATTGACGATTTCTTTTATCGCGGTGTCGTGAAGGGTCGATTCGGTGCCTGGTCGGCAATGAATGAAGAACTCTACGTTTCCGTTAGCACCGCGAAGCGGCGACACCATAAGGCCCATAACCCCAAACTCCGCTTTCACTGCACATTCCCTAATTTCTTCCAGAACTCGCTGCCAAACTTCGGGATTGCGGATAATTCCTTGACCCCGAGCCGCTTCTACTCGTCCTGCCTCGAATTGAGGCTTTATCAGGATAAGTAGATCGCCATAGGGTTCACACAATGCCGCAAGCCTGCTGAAGACAACTTTTAACGAAATGAACGATAGGTCAGCCACTACTAGATTGGCAGGTCCGCCAACTTCGTCGACTTCGAGAAATCTTACGTTGGTTCTTTCGAAGACTTCGACGCGAGGGTGAGTGCGTAGGGTGTGGTCTAGTTGTCCGTGCCCTACGTCAATCGCCACGACGTGCGCCGCTCCCCGCTGAATGACGCAATCTGAGAAACCGCCGGTGGATGCGCCGACGTCAGCGACTCGCTTCCCTTGTGGTTCGATTCCAAATCGCGTGAGCGCCGCATCAAGCTTCTCTCCGCCACGCGAAACGAACCTGGGTCCCGGGCCGGTTAGGACGATTGGCTCTCCTGGGTTGACTAAGCGTGCGGCTTTGGTCGCTACAGTGCCGCCAACAAGTACCTGCCCTAGGTCGATTAATTCTTGAGCTTGGCTACGGGTTGGGGCTAGTTCGCGTCGGATCATTTCGCGATCGAGTCGCCTGCGACTCACTTCGCCTGTCCCCTGAAGCTAAGTATTAGCGTCCGCACATAAATTGAAGCTACCAGCAGAGCTGCACCAGAGATGAGACTTGGCTGCTCCGACTTTCACGCTGAAGACAATGCGGCTTCCACCATTTGTTCTAGATCTGGGGCAACTACGTTTGGTGTCGGGTCGCATGTATCGACCTGGTCAGCTGAGGTCACCCCTGACAGCACTAAGCCGAAGTCGAAATCTAGCTCGGCGGCCAGTAGGCCGTCGGTGGCAGGCAGATCGCCGACCACGATATTGCCTGGAGTTCCGCGCTCTAATCCCAATCGTTCGAGAACAAGGTTCGCTATTGGAGCGTGGGGCTTTCCGGCAACTATGGGTTCGACTTTGCCCGCTACAGCAACTGCCGCTGTCAAGGAACCATTGCCCGGAAGTAGGCCGTGTGGCGTTGGGTACGTGGGATCGCTGTTCGTGGAGATAAGTCTCGCTCCGTTATGCAGAGCATGCGCAGAAGCTGCCAGGCGATCAAAGCTGAACTCGCGGTGGAACCCGACGATGACCGCGTCTATCGATCTAACTGGAACGCTGTTTTGTAGCGGGTCGAGTGGCGTAGCGCCGCGCTCTTTCACTGCTTCATTAATACCTTCGCCGCCACACACGATGACCTGTTCCCCTGGCTTCACCAACGAAGCCGCTGCCATCGCCGATGTCACAACTCGTCCCTCGGCTTCTATCCCGCAACCTTCGAGTTTCAGTTCGGCCTGCCTGCGGGTCAACGCTGAGAAATTAGTAACGAAGAGCACCTGATGTTCTGCCGCGTCTAGCAGTTGTATCGCCCTAGCCGAACCGGATATCGGTTCATCTGCGAGCCATATGACTCCATCAAGGTCGAGTATCCAAGCGATGTCGGTCAGACCTGCCAAGTTCCTCTTGATCGCAACAACGCCGCTAGGTCGCCTGACCCTTGGTTGTCATGGGCCATGGCAAGTTGAGATGTGGACGAAGAGGCGTACTCAATACGTTCGGTAGCTCGGAACACACCAATTGGGGTTGGTTCGAAAGGTCCCCTTGCAAGGCGACTTAGCATGAAGGCGGTTGACGGATCAGGTTTGTGCTCGTCATGAACGAGAAGTGCGTCCACCCCGACATCTGCAACCGAGACGACTTTGGCGGCTCCCCCATCAACTACGACTCCAAATTCGCCGTCGGCACCAAACCTAATGGGTTGACCATGTTCAAGGGTTATGAGGTTGGCGTCGCGGTTTTGCTTCTTCGTAATGCCTTCCCAGGCGCCATCGTTGAACACATTGCAGTTTTGGAAAACTTCAACGATGGCTGCGCCTTTGTGCTCGTGCGCACGCCGGAACATATCCATCATGTGTTGACGGTCCATGTCGTGTGTACGTGCCACAAAGGAGGCTTCAGCTCCTAGCGCTACTGAGATGGGGTTGAAGGGAGAATCCAAAGATCCCATTGGCGAACTCTTGGTGACTTTGCCCACTTCACTTGTGGGTGAGAACTGGCCTTTGGTTAGACCGTAAATCATGTTGTTGAAGAGGAGGATTTTGATGTTGACGTTTCTCCTCAGAGCGTGGATCAAGTGGTTACCACCAATTGACATCATGTCGCCATCGCCGCCAATAACCCAGATATCGAGGTCGGGTCTCGCCATTGCCAGCCCTGTCGCGATCGCTGGTGCTCGTCCATGAATTCCGTGCATGCCATAGGTGTTCATGTAGTACGGAAAGCGAGCGGCACATCCGATACCCGAGATGAAGACGGTGTTCTCTCGGTCAACATCAAGCTCGGGCATAAGCATGCGCATTGCAGTGAGAATGGAGTAATCGCCGCATCCTGGGCACCAACGGACCTCTTGGTCCGTCGCCCAGTCTGCTGGTTCTGTGCGTGGTGAAGTATCAGTCATTTTGATTGATCCTGCTATCTCTTATGAGGCGTCCATGGCTTGAAGGGCCGCGGACTCTATTTCTGCAGTTGTGAACGGCACGCCGTTCATTTTGTTTACCGGTTTGACGTCGAGCAGATATTTTGCCCTCACTAGGTTGACGAGTTGTCCGTCATTCATTTCGGGGCAAATTACCTTGTCGAAAGTAGCTAGTACCTCGCCCAGATTCTTGGGTAATGGATTGAGGTGAGTTAGGTGGACGTGGGCAACTTTTTTGCCAGCCTGTTGCAGGCGATCTACAGCTGCGTCAATTGCTCCCCAAGTTGAGCCCCATCCCAACATGCAGAATGTTGCGTCCTGGTCTCCTGCGATCTCAATATCAGGGACATCAATTGCTGCGATCTTTGCCGCACGCAGATCGACCATCTTTTGGTGATTTTCAGGGTCGTAACTGATGTTTCCTGAGCCGTCTTCTTTTTCGATTCCGCCTATTCGATGCATCAGATCAGGCGTCCCGGGAATTGCCCATGGACGTGCAAGAGTTTCAGGGTCCCTGAGGTATGGGAGGAAGATTCCTTCGCCGTCTTCATTGGTGCCATTGAATCCTGTGTGGAACTCAACGCCGATGTCCGGAAGAGAGTCAATCTCGGGGAGTAGCCATGGCTCCGAACTGGTTGCCAAATAGCCGTCGCTTAGCAACATAACGGGGGTTCGGTAGCGAAGAGCGATACGGCAGGCTTCTATTGCTGCATTAAAGCAATCTGCTGGGCTCTTAGGCGCAACAATTGGCATCGGCGATTCAGAGTGGCGCCCATACATGGCCATCATTAGATCTGCTTGTTCTGGCTTGGTAGGTAGACCCGTGGAGGGTCCTCCTCTCTGTATGTCTATAACAATTAGGGGCAATTCAAGACTGACGGCTAATCCGAGAGTTTCGCCTTTGAGCGCAACGCCGGGCCCTGAGGTCGTTGTGAAAGACAACGCTCCTCCGAATGCTGCTCCAACTGCTGATGCGGCTGCCGCTATTTCATCTTCGGCTTGGAACGTTCGCACTCCGAAGTTCTTCAGGGCTGATAGGTCGTGCAGAATGTCTGAGGCTGGGGTGATTGGGTACGAGCCGAGAAACACTGGTAGTCGAGCTAGCTGACCTGCAGCAACACAGCCCCAAGCCAAAGCCGTATTTCCATTGACATTGGTGTATTCCCCTGACGGCAGTGCCGCTGGTTTTATTTCGTAGTGCGACTCAAAGAGTTCAGCCGTTTCTCCGAAGTTGTATCCGGCGTGGAACGCTGCTTCGTTAGCTTTGATGACTAGTTCTTTGCCGCTGAACTTGGTGTTGATGAACTCCATCGTTGGTTCGACCGGGCGGGTGTACATCCACGAAATGAGGCCTAGAGCGAAAAAGTTTTTGGACCTTTCTGCATCTCGTGGCTTGACGCCATGTTCGGCGACTGCGTCTCTGGTGATTTGGCTCATCGGCACTGGGTAGGTTCTGTATCCCTCGAGCGAGCCATCCTCGAGGGGATTACTCTCATAGCCCGCTTTCTCCAGGTTGCGTTCGTTGAACGCATCGGTGTTGATAATTATTGCTCCGCCTTGAACCACGTTATGTAGTTGCGCTTTGAGCGCTGCTGGGTTCATAGCGACTAGCACCGTTGGAGCGTCGCCTGGGGTTGTGATAGCGAAATCCGATATGCGAACTTGGAATGCCGACACTCCCGCCAGGGTTCCTTGGGGAGCTCGGATCTCTGCTGGGAACTCTGGCAACGTAGCTAAGTCGTTGCCTAAGGCTGCGGAGATGCTGGTGAACTGGTCGCCAGTTAGTTGCATGCCGTCGCCGGAGTCACCGGCGAATCGGATGATTACTTCATCTAGTTCTTGAAGTGGAAGTTCTCGAGGTGCTGTATCAGTCACAGACCCTCCCGGGGGGTGGTGGTGGTCCGACTTCGAAGAATATACGCGCCGAGAGTCAAATACTCACTTAATGCGTAGCTCTTCATATTCTCGGCTCATGCGATGGTAATTGATTCATTGAGATAGACATCCTGAATTGCGTTAAGTAACTCGACTCCTTCTTGCATCGGACGCTGAAAGGCTTTGCGTCCTGATATCAGCCCGAGGCCGCCGGCCCTCTTATTGACAACGGCTGTAGTTACGGCTTCGGCCAAGTCGGTTGCTCCAGAGCTGGCGCCGCCGCTGTTGATTAGTCCTACTCGTCCCATATAGCAATTGGCTACTTGCCAGCGGCAGAGATCGATTGGGTGATCTGAAGTCAACTTCTCGTATACGTCTGCGTGGGTCTTGCCGAACCCTTTAATCAGATTAAATGCCCCATTGTTCTCGGGGAGTTTTTGTTTGATGATGTCCGCCTCAATCGTGACTCCGATGTGGTTCGCTTGGCCGGTTGCGTCGGCTGCGACGTGGTTGTCCTGATCGTCGGTATCAATTTCGCTGTTGCGCAGGTAGCACCACAAGACCGTGAACATTCCTAGCTGATGTGCTTTTTCGAATGCTTCAGCAGTCTCTTGGATTTGACGTCCACTTTCATCACTGCCGAAATAGATCGTGGCACCAACTCCAGCCGCTCCGAGGTCGTAGGCCTGTTCAACCGAGCCAAACATGATTTGGTCGTAGGTCGCTGGATAGGTGAGCAGTTCGTTGTGGTTTAACTTGACGATGAATGGAATTCGGTGGGCGTACTTGCGGCTCACTGACCCCAACACACCAAAGGTTGTCGCAACCGCGTTGCAGCCGCCCTCTATAGCAAGTTCAACAATGTTGGCAGGGTCGAAGTAGATGGGATTCGGAGCAAACGAAGCAGCCGCCGAGTGTTCTATTCCTTGGTCTACGGGGAGGATGGAAACATACCCTGATCCGGCGAGTCTGCCGTTGCTGAACAACGCTTGCATGTTGCGCATCACTTGGGGTGAGCGGTCCGTTCCCGACATTACGTCGGTCACAAAATCGGGGCTTGGAAGTGTGAGTAAGTTTTGCGGGATGGTCTCGCATTTGTGCTCTAAGAGATAGGTTCCCTGATCTCCTAGTAATCGTTCAATGTCGAGGCTCACGAGACGACTCCTTGGGTAGCGAGTATGTGGGTCAATTCGCGGCCGACGGGCCGAAGAAGATCGTAGCCGCGCGTTCTGAAGAAAAGGTTGAGGCAATAGGGAGAATCTGAAGTTACATCCTGGCCCGCGTTAGGAGAGCGATTCAAGGCGGTCAGATACGTCTGCGTAGCCCGGCTCAACTTGTTGGATTCGTTCAAATCCTCGACGGGCTTTTTGGTGATCTCCACCCCGTTCGTAAAGATCCGCTAACGCATACCAGAGCCTGACGTGGTAGTCGCGGGCCCGCTTCGTCCTTATCGGCCCCTTCTCCAGTAAACGGATTCCAGCTGGAACATCGCCGGTGTCGGCTAGAGCTCCAGCCATTACTATCCGGCCTTCAGTCAAGATGGACGGCTCGGGGCCGGCTAATCGCAACTCGTTCCAAAGTCTTCGAACAGATTCGATCTCTCCGAGCGCTCGATGACAGTCGGCCATCACCGGGAATTGGTCAACGTCTCCGGTTAGCCGGGTGAAGTGTTCGAGCCGTTCCAACGCGTCGCTCCACTTTCCAAGGCGGTACAGAGTCAGGCCATGCAGTTCATGAATTTCGGCGATGGCCGGATGTTTTTTCAGGAGTTGTTTCGTGATTCTTTCCACCTCCCCGAATCGCTCCGCGAGAAAATGGTCTCCTGCAGTTGCGATGTTTCGAGCTAGGCGTTCACGTTCTACCTTCGAAAGGTCCTTCGTCTGGCTGGGATCAAGTTCTGGGGAGGGAACATTTTGGTTTCGGCGTCGAGGTTGCGCGGCTTGCGACTTCTTGTCGACACGTCGCCAAACATCATCATCTCGTTTCGGCGGTGGGGAGGCGTCATCGCTGGGTGGACGAGGGCCCCCTTGGTCAATGCTGGCGTTATGTGCTCCACGTCGCGCTACCCCACCCCAACGAGATCCGCGGGCATTTTCTCCGAAGTGGCGTTCTGGCTTCTCGACTCCGTGTCCTGGACGGTGGTTAGTTCCGCCCCGCTCATTTGATGTTCTTCGACGGTCGCGGTTTTGGTTGTCGCTGCGAGAGCGCGGAGGGCCGCTTCGGTTACCCTTTTTGTTCCCTTGTGGCTGTCTTTGGTCTCTGCGACCAGGGCTTCGCGGACGACCGCTCCGATTATTCACAGAGGACCATGGTACGGGCTAGACCTGCAAACAATTGAGAGATACTGCGTCTATTGCTGAGGAGTATGCACGAAGGGCCCCTTTCAACCCTGCTGTCAGAATCTGACGAGGGAGAAAGAGGCCCTTCTTAGAGAAAATCTGGCGGCGTCCTACTCTCCCAGGGGGTCTTCCCCCAAGTACCATCGGCGCTGGCAGGCTTAACTTCCGTGTTCGGAATGGAAACGGGTGTATCCCTGCCGCCATAACCACCAGAAATATGTTGCGCTTACCTCGCAGAGAGGAAGCACGTTCTTGATTCGCTCCGGATGACCAGAGTCGAGATGTGCGAGGGACTGCTGTCCCTGAGCACTTCATAGCGATGCACGATCTTTTGTTTTCAAGGGTTTGTTTTCTCGAAGCTGAGTATCGAGCCCAAGCCCTCGGCCGATTAGTACCGGTCTGCTGAACACGTTACCGTGCTTACACATCCGGCCTATCAACGTGGTGGTCTGCCACGGGCCTTACCTGGTTATCCAGTGGGAGATCTCATCTCGAAACAGGTTTCGCGCTTAGATGCTTTCAGCGCTTATCCTTTCCGCAGGTCGCCAACCAGCCATGCTCCTGGCGGAACAACTGGCACACGAGAGCTACGTCCATCCCGGTCCTCTCGTACTAGGGACAGCTCCTCTCAATTCTTCTACACGCATAGCAGATAGGGACCGAACTGTCTCA
>DBIA01000022.1:102528-106437 GCA_002296525.1 Candidatus Neomicrothrix sp. UBA814 | reverse complement strand
CCGTCACCATGACCGTCACCATGATGTTCTACGTGAACTATTGCGTCGGCTGGGGGGTCTTCGACACGTTGCGTCCACTGAAAGGCCGCAACCGCAGACAGAATCCACACAAGAGCGAGCGCACCGATACCGATTACGTGAACACGATCAGCTCCGATATAGCGTTTGCCCAGAAAGAGAATTACGAGAAATGACAGCGCTGGAACCAGCGGAATAATGAAAGCGTTTTCGAGCATCCACATAGCGCTTACCTACCCTCGCATGAGATCGAAGTCTTCGACATCGATGCTGGTTCGATTGCGGTACAAAAGGAGGACAATGGCGAGTCCGACACCAACTTCAGCTGCGGCAACGGCTATGACAAATAACGCGAATACTTGACCCGATACAACCCCATGCTGCATACCAAAAGCCACGAGGTTGATGTTCACGGCATTAAGCATCAACTCAATTGACATGAGGACCATGACGCCATTTCGACGTGCGAGTACTCCGTAGACACCGGTAGCGAATAGAACCGCTCCGAGGATCAAAAACTGGTTCAGAAGCATGTCAGTCCTTCCTCGCCAGAACAATGGCACCGATAAGCGCGGCTAGTAGAAGCACTGATACTGCCTCAAAGGGCACGATATAGGTGGAGAAAACCTCATCGGATACGTCTGCAGTTCGGTATATGGGGCCATCAGTGTTGAGACGCTCTGATCCGAAACGATCAACCAACGAATAGATAGTCACGCCTCCCAAAAGAGCGGCTACTACCGCGGCCAAGGGCCATTGTCTGCCCGTCATTTCCATAACATTGCCAAGGGGTGCCTTAGTAAGCATGATTCCGAACAAGAACAGGACCATGACGGCCCCGATGTATACGAGGACTTGGGTAGTAGCGACAAATTCAGCTGTCAGCAGCACATATAAGGCGCCGAGTCCTGCCAGAACGGCGACCAAGTAGAGAGCAGCGTGCACGATGTTACGAGTTGTCACCATCCTCAATGCCGAAATGGCGACAATTGCCGCGAGAATCCCGAAGAAAATATTTTGAGCGACCATATAGCTCTACCTCGGGACCTTTCTAACTTTTTGTTCTGAACCTGCTTCGTAATCCAAGAAATCAGGAACCGTTTCCATCCATTCGCCTAGGCGATCCTTGTCGTGGAGCAGGTCCGCTATTCGAGATTCGCTGTATTCATACTCTGGGGTCCAGAACAGAGCGTCAAATGGGCATACCTCGACACAGATACCGCAGTACATACACAGCGCATAGTCAATGTCGAATCGGTCGAGCATGTTGACTGTGCGGGGTTTGCCACCTTCCCGTCGCGGCGGGGCTTTGACTTTGTGCCCTTCAATGTAAATACACCAATCAGGGCATGAACGAGAACAGAGCATGCAAGCGGTGCAGTTTTCTTCGTGGAGCGCTATGACTCCTCGGGCGCGGTCAGGTGGAGCTTCTTTCTCATGCGGATACTGAACCGTCACCGCTCCCTTTTGTGGCGCTGGGATAAGAGTTTTCCATCCGCGCTTCGGAAATAGTGTGCGTCCTGCTGTGCGAGCGGTGACACCTAGTCCCTTTATTAGACCGGGTAGCTGAGGCATTAGAAGACCACCTTAAATATTCCAGTGAGCACGATGTTGGCCAGGGAAAGCGGAATGAGTACTTTCCAGGCAAATTTCTGGAGTTGATCTTCGCGGAGTCTGGGGTAGGTAAAGCGAACCCAGAATATGAAGAATGCGACAAGAAGAATTTTCCCGAGCATTACTCCTGGTCCAAGAACGTTGAGGATGTTGTCATCAACCTCGAAGCCTGGGATCCACCACCCACCCAGGAACATCACAGATGCTAAGGCTGCGAAGGCAAAAGCTGTGCCGAATTCCGCCATGAAGAAGAGTAAAAATCTGAAGCCTGTGTATTCGATGTGGAACCCGCCGACGAGTTCAGTTTCAGCTACGGGCATGTCGAAGGGAGTCTGGGTTAGTTCGGCTTGCGCTGCAATCATAAAGATCAGGAAAGCTATGAACTGAGTCAGGATGAATGGGTTTCCTATTGCTCCGAAACCAAAGATTTCTCCTGTGGCTTGCGCCACTACTATGTCTTGCAAGTTGAGGGTTTCTGCCTGAATCACGACACCCATCACTGCGAGGATCAGGGGGAGTTCGTACGCGATCAATTGTCCAGCTGCGCGGAGCCCGCCCAGAAGGGCGTATTTATTAGCCGATGCCCAACCTGCCATCAAGATACCCAGCACCGATAACGAAGAAACTGCCATCGCATAAAACACGCCGGTGTCTAGGTTTTGAACAATTGCGTCTGGACCTGCGGGAAGGACCACGTATAAGAGGAAAGTTGAGGCCAGAACCACGACTGGCGCCATTCGAAACACTCGCCGATCGGCTTGTTCGGGGTGGATGTCCTCTTTTTGGAGAAATTTTATGGCCTCAGCTATTAGCTGAAGGCTGCCGTATGGGCCGGTGTCGTTTGGTCCAAGACGGCTTTGCATAAAGGCCATCATTTTGAAGAGAAAGAGGTATACCAGGATCAGCGACGTCGTAGGAATAACGGCAAGGGCTAGCCCCAGTTTGATCCCGGTTTCTTGCCAGTAAGGAAGCGCTAGGAGTGAGGTCAACGGTCAATATCTCCCAATATGAAATAAAGGGAGCCCAATATCGTGATGACGTCGGGAACGTAGACACCTTTCATCACCCACGGAACAATGGAGATGTTGTTGAAGCTAGGGGTACGAATTTTGACTCGGAACGGACCAAGATCACCTTTACTGACAACGTAGTAACCCATTTCCCCTAAGGGATTTTCGGTGGAGATATACGCTTCACCAGCGGGAACTTTGATGATTCGTGGCACTTTCGCCATGATCGGGCCACTAGGGATTCCGTCGAGTAATTGGTCAACTATGCGAGTCGCTTCGCGTGTTTCTTGAAGACGCACCCAATAACGGGCGAACGAGTCGCCGTCGGGGTGGGTCCAAACTCGCCAGTCCACTTGGTCCCAAGCAAGGCCTGGATTGGCATCTCTGCGAAGGTCCCAGTCAACGCCGCTGGCTCTCAGGTTTGCTCCTGAAAGTCCGTACCCGAGCGCTACTTCAGGTGGGATTACTCCAACACCTCTGCATCGGGCCTGGAAAATTTCGTTCCCGACGAGCAGATCTTCCATCTCGTCACAGAACGTCCTCATTTTTTCCATTACCGAGCGCGTTTCTTCTACCCAGCCTTTGGGGATGTCATCTTTAAGTCCGCCAATGCGGTCAAAGTTCGGATGGAAACGTCCACCAGTTACTTCTTCGATTTGGTTTAATACGCGTTCTCGATCTCGGAAAGCGAAGAAGACCGGCGTCAGCGCACCAATTTGGACACCCATATCCCCTAGGAACAGGGCCAAGTTCGCTATGCGACTGAGTTCGAAGAGGATCGTTCTGATCCATTGGGCACGCGGAGGAGCTTCGACTTCCATGAGGCGTTCCGCTGCGAGAATAAAGGGCACTTCGTTAGCAAAGCTTCCGAGCCAATCAATTCGGTTGATGAGCGTTGTGCATTGCGGGTAGGTGCGAACTTCACAGAGTTTTTCATACCCGCGATGCATGTAACCCATGATCGGTTCCGCAACGACGACCTGTTCTCCATCTAGTTGGCAGGCGATGCGGAGGGTGCCATGGGTAGCTGGGTGTTGAGGCCCAATATTGAGCGTCATATCACCGGTATCGAGTTCTACGTTGACTCGAGCGTCAGCGGCTTGAGCGCTGACGTAAGCCATCTGTTCTCGGTCGGAGGTTGCGGTCACGCTCCACCTCCGTTTGCTTCAAAGGCAGCCATTACTTCGGCCTCAAGTTGGGCTTCTAAGTGTTCGGGTATCTCTTCGATGTCAACCACGCCAGGCCAAGGCTTTACCTGTCTTGCTAG
>DBIA01000022.1:43089-102154 GCA_002296525.1 Candidatus Neomicrothrix sp. UBA814 | reverse complement strand
CGGTTGTAGCGTTGGGTGGCCACGGAAAGAGATCCCGAACATCTCGTGGGTCTCACGTTCATGCCAATCAGCGCCCGGGAACACATCTCGAATCGTGTCGACGGTCATGTCTTCACCAACATCAGATTTGAGGATCACTCCAACTTGGTCGCGGAGCGAGTAAAGCTGCATAAGCACTTGGAATCGCGTGTCCCCGCCGCTATGGCCAGTCGAACTATCTACTTCGACTGGTTCCTCGTCCTCTTCGGTCAGTCCCGAGTCAAATTCTGTGTCCTCGTATCTTCCTTCGGGAGCGATGTGCCAGTCAATTGCAGATAAAAAGCCAAAGTATTCAAATCCGGAGTTTTTTGAAATCATGGCAGCGTCTTGCCAGGCATCGGTTCGCACCCGGAGCCATAAATCCTCGTGGGGGCGGAGGTGCGATTCGATGAGGGTGTCACCAAGATTGTGAGATAGGTCTTTAAGCAGTTGTTCGCGAGCTTCATCGACCGCAGGGGTCTCTTCCACAGTTTCTTCGTCAGTCATGAATTCAGCCCTCCACCACGATTGGCTGGCCTTGCCATTTTTCCGTTATGTCTTCGGATTGGATTCGTTCTTGAAGCAGAACGATCCCTTCGAGCAAAGCTTCAGGGCGCGGCGGGCACCCGGGCACATACACGTCGACTGGGATTACTTGGTCAACACCCTTGGTTACTGAGTAGCTATCCCAGTAGGGCCCGCCACAATTGGCGCAAGATCCCATAGATATCACGTACTTGGGTTCCGGCATTTGTTCGTAAAGCCGCAGGATTACCGGGGCCATTTTGTCGGTAACGGTTCCAGATATCACTACGAGGTCAGCTTGGCGGGGACTTGCAGGGAAAGGAATAACTCCGAGACGCATTACGTCGTAACGAGGAGAGCCGAAAGCGGCTCCCATCTCAATTGCGCAACAGGCAAGACCCCATTGGTAGACCCATAGGGATCGAGCGCGACCAAAGTTGAGTAGCCAACTGAGGGGTTTGGGCATTTTGCCTTTGTCAATGAGTCCCATTTAGGCCTCTCTCCTCATACCCACCTTAAGACTCCCTTACGCCACGCATAGAAAAGGCCAAGAACAAGAATGAAGATGAAAATAGCCATTTCGACTAGGCCGAAGGTCCCGTACACCTCGAGCCGGGTCGCCCATGGGAAAATGAAAACCGCCTCAACGTCGAATAGCACGAAGAGGACTGCAAAGACGTAATAGCGGATCTGGCTCTGCGCCCAGTCGCCACCCACAGGGTCAACGCCGCTTTCATAGGCAATGAGTTTCTGTGGTGTTGGGCGTTGGGGGCGAAGGATGCGCGCAATAGTGAGCATGGCTCCTGCCATTGCAATAGCAGCTACACCAAAGATGCCGACGGTTAGGTAGCTCCGCAGTAATTCCGACACGATTACCGAGGCTGGCTAGGGGTTTCGGGACTTGCCAAAACCCGACGCGGCGCCTCGTTCCGCGGGTTTCGGACGTAGTGAAAGTTATCGTGCCTGAGAGAAAAATGACGTGATTGTTGGGCACGATTCTTGTTTCTTGTTTTATACGGAAGTTGGTGGTTATTCAGCAAGCGTTTGGGACCTCACCCTCGAATCAAAATTGGGACTGCATCTTCGGCGAACTCGATGAGAAATTGTGGCACTAGACCGGCTAGAAGTGTAAATCCGACCATCGCTATGACTACTACCTTGGTGGACCAATGCCATGATGGCACGCTGCTCTTTTGTTCTTCATTGTCTACGTACATTGCCATGACAATGCGCAGGTACATGAATGCTCCTACTACGGCAGTAATCATTGCAAGTCCGGCTAGAACGTAGTTTTTGTTGTTCACTGCGGCGGCAATGACTTGGAATTTTGCGACAAATCCTGAGGTCGTCGGGATACCTGCTTGAGCTAGTAGGAGGATCGTGAATCCGATTGCCAGAACTGGGCGCGAGCGACCTAGTCCTGCGTAATTCGCGAGGGGGTGGTCGTCATCTCGACCCATAGCTCCGACAACAGCGAAGGTGCCCAGAACCATAAATGTGTAGGTGAAGAGGTAGAAGAGGGCTGCTGCTGTGCCTTGATCGGTCGCTGCCTGAACGGCTATGAGCACATACCCGGCGTGGCTTACTGAAGAAAACGCGAGCATCCGTTTAACGTCGTTTTGCAAGATCGCCATAACCGCGCCCACAACTAAGGTCACAGCGGCCAGAACGCTGACGATCGGGGTCCAGTCGATGCGATGGCTGGCGAAAGCGGCGAAGAAGATCCGCAGAAGAGCTGCGAATCCCGCTGCTTTGGCAACTGACGCCATCCATCCTGTTACCGGGCTGGGGGCGCCCTGATAGACGTCAGGGGCCCAGAAGTGGAATGGGGCTGCAGCGACTTTGAATGACAGACCGACAAGGAGGAGCGCCATGGCCGCCATGAGTAGGTGTTGGTCTCGAAAAACAACGGCGCCTAGGTAGTCCCGGATGTGAATCAGATTGGTAGATCCAGTAGCGCCGTATGTGAGAGCTATGCCATAGAGCAAGAACGCCGAACTGAAGGCACCTAGTACGAAATATTTGATTGCTGATTCTCTTGCTTCTTGTCGTCGGTCGTGCATTGCAATCATCACATAAAGACCGATAGAGAGTGCTTCTAGACCAATGAACATTACGACGAGGTCGTTTGCCGATGCCATGACAATCGCACCAGCTGCGGAACACAGTAGGAGCGCATGAAACTCAGGGGCATCGATGCCCTCTTTATCTAGGTAGCCATGCGACAGTAAGGCTGTCGCGGCGAGTGCCACCAGAATGAGCATGGTGAAAAAGATGCTGAATCCGTCAATACCGAACGCGGAAGCTATCGAGGATGAAGGTCCATCTCTTTGAACGTCATTCCACAATCCCGTGGCCACTATGTATGAAGTAATCGCAGCGCACATTGTTGTGACGGTCACGAAAGGGGTGGAGGTCTGCTTGGGCGCGAGCGCGGAAACGAGCATGATCAGTAGTGCCGCGCCTAGGAGAATCATTTGTGGGAGTAACGCCCACCAGTTGACTGATGGCCCAACAAACGCGAGAACGCTTTGGGTAGCCATTAGTGGTCGTCCTCGGAGCTTGAATGATCAATAACGATGACCGGCTGCCCTAGGTCTGGTTCAACGAAGTCGGAGTGTTCTTCGAGGTGAGAGATGAGGTGGTGAACGGCGGGTTCTATACGTTCAAGGACTGGTTTGGGGTAGAGGCCTAGGAAAACGATGCCAATGATGAAAGGCGCTAGAACTAGGCCTTCTTTGAGGGTTAGGTCAGCGGTTTCCTGATCCTGAGTAGTCGGTTCGCCGTGAAAAACTCGTTGGTAAGCCCAAAGTAAGTAGAGCGCCGCAAGTATGACCCCGGTTGCGGCGACGATGGTCCACCAGCGCCGGGTGTCATAGGAACCGATCAGGATCAAGAATTCGCCAACGAAACCGTTGAGCCCAGGCACTCCGATTGACGAAAGCATGACTACGGTGAAGAAGCCCGCAAAAATTGGCGCTGCTGATTGAATACCGCTTAGTTCTTCAATCGCTCTGGTCTTCCGTCTTTCGTAGAGCATTCCCACGAGAAGGAATAGAGCACCAGTTGACAAACCGTGGTTAATCATCTGTAGCACTCCACCTTCCAGACTTTGCGTTGTGAAAGCAAAGATGCCTAGAACAATGAAGCCCATGTGAGCCACAGACGAGTATGCGACTAGACGCTTAAGGTCTTTTTGCATAGTTGCAACAATCGCTCCGTATATGACTCCAACGACGCCCAATGTGGCCAACGTGGGTGCCGCCCAGACCGAGGCTTCGGGAAAGAGGTACAACCCGAAGCGCAGCAGTCCATAAGTCCCCAGTTTCAACATGACTGCGGCCAGAACCACTGAACCTGCTGTCGGCGCTTGGGTGTGAGCATCTGGAAGCCATGTGTGGACTGGGAAGACCGGGACTTTGATCACGAAAGCGAGCGCGAAGGCTAGGAAACATAATCTCGCTGTGTTGGTCGAAAGCGCCTGTCGTTCAGCGAGTTCAACGACGTTGAAAGTGACGCTCTGGTCGCCTGCGCTCAATGTCGCAACACTCACGATCGCTACGAGCATCAGCGCCGAACCCGCCATCGTGTAAAGGAAGAATTTTGTTGCCGCGTATCTTCTGTCGTCGTAACCCCAACCCCCAATGAGCATGTACATGGGCACCAAGACAATTTCAAACATGACGAAGAAAAGGAAAAGGTCTAATGCAAGGAATGCTCCAAATGAGCCAGCCTGCAGCAGCAATAACCAGGCCGTGTAGGGCTTAGGGTCGTGGTGCGGGTCAACTGCTACAAGAACGATTGGTGTGATCAGACCCGTTAGCACTACCAACCACAAGGAAATTCCATCGACACCTACATGCCAGTTGATACCCAAACTGGGGATCCACGATTGAATTGACTCAAACTGGAAACCGGGTTGGTGAATCGAAAATTGGGCCATTACGTAGAGTGACAGCGCTGCCGCTATTGAAGAAAAGAGCGCCCCGATTGGTCGCATTAGCTCCGGGCGGCTATTGGGAAGCAGAACGACTACTAGGGCGCCGATGATCGGGACGAGGATGAGGGCATTCAATACCGGAAAAGACGATGCGCTCTGCGCGGCGATAAGACTCATCACAGCAGTCCCCATGCCAGAACAACGAGGATTGCTAATGCCCCAAGAGCTACACCTACTGCATAGTTACGCATATATCCCGATTGAGTCGGTTGGATCAGCTGACCGAGCTTCATTACGGCGCGCGCTAGTCCGTTGACACCTCCGTCGACTATTCGACGGTCGAAGTCAGCGGTTTTTTGAAAGCCGGTTGTGCCCGGACCACCGACGACTCTCGCGTAGGAGGAATCAACGTACATAGCATTTTCGAGAAATTCGGGCTCCAAACGGTCTGTGGGAATGCGACGCTTCATCCAACTCAGCACCGCAATGGAGATTCCTATGAGACCAGCAGCAACAGAGATGACCGCCAAAGCAATCTTGGTGGCAGTCCCCGAAGAAAAGTGGTGCGGGTGATGAAAGATCGGTTCCAGGAAGTGTTCGAGCACCAGCCAGTCTTTGACTAGAGGCAGATTTATTGCCCCTCCTGCGGCTGCTGCGACGGCCAGGACACAGAGCGGAGTTGTCATGGTCCACGAAGACTCATGGGGATGGACGTCGTCATCCCACCGCTGATCACCGAAGAACACAAGAATGACTTGTCTGCTCATGTAATAGGCCGTTAGCAATGCCGTTACAAGTCCAACCACCCAGAGCAGAGGGCCGATATTTTTTTGTTCCCATGCTGCTAGGAGAATTTCGTCTTTAGACCAGAATCCTGCAAATGGGGGCACACCTGCTATCGCCAACCATCCGATAATAAAGGTGGCGCCAGTGATTGGCATTGCGATGCGCAATGCGCCCATCTTCCGCATGTCTTGTTCGTCGTGCATACCGTGGATAACTGAACCGGAACCCAAGAACAAGAGGGCCTTGAAGAAGGCGTGGGTGATTACATGAAAAATTGCAGCTACGTAGGCTCCCGAACCTATCGCTAGGAACATGTAGCCCAATTGGCTAACCGTCGAATAAGCCAAGACTCTTTTGATGTCATGCTGGGCGACTGCGCATAAAGCAGCAAACAGTGCCGTTGTGGCACCGATAACGGCTATGACTAGCAGAGCGTCATCTGTCAGCACGTTGTTCATTCGCACTAGGAGGTAAACACCCGAGGTCACCATGGTGGCTGCGTGGACCATTGCTGAAACTGGGGTCGGCCCTTCCATAGCATCGGGCAACCATACATACAGTGGAAGTTGGGCTGATTTGCCCGCAGCGGCTACGAAGAGGAGCAGTGAGACCGCTGTACCCGTTGCCGCAGACATCGCCGGTGAGTTTGCAATTTCGGTGTAGGTAACTGTTCCAAGCGCGGACCAGATCGCAAAGGTCGCGATCATGAATCCCCAATCGCCAACGCGGTTGGTAACAAACGCCTTCTTACCAGCGGTCGCTGCGGATTCTCGTCGATGCCAGAAAGAGATAAGGAAATAGGAACACGCACCGACGCCTTCCCAGCCCAGAAACGTGACCACCAAGTTGTTGCCGAAGACCAGCATGAGCATCGAGAACAGGAACAGGTTCAGGTACAAAAAGAACTTTGAGTACTTCTCGTCTCCATGCATGTAGCCAATTGAGTACAAGTGAATGAGTGCTCCGACACCAGTGACAAACAGCGCCATGGTGATGGACAAGGGATCGAGTAGAAATCCTGCTTCAACTTTTAGGGATCCAGCAGGTAGCCATTCGAAAAGCACAAATTCATATGACCGGCCGCCAGCGTGGGAGTCTTTACCTAATAGACCAACCAATACGATCAAAGTCGCTATGAAGGAGGCTCCAGCGAAAGCGGTAGCGACCCAACCTGCACGGGGCTCTCCGAGTAGGTGCCCAGTTATAAGCAAGATGAGGAACCCCAGGAGTGGGAGCATCGGGATAAGCCAAACTAGTTCGACCATCGGTCAGCCCCTCAACGTCGATAAGTCGTCGGCTGTTGTGCCGGGGCGTCGTCGCAATATCGCGACCACTAGCCCTAATCCAACTACTACTTCAGCTGCCGCCACCACCAGGACGAAGAAAACGACTGTCTGTCCACCAATGTCATCAAGTCTTTGGGCAAAGGCCACAAGGCTGAGATTGACGCCGTTCAACATGAGCTCAACGCACATCAACATGACTAGCGGGTTTCTACGAATTAGTAAGCCCGTGCCACCGATCACAAAAAGGAGGGCGCCTAAAACCAAGTACCAGCCGGTCGTTACGTCCATTAGTTTTCGCCTCGCTCTTCAACGAGGGGAAGTTCTGACTGCGAGGGCTTTCGAGCTAGGACCACTGCGCCGATGACCGCAATCACAAGAAGTAATGATGTCAATTCAAAGGCATAGACATGGTCGGAGAACAGAGATCTCGCCAGAAGGCGCACATTTTCTGCTGTTGAAGCTGATCCGCCTACGGACTTTGCCCCGGTTACAGGTTCGCCGACGACGACGATTAGTGCTCCCAGAACCATTAGAGATCCCGCTCCAAAGACTAAGGCAGCCCATCGTTGGCCCGGCAGTATTGAAAGTTCTAGGTCTTGGGCTCGGTCTACACCCAGGAGCATGATGACGAAAAGAAACAGGACGACTATTGCTCCTGCGTAGACGATCACTTGAACGGCCGCAAGAAAGTGTGCTTCTTGCGCTACGAATTGGACAGCAATCCCAAACAGCGTCATCACCAGCATCAATGCTGAATGAACTGGATTTCGAGCGAGGATAACCCCTAGTGCGCCGGTTAAGCACACGGCAGCCGCAATGAAAAAGACGAGTGCGTCGACCATTAGTGGCTGACTCCTGAGTGACCATCTTCTTCTGTCTCGTTGTCGGTTTCTTGCGGCTCTGGTCGATCGTGTTGGCCCATTTCGGGGGAGCGAATTCCGTAGCCCAATTCCCCGCTCCAGCCCGATCGATTTTGGTAGTCAGGATTGCCTGATGGCGCTGTGGCTCTCATCCAACCCGAGGTCGCTAAATCATCTCCTTCGTGCCAGAGTTCCCAAGGTTGACGTTGGGGGAGTCCGTCATCACCAACGACTAGTTCATCCTTTGTGTATATGGCATCGTTCCTGTTGCTGAAACTGAATTCAAACAATTTGGATTCAGTAATGGCCTCCGTCGGGCAGGCTTCAACACAAAGATCGCAATGGATGCAGCGGAGGTAGTTGATTTCGTACACGTATCCATAGCGTTCACCCGGTGACACCGGATCAGTTTCGGGATTATCTGCTCCGCGAACGTAAATGCATCTAGCTGGGCATACACCGGCGCATAGCTCGCACCCGATGCATTTTTCCATGCCGTCTTCGTATCGATTGAGAACGTGTCTCCCATGGAAGCGGGGTGGCTTAGGTCGCTTTTCTTTCGGGTACTCAGTAGTAACTCTTTCTTCGAAGAGTTTCTTAAAGGTGACTTTGAAGCCTGCGAGATATCCCATTACGCGTCTTCCAATTCTTCTCGGTAAACGCGGTCTCCCGCCCGAAGCGCTGCCAACAGCAATGCTGTACCCACAGCAAGCGCCAAGATTGCCGAGCCGTAAGTAACGAGCCAATTCCAGTCATACGCTGCGCGTAGTTCTTTGAGACTGATGAACATCAGCCAGAAGAGAATCAGCGGGATTAGCAGTTTCCATCCAAGGTGCATGAGTTGGTCGTAGCGGAGCCGAGGAAGGGTAGCTCTAAACCAAACGAAAACAAATAAGAACGCGAGCACCTTTAGTAGGAACCAGACAGTCGGCCAGAACCATGTCATACCGAACAGAATTGGCCCCGCTGGTCCTCCAAAGAAGAGGGTCACCATGATCGCCGACATGGTGATGACGTTCATAAATTCTGCGAGAAAGAAGAGTGCGAACCTAATTGACGAGTATTCGGTGTGGAAACCTCCCACCAACTCTTGCTCAGCTTCGACTAGGTCAAAGGGCGGGCGATTCAGTTCGGCGGTGGCCGCAATTAAGAACACCACGAATGGGACAATCCCAGACGAAATTAGGAACCATCTAGTGATACCTCCTGATTGCGCCGCCACTATTCCATGGGTCGATAGCGTGCCCGCTAGAACTACAACGACGACCGTTGCCATGCCGAGAGCAGCTTCATAAGAAATAGCTTGAGCGGATGCTCGCACAGAGCCAATCAATGGGTATTTCGAACCCGAGGCCCACCCAGCAAGCATCACGCCGTACACGGCTATTGATGACATGGCTAGTAGGAGAAGAATACCAATGGGAGGATCTGCGACCTGCAAGAAGGTTTCCCGACCAAAGATCGTGACTGTGCCTGAGTCTCCTCCTCCAAAAGAACCGCCGATGGGCACTACAGCGAAGGAGAGGAATGCTGTGACTGCTGAGATATATGGCGCTAACCGAAATATCAGCGGATCTGCATTTTCTGGACGGAGGTCTTCTTTAAAGAAGAATTTGACCCCGTCGGCAAAGGTTTGGAGTAATCCCCAGGGCCCGGCAACGTTGGGGCCTATCCGGTTTTGCATATCCGAAATGAGCTTTCGCTCAAACCAGACCATGAACATGGTGGCAACCAGAAGGAAGGTGAAAGCAACTAGGACCTTTATGAGCATGATGCCGAGATCCGTGAGGTCAACCCCGTCGAGGTAAAGCGGATCGCCCGTCATACTGTTTCTATCCGGATGTCGTTTACCATGGCGGCTGCGTCGATGAAGCGGTTAGCGCCACCGCCCGGCTGGTTGAATGGCAACATTGCTGTCCCACGTTCGATGCTGTCGTCCGCAATAGCGGTGATTATTTCGGTCGATCGGGTGGAAATCACACGAACGTCGGTTCCGCTTGAGATGCCTAACCGTTGGAGGTCGTTGGGATGCACCCTTAGGGCGGCTGCTTCGGCAAGCGGTTGCAGTGAAGGACTATAAGTTGTGGTTGTCGCTGCGTCCCAAAGTTTGCGTCCGCTGACGAGTCGCAGTCCGTATCCGTCTGCTACTGGAGGTGTTCCGGGAGCTGGGAGATCTAGTTCGATTGATGACCGCTGCACCAGAATTCCCTCGTGTGCTTCGGAACTTTCCACTCTTTCCAGAGTTACACCCGAGTGGCTTGGGGCGACTTGCTCAATTTCTCGCCAAATTTCTTCTTTCGAACCAAGTCGTAGGTCGCCTCCCAAACGCCAAGCGAGTTCGGTTGCAATCATCCAGTCGTCTCGGGCCGACCCTGTAGCAGTGATCTTTTGGGTCAATCTGCTTATGCGACCTTCGATGTTGGTTGTAGTGCCTCCTTGTTCTCCATAGGCGGTCGCCGGCAGTACAACATCAGCCTGCGCGACCGAGTCGGTGATAAAGGTGTCAACAGCGATAAGAGTTTTCACTTTTTGTATCGCTTCGGCAGCAAGGTTGCGGTCCGGGAAGTCCGACAAGGGATCGGCTCCTACCAAAATCAAAGTATCTAAATCACCAGATGCTGCGGCACGGAGCATCTCGGTTGTATTCAGTCCTTTAGTTGTCGGGACTGTGTTCCAATTTGCCGATAGCGCTGGGGAAGGTTGATCAAGACGCGTTCTTCCAGGAAGAATGCCCGGAGCGAGTCCCATATCAAGTGCGCCACGTACATTGCCTCGTCGTAGTGCCGGGAGAAATGTCGCATGAGGAAGTTCAGCTCGGATCGACGCTGCTAACGACAGGGTCGGCTCTTCAGATTCAGCCAGCGATGCCCGTCCTATGACTACCACCAGCGAGCCTTGTTTAAGTTGAGCAGCCAAGGGATCGTCGCTTGCAAGCAATTCGCTTAGAGCTTTAGCGCTTTCACCTGGCGCGCACCGTATAGATCGGTGTGCATAGGGTTCAATGCCTGTCGGGGTCGACCCTATTTCGACAACTTTGGTTTGGCCTTTTGTTGCTGCGCCACGTAACCGCAAATGCAGTATCGCTAATTCCTCTTTAATATCGGGACCTACAACAAGAACCGTGTCTGCGTTGCATGCTTCTGCAATGGTTGCTAACGGCAAAGCGAGAACTACTTCAGCTGATAATCCGTCACCTAATTGCGCATCCACGTTGTCTGTACCTAGAACAGACTTCGCGAACTTTGACCATGCATAGGCGTCTTCATTGGTCAGTCTGGACCCTCCGATAAGTCCAACCCGTCCTGGCCCAGCCTGTTGTATCGCTTCAGCAGCAAGAGCCAGGGCGGACCCCCAATCGCTCCCCAACAACTGTCTTGGATCGTCGTTGTCCCGTGTTAGTGGCGTCGTTATACGGTGGCTGCTGTTGGTCGATTCAAAATTGAAACGTCCTTTGTCACACAACCACCCGTGATTGACCGATTCAACGTCTACCCCGAGATATCGAACTAGTTCGTTTCTAGATGATTCGACTGCGACACGGCAACCCATGGAGCATGTGGTGCAAGTCGATTCGACCTGCTCTAAGTCCCATGGACGAGCTTTAAATCGGTACGGGGCGGCTGTTAACGCACCAACGGGACAAATCTGAACTGTGTTACCGGAGAAATAAGAACTAAATGGTTCGTCAGGGAATGTGAGTACTTGGGTGGCGTTTCCTCTTTCCGTGAAGTGGATGAGGGGGTCACCTGCGACCTCGTCGGCAAATCGAGTGCATCGATCGCAAAGGATGCAGCGTTCGCGGTCAAGATGAACAAGGTCGGAAATTGGTATTGGTTTTTCATAGTGGCGCTTTTCTTCCACAAAACGCGACTCGCCTGGCCCATAAGCCATTGTTTGATCTTGAAGGGGACACTCCCCGCCCTTGTCGCATACCGGGCAATCCAGCGGGTGGTTAACCAAAAGAAATTCAAGGATTCCTTCTTGTGCTCTTTTGGTGTCCTCTGATTCGGTATTTACTGACATTCCGTCCGCAACTGGAACCATGCATGATGGCTGCAGCATTGGACCGCGTCCGGTGTCTACGTCGACCAAGCACATCCGGCACATTCCGACTGGGGACATTCTTTCGTGATAGCAAAATCTAGGTATGTGGACTCCGGCTCGATCAGCTGCAGCAATGAGCATCTCACCTGGTTCTGCTTCAACTTGAACGCCGTTGATAGTGACGCTGATTTCGCTTGGTGTTGATTCAGACATCGACAGCCACCTCAATCATGGTTGGCTCATCATTGCCAGCAACCTTGGCTTCAAATTCTTCTCTGAAGAGCGTGAGCGCCGAGTGGATTGGAGCGAATGCCGACGGACCGACAAAGCAAATAGTGGTCATCCGGTAAGGAAATGGCACCGCTTCAATGCCCTTCGA
This sequence comes from Candidatus Neomicrothrix sp. UBA814, assembly GCA_002296525.1. Lineage (GTDB taxonomy): Bacteria > Actinomycetota > Acidimicrobiia > Acidimicrobiales > Poriferisodalaceae > UBA6944. The sequence continues at coordinate 90,316 of DBIA01000022.1, read as the reverse complement.
AGCAACTGCCGCGTGAGGGAAGTCGCCAGGGCAAATGGTCTCCCCTACTTCAATTAGCAAATCAAGATCGCGACTCGTTCCACGTCCTTCAACTACCCGTCGAAGTATTTGTTCGAGCCAGGTTCCACCTTCTCTGCACGGGACGCATTTCCCACACGATTCATGTGCATAGAACTTGGTGAGTGTAAGTGCGGCGGCTGGGATGTCGGTTGTTTCATCCATCACCATGATCGCACCTGATCCCAGCATGGAGCCTTGGGGACCGACGTCGCTAGCTTCGAAAGGTAAATCAAGTTGTTCAGGCGTGAACCATGGTGCTGAACCACCCCCCGGAACAAATGCCTTCAGATCGTTGTCATCACGAATGCCGCCACACATGTCGATTCCGTAGAGCAAGTCACGGAATGTTGTGGTGCCGTTGACGATTTCATAAACCCCTGGACGTTTAACGTGCCCACTAACCGCCACCATGCGCGTGCCCGGCGATGTCTCTGTGCCAATTGCGGTAAAAGCCTGAGCTCCATGCTCGAGTATCCATGGGAGATTTGACAGAGTTTCAACATTGTTGACGATCGTTGGTTGCCCATACAACCCGATCGACGCTGGAAAGTAGGGAGGCTTCAGTCGCGGCATCCCGCGGTTACCTTCAAGACTTTCAATTAGCGCTGTCTCTTCACCCACAACGTAGGCTCCCGCACCCCAGTGAAGAACTATGTCAACTGAAAATTCAGTCCCCAGGATATTTTTACCCACGTAGCCAGCTGCGTAGGCATCGTTAAGCGCCTGGGCAACTCGTTCCTGCGCTACTGCCATTTCTCCCCGGATGTAGAGGAAGCATTGGCTTAACCCAACTGCATAACAAGCAATTAAGCATCCTTCTATGAGTTGGTGAGGATCCAATTCCATCAACAGACGGTCTTTATATGTCCCAGGCTCGGATTCATCACCGTTAACCACCAAGTACCGTGGCCACACTTCTGGGGGACAAAATCCCCATTTGACTCCAGCCGGGAATCCCGCTCCCCCACGACCTAGAAGTGTCGCGTCGCGAACTTCGCTGTGAACTTCTTCTGGAGTTCGTTGCAGAGCTTTTTTTAGTCCTTGATAACCGCCTGTGGATTCGTATCGCGCGAGTGTGTGAGAGTCTTCGTAGTCAAAGCGCGACGTCACGATCCGAGGCGTTAGGTTCGCAATGAAGCCAGGAGCGTGGGGGATCGGAGTTCCTGCCATTTCAGTCATTCTCGACCCCCATCTTCGTTGAGCCACACCGGCGCGGATACAACATCTTCAGGTGGTGTCGAACCGACAAATTTATCCTCGGGGATGTGTTGTCGAATCTGGGACAAGACACCGTGTTTGGGGATGTCACTATCAGACGAAGCAAGGTCTTCGACGAGTTGATCGAATTGATCTGGGGTGACTCGGTACTGATGCCGATAATTCACCTGCAGGCACGGCGCTTCAGTACATGCTGCTTGACATTCTGCCCCTTCAAGCGTGAAAAGGCCATCGGGAGTGGATCCGCCCGATTTAAGTCCAAGCCGAGACTCAGCATGCTTCATCAAGTCTCCTGCACCCATCAAAGCGCACGACATTGTTGTGCAGATGTTGATGACGTATTTACCTACGGGCTTGCGCTTAAACATCTCATAGAACGAACATGTGCCGAGGACTTCTGCGCTGGTTGTCCCTAGCAGCTCGGCAATTTCTGTCATCGCATCATCGTTGACCCAGCCCTCTTGCTCTTGCGCCAGGTGAAGAAGGGGGATCATTGCTGAACGGGGTTTGGGGTATCGACCGATGATCTCGTGCGCCAGTTCTAGATTTTCCTCAGTAAAAAATTTCATCTGTCGACCTCCCCCATGATGGGGTCAATCGACGAAATAACAGCTATTGCATCGGCCAAAAGGCCGCCATGCATCATGTGTGGGAGGGTTTGCAAATTCACAAATGAAGGTGCGCGTATGTGCATCCTTTGAGGTTTAGGACCACCATCTGATACCAGGTAACAACCTAGCTCGCCTCTAGGGGATTCAACTGCAGAGTAGGTCTCGCCAGGTGGCACCTTGAAGCCTTCAGTAAAAATTTTGAAGTGGTGAATAAGCGCTTCCATTGACTCGTCGATGCGTGCCCTGGGTGGCGGTGTAACTTTGCGATCTTCAGTTCGATAAGGGCCATCGGGCATTAGGTCGATGCATTGTTCGACGATTCGCATCGATTCTCGAATTTCGTTCAGGCGAATCGCGTAACGGTCAAAGGTGTCACCATATGTTCCGACCACAATGTCGAAATCAACCTGGTCATAAGCCAGATAGGGCATAGACCTTCGAAGATCCCATGCGTATCCCGTAGATCGCAGTATCGGTCCCGTTGCGCCTAGAGCGAGTGCTTCTTCTGTGGTAATTACTCCGATGCCCTGGGTTCGTTCTCGCCATATGGGCTGACCAGTCATGAGAACATCAAATTGCTCGAGACGTTCCGGCAAGACATCGAGGATGCTTTGTATGTCTTCGCGCCATCCATCTGGAAGGTCTGCAGCGACGCCTCCCGGTCTGATGTAATTGTGGTTCATCCTTAGACCGGTCACTTTTTCGAAAAAGCGGAGGACTTCTTCTCGTTCTCGCCATCCGTAGATCATCATTCCAACGGCGCCGAGGTCCATGCCGTTTGTGGCAAGAAAGAGAAGATGCGATGACATTCGATTGAGTTCACACATCAGCATCCGGATCCACGTTGCTCGGTCGGGAATTTCGACTTCAAGCAACGACTCAACAGCCAAGGAAAAGGTCAACTCAGTAAAGAGCGGTGACGCATAGTCCATACGAGTGACATTTGTTGGGCCTTGCAAATACGTCAGGTCCTCCGCAGTCTTTTCCATTCCTGTGTGCAAGTAACCGATAACCGGTTTTGAACGGAGGACTGTCTCACCCTGCAACTCCATGGTGACCCGAAGAACCCCATGCGTGGATGGGTGTTGCGGGCCCATATTGATGATCATTCGCTCATCATCGGGATCTACGACAGATGCTCTTTCCTCGGCTTCTGTTTCCGACATTCTGAGAACAGCATCGCGATTGCGAAGATGATCTAGCTTGGTCATCTACCCTCCACCGCCTTGAATTGAACGGGGATACGGCCCATCGAGAAATCTTTACGAAGGGGGTGTCCTTCCCAGCCATCCGGCAAAAGAATAGGAGTGGGATCGGGGTGGCCTTCAAATTGCAAACCGAACATGTCGTTCGCTTCTCGCTCCATTGCTTCCGCACCTGGGTGGATGTCACTGATACTGGGAATACACGGCGAGGTTTCAGGAATTTGAACCCTGATTCTGAGGCGTCGAGCAGCTCCGACATCGAGCAGATTAACTATTACTTCAAATCGCTCAGGAGACACAGATGAGGGCAGTGTCCGCGAGTCATTACCCATGTAGTCGGCGCCGCAAAGATCGACGCACACTGCATAGCCTTCTTCTTTCAGGGTTTCGATAAGCGCTTGATATTGATCATGTTGGGGATGGAGAACTGTTTGACCGTGGCTGTCGGTAACGGGGCAGCCGTAGGGATTTTCTGGATTATCCTGAATGCTCGCTTCTTCAGGGTCACCTTGTTCATTGTCGGTCTGCTCGCTAATTTCAGTCATATAGGCCCCCGGTTCGAATCACAACCGGTTCTGGTTGGGCATCTATAGCTTGGTCGTGCCCCAATTCAATTTCCGCTCCTCTCCCCGTAGCGGCACGTCTTTGGGTGAGTTCGCCTGTGCGGATCTTTTCGTGTAACGCGAGGATCGCATGTAGCAGTGTTTCAGGACCGGGGGGACAGCCAGGGGCATAAATATCAACCGGGACTACTTGGTCAACACCTTGCACAATTGCATAGTTGTTAAACATGCCGCCGCTAGACGCACACACCCCCATACTGATTACCCATTTCGGTTCCATCATCTGGTCATAGATCTGTCTGAGGACGGGAGCCATTTTCTGGCTTACGCGCCCAGCCACAATCATCAGATCAGCTTGTCTGGGTGAGGCTCGGAAGGTTTCCATGCCGTATCGCGCCATGTCATAGTGAGCTGTTCCCGTGGCCATCATTTCTATTGCGCAGCATGCCAACCCAAATGTGGCCGGCATCAAGCTTCGCCGGCGAGCCCATTTGACGAGCTCTTCTACCGGTGCGGTGATGATGTTGTGACCGAGACCAGCAAGTCCGTCATCGCCTAAACCAAGCTTGTGTTTTATGTCCGATAAATCAGCCATTAAGCCGCCTCGGACTCATCAGTAGTGGTCGCTAAATTTAGTCGTCCTTCGAGCCCCACTTTTTTGATAGTGGAGGCTGTGGTGCGTTCGGGACTAGTGGCTGGCGTCTGTATCCGACGGCCCGGACCCCAGTTCAATCCGCCTTTGGCCAATTCGTAAACGAAGGAGAGGAAGAAGATGCCAGCAAAAATAGTCATCGCAACTAAGCCAAAAAGGCCTAGTTCGTCATTGGCTACAGCCCATGGGTAGAGGAAGACGATTTCAATGTCGAACATAATGAAGAGCATCGCGACCAAATAGAACTTGACTGGAAATCGCTCTGGGATAGCGGCTTGGTCTGTGATCCCGCATTCGTATGCAGATCTTTTTGCAATGGTGCTTCGCTCTGGGGCCAGCAGACGAGAAGCAATAATGCTTAACAGGACAAAAAGAACTCCAAGTATTCCAAGGGTCAGAACCGGGAGATACTGCTCCATCTGAATTTGCCCCCTCCCCTATTCAGTTCCTGCAGCTTCCCGGACAGCCCATATGGCCTGATCCCGTCGGTGGAGGTGGTAGCAACCTAAACCAAAGAGCAAACCCGAGAAGATCGTAACCAACGCGGGGCGTAACCGTAGATTGCCCTGGTCTCTTACCATCACGACTGTGTATATCGGCGCTGCCTCGTCTAGCACCGCTTCTGGCAGCAGAACTTTGCCATCGTCACCCAGCTTGTTGGGATCAATATCTGGGGTGGGTTTGTACGACTGCAATTGCACTACTGAGTAATGTGGCCGCCCGCGACTGGGGATGAAGTATTGGGTCACAGGGTTATCCGGTATCCCCAAAGGTCGGTAACGTTCGCCACCAATGCGCATCACGCGGTGGACCTGATAATCCGTTGCAGCACTGAATAAACAGGTGTTCACCGTCTCCAAGCGACGTGGGTCTGCCCCGCTACACACGACGGCCGCGTCTGCTGTTGCTCGCGCATCAGGTGAGACGACAACTTCCCAGCCGCTACCCGGGGCCTCGTTGACGTCATTCGATAACTCCTGGACGAGTTCTATAGGGACGGCTTCAGGGTTAGTGCTGACATGAGTTACTTCCCATGACGGGCCGTAACCAACCCAACCAATACCGAAGATCCACCAGATGATTCCCATAAGTAGGTTCCATGCCCACAAGCCTGTCCATGCGACAAGGAAACCCAACCTGGCTCCGATATTGGTTGCAAGTAATAGGTAAACGGAACCACAGAGAATGAGGATCGAAAGAAAGACGGCTAAGTAGCCCGTGAGAACCGGATCCCATCCAACTATTGCCATGGGGTTCATTGGTCGTCCTTAGCGGTGTGTAATTCAGAGAACTGAACGGTTGATTGCTCGGCCGCGTCCAGGCCGCGTTCATATTCGGAAATGGCACGAATTTCTTCTTGTGATAGCACCCTGCCAAATCCAGGCATTCCGTAATTTCCTAAGCGCGCAAATTCTCCATACGCAACGTTGTCAGCAGCGCCCGATGTCAGAAATGCGATTTGGTCTTCTATATCTGGAAAGAGCCGTTTGAGACTCACGCTGTTCAGGGCTGGGCCATATCTTCCTGAGCCGGCCGGTCCAGGCAGTACTTGAACTTCACCACCGTTGTTAGGTAGCTGCGCTGGGCCCCGGGCAGGCCATCGCGGAGTGTGGCAGCGCGCGCAATGGAGTTCAAATAATACTTGGCCCTCAGATTTCTCTGGGTGACGAGCCATTTCTTGCTGCTTCGCAGCTAGTGCGCGTTCTTGCACTTCTTCATCGGGAAGCCGTTCCCTCCACAACCAGGCAATGATGTTGTCAACTTCTTGGGAGGTCAGGGGACCACCTCCGGGAAGTCCCCAGGCTGGCATCACTCCTCGGCCGTAGTTGAGAATTTGCCGCACTTCGTCAACCTCATCGAGATTTTCAGCGTCGGTATCAAAGCGAGTAAAGACGTCATCCAGCGCTGGTGCGCGCCATGTGGTCTTGACAATGTAGCTGTCTTGATCGCTGAACTGGTTGCCTATATCAAGCACTACCGGAGCGTAGTTAGCTCCGCCGAGGTCAGCTCCGTGACACACAACGCATTCGAGTTCTTCAGCTAAACGTTCTCCAGCATCGGCAGCACGCTGACTAAATCCGACTTCCGCTCCGGCGCGGCGGCCGCCTTCGCGTAACCAGTAAATGGGGAGCACGAGCGCGATGATCAGAAGCATTAAAACACCGAATGCTTGGACTTGTTCTAGGCGGCTTCCTTCTAGGACTTCGTCATCCGGTAACGATCCACGGTTTGCAGCTAATTCGATCTCACTTCCGACCTCGCGTTTGCTGCGGCGGATGTTTACGAAGACATAAATCGCCCATCCAACAACCACAACAGCTAGTAGAACCATTGCGATCGAGCGCTCTGTGGTGGCGGCATACATCACTGTGTGTAATCTCCTGCCATTGTCTGGCGAGTAAGGACGAACGGAAAGTTATCAATCACGCGCAGTGTGGTCCTTCTAGGCCTTGTCCGGTGGTGTCAGTGCCGATAGGGGGGCCTTGCGTTGGGCTGCCCGTGTCAATAATTACTTTGTCGCCGTCGATAATGACCGGAAACCGGTCCATGCCTCGCGGCGCGGGCCCGACCTTTTTCTCTCCGACTCGGTTGTACTGGGAACCGTGACATGGGCACTCAAACCACTGTGAGGTTCCACAAACAGGGACTTTGCAACCCAAGTGGGGGCACTTTTGCCAAAGAGCTACATAACCCATCTTTATGCCATCCAAAATAGCGCCAGAGTAAACAGCTTCAGCTGCCTGCTGAGTCTCCGAATCCATTGGGAATGGCTGAAGGTAAGTTTGCGCTTCTGAGAAGTACGAAAAGTTAGCGGCCGGTGAAGATGAGGAGATTAAGTCATTCACAGACGAAATAGTCCCGATTTTTACTTTGGAGCCAAAACCTCCTGTCGGGCGCGGCCATAAGAACGCTATGTTCGCCGCACCAAACGCCGATAAGCCCATAGTCATCAAAGTAATAGAGGCACGGTTTAGGAATTGGCGGCGGGTCACCCCAACTTCTTCAGGGTCGGGAGGTGTCCATTCTTCAGGCAAAGCGGGTTCAGGGATAGCGACATCAGCAGTTACTCTCGCTAGGGCTACTGATCGCTCAAGTTCTTTGGCTTCGTCACTTGCCGCGGTTACCGTCATCGCACCAGCGTCTCGCTTGCGCGTTTCACGCGACAAGTGGCCAAGCCCTTGCGCGTCCCGTCGGCGCAGAGACGTGAAACCTACAACCGCTGCTAGCGCGATGAGCACAGGTATAGCTATGGCGATGACCGTACCGCTTGACACTGTGATGCTCCTAGAGGTGGAAGATCCCGTGGAGACCGGTATCCCACGGATAGGTGAAGTTGAAACCTTGACCCCGGAAAAAGGAGCCAATAATGACGAGGACCGCCCAGAACATCAAATGAACAGTCTGTATGCAGATCGCAAATTTGCGATCCTCTGGTGCATTCGACGGATTTCGATCGATGTAGGGAGCGAAACCTAATAGAACTAGGACAATGCCTGGGATAGTTACTCCAGCGATCATTGGATCGAACATTGTCAATAATTCTTGAAGCCCTAAGAAATACCAAGGAGCTTTAGACGGGTTTGGGGTTGCGTTGTGGTTCGCAAGTTCAAGCAATGGTGCATTGATGAAGAGCGAGAACACGAGCGTGAAAGCGGTGATGAAGAGAGCCGCTGTGAACTCGGGGGCAAGCAAGTGGGGCCAAACATGAACTTTGTCACCTGGGTTGGCCTTGACGTCTTGGATCGAGCCTGACTTCACTACTGTCAATAATCTGTGAGTGTTTCCACTGGGCCCCGCCATAGCTGGAGGAGCAATGGTGGCTACCCCGCCAGCCGCCGGGGCAGGACCGCCCTCTTGTTGGCTTTGTTCGAGCAAAGAACGTGGAATGGTTTCACCGTCGTCGTCCGAAGTTGCGACCACGTCGTCGGAGGGCGCGGACCCACCATCTGCCTTTGCCTTGGCCTCTTGGCTTCTCTTTAGAAGATGTTCAGGTATTTCGGTCATGGAATTATTTCACCCCCCGATCTATAGCGGTCCTGAGATGCCGCCGTCTTTGCGGACTCTCCAAAAATGAATTGCCAGGAAGATAACTAAAACGAATGGGAGCATTAAGACGTGAAGCACATACCATCGGAGCAGTGTTTCTGCACCAATTTGCTTACCTCCCAGGAGAACAAAGCGGACTTGATCACCGAAAACCGGTGTGAATCCCATCATGTTGGTTCCCACGGTTACCGCCCATAGGGCCAACTGGTCCCAGGGAAGCAAATAACCGGTGAAAGCCAGCAAGAGAGTTAATTTCAGAAGGATTACGCCAACGACCCAGTTGAATTCGCGCGGAGCTTTGTATGCGCCGTGGTAGAAGACTCGAGCCATATGGAGAAAGACCGACAAGGTCATTAAGTGGGCTCCCCATCTATGCATATTGCGCACCAGTAGCCCAAAACTGACCTGGGTGTGTAGAGACTCGATATCACTCCAGGCGGCGGCGGCGGTCGGCCGGTAGAAGAACATCAGGAAGATACCGGTAATGGTCAGCAAGATGAACAGGAAAAAACTAAGACCTCCAAGGCAGAGGGTGTAGCTGACCTTGACAGCGTGGCGCTTCACCTTGACCGGGTGAAGGTGATACAAGACGCTGTTCATGATTACGTATGAGCGGTTCCTTGGGCTGTCGGTGTAACCCTTGCGGAAAATCGATCCAGGTCTAAAGACCGATGTCCAGAATTGGCTGTCTTGCATCCAATCTGTCGCTGCTGTGGCGCTTTGCTGAAGTTTTTCAGGAAGCGACTGTTTTGGTTTTTCGATCGAGTTTGCCATTTGATTCGTCTATTCCTCAGAGTCGCATGCCGTAGGCGTAGCCGTGTGTGTGAGTTCGTTCATGCTGATCGCCCTCAGCTGGAGGGGTATCGACCATCTTGCCGAGTGTGATGACACCTGTAGGGCACCTGTCGACGCAGAGAGCGCAACGGGTACACACGTCATCGTCGATTATGAAAATTGCATTGTCCGCCGGGTCCAAACCGGGCATGTCGGCGTCAATGGCTTCGTCAATGGCTTCAACGGCAATGTAGTGAATGCACTTCCACGGGCAGATGTCTACACATCCTTCGCACTGAATACATTCAGATTGGTCAATGTTAATGAACTGTTTCGGTTTGACCGCTGCAGCTAGGTAGTCCGCATCGACCGTTTGTAAAACGTAGTCGTCCACAAATCGGGGCATGGGAGGGTTGGCTTCAGTTGTGGCCATCTCAACTTCCCTTCATAAGTGGTCGACCGAAATCGGATACGGGCTCATCGACGGGCTTCTTTTCATCTCGTTTTTGCCACCAGAGCCATAGGAATGGCAAACCGACCAGGGCAACGATGTGCTCAATAACCACGACAATGTCCGAAACTTTTTTTAGATCCATACGCATCGGCGGGAACGTGATGGGGTCTCCGTCGATGAACTGCCCTTCTGTGAACAACATTCGCTCAACAGACCATCCCCACTCATTGTCGGTAAGCCGGACCCATCGGTCGGGGACAACTCCGAAGACCAGCATCAGGAGCATGAAGATATAAGTTGCGCCCACCATCGCTTCGCCCCATGAGGTTGGGCGGTCAGTAGGCCGGCGTTGACCATAGGCAACGATGCCATAAATCATTAGACCCGTGATCAGGATTGATGTCACAAGTGCGACCACTGGCCCTCCCGTCTGGTACTTACTATCGGTGCGTGCTTACTGAATCTTGATGAGATTCCGAGGAACCTCACACTACGCAAATTCACATCGTGAATCCACATTCAAATCTACCCGAGTGGCGCCCGGATCGTTCGACGTTCTACCACGCTTTAACGACGGATTCGTAACTCAAGGATGACCTACATGGTGGCACTCGCGAGCAGCGAATGCCGAACCGAAACGAGGATTTTCTTGAATAAGTTTAGTCTGAGCACAACTTGACAAAGAAGTCTCTGTCAAACTTGCTTCGTTACCCACCTCACCGCCTATCTTTGTAACGCACGTAATATCTTGTTTCCTTATCAGCGCAACCCGTGATGCGGGGCACCACACCGGTATCCCGCGGAGGACAAAGTGACCGAAGTTCCTGAATATCTGTTTGAGCGTTCCCGACAAAGACGCATTGCGCTTGGCCTGCTTGAAGACGACGGCAGTGGTGGTGGAGCCACAGTCGATTCATCTGATGGCGGTGGTCAGGCGAGTTCTGGACCTAGCAGCGCCGACGTTATTGCCGCGGCCAAAGCTGATGCCAAGCTTGAACAGATAACAGAAACAGAGATTGAGCCGACTTGGGTTTCGGCTGCTCGACAGCGAACCAAGATTCCAATGTGGGCAATGCCAGTCATGTTCTTTCTACCGCTTTGGGCATTTGTCTACGTGAAGTTAACGGAACCTCCTCCAGAGCCAGTAACAGCGCGGACAGAAGGCGCTGCGACCTATGCAGCTCAATGCGCGAGTTGTCACGGCGGAGACGGCGCTGGCAGTGAAGGCGGAGGCGTTGGAAGGCCGCTCTATAACGGAGAGGTTCTCCTAACTTTCCCGAAGCTTGACGCAGACATGATTCTTTGGTTGACCGTTGGTTCCGAAGGCATTGGCATTGGCAATCCTTATGGGGCTACAGATCGACCCGGTGGGGCCCATATTTCAGGCGAGACAGGCGCAAATATGCCGGGATTCGGCGGTGCGCTGACCGAATACAAGATTTATTCGGTAGCCAGATACATTCGCGAAGTGTTGAGTGGTGAGGAACTGAGTGATGAGGAACTCGCCGCACGTGATACCGAGTGGGAAGAACTCGGTGGCGGAAAAGACATCGGGGGCGGCCACGGAGGCGGCGGCCACTAAGTTGAATCCTTCGGGGACTCATAAAGGAAAGTTTCCAACCTCAGGTTAAGTCGGAGAGGAACACGACGATGTCGGTGCGTCTTTCTACCGAAGTTCTAGTTATTGGCGCTGGGCCCGCTGGGGCATCAGCTGCCTATTGGGCAGCAAAATCGGGTCGAATGGTTGTGCTGCTAGAGAAAGATGTAATCCCACGCGACAAGGTTTGTGGTGATGCCCTCACGCCAAAAGCAGTAGGCCATTTAAATGACATGCAAATCGATGTCACAAAATCAGCTTTTCATCAACACCACGGACTCAAAATGACAGCGGACGGTCAAAGCATCGAACTGCGATGGCCAACCGATCATGACCATCCCAGTCATGGTTTAGTGATCCGGCGCCGATCTCTGGACGAAATCTTGGTAGAACACGCTAAAGAGGCCGGAGCTCAAGTATGGACCGGTGTTGAAGTCACTGACCCCGTCGTTGAGCACGGTCACCTGCGCGGTTGTCGTGCTTCAGGCACCGGCTCTGGAACAGGACCGGATGGAGAGATTGAGGTTCGCGCTCGATTCGTGGTAATCGCAGATGGGCCACTTTCTCCATTTGGAAGGGCGCTCGGGACTGCTCGAACTCGGCAATACGCGCAGGGCGTTGCGATGCGCGGTTATTTTCCAAGCCCTCAACACAGCGAAAAGATGATCGAGTCGGTTTTTGATTTACGAGACAGTTCAGGCCAGCAGTTACCAGGTTACGGCTGGGTCTTTCCTCTTGGTGATGGGACAGTCAATACCGGAGTCGGGCTACTAAGCCACCATCACGGTAACGACCCTCGATCTATTCAAGATCTATTTGATGAGTGGCTTTTGCAAATACCTAAGTTCTGGGACGTTGACATCGAGAACATTGAAAGTGAACCTCAGGGGGGACGCCTCCCTATGGGAGCTTCAGTACGACCGCGCTCGGGACCTAATTGGGTAGTCGTGGGGGACGCAGCAGGAAGTGTGAATCCTTTTAATGGCGACGGTATAGAGCCAGCGTTAAACAATGGCAAACTTGCAGCCTCTGTGATCGATAACGCAATCGATACCGGGGATGGTCTGGCCTTGCGTCAATACGAGAAAGAATTGGCCTCCAAGTACGATCACTATTACCGCCTCGGGCGTCTTGCCACTAAGGCATTAGGGAGGCCAGGGTTGATGAGGCGTTTCACACGTCTCGGAATTCAATCAAGGGTGTTAACAGAGCTAGTGATGAGAATTTCTACGAACCTTGTCAATAATGATGCTGGTGGCACGGAGTCTGTTTACGAAATCGGCAAAGTAGTCGCTCGCCTCATTCCAGACCGCGATTAAAACGGTGCCGGTTATCAGAGATTTCCCAAGCTACTTTTACAGGCCTTCGTGTTCTTGCTCAGATCTATTCAGCATCAAAAATTAGATCAAGTAGTTGCTCTGGGGCTAGGTCGTCTAGAGCTTCGTATTTGGCGAAGGCACCTGAAAAATCCAGGGATTTCACTAGCGGGTTAGGGACAACGACGGTCCGTAGGCCGGCTGCTAATGCTGCTTTTAGTCCGTTAGGGCTATCTTCAATCACTGCAGCAGACTCTGCAGAAACGCCCAGTAACTCCAAAGCTCTTAAAAAGACGTCAGGAGCTGGCTTTGCTACACCACCGACGTCGTCACGACATACAACATGGGAGAAGCGTTCGTAGAGGCCAACTCGCTTCAGATGTTGATCGACCCAGGAGTGAGGTGAACTTGAGCCAACGGCCATCTCAATGTTTCTGCGTTCGGCGGCGTCTAGAAGTTTGACAATTCCCGGAAGCACTGGTTGAGACAGAGTCATTTTATTCTTTATGCGTTGACGCTCGTCCATGATTTGGTCATGGTCTATGGCTCTGCCTAATCGGCTTTCTAGTTCTTTGACCCAGGTCGATTTGCGATCGGTTCCCATGCCCTGAAGCCACCAATCCATCGGGAATTCGATGCCGTGTCTCGCCCATATTGTCTCAGTCGACTCAAAGGCCGGAGTTTCGGTATCGATGATCGTTCCATCAAAGTCGAGTATGAGCGCGTTAGTTGCCATGATTACGTTAGGACCTCAATGGCTGCTTGAACCAACGCACCTGATGACTGCTGCTCCGCTGTCGCCGCGACGGTAAGACCTTTCGCTATACATTCCTTTGCAGTGGTTGCGCCGATAGCGACAACGTTCGACGCTGTGAGCCCGTTGGTTTGTTGTAAATGGCCTATGACTGATGAAGGTGAAGCGAAAGTCACCAAGTCAGCGGTAATCGACCGCTCAATGAGTTCATCGCTAAGTGATGGAAACACAGTCCTATAAGCCGCAACCTGATCAACATCCCATCCCTTCGCTTCTAGGCCTCGCCGCAAGTCGGTCAGTCCATCAGAAGCTGCTGGAATTAGCACTCGATCGTTCGGACCGGGCTCTGGAAACGCTGCCGCAAGGGCAGCGCCATCTGACTTTTGGGGAATAAGAGTCGCGTCTCGTTTTAACTCTTTAAAAACTTTGGCGGCTGTTGTCGGCCCAACTGCGGCGATTTGCAAATGAGAAAAGTTTTTCAAAACTCCCCGGCGCGCAGCGCGGGCCATCAATGCTGAAACGGCGTTTGAAGAAGTAAACGCAAGCCATGTAAATCGACTGAGTCGTAGCAGAGCGTCATCGAGGGGCTGTCCCCCGTCTAGCGGCGGAACAATGGCAATTGCGGGAGCAGCGATCACATCAGCCCCTAAGTCAGAAAAGGCCCTAACCAGCTCAGCGTTTTGGTGAGATGCTCTCGTAACGACAACTGACTTTCCCTTTAAGGGCTTTGTGTTCAAGCGTTATCTCCACCACTCGCGAGCAAATTGTAACCACCACTCGCCAGTAACTCCTGTGCCGTTTGAGCCCCTAGCAATATCGGGTCATCTCCTTGGTGTTTTGTTCGCAACACGGTGCTTCCATCTAGCGAAGCAAGAACCGTGTCGAGGTATAGGGTGCCCTGCTCTTCATAGGCGTACGCACCAACAGGTAGTTCGCAACCACCCCCGAGTTCCGCAAGATACGAACGTTCTGCGGTTACACAGCGGCCGGTCAAGTCGTCGACAAGCTGGGAAAGGGACTCAATTGTTTCAGAATCATCAGCACGACATTCAAGAGCAATAGCTCCCTGGCCTACTTGTGGAACCATCTCTTGAGGGTCAAATATCTGCTCCGCTAAATCGGTTAACTCAAGTCGGTCAAGGGCGGCCATAGCTACTACAACTGCGTCCACATCTTCGCTTTGCGCTATCGCTACTCGAGTCTTGATATTGCCACGTAACCCGACAAATTTGAGGTCCGGCCGTAGGTCATATAGTTGCACCCGCCGGCGAGCCGACCCGGTAGCAACAACTCCACCCTCTGGTATTTGATCCAGTTGCGCGCCAATCAACGCGTCGCGCGGATCACCTCGGTCTAGGAACCCGACCAAATTCAAACCATTGGTAGGTAGTGATCTCAAATCCTTTGCACTGTGCACTGCCGCATCCGCGCGACCGTCCAACACCGCTTTCTGAACTTCTTTAACGAAAACTCCTTGTCCCGCCATGTCCTGTATCTGACGGCTCTGGTCACGGTCGCCCTCAGTGGTGACTAGTTGAAATTCCGTTTCGATTCCATGAGAACTCAACAACATCGAAACCGCTTCAGCCTGCCAGCGTGCTAGCGGACTCGCTCGAGTAGCGATAATCAATGGGATCCTCTTTTACCAATAGACGAGAGCCCGGACCGGATTCACAAGGTGAAAGCTCGTTGTTCGGCCGAGGAAATGTTCGCGGTCAGCATTTTTGCAGTGTCGGTGGTCTGTTTCCACTTCAGATACGAGTTGGTGGGAAAATTTTTGACCCGACGTCCTACTAGAGCGCTATGAATAGAAGTTGGATCGTGGCAGCAATCACGATCATGACTAGCAATGCGGCAAGTAAGAGGGTCGTGCCTGGTCTCATGTCACTTCTTTCAAAGTGATCTCGCTGCCAGCTTCCAAAGCGGCAGGGATAATACCTTCGTTTGATCCAGTGGCAATCGCTAACAGTCCGTACTCGTCATCGACAATGGCAAGGTGTCCCGGGTTGACCTCTTCCGGGCGCTGAATTCGTACTACTCGTTGTTCATCACCAAACCCAAGTAGAAGCGTTTCGCCTAGACCTACGAGAGCATCACGATCGATATTTAGTTGAGCAGCACCTTGCCGAGTCAGTCGTATTACTTCGGCTGTGACCGTTCCGTCACTCTCGATTCGCGGTATCGGGATTAACGACGGCAGTAAGAGACTGGGGTTTATTTCTTCGCCTAAATCTGAGATTGATCCCCGAGCCGCTAGGTGTCCGACGACAGGTGCCAAAACATCTCGCGTCAAGTGCTGTAGCCCCGGTGAATCGGTGTGCAATTCGTTGTTGGTGAGCTGAACGGCAGAGTCCGCACCTCCCACCACCGCTACGACAGCACCTAGCAATCCATTGTCCGGACCAACCAAAATTGATTGACCATCTCCGACAGACACGGCGATAGCGGGTCGATCCGAGAGTGACCCAACGGAAGCCAATACAAGACCTGGAGATAGGTATGGGACGCTACGTGCAAGCATCAAGGACCCAGCGCGCACATCCCCTGGCTCAATGTCGTGGCATAGGTCTATGACTTTCGCTGCAGGTGCTAAATCGTGCAGGATGGAATGAAGTAACCCAACAGACTCGTCGGCAGTTCCTAAGTCGGTTAAGCAAGTAATGGTGTCGAAAGTACCCATGTCTCAATTTCGCCCCAGTTCTTGGGAACGTCGGCTTGCCGCCTCAATAGCAGCAGCAAACGCTGCCCTAAGGCCGTGACTTTCTAGTTCTCGTAGACCCGCTGCAGTGGTACCTCCCGGCGATGTGACATCCGCTCGCAACTCTGCTGGGGGTTTCCCGTCAGCCAACAGCGTCGCAGCGCCGAGCAAGGTTTGAACAGCTAATTCAGTTGCTATCGGCCGGCTGAGGCCCGTCATCACGCCGGCATCGATCATGGCTTCAGCGACCAGAAAGACGTACGCAGGTCCGGAGCCAGATAATCCAGTTACTGCGTCGAGTAGCTGCTCATCGGTCCGGACTACGGTGCCTACCGCTCCTAGAATTTCCTCCGCCCATTGCAAATCTGCTGACGCGCTGGCTTGATTTCCGCAGATTGCTGCTGCTCCTTTGCCGACTAGAGCTGGAGTGTTAGGCATAGCCCTAATTACGGGCACCGCTCCACCGGTGGCTTCTTCAATAGAGGCCAGTGTTACGCCAGCCGCAACCGATAGGAGACGATTGGTGCCAGCTTCGACGGCTTGTGCAGCAACACCGACAACAGCGTCAGGCTTAGTGGCAATTATTGACCCGGTGGAGGGTTGTATTTCGGCCGAGACCTTCACGTCATAGGTCTGGGTCAGTTCTTCCCTGCGAGCGGCCACTGTTTCAATTACCAGGATTCCTTGCGGTTCGCGACCTTGCCGCAGTAATCCCCCCAGCAGCGCGGCGCCCATTTTGCCGCCGCCAATTATTTGCAAGTCGACCATAGCGTCCACGGTAGCGTCCGCCCCTACCATCGCCTGACTCTATTTTTCTTCAATGTCTTTGGGGGTTTCGGTAAAGCGATTCGCAAATCCTATTTTCAGTGCTGCACGCCAATAGCGTTCGACGAAGTCCCAGATGGACCCAAGAATTCGATCGAGTTCATCTTCGTCGACAGCATGAAAAGGAAGTTCGCCAGTGAGGAATATCGCCTCTTCAGGGCCAATCCCGAACTGAGCTCCCACGAGGTCATAGTTCCTTCGGAGTAGAAGCTCGAAAAGTTGCTCTCTATTCACCTCAGGGGAGGGAAGAAAATATGTTTCATACTTTAAGGTTCTTTGTCCAAGTGTTAGCCAGATAGTCGTAACGTCGCGTTCTTCTCCTTCGAGTCGGGCGTACCAGCGGCGGGGAATTTCTTCGTCACGACTTATATCCAACAAAATGGGTAACTCTTTTTTTTGCCGGCGGAACCAATCATCTATCGCTTGCTCTAGCGCTGCTAGTTCTTCATGTGTCGCAGCGTCGCGTGTCACGCGCAAGAAACCAGTTCTCTTGAGATCAGACGTTGAAAGACATCTATAGCGTTGCTCGCACCAAGACCCCAGCTATTGAGAGAAGCTCGCTCAACTCCCCTACGGCCCATC
Source organism: Candidatus Neomicrothrix sp. UBA814 (assembly GCA_002296525.1). Lineage (GTDB taxonomy): Bacteria > Actinomycetota > Acidimicrobiia > Acidimicrobiales > Poriferisodalaceae > UBA6944. The sequence continues at coordinate 72,960 of DBIA01000022.1, read as the reverse complement.
AGTCGTCTCAATTCCTGATGCTCCAGTAGGTTGTCGATAGCGGCCGCAAACTCGGCAGGGTCGCGTTCATTGACGAGCAAGCCTGTGACTCCGTCTACGACATTGTCACGAAGGCCCCCAACGTTGCTAGCAATAACGGGTAACCCACATGCTGCGGCCTCTAGCGCTACGAGGCCAAAAGACTCTGATCTGCTGGGGACAAGACAGGCATCTGCCGCTTGGTAATAGGTCGGCAACAATTGATGAGGCTGTGGATCAACGAACAGTATGCGTTCTTCCAGTCCGCATCGCTCTATCCGTCTTCTGATGTCGAGATACGTTTCGGTTCCCCGATTACCTGATAAACCACCGACAACTACTAGTCGGACATCGTTATTAGCAGAAAGACTAAGGGCTTCAATCGCAACATCTAGACCCTTAAATTCCTGAATTCGACCGACAAAAAGAAGGGTCGGTGCTTCAACTAAGCCCAATGATTTTCGCGCAGAGTTCTGTTCACCGGGCTTGAACAAAGTTTGGTCCACTCCGGGCGTCAAAATTTCTATTCGATCCCTGGCGATGCCATACAAAGACGTCAATTGATCTGCTTCGACACTCCCTGAAGCAAAAACTGCGTCGGCGCAGCCAATGACCAATTCTTCTGAGCGAATGCGATTTTCTGATTCCAATTCCCCTGCGATGTTTTTTATACGTCCCAAAGTGTGGAAGGTAACTGCTAGTGGACGGTCAAACTCATGTTTGAGTTGATGACCTACGACCCCAGAAAGCCAGTAGTGGGCGTGGAATGCCTCGACAGGCCTCTCTGCTACACACGTCGCTACCCCGCGAGTCCATGCATCGAGAACAGCCGGGAGGTCAGACTTTTCAAGTCCATAGGGGCCAGCTTCGATTTGTATGACATTTACCCCTGGTCCGAGCTCTACTACTTCAGGAACTTCTCTTGACGTTCGACGAACATAAACGTCGCAATCAATTCCTTGGGTCGCCATGGAAGCGGCAAGTTCACGGACGTAAACGTTTAGGCCACCGCTATCTCCAAGGCCCGGCTGATCCAAAGGAGACGTGTGCATCGAAAGTACTCCGATCCTTCGGATCGGCTCATAAGACCCATGGGTATCTTCTGCTTTCGTCACGAATGACCAAGGTATGCCACTAAACCCCAGTACTCCACTCGAATAGCTATTGAATTCATCTTTAGAGGACTACGCCCAGTGCAACTGCAGCCCATATGGGTCCAGTAAACACGTAGGAAGAAATAGCAAGCGCAGCCCTCCATCTGTGAACCACCAATAGTTCTGTAAAAATCCGGCTTACCGTCATTGCGAAACCAACAAGTGCACCGAACTGCCAAAACCATTCGTGGGGGATCGGCGAGACTGAGACCTGCATTGCAGCCCAAAGCAAAGTAAGGGTGCCGGCAAGAGCGAAAACTGGAGCAAGGCGCTTAATGCCGTGGGAACGAGAACACAGTTGAAGACCTAAGTCATGAAAGTAAATAAGTACTAGCAACAGAGCTACTAAGGATCGGTCACGATTAGCGAGAATCGTAAGGCTGACCGTAAGTAGGCCCGCCGGGAACCAAGCACCCAGAATGCTCATTGTTTGGGCAACTAAAGATGTCATGCCCCTATTGCCTATAGCAGCAATGGCGGGTGTTGATATAAGCGCGACAATTCCAACCATTACCGAAAGCCGTGGATCATTGAAAAAGCCACTAATGACGAACACTGAAAACAGCGCCAATGGGGGTCCATCCCGCGCAACTGATATGTCGGCACGCGTCACCGAGATAGTCAGCAGAAAGCAACTAATAGCCACTCCGAACGCCCACCCACTGATCGATAGCGCGAACAACGCGGCAACTGTAGCCACTGACTGAAGGGACCAGGACGCTTGGTTTTTTGCGTATAGGACTAGGGACCTGTGCGCGAAATTTCTCATCAACCGCCCGAGACAGGGGGGAGAACTGCAACTTCGTCCCCATCGGTAATCGGAGAATTTCCTTCTACAGGCTCTCCATTCAACCAGATTCGACTGATCTGCAAGATTTCAGAAAATCCGACTCCCAGCTCTTCCTCCGCGCGTGCAAGTAAGTCTTGTGTCGTGTCAGCCTCATACGTAATGGTTCCGGCGCCAGCTATTTCTCGGGCACTAGCAAAAAGTCGAAGAGTTACGGTCGCCATGTTCGGATCCTAGCTTTGGTCGCGTGGAGCTTCTGTTCCAAAGCACTACCTTCTTTCCTGAATCGATACGGAAGATCAGGTTCTGGTGGACTTACTCATTCTTCGACATGGACAATCCGAGTGGAATGCTCAAGGCCGATGGCAAGGACAGGCAGATCCCCCACTGACCGAGCTAGGCGAACGGCAAGCACAGGCAGCCGCAGAACAATTGCTCAACTCGAAAATTAGTTTTGACGGTGTAGCGTCGAGCGATTTACAGAGAGCGCGCCGAACCGCAGAGATCCTTGGCGTTGCACTCAACGTGGGTGATGTGAGCTCCTTTAGCGAGTTTCGAGAAAGATCCGCAGGTCCCTGGCAAGGTCTGACACGTGCAGAGATAGAGACCTCTTGGCCCAACGCTATTGCGGAGCAGCGATGGCCTGAAGGTTACGAGTCCGATGATTCAGTCGCAGCACGAGTTCTGCCCACGTTGCACCGGTTGGCGGAAAATTATCCTCGCCTCTTGCTCGTCGGACACGCGGGATTGATTAGAGCTTTGGATAGAACAAGTAACGCTTCAAACGTGGCTGTGACTAATCATCTCTCGGGTCGTTGGTATCAGTTACAGGACCATTTAATTCCGCTCGACGGAGCAGATTTCTCGGGAGAGGACCTTGAACACGAACTCGAGTGACTCCCCTCAGTTCAGTGAGGTCTAGAGGCGGTTCAGCCAGGAAGTGGCGGATTCAATTTCGGCACCGTCAGCTATTGCTTGCATAGTTGCTTCAACTTTCGACAGCTCGACTTCTAAGTCATCAAGGGCTGAATCGGTCAACGATGAGTCGGACGCATTGTGTCCCTGGTTCTCGTTAGTCACGGGTTCAAGCTTATGTTTTATCGGAACCAAGGTCAGGTACTTGTTAAGCATTTGGTGTCGCGGCCGATGATGCTTAAACAAAGAGTCATTCATTGATAACTGGTCTCTTGAAACATCGTTTCTGCTGCACCCAAGTCACTTGGGTTAGCACCAATAAGGACTATGCCATCTGGTGCGTCGCCAACCCAGGCTTTAATTGACCAGCGTCGAGAGTGATACTCCTAGTACTAGTGAGAAAAGTGCTCCCTGTTTCGGAACCGTAGAATTGGTTTTTGTGGACGAGATTGAATGCACGGCCCTTGAAAGAGATTGGGAATCGCCACCTAATCCCTTGATGCATCCGCCATGCCAGTGTCCCAAATGCAAGGCTGATCCAGTTGAGTCTGATGTAGCACCGGACCGCTTACGGGCAAGTGGCATGCGACAGCGTCCAATGGTAGAAGCGGTTGAGCTTGGCCACGAAGGTCAAAATATTCTTTGAGTTTTGACGATCTGTGTTCCAACTCTTGGTTGAACAATCTAGAAATGACTAACCAGAGCGGAGCGCCTAATGGAGAACCGCCGGTACGCTGATGGTGGGCCGCTAGCTCATCGGGTAGAGCAGGGGACTTTTAATCCCAAGGTGCCGGGTTCGAGCCCCGGGCGGCCTACTTTATTTCGCAATTGTTGCAATGGTTGCATTAGTCAATCGGGCGAGATCTCTCGAACTAATCGATATATCGAGACCACGTTTTCCTCCACTGCAATAGATGCAGTCAAACTCAGACGAAGAAGCATCCAACAGTGTGCCAAGGCGGTTCCGAGTTCCGAGCGGGCTAATACCGCCACGGATATAGCCAGTGACCCGCTCGGCATTAGTAGGCGTAGCCATCGCCGCGCTTTTGTATCCCAGTGCCGCGGCTGCGGCTTTCATATTTAATGTCTTGGCGACGGGTATCACCGCGAGCACATAAAGCGGTTTATCGTTAGCGGAGATTTCCAAAACAAGCGTCTTAAATACTAATTCTGGTGAGACTCCTAGAGCTTCGGCGGCTTCGAGACCGTAGTGACGGTTGTTTGGGTCATGGTCGTAGTGGTGCAGACCAACTTTGACGCCGGCCTTCTCTGCAAAACGGACGGCGGGTGTCATAGATTTCAAGCTTCGCAGAAAAATTTCATCATTCCACAAGACGAATATTATTTCGCCGACGTACCCAGTATTCGTGGTCAACTTCATCAGCTTCATGTCGGCGTCGTCGTAGACGAGCGATAGCAGCATGGCGCCTGGCCAACATTTGGTTGATATCTTGCTGACTGATCCGGCGGTGATTCATCTCGCGAATACGCGTTTGGACCTTAAGCCGGGTGAGATCTCCAGTCTCGTCTTCAACCGGTACCTCTAGTTCAAATAAGGTCGGTGTCTCCATAAGCTCTAGTTTCCCAACAGGGTGAGACAGCTAAATAGAGGTTCAGCGACCTGAATGACCAAAGCCTCCTAGCCCGCGTTCGGTTTCGTCGAGCTGGTCGGTTTCTTCCCATACGGCTTCTTCGATTTTTTGAATAACTAGCTGAGCGATGCGATCCCCTCGCTGGACTTCGTAAGGTTCGTTCGGGTCCGTGTTTACGAGCAGTACCTTGAGCTCATCTCTATATCCGCTATCAATCAAACCAGGTGTGTTGAGACACGTAATTCCATGCCGTAAAGCAAGCCCGCTACGTGGTTGAACAAAGCCCGCATATCCAGGTGGTATGGCGATTGCTATGCCTGTACCAATTAACGCTCGGCCACCACCCGGGGATAGGGACGCCTCTTCATTAGCAATGAGGTCAGCACCCGCATCGCCAGCTTTCGCGTATGCAGGGAGAGGTAGATCGGAATCAAATCGCTGAACTGGAATGAGAACCACCCCCTGACTCTAGGCATAGCGGCAAGATGATGCAGGCACCCTCTCTGCAAGACGCACTCCGCCTAGCATGAAGACATGCTTGTTTGGATGGATCTTGAAATGACAGGTTTGGAACCCGCTCGGCACGTCATAGTTGAGATCGCCACAATCATCACTGATGATGAGCTGGAAATTATCGCGGAAGGACCGGATTTAGTTCTTCAAGCTAATGATTCACAGCTTGCAGAAATGGATGACTTTGTCACCGATATGCACACTCGCTCAGGCTTGCTTGATGAAATACGCAAGTCATCGATAACGATGAATGAAGCATCTGAACTAACGCTTAATTTCATCAAAGAACACATTCAAAAACCTAGGTCCGTTCCGCTGTGCGGTAATTCAATTGGCACCGATCGACGCTTTCTAGATGTATATATGCCAGATATTGAAAATTTTTTGCATTACCGCTCAATAGACGTCTCAACTGCAAAGGAATTGGCACGGAGATGGAATCCTAAGGTTTTTCAAGGGGTTCCCAAAAAAGAAACTTCGCATCGAGCCCTCGATGACATTCGCGAAAGCATTGCTGAACTGCATCACTATCGTCAGCACTTTTTCAACATTGCTGAAAAATCGAATTCGGATTAGATACGGGGGTAGAATCTCCGTGATGAATCGTCCGATGCGCGAAGAACAACGGCCTCCTGATGAGGCAGTGGTCGAGTTGGCACCCAACGTTCGTCGCCTGCAGTTGCCTATGTCGATGCCTGGCTTAGGTCACGTCAACTGTTACATATTGGACGATGAAAATGGCGCTGCGCTAGTTGACCCTGGGCTCCCCGGACCCGCAAATTGGAAAGCTTTGATGGCGGGTTTGGCTAAAGCCGAGGTGCCTCCGGAAAGAGTCCACTCCATCGTGATCACTCACAGCCATCCGGATCATTTTGGAGCCGCTGGTCACTTTCACCAGAAATACGGTTCTGAGATCATCACGCACAAAAATTTTAGAATGTGGTGGAATCTCGAGGAAGAGGACGATGAGCCCCTTCAAAATGTTTCTTCGTCAAATGAGAACGCACAACTGCGAGATGACCCTCTCTTTGCTGGGTTAGATACTGGCCCTCGAGGCCCGACCCCCTGGGGCGGAGAACGATACAAAATGCCATGGCATAGGCGGCTTGGCTACGCCATGATGCGCAAAGGCTGGGGCGGGTCCTGGTTTTCAACACCAAAGCCAACGAAGAGAATTGAAGACGCCGATCATCTCCGCCTTGCGAGACGGGAATTCGTAGCCGTGCACACTCCAGGGCATACGACAGATCATCTATGTCTTTACGACCCGGAAGCGGGTCTGATGCTGTGCGGTGACCACGTGCTACCAACAATCACTCCGCACATATCGGGCTTTGGTCCAGCCGCTGACCCGCTCAAAGACTTTTTCGTCAGTTTGGATCGGGTAGCCGAATTCGACGGCATCAGATTGGGTCTTCCTGCGCACGGGCAACCCTTTACTAATCTCGCAGACCGAGTTGATGCTATTAAACAGCACCACGAAGAACGTCTGGATTTACTCAGAGAGGCATCAGATCAGCTAGGTCGCGCCTCTGTCCAGAAATACATGAAGGAACTTTTTCAACAACGTTCTTGGGGTCCGATGGCCGAATCAGAAACTTTCGCTCACCTCGAACATCTTCGCCAGATTGGTGAGACCGACGCGACTCGTACTCCAGATGGAATCTTGGAATATTCCTTTGGTTAAATCATCTGTCCTTTAGGGTGCGCTGGGTGGAACCCATCTATACGCCGGCTACCCTCGTTGGCTGGCCAATCTGCTCAGCTGGTTTAATCATTTGACCTTGGCTAAGCGTTTGTGATGGCCTTTATTTCGTTAATCCTCGTAAGTAAGAATTTATAAAGACAATGAGTGACTCACTTTCAACAATCTGGTCGAGTTTTATGAACTCAACCCCCCGCGCCTTTTGTTACAGCGCGAATGTCGGGTCACGCATGTCAACAAAATTCGATACTGGGACCGCCACGATGTCACCGACACCATATTTCACCGGGATTAAGCATCAGGCAGGGCGGCCTTCGGAGGAGCAGATGTAGCTGCGAAAAGCACATCAAGAATTCCACTGCAGGGCCGCCGGTTTACCGGCGGCCTTGCTGCTTTTATTCACCAAATCCAGTTCTCAGTCAGTCAACAGAAAGAAGAAGGAGAAACCAATGCTGGAACTTCTCATCGAAACCGAAGACCAATGGAACGTAGCTGGCCGCTGCAACGACAACAACGGGACTTTGACCCATCTATTTTTTTCAGACAACGTCGCCCACCAAGCGCGCGCGAAAGCCATGTGCGCTAAGTGTCCGGTCAGCGAAGAGTGCCTTGAAGCTGCTCTCACTCGAAAGGAACTTTGGGGCATCTGGGGTGGGCAGCTGATCGAAAACGGTCGAATTGTTATCGGCAAACGAGGCCGGGGCAGGCCACCCAAAGAGGCACGCCCTGTAATAGCAGTCGACGAAGTTCCAGTTCCGCCGGAACTGATACCTGCTTAATCGCACAGAGAAGTTGGACCCTCACCTACTTCTTTGCAGACCCGTCGGGATGAGACCGCTGAAGGTTTCCGAAACGGACATCTAACAGCAATCGTCAAGCCGACTTGGTCGAGGAGCCCCTGGGATCGACGATCCTGGGGGCTCTGACGTGTTCAAGGGGTACCGTGACTACTACCGACCCCGGATCGACACTGAGAGCGATATGACCCATTCATGGAGACGCCGATTGATTGGTCTTCTGGTGCTCTACATCGCGGGCGCATCAATCTTTTTATTCGCTGGTAAGGGAGGCCCATCAGAAAGTACCAATGCAAACGATTCAGTTTTTGCTGCTTCGACAGACAGCGTCTACCAACTGACATTCAGGGGTTTCGAAGGCGAAGAGCAGTCGCTGGGCTCGTTTGCCGGAAAACCTTTAGTTGTCAACTTCTTTGCCTCGTGGTGCGCTCCCTGCGTAAAGGAAATGCCGGACTTCGAGAAGCTCCATGCGAATCACGGTGAACGGGTCACTATTCTCGGCCTCGCCGTGGAGGGTAGGCGTCCCGCTCTTGAGTTAGTTAGATCTACGGGCGTGACATACTCAGTTGGTTTGGACGAAAACGACTTACTCATAGAGCTGGGTGGATTCGCCATGCCTACCACCGTGTTCATCTCGAAAGACGGACAGATTTTGGAAAGCCACAGCGGAGTAATCAACTACGAGGGGCTTATTTCGCGACTCGAAGGTTTTGCCGATTATGAATGACCTAAATCTTGCGTTCGCTTTTACCGCGGGCATAATCGCCACCATTAATCCTTGCGGGTTCGCAATGTTGCCTGCGTATTTGTCTTATTTCCTCGGTATCGAAGCCAACGCGGAACCCGGTCCGAACACAAGTGTTAGCCGCGCCCTATGGACGGGATCAGCAGTTTCGGGCGGCTTTCTCATAGTTTTCGGGGCGACAGGCTTACTAGTTTCTGCCGGCTTAACCGTTATCCGGGAAATAGTTCCCTGGATCGCAATTTGTATTGGCACGCTTTTAATCGTCTTCGGAAGTGCGGTGACCGCAGGCAAGCGTCTCGATTTCGCTTTTCCGAAGTTCGAACGAGGCACTGGTGGAAAGGATCTGCGGAACTTGTTCCTTTTCGGTGTTTCTTATGCAGTCGCTTCAATTTCGTGCGCTCTACCAACTTTCATTGTCGTGGTTTCTACATCGGTTACTGGCTTTACAGCTGGGATCATCGCATTTCTCTTCTATGCCGCTGGGATGACCATCACCCTGTTGGCCCTTACGATGAGTTTGGCCTTGGCCCGCTCATCGTTCCTCGAAAAAGTCAGATCGATGGTCCGTTTCATCGACCGCGCCTCGGGGATACTGATGCTGCTCGCTGGCATTTACCTTGTGGTCTTCTGGCTGATTGAGAGGACCGGTAGTTCTTCAAACTTTCTGGTGACATCTGTCGAAGGATGGAGTTCGAGCCTCAGCACCGCTATCGGTGAAATTGGTGGTGTCAGGACAGGAGTTTTACTAACTGTAATTATTGCTCTCGGTTTGATCGTCTGGTTATTGCAGCCTAATAAATCACCAATAGAGACAAGCGAGGAGAACAGTTAGTGGCATTGCACCTGGGAGATCATGAATTATTGGAACGCGATCGCCCTTTCGAGGCTCTCTTGTCTATGCCAGGCATTAGCGAGGTGCTCCAGCTCGGCTCACGTTTTGGCTTCATGGCCTTCCACGGCGGCTGGCTAGAGGAAGTTACGGACGACATTGCCTCTGCAGCAGCGGAACGGTCGGGAGCCTCGTACTACGGAGTTTTACAAGGTCCAGATGACCAGTGGCATATCCCTTCACATCTTGTGAGCCCTGATGAGTCACGAAATCTAAAGCTTTTCCTTGACCATGTAGATGTGGTCGTGGCAATACATGGGTTTGGGAGACCTGACTTGCTTCGATCTGTTTTATTGGGTGGCCAAAACCGTGATCTGGCCGAATTCGTAGCGTGTCGGCTAATCCCTTACTTACCTCACTATGAAATAGTCCACGAGATTTCTGCTATACCACCTGCTCTGCGCGGTCAACATCGAAACAATCCGGTGAACCTTGCTAAAGGCGGAGGAGTGCAGGTGGAACTACCTCCGCGAATCCGAGGTAAGAGCCCAGTTTGGACTGGCTTTAAGGGGCCTGGAAGAGTTCCGCATCACGAAGCTTTGATCAACGGCCTAGCGACAGCAGCGCTCGATTGGTCCAATCGAAACGAGTAAACCAAAGTTTCAAGGCGCGAGCCGACCCAGTATCCATGCGCCATCCTTTTGTCGATAGCGGAGTCTGTCGTGTAACCGATTAGGTCGACCCTGCCAGAACTCAATCGAGTTGGGAGTGAAAACATACCCGCCCCAATGATCAGGACGGACGGGCGAGAGATCAGCTAGTTCAGCGTCGAGCGCACTCCATGCCGCTTCGATCTCATTTCGACTGGCTACTGGCCGGCTTTGCTTTGACACGACAGCCGATATTTGGGATCCACGTGCTCGTGATGAGAAATATTTATCACTGCTTCTCTCGTCGATTTTTTCTACTTCACCCGTAAACCGTATTTGTCGCTCTATTTCCAGCCAACCCATTAGCACTGCCGCTTTGTTATTTTGGTCTAGATCAACGGCTTTATCACTTTCATAATTGGTGTAAAACACCAGGCTCTCCCCCAGTCGCCCTCGCAATAGGACATTTCGCGCAGAAGGCGCCAGATTCGAATCAACCGTTGCCACAGTCATCGCATTTGCATTGTGAAACTTGAGCTCTTCTGCATAAGCAATCCACGACTCAAACAAATCCATAGGATTTGAAGGAGCGTCCTCTTCCATCAGACCCTCGGTCATTAGAGCCTCACGAATTTGTTGTAAGGAATTCACTTGTTGCATCACCTTTTGAGTTCGGGTTGTCCACTAGGCACTATGCCATGACAACGCGAGTTGCAACTGCTGTATTAATTGCCGCAGTTATCGGCGCGGGCGCTCGATGGACTTTAGGAGTAATCGCGGGGGAATCTTGCGGCCTTTTAGCCGCAAACATTTGCGGGTGCATCTTGATTGGCTGGGCGTCTAGCTCACGTCATGCAAAGTGGGAGTCTCTTTGGTTCACAGTGGGATTATGCGGCTCCTTAACCAGTTTTGCTGCCCTTGCTGTTTCTTTGGGCGCAGCTCTTGAAGGTCAACGGTGGTCTTTCGCTGCGCTTATAGCTCTAGCGACCATCGTGGGTTGCGGAGTTGGTTTCGATCTCGGAAAGTCGTTGGGAGATAGACAATGATTGTTGTTTTATTCGTTGTTGCGGCAGCGTTAGGAACGACAACCCGTTGGGCGGTAAGCGGTCGCTGGGGAATATTTGGTACTTGGTGTTTGAACACCACTGGTGCTTGGGCGTTGGGTTATTTCGCAGGTTTAGGCGATCCGATCATGACAGTTATCGGAACTGCCGGGATCGGCGCCATGACAACAGTTTCGGGGTTGGCGCGCGAGCTGGCTGATCTTCTTTCGCGCTCTCGTTTATTAGCAACTGCCTATTTTGCGGCGACATTGTTTAGCGGCGTCGGGGCGGCTTGGATTGGCATCCGTTGGGGATTTACTTAGCCGCACCCGGCACAGAATCGAATCCTACATAGCTCTGCAGTGCGTCAGGAATGGCGATCGACCCATCGCTTTGCTGACCATTTTCCATAAGAAACACGAGGGTTCTGGAAATTGCGCAAGCGGTTCCATTCAAGGTGTGTAGCAAACCGGTTCCGTTCTCGTCTCTGTAGCGACTGCTCATGCGCCGCGCCGAATAGTCGGTGTAATTGGAACAAGAAGTCACTTCACGGTAAGCGCCTTCAGAGGGCAGCCACACTTCAAGGTCATATTTCTTTGCAGCTGCCGAACCAAGGTCTCCTGACGCAACGTTGATGACGCGATACGGCAGCTCCAAAGCGGAAACGATTTCCTCCTGGATGGATCTCAGTGTCTCTAGCTCCTCCCAGCTGTTATCTGGGTCGCAAAATGAAAACATTTCCACTTTGTCGAATTGATGGACCCGGAAGATTCCTCTGGTGTCTTTGCCGTATGTTCCAGCTTCGCGTCGGAAACATGATGAGAAGCCCGCGTAGCGGATGGGCAGAGCATCACGGTCTAACCGCTCGCCCCTATGGAGGCCCGCTAGTGCGACCTCAGAAGTACCAATAAGGAAAAGATCGTCGCCGGCGATTTCGTAGACCTGATGTCTGTCCGTAGGGAAGAAGCCCGCATCGATCATCATTTCTTCTCTAACCAGCACGGGGGGAACCACTGGCACAAACCCATATTTTTCGAGAACATCAAAGGCGAATTGGACAAGCCCAAATTCGAGTCGCACCGCTGGTCCCATTAGGTACGCAAACCGGCTGCCGCTATTTTTGACAGCACGCTCACTATCTACGAGACCTAAAAGCTCTCCCAGTTCTGCATGATCGTGTGGTGGCGGAGGTGTCTGCTCGCCGACTTCTTTTTCAGTGCTGAAGTCATCTTCTCCACCCACCGGCACTGTTTCATGTGCTGGGTTGGGAATTTTCAGAGCGAGCTCTTCGAGCTCTTTGGTTGCAGAATCCTCAAGAGCTTCAAGAGCTTCAAGTTCTGACTTGAGTCTGCTGGCTTCTGCAATTTTGGACTCTCGCTCGCTTGGTTCAGCTCGACCTATTTCTTTGGATGCGGCGTTTTGCGCTGCGCGAGCCTCTTCTGCCTTGTGCATTGCTGATCTACGTCGCTCGTCAGCATCAAGTACAGCATCAATCTGCTCAGCTTCTACATCTTTTTTTTCAACTCCAGCTCGGTAAGCCGGGTCATCTCGTAAGCGTCGAAGGTCGATCACAACTGTTGAAGGTAGCGGGTGGAGCGTCTTAGTTAAATTCGATATTGATTTGATTTACCTAATCTGATCAACAAAACGCGCTCAGATCGCAACCGGAAGGGTTCTGCCAAAACACCATCGAGGTCCCCATAGCGGCGAAAACAGCACAGGCAAGGATAAGACCGGTTACGAATACGTAGGTAAAGACCTTGCTATCAAATTTCAGATGCATGAAGTATGAGACGACGATCTGAAATTTAACGACCATTAGAATCAAGAGAGACGGGACTTCGAGAATGCCAAAATCCCAGAAGTATGTGGCGACTTCTACAGCGGTCAGCACTCCAAGGATGAGCGCAATTTTGATGTAGCCAACATCACTCAAGCCATGATCGTGGTGCTCTTCGTGAGCCTCTTCTTCGGAAGCAGCAACGGTTTCCATATGACTAGTGCTCCTAGGGGATTAGGTAGACGACCGCGAAGATAACGATCCAGACGATGTCAACAAAGTGCCAGTAGAGGCCAATTATCTCAATAGTTTCTGCTCGTTCCGGACCTAACTGCCCACCGGAAACAAGTGCCCACATTGTGACGAGCATCACAATGCCTAGAGATACGTGGACACCGTGAAAGCCGGTCAGTGTGTAAAACGCGGAGGAGGAAATGTTGGTGGTGAACCCGAGGCCTTCTCGATAGAAGCTAGTGAACTCGTAAACCTGACCTGCAATGAAGATGGCGCCAAGGGCTGCTGTTGTCAGCAGCCATAGTTTGCAGCGCTCCATTTCAGCCCGTTGTATTGACGTCACCGCCAGCACCATCGTGAGAGAACTCATTAGTAGGACAAATGAGCTAACTGAGGTAAAGGGAATGTCGAAAAGATCGGCGGCGGTTGGCCCGCTAGTCGCAGGGCCGACCCGATTCCGGAGCAGGAGATAGGTCGAGATTAGCGAACCGAAAAGCAAACAATCTGAGCCCAAGAAAGACCACATTGTGATCTTTTCGTTGGTCAAGCCTGTGTTGGTTGGTAGGTGATGGTAGTCATCCCATTCCGTCCGACCGTAGGCAAGCTCGCTGGTCGAAGATTCTGCGACGTCAGTCAACTGGGGCCTCCTCTGCGGTCACGCTTTCGGCTTCGTTACTACCGTCCGGATCATGGTTGTCGGGCCCATGGTCGTCTCCGTGATCGTCTCCGTGGCCATCATGACCTGCGTCGGGATCGGTCGCGGGCTCCAAACTCCAACCGTACATAGCGCCAAGTAGAAGAACGAGACCTATACCCGTAATCCACAAGTTGTAGATAAGTCCGAGGGCAATTAATGGCAATGCGGCGGCTAGAACGATCGGCCAGTATGAGGGCGACGGTAAGTGCGGATGTTGGTCACCCTTTTGGGCAATGGCGTTACCGTCGGCGATTTTGCGAAGTTTCCCATTCGCATCGGGTTGATATTTCTTATGCCAGAAATCATCCACGTCGGTTACTACCGGTACGTAATCGAAATTGTGTTCAGGTGTGGGTGACGGTATGGCCCATTCGAGGGTCCGCCCGTCCCAGGGATCCGCTGGTTCCTGCGGAACGGTACCGGCTTTGTATCCGAGCCAAGAGCGGACAATGTTCACCGCAAAGACGATCATTCCTATCAAAATTATGAAGGCTCCGATCGAGACCACGGCATTCCAAAAGTCGAAGCCGTCTTCGGGACCGTATCGACTATGGCGACGAGCCATACCCTGTAGTCCGAGGATGTGCATCGGCCCAAACGTCATGTTGAAGCCAGCTAATAGAAGCCAGAAGTGCCATTTTCCGAGCGACTCACCGAGCTTGTATCCGAAGGCTTTAGGCCACCAGTAATACATCCCTGCGAAGAGGCCCATCAGCGCCCCTCCGAATAGAACGTAATGGAAGTGGGCAACGATGAAATACGTGTCAGTTTGTTGAGTGTCAGCTGGCGCTACTGAGTGCATAACACCCGATAGGCCACCGATAGTAAACATTGACACCAGTGAGACCGAGAACATCATCGGGACTGTGAATTTGAGGTTCCCTCCCCACATTGTTGCGATCCAGTTCAAAATCTTTACACCGGTGGGCACAGCAATAAACATGGTTGTCGCCGAGAAGGCAGCGACCCCCACTGGTCCTAAACCGGATACAAACATGTGGTGAGCCCAAACTCCCCAACCCATGAAACCTATTGCGGCTCCGGAGATGACAATAACTGAGTAGCCAAATAATGGCTTTCGGGAGAACACGGGCAGAGTTTCTGAAACGATGCCGAAGGACGGGAGGATCAATATATAGACCTCTGGGTGCCCGAAAATCCAGAACAGGTGTTGCCATAAGAGGGGGTCGGCGCCCATAGAAACATTAAAGAAATTGGCGTCGAAGGTTCTGTCGAAACTCAGGAGTATGAGGGCGACAGTGATCACAGGTAATGCGAACAAGAGGAGGAATTGAACAACCAGAATCATCCAGGTGAAAACTGGCATCCGGAGCATCGTCATACCGGGAGCACGCATATTGATAATCGTGACGATGAGGTTGATAGCTCCGACAAGAGAGGCGATACCTGCTATCTGCAGTCCAAGGGCATAAAAGTCCATGCCAGCGCCCGGGCTGAACGTGACGCCCGTATTTGGGGCGTAGGCGAACCAACCACCATCTGGTCCACCGCCCAGGAACCAGCTGAGATTAAGGAAAATCCCGCCAAAAACAAAGACCCATAGGCCAAGCGCGTTCATTCGGGGGAAGGCAACGTCCCTTGCCCCGATCTGAAGGGGGACAATGTAGTTAGCAAATGCCGCTGCCAGGGGCATAATCACGAGGAACACCATTGTGGTTCCGTGCATGGTGAAAATCTGGTTGTATTGCTCCGCCGTGAGTACGGTGCCGTTCGGTGTGAAAAGCTGAGCACGGATTAGCAATGCTTCAACGCCACCCCAGAGGAACCAGAACATCGCGACAACGCCGTACATGATGCCGATCTTCTTGTGGTCAACGGTGAAAACCCAAGCACGCCATCCGGTGGCGTTCGTAGGACGAGCAAATGCACCAGTCGAGGCGCTTGTGTCTCCAGATTCGAGTTCGAGGATTTCGGGGCGTTCCTCTGTTAGGGCCATTGGGCTCAATCTCCTGAAAGCCTATTGGGGCGGGTCAACTTGGCATTAGCGGTGGCGGGCCACCGAGGGTCAATAAGTAGGTCACTAAGTCGTCTAGTTCGCTATTCGAAAGAGTTTCTGCGAATGAAATCATTCCCTGACGGTTGTCGGGACGTGACGGTTTGTTTTCGGGTGCATTGCGCACCCACTCGCGAAGATCAGCAATATTTACGGAGCCGTCATCTTTGTACATATCAAAGATTGACCCAGCAAACGAAGTTCTAGTCATGAGGTGAGTCAGATTCGGCGCATATCCGGACGTTAGATTTGCGTTTCCATTACCAGCTGACTCGTAAACGCCATTCACCACATGGCAGCTAACGCAATGTCTTCCAAAAAGGTCATATCCCCTCTTGGCAGCGGGATCGGTGGGAATAGTCGCGGCGGTTAGCTGTTCTTGAATCCAAGCGTCGTAGTCATCTTGCTCTAACACCACTGCTCGCATTTGCATGTTGGCGTGACTCAATCCGCAGAACTCGACACATTCACCGTAAAAGATCCCAGGGACTGGTGAACTAATTCGCCACTGATGGACACGTCCAGGCACTGCGTCTTTCTTGCCATTTAATTGTGGAACCCAAAATGAGTGGATGACGTCGTTGGATCGAATATCGAGGTTGATTTCTTCACCCACTGGTATGACGATTTCATTGGCCGTGACAATGTCGTGTATGCCATCTTCGTCAACGTCGTAGCTAAATTGCCACCACCATTGCTGGCCTTCTACTTGTATCGTCCGTCCATCGCTTTTGCTGCTGAGGTCAAACACTGCGGGGATTGTTACAACCGCTAGGAATACAAGCAAGAGCACTGGAATCACTGTCCACGTCAGTTCAGCTTTACGATTCCCGTGGATTTGTTTTGGAAGTTCGTCGGGGTCGTCATCCGGTTTTGCTCGGAATTTCACGATCACAACAACAACGGCAATAGCAACAAATATCCCAACTGCAGTCGCCATGTAGCCCGAAAGCCTCATGATGCCGTCGATTTGTTTAGCGTTTTCACCAACTGGGTCAGTTGGGTCTATTCGACCGGTGGCGCACGATGTGAGGAAGGCCGTTAACAGAATAAGAGGCACGTGACGCAGGATTCGGGGGATATTGAACACGCTGCGTTTCATCGAACCGCGGGGAGTCTTGTTTGAGGTGCTTTTCTTTGCGTTCATCGGATCACCACCGGAGCATCAAGATTCGGTGCGGAGTGTTCGTCGCTTGAATTGTGTTCGTCTTCATGATGACCCTGGTCATCGTGGTGTTTATCGTCACCGTGGTGATGGAAATCCCTTTCTCCTCGAGCAGTGGCGGCAATACCGCCGACGATCAGCGCAAGGCCTCCCAGTACCAGAACCGAAGCAACTATCGCCCGTCGAAGATCTGGTTTGGCATATAGGACAAACGCGAATCCTAAGATGATGCTAGAGGCGATAATTGCGAACCAACTCGCTCCATTTTTGCTAGACGTCAACAAGATTCTGGACACCAATACCACCGGGAGCGCAATGGCGAGCGCTCCATAAAGAGGTATTTCGAACGGGGCCATCATCCGTTTTCGCTCTAGGGCGTTGGCTTCCTGGTCTTGTGAGAGGTGTTCTGACCACGCGCTAAAGGTCCACTCGATTGCTGAGACAAGAAGTGTCGCTACGCCGAGTATCGCGATAAAGCCGTCTACGACGAGGCCAACCATGAGGATGCCTATGCCAATAGCTCCCATAATCGGCCACCATGCAGGAGTCGCCGGATAAGTGTGAGCTCTTTCTCGATCTATAGAATCGCCGTCTCCTATGGCTAGAGCCAGCCCTGCAAGCAGCGCGAATGCTGCAGCGGCGGTTCCCAGCACGATGGTGCCGAACATCACTATGTGTCCGTCCCCGTCCATGCCTGTAAGGAGACCTAGCGCTACTGCTGCTGCTGTTGCGACAGCTACGCGACCAGCGAAGTATCTGCTTGCTATTCCGAGCATGACTCTCCTACTTCACCACGTAGACCGTGTACCAAGTCACAGCCCAGACAAGAGCTGCGAAATCCCAAAAGAAGACTGCTGCGCCCAGGGATGTACTTCCCCGTTGCCCGACGCTGCCTCCTAAAGATCGTAAGCCCATTAAACCTATATAGAGGAGGCCCAATACAACAATTGCTAACGCGAGGCCGGTCGTGGCAAAGGCGAGATTTTGATATTCGCCGGATCCAATTTCTAGCCCCATGCGGTTCATGCTGTACATGACCATGTTGATAAAGCCGAGGCCCAGCACAATGGTGGTTGCAATAGCTGTCCATGCATGGGCTGTGTCTCGTCGCCTGCTTGCCCACAACGCCCAATGTGCGGTCACAAGTGATGCCACCAGAGTCAGAAGGGCATAATCAAATTGCGGGTTGGGCACTGCGAGACCATCAAGCCAGTCGCTACCAGGATGCGGTCCCGATGCGTGGCGTCGCGCCATGTAGAAACCGAGCGCTCCAGCCATCATCATTGCGCAAACTGCGCTAGCAAATCCCGTCGCGACTAGTTGGGTGCGAGGCCTTTGCGGGCGACCTGAGGCAAGTGTTGGAGTGATGTCCGACATCAGGTGTTTGCCTCCTCATTTTCTTCCTGTGCGTCGAGCAGCGGTGTGCCCGATGTCAGCATTGGTAACTCGTCAGTTTCACCTATTGGCGGGGGCGACGGTAGCAGCCACTCTGGAGATTGGGCAGACCAAGGATCTTCAGTTGCTTCGGTCCCCTTCTTTAAACATATTGAGATAAACAAATTGAGGATGAGCAATGCTGCCCCGGCCAACAGAAGTGCTGTGCCTGCTACGCCTAGGGCGCTTAGGCCTTCAGCTCCGGTGTCATCTACCCAGTTGGAGTAAAGAGAGGTTGCATTCGGGTCGGCATATACGAAGTCAGGTTGTTCTGTCAGTAAGCCTGATAAGGCTGGCCCGACGAAAGCTAAAAGAGCACCCGCCCCAATAACAAGGAAGTTGAGTAAGCCCAATAACTCATTTAGTTGACGCCCCCAGATCTTTGGAGCCCACCAATGGATGGCTGCGAGTAAGCCAAGAAGTCCTGCCCCATAGATCAACACCGATTGTTGGCCGGTTACCCAAGTGGTCATTCGTAGTTGGGGGTTTCCATCGTTCCCGCGGCCAGCGATTTCGAGCCAGTCAGCCGCTGCTCCGACTAATCCGACCAGGGCGCCAGTAAGCACAAGCTTGCCTGCGGCGAAAGCCGCTAGCAGGGAAGTGCTTATTTTAGGCAGTTTGCGGTTCTGGATAACGGCGAGACCTAATAAACCGAGTAGTCCCGCCGTGGCAATTAAAGCTCCGGCATAGAGCGCGACTAATACAACACCTTCAAGGCCGTCAATAATGTCGGCTCCTTCTCCGGTAATCGCAAAGTTGGTCCATGCACCAAAGCCAAAAAGGCCGACCAAGCCAATGGTGAAGTACATGGCGAGTGGCTCAAAGACCCGTCGTTTAGCTGCGGCCAACACTATTTCTGCTGCTACTCCAAGTACTGGAACAACGTAGATGAATAACTGGGGTGTTCTATGAATCCAGTCGATTCGCTCCCATATTCCGTAGTTACCGAGCAGGAACACTCTTCCGTAGCGGTGATCAATGTAAAGGATCGCTATTTGGCCGAGAAGAACGGGAAGGCTGACCACGAGCATCGAAGCTGTCACTAACGCCGACCATGTGAACGGCGGCGTTTTATCCATGTACAAGCCCGGCGATCTCAGAGTCATCACAGTTGTTGCGACGGTGACGGCACCGAGAAGCAGCGCTATAACCAAACCACTCAGTGCAAGTAGATGAAGGTCAACCCCATTTGCCCATCCACCGTACGGGCCACCATTACCCAGGTATGCCCCTATAAGAACAACGGCCGAGATTTTCCATATCCAAAACGATGCAGTGGCCGCTCTGGGAAATGCCAAGTTTGAGGCACCTATTTGAAGTGGCACCAGGTACATGGCCAGGCCAAGAAACGCCGGTATCAAGAAAAGTAGGACAAGAGTTTCTCTCGACAGTGCGAAACTTTGGGCGAAGCTGTCAGCATCGAGACTCACAAATTTAGTTGCCGAAGTTAGGTCTAACCGAACGAGTAGATCAAGAACGACTCCCATGATGAGGAATGCGAGCGAGCTGATAATGAAAAGTCGGCCGGTTCGCTTGTGGTCGGCAGTCGTCAACCAGCCAAATGGTGTCGGATCTTCCACGGGCACACCGGGAGAAGTTGAAGCGGTTGTGTTTTCGCTCATCGTGTCCTGCTGATTGCTGCCTCGATAAATAACGGTTCTTGTCTACCCGAAGGCTGACTGTGCTTTAAAGCGCGGTCGAAACCGCGAAGGTGCTGAAGCTGCACTTTACTCACCAGCTTGCCAGTCATGTAACTCGAAAGCTGTGTTCTCTTAAGGTCTTTTTGGACCGGCGTTAGATCAGACGTCATCAGCTGGTCGTCCCATATGTCAGCACGTCGATAGCCATAGCAATAAACAGCGCCCCCAGGTAGACGTTTGAGTAAACAAAGACTTTCATGGCTTGCACCGAAGTCGGTTTGCGAAGCAACCCAAGAGTACGCCACAGGAACACTAATCCACCTATTAGAGCGACCGATAAATACACAAAACCCATGTCTGCTGCAACGTGGAACCAGATCGATAATCCAAAGATCACGACTGTATAAATCACCATTCTCGTTGCTGTTGCCTTGATGCTGGTGACAACGGGAAGCATGGGGACAGAGGCTGCTTCATATTGGTCGGCGTATTTGATCGCTAAAGCCCAGAAATGCGGTGGGGTCCAAAAGAAAACGATTGCAAACAAAATAATCGGGTTGAGGCCAAGGGACCCAGTTACAGCAGCCCATCCAATTAGTGCCGGAGCGGCCCCTGCAGCGCCACCGATAACGATGTTCTGCTTGGAGGTTCTCTTTAACCAAAGCGAGTAAACAAACACGTAGAAAAGGCATGCGCCGAGAGCAAGAACCGCTGAAAGCCAATTCACGAATAGGTAGAAGAGAACGAAAGCGACCACTTCGAGCGCTATTCCAAAGAGGAGTGCCGACCGGGGGGTGATAGCGCCAGTTACCAGTGGTCGACCTTGGGTTCGTTCCATCAGGCGATCTATATCTCGGTCGATATACATATTGAAGGTGTTAGCGCCTCCAGCCGCTAGGGCACCGCCGACAATGGTGAGCACCACTAGGGACAGCCTCGGCATACCTCCATGCGCCAGAATCATGGATGGCACCGTTGTTATTAACAACAGCTCTATTATGCGCGGCTTAGTGAGCATCACAAAGGCGTTTACGGTCGCCAAAGTTCCTCTGCCATTACTTTCGATGGCTGTCGTGCTGTACTCCATCGTGCGCCACGATACGACCCAAACGCTCGGTGACCCAACTAGATGAGACGATTCGCGCAGAATGTTGTTTAAGTCCTAGGTTCATTACTGTGAGAATCGTCCATTTGAACCCTCGTCAATACCACTGGTTGACTCGATATGCGCTGTGGCTTCTGTCCGCAATAGTGGTGTCGGGCGCGGCTGTAAGGCTCACGGGTAGTGGATTAGGTTGCAGTGACTGGCCGAATTGTGAACCTGGTCAGTTGGTTCCAGAGGCGGATTTTCACGCTTGGGTGGAATTTGGTAACCGGTTGGTTACCGGTCTCGTGTCGCTCGCTGTTGTCTTAGCGGTCTTGGGTTCGTTGAGGCGGGTACCGCCGGTGCGCGCCCTCACCGTTTGGTCATGGGGATTAGTCATTGGCGTCGCGGCGCAAATCGCTCTAGGGGCAATAACTGTTCTCACTCACCTATCGCCTCCCATTGTGATGGGTCATTTCTTGTTGTCAATGGTTCTTATTTGGAACTCAGTTGTACTTGAGGATCTGGCCCGCCCAAATCGACGATCTGTCGGAAGAACATTGGTTAGTTCTTCACTGAGATATCACTCCTACCTGATCGTGTTCATGACTGCAGTGGTCATAGTTGCAGGCACATTTGTAACTGCGACGGGCCCTCACGGTGGTGATGAAAACGTTGCGCGTCTGGGATTCTCGTTCCCAAGTGTTGCGAGAATCCACGGATGTACAGTTGTGGCGTTACTAGCCGTTTCAATCATGTTGAGGTTGAGAGTCCGCAACGATACCGACAGCCACTTTTTTCGCCGGGTAAACGTTTTCTTGCTGGTAGCGCTAGGTCAAGCCCTGATTGGCTACGTGCAGTACTTCACAAAGCTGCCAATTGTGTTAGTCGCCTGTCACATTGCGGGAGCGACCGTTCTTTGGGTGATGGCAATCCGGCTACTACTAGTGTCTACGACTCAAACGGTTAAGGCAGGGTGACGTGTCTTATTTCTTGCCCTCTGTGACTTTGAACGAGAGCGGAGCAGAAGTTGAAAGCTCTCCGCTGCTGACTGGCGAAGAAATTCCGGAGTCATTCACCGATGAAGATGTTCCTTGGGTGGTGTTGGTGTGGAACGACCCTATAAATCTGATGAGTTATGTGGTGTTTGTTCTTCAGAAACTTTTTGGTTACAGCACCGAAAAGGCAACACAGTTAATGCTCGATGTACACGAGAAGGGTCGCGCTGTTGTATCTAACGGCACTCGAGAAAAAGCTGAGTTGGATGTCTTTCGGCTTCACGAGTACGGGTTATGGGCGACAATGCAAAAGGATTTATAACGTGAAGTTCGGCCGACGCTTTCGAACGAAACGAAACGGTTTTGTTGAAATAAAAATTACGGATGAAGAACGTCACCTAATCGCTGAACTCATCGAGCAGTTAAGGGAGTTGGTTCTCTCCACGTCGCCCGAGGGGTCAGTCGATCCTTCAATCCGGCGTTTGTACCCTACGGCCTATGTCGAGGACGCCGAGCAGGAACATAAGTATCAGCGTTTGATGCGCGATCAATTACTAGAACGGAGACTGGCCCATCTAGATGTGGTGGAGTCGACTCTTCGGGATGAGGAACTGAGTCCTGAGACTTTGATTGCCTGGATTACGAGTATCAACGATTTGCGTCTCGTTCTCGGCACTCACCTAGACGTCAGTGAGGATGACGAACCAGCCTTTAGAGATGAAAACGACCAAGAACAACAGCAACGAGCTATCTACCACTATTTGAGTCATTTGTTGGGTGAACTGGTTGATGTGGCAAATAACTAGCACTTCGATTTACAGGATCGGTGGTTTCCTGACGCATCGGCTCTAGTCTGGGCCTGCTAGCCCCCATCGTCTAGCGGCCTAGGACACTGGCCTTTCACGCCAGCAGCACGGGTTCGAATCCCGTTGGGGGTGCCACCGTTTTCTGCATGGGGCTACCTCGATCCCACTTCTTTTAGTTGATCGGCGGTAACCAGAGTTTCACCGCTGTACCTCGATCTCCTTCGTCGAGAATTCGCGCATCGCCACCAAAACTCTCGGCCACATGACGAACAATCGACAGACCTAATCCTGAGCCAGGCGATGATTTTGCATCTTCGGACCTATAGAACCGCTCAAATACTCGTTCGCGTTCATCAAGAGAGATTCCCGGACCGTCGTCGCGCACCGTCACGGAACCATCGACGACCTCCACGTGAATGGCAGCTGCTGGTGGACTCCACTTAAGCGCATTATCAAGCATGTTTGATATCGCCCTCTCGAGAAGCGCCGGGACAGCCATCACTTGGCATGGTTCTGCTGTGAGTTCAATCGGAGAAGATGTTCGCCGCTGGTGCCGCTGGACAACAACGTCAACCAAGTCATCGAGCTCAACTAGGGAAGGATCGTCCATTTGATGTCGATCCGTTGCAAGTTCAACCAGTTCAGTTACCAACCCGGTTAACTCATCGAGTTCAAACAGCACATCGTCCAGAATCTCCTGACGTTCGTTCTCTGGAATTGACGCTGACCTTTGGATGTGTTCCAAATTTGTCCGAAGACTAGTTATCGGCGTACGCAGTTCATGACTTGCGTCGGTCACGAGGCGGTGCTGTTGTTCTCGAGAAGCACTCAATGCGCTCAGCATTTGATTAAAACTTGCAGCTAGTTGACCAAACTCGTCATCTCTTTGAACTTCGATCGGCTGATCCACGTCTTGAGTGACTGCCACGTCGTTAGCCGCTTGGGTTAAACGTTTCACCGGGCGGACAACCCGACTCGCTATGACAAAACCAGAAATGCCTGCCCCGGCAACGCCGATTACGAAAATCTGGAGACTGATCCGCCATAGACCCGCCAGTAAGTTATCTACCTCATCCATAGGACGGGCGATCATCACGGCACGACCGGGCATCTTTAATGGGACCGTCAATATCCGCATCCGATATTCAGCAACTTCGCTGGTACCGATTCGACTGCGAGAATTGCCGCGAGCAATAGCTAGGTCGTCGCGGGTAATGGGCAAAGGTTCAACGTTGCTCGCCCAGATGCGGCCTCTAGTGTCGAAAACCTGGAGCAACACGTCATCAGGCGCGTATCTTCCGAACAGCCGTCGATCAAATTCTTGTGGGCGTCCTAATTTGTCGCCCAACTGCACCACCACAGCTGCCCGATCTCGCAGTGTGTCATCCAAAGTTCGCAGTGATGTAGCTCTAGCCATATACAAGAAGCTTCCGGCTACAACCGCTACGACGATTGCTACGACCATCGCTA
The DNA here is from genome assembly GCA_002296525.1 of Candidatus Neomicrothrix sp. UBA814. Classification (GTDB taxonomy): domain Bacteria; phylum Actinomycetota; class Acidimicrobiia; order Acidimicrobiales; family Poriferisodalaceae; genus UBA6944. Next base: position 48,890 of record DBIA01000022.1, on the reverse strand, counting down.
TTAGAACTGCTACCCGGGCGCGAAAACTCATGAGGCCCTAAGGACATAACCGACACCGCGGACGGTTCGGATTAGTCGTTCACGATCATTAGTTTCCGTTTTGCGGCGTAAGTACCCCACGTAGACCTCCAAGCTGTTCGACGCCAGCGTTGCGTCGTAGCCCCAAACAGCGGCGTATATTTGGTCTCGGGTCAACACTTGGTTGGGGTGTTCTAGAAAAAGTTCGAGTAGCTCATACTCCGTTCGCGTTAAGTCCAGGAGTTGATTGTCCCTGTAGGCCTGGTGAGCTTGCCTATCTAGGCACAGATCCTGAAAACATAGAAGGGGCTGCTCAGTTGAGACGGCTTCACGCTTATTCCGTCTCAGTAACGCTCTTACCCGCGCCAGTAATTCATCAAGAGCGAACGGCTTTGCCAAGTAGTCGTCAGCCCCAGAGTCCAGGCCCATTACACGGTGTTCAGTTTCTTGACGTGCCGTTAGCAACAAAATTGGCAATTCTGAACCTTCAGAACGCAACCGCTGGCACACTTCGATTCCACCAAGATGCGGCATGGTCAAATCAAGGATCATCAGATCAACTGCATCTGCAATTTCTAAAGCTTGCAACCCATCCGATGCAGTTACCACTTGATAATTTTCTGCTTTGAGCGCGCGCTCTAGGGCGTTGCGAATTCGGCGATCGTCGTCGACGATACCCACAACGGTAAAGGCTTCTGGGGCGCGTTGGGCTCTGTCCATCAGTGATCGGTTTATCTCCTCAAGATGAATGTTGGATGAGAATCAATGATCATCGCCACTACATCGGCCCCGAATAGGATCTGATCCACAATGAGCAAGTCATCTTCTGATCTCAGGGTTTTTAATAAATCGGGATCGCTGGCAGGTTGGCGGTGGTTCATACTTCTTCTCCTCTTTCTCGCCCTAGCTGCCTGTTCCAATGACGTTTCAGATGACCGAATGGCCGCCTCAACCACTCTGGCACAGCAGGTGCCAACTTCTTCGTCGAGACCTCAGACGTCTACGACAACATCAGCGCCACTGTCGAAGACACCAAGGTCGACGACGTCTCTGGCTCCCGCTGTCGAACCAACCGCGCCAGTTCCGCCATATAAAGGTTGGTGGGATCCCCAAGCAGTAGGTCGCCCTTGGGGGGACAAGGTACGCGGGGTGTTGACATTTCGCGGGTCGCCTACACGTTCTTGGTATGGAGGTGGACCTGTTCCACTAATGCCAGAAGTCCTTTGGCGTTTTCCCGAACAGGGGGATTTATGTTCACTATCAACAACGGGCGGTCGAACTACAAATTGGTGCGGCATCGGATGGACGGGTCAACCAGCTGTATGGGAATTAGAAAATGAAACCTGGTTGGCGATCGGCGCATACGACCGCGGTATCCATGTCTTAAACGCATCGACCGGTACTCCTATCTTGGAGCCATTCGTTACCGGCGACATCGTAAAGGGCTCTCTTACGGTGGACCCGGACGGTTTCCCTCTCATTTACAGCGGCTCTCGAGATGGGCAATTAAGGATCTTGGCCTTCGATCGGCCTGACCGTCTTGTCGAGCTTTGGAGTATGGCGGGTGACGAGGTCAACCCGATGATGTGGAACGATGACTGGGATGGCGCTCCGCTGATTCTTAAAGATTATTTGATTACCGGTGGCGAAAACAGTTGGTTTCACATAGTTCGCTTAAATCGCTCGTTAGAACCTTCGGGCAGGGTCGCAGTAGATCCTGAAATTGTTTTTCAAGCCCCCGGCTGGGACCGTGAGTTACTTGCCGCCCTTGGAGATAACAATGTGTCGATCGAAAATTCTTTAGCGATTTCAGGCGACACAGTTTGGTTCGCAAACTCTGGTGGCCTTGTTCAGGGGTGGGACCTCTCTCCACTGCAGACCGGTGATGACCCTGTTCGTAATTTTCGTTGGTGGATGGGAGATGACGTTGATGCCACGATTGTTATTGATGATGAAGGTTTCCTTTACGTGGCAGCAGAATACGAACGTGCTACTACTCGATCACAAGAAGTCGGTCAGCTAGTAAAGCTGGACCCGTCGAAACCTGAAACACCGGTGGTCTGGTCTGTTCATGAGGACAGAACTTTGCCTGGGGGATTTTGGAGCACACCTGCGTTGCATGGGGACGTGCTCTTTGTCGCAACGAACTCCGGCAAGCTCATGTCACTAGATCGTTATTCGGGAAAAGTTTTGTGGTCTATCAGTCTCGAGGGACCGCTATGGGGTTCTCCGGTTGTCGTGGAAGACATTCTCCTAATTGGGGACTGCGGCGGCCATTTGCGGGCATATGGGGTTGAGCAGCCAGATGTGGAACCCATCGAGATTTGGCGAGTAGAAATCGGTGGCTGTCTAGAGGCAACGCCGACGGTTTGGGAGGGCCGAATCTATATCGGTTCCAGAGAAGGCGGACTATTCGCGCTGGGCGAGCGATAGGTGTTGTGTCCTAGAGTCTCGTCATGGATATAGGTGTTTGCGTTGCTTCACATGTCGGGGATATCGATTATGTCGTTCGAGCCGAGGAGCTCGGATATTCACACGCGTGGCTTGCGGATAGCCAGATGTTGTGGTCTGACTGTTACGCCGCTCTAGCTTTAGTCGCTGATCGGACAAGCACAATCAACATTGGCACCGGCGTGTCAGTTTCAGGTACGCGACCGGCACCAGTAACGGCTGCGTCGATCGCCACAATTAATGCCCTCGCCCCAGGCAGGACTTTTCTTGGTCTAGGAACTGGTAATACAGCTATGCGCATCATGGGTCATAAGCCCCAAAGAATTGCTGAGTTTGATCAGTATCTCGAAGCAATTAAGCCTTTGCTCAAGGGTGAGGAAGCTGAACACTCTTTCGGAGGTCACGTGAGTCCCATTCGGCACATCATGCCCGATAAGGGATTTGTAAATTTCGAAGATCCCATTCCGTTGTACGTGTCGGGCTTCGGTCCAAAGTCATTGGCATTAGCGGGGAAGCATGCTGATGGCGCGGTCCTGTCGATACCACCCGATACGCAAGCAATGGATCGCACGTGGGAAATGATCGAACGGGGGGCCGCTGAGGCGGGACGGGAACTTGATAGGGAGAATTATTTGACGTGCTCTCTCACCACAATTGTGGTTCTTGAAGATGGAGAAACCATCGAAAGTCCTCGGGTTAAAGCAGAAGCTGGAGCTATGGCTATGGCGTCGGTGCATTACTCTTACGACCAGTACCGTCAACTTGGTCGATCACCTGGAAGCCGCCTTGACGACATTTGGGATGAGTACACCTCAATGCTCGCCGACTATGACCCCGAAAGAATTCATCAACGGATACACGCCGGGCATAACTGTTGGGTAATCCCGGAAGAAGAGCGTTTCGTGACTCCCGAGCTCATAGACGCGACGTGCATTGTCGGGACGGCAAGTGAGGTGATCGATCGACTTCAGCAGCTTGAAGAACGCGGACTTGATCAGTTAATGATTCTTCCTAATTTTGATCCAAGATTTGAAGTCCTTGAGCGAATTGGTCAGGAAATTATTCCTCACGTTTAGAAGACCATGCCCGCCAGGAGATCGTGTTTAGCTCACCTCGGTGTTAGCCTTGAACGTCGTTATTCCAGTGGCCGTAGAGCCACTCCTGATCTTGAGAGTTTCTATGAGCAACGTCTGTCAAGTCACCGGTCGCAGACCTACAACTGGTTTTACTGTTTCTCACTCTCATCGCCGTAACAAGCGTTGGTTTAAGCCGAATATTCAGAAAAAGAAGTTTTACGTACCGAACGAAAAGCGTCACGTAACTTTGATGGTGAGTGCTAAAGGAATCAAGATCATCAACAAACGTGGAATTGAGTCAGTTCTAGCTGACCTCCGTCGTCGTGGGGAGAAAGTCTGATGGCAAAGAGCGATAAGCGACCAGTGATCAAGCTGAAGTCAACTGCCGGAACGGGCTACACATATTCAACGCGTAAAAACAAAACAAATACTCGTGAGCGGATCGAATTGAAGAAATACGACCCAGTGATTCGCCAACACGTAATTTTTAAAGAAGAACGCTGAGAATCTCGTCTGAGATCTTCATCTTGAAACCACGGTTGTGAAAGACGGCCAGATCTCCTCGTTGCAGGCGAGATCGTTGGCTATATCTGCACAGGGCTTGGATCATAAAAGTTCACCAGTTTCGACTCGACTTGACATTCGGCATTTGAGACGCGCTTTTAAACAGTTCGGTGTCCTACAAATTGATGCAGTAAACGCAGTTGCCCGGTCTCATTTATTAGTGCTTCGAAGTCGGCTTGGGGGCTCTCATAATGCTTTATTGGAGTTACTAGACGACGCGACTTACAAACGCCGCGAGTTGATCGAGTATTGGTGTCATGAAGCCAGCTTTATTCCAGAGCGAGACCGAGCGTTGTTTAAGTGGCGCATGCGACGGGCCGAAAATGGTGAACTGTGGAAAGGGATCCGGCGCTTTGTCTCAGAGAACCCGAACTTTGTTCAACAAATCGAGGACTATGTTCGTGCAAACGGTCCCGTAAGTGCCGGTGAGCTCCAAAAAAATCGGAGGCGAGACCCGTGGTGGGGCTGGTCAGATTCAAAGATTGCTCTGGAGTGGTTGTTTTGGATCGGACGGGTATCGGTTAGCCATCGCCACAATTTCACCCGCTATTACGATCTATCAGAAAGGGTTATATCTTCGGAGATTCTCAATGAGTCGCTTGACGAAGTTGAAGCGCAAGCTGAATTAATTAAAAGAGCAGCCGGCCATCTGGGTGTTGGAGCAGCAGAGGATTTAGTCGACTATTTCCGTCTTCCGAAACGGGAAGGCAAGCAACGAATTCAGGAGTTAGTAGAAAACAACGAATTGCTTGAAATGGAAGTGGAGGGCTGGGACCGCCCGGGCTACGTGCAAAGGGGTACCAAGTCCGCGGCCGTTAACTCTAAGTCAGTACTCCTGAGCCCTTTCGACCCTCTTATTTGGTTTAGGCCTCGTGTGGAACGCCTCTTTCAATTCAAGTATCGCTTGGAGATTTATGTCCCCGCGAAGAAACGAGTGCACGGCTATTACGTTTTACCGTTCCTGCACAACAACGAATTACGCGCTCGAGTAGACGTACGAGCTGATACCAAGAGTGGAGTCCTGCACGTCCCAGCGGTTCACTCTGAACCCTCAAAAGTAGAGGACGGCGTTGTGGAAAGCCTTGCCCTCGAACTTCAGTCGTTGGCTTTCTGGAGGAATCTTGAAAGAGTCAAGGTGGGGCAGCGCGGCAATCTGGCAAGTCAATTGAGAAGAGTGATGGCCGCATGAAGGTTCTGTGGCGCGGACTAACAATGGCTTGTGGTGTATGTGGTGCACGAGGGTTGTTCGAACAATGGGGGATGTTCTCAATGGCTCAAGATTGCCCTAAGTGCGGACTCCACTTCGAGCGCATGGAAGGTCACTCCCTTGGTGCCGTAGCGATTAATACCGTGACAAGCGCTGGCCTCGTTCTGATCGGGGTCGCTCTTAGTTTGGTTGTACTTGGGACGGATGTGTCAACGGCTACCTTGTTGCTGATCGCCGCTCCTATCGGCGTAGTCTTCCCGATCTTGTTTGATCCCATATCGCGCACTCTTTGGAACGCAATCGAATTGTTGATGCGGCCAGTCACCGATGAGGAGCTCGATCCGAGATTTCGTGCTGACTCTTCCGAATGAATAAATCCTCACAAGTTGCAATAAGAGGCTCGTCACGCCAGAATTCAACCTCTTGCTTGTTTGATATATAGCAGCAAGCACGGTTGGTCCCGTGGTGAAGTCTGGAGTTCACGC
>DBIA01000022.1:0-42766 GCA_002296525.1 Candidatus Neomicrothrix sp. UBA814 | reverse complement strand
GGCCTGTCAAGCCGGAGGTCGCGGGTTCAAATCCCGTCGGGACCGCGGTCGGGTAGCTCAGTTGGCAGAGCGCGCGCCTGAAAAGCGTGAGGTCACCGGATCGACGCCGGTCCCGACCACACTAGGAAGTCAGGGGTCAGATCCCCTGGCTTTCTGTGATTTACAAGGCTTCTATCTTCAAGTTTCCGACATTGAGCCGCTAAACAGACATCCGCCTACAACCACAAATTTACGATTCTGAAGCGTCTCTAACCGCGGGTGACACCGTCAGCGTCGGCTGCTGTTGCAACCGCAGCTGATACTGCCGGAACGACAGAACGGTCGAACGCTGTAGGAATAATCAATTCCGGGGAGAGATCATCACTTGATACGGCTGCCGCTATTGCTGAAGCTGCAGCTATCTTCATTCCCTCGGTGATGTCACTAGCACCAGCATCAAATGCCCCTCGGAATATTCCAGGGAAGGCAAGCACATTGTTGATTTGGTTTGGGTAATCACTTCTGCCGGTGGCAACTACTGCTGCGATGTCAGTGATCTCTTCGGGCAAAATTTCGGGGTCAGGGTTAGCCATTGCAAAAACAATTGGCTTGTCACCCATTGCAGCTACATCATCTCGAGTAACTAAACCCGGGCCACTCAAACCCATAAACACATCAGCGCCAACCATTGCGTCACCGACAGATCCAGCAATTCGATCCTTGTTGGTGTTAGTCGCGATCCATTCCTTCGCTGAATTAAGACCATCACGGCCCGGGTACAGCGTGCCCTGCCGGTCACATACGACTACATCACCAATGCCTCTACCCAACAAAATCTTGGCGCACGCAACACCCGCTGCCCCGGCACCCAAGATCACACATCGTAAATCCGAGAAATTTTTCCCCGTAAGGCGAACCGCATTTTCTAAGGCGGCCAGAGCAACTACAGCAGTGCCGTGTTGATCATCGTGAAAGACCGGAATATCGAGGGCCTCTCGAAGAGCCGCTTCAACCTCAAATGCTCCTGGCGCAGCTATATCTTCAAGATTAATGCCACCAAAAGTTGGAGCGAGTCGAATCACAGTTTCGATTATGTCTTCAGGTGTATCTACATCTAGGCAGATTGGGAACGCGTCAACCCCAGCAAATTCTTTAAATAGAAGGGCCTTGCCTTCCATGACTGGCATCGCCGCTGCAGGTCCAATATCTCCAAGCCCAAGAACAGCAGTTCCGTCGCTGACAATCGCCACTGTATTTTTGCGAATCGTCAATTCGTGAGATGCCGATTCGTCTTCGTGAATCGCCATACAAACGCGGGCTACGCCGGGGGTGTATGCCATCGAAAGGTCGTCGGCGTCTCTTAGGGGGATACGGCTGATTGTTTCGAGTTTTCCGCCTTCGTGAACTTTGAAGGTGCGATCAACAGCGCTTATGACCTTAATCCCCTCCAGCCCGTTAACGGCTTCACAAATTTCTTCTACGTGGGCTTCACTCGCCGCATCAACTACAACTTCTTCGCGGAGAGAACCACCGGTGACGCTGAAACCTCGCAAGCTCCTGATGTTGCCACCCACATCTCCTATTGCTGTGCAGAGCCGGCCAAGTGTGCCTGGCTCATGTGCGAGATCAACTTCTAATGTGGCTGAGAAAGCCGCTGTTGGACGGGACATCGAGTCTCCTGGTGCGAGATGAGAGCGCTCCATTGTGGCGGGATGAGTGGCTGAGTCCAAACAGTCCTAGTGCATTTGTTTTAAGGCCCTTCGTATTCGAAACCCAATTCGACAGCTGTAAGGAGAGCGAAAAAGTCAATTCCTTCTTCTTTTGCCATCGCTTTACAGGTACCACCACGATCTACGACTGCAACAATGACTACTGGTTCCGCGCCAAAAGCTCTTACGATTTTCGCTGCTTCGAGTGGGGAGACACCTCGGGTAACAACGTCCTCGGTGATCGCGACGCGATCGCCTTTTCGTAAAGCGCCTGCGATTCGACCTTCAACACCGTGGTCTTTGGCTTCTTTTCGGACGCTGAAACTGCGCAATGGAATTCCGCGGTCCGCTGCTATTGCTGAAACCCCATAGGCGACAGGATCTGCACCCATTGTCAATCCCCCAATTGCATCTAAACCCGGAATTTCATCCAAAATGATGTCGGCGATGAGTTTGATACCTAATGGGTCACAGGCGGTCTGCTTTCCATCAATGAACCAAGAACTTCGTCGTCCTGACTTCAGTACGAAATCCCCTGTGCGGACAGCATGAGTCAATAGGTGTTCTTTCAGCTCTAAACGTCGAGAATCAAGCTCGTTCATTCGTCAACCCACCTCACTGCACCATTCCCGTCCAGAATTTGTCCGATGACCCATGCCTCATGGCCGTCTTGATTTGCCATTTCGATTATCAGGTGAGCTTGTTCCCTGGGGGCAATGAGAACCATCCCTATGCCTATGTTAAAAACCTTGCGCATTTCATTTTCCGATACCGGACCTTCAGCAGCGATCTGCTCAAAAATTCGTGGGCGTGACCATCGTGTCACATCAATTTGAGCGTCAACATTCTGGTTAATGACCCTATTGAGATTGCCTGCGAGACCGCCGCCCGTAATGTGTGCTGCACCATGAATCTCAAATTGGCGGAATGCTCTCAACACTGTTGGTGCGTATATCTCTGATGGGCGCAAAAGTTCATCGCCGAGCGAAACTTCAGCTTGCGGCCATGCAGGTTCATCCAGAGAGTGTCCTTCCATTAGAACGCGCCTAGCCAAGCTGTATCCATTACAACGCAAACCCGGTGATGCGATACCGATCAGTACATCGGCTGTTACAACAGCAGACTTCGTAGGGATTTCACCTCGTTCGGCTACCCCCACTGCAAATCCGGAAACATCGAAATCGTGTTGGCTCATGGTGTCAGGGTGTTCAGCTATTTCACCGCCTGTCAAAGCGCAGCCAGCTTGGCGACAGCCTTCGGCGAATCCTTTAACCAGCTCTTCAATTTGCTCCGGGTCGACTTTGCCGACAGTTAATTGATCTAAGAAGAAGAGGGGTTCAGCTCCGCACGTAACAATGTCGTCGACGCACATCGCGACGACATCGATTCCTATTGTGTCGTATTTATTTAATGTCTGAGCAATAAGTGGTTTTGTTCCAGCGCCGTCGTTTCCAGACACCAGTACTGGCTCTCTGTATCCGTCTGGGATCGCGACAACGGAACCAAAGCCACCTACTTCACTTAGAACTTCTGGTCTAAACGTTGAACGAACGTGGGGCGTTAACCGACGTACTGCTTCGTCAGCACTCTCAATGTCGACGCCTGCTTCTGAATAGGTGATCTCAGAATTCATTGTTCTAGCTTCATTTGTGATGCAGCGATAAACGCTGAATCAGGTTCGTCTTTTCGTTTTCCTAGAACCTCTCTTCCAATTCCGTCAGGAATCTCAACTGGGTACTGGCCATCCAAACAGGCGGTGCAGAAGCCCGCTCCGGGGGCACCCGTCGCGCTAACAAGGCGGTCTAATTCCAAGTAGGCGATCGAATTGACCCCTAGATAGTCGCGTATTTCCTCCATGGTTAGGTTCGCTGCCATGAGTTCAGCTTGGGTTCCAGTATCCATTCCATAAAAACAGGGCCATCGATATGGAGGTGATGAAATTCGGAGGTGCACTTCAGCCGCACCTGCGGCTCGCAGCATTTCAACTATCGCTTTGGTAGTTGTTCCTCGAACAATTGAATCGTCAACTACTACGAGTCGTTGGTCCTCAATGTTGTGCCGTATTGGGTTGAGTTTCATCTTCACGCCTAAAGAGCGCATCTCCTGAGACGGCGCAATGAAAGTCCTTCCTATGTAGCGGTTCTTCACTAATCCGTCTCGGTATGGGATACCACTCGTTCGGGCAAAGCCTTGGGCTGCGGGGATTCCCGACTCCGGGACTGGAATGACGAAATCAGCAGAAGCGGGTGCTTGAGTGGCGAGTTGCTCACCCATGCGTTGTCGAGCCGAATGAACATTGCGCCCATATAAAAGGGTGTCGGGTCGCGAGAAGTAGACGAATTCGAAAATACAAAGTTTGGGATCGGGGTCTTCAAATGGTTGGTGTGATTGCCATCCATTGGCATCAATGACGATCATCTCACCTGGGTCAACTTCTCTTACAAAGTGCGCCCCTACTGTGTCTAGAGCGGGGCTTTCTGAAGCGACGACCCATCCGTTGTCTAATCGCCCTAGGCATAGAGGCCAGAACCCTTCGGGTCCACGGACACCGATCAGATGATTACGGTCCATTGCTACGAAGGAAAATCCTCCTCGGAGCTTCGGTAAGACCCTCTCAAGAGCCCATGGAAGCTCATTTCCCTCGGGCGCGTCATCGCTCGCTAGTTCTATTGCCAATAGTTCAGCGACGAGGTCACTGTCACTGGTCACAGTACCTTCGAGCATTCCCGCCTTTTCAGCAAGCTGAGCCGTATTCACCAGGTTCCCATTGTGAGCAAGCGCAAATTCTAAATTTCCAACGTCTCTATAAAAGGGTTGTGACGCTCGCCAGGAGCTAGACCCAGTTGTTGAGTACCGGGTATGCCCAATTGCGATATTTCCGTCTAGTGCGGCAAGGATTCGGTCATCGAAGGCACTTGAGACGAGACCCATGTCTTTGACCACGGTCACGTTCTCCCCATTACTGACTGCGATACCGGCTGACTCTTGGCCACGATGTTGAAGTGCGTATAGACCAAGGTAGGTCTGATGAGCGACCGGGCTATCCGAAGCTAGGACACCAAAAACACCGCACGCTTCTCGAGGCTTGTTGATCTCTATGCCGTTGGATTCAATTGTCATGTGTTGACAGTCCCTAGACCTAGAGCTTCGGGGAGTTCAGTTCGATATGCGGTTTCCAATTCGCTTACAGGAATGATGATTTCCGTTCCGAAATTCAGCGATGTGCCACCAGTTCGCCCGATTTGGATTGCGGGAACATCGTGTCTTTTAGCATCCTTCAAAAAATCATCTAGCAGCTCGTCTCCGACTACAGCTAAGAAGCGACCGCCTGATTCGTTAAACATCGAGACATGGTCACAATGGTCAACAATTTGAGCTCCGAAGCCGCTATCGATTGCCATCTCTGCAGCTGCTACAGCTAGGCCGCCTTCGGCAATATCGTGTATCGCTAGAAGCTGCTGTTTCTGGACTGATTCAGCGACAAATTGGCTTGTTCGGACCGCTTGTTGAAGGTCAAACGTTGGCAAAGTTCCATCTTTGCATCCCCCGATCTCCCAGGCCCATTGGCTTCCTGCGAGGGAAACATCGGTATCAGGCACTTGACCTAATAACAGCAGAGAAGCGTTGGGTGGGAAGCCAATGGATGGCGGTGGTGTCGTTAGTGATGGATGCATTCCAATGACCCCGACTACTGGTGTTGGTGCGATGTCAACGGCGTTGGTTTCGTTGTAAAGGCTCACATTTCCGCCAATCACCGGTGCGTTGAAAGCAACACATGCTTCAGCCATCCCATCTACGGCTTCGGCCAACTGCCACATAACTTCAGGATGCTCTGGGTTGCCGAAATTCAAGCAATTGACAACAGCCAAAGGTTGCGCACCTACACAGGCGATGTTCATAACTGCCTCGGCGACGACCATAGCTGTGCCCTGACGCGGGTCTACGTGACACCAACGATGGTTACCATCTGTCGAAAGAGCGATTCCTCTTCCGGTTTCTTGGCCGTTGCGTGGATTTCGAAGTCGAAGAAGGGTTCCATCATTTCCTGGACCTACGACGGTGTTGAGGAACAATTGATGGTCATATTGGCTGTAGACCCATGCCGGGTCCCGAAGGAGACTCAATAGGTTGTTGATGCAATCCACGGGGCCCTGCGATGCATCTTGGGCCCGGCGCTCTCCAAGGTCAGCAGGCGGTGCAATCGGTCGCTTGTATTCCGGCGCGTCATCGTGCAGTGTCGAAGCGGGAAGGCTCGCTAATACGTCCCCATCAAATCCATCAAGAATTCTCAGTTGTCCGGTGCCTGTAACTCGACCAATGACACTTGCCTGTATTTCCCATCGGGCAGAAATTTCTTCTACATGAGCAAGATCCTCTGGCTTAATAATCGCAAGCATGCGTTCTTGTGATTCTGAGGTCATTAACTCAAAGGGTTCCATGTTGTTTTCGCGAGCGTGAATAGCCGTTACATCCACATCCATACCCGCGCCTCCGCGTGACGCTGTTTCACTCGTAGCGCAGGTGATTCCGGCTCCTCCAAGATCTTGGATTCCTGATACGAGACCTTGATCCAATAATTCGAGACACGCCTCCAGGAGCCGTTTCTCTTCAAAGGGATCACCGACCTGCACACTTGGCCGCTTATCAATGTCTTCAGAACTTTCGTCGAAGCCTGCGGAGGCGAGAACACTGACGCCGCCTATCCCATCTCTTCCCGTGGAGGCACCGAGAAGAACGGCAAGATTACCAACACCGCTAGCTTGTCCTAGAACTAAGCGCTCTGTGGGTAGTACCCCCATGGCTAGGACATTGACTAGCGGATTACCTTTATAGGTTTCGTCAAAGACGATCTCACCACCGACTGTGGGCACGCCAACACTGTTTCCATAACCAGAGACACCACTAATGACCCCTTCTGCTATCCACCGGCTGCGAGGGTCATCAATGGGCCCGAACCGAAGAGGATCCATAACGGCTATTGGACGAGCGCCCATCGTAAAAATATCTCTCAGAATGCCCCCAACTCCCGTAGCGGCTCCCTGATATGGCTCAATTGCTGAAGGATGGTTGTGGCTTTCGATTCGTATCGCGACTGCTATGTCATCACCAACATCGATTACTCCGGCATTCTCTCCTGGGCCTACCAAAACCCATGGGGCTTGCGTGGGGAGTCGCTTCAAATGAATTTTGGATGACTTGTACGAGCAATGCTCAGACCACATCACTGAGTACATCGCTAATTCCAGATGGTTTGGGTGTCGCTCCAACAGCTCATAGATGCGTTGGTACTCGTCGTCACTAAGTCCAAGTGCCCGGTGCACTGATGCGTCTTCAGGGGCGGGACTCACGTCCTAAATGTAGTCGCAGAGTTGCTTTCCTCATGGATGCCAGGGGATCGATTTTATGACTGACGGGTCAGGCAGCCAGCAATGATCTCAAGAGACCGATCCCATCTGTTGAACCGAGGAGGCGGGAAGTAGCACGCTCGGGATGAGGCATCATGCCAACTACGTTGCCGGCTTGATTGCATATCCCAGCTATGTCAGCGAGTGAACCGTTTGGGTTGTCTGTGTAACGAAAGACAATCCTGTTTTCTGCTTCCATTTCGGTTAGAACTTCAGGCGCGCAGACATAGTTTCCTTCAAAGTGGTTAATCGGAATCATCAAACGATCTCCCACAGATGCTTGTTGACCAAGAACGTTTGAGGTGGAAGCGAATTCGATTTGTTGCATTGAGCACAGAAATTTCATTCCTGCATTTTTCTGCAACGCTCCTGGTAGTAATCCAACTTCGGTTAAAACTTGAAATCCGTTACATATACCCAGGACCGGACCTCCATCTTCAGCGAAAGAAGTTATCGAATCCATGACTGGAGAAAACTTTGCTATGGCTCCACATCGCAGATAGTCGCCGTGAGCAAAGCCTCCAGGTATGACGATTGCATCGACGTTTTTTAAGTCGGATTGACCATGCCAAAGAACCTCAGCTTCGCCATCTAGCGCTCGAATTGCATCGATGGTGTCAAATTCACAATTAGTTCCGGGAAAGCGAACCACTCCAATACGCTGGCTCATCCTTGTAGCACTTCTACCTGTGAGTCTTCTATTACCGGGTTTGAGAGAAAGCGATTACACATATCTTCAACTAATGATTTGGCATCGTCGGACGAATCAGCTTCTACTCGCAGCCGAATCACCTTGCCAACCCTTACGTTGCTAGCCGTAACAAAGCCCAGCGCTGGTAAAGCTCTTTCAATTGTTGAACCCTCTGGATTTGCTATTCCTTCCCGCGGTGACACCTCGACCTTTACTTCAAAGTGCATTAGCTACCCCCGATCCACTGCCCAAAAGATTCGCCAGTGATTCGCTCATAAGCAGTTATATAACGGTCGCGTGTCGCTTGAATCGTTTCGGTTGAGAGCGGTGGTGCAGGCGGGGATTTATCCCATCCCGTTGCCTCGGTGGCGTCTCGAACAGGCTGCTTGTCGAGTGATACCGGTGTCGCTCCTGGATTCCAGTTTTCTGCTGGCCAAAATCTCGACGAGTCAGGAGTAAGAAGCTCGTCGGCAATAACCATTTGGCCGTCCACAAGACCAAGTTCAAATTTTGTATCAGCGATAATTACGCCATTGCGTGCTGCGTGCTCCGAGGCACGGGTATATGCGTCTAAAGAAATTTGGCGCGCTTGCTCAGCTAATTCAGAGCCGACAATGTCAACGGCCTCGTCATAACTTATGTTTATGTCATGGCCTTCTGTTGCCTTCGTCGATGGAGTGAAGACAGGTTCAGGAAGCTGTTGAGCTTCTAGGAGATTGGAGGGTAAAGACGTTCCATGCATAGTCCCTGACTTTTGATATTCATTCCAAGCCGACCCAGTGATATATCCGCGAACGATGCATTCCAGTGGCAACATCTCCGCTTTGCGCACCAGAAGAGCTCTTCCCGTCCATTCAGGACGTCTTGCCGCCTCAGGGAAATCAGCTGGGTCCGCCGACACTAGATGGGTCTGCGCACTAGATGCGAGATAATCAGACCACCACACGGTCATCGCCGTTAGTACCCTTCCTTTGTCTGGTATTGGCTCGCCAAAAACAACATCGAATGCTGATATTCGATCCGTCGCCACCATCAATAGATGCTGGTCATCGACGACATACATCTCTCTAACTTTGCCACTGTGCAATAACTGAAGTTCGTTCACATCTCTTCTCTACTAGAGAATTGGGGAAGGATGGTAGGACCCTGCCTCAGGATGGGCAGAATTAACGATGGCTGCAGCATTCAAAAAGGACTGAACTTGAGCTTGCGCTAGGCCAATGAAGTTGTTGTGGTCCCCCAGAATTTCGTTAATTGTGTCCCTGTCAATAGGAAGATTCGGATCTTCTGCAATCCGGTCGATTAGGTCATTATTGCCTGAGCTTCCCTCGCGAATTTCCAGTGCTGCGCCGACTGCGTGGTCCTTGAGAATGGTGTGAGCTTCTTCTCGGCCCGCCCCTGCTTTGACGGCGCTCATAAGAATGCGAGTAGTCGCGAGAAATGGCAGATACTGCTCGAGTTCCCGATCAATAACAGGGGGATAGGCGCCGAAACCGTCTAAAACCGTCAGCGTCGTTTCAAGCGCGCCATCTATGGCAAAAAAAGCGTCTGGGAGCACTACTCGTCGAACTACAGAACAACTTACGTCGCCTTCATTCCACTGGTCTCCTGCTATCGAAGAGGCCATCGTGAGATGCCCCCGAAGAATTGCTGCGAAACCATTAATCCGTTCCGCGGAACGCGCGTTCATTTTGTGTGGCATAGCCGAGGAGCCGACTTGGCCTTCACGAAAACCTTCTGTCGCAAGGTCTAACCCCGCCATTAGTCGAATCTGCAATGCGAGATTCCCCAAAGGACTCACCGTTTGCACCAAAGAGCTCACTACATCGAGGTCGAGGGACCGAGGATAGATTTGTCCGACCGCGTCAAGGGTGCGTTCAAATCCAAGTTGGTTAGCGACTCGCTGCTCAAGTTCTTCTACCTTGGCAGCATCTCCTTCATAGAGGTCGAGAAGATCTTGCTGGGTGCCAACAGGTCCCTTTAGGCCACGCAAGGGATAACGGTTGAGTAACTCTTCGAGACGTTCGAAAGCCAAGAGTGTCTCCTGGCCTAGATTGGCAAATCGTTTTCCAAGTGTTGTGAGTTGTGCGGGGACATTATGGGAACGTCCAGTAATGGAGACTTCCTGGTATTGAAGAGCAAGCTCGGCCAGACGAACAATGACCGTCACGAGTCGATCTCGAACAAGCTGCATTGATTGTTTAATTTGGAGTTGCTCTACATTTTCCGTTAAGTCCCGTGACGTCAATCCTTTGTGGATGTGTTCGTAGCCGGCGAGTTCGGAAAACTCTTCTATCCGCGCCTTAACGTCATGCAATGTGACTCGTTCACGTCTTTGAATCGAATCCAGGTCGACGTTATGCATAACTGACCGGTACGCATCAAGAGCAGCTGTCTCAACTTCCAGCCCCAGGTCCTTTTGCCCTTCGAGCACTGCTATCCAAAGTTCTCGTTCTAAGACAATTTTATTTTCGGCTGACCAGATTTGCGTCATCTCAGGAGACGCATACCGGTTCGCTAAAACATTGGACACCTGCGCTTTGATCGGTGTCATCTTGCGCCTTCATCTCTGAATGTTTTGAGCCGCTCAGCTAGCTCGGCGTCAGTTATTGACAACATCTCCACAGCCAGTACTGCAGCATTGGCAGAACCATTAACTGCGACCGTCGCCACGGGGATACCACGCGGCATCTGCACAGTTGACAACAGCGAATCAAGGCCATCGCTAATACCCCCAGACAGAGGGACGCCGATAACTGGCAAAGTGGTGTGGGCCGACACTACGCCAGCCAGATGAGCTGCCATGCCAGCACCGCAAATAATTGCCGCGAACCCGTTATCGCGGGCATTGCTTGCGAAATCCCCCACCTGTTCTGGATTTCGGTGAGCAGACATCACGTGCACTTCATGCTCAACTTCGAAGCGCTCGAGCATCTCCGATGCTCCAGCCATCTTCTCATCGTCTCGGGGTGAACCCATAAGAATCGCTACCTTCATGTGATTTCCTCCTGAACGGTTTCTAACTCAATCGAAGCACCAATATCGGTGCGGTGCTGCATACCTGGCCACGAGATGGCATTCACCGCCTCATACGCGATTCTTCTTGCCTCACCTAGCGTGGATCCACGACCACAGACATTAAGCACTCGGCCTCCATCTGTAACTAGTTGCGATCGACTATTTCCTTTGACACCCGCACAGAAGACAGTCGCTCCTTTGACCGCTTCCGCTTGCTCGATACCTCGAATCAAATCACCTGTTCTCGGCGATACGGGGTAGCCCTCCACTGCCAAGACAACCGTAACCATGCTGTCGTTGGAGATCTTCAGTTCGGTTTTCAAGTCACCCAACGCCACCTGCATGAAAATTTGTGCGATGTCGCCTTCTAAGCGAGGAAGAATTACTTGGGCCTCGGGATCACCAAATCGAATGTTGTACTCCAGAAGCTTTGGTCCTTCTTCGGTGAGCATAAATCCCGCAAAAAGGACACCTCTATAATCAATCCCTCGATTCTTTAATTCGTTAACCGTCGGATGCACGGCGACGTCCATGAGTCGTTCTAAATCTTGGGAACTCAATTCAGGGAGCGGTGAATAGCAGCCCATCCCGCCAGTGTTAGGTCCGTAATCATCGTTGAGTAGGCGTTTATGGTCTTGAGCTGCTGTCGGGATCAGCACTGCCTTTTGTCCATCACACAAAGCAAAGAGTGAGAGCTCGGGTCCACGGAGACCTTCCTCAATAACAATCTGACGGCCCGCTTCTCCGAACGAATTACCAGAGAGTTTGTTTTGAATGTCATCGACAGCTTCAGCGTATGTATCTGTTACAAACACGCCCTTGCCGGCTGCTAAGCCATCTGTCTTCACGACATAGGGAGGAACGAGCGTCGATAAAAACTCCAAAGCTTGATCAATTTCATCTGCTCGGAAAGATCCGTATCGGGCCGTAGGAACTCCAGCTGCGTCCACAAGTTCCTTCATCCAAATTTTCGAGCCTTCTAACATCGCTCCATCAGCACCAGGACCAAAGACGTGACGGCCTCGGGATCTCAAATCATCAGCAAGTCCATCAACCAATGGGACCTCAGGTCCTATCACATAGAGATCCGCCTCTATCTCGGTCGCGGCCACTCCGGTACTCCCTTTAATACCTGGAGAGCCCGGGGTCACGACTACATCTGCATGAAGTGAAAGAGTGTGAGCTAAAGCGTGTTCGCGGCCTCCGGAGCCGACCACGCAAATCCTCATGCCGCAAACCGCAAATATTGCTCTCGTCCCGGACCCACGCAAACAAAGCGGATAGGAACGCCCATTTGCCGCTCAAGAAAAGATATGTATTCAACTGCTTCTCTGGGAAGGTCACTGCGTTCGGTGGCATCGGAAAGATTCGTTTGCCAACCCGGGAACTCGGCATATACAGGCACGGCTTTGTCATGCATTCGCCTGAGGTGGGGTAGGTACTCATATCTTTCACCCTCTACCTCGTAGGCCACACAGACTTTGATGGTCTCTAGTTCATCCAGAACATCCAGTTTGGTAAGAGCGATTTCCGTGCAAGCATTGAGGCGAACTGCTTGACGCGCCATTACTGCATCAAACCATCCAACTCGCCTTCGACGTCCCGTGTTGGTTCCGTACTCTCTTCCTACCTCAACTAGGTGATCTCCAACCGCATCATCGAGTTCCGTTACGAAAGGTCCTGAGCCAACTCGAGTCAGATATGCCTTAGCAATTCCAATCACCTGATCGACCGCGCCGGGGCCAATCCCTGCCCCCACTAGGGCATAGCCCGCAACCGGGTTTGAAGAAGTTACGAAAGGATAAGTCCCATGGTCCAAGTCAAGGAAAGTTGCTTGGGCGCCCTCGAAAAGTACCCGCTGTCCCGCATGAAGGGCCTCGTGCAGATGCCCCACAGTGTCACCAATATAGGGAGCAACTCTCGGAGCCACCTCTCGAATTAGTTCATCGGCAAGTTGATCTGGATCAACCCCATCGTGCCCGTAGATGTTACGAAGAATGATATTTCGTTCAGCCAGAGCACTATGCAAGCGGGCCCTCAAATGAGTTGGGTCCAGCAGATCTTCGACTCTGATACCTACGCGCGACGCTTTATCTGCATATGCCGGACCAATTCCCCGCTTCGTAGTACCGATCTTGTTATCACCTAACTGACTTTCGGCTAATTCATCCAGAATTTGATGGTACGGAAGAACAAGATGTGCCTGGGGACTAATCATTAGGCGTTGGCAGTTAACCCCTTTAGCAGTCAATGCGTCAATCTCAGCCAACAACACGTATGGATCTACAACGACACCATTCCCAATAATGGGCACTACGTGGTCGTACAAAATCCCACTTGGAATAAGTTGTAATGCAAAGACTTCTCCGTCCACGACAAGGGTGTGCCCTGCGTTGTGCCCACCTTGGTAGCGCACAACATGGGCGCACTCTTTGGCCACAATGTCTACGACTCGCCCTTTACCTTCGTCACCCCATTGGGTACCAACGACAATTGATCCCGGCACGGACTTCTCCAAACGTCATCTGCTGACGTTGTGAGATCCTAATTGCGAACGGCGACTTTTCTAGGATGAATTACCAGGCTTCTTGCTTTTCTCACTCTCATCGAGAACTTGACCGAACTAAACGAGTCAACGTCGACGTCTTGGATCAAGCCAAGGAATAACTGATTGTTGAAGAGGTACCAAATCTCTTCGATATTGACGGTGAGTCTCCATCAGCGTCGCAGTCGCCGCTGCTTGGAGGTCACGCATTTCTGCTTCAAGTTGCGCGACGCGATGTTCTAGATCCAAAACACGTTTTACTCCCGCCAAATTCAACCCCTCGTTGGTAAGTTCTTGTATTCGACGCAGAAGAGCGATGTCGATATCGCTATACCTGCGACTACCCCCCGGGGTCCGAGCGGGCTCCACTAAACCCTTACGTTCATAAATTCGAAGAGTTTGGGCGTGAACACCCGCGAGTTCAGCTGCAACAGAAATCACGTAGACAGCGCGACCCGGATCTGATGTTGAAGATAATGGATCCATGCTTAGCCCTCCTCGTTTGTGTCGTTCCGGGGCGACCAATCAGTCACCTCTCGCAACGCCTCAATTGCTGCTCTTTCCTTTGGCGTTAAATCCTTCGGCACCACAATTTCAACAGTAACCAGCAAATCACCTTTAGCTTTGGGAGTTTGGACACCCCTGCCCTTCACTCGAAAAGTTGTTCCTGATTTCGTCCCCCCTGGAATTTTTAGAGTCACTGTCGAATGATCGTAAGTAGGAATCTTAACTTCAGAGCCAAGGGCTGCTTCAGGAAACGTAACTGGAATCAGCAAAGTTAAATGTTGGCCTTTTCGGCCAAACATTGAGTCCGGGGCTACTTCAACCACAACATATAGATCCCCATTCGGGCCTCCGTTGCGGCCAGCTCCACCCTTCCCAGCGAGGCGAATTCGTTGGCCATTATCGACACCAGGCGGAATTTTGACCTTTGCGTGAGAACGACCACCGCTACCTGACTCACCGAACGCCACATTTGTGGTGATGCCGTCGATTGCATCTCGGAACCCTAGATGTATGCGCGTTTCCTGGTCTACGCCTCGCATAGGTACAGGTCCGCGTTGGCCTCGACCGAACAGATTCCCAAACATTCCGCCAAGGTCATCAAAGTCTTCAAAATGAACGTTGAAGCCATCTTGACCGGAAGCAAATCCGCCCATCGCTGACGGTCCTAGGCGGCGAGCCTCATCATATTCATTACGCTTTGTCTCATCACCCAAGACGTCGTACGCAGCTGAAACCTCTTTGAATCGGTCTTCGTTGCCACCTTTTGCGTCTGGATGATGGGACCGAGCGAGTTTTCTATACGCCTTAGTTATCTCTTTCGCCGAGGCACTTGATGGCACCCCAAGCACGGCGTAGTAATCCTTTTCAAACCACTCTCGCTGCACTGCCATCATTCACCTCCCTACGACAACTAAGAGCTAACCACCGCTCACCTTGACCATCGAGGGACGAAGGATTGACTCGCCCCAGCGGTAACCAGCGCGAAGTTCTTCAACGACTATCTGGTCGTCACTTTCTCCCGTCTCGAACGACATTGCGTCATGTAACTGCGGATCAAACTGAACTCCCAGAGCTTCAATGCGGGTTAATCCATTGTTTGCGAGGACAGCTTCAAGCGCGTTTCGGATAGGAGCTACTTCCTCAAGGCCTTGTTCAGAAGCAGCGTCACATGCATCAAGTACCGGCAGTAATGCTTCGGCTAGCCGAGAAATCCCCTGCGAGATTCGTTGATCGACTTCATTCGCACTACGGCGACGGAAATTTTCAAAGTCTGCTTGAAGACGTTGAAGCGAATCGCGAAAATCGTCGCGTTCAGCGATTACCGTCTCTAGGGATTCGACTAAGTCTTCGACTGAAAGTGTCTCAGCCGTAGTCCCTTCAGGTTCTTCTGTGGTATCCGGGGACTCGGACTTTTGCTCATCTACTTCGAGTTGAAGTACTTCCTGTTCGGTTTCACCCATCTCTTTTTCGCTCACTGGTCTTCGTCAACGATTTCAGCGTCAACTACGTCCTCAGCATCTTCAGATTGATCAGGAGATGCATCACCGGCTTGTTGCGCCGCTGATTCGTAGAGCTTTTGGCTAAACGCCTGACTGACGGTTGTTAGGTGTTCAGAGGCTGCACGAATTGCTTCTATGTCCTCGTTCTCATTTTCAAGCGCCTCTTTCAAACCAGCTAAAGCGCCCTCAACTTCTGCTTTTTCTTCATCGGGTACTTGATCTGCTTGGTCTGACAACAGTTTCTCGATTTGGTAAACCAAAGCGTCCGCATTGTTACGGACTTCAGCTGCTTCGCGGCGTTGACGGTCTTCTTCTGCGTGAGACTCTGCATCCTTGACCATTTGATCAATGTCATCGTCACTCAAGTTCGATTGACCACTGATGGTGATGGATTGTTCTTTATCAGTCGCTCGGTCTTTGGCCGAGACATTGACAATTCCATTGGCATCTATATCGAAGGTCACTTCAATCTGTGGAACGCCGCGGGGCGCAGGCGGAAGATCCACGAGCTGGAATTTTCCTAAGGTCTTATTACCCGAAGCCATTTCGCGTTCTCCCTGCAGAACATGTATTTCAACCGATGGCTGCATGTCATCGGCAGTAGTAAAGACTTCGGTGCGTTTAGTGGGAATCGTCGTGTTTCGCTCGATTAGCCTCGTCATGACACCACCTTTGGTCTCAATGCCGAGACTCAACGGAGTGACATCAAGAAGGAGAACATCTTTGACGTCTCCCTTCAAAACACCCGCTTGGATCGCCGCGCCGACCGCCACTACTTCGTCAGGGTTCACACCTTTGTGGGGTTCTTTACCTGCAATTGTCACGACCAGTTCTTGAACCGCCGGCATACGAGTGGACCCGCCGACCATTATCACGTGATCAATATCGCTTGATGTCAAATTCGCATCGTCTATGGCTTGTTGGAACGGTGCTCGACAACGGTCTACAAGATCCGCTGTGATTTCTTGGAACTTAGCTCTGCTTAACTCGTAATCAAGATGCAGGGGTCCGCTATCGGTAGCAGTGATAAATGGAAGATTGATCTGTGTTGTCTGCTTTGAAGACAAATCTTTCTTGGCTTGCTCACCAGCTTCTTTGAGCCGTTGAAGAGCCATTGGGTCGGCTTTGAGGTCGACACCATGGTCACCTTTGAAAGAATCCGCCAGCCAATCAATTACACGTTCATCCCAGTCATCACCGCCGAGTTGAGTATCACCAGCAGTGGATTTAACTTCGAAAACACCATCACCAATTTCTAAGACCGAGACGTCAAAAGTGCCGCCGCCGAGGTCAAAGACCAATATGGTTTGATCCTCTGCTTCTCGATCCAAGCCATATGCCAGTGCTGCAGCAGTTGGTTCATTAATTATCCGCAGAACTTCGAGGCCCGCAATTTGTCCAGCTTCTTTTGTTGCCGTTCGTTGCGCGTCATCGAAATAAGCTGGGACTGTAATAACTGCCTCCGTGACTTGATCACCGAGATATTGCTCAGCATCTCTCTTTAGTTTCTGAAGAACTCGGGCAGCTATTTCCTGAGGGGTGTAGGACTTATCATCGATCTCTACTGTCCAATTCGTACCAACATGTCTTTTTACAGAAGCCAAGGTGCGATCTGGGTTAGTTACAGCCTGTCGTTTAGCGACTTCACCCGTCAGCACTTCCCCATTCTTGGAAAATCCAACTATTGATGGAGTCGTTCGGTCTCCTTCAGCGTTTGCGATAACCGTGGGTTCACCGCCTTCCATTGCTGAAACAACCGAGTTTGTTGTTCCTAGGTCTATACCAACTGCCTTAGCCATTGATTATCTCCTGCTATTAAATTCGATCAGGTTGCGCCTCGAATGGTCAGATTTCGCTGTATTTCAGGCGTTTTATTATCCGAGGGCTAACCATCATAAAAGTTGAGTGTGGTATTTACAACTTTAGAATCGAAATTAATTTGAGGTACCTCCTAAAAGTGTCCGACTAAGGTGCAAATTATGGGTAAAGAGACCACTCAGCTAATTCTTCTGAGACACGGCGAAAGCCAGTGGAATCTCGAAAACCGGTTCACAGGTTGGTACGACGTCAGTCTCACCGAAAAGGGGACAGAAGAAGCAAAAAACGCTGGGCAGATGTTGCTTTCGGCTGGGTTGTTGCCTGATGTTGTTCACACATCCCTACAAACAAGAGCAATTCTCACAGCTAATTTGGCGCTTGCGGAATGCGACCGATTATGGATTCCTGTCCGGAGGAACTGGCGTCTGAACGAGCGTCACTACGGTGGCCTGACTGGTTTGAATAAACAAGAAACTGTGGACCTTCATGGAGAAGACAAAGTTCATGAGTGGCGAAGAAGTTATTCGACGCGTCCACCATCAATGCCCGCGGATCATCCTCACGACCCGAACAACGATCTTCGGTATCAGTCAGTCCCGAGAGAACAGCTCCCAAACAGCGAATGTTTAGCTGATGTCGTAGACCGTCTGGTCCCTTATTGGGAGGGTGCACTAAGTGAGGACTTAGCCACTACCGGAACAGTCCTTGTAGCAGCTCACGGCAACAGTCTCAGAGCATTGGTTAAGCATCTCGACGGAATATCAGATCACGACATTCTGAATCTCAACATTCCGACTGGGGCCCCAATTGTCTACGAGCTGGACTCAACTCTCAAACCACTCGAATCGCTAGAAGTATCGGAACGCTATTTGCGCTGAAATTCAACCGGTGACGAGTGCATCAAAGTGCGTCGACGCCTCGTTCACCCGTACGTATGCGAGTGACGCTCTCTACCTCGGTAACCCACACTTTTCCATCGCCAATCTTTTCGGTTCGAGCTGCTTCCGCTATGCAGTCCACCACTCGCTCCGTGTCAGCTCCATCAACCAAAATTTCAACTCTGACTTTAGGAATGAAATCAACGTGATATTCCGTGCCTCGATAAGTCTCGGTATGTCCGCCTTGACGACCAAACCCCCGCACTTCTGAAGCTGTTAAACCTTGAACGTTTGTGTCTTGCAAGGCTTCGACTACTGCTTCAAGCCGATGCGGCTTAATGACTGCTGTTACCAAACGCACCATGCGAGACCTCCGTAATCGGTTTCTGCCTAGACACCTTGTCACGTAACAAAGAACTCAGCCAGTGTCAGAGGCGCAAACATGGGGCACACAAATCGAATACAAGTAATGGAAAGTGTTGTGCCGTTCGTAACCAGAAGGAGCTATAGCGGGAAAGCGAAGCCATTTTCACCCCCCTCTAGCCTGTTCATTCGTTGAGCTTCCGGTAACTTGACCTACGTGAAAGCACGAGTAAAGCCGCATCACATTGCGCTCGCAGTTGGAGTTGCGTTCGCATCGGTAACGGCAATTTCTGGAATCGCTGCATCAGTTTTCGAATTCCACAACAACAACGAAGTACATCGAGAAGTATTCGGCAACATCCCCGGAGCGCTGAAACTGGCGTTTTACGTGATCACACCGATACTCATAGTTTTTGGGGCATGGAACTTCGCTCAACGAATGAAAAATTGGGAACGTGGTGCCCCGGACAGGCGAGCGACTACGAGTTCAAACGCCAAAAAGCGTGTTCGCGATTACCGATCAGGCGTAATGATGCAGACCCTGTTAAGAGACCCTGCTGCAGGGATAATGCACGCACTTCTCTATTACGGATTCCTAGTGCTGTTAGCGGTCACCACTACTCTGGAAATTGACCACCAGCTACCTGAACGTTTGAAGTTCCTGCACGGCGGAACTTACCAAGGGTTTAGTTTTGTAGGAGACTTAGCTGGGCTTGCATTCACGGTCGGCATGGCCTGGTCGATTGTTCGTCGCTACATACAAAAGCCATATCGCATCAAAATAAAAACTCGACCTGAACATGCCTTGATTTTGGCAGTATTACTTGGCCTCGGAGTAACCGGCTTCGCAGCGGAAGCCTTCCGTATAGCTGTAGAAGGTCGACCAACATACGAACAGTGGTCGTTCATTGGGTACCCGCTATCAGCTCTTGTCGATCAAGTGGGAGCGGTCGCCGGTTGGCACCAGGCGATGTGGATCGCTCACGTCATATGCTTCATGGCCTTTCTGGTGATGCTGCCAGTCACGATGCTTCGGCATATGTTCACTTCTCCCCTGAACATGTATTTAAAGGATCGAGAGCGTCCGAAAGGGGCAATGCGGGCGCTACCGGATCTAATGGAAGCCGACGACATAGAAACCATCGGAGCTTCAGTAGTCGAGGACTTCACTTGGAAGCAATTGTTGGATACCGATAGTTGCACAATGTGTGGTCGCTGCACTGCCGTGTGTCCAGCTCACGCGACTGGAAAACCTCTCGACCCCAGAGAAATCGTTCTAAAAACAGGCGAAGTAATGGCCGCCACTGGCGAACACGGTCAGGTATCTCCCCCGATCGGAACGGACCCTGAAATCAAGGTCGAGGCCAACAACTTGTTTGAGCGGATTACCGGCGAGGAAATTTGGGCGTGTACAAGTTGTCGGGCTTGTGATGAAAACTGTCCGGTCAATATCGAAATTCTGGACAAGATTCTGGACATGCGGAGATACCTCACTCTGATGGAAAGCGACTTTCCGGCAGAGCTAGGCGGAGCTTTCAGGGGAATGGAAAATAACGCTAACCCTTGGAATATGAATAACGGCGAGCGAGCAGACTGGGCCGCTGACATCGACGTACAAGTCGTTGACCCTTCAGATCCATTTGATCACGAGTACTTGTATTGGGTTGGCTGTGCCGGATCATTTGATGACAAAAACCAAAAAGTGTCTGAAGCGACAGCGAAACTACTTCAACGAGCAGGGGTTGATTTCGCAATTCTCGGTCCTTCTGAAATGTGTACAGGGGACAGCGCGCGACGCTCAGGGAACGAATATCTATTCCAAATGCTTGCAGCTGAAAACGTAAACAACCTCAACGAGATGGGAGTGAGAAAGATTGTTACGCAGTGCCCTCACTGCTTCAACACCCTGAAAAATGAGTATCCCCAATATGGCGGGAATTGGGAGGTGCTACACCACACCCAGTTCCTCGAAGAATTAGTTGAATCTGGGGCACTCGATCTCAGCGAGGCCAAATTAGATGAACGGATCGTGTACCACGACTCCTGTTATTTGGGTCGGCACAATGACGTCTACATGTCACCGAGAAACGTAATTGGGACGTTAAGCGGAGTCGAGATAGTTGAAGCTCCAAGAAACGGAACCAAGGGAATGTGCTGCGGAGCTGGTGGTGCCCGCATGTGGATGGAAGAGACTATCGGCACAAAAGTCAACGACGAACGTTCCGAGGAACTCATCAACACCGGGGCAAGTCGAATCGCCACCGCCTGCCCATTCTGTTACGTGATGATTGATGACGGGGTAAAAGGACAAGGCATCGAAGAAGACCAAGTCAAAGTTGCCGACATTTCGATTCACCTAGTTGAAGCCCTGGAGGCGTCACAAAGCGATTCAGGGGACAACTAAACCTTTATTCGACACCGTCACAGATCACAAGCGGCCCTTCTGAATTATTGAGACGGGCCGGCAAAATAGCCTGGTAAGTATCTGAGTTTTTCCAACTCATTGCAGACACTGCGTCGGGAAACTCGATCACCACAGTAATGGGATTAGGGTCATCTTCTGAATGCAGCTTCTCATCCATATGCCGCACTAGAAATTTTCCGCCGTGTTCAGTGATCGTGTCTTCAACCGCTGCCATATATGGTCCCATGCCGTCCATATTGGTGACTTTGATCATTCCTACGAGATAAGCCTTCGCCATTGCTCCACCTTCAAAAGTAGCTGAAACTAAAAGTTAGCTTCCAAAGCCTAAATACTTCAATGAACTACGTCGCTATCAAAAGTTTTCGTGAAACCGGCTGGCTGTAGGGCCACGCTGACCGCGGTATTTGGAACCTATAGACGACGCTCCATATGGGACATCTGCTGGTGTGGTCATTTGAATGAAACTGATTTGACCAATCTTCATTCCGGGATAGAGAGTTATGGGAAGGTTCGCCACATTTGAAAGCTCCAGAGTGAGGTGCCCGTCCCAACCAGCGTCAACGAATCCGGCTGTTGTGTGAATCAGCAAACCCAATCGGCCAAGAGAGGACTTCCCCTCAATCCGACCTACTAAATCATCAGGAATTGCGACTCGCTCAAGCGTCGACCCAAGTACAAATTCCCCAGGATGCAAAACGAAAGCATCCTCGGTATCAACCTCGACTTCTTCTGTGAGGTCAGTCTGGTCTTGCTTGACATCAATAACGCTTTGGGTGTGATTCAAAAAAACCCGAAAACGATCATCAAGATGAAGATCAACTGATGAAGGCTGTATGTCCTGGGGATCCAGCGGGTCAATGACAATTTTGCCCTCTGCTAAGAGTTCACGAATTGTCCGGTCCGACAGAATCATAGGGATCGAATCCTAGCGCCACTGAGAGATACGAATTGCGTCGAAACCGGACCTTTAAGCCCACATCTAAATCTGTGACTTCGGTCATCGTTAGACTCAAGGAGTACTCCACGCAATCACTCTGCGGGTGTAGTTCAATGGCAGAACGTCAGCTTCCCAAGCTGAGAACGCGGGTTCGATTCCCGTCACCCGCTCAAAAGCTTCATCAGCCAATAAGCGTTGCCAGAGCCCAAATCGACACAATCAATCCAATCGCCACCATTAAGAGGCTACGACCGACTGGGGCACGACGCAGTTCGTTCTCTGTCCTTGGTTCCAAGCGCGGTTTGATCATGGCTAAACCGTTGCCAACGACTAGAGCTGCGCCGAGAGCTAGCAACAAAAACGGAATTAAATCAGGACCTAAGAACATGTTTTCTACGATTGTGTCTGATCTTGGTAGCGACTCATATTCGCAAACCTTGTGTAGTTGCTAAGCCACGCGAGTCGAACTGTGCCCGTCGGACCGTTCCGATGTTTAGCGACGATAATCTCTGCAGAGCCAATATCTGGCGATTCCGGGTTGTATACCTCATCGCGGTAAATGAAAGCCACGACATCAGCATCTTGTTCTATTGAGCCTGATTCTCGCAGGTCAGCAAGCATGGGCCGTTTATCGGTTCGGGATTCCAATCCCCGGCTCAATTGCGATAAGGCAACTATTGGAGTCTCAAGTTCACGGGCGAGAATCTTAAGGCCACGGGACATTTCCGATACTTCGACTTGTCGATTTTCTGCGTTTCCACGTCCACTCATTAACTGCAAGTAGTCGACAACGATTAAACCCAAGTCACCGAGTCGACTCTTGAGTCTTCTTGCTTTTGCCCGGATTTCCATCACCGTCAGATTCGGATTGTCATCAATCCAGATAGGAGCTTCGCCCAACTTGCCAACAGCACGAGTGATCTTTGGCCAGTCATCTTCAGATAAATTCCCATTCCTCATTCGCTGGGAATCGACTCTGGCATCTGAACAAAGCAAGCGTTGTGTTAGTTCAAGGTGCCCCATCTCGAGTGAAAAGAATAAGACGGGTCGTTGAGCTTCAAGTGCAGCGCTCGCCGCCATTCCCAAACCAAAAGCGGTTTTCCCCATCGAAGGTCGAGCACCGACAATGACTAAGTTGCTTGGTTGCAGTCCAGACAGCAAGTCATCAAAGTCGATATACCCCGTTGGTAACCCAGTGATGGCGTTGCCCTGTTCATATAGTTCCTCTAATCGATCAAGGTTGGCATCTAGCAATTCTCTAATTGGCTTTGTGCTATCTACTACTCGTCGTTCAGCGATCTGGAACATCATCGCTTCGGCTTCGTCAACTGTTTTGACTACATCTTCGGGGTGGCTATAACCCAATTCAACGATGTCGCCAGCTACACCGATTAACCGTCTCAGCAGTGCATGTTCCTCAACAATCCGTGCGTAACGAGCCGCGTTCGATGATGCTGGCGTGCCGGTTTGTAGCTCCAAAAGTCGTTGCGGTCCTCCTATTTGCTCTAGCAAACCCGACCGACTCAGTTCTTCAGCAACAGTGACTGGATCAGCGGGTTCGCCAGCTCCATACAGCGAAGCGATAGCGTCAAAGATGTAGCCATGAGCCGGGACGTAGAATTGGTCACCACTCAATGTTTCAACCGCAGGACCTATTGCATCTCGAGATAACAACATTGCGCCCAGCAATGAGGCTTCAGCGTCTGAATTATGCGGGGGCACCCGAGTATTCGGATTTGAGGGAGGTGGGGTAAAAGACGGGTCGTTAGTCATTGGCGTCAGCTTGTCAGACTTCTCATGTGTAGAACTAGGGGCGGACATTGGGGATTTAATACCCTTTTTCTGTGGATAAACCCCTTAGTTATCCACAAAACATGACAGATGTGTGACGAACCACGCGAAGTGGTCCCGAGATTCTCATCGCCCTTGAATTCGCGCGAAAAGTGAAAACCAATGCAGCACGTCCACTCAGGAGATCTTCCGCGCAGATGCTTTGGCATCGTCAAAGTTCAAGTAGCGATCAGGAATCGGGATCTTAAATACTTCCGCAGCATTCAAGCCGAGCATTCTTGCGCGGCTCAAATCATCTAATTCACCCATGGTCCGTTCAATAGCCTCCGCCGAATGGGGCCACGAACCTTCATGGTGGGGGTAGTCATTGGCCCACATGAAATTTTGTACCAGGTCATGTCGCAGGGCTAGATCAAGTCCTGCTGCATCTTCTTGAAAGGTCGCGAATCCTTGGCGTTTAAAGTATTCGCTGGGCAATAAGTCAAGTTTGGGGCGAACCGCCCAATGATGTTTCAGGTACGCCTCGTCCATTGCTTGTATTGCCCAGGGGACCCAGCCAATGCCTGCCTCTACACTGCCAAATCGTAAATTTGGAAATTGTTCTGCGACACCAGAAGCACAGAGATTTGCGATTGGCTCTATATTTTGTGCGAGCGAGTGAACCGCATAATTGATCACCGCTCCACCGCGGCTACGAGAAGTCCGAGGATCTCTACCAGTCGAGATGTGGAACGTCACGGGTAAATCTACTTCGCATATTGCCGCCCATAGGGGATCAAATTCTTTGAGGTTGTAGTTCAACGCTTCGTGATCAGGAGGTCCCCATATCGGTTTGCTTGGAAGTTGTAGACCTTTGAATCCGAGCTCTGCGCAACGTTGGATTTCAGCAATAGCGTCGTCGAGAGCGGCTGGTGCGATGCATGCCATCGGTATTAACTGATCTCCGTGGGGACCAAAGGTTTCCCAAGCCCAGTCGTTGTAGACGCTGCACATTGCGTGACTGAAGTCTGGGTCACTGGTCGCCCACATTGTTAAACCCTTGTTGGGGAAAATAATCTCTGCGTCAGTGCCATCTGCCGCAAGGTCCGCCAATCGACCTTCCGGTGTGTAACCAGCTTTATTACGCAAAAGATCCTGTCCTTCAAACTTGATGTCATTGAGTTTGAGTGGATTTCTAAACCCTTCAGTTTTTTGAAACTTCTGGCCTTTCATTCCAATAATCACACCAGGTAGGCGGTCTTGGTATTTGTCGTCCATACGAGTGGCCCACAAATCTTTTGGTTCCTGCGCGTGGCCGTCTGTCGAGACCATGAAATATTTATCTGACGCGTCTGGACGCGGTGAGCGTTCCCAATCCGCTGATCCGGGAGTGGAAAGACGCCATTCATTGTTTGCATCGGGTGCTGGGATAACAGTTGTCATAATTTTTTCTCCGCTTACAGCATCGCGCAGAAGCACTAGTTCGTTCAGCGCAACATATCTTTCATCGGACAGGTCGAGTATTCAGATACATCGAATAGAGACTTGTCGTACCACATATATAAAGGCGGTTTCGTTTCAATCCGCCAAATTCAACGTTGGATACCACTTCTGGTACTCGAATTTTTCCAATTAAGGACCCATCAGTCGAGTAGCAATGCACACCGTCGCCAGCTGAGGTCCAAAGATTTCCTTGTCTATCGACTCGAAAACCGTCAAACACTCCGCTGGTGCACGTGGCAAAAATCGAATAGGAGTCAGAAATGAGTTTCCCGTCATCTGAGACCTGATACGCACGGATATCTGGGGGGCATTTTGAACCGACGTGAGACCTCCCTGTATCTGCTACGTACAGGGTCGTCTCATCGGGAGAAAAAGCTAAACCGTTAGGTCGGGTCATATCCCGGATTACCGCATCCAGAGTGCCATCAGGAGCCAGTCGATATACGTAGCATTCGCCAATCTCGGACTCGGCAATATCTCCCTCATAATCAGTGTCTATGCCATATGTTGGGTCGGTAAACCAAATACTTCCGTCGGATCTCACAACAACATCGTTAGGCGAGTTCAGGCGCTGTCCTTGATACTGATCTACGAGTATTTCTCGATGACCATCATGACCTATTCGGGTAACGGCTCGCCCCCGATGTTCAGCGGTAATTATTCGACCTTGAAGGTCAAGGCAGTGTCCGTTGGCATTAAACGACGGTTGTTCAAAAACATCAACGTTCTCGGTACGTTCGTCGAATCGAAGTGTTCGATCGTTTGGGATATCAGAGAAGATGAGGTGACGCGCACTCGGGACATATACCGGACCTTCCATCCATCGAGCACCAGTCCACAAACATTCGAGATGCGTGTTGTGGATTACGAGGCCGTAGAACCTGGGGTCTAAGACTTCAATCGCTTGGTCTAAGGCCATAGCTCCCCTTGGAGAACAAAGTTTCTAAAACCTTGTGCGTCCTTATTCGACGGAAGCAACCTCTATGGTCAATTGAGCCCGCACTTCGGGGTGGAGGCGCATCTCAACTTGGTGTGTTCCTACCTGACGGATCGGTTCCTCAAGTGACATGTTTCGGCGGTCTAACTCAATCCCTGTTTGAGCCTGCACAGCTTCCGCTATATCACTAGTAGTCACTGATCCATACAGCTGATCATCCTGGCCAACGCGGGCTTCGATGGAGATCGATACTGCTTCAAGACGTTGAGCTGCTTCTTCTGCTACTTCTCTTTGTTTAAGATCCTGCAGATCGCGAGAACGCTTCATAGCGGCAGCCTGGCTAACCGCTCCATCCGTCGCTCGCATAGCCAGTCCTTTAGGCATCAAAAAGTTCTGGGCGTATCCGTTCGCAACTTCCACTACGTCACCTGTATAACCAACGCCTTCTACGTTGGAGCGGAGGATAACTTTCATTCTGAAGTCACCTCTTCCATGGTGTCGTCAACTGCGGCGACATCATCAATTTCTGCCGGTTCTGAATACTCGTTTTCTTGCATATCAAGTTGCGTTTCGTCCGTCATATCTTCAAAGCCCGCGTCATCACGATCTTCGTAACGCGCGTCATCACGATCTGACCGGCCTCGTCGTCGGTCGCCTTTTCGTTGCGTCACAACTCTTTGCGCATAGGGAATCAGCGCCAGTTCTCTAGCTACTTTGATCGCTTTAGCAACTTCACGCTGTTGCTGGCGGTTATTGCCTGAGACTCGTTGTCCGCGAATTTTTGCTCGGTCCGAAATAAATGCCCGTAACAAGTTGACGTCCTTGTAATCAACGTACTCAATCTTGTCTTTAACAATCGGGCTGACCTTCTTCTTCCGCGGCTTTCTTAGGTCCTTTGCGCTCATCCGGGGTTGTTTTTTCTTACCGGCCATTAGAACGGCTCCTCATCAGGGATTTCATAGCCTGCTCCAAAATCAGAGCCTGCATTCGGTTGATTTGACTGCGCGGGTTGGGGCGAACCCCCTCCCCCGCGCTCGTTTTTACTTACTTGGGCAGTTGCCCACTTGATACTTGGACTCACTTCATCAGCAACAATTTGAACTGCTGATCTGTTCTCTCCGTTTTGTCCTTCCCAAGTTCGGTAGTCGAGGCGACCATACACGACCACCCTCATTCCACGACTTACGGACTCTGCAACATTTTCGGCAAGGTCACGCCAACACGAAATATCAAAAAAGTGGGCTTTATCTTCACCTTGTTGAGATCGTTGGTTCCATGCCAAACCAAAACTGCACACTGCTGCGCCGCCTTGCGTAAAACGCAGTTCTGGGTCACGAGTCACGTTTCCAACCAGTACGACGTTGTTATCGAAAGCCATTTATATCTCCCAAGATTCAGTCGGCGCTGCTCGTCAGCAATCCCCGGCGAGCAGCTTCATCTTCAGGTAAGCGGATGAGTTTATGTCGCACGACGTTGTCTGCTATGCGCAACGCCCGCTCGACTGGATCCATCGCTCCACCTTCAGCTGTCAATTCAATGACCGAATAATACCCCTCGGTTTTATGGTCGATTTCATATGCAAACCGGCGGCGACCCCAAAAATCGAAATCTGCCACGGTGCCGACCTCTTCGATGCGGCTACGCAGATCCTTCAGTTCTTCTTGAACTTGGACATCATCAAGTTCTCCGTCATGGATAACCATGAGCTCATATGCGCGCACGCTATTTCCTCCTTCGGACCCGGTATTTCGGGGCCCCATATGGGGCAGGGGTTTTTAAATTTTTCAGTTATAAGGAGAACGTTGCACAGCAGCGTCGACCTTGTTCGGACACCACGGTATTGCCTAAATGCTCGAATCCCACCAAGATGAGATAGAAGGTTGCGATCTAGGTTTGTTTATGGGACGCGTTAAAAATCCGGCGTGCCAATCTTTCGCTTTCTCGCCTGAGAGATGAACTGCTTTGGGGTTCTTCTGTCCCGTCAAGAGAGCCCGTTTGCGTTGTAAACCAAAACGACACTGTGAACCGAGCACTAGCTCCACCGAACCATGCAATCTGATGCTGTGGATCGAGACCTAAGTAGCCCTTCACCACTATCTCGTTATTGGTCTCAACTAGCTGCGGACCTCTAAAACGGAAGTCGTTGAGCTGGTCGTTCATTCGGGACGCTTGTTCGTCGTCGAGTTCCATCAGAATGTGGTGACTAAATCGATCAATTGTCTGACCTAATTGATCACGAGTTTCGAGTATCAGCTCTGTGGCATAGCTTCGACCGTTACGGCCCAGTATTGAATGGAGTTCACCAAGTCGAAGGACCGTGATTTCGTCAGATAAAGCGACAAGGTCAAACTCGATAGGTTGTCCCATGAGCTGATCGACAGTTCGGATATCGGACAGGTTTCGTTCGAATAATGACTGCTGTGAAGCGTAAGCAGCGCGCAGTTGATTGCGATCATCCAGAACTACTACTGCTATGTCTTGAACTTTTGTGTCGGCTTCAAATTCTTGCACTATTTCAGCGATCTGGGTTTGAAGACCAAGGTCAATTGTTGACTTAGTCTCAACTCTGCCCTGGGTAACCGCATCTTGCCCGTATCGCTCAACGAGTGCTACATAAATTTGTTGCAATGGAGTTTTCAAACCAACATCGCTTGCCATTTGATGCTGAGGACTCGAATCGACAAACGGTTTGACAAATTCGGAAACGGATATTTTTCGTTGCGCGGCTAGTTCGCCACTTGTGATTGACCCCGATGCCCTCATATTCTCTAAAATTTCATTTCGATCAGAAGTGCCGGCGGCCAGCGAAGCGAGGTGCGCTGCTTGTGCAATTTCTACCTCACCGGATTTACGGCCATACCAAGCAAGCGACGCTGCTTCAACACCGTAGCTACTCCTACCGAGTGGGATCGCTGAGAGATACTCCTCCAATATCGCTTCTTTGGGATATGTCCGCTCAAGATAGACCACACTCGAAATTTCCCTAAGCGCTGCTATTCGAGTGTTGGGCACACCATGATGCAATCTCACATATAGCTGAGTGACTGAAGGTTTCGCTGCTATGTAGTTTCCCTTCAGGGCGGCAACCGCTAAAGGCCACGTAGGAGTCTTTTTCGTGTCGAGATAATTCGGATCGACTGCGACCAAGATCGCGTCTATCAAAATCGGTGACATCTGTTCGAGTGTTACGGGAATACGATTCGATTCGAGGTGGAATCGTCCCATTTCAACGCTGAACCGGTCGAGGACAACAGTGTCGACATCCGGGTTTATTCGCTGCTGAATCGGTTCTGCACCAGCCGTTCGTATCAAGATACCAAACCCTAATATTGCTCCGATTAACGCCACATAAAGCGCGACTGGCCATATGGGATTGTTGGGCTCTTCGATTTCAGGTGTAACTAGATCGGTCATATCACGGTGGCGAACTGCCGTTGGACTATCAATCAACCAGCCCTACTTAGGGAGAGTACCGAGGAAGTTGACGTTTGCTGAACCGTCCAATGGATGACTAATCCAACGGGTAACGCCGCCGAAGATGGTTCCATCCACATGCAGCGCAAACCTCTACTTCGTAGGAGATAAATATTCCTTTACGTCGTGCAATTTTTTGTAATTCTTCGTCTGATATCACGCACTTACCACCAGGGCCTAGCCGGGGCCCAAAGACGTATGCCACAATTCGTAATTCTTGGTCGTTACACAATGGGCATAACTCGTTGATAGTGGGAGCAGCGTTACGGGCAACTCTCAACAACTCGGGGTGGATTTCGCAAGCCTCTTCACGATCCACGACTCCGCGTTCTATGTCACGCAGTAGCCGCCGACGTTGCAGTCGATAATCAATCTCAGCCGGACCTTGTACTTCGTCGTCGCTTGCTAGACCTGGATGGAATTGCACGAGAACAGCGTAGTCAGCCCTATTGCTCTGATTTCCAGTCCAAAATGAGTTTCTTCGCCTGTTCTTCCGACAAGGGTCCTCGTTCAATCCGAGTTTCAAGCAGGCGTTCCAGCATGCTTCCAACTAAGGGACCTTCTTCTCCAATCAATTGTGTTACCTGATATCCATCGAGGGGAAGCTCGAAATTTCCTGACCCTTCTTCTTTCTCCAGTTTGCGAAGAGCTTTAAGGATTTGAGGATCAAGCATTTGTTGATGAGCACTGAGAAGTGCCAGTGCAGGGTCCATGTACGGGTGAGTGAGATGCATAGCACGTCGAAGGGTGGGCGCTTCTTTGTTTCTAATCAACGACAGTTCACGACCCGCATCGATAATTGCTCCAACACGGGCTGATAACGCTTTCGACATTCTTAATTCCCTAAGAAGTTGTCGTACCTGCCGGGCGTCTTGAGTTAGGGGCCAAAGTAAAGCAGCCCAACGGAGGTGTATCTCGCTTGTTGTGCGATCAAGCGCTTCAGACTCAATTTTCCCTGTTTGTTTGAGAGAAGGGATAATTTCGCTGAGAAGACCAGTGCGCTGGAGCAAAGCCAGTCCTGTGCTTGGTTGCTCAACCACTAAGAACTTAGCCATTTCATCGCTGATACGTTCTTTCGAGACAATCCCTATTCGCGTCGCCATGTTAAAAATCGCGTTTTCGAGCGTTTCTTCGGTTTTAAGGGAGTATCTGGCAACAAAACGTGCTGCTCTTAACATTCTTAGGGGATCTTCTGAAAAGGCCGTTTCTGGCCCTAAGGGGGTGCGCAATACCCGGCGAGCTAGATCACCTCTACCGTTGAATGGGTCGACCAAGTCCCAAGTGGGCATTTCAATCGCCATAGCGTTAATGGTGAAATCTCGGCGCTTGAGATCATCCAAAACTGATTCTGAGAACAGGACCTGGGGCTTGCGCGAAGAGTCCACATAATGTTCAGAACGGTGCGTAGTTACTTCGACGGTAACGTCGCCTTTGCGCGCTCCAATCGTTCCAAATCTCTCGCCTTGTCGCCAGACCACATCTGCCCAGGTTTGCAGTACTTTGTCCGAATCCTCGGGGGACGCATTGGTCGTTATGTCTATATCATCGCTGCGTTTTCCCAGAAAAAGATCTCTTACGACGCCTCCAACAAGGAAAAAACGAAACCCTGATGAGAGAAAATGATTAGCCAAGTCCCCAACGCGCTGATCAAGGTCATCGCGATCGGATTGGGCGATGCCATCCATGCAAATAAACCGTAGCTTCGCGTAGGGCGCAAACCGGGCTGATTTATAAGCGATTCCGAGATCGTATGTAGATATCTTGCCGAAACTGGTTGGAGATTTGTCGTAGTCCTGGCAACCTAAGAATCCCAGATTCCGCATCGGTGCCGGATATCAAAGTTTGATGGAGTGGGAATGAAATTCGACCTCGGCGACCGGGTGATATACCCACATCATGGTGCAGCGCTAATCACCGCTCGGGAGAAGCGAAAGGCTTTTGGTGAAGAACGGGAGTATTTGATTCTCGAAACAGCACATGGAGACTTGACGCTTTCGGTACCAGCTGACATGGCTGACTCCGTGGGGATGCGTCCGCCGATCGACGAAGACGATGTTGAAGATCTCTTTGAGCTACTTGGGAAAAAAGATATCCGCGAGCCAGCTAACTGGAGTCGCCGGTTCAAGAATCATCAAGAGAAACTGAAATCCGGCGACATCTATCAGGTAGCTGAAGTTGTGCGCAATCTTGCGTTGAGGGAATCTGCAAAAGGGTTATCAGCTGGCGAAAAATCGATGCTGGATAAATCGCGTCAGATTTTGATCTCAGAGCTGTCGATCAGCATGGATGTATCTGAAGATCAAGCCCTAGAGGAAGTCGAAACGCGCTTAGCTGGGTAAGGGCGCGACTGCTAGTAACTAAATCCCCCCTATAGCGTCATTGGTGGGAGGGGTCCGTGTCACTAGACCGATCATCGCATAGTTATCTCTCAGGCTTAAAAGTTCGCATGTCTATGAATGATGGGCGTGTCGCTCATATAACTCCCTTAGTCCCAACCGCGAAGCTCCATAAGACAACACTTCTGAAATTCTTGGGCTCACTCCGACAGGATGGAATTAACCAGGTTTATACCTCAGCTCTACGCCCCCGGGAACAATTTTTCTTTCGGCAGCTTGGCTTTATCGTTCATGAAGAGTTGTTGCTCTTGGGACATGATTTATCGACGCCGCTTAGCGCCCCTGTGAAAAGGACACGAAGGGGTCGTCGTTCAGATTGGGACCGAATACTGGAAATTGACGCTAAAGCTTTTTCTGATTTTTGGAAGTTCGATGAGGCTGCACTTCTGGAAGCAATTAAAGCGACCCCGACATGCAGGATCCGAGTAGGTGCAGACAATGAGATATCTAGCTTCGCGATCACTGGTCGTTCAGGACGAACCGGTTTTCTGCAGCGACTCGCAGTAGATCCGCGTTACCAACGAACTGGTATGGGGCGTTCATTAGTCGCTGATGCGCTCCAATGGTCAAAGCGATGGTTTGTGAACGAACTGCTCGTGAACACCCAAATCGGGAACACCGGTGCACAAAAGCTTTATGAATCCATGGGGTTCAGCAAAAAGAGTGATGGACTTGCGGTATTGAAATGGAACGCGAATTCATGAAATTCCATCGATTGTTGATCTCATTGTTATTGACGTTGGGGGTCTCGATAGCGGCAGGGACATCCGCCGCTGCTAACCAAGAGTCCGCCGGTGGATTGCAAGTGGTAAACCAGTCGCTCGTTACCCACAACGATGAAGTGTTTGACCTTGTCCTTCAGCTTCCAGGCGTTGTGTCCAATGGTGATCAGATCACAGTCACGGTGCACGAACGTGTCACTAGTGAAGAGCAGTTCCTTGCTTCTAGCCGTGGTGCAAATTTAGGGGGCGTGCTTGCGTCGCAGCGCTTCAGCATGGCAGATCTGCGGCCCGATGTTTGGGGTGTCACCAACATTTCATTCTTTGTTTCCGACACCGAAATCGGTGACATTCAGCTAGTACAACCGGGCGTTTACCCCATGAGCATTGAGATGCGCACTAAAGGTCAGGACTTAGTTGGCAGAGTCATAACTCACATAGTTCGAGTAGGTGGAAGTCTGACGAGAAGAGTGCCTGTCGTTTTCATCGCTCAAATCAGAGATTTTGAATCAGCAGATGCAGCAGGATCAATTAATAGTTGGTTTGAAGTTTTACGCGACCATCCTTCGGTCCCGTTAAGCATCACGTCTCATCCCATTTTCATAGGTGAAACTTCTCTGCCTTCGCTCGCCCCAATTTTCACCGATACAAAACATGAGATCATTCGCAACCCGTTTACGCCGATTAACGAAGCTGCTTTGATTGATGCGGGCTTCGGCAACGAAGTCGCCTCTCTCCTGAAAATGGGTTCAGAGAGCCTTGCCGCATTCGGAAACTTAGCTCCAACAACTCTTTGGATTGGGCACGGAGAGGCCGATGATGCACAAGTTGAGGTTCGTTGGGGTCGAGGGATCCGAGAACTAATTGTCGACCCGACTTCGCTTTCGCCGATGCCTGAGGTCAACCCGCGGGGACCTGTTGAATTCATATCAAGCGAATCAATGTTTCGTGGTCTTGTAGTTGACACTCTGTCTGAACGGCAACCTCACGACACACCTGCAAGCGAAGCCCAACGACTTCTAGCGCATTTGGCGACTATCGCTTCCACTGACCAGTCAGACTCTTTGCTTACTGTGGATTTAACTGCCGGCAACCGATCACCTGAATTTGCAGACATCTTCCTGCGCGGAATAGAAGAACTTGATTGGATAATCCCCTTGAAGGCCCGTGACGCTGTAGCGCGACCGTTACTTGCAGGCGAAACGCAGCCACGTCAACATCGTCTACGGGTCCGATTGAGCTCAACAGACCAAAATTTCAGCGCCTACAGAGACGCTCGCCGTCATTTAGCTGCAATTCGTTCAATGGTGCGTGATGAGGATGCTGAGGATTATGAAGCTCTAGATCGAGAATTGTTACTTAGTCTGTCCTCAGAGGTTTCAACTCTGACGCAGATTGATCTTTGGGAATCAACCGTTGATCTCATTCGGCTACAAGCGAGTTTGATAGATATTCCTCCCGATGAGTCGATCCAATTGACGTCACAGAAAGCTTCGGTGCCATTCAGTTTTCAAAACAGAGCTGGTATTCCCTTACGAGTTGAACTTCGGATAATTGGCGAACGAGTGACCGTAGAAGATTTCGATGATGGTGAGAGCACGACTCTTGTTCTTGAACCCGGCGTCACCACTCACCGATTCAGACTTAGGGCATTGGGATCTGGTTCGTTTCCTGTCTCAATCGAGTTGCACTCGCCTGATGGAGGAATATTGGTGGGGCGTGCACAAGCTGCACTTCGAGCAACGACCCCTACAGGAGTTGGACTCGGTCTTACTATCGGGGCGGCTGTATTTCTGGCGAGTTGGTGGTTGCTCGACACCAGAAAGCGAAAGAATCGTCACTTATGAGACGTTCAGGACCGGGGGTGGCTGCTGCTGGAATCGGATTATCCAGATTCTCTGGAGTGGCTCGTTCTGTTCTTGTAACCAACATATTGGGAATAGGTCTAATTGGTGATGCGTTTGCGGCGGCACAACGTGTTCCAAACATTCTCCAAAATTTGTTTGGGGAAGGATCGCTCTCTGCAGCTTTCGTACCCGAATACAGCAGACTTCTTGAGTCCGATCCAGAGGAAGCGGGAAAGCTGGCCGGAGGTGTCCTCTCCTTTCTCTTGTGTTTGGTAGCTGGCTTAACAGCGGTTGCTTTCCTCGCAACAGAACCGAT
This sequence comes from Candidatus Neomicrothrix sp. UBA814, assembly GCA_002296525.1. Classification (GTDB taxonomy): domain Bacteria; phylum Actinomycetota; class Acidimicrobiia; order Acidimicrobiales; family Poriferisodalaceae; genus UBA6944. Next base: position 8,030 of record DBIA01000022.1, on the reverse strand, counting down.
TACTAGAGCCATCGCATGGGGATTTACAGGAGAACGGTTCGACCTCACGGTTCAACTTGTTCGAATCATCATTCTCGGCACCGCAGTCTTAGTGATGAGTGCCTGGTGCTTGGCTATTTTAAATAGCCACGGCCGCCTTTTTCTCGGTTATTCGGCCCCCGTAGTCTGGAATATTTGCCAAATTATCGTCCTCATTGTGCTGGCTATCTCAGAGGTAAAAGGCAACACAGCGGCAGAGGCCTTGGCTTGGGCTCTGGTAGTCGGTTCTGTATTACAAGTTCTTATTCAAGTACCGACCGTATTGCGAAGTAATCGAAATATAAGGTTCAACCTGCTTTGGACAGAACCTTCTAGTGCGTTAGTTCTCAGGAGATTCGTACCGGCGGTAGCAGGAAGAGGCGCTCTTCAATTGTCATCCTTTTTGGATTTGGCGTTGGCTTCGCTCTTATCGTTGGGAGCAGCCTCAGCATTAGCCGCTGCACAAGCGATCTATCTCTTACCAGTTGCTCTAATCGCTACAAGCATCACGGCAGCTGAACTACCCGAGTTAAGTCGTTCTGTAGATACAGCAGCAGTGCGTGAGCGGGTTAACAAAAGACTGTTGCAAATGCTTTGGTTAATCGGCCCGATCTGCGCCTTATATTTGGCAGCAGGGGCGCCAATAGCTGATTTCCTATTTAACTTAGGTGGATTACGAAACAGTATCGATGCCAACGACTTAGCCGTAATCGGTTTAGCTTTAGGGGCCTATTCGCTCGGGCTTCCCGCTTTGCTGTCATCTAGGCTCCTGCAAAGCGTTTGCTTTAGCACAGGCAACACCGCTACCCCGTCGCGAATCGCTCTTGTCCGAGTAGTGATATCTGCCGGGCTTGGGCTGATTTTGATGTTTCAGTTCGAGCAAGTAGTTGTACTCAATCAAACCTTGGTCGGTTTCGGGGATTGGAATTTCGTATGGGGTCCATTACCTGAAGCGGTCCGTAACGCTCAACAATTACCTCCAAGGTTAGGGCCAGTTGGTTTAGCGCTGGGATCCGCAATTGGTGCTTGGTTCGAATTTTGGTGGCTCCGTAAACACCTCCTCAATCAATGGCAGATCGAACGACTGACCAAAACAGGTCTTTGGAAGCACACTTGGCCGGCCTTGGTCTCTTTGAGCACAGTATTGGTACTGAGAGAACTTGGGATCGAACAACCGCTGCTACAAGTGTCAGTACTTGCAGTAGCAGTGGTAGTCATACATGCGACTGTTTCCTCTATCTTGCAAGCGGAGAGTTACTCTCATTTGGTTGCAGGCCTGTCAATTCGTCGACCAAAAACAAAACCTAAACAGGAAGAAGAGTCATTATGACCTCGGTTCAAATCGTCACCGACAGCTCATGCGATCTACCCGAAGAAGTAATCGCTGAACTTAATATCAAAATCGTTCCGCTAAAGATTCGCTTTGGTGAAACCGAGTTCGTCGACCGCTTTGAACTCAGTACCGATCAATTTTGGGATAAATGCCAATCAATGGACGAACTCCCTTCCACAGCTGCGCCCGCACCTGGTGCCTTCGTTGAACAATTTGAGGAGGCGGCATCGCAAGGAGCTTCAGGTGTTGTCGCGATAGTCCTAAGTGGTGAACTCTCAGCCACTATTGAAGCTGCACAACAAGCGGCGCTTATGGTGAAAGACAAGATTGAAGTCAAAGTAGTAGACAGCCGCACTGTCACCATGGGCCTCGGATCAATTGTTGTTGGCGCAGCGACCGCCGCTCAATCAGGCGCGAGTATTGAAGAAATCTCTGCAAACGCAATTGACTGTGTCGAACGTACGCAGGTACACGCTGCGCTCGACACGTTGGAGAATTTACGCAAGGGCGGACGCATTGGAGCAGCTGGATCTCTTTTAGGGTCGATGCTTTCAATCAAACCTTTAATCGAAGTTCGTAATGGAGTTGTCGAGCCTGCGGGTAAGCAACGAACTCGCAGCAAAGCGCTGAATAGCATTGTTGCGGTCGTCAAGGAACATGCTGAACAAATCGAGCAGCTCTGCGTGCTCCATGCAGCTTGTGAAGATGTTGACGCATTTGTTGAACAGATAAACGCTGTTGTCAACGTAGATGTTTTGGTGGGCCAAGTCGGACCAGTTGTTGGTGCTCACGCCGGTTTGGGAACGATAGGCGTAGCTTTCCAGACAACCCGTTAATCACTCCCCCGAAGCAATGGTCGACGATCATCAGAGATACCGGATTGATGAATGCGTTCGTCCCGGCCTTATTGAGTCCTGGTCAGGACTCGATCGCACATTGGATCGTCCTGTGACGATCCGGCTATTGGATCCTTTAACTGAGGTGGGAAAGCGCGTCGAACTCCAAGCGCGAGCACTTGTCCGGCTTGAGCACCCAGCGCTACTCCACGTTTTAGATACCGTTCAGTTAGGTGATCGCATTGGGCTGGTAACCGAAACCTTGCCTAAAGAGACACTCGAACAACATCTCAAATCCCAAGGGATTCTTTCAAGCGACGAATGTCTAGATCTCGCCATACAGCTCGGAGAGGCTTTGGCGTCTCTTCACTCAGCTGGATTCGCCATTGGAGACCTACAGGCGCGAAACGTAGGTAGGCGCCAAGATGGAACCGTTGTCATAGTTGATGGTCCCCCGACCAGTGACGCGAACACAATTCCAGCGCGTCCCCAAGATGACATTGTGTCACTCGGCGAACTAATGCATGAGTGCCTTGTTGGCTTTCGACCACAACTTGATCATCAAGGTCGCCATGAAATTCATCCGTCTATACCTTCCGCGTTTAGACAACTAATTAGAAGATCCGTCGACCGAACAAATCAGTGGTCCGATGCATCTGCACTTGTTCTGGCTTTAAGATCCTTGGCTCAAGATCTTGATCGTGCCACAGACGCTGTCGATATAGACCAGACCCATTTTTTAAAAGCGGAACGTTCATGGCTCGCCCCAGCGGCATTCGTGGGAGTTTTGGCTGCAGTAGTAATTCTTGTGGGTCTTCTCGTAACCCGAACTCAAGTTGGTTCGTCTCTTGTTGAAAATGTCCGAGAAGTCGTCCGTTTGGAACCACAAGACCCGTTAATCGTCGAAAGCTTTGATAGTTCGACTTCCGTCAGTGCACCGCTTCTGTCTCGTCCTGAGTCAAGGCCAACCCAACTTCAAATTGTCTCGATAGTCCCCTTTGATCCCGCTGGTAATGACCAAGTAGAGCACCCCGAAAAGATTGATTTAATCAATAATGGAGATAGCAACACCGGCTGGTACACAGAGCGATACACAACCGCAGATTTTGGAAAACTCAAAGATGGAGTAGGGCTCATCATTTCACTTGGCCCACCCCAACAACTCGATCGTCTCCGAATTAGCTCCCCGACTATCGACTGGTCCTTCGAAATCTTCGCTTCGGAGAATACCGGCGGAGGTATTCAAAGTTGGGGAGAACCAATAGCCAGTCGCAGTGAAGTAAGCGGAACTACCACCGTCAATCTGAATGACACACCAGGCGCAACTTTACTGCTCTGGATCACATCGTTAGGTAGAGAGTTAGCTGCTGGTGGTCATCGCGTGACGGTCACTGAAGTCTCAGTCAGCGGACGTCCAAAGTACGGTTAAGTGTGCTGCCAATCCAACAGTCAGGCGTAGTAGATAGGATCACGTCGTGACTTCTACCTCAGCTGAAAAGTCGGCGGACAAAGGTCTAGCAGCTCAAGCTACAAAGCTCGTGGTGGCGAGTGTTGGTTCAGTACGCGCAAAGACCACCGGCCCGTTGTTGTTCATCGCTCGATTGGTCGTTTATGGACTAGTGCTCTTCGTCGTGGCGATTACAGCATTGACCCTCTTAGTTATTTTGACAGTCACAATCGTTAATCAATTACTGCCTGGTGAAGTTTGGGCGACGTACCTATTGTTAGGGGTCTGTTTTGCCTTCCTAGGTGTGTTTTTGTGGTCAAAACGTATTGATTAAACAAATATCTACATACCTTTTTTGGAGGGAATGTGAGCGACATTCGCGACGTCATAATCATCGGAAGCGGACCCGCTGGGCTTACAGCTGCCATTTATACTGCTCGAGCAAATATGGGCCCACTGGTTATTGAGGGCGAGCCGTCTTCAACTAGTGACCAACCTGGTGGACAGTTAATGCTGACCACTGAGGTTGAGAATTTTCCTGGGTTTCCAGAGGGAATTATGGGTCCAGAGTTAATGATGCATTTTCGTGCGCAAGCATCGCGATTTGGGGCCGAATTTATTACCCAAAAAGCCACCAAGGTCGATTTCAACCAACAGCCATTTACAGTCGAAGTCGGTGACGTTACCTATAGATCTCATACCGTCATCATTTCAACAGGAGCCCAAAGCTTGATGCTGGGCTTACCAAACGAAGACAGACTGATCGGACACGGTCTTTCGACCTGCGCAACCTGTGATGGATTTTTCTTTAAAGACCAAGAAATCGCAGTCGTTGGCGGTGGCGATAGTGCTGTCGAAGAAGCAACTTTCCTTACGCGCTTTGCTTCAAAGGTCTATTTGGTGCATCGCAGGGACGAACTCCGTGCTTCAAAAATCATGCAGGAACGAGCGTTAAATAATCCCAAAATAGAAATCCTTTGGAACAAAAAAGTTACTGAGATACAAGGAGATGAAAAACTTTCTGGCGTCCTGCTTGAGGACACGGTTAGTGGTGAGGAGAACGTTCTTCCAATCACAGGTCTCTTCATCGCCATTGGGCACCAACCAAATACATCACTATTCGCAGACCAATTAGATCTCAAAGACAACGGGTACTTAGTTACAGAGCCCGATAGCAGCAAAACTCAAATTCCAGGAGTGTTCGCGTGCGGTGATGTCCAAGATGATTACTACCGGCAAGCAATCACAGCCGCAGGTTCTGGCTGCATGGCTGCTATCGATGCAGAACGATGGCTAGAAGAAAATCATGCCTAGAGATTTAGCTTAAAACCCGATCCCAGGTAAGCCGATAAAACTCCATGATTTGGGACTAGAGTGCCATCACCCGCGATGAGGAGTTAAAGATGGCTGAAGGAATCACAGACCTTGATATGAGTTCATTTGATGAGGCGATCAGTGCATCGGAGAAGCCTGTCCTTGTCGACTTTTGGGCTGAGTGGTGTGGTCCTTGCAAAATGATTGCTCCGATCCTGGAAGAAATTGCAGCGGAAGAAGAATCCATCAAGATCGCGAAGGTAAACGTTGACGACAGTCCCGACTTGGCTCGACGTTATGAAATTATGAGCATTCCAGCTCTCATAGTCTTTGAAAATGGCGAACCCGCAAAAAAACTCGTTGGCGCGAAGCCTAAGGGTGCCTTGCTCGAGGAGATTGGCGAATTCCTATAGATCCGTCCTTCATTCGTCCCTTCGGTGTCGGGGCTCAAGGGGACCATGTCCGGGATTTACAAACCAGGTTGGTGTCAGTAGGTCACCTTATTGAGTCGCTTGATGGCATCTTTGGAAGCCTCACAGAAGCTGCTCTCAAAGATTTTCAACAAAGTCGGTCTATAGATATCGACGGTATTTGTGGCCCACAAACGTGGGAGCAGCTCGTAGAAGCTGGGCATCGTTTAGGCTCAAGGCTGTTGTACCTTCAGTCGCCTCCTCTAAGAGGCGACGATGTGGCTGATCTTCAACGGTTACTGACATCGCTGGGTTTCCCTATGGACCAAATCGACGGCATCCATGGCCAACACACAGCTGATGCTCTCGTCGACTTTCAACTAAACGCGGGCCTGGTGCCTGATGGCGTTTGTGGCCCGGTTACTGTCGATTTCTTACACCGAGTTGGCCAACGTTTCGGCGAGGCAGCTGACATCACACGGTTACAAGAAAAACAACGTTTTCTAAATGCGGGCAGCGAATTACATGGTTACAAAATCGCACTCGCCGAAAGCGGCGGCCTCGACGCAGTAGTTGCATCCCTTCGTCGATCGTTGTCTGATGCGGGTGCCGAAGTGCTCACTACTCATCACCCTGACTGGGGTAGTCACGCCCTGCAAGCAAATAAGTTCGAGGCCGATTTTTGTATCGGGGTTGAGATCCGGGATCAGGATGCGAGTGTTTGTCATTTCTTGGGTGAACATTTCGAGAGTCCAAGTGGGAAACAGCTCGGTTCCGCTGTGGCCAAAAATCTTCAGTCACTTGTTCCAGGTATTTCGTCGCGAGGTATGAGGCTTCCTTTGCTCCGCGAAACACGAATGCCTGCGTTGCTTTTACGGATAGACGATGTGACAACGTTGGTTCGTAATCATCACACCATGTCTTTGCTTATCACCGATGCGTTGCGTTCTTTTGTTGAGGTAGGGCTTGATTAGCTATGGAGCGAAGAGAGTCAATTAGCTACGGCTCGTATCGTCGTCACCTGGGTATATGAGATCATATATACGTTGAAGATCACTCACAGTGGCAAAATTAATCGTGACTTTTCCACGTTTTGCGTTCATTTGAACACTCACAGTGGTATTTAAGTAGTCACTCAAGTGTTGTTCTACTTCGAGAGCAGAAGCGTCGGATAACGACGCGACGGTGTTCTGTTGCTTTCTCTGCTTTGAGTGACTGGTGGCAGATCGAGTGATTTGTTCTACTTCTCTAACAGAAAGCTTGTCGCGCACAATTCTTTCCATTAACAACAACTGATCAGACTCCGATCCACACGCGAGCAGAGCTCTTGCATGCCCAGAGGTAATGCGCCCTTCGATAAGCCCCAGCTGAATATCACTTGACAACTCGAGCAGCCGTAATGAGTTGGAGATAGTCGTTCGGGCTTTTCCCAACCTTTGACCGAGTTCGGCGTGCGTGACCTCAAAATCATCTATCAGTTGCTGGAACGCGGCAGCTTCTTCTATTGGGTTCAGATCCTCGCGATGAAGATTTTCGACCAAAGCCTCAACCAAACTCGTCTCTTCATTAGAGCTCCGAATTACAGCCGGGATGGTTTCCTTGCCAGCCAAACAAGAAGCTCTCCATCTGCGCTCCCCCGCTACTAGTTCAAAAGGTTTGTCACCGGAGGATGCCCGAACGACCACTGGCTGCAGCACACCAAAACGTAGAATCGATTCGGTCAGCACCTTAAGCGCGTCATCGTCAAACGCTTTCCTAGGTTGCATCTGGTTAACTGAAATCTCTTCTACCGGAATTTCAACGTAAGCACCCAGTCGCTCAACTTTCTGAGCACTTGAAGAATTCCCCGTACGCCCGTCCGACATATCCTCAGGGCGGTTCGCCAGGGCACCACCTGGTTGATTCGAAGCCGGTATTAAAGCCTCCAATCCCCTACCTAGTCCTCCTTGTGGGCGCGCCATTACGGACTCCTCTCAGACAAAGCTAAACCGTTGAGCTTTTGTGCAAAAATTTCTTTTGTGACCGCTCGATAAGCAGCCGCTCCCGCGCTCTCAGGATCGTAAATTTCAATCGGCTGCCCGTAACTCGGAGCTTCTGATAAGCGAACAGAACGCGGCACTACTGCCGTAAGGACCAAATCTCCAAAGTGGGCGCGGACTTCTTCAGCAACTTCCTGAGCTAAGCGGGTGCGCGCGTCAAACATAACAAGAACTATGGCGCTCACATCTAGATCTGGATTAAGTGCATCCTGGACAAGTTGGACGTTACTCAACAACTGACTTAGGCCTTCGAGCGCGTAATACTCACACTGCAGAGGAACAAGAACCTCCGATGCGGCAGCAAGACTGTTGATTGTGAGCAAACCCAGGCTGGGCGGGCAATCAATCAAAATGTAGTCATAATCCTTTTCGACCAACGAAATTGCAGAACGCAATCGCAGTTCCCTGCTGAACATCGGAACTAGCTCGATTTCAGCTCCGGCTAAATCCATAGTGGCAGGCAGGAGATCTAACTTTTCCACACTAGTCGTCACGCGGGCGGCGCTAATCGGAAGCTGCTGAACAACCACGTTATAACTTGAAACTTCAACACTCTTAGAACTGAATCCCAGAGCTGTTGTGGCGTTTCCCTGCGGATCCAGGTCAATGAGAAGGGTCCTTTGGCCAGAAAGC
>DBIA01000037.1:18537-21760 GCA_002296525.1 Candidatus Neomicrothrix sp. UBA814 | reverse complement strand
CTCAGGAAGGTCCTCGCCCTTATCAGCTAATGCCTGCAACAAGTTCGCCATCTCCGAGAGCAAATTGTTCATCATCGAAGCAATCTGTTGGAGTGGTGCTGCAAGGCCTCCCGCAATCGAAGATAGAAGCTCGTCACGAGACGGCAGATCCGCTAGCTCTCGGACCTGAGCTTCGTCCAAAAGTTCGCCATTCAAAAGAGCGCCCTTAATTATTAGGGCGTCATTCGCAGCGGAAAAATCTTTTAAGGCCTTGGCAGCGGCACCTGGATCCTTCTCTACAAATGCCAGCGCAGTAGGGCCGACAAGCAGATCAACCAGACCAGACGGGATACCTTCGTCGAGCGCTCGCCGGACGAGCGTATTTTTATAAATCTTGTATACAGTCTCCGCCTCTCGTAATGCGCTACGAAGCTCAGCCATCTGGCCTACGTCAAGACCTCTGTATTCGGTGATCAAAACCGCTTCAGCTTCGTCGAACCGTCCTCGGACGTCATCTACTACTGCTGATTTTTGTGCTCGCTGGTCTTCACTCATGTCTCACCCCCTTTGGGGAAGTCGGTGCTCGCAAAGCGAACACCGAGCCCAATACCAACTTGTTGGTCAAAGGGTTTCAGAGTTCACCTATTCGGGCTGGTGATGGTTTCCCATCCCCACTTAGGGCCTAAGGCCACCGGAGGTCTACGGCGAGCAAAATTTTTATTGTGCCATCAGGCTAGAGGCCCGGCGCGGGAATGCAAACCGCGCATTAGGCGAGATTTGGATGTATCTAATCTGCCAGCCGTGCAGGATCAACTTTGATACCAGGACCCATAGTCGACGAAAGGGTTATTTTCTTTATATAACGTCCCTTGGCAGAAGCGGGTCGAGCTCTCTCAATTTCATCCATCACCGCAGCGAAATTCGCCACCAGGTCGGATGCTTCAAAGCTTGTTTTACCTATCGCTAACTGAACGTTGCCATAGGTGTCGGTCCGATATTCGACTTTTCCGCCCTTGAACTCACCAACAGCTTTCCCAATTTCTGTGGTTACGGTTCCTGACTTCGGGTTAGGCATAAGACCACGGGGGCCGAGAACACGTCCAAGTTTGCCAACTAAGGGCATCATGTCGGGTGTTGCAATTGCTAGATCGAAATCAGTGAAGCCCCCTTCGATGCGTTCGGCAAGATCTTCGGCGCCTACTACATCTGCACCTGCTTCCGTAGCTTCAGCGGCCAAATCACCTTGGGCAAACACTGCTACTCGCACGTCACCGCCAGTCCCAGACGGTAGGGCAACCGTGCCTCTCACCATTTGATCGGCCTTACGCGGATCGACACCCAATCCGACCGCTATATCAACTGCCTCGTCAAAGTTGGCAGACGCCATTTCTTTGACCAGTCCCAAAGCTTCTGTTGGGTCATGAAGCTTTTGTCGATCCAGACGCTCGCTTGCGTCGTTGTATTTCTTTCCACTCATTGGTGTCGCCTTTCAGCTACCTCTTTGTACGCGTTCATTGGGCGAGGTCTCCCCAATGGGCGTTTCTTACGAACCTTGAACTTCTATTCCCATTGACCTTGCAGTACCGGCGACTTGGAGTTTTGCTGCCTCGATATCGTTGGCATTCAAATCCGGCATCTTTATGTTGGCAATTTCCTCTAGTTGTGCCTGCGAGATAGACCCGACGGGATCTTCTCGTCCTGGCTCATGTGCCGCTTTGTCAAGCCGAGCTGCTTCGCGGATCAAGACCGAGGTCGGAGGCGTTTTCGTTATAAACGTAAAAGAACGGTCTTCGAAGATCGTGATCTCAACCGGAATGATCGAGCCGCGCTGATCCTCAGTTTGAGCATTGTATGCCTTGCAGAAATCCATAATTTGGACTCCGTGGGGCCCAAGTGCCGTTCCAACGGGAGGCGCCGGACTGGCTTGACCTGCCGGTATTTGTATCTTGACTATTGCGGCGACTTGTTTTTTCGCCATGGGCGTTCTCCGTGGTGGTGGGGCTCAAGCATCAGCAAGAGCGAGACATGTCATTGTTTCTGGTTGATCTCAAGATGACAACCAGTCTGAGGTCAAATTTTCGCAACCTGCGCAAAATCAAGCTCAACAGGTGTTTCTCGTCCAAAGATATTGACCAGAACTTTGACCTTTAGCTGTTCTTCATTGATTTCAACTATCTGGCCTTGGAAGTCAGCAAAAGGCCCTTCTTTGATACGAACACTCTCATTAAGTTCGTACAGAAGGCGGGGCTTGATCTTTCGCTGCGGCTCCTCGCCATCTTTCTTGATCGCAAGAAAGTTATCTACCTCTTTTCGGCGCAAGGGCGAAGGTTTGCCTCCAGGGCCAGCGAAGCCCGTGACACCGGGTGTATTGCGAATCATGTGGTGCACATCGTCATTTCGACGACACCGGATCAACAAGTAACCAGGAAACATCTTTTTCTGAACCACAACTCGCTGACCGTTACGAAACTCGGTGACATCCTCCATGGGTACTACTACCTCATAAATTTTGTCTTCCATATCGAAGGATTGAACCCGGGCTTCCAGGTTTTGTTTAACCTTTTTCTCATATCCCGACTGGGTATGAACTACAAACCATCTACCTGGCCGATCGTATGCAGACGTTTCCTGAGAAGAGTCCTCTAGGAGGTCGTCTTCGGCGACAACTCCGGCATCTCCCAAAATCGTTTCGGAGTCAGCCTGCGTTTCTTCCGCCTGATCATTCTCAGCAGTCGTCTCACTTGTAGGTTCGGCTTCCACAGCTGGCTCACTGCCCAACAACTGACGAGCGGCGGCCATGGGATCCGTGTTCGAGGATTCGATATCTGTCATTAGTTCACATCGAAGAGGCGCAGCACCCCTTCGCCGGTCAGGTAGTCCAGACCCGCAATAAGTGCGGTCAGAACGACAATGGTGACGAACACAACTATTGAATAGTTGACAATTTCGTCCTTGGTAGGCCACACCACTTTGCGCAGTTCGCCCTTAACTTCACCTACGAATTGACGCGGCCCTGCACGTTCGGAGTCAGGCGCGCTACCCGCAGCACCAGCACGTCGATCACGATTGGCAATAGGAGCGCCGTCGGCACTCATTTCACCCTGCTTTTGCAGGTGCCTTCGAGTTTGTCGATTCATTGCCATGAGTTTGGATCCGTAGAAGAGTTGAGTGTATGAGCTGTTGAGGGCAACAGCGGAGCAGGGCAGGAGGGACTTGAACCCCCAACCTTCGGTTTTGGAGACCG
>DBIA01000037.1:16994-18218 GCA_002296525.1 Candidatus Neomicrothrix sp. UBA814 | reverse complement strand
TTTTGGAGACCGGTGCTCTACCAAATTGAGCTACTGCCCTCAGCGGAAAGGAATTTCCTTACGATGAGGCAGTGAAAAACGATAGCAGCGGGCTCGGGAGTTTCCTTTCGTAAACCAGTTTGGACTTTCTTTAGCTTGCCCGGGCTGTGAGACGACGGACGGGTCGAGAACCCAATCCAAGCACAAGTGCAACGCCAAGTGCGCAGAAGCCAGCGACTTTGGATCGTTGCCGCCGCACGATAATCGGACGTCGATCAATTGTTTCAATGGATTCGAGAATTTGGTCATTTAAACCATCAGGTATCGGTATTTCATTTTTGAGAGAGTGAAGTTCGCGCTGAATACGTCTCTCACGTGACATTTCAGCTTGGCATCGAAGACACTGTCGGACATGCTGCCTGAGTTTTGCGGCGCCGATGGTCTCGCCTCGAGCCATAGCTCTAATTTGTCTTTGATTCCGATCACATCGCATTTCGCACCCCCCGAGTCGTGGTCACTTGGGCTACGGATTCACGAGTTCGGTGTTTAGTTTGGATGGCTTGCCGAATGCGCTTTCTGCTTCTATGTAACCGCACTTTGACTGCCGTGGCCGAAATTCCTAACTGCTTGCCAATTTTCTGGTGTGACAAATCGTAAACGTCGCTGAGCACCAACACCGAACGGAGGTTGGGAGGCAATTCTTCAAGTGCTCTTCTTAGATCGTCGCTAATTTCGCTCTCCTCTACTCGCCGCTCCGGGTGATACTCATCACTCATATCGATAACGTCTCGTTGGATTGGATCGTGCAAGTCGCGCCGACGGCGAGCTAGCAAGGTACTCGCGCAGTTAATCGTGATTCGATGAAGCCATGTAGTGAACCTCGCTTCGCCTCGATAATCGATAAGACCTTTGTAGGCGCGCAAGTAAACCTCCTGAACAACATCGAGGGCGTCGTCGTGGTCGCGCGTTAAACGGGCGGCTAGAAGAAAAACGTCTGAGTATGTTTGATCGACTAGACGGGCAAAGGCGCGATTATCGCCATCTTGGGCTGCGGCAACATCCGCCCGAATTTGCGTTGTCGGCATAACGTGACGCTAGCCCTCATTTCCCAGCAACGCAGCCAGCCATACCCGTATAGCTCGCAGTCGAAATTGCGACCGCTCTGTTTCTTGATTTGGGTGGTGGTAGCGGGACCGGGACTCGAACCCGGGACCTCACGATTATGAGCCGTGCGCTCTGACCAAC
>DBIA01000037.1:1252-16630 GCA_002296525.1 Candidatus Neomicrothrix sp. UBA814 | reverse complement strand
CCGGGATTCGAACCCGGGACCTCCTCCTTACCATGGAGGCGCTCTACCAACTGAGCTATCGCGGCAACCATGAACGGGCGAACCCGCGCAGGCTTGAAAGCTTACGGATCAACACCAACGATGCACAACCTCTTCAGGGGTACCTTTATATCTGTGAAGGTTCGCTTAGCCAATCTGTCGGATGCTGAAGAGATAGCAAATATTTACAACCACGAGGTGTTGTCTGGCGTAGCAACGTTCGACTTAGTCCCCAAAACTTTGGACGAGCAACGAGAGTGGCTTCGAGAACGCTCAGGAGCTCTACCATGCATAGTCGCCTTGAATGATTCCAGGAAAGTCGTAGGTTGGGCTTGCCTGTCGAAGTATCGCGATCGTCCTGCCTACGGAACTAGCGTTGAGGATTCTATTTATGTTCACCCGGAGCATCAGGGCGTCGGCGTCGGATCGGTGTTATTGAGCGAGTTGGTGCATCTCGCCGATGAGCACGGCTTTCATGCCACATTCGCTCGAATAGCGGGCGAGAACCCAGCTTCAATAGCTCTTCACTCAAAGCATGGCTTCGAAATGGTTGGAGTTGAACGCGAAGTTGGGCGCAAATTCGGACAATGGCTCGACGTCACTGTGATGCAGCGACTGGCTAGTGGGGCCTAAGCCTTACCAATTCAGAAATGCCAGGGGAACTGTCCAAAATCTTGGTCGCGCTTTTCCAAAAATGCATCTCGACCTTCGACTGCCTCATCAGTGCCATAAGCCAATCGAGTCGCTTCGCCAGCGAATACTTGTTGGCCAATCAACCCATCATCAGTCAAATTAAAAGCAAATTTTGCCATCCGCTGCGCGGTCGGCGACTTTGAGTTGATTTCTTGTGCCCACTCTAAAGCCACTCTCTCCAAGTCCTGATGATCGACCACTGCATTGACGTCGCCCATAACAAATCTCTCCTCAGCGTCGTATGTACGTCCGAGGAAAAATATTTCACGGGCCTTCTTCTGACCTACCTGCTTTGCAAGATATGCAGAGCCAAAGCCCCCATCAAAACTTGCTACGTCAGTGTCAGTTTGCTTGAAGCGAGCGTGTTCTCTACTGGCGATAGTTAAGTCACATGTCACATGAAGACTGTGTCCTCCGCCCACGGCCCATCCGGGTACGACGCATATGACGACTTTGGGCATCATTCTTATGAGCCTTTGACATTCGAGAATGTGTAACCGCCCCACTTGAGCAGGGTTGATAGTCTCGCTCGTTTCCCCGTCAGCATATTTGTATCCATCTTTTCCCCGGATTCGCTGATCTCCACCAGAGCAGAAGGCCCATCCAGAATCCTTTGTTGATGGCCCATTTCCAGTAAGCAACACAACACCAACGTCAGTGCTCATACGTGCATGATCCAGAGCGGTATAGAGCTCGTCGACGGTTCCTGGTCTGAATGCGTTGCGAATATCTGGCCGGTCAAACGCTATGCGCACTGTGCCCTGATTTTTTGCTCGGTGATACGTGATGTCTTTGAAATCAAATCCTTCAACCTCGGTCCATAGCGAAGGATCAAAGATCTCTGAGACATTCGGCAAATAAGACATAGGACTCCTGAACCGTAGGTGGTTGTAGTCGTAGATTAGAGGCGGATGCAGAGGGGAACACCATGAAGTTTGGTCTTAGGTATTGCAATACCGATAAGTATGCAGCGAACACAGCGTTAGCGGTGGAGCTGGTACAAGCGGGTGAGGAAGCTGGTTTCGAATCAGCTTGGACGGTTGAGCACACAGTTATTCCTTCGGGTTACGAATCGGTGTACCCGTATAGCGAGTCAGGGAAAATTGCGGGCGGAGCCGAAGATTTGATTTTGCCTGATCCTCTGATTTGGATGGCCCATATGGCTGGTGCTACTAAGAGTATTAAGTTCGGCACCGCAATTTTGATCTTGCCTCAACATTCACCCGTTGTGTGCGCCGCTCAGGTGGCGACATTGGATTACATGTCTGGCGGACGGGCGCTCCTTGGAATCGGCGTTGGTTGGCTCAAAGAAGAATTTGACGCTATTGGAGCTCCTTTCGAACGCAGAGGTATTCGAACGGACGAATATGTTGCGGCGATGCGCGCACTGTGGGCTAACGACTGTGCTTCTTTTGAGGGGGAATTTGTTCAGTTCAAAGATACTTATTGTCTGCCGCGACCCATAAACGGTTCGGTGCCAATCATCGTCGGAGGTGACACCGATTATGCCGCTAGACGAGCCGGTCGTTTAGGAGATGGTTACTTCCCAGCTCGCGACACTCCTCAGGAACGCATTGACCTTGCTCGTCGGACAGCGGAACAATGCGGACGCGACCCCGATGCCCTTGAAATAACAATGCCTATGCCGGAAGATCCCGATGACATCCCCAATATGAAGGCGCGAGGAGTTGACCGTCTGGTCGTGCCAGTAACTGCTATGGCCGGGATGCCGACTTTGATCGATTCGCCTGAGGATGCGCTGAGGTTTGGTGAAATCATCGCAAAGTACGCAGATCTATAGAGCTTTACGCCCAACTGTCATCAGTGAAGTTCACTAGTTCGTCACGGTCATACTGTTCAACCAACGCTACTTCCCAATCTAGGTAGTCCTGCATGGCCTGATAAGCCACATGAACATCGCCAGGATCGTACGGCAGCACAACTTGCGGACTGTGGGTGGGTGGTTTATCGGCGCCAACCTCTAAGGGGTCTTCGTTAAGTCCGGCTTCATAAACATACGCTTCCCACCCCATCTCTAACAGCCAAGACGCTGTCACCGTGGCTCTCGTTAGATCGTCATCAGTTAGAACTATTCGGGCGCCTCTCGTGGCCACGTATTCGTCGGTTGCTTGGATGAGCTGCCCTCCCGGGGCATTCCTAAAGTGTCGACGGTGGCCTCTTTCGTATTCAGATGGTGAGCGCACATCAAAGAGATAGAGCGTTCTTAAAGTGTCAGATTGCCAGGACTGAAGCGTGCTTTCAGTAACTCGAGTTACTCCAAAACGGTCGGTTATTTGCTGCGCCGCGGCCGCCGCTTTTTGTTGGGCTGACTCGCTTGGAGGTCCAACAACTGTCGTAGAGCCATTTTCTAATTGAAGTCCTGCGAGCTCCCAGCCCATCGTTCCATTCTCTAAGGCAACTACAGGGTTGGGAATACCTGCCCGAATTAGCGAAGCTGTTCCAAGGATGCTTCTTGTTCGTCCTGCACAGTTGACGACAACAGTCGTGTTTTCTTTCAATAGGTCGAATATCCGGTACACCAGTTCCCCCCCGGGACAGGAGCGTCCCCCGGGAATGTTCATGCGGTTGAATTCTCGTTGAGTTCGAGAATCAAGAATGAGGAGTTCTCGACCCTGACTAATCCACTCGCTCAGTTGTTGCGCTTGTACGTGGGGTGTTTGGTAATGGCGCTCTACAAGTTCACCGAAAAGCTTCGACGGGACGTTTACGCCTGAGTAAACCTCATAGCCTTTTTCGATCCAAGCTTGGGTACCGCCGTCGAGAAGACCGATATCCGTCCATCCATTTTGCTTAAGAACACCATAGAGTTCGCGCCCTTCTCCATTTCCGTCGTCGGTTACAACGATTCGCGCGGATCTTCGTGGCACAAGCTTGTGAGCCTCCGACTCCGCGTTCTCCGGCCGCAGACTAGCCGCCCAAAATATGTGCCCTGCGTGGTATGCGTTGTGGTCACGCGGGTCAAGAACCGCTAGTTCTTCAGGAGCTTGGATGGCTTCAGCAAGTTGCTGAACGGAAATCTTGGGAAGGGTCACGAGCGGGCATCAAAGATCGGAAAGCGAACTTTCATAGTTTTCCACTGGCGGCTTTTCTCATCCCAATAATTCCGGGCTGGGAGGTCAAGCAGGTCGTGTCCGTAGCAGTGAAAATTGAGTGATCCTCCAGTGACCTTTATGGAATGAACATCGTCAGGCAAGAACCCAATGCCTGTGCCGCGCTTTACTACGAATTCTTCGGAAACCTCTGGAGGCCCGTGACCGGCCGCTCTTTTGTATTTGCGATTTACTTCCTCACCCTCAAGGCCAACGATGCAGGCCCAGGTCAAATGGTCGTGAGGTGGCGCTTCGGTCCTTTCCGCAACCGACTGCACGTAAAGCGCAAAACGGTGATCATCGTCTTGGGAGATCAAATAGAGGGTGCTACCGTCTCCCGATTCCGCGGGGGGGAAATCGTCCCAAGGGAAAAGATCCCGTTGGTTGGCTAGTTCG
Source organism: Candidatus Neomicrothrix sp. UBA814 (assembly GCA_002296525.1). GTDB lineage: Bacteria > Actinomycetota > Acidimicrobiia > Acidimicrobiales > Poriferisodalaceae > UBA6944. The sequence continues at coordinate 12,413 of DBIA01000037.1, read as the reverse complement.
ATAAGCCGAATCCGTATTTGTTCGACGGATTCACGAGTAATACCAGCAAGGTCAATCGCTCGAATATCTGACATCGCTTCCGCGACTGCTTGATTTCGTTCGGGGTTGTGGATCATTTCTGTCCGTTGTGCCTGATATCTAGCGGCCCTTCCATTCCGGAGGCCGTTTCTCAGCGAATGCCACGGGACCTTCGATGTAGTCATCGCTTTTGGTCATTGCCTTGACTGCTGCATATTTGCCTTCATGTGCAGCACGAACACCGGCCTGGTCTAAGCCCATCATGGCCGCTTGCTTTGTGGCTCGAATGGACATTGGGGAGCATTCGAGGATCATTTCCGCCCAGCGGCGAGCTTCGCTAAGCGCTTCGCCTTCTTGTGCAACAGCGGTGACAAATCCAAGTTCATATCCTTCTTGAGCTTGGACATGGCGGCCTGTGAGCATCATGCCCATAGCGCGTTTAAGCCCAATTTGTCTTGGTAGACGATGGACTCCCGCTGCGAGCGCAGCTAAACCAACTTTGGGTTCGGGGAGGGCCATTCGGGCATTTTCGCTGGCAATAATGATGTCGCATGCGAGAGCAATCTCGAATCCTCCTCCCATCGCGACACCATTGACGGCAGCGATTACGGGTTTATCCAGGTCCCACCTCGAGGTGAGTCCACCAAACCCACTTGCGGGCATCGCGGATCTATCACCGCCCTCTGCTTGGTAGCGCAAGTCGTTACCCGCGCTAAAGGCTCGATCTCCGGCGCCCGTGACGATAGCAACCCAAAGTTCAGGATCATTTTGGAACTCGTCGAAGAGTTCAGCCATTTCTGCATTACCTGGGGGATGTAATGCGTTCATCCGCTCGGGACGGTTAATTGTGATGGTAAAAATTCTTCCATCGCGTTCTGCAAAACAAGATTCAGCCATGGTGAGAAGTTACTCCATGTGTCTCATGGAGCGTCCAAACTTCATTATCTGTCATGTGGCTATTCACTTTTAAGGTCGTTGGAGGAGAGTTTTTGAGGAGGCTCTGTAGGGAGTTTTCCTTACAGACGCGACGAACGACCAGCTTGAAGGCTGGTCGTTCGTTGTGGGCCGGGGAGGATTCGAACCTCCGTAGGTGTGAACCGACGGGTTTACAGCCCGTTCCCTTTGGCCGCTCGGGCACCGACCCAACGGCCGTCACGTTATCGGCTGGGCGTCACTAGCCCAATAATCCTCATTGGTTTAGTCGACACTCGAGCTCAAACGAGGTCTGTATATTTCCTTGCATGGCTTCATTTGACGTTGTTTCAGAGATAGATATGCAGGAAGTTCGCAATGCTGTGGACCAAGCATCCCGGGAGGTAAGCACCCGGTATGACTTCAAGGACACGGGATCGGAAGTCAAGTTAAATGACGCAAATATTTCGTTGGTAAGCAGTAGCGAAGACCGTTTGAATGCTCTTCGTCAGGTGTTAGAGGAAAAGCTTGTGAAGCGAAAAGTTAGCCTTAAAGCGCTTAGCTACGGCGAAGTGGAAGACGCTACCGGTGCTTCCGTTCGTCAACTCGTCCTTCTTCAAGCGGGGATTAGTAGCGATAAAGCTAAAGAGCTAAACAAATTTATAAAGGGTCTGGGCATTAAGGGTGTCCAGTCTCAAACTCAGGGTGAGCAGGTACGGGTTATTTCTAAAAAGCGGGACCACTTACAGACAGTAATTAGTGAGCTGAAGGAAGCAGACTTCGATCTTCCTCTACAGTTTGAGAATTTTCGGGACTGATTTAGATACCGTCTCGCCAGCTGCCGTCACGTAACCGAGAGATTCTTTTGTCCATGGGTGGGTGGGTTGTAAAAAGGTTTCGGAACGCCATTTGTCGTCCGGCGAGCGGGTTCGCTATGTACATCTGCGCTTGATTAGCGTTAGCCAAACTGGGGATTGAGCGGCTGGCGACGTCGAGCTTTTCGAGAGCTGCTGCCAGTGGTTCACCGTCTCCGATCATCCTGGCTGCCGTTCGGTCTGCTTGAAATTCTCGGCTTCTACTTATTGCCATCTGTATAAGAGCCGCAGCGATCGGTGCGACGATGATAAGTAACAGGTCGACCAGCGGGTTTCTATCCCGGTCTCTGTTTCCTCCACCAAAAATCATTGCGAATTGAGCCATGTTGGCAACGAAACTAATTGCCATAGCTACTGCAGCTGCAACCGAGCCTATGAGGATGTCGCGGTTTTTTATGTGGGCCATTTCATGGGCCAACACACCTCTAATTTCGTTCCACGCCAAATGTTGCATGAGCCCTTCGGTGATACAGACGGCTGCGTTGCTCGGATTGCGGCCGGTTGCGAAAGCGTTGGGTTGCGGGTCGGGACTTACATAGATCCGTGGCATTGGTTGTCCGGACAACTGACATAACTCTTTCATGATTGTCCAGTACTCCGGCAGTTGTCCCTCTTCAACTTCGATTGCGCGAGCGGACCGAATGGCAAGTTTGTCACTCATCCAATAGCTACCGCCCACCATGGCCAAGGCTAGGAATAGCCCGATTGTTAGTCCGCCTGAGCCCCAGAAACTGGCGATGAACATGATTAATGCGCCCATCGTGGCGAGCAGCATGGTGGTCTTGAGGGTGTTTTTCATTGGGGGGTCCCTCCACAGTTGTTGCTTGTCTTTAAACGTATCGGCTTTCAGCAGCGCAATCCCATCAGAGGTCTCGCATTTCATGATCGTGGTAGCTCATGACATACAGACCGTTTAAGGAATTTGTGCTATCAGAAATCTTCGGTCTATAGAAAATTAGTAGGAGTTACTCGTCTAAAAGTTCGTTGTCGGGTTCTGCAGCTTCAGGGCAGATTTCCCGGTCGACTGCTCGTCGATCCCAGCTGCCTTCAGCTCTTTCGACTGTGTATGCAACGACAACATCGTCAATAGTTTCTAGGTTCACTCGACCCGCTTGAATATCAAGCGTGATGGGTTGCGGTTCACAATCTCGACCAACAAACCGCCATGGCAGCTGCAGTGAATCTAATAGCGGGATAATTTCTCTGGCTGGAACATCAAGCAGAGCCATCGCGTCCACTAGCTCGACGCAGAGGTCTTCCTTGACCATTTCCGGGTCCCAGCAAGCCATGTTTCGTGGCCCGATAGCAACTTTCTTTTGGTAAAGCCGGAAAACCCGTTCGATATCAGATCCAGGCCGAGCAGCCTGCTGGTCCCATAGATTTTCGATGAGCTCTTGTTCTGGAGATTTTTCCGGCGTGTCAGCCACGACAAGCGTCGTGACTGTCGGCGTAGCGGGTTCATCTGGCGAGGAGCAGCCCGCTACAAAAGCGATACAGGCGAGGACGGCTATGGAAAAGAAGAATTTCATGAGCAGTGATGTGGTCGTGATCGTACCAGCGTGTTTGGGTGAGGCTGTCGACGCGCAAGAAGGTATTGGCCTCGAGCTTCGCTATGCAAGTAAAAGTTTTTCAGTTAATGGGGGTGATAGCCACTGTCAAGAAAGATCGTGGGCACATCTTCGCTCCGGTACATCTGAACATTTCTCATATCATCATCAACGGCGAGTAAAGGTACATACCCAAGGCTGCGGAGGCCGTTCAATTCGTCACGCTTAAAACCGGGCGAAGCTTGAAAGTCTCCGAGAGGTCTCATGATCAGAAGGTCGTACCTTATTTCTTTTCGTTCCAACCATTCTGTGGTTGCTTTCTGGATCCACGTTGGCCGGGACGTAAGAAGCACAACGACTAGTTCGGGATTAAGTAGCTTGACGAACGTTTTGTTTTCTTCGAATACGCCATCTCCACCACATTCAGCAAAGAAGCCATCCCAGTCGCGCCAAGGAGGGTCGAGGTAATGCTGCCGATGTGCGGCATCTGCGAGCACTCCGTCAATATCGACGACGACACAGTCCCCTTGTGGTCGTGGCTTATGTCTCCATTGCCAATGGCGTCGAAATGAATTCATGAAGTCGTGATCAGGAGTCAGTCCTCCTGAGGTGCCTCTGCGGCGCGATCGCGAATCTCATCAACGACGCTTTCATCGGCCAAGGTTGTGGTGTCGCCGAGCTTTCGTCCTTCAGCGACGTCACGAAGTAGCCGTCTCATGATTTTCCCTGATCGGGTTTTGGGTAAATCGGGGACAAGCACCACAGCTTTAGGTCTAGCAATGGCACCTAATTTGTTAGCCACGTGCTGTCTGATCTCTTCGCGGAGGTCGTCACTTGGTTCGTTGCCTCCTCTCAAAATGCAGTACCCAACTATTGCTTGGCCGGTGGTGTCATCTGTTGCCCCAACTACCGCTGCTTCTGCTACCGATGAGTGGTCAACAAGTGCCGATTCCACCTCAGTGGTGGATATTCGGTGGCCCGAAACGTTCATAACGTCATCAACGCGGCCTAAAAGCCAAAGGTATCCGTCATCGTCGATTTTGGCGCCGTCACCAGCAAAGTACCGATCGGGGTATTCGGACCAATATGTCTCTTTGTATCTTTCCGGGTCACCCCAAATGCCTCGGAGCATCGATGGCCACGGTTCGGTGATTGTCAAATAACCACCTCCGCGTTCAACTTTGTTACCAGCATCATCTACGACTTCCACCACGACACCTGGGATGGCATGTGTGGCTGACCCTGGTTTGGTTGTCGTTACACCGGGCATAGGCGTAATCATGTGGCCCCCGGTTTCGGTTTGCCACCAGGTGTCAACAATTGGGCATCGCTCGCCGCCGATATTTTTGTGGTACCACATCCACGCTTCGGGGTTAATAGGTTCTCCTACTGTTCCGAGAACTCGAAGGCTCGAAAGGTCATGTTGTTCGACTTCCTGAGCACCCCATTTCATAAAGGTTCGGATTGCTGTCGGGGCTGTGTATAGCTGGGTGACTCCGTACCGTTGGACAATGTCCCAGAGTCGATCCTTTGGCCAGTCGGCTCTATCACCCGTTCGAAATTCGGGCCGTGGAGTGTCGGGGGTCCCCTCGTACATCACTGAGGTGGCGCCATTAGCCAACGGGCCGTAAACGATGTAACTGTGGCCAGTTACCCATCCGATATCAGCTGCGCACCAATACACGTCGGAATCGGCTTGTAAATCAAAAATATATTTGTGGGTGAACGCGACTTGAGTTAGGTATCCACCGGTGGTGTGCATGATCCCTTTGGGCTTAGCAGTGGTACCCGAGGTATACAGGAGATAGAGCAGATCTTCGCTATTGAGATGTTCAGGGGGGCAGTCAGGCGACGCCGACTCCATTAGTTCGTGATACCAGTGATCTGTCGTTTGGTTCCATTCAACATCTTGACCAGTCCGCTGCACAACAACAACGTTTTCAATGGTTGATGTCGCGGCAACTGAAGCGTCAGCTGTCTCTTTGAGCGGGAATGGTTCACCTCGTCTATATCCACCATCTGCGGTTATAAGAAGTTTTGCGTCCGCATCGTCAATTCGATCCGACAGTGAGTCAGCCGAGAATCCGCCGAAGACGATTGAATGTGGGGCACCAATTCTCGCGCACGCCAACATCGCAACCGGAAGTTCGGGGATCATTGGCATATAGATACACACCCGGTCGCCTTTTGTGACACCGAGCGATTTCAGAACATTCGCAAATTTGGATACTTCCTCAAGTAAACCGTTGTAGGTGATCGTTCGGATATCTCCCGGTTCACCTTCCCAATGAAAAGCGACCTTGTCCCCTCGACCTGCCTCAACGTGTCGATCTAAGCAGTTGTAGGAGATATTCAGCTTGCCTTCAACAAACCACTTGGCGAACGGAAGGTCCCATTCAAGAACGGTCTCAAAGTCTTCAAACCAGGTGACTAGTTCTCTGGCCTGACGCGCCCAAAAGCCAAGTCTGTCTTCTTGTGCTTCTTCGTAAAGGCTCCTGTCTGCGATGAGCGCGTTGTTTTGAAACGCATCGGACGGTGGGAAGGTGCGGTCCTCTACGTAGTAGTCCTCAATGGTCGGCTCGGACATGATGATCCCCTTTTCGTGGAAGGCATTCCGGCTTGGGTTTAACAGCTTGGGAGCCTAGCTCCTCGTTCGCTTCTATTCGGAAGACAATTCATTTATCCCCTACTCGCCACTCAGCAACGAGGAATCCGCCTAGGCCTTCAGGGTCAGTGAGGGCCGCAGCTTCGTCGAGAACCGATCGAGCGGCTACTGCAGCGGCATCAGGTGACGGAAGCGCGCTCTGCCATTGTTTGCGAGCCCAATCTGTCATGGAATACAAACCTTGGTCTTTAAGCCAATCAGCTTGCGTGGAAATGGAGGGGTTTCCCGGGAGTTGATCAAATGCGACATCGCAGGTTATGTCTTGGCTTCCGGGCTCTTGGTACGGCGACCCAGAGCGTTGGTGGTTTCGGTATGTTCGTAACCATTCACCCATCGGCCGTTGAGCGAAAATCTCAGAACTTTGAACTCCGTAATCAAAGACAAGGAGGCGACCTCTTTTTAGGGTCGCAAGTGCGCGGTTAATCCACACAGCTGCTTTCAGTTGCAACGGGAGACAACTCCCGTTTTGAGCTGTTGAAGCGATGGCTGACGCCATTGTTGCCGCCTCGCTAGGAGCCGCTTGCCACACTTGGACTCCTTGTTCGACGTGGAGTTCTAGCCAACCCTTTGTCGTTTTCTTCACGACTCTCGGGGGGAGATTGTCGAGCAGTTCATTGGCAAGAACTACACCGGTAAAGGATCCCGCTGGTAAGTCTTGTAGGACTGCTAGAGGCACCTCTTGTTGATCCATAAAACACCTTGTCGTTACTTCTCTAAAGGCCGTTTCACGCTGCGAATCAGAACGTTCAACCATGACGTATCGAATTGCATCTGAACATTCTTGGACGGACATGAAGATGTCTCTGCACAGCGTCCCGGGTCCTGAACCGGCCTCGATGACGACAAAGGGATTCGGGCGCTCAAGTTGTTGCCACAAGCGATCTAGGTATTCGGCGACACAAGCTCCGAAAAGCGTGCTCGTTTCTGGAGAAGTTATAAAGTCAGCGCCTTCTGATCCTGCCCGTTGACCAGTGCTGTAGAAGCCGTGCTGACCATAGAGAGCCTCTTCAACGAAGTGGTCGAATCGTGTCATGGAAGACGACCGTTCGTTAGGTTCAATTTTGGTTCCTTATCCGCCTAAGGCCGACAGCACCGATACCTCGCCAAAGTGCCCCACTAACCCGGGCAATACTCCGAAAGCCATGGTTGCTGCGATTGTCACCGCAAGGGCGGCACCCAATGAGCCTGTTACAGCAATAGGGCGGTTGTCGCCGTCGGGAATAGGTTGGAACCACATTTGAACAAGAATTCGTGCGTAGTAAGCAAAAGCGATGACTGTGTTGACAGCCACTACTACACCCAGCGCTGCCGCCCAGGCCCCGCCGGCGTCCAATAGGGCTCTAAACAGCCCAAACTTGGCAAACCAACCACCAGCGGGCGGAATGCCTGCGAGAGCCGCTAGGAAAACAGTCATGGCGACAGCCAACCCTGGTGCGTACTGAAAGAGACCGCCGTAGCTATCAATTTCACCTGATCGAGTCTTTCTAGCAACGGCTAGAACGACGGTGAATGCGCCCAGGTTCATAAATGCGTAGATAGCCAAATAAATAACGATTGCCTCAAACGCGCGAGCTGGGGCTTCAGCAGCTACGGCAAACGGGACCAACATAAATCCGCCTTGGGCTACGCCGGAATATGCGAGTAGCCGGACAATGTTGTTTTGGCGAAGAGCGATGAGGTTGCCGATGGTCATGGTGAGCGCAGAAATGACCCAGAAGAATGGTTGAACGACATCGTCTCGGCCCGGGAAGGCAACAAACACAAGTTGGATTAGCGCCACCATTCCCGCGGCTTTTGATGCGACAGCGAGGAACGCTGTGACAGGGGTTGGTGCGCCCTCATAAGTATCGGGTGCCCATGTGTGAAATGGGACTGCCGAAACTTTGAAGGCGAAGCCGATCAAGATGAAGAGAATCCCAAGAATTGCGACTGGGTTTGTCGCGTCGGCTGCCATGCTTTGAGCTATACCGTCAAAGGTTGTCGAGCCTGCGAGTCCGTAGACGAGAGACATGCCGTACAGCATCACAGCTGAGGCAAATACGCCCATTAGGTAGTACTTGAGACCAGCTTCGTTCGAACGCGGTCCACCTTTTCTCCATGCTGCCAACATGTACGCCGGAATGGAAAGTAACTCCAGAGCTACGAAGACGCTGACCAGATCTCGGGAGCTGCTCATCATGACCATGCCAAGAAGCGAGGTAAGGATCAGCGTGTAATACTCATTTTCGTAGTAGTCACCTTCGCGGATGTAGTCCACCGACATCAAAATCACGATGTAACCCGAGATTAAAAAGAGCGCCTTAAGTACTAGCGAGAAGTCGTCTACAACGTAGGCCCCCGCAAACATCGCGCGATCAGTGCCATCTACGGCAAGGGTCAGGATGGGCACTAGCGTCGCTAAAAGCCCCATACCGGCCAAGGTCGGCATCGCTTGCTTGGAACGATCGTCCCAGATGATGTCAACGACAGTAATCAGCGTTCCGAACGCTAGAAGAGTTAATTCAGGCGCGAGGGCATGCCAGTCAAGCGCTGGGCGCGAGAAGGCGAGCAGGACGTCCATGGTCAGTTACCGGCCGCTATCGCCTCGACGCTCGCGGTTATACCGCCTACTACGTCGTCAGTTACGTTGAAGATGAGGTTAGGCCAGATACCAAAAAGTACGATCCCAACTAGGAAAGGCGTCCACGCGATCCACTCATCTCTGTTGACATCCGCTATGGACGCGCCGGCAAACTCTTCTGGTGGTTCACCGAACGCAGTTCGCTGGTACAACCACAGTAAGTAACCAGCTGCGAGGACCGTACCGATGGCGGCGATAACCATATAGGTTCGGAAAGTTTCTTCGGGCATGCCAGCGCCGGGGTTGTATGCAGAGAGGATCGCAGGGAATTCACCCCAGAAGCCTGCAAGACCCGGAAGCCCAAGTGAAGCCATTGACGCAAATCCGAGAATCCATCCCATTCGTGGAGCGGATTTCAGAAGGCCCCCTAATCGAGATATTTCGAGCGTGTGGTAACGCTCCTTTACCGAGCCGGCAACGAAGAACAGCATTCCGGTAATGAGCCCGTGGGCGATCATTCCGAATATTGCGGCGTTAATACCAAAGTCAGTGAGAGTAGCTATTCCGAGCATTACGAAACCCATGTGAGCTACTGAGGAGAACGCTATGAGGCGCTTCATATCTTTTTGTGCGAGACATCCAAGCGCGCCGTAAATGATGCCAATCACAGCAAGAAGTCCTATCCATGGGGCCCATGCGATGGCGCCTTCGGGAAGGAATGGAATGGCGATTCTCACGAACCCATAGGTACCCAATTTCAGGAGCACAGCGGCGAGAATGACGGAGCCCACCGTTGGCGCTTGGGTGTGCGCATCGGGCAGCCAGGTATGAAATGGGAACATCGGTACTTTGATGCCGAAGCCCATGAAGAGCCCTGCGAATATCCAGACTTGGGTGCTTTTGATGATCCCCACACCGGCTACATCGGTCAGGATTCTCATGTCGAAGGTCTGTAAGAGTTCGCCGGACGCGTCTTTGGAGAGAAAGAACAGCGCCAAGAAACTAATGATCATGAGCGCTGAGCCGAACAACGTATAGAGGAAGAATTTGAGTGATGCGTATCGTCGATCTTCTCCGCCCCACACACCAATAAGGAAATACATGGGCAGGAGTACAACTTCGAAGAAGACGAAGAAGAGAATCATGTCTTGGGCTACGAAAGACCCATTCATGCCCGTAGACAGGATGAGTAATAGGACGAAGAACGCTTTGGGGTTGCCCGGTTCAGGAATGTGATTCCAGCTATAGATAAGACAAAGGGGCACCACGACGAGTGAGAGAAGCAACAGAGGCAAAGAAAGCCCGTCGAGTCCAACGATATACCGGCTATTTATAACGTCTATCCAGCCTTTGTCGACGACAAACTGAAGATCTCCAGCGGCGCCGTAATCAAATTGAATTGCTATGTATGCCCCGACAACGAGCGCTAAAAGCGAGGAACCTAGCGCGACGAGCTTTAGCTCTGTTTCATAAGCTTTAGGGATCAACATGATCACTAGTGCTCCTACCAAAGGTAAGAACACCGCCAGGCTCAAGACCCAGGTATCAAATCCTGTCACTTCCACTGTGCTGCTCCTATACGACGATCACGAAGACTATGGCCAGCACGGCAGCCGCTCCGAAGAGTAGCTGGCCGTAATTCTGGACTTTTCCGGACTGAATAGCGCGAAGACTCTCTCCTGAGGAATCTGCGCCGCGAGCGGCGGCATTGACAGATCCATCAATTGCGCCCTGGTCGATCCACTTATAAACCCATCGACCTGTATCTCTAGCGGTTTCTCCTGCAGTGTTTACCGCTCGATCAAGAACGTTCTGGTTGAAATTATTTGCCCATTTGGCGATGGGTCGTTTGACGGTCTCTACCACGATGTCGTTGTAGAGATGGTCGAGGTAGTACTTATTTTCGAGGAAGGTATATCCATTTCGTGCGTACCGGTTCCGTTCTGTGAGCCCATGCAGACCGATACGTTTCCAGTAGTAGAGGTAGGTAACCAAAATGCCTGTGATGGCGAGCGCCAAACCAACTAGCGCCATAGCAAGCGATGGGTCAGGGTGCGATAACCCTAGACCGCTGAGATAGACCGAGGGCTCTGCATATGTCTGGATTCGATGGGCTAGACCTTCGAGACCTATTGGCTCAAGGACCGGTGCAGGAAGATTGAAGGCGCCCGCTAGAACCGCCATCCCTGCGAGAATCCAAAGTGGAATCGTCATTACTTTGGGCGATTCGTGCGGGTGCCCATGACCTCGGAACTCTCCGTGGAACGTGTACCAAATGACGCGTGTCATGTAGGCCGCTGTCATTAACGCAACCGCGCAACCGAAAATAAGCATTAGGGGATAGCCATTTTCTTGGCCTACTAGCGAGCCAAGCAAGATTTCGTCTTTCGACCAGAAGCCCGCGAAAGGAAAGACGCCTGCTAACGCAAGGGTAGAGATAACAAACGTCTTGTAGGTATGCGGCATCTCTTTTTTGAGGCCACCCATTTTGCGCATGTCGAAGGTGTGATGAGCTGCATGGCTCACCGAGCCCGCCCCAAGGAATAGGCATGCTTTAAAGAAGGCATGAGTAAATAAATGAAAC
>DBIA01000037.1:0-958 GCA_002296525.1 Candidatus Neomicrothrix sp. UBA814 | reverse complement strand
CTTTAAAGAAGGCATGAGTAAATAGATGGAATATCGCGGCAGTCCAGGCCCCAACTCCCAGCGCCATGACCATGTATCCGAGTTGGGAGACGGTTGAGTAGGCGAGAACTTTTTTGATATCCCATTGAGCAAAAGCAAGCCCTGCACCGATTAGTGCTGTGAATCCACCAATGAAAGCCATGAGGTTGATCGAACTGGTGCCAATTGAAAAGCCTTCGTAAAAGACTGGATATAGACGAGCGATCATGTACACGCCAGCTACAACCATTGTGGCAGCGTGGATTAGTGCTGACACCGGGGTTGGACCGGCCATAGCATCGGGCAACCACGTGTGGAGCGGGAACTGTCCCGATTTCGATGCGACCGCAGCCATGAGACAACATGCTGCGATCAGCAGCGCAAAGTGGTGAGCGCCGGGATCGGCTGATATGAGGGTGTTGATCGCATCGATATCAAAAGTCTTAAAGGTGCCCCAGAGCACAATCATTCCAACGAGAAGTCCGACATCGCCTACGCGGTTAGTAAGAAAGGCCTTAAGTGCTGCATCGGTATTGGGTTTCTCTTCCCACCAGTGACCGATTAATGCGAATGAGCAAACACCAACAAGTTCCCACCCGACTATGAGTTGGATGATGTTTTGAGCCATCACGAAGAAGAGCATCGCCGCCGTGAAGAGACTTAAAAACGCGTAGTAGTGAACGTATCTACGGTCACCTTTGACATATTCAGTCGAATAGATGTGAACCAGTAACGAGATGGTTGCGACGACCATGAGTAGAAGGACGGTCTGGCCGTCAACAAGAGTTCCGACGGCGAAGTCCATACCCGAGTTCGACCACCATTGCGAGAACGTCGATATGACCGGTCGAATTAGCGGGCTTGAGTGTCCTCCCCCATGACCGTCGTCATAGTGACCCCCTGCTGCTTCGTGTTTATCACCATGACCGTCACCATGACC
>DBIA01000031.1 GCA_002296525.1 Candidatus Neomicrothrix sp. UBA814 | reverse complement strand
TATCGGCGAACCATGGTCCAACCCTATGGTCGATGCTGAAGTTTGGGGTGACCTTGCGCAATACCCGGGGTCAATTAAGGAAGGGGCTCATGAGTTGACGATCCACTCGATGGTTGGACGTCTCGCTGCTTGCCATAAGACTGGATTCTCAGGCGCTTTCCTTGTGGACTTGCAGTCGCTCTTGACGCTTCCACTTGAAACGGGCACTTTTGCAGTCGACGAACTAGCTCTTCAAGAAAGCCTGTTCTGATGAACGAAGACAACAGCCACACATTTGGCATATACCTCCACATTCCCTTTTGTTCACGTAGATGCGACTATTGCTCTTTCGCAACGTGGACTGACCGCCACCACCTCATCGACCAATATCTCGCCGCGTGCAAAGAACAGGTCAGCCAATGGATTGAAGAGTTGCCCGAGATCACCTCGGTTTTTATCGGAGGCGGAACTCCGAACCTTGTCCCAGCGGAATCACTCATGAACGTTCTAGCTGAATTGCCGCTGGTTGAAGGCGCTGAGTTCACTGTCGAGTGCAACCCTGACCTGGTCACTTTTGAACAGATTGAGTGCTACAGGCAAGGGGGCGTTAACCGCATAAGCCTCGGCGTTCAATCAATGGTGCCCGAAGTACTCACCGCGCTCGGGCGAGACCACAACCCAGACAACGTTTACTCTGCTGCCGAACAAATCCGCTCTGCAGGAATACCAAACATTAATTTCGACCTGATTTACGGAGCTAAGGGGGAGAGCCTGGAAAACTGGCGCACGAGCCTCGATCTAGCGCTATCTCTCGCGCCACAGCACTTAAGCGCGTATGCGCTAACCGTCGAACCTGGTACGCCATTAGCTGAAGACGCTGGCCGACACCCAGAAGACGACGACCAGGCAGAGAAATACCTCATTGCGGATGAGTTACTTTTAGAGGCGGGCTATTCAAATTACGAAATATCTAATTGGGCGCAGCCCGATAGCGAATGCCAACACAACTTGCTCTATTGGAACCAAGGTGAATACCTAGGTCTTGGAGTAGCAGCGCATAGCCACATCGCTCACAAAAGATTTTGGAGTATCCGAACCCCCGAGCGCTTCATCTCTGCAATCGCTGCGGGATCAACCGTTGAAGCTGGGCAAGAGCAACTAGATGCAGAAAGTCGGGCACTCGAAGGACGACAACTCTCGTTGAGGACCCGATTTGGCGTGCCAGAAAGATTTGTTCCACATGAAGTCCGACATCTGACCGAACCGGCGTGCATATCTGGAAACCTGAAACTAACCCGTGACGGAAGGCTGCTCGCCAACGAAGTAGCAATCAGACTCAGCTAAAACTTCTGAAAGGACGGCTACACCTAACTCGGCTCAATCGCACTAGTTGGACCAGGAAGACGAAAATCGCTTTTGCCCCGTAGTCTCTGGGGGATGGCTGATACGACGGATTCTTGGATGTCGAGTAAAGACGCAGCGCAACGTATTGGCATTACTTCTCGGACTCTGTACCGGTTTATCGATGAAGGGCAAATCCCGGCCTACCGGATAGGTCGAGTGATTCGGTTACAGCGGTCCGACGTTGAAAGTTTTATCGAGCAAAGCCGCGTTCAACCGGGAACATTGAAGCATCTCTATCCAGATACTGATGCAGGCAATGGCATCGTCTGAGTCTGGCCGGCCCGCAGTCGGACCCCAATTTATTTTGAACCCCGACTGGGACCAGATGCCGCAGCCCCGCCGAATGACTCGCGGTTTACTAAAGCTCTGGGGTTTAGGGTTTCTGGGTTCAATCGTGCTTTGGCAGCTCTTTGGGCGATTGTCCGAAGCCGCCGGATACGAAAATATTCTCGAATCGGAACTGGAACAATGGTCAGTGACTGAACAATTTCTCTTAGTTGTTGTTCTAGCGCCCCTCTTCGAGGAACTCATATACCGGCTACCACTCCAAGCTCGCTTTCGACCTGCTCTCGTTGCGCTTTCTTTGGTGGCGGGCGCGATCTTTTTCGCCGGAGCAAACGGCATGGCGTTTTGGTTGATTCTCCTCTTGGCCGTTGTCGCAGGTGTCACTGCTTTCAACTCAGACTTACGCGAAGCAGTTGAGGCATGGTGGAAGCAGAACCCTCGCGCAGTGATTTACGTCGTCACCTTGATTTTCGGGCTGATTCACATCGTCAACTTCGATGTGAATTGGTCTCTTCCAGCACTGCTAGTAGCACCCTTGGTTGTCAGTCCTCAGATTTGGCTTGGGCTCATGTTCACTATCGCTCGAGTTCGTTATGGCTGGTGGGCGGGCTTGGCTTTACACGCAGCTCATAACGGCTTTATCTGGTCAGTTAGCGTCGCTATCGGCTGAAGCGAATTCTCGGGCGGGAAGACGTGCTTCGCCCTCAATGTCTAGGCGAGGTAACCAATTCAACCGTTTAGGGAACCACCAGTTTGCGTCTCCCATCAGCTTCATAGAGGCAGGAACCAACACAACTCGAACGACCGTGGCATCCACGAAGATTGCAGTTGCTAAACCGAGACCCATCATCTTCAAAATTGGTTCCGGGTTTGCCACAAAACCCAAGAAAACAGAAATCATGATGAGCGCAGCAGACGTGATCACGCGTGCCGTATTCGAAATCCCAAAGATCACACTTTGAGCATTGTCGCGACTCGAGAGGTATTGCTCTTTGACTCGGCTGAGTAGGAAGACCTCATAGTCCATGGAGAGACCGAAGAGAACTGCGAACATGAACATCGGAATAAACGAAACAATGGGAACCGTTTCTTCTAACCCGATGAGGCTGCGCCCCCAACCCCACTGGAAAACCATAACCAACACGCCGTATGCAGCACCTATCGATAGCAGATTGAGCAAAGCGGCTTTAATCGGAACGAGAATTGACCGGAATACCAGCATGAGGAGAATAAAGCTCAAAGCGATAACGGCTGCGATAAACACTGGAAGACGGTTTTGAACTCTCTCCGACACATCCGCAAATGAAGCGGTTGCTCCACCGACGTGTGCTCGAGCCTCATCATTTAGTACCGATGAGAAAATTGGGCCCCGAATCTCATTCAGTAGTTCCACTGTTTGAGGGTCTTGGGGTGCAGTTGTTGGAAATACGAGAATTGTCGCAGCCTCTCCGACAGGACTCAGCTGAGGTGGCTGCACGAAAGAAACACGCGGATTGCTTTGAAGACGTGCGGTTAAAGACCGTAGTTCTTGGTCATCCACAGTTTCAGTGTCGACTGCTACGAGCAGAGGCCCGTTGAACCCAGGGCCGAAACCTTCCGCTAGGAGGTCGTACGCCTGGCGTGAGGTGCGGTCTTCGGGAAGGTTGCCTTGGTCAGGAAAACCCAATTCCAAATCGAGAACAGGGGCCGTGAGCGCGATGAGTAAAGCCAATGTAGAAAGCATGTAAGGCCACGCATGTTTAGCGACGTGGTCACCCCAACGCTGCCACCTACCCGGACCCTTGTCTTTTTGAGCGGTCACAACGCCACGGCTCTTTTTCGGGTTCACGCGATGCCCAGCCCAGCCCAATAATGCCGGCAGAATTGTGAGGGAAGCGATGACCATAAGCCCAACAACAATGGACACCGCTACAGCCGCCGCAGTCATAAACGGGATACCAGCCATCGCCAAACCCAAGATTGCGATGACGACGGTCCCTCCCGCAAAAATCACTGAAAGCCCAGCGGTTGCGTTAGCTCTCCCGGCGGCGTCGTCAACGGTGAGTCCGTCCGCCAACCCTTCTCGGAATCTTGTGACAATGAAC
>DBIA01000003.1 GCA_002296525.1 Candidatus Neomicrothrix sp. UBA814 | reverse complement strand
TGGTCATCATGATCGTCATGGTCGTCTTCGCCGAATTCCAAAGCTCGGACATGTGACATCGCTTCAAAAACCGGAACGCCGTCTTCTTCAGCCGAGGCCAAGACGTCGAGCAGTCTTTCCTCGAAATCCTCGCCGTTCGATATCAACAAATCAGCCTTCATCATGAGGTCTACTTGTTGCGCTGAGGCTTGGAACACATGCGGATCGGCCCCTGCTGGCATGATGGTCTCAACATTCACCTGGTCTCCGGCGACTTGGCGAACTACGTCGCCGAGAATGTTGGTCGTCACGACCACTGTTGGTTGACCTCCATCAGATGAAGTGTCGTCGCCCCCACAAGCAGTCAAAACGAAAAGGAACGCAGCCAGAAGTAAAACCAACTTGGATGAAATTGCGCGCACGAAGCCTCCGGTCAATAATGAGAATGGTTCTCGATTATAATCAAGAATTGCGAGAATGCAGCAAATTAATTCTATTAGTTGAGATTGAGAACCAGTTTCGATGCCTAGCCTGAAATCTGTGACAAACGCGATCACCGCTTCCAACCTGCAGGTTCACTACGGTGCAACCCTGGCCCTTGCAGGCGTAAACCTTCAGGTGCCTAAGGGGTCTCTCCTGAGCGTGATTGGGCCCAACGGCGCCGGAAAGTCAGCCCTACTCAACGCCCTAGCAGGGACAGTCGAATTAAGTGGCGGCACATTCACTATTGAGGGCGGAACCCCAGCGTTGGTGCTCCAAGCAACGCAGGTCGACCGATCTCTTCAAATGACAGTGCAAGATGTAGTCTCCCTCGCGCGCTATTACAGAAAAGGGCTCTTGAAACGATTCCGAGCACCTGACCGCGAAATCATCCAAAAGTCGCTCGAGCGAATGAACATCGAACATCTGACCCGCTCTCAGTTCCATGAGCTCTCGGGAGGCGAACGCCAACGCGTACTCGTCGCGCAAGGTCTGGCCCAAGAAGCCGAGGTTCTTCTACTTGACGAACCAATCAACGGACTCGACATCGTTTCTCGTTCCTTGATTCTGAGTGCGATCGAAGAAGAGAAAGCGCTTGGGAAAACTGTGGTCGTTACCACCCACAACCTTGATGACGCTCGCAATTCCGATCAGGTTCTTCTTGTGTGCACTCGACCATGCTGCGTGGGCAGCCCACATGAAGTATTAACCGAGCAACACCTACAAGACGCGTTCGGAGGTCAGCACATTCGTGTTGGACAGAGCCTAATTCTTGATGACCCTCACCACGTTCACTAGACAGATACCTAGCAGCCGAAGATCATCTGAGAGCAAATTCTTTATTAAGCTGAACACATGCGAACAGTACCCATCGCAGAAATTGATGACAAAGTAGCCGCTCTGCTACGAACGGCCGGCCAACGTTACTCGCCGGTGCGACGACGCTTAGTCAAGGTGCTACGAGCAGCCGGCAAACCCTTAACAAACAACCAAATCATTGCTTCGGACAAGTCACTAGTGCAGTCCAGCGTCTATCGCAACCTGAACGTTCTTGAGGAAGCTGGTGCGGTCACTCGCATCGCTACTAACGACGAATTTGCTCGTTTTGAATTAGCTGAGCACATCACCGAGCACCACCATCACATCATCTGCAACAGCTGTGGCGATATAGCTGACTTTTCGTTACCAGCAAACATTGAAAAGAGCCTTGACCTTTCACTTCGGCAAGCTGCCAAGAAAACCAGTTTCGACATCGATAACCACCGACTCGATGTTTTGGGTACTTGCACCTCGTGCCAGTGACGGGCGTTATGACAGCACCGGCTGCTGCACCTTGCGACACGACGATCCCCTAAATATCGGAGGTGTCGTTTTAGGCAATTCTCCGCGCGACCATGCTCTCCATTTCAACGGGCCTGGCGCCTTCGGGGTAATCGGCCATGAGTTCCATCATGGCGGCTGGAGGCCCACCTGCGGTACCAGCGTCTAACTCGTCGAAAGACTTCATGTTGCTCAAGATGCCTACCGTGAACGGTCGCGGTTGAGTCATAGCCATAACTACGTTGGTCCAGCCTGTGGCCTGTGCCCCTGCGTCGGCCATGTTGCAAGCCCATTCCATAGTTTGTGCCCAGGTTCGTGGTTCCCCGTGCCAAGTCACGACTGACATGACATCGGGTGGGGCACTCATTTCGCCACTTACTTGGACGATACGTGCAGTTATATCTTCTGGTGCATCATCGAGTAATTCCGCTAGCTCAAGCGATTTCGCCATAAAGCCTTCATCCGCCCATAGCTGGTCTTGCACCGCGACGAGTTCGCCGACCGAGCGATACATATCTGCTACCCAGATACGACCCATGGGAGGACCGATTAGCGATTGGTACACAGTGGCGTTGCGACCGGTGATCTCGTTAGCATCTTGGACAACTTCGACAAGAGCTTGTGCCGCCGCTCCTGCGCTCCCCAGACGAGCATTCATGAACCTATTCCACATCAACATTGGATCCACCTTTCCATAAGAGTTAGCACTCCACTTCAACGGTCACTTGTCTAGGTATTGAAGCTTTAGTTAGCAAACACTCTCAGGGCTCTTTGCGAAACCTAGTAGTTGCAAAGCTCAGGCTGCTTCGATCCTTTGTATAAACGATCCGCCCAAATCGACGACTTAGCCAACAGGTCCGAGTCGCCCGCTGTTGGCATAAAGTCAGCTGGACATAGCCATTGTTCCGGTCCCCGGTCACTTGCCTTTACCGACATGTGGACGTGCGCCCAATCATCTTGACCGTACAGGTATCCCAGAAATTGACCTTGGACGATTTGGTCGCCCACTTGAATCGTCATAGATTCCATCATTTTTTGAGCGAGAACTTTCTGTTCGGCGATTTTTGCTGCGTCTGCTGGGCCCGCGGATGGTTCGAGACTGTAGGAGATGATCTCACCACTGGGTGCTTGCCAAGCCAGGTTGATTTGAAATGCTCCGTCGGGTTGGCGTTCGTAGATATCGACGAACATCACACGCCCGTCAGATACGGCTTGAACCCCTACTTGTTCTTGGTTCGTGAAATAGTCGATGCCGTTGTGGAACTGAACTCCTAGTTGGTTTGTTCGAGTAGCGAAGGGTTGAACTCCCCAATAGTCGGCAACGTCGACGAAGGCTGTAGCTAGAAGGGTTAGTGGTTGTGATTGGTCTGAGTTCTGGTCGTTCTTTGGCTGCATCGTGGTCGTTGACTGGTTTTCGACCGGAGCGGTTGTTGCTGTTGCTGTGGAGCTCGGTTCTTCGTTATTTGCGGCGCCTTGTTCAACGTCATTCGTTTCTTGTATAGACGCTTTAGGGGCAACGCTTTGGGGCTCCTCTGATGCACAAGCAGAAATCGCAAATATGAGAAATAATCCGAGTGCAATAATTTTTTTGTGGCTCACCCATAATCCTTTCGTGTCGTAATTATCGATTCAATATGGCCGGCTAGTACTGGCAGTTCGCTCCAGTTCTTGGTCCGTTCCAACAGCCGAAGTGATGCACCACCCGAAAGTACTCATCGCTCGCGCTCTTCGTTGACAATTAACTGCGCTATTTCTCTCAGGTCGGTTTCATATCTTGAGATTCTGTTTCCAGGATCTCCTGTTGGATAGATCGAGAGGTCTACGTCGTAGATCAACCCAAGCCAAACCAGGGTTCCTAGGTCATGCAAAATGTTGTCTGGGTGTCCTTGTTCGTCTCTGAATATCGCAGCCCCATCGCTGCCTATAAGCGTTGAAACGTCATTTAGCGTTCCTGCTTCAAAGCGGTTTCGTAACTCGACGGCAGCAGCCCCGTGGGGAATATCGAGGAATTCTGTGCCGGGGTAACGAGACCGTAGATTCGTGATGACTGTAAGCCACAGTCGTTCGTGCAACATGTTCCAGTTGTTCGAGAAGGTTTCGGCGTCCGGGTATTGTTCCGGTGAGGCGAGCCAGGGCAAGGCGAGACCGAATTTTGTTTCCGGGTTTTGTGCCAATGCGTAGTCAACCCACTTCGGGATACCCCAGTAGGCGGCGGGGTTGCGGGGGTCATTGGGGCAGCAAATCATGATCAGCAGATCAGTCTGGCCTTGGTCAAGGATGGCTTGTATCTCAGCTCTGGCTGTTTCGTCATTCCAGAGCCCCTCAGCGTTCCCGTTTGTGTTGCCGCCACGAAAGACGATGTTCTGGACGTGTCCATCAATTTCAGAATTATTTGCGAAGTCTTCGATGCGCTCCGCAAAGGGCAAACCGAAACTGTGGCCGATGTAAAGGGTGTTATAACCAGACCCCGGTGCACCTGTCTCTGTAACGGTTTTGGGTGTTGCCGGGGTGGTGTCCTCCGATGGTTCCGGCCCTGGTGCCAATTGTCCGGTCACGGCAACCAGCCAGGCAACCTCCTCAGCTGTCTCGACGCTAATAGTGACATTGCCCTGAGGTAGCTCGCCTGTTTGGTGGCTGCCAGTCCCAGTACCCGTGGGTCGTTCGTAGACAACTCTGCTGCCGTCGCTGTCTTCAATAGCTACCTTTAGGGGACCATTGTTTGACGCGATGATGAGTGTGTACTCCGCCGCGACGCTCAAGGACCCTAAATCAGCGGAGCCGGAGCCCTCGAAAGATGCGGCTATCGACTGGCCATCAGCAAGAGCTTCGAGAGAGAACAACGACTCAGACACCAGCTCGCTAGTTGTTGTGGTTACTTCTTGGCTGCCCGATATCGACTCGACGGTGGTGTCCGTAGCGAGCGAATCCCCGCTTTCTAATCCACCCGCGCACGAAACCGCCAACACCGCAAGCGAGATAGAAACCAAAAAATTCTTCAGAGCTATAAGCATTTCACCCTTATGGCAGAAACCTTGAAACGCGAGAACAGTTCGAAAGGGATCGTAGTCGCCCAGTCAGCGACGAGTAATAGGCATCGCCAGCTCTTCTCTCTCGACGATTAACGAAATGCTCTTCACAAGAATTCTTTGAGAACTTGCAGAAGCTTTCCGGGTTGCTCGTAGTGAATCATATGACCGCAGTCATCAATTATTTCCAAATGGCCATGTTCGAATCGCCTCAAGCGAGGCTCGACGATTTCTTCATCCATAGGAGCTAATTCCTCGCCGAAATAGCCCACCCCAGGCGGCATGATCTTCGACCAGAAGCGATCATAAGAGTCTCTCCCAAGTACTGCCAAAGTCTCGCACTCGATGCCCTCCCACACCTCTTCGAAACGATCCGGGTCAGAAGTAGTGATCCAATCTCGACTCATTGGATCCCATTTCCACTCAACGCCCTGCTCAGTTACATGAACAGATTTTTCGACAATTAAAGAGGCAAGCTCCTGATCAAGGGAGGGATAGATTTTCATGAATCGTTCCAGAACTGCGTCCATGCTGGGAAATGATCGCTGAACGGGAGCCGTTCTTGCAATATCGATAAATTGAGCCGTCTGTTGACGCCATTGCCGTGCATTTACATCTCCGGCCTTTCGTGGTGGACCAAGGCCCTCGATTAGCGCGAGACGCTCAACACGGTGAGGAAAGCAACCAGCTGCAAAGCTGGCTGCGTGAGAACCTAAGCTATGGGCTACGACACGCGCACTCTCAAAGCCACAATGATCCATGAGGTTGAGGAGATCCCCGGCTAGGAACTGGTCAGAATAGGGCGGAAACCAACCGGAGTCCCCGTGACCTCGGAGGTCTGGCGCAACTACAAAATAACGGCCTGCCAGTTCGCTAGATATGTGATGCCAAGACCAAGCACAATCTGTATGCCCATGGAGCAGCACTAATGGGGGCATCTCTCTAGTCCCGTACTCCAAGAAGTGAATTTCTCCGCCAGATGACTGAAAGTTTCTACTGGTTGGCGACAGCGACATATCACCCACCGTGAATATCTCCGGTTAGAGCTTGTAGTTCCTGCAAATGATGTTCATAGATGCCGCGAGGCGTAGTGGCGTATTTGTTACACAAAAAAGCAGCCGCTGCTGTCGCTATCGCATGCTGCGCGCCGTTGCCCATAAATTTCGTAACGGACCCAGCCACGTGAGTAACGCTGATGTGCTTTCCCGCCATCATGACATTGTCGAGGTCCGCAGCGTAAAGACAGCGGAACGGGACATCAAACGGTTCGTCATCGCGGGTATCCCAAGTCCAGCTCTTTAGCCTGAAGTCGTAGTTTTCGTGTATCGGGTGATGCAAGCAAAATGCGCCCGAGTTACGTACAACCGCATCCTGAAATGCGACGTGCTCGCGGATGTCCGTCTCGGTAAGGATGTGGTCGCCTATGTAGCGGCGGAACTCGCCCTGGCCTGCGACATGTGCGACCCAGTCGAACTCTAGGTTCGCCCATTGTTCGGGCTCCATTGCTTTGACATTTGACATCGTGCCGTAGACCGCTTGAAGGAGGTGGTCGCGGATGTGTTCGCCTTCGGTGTAGGGGTCGCACCATTGGCCGTATTCCCAATAGTGGGTGAGACGTCGTGTGAGGTTGGCGAACTTATCGTCTTCTGGCGGTCGGAACGTTTCGACTACCGGTCCGTCGCCGTTGTCGGTTCCCGGCTCTATTGCCTGGCCTCCAAGGTCAGCGAAGTCCTTTGCTACGTCGGTAGCCCAGGGCACTTCCGGGAACTCCACGGGTGCATCGGCTATTCGGGTTCTGAAAAAGACGGTGTGACCATGATGTTGGTCTAGTCGCTCTGGTGGTGCGAGGCTTTCTCCGAATTCGTCCGCTGATTCCACGCCGAACATTGTCGGGACGCCTGCGAGAATTCCTAGAATTGCGGTGCCGCTGCAGTCGATGAACTGGGATGCGGTGATTCGAATTTGGCGGCCTGTGAGGGCCTCGCGAGCATCGACTGATTCGATGATGCGATCATTTAGCCCAACATCAAAGACTTGATGATGTAGGTAGATTGTCGCGTTTGGTTCTGCTTCCAAAAGTTGGCCAACTTGGAGGTCCCCATCGGGTTTTCGAGCTATCGACTCGGCGACCAACGAGCCCTTTTCTCCGCGTGGTCCGATGCCGATCTCGATACTCGCGTTACCGCCGAGCACTGGCCTGTTTTGAATGACTGCGACTCGAAGTCCGAGACGTGCTGCAGCTAGAGCCCCGACTGCGCCTGTTACCCCACCTCCAACGAACACAACATCGTAGGGGCCTTCAACCGGTGGCTCATCTGGGATACCGCGTAGTCGGCGTCGCCACGCCCGCGCATCGGGTCCCGCACCGTCGATAGGCTGTTGTCCGTTGCTAGATAGATAGATTGCGTCGCAGCGCCCGTCGAAGCCTGTGAGGTCGTGGAGGGTGACGGTTAACGCGCCTTCGTCGAGCTCGACGGATCCGGCCTGTTCCCAGCTCCAGTCTTGCCCGCTCGCCCCGAACTCGTGGTCCAGGGTGTTTTCTCCAAGCGAAAGCTTGAAACGGCCGGGGTGGTGTGAGGGAACCCAATCTTTACAGCGCACCCATACCTCATACGTTGCGGCCTCGGGGATCTGCACGGTGGTGGAGGCGTCGGCGACAGGTCTCCCATATCCGTGAGCCAGCAAATACGGTGATCCCATTTCATGATCGAACTGTGCGTCGAGCAACCAGCCGCCGTAATCGTCGAAATCTTCGGCTTCAACCAACAGCTCTACTTCAGCTACCTCACCCACAGATACCTCCTAGAGTTACCTCACCATAGGAGCCTGATAACTCCTTCACCACTACCTCTAGGTCATTGGACTCTGGGTCATTGGGGCAAGAATTTGTTTAGGCCGTAGTCTCAGACCATGCGAGTTACGGTTTCCACTGCATTACTCACCGCCCTTCTCTTATCCGCCTGTGGCTCCAGCAGCGACGTTCCAGCAGTTCAAGAACAAGGTGACCAGAACTCGAACAGTGCCCCAACTGCAACCGTCACTACCCTGGAGGCTCTATCAAGCACTACCGCAGTGCCGGAGGCGCCCAAAACAAATGCGAGCTTCGAAACCAAAGAAGAACCTGAACTTGGTGCTGGAGGACTTGTCGCGGACCTTGAAGCCTGGGCGAACAGAGACCTACCACTCTTCATCACTGCTTCACACATAGACGTGTCAGATATTGAACGAATCTCCTTGTTTCGGTCTAACGCTGGTCACGATTACTCAGATTCATTTGAGTCGTGTTGTTCGATGAAGCACTATTACCGACCATTCGATTACTACGAGAAACGTTTCACTCAACCAATTTTCTCTCCCGTTGACGGTGTCATTCTCTATATCGGGGTTGACGAGAACGCAGGCGAAGCTTC
>DBIA01000021.1 GCA_002296525.1 Candidatus Neomicrothrix sp. UBA814 | reverse complement strand
TAGTCAAAGCCTCAGTATCGATGTGGGGGAAATTGTTAGCGTCGCAGGCTTCAGCGATCTTGGGATCTGTAGGTAGGGCTTGGGCGCCGAATTCTGAGACGAAACGAAATAACCGTGGAATTCGTGAAGCCAGAACATTGAGGTCACCTATGTCGCCGTGTTCCCAGCCGAACCAAAGGTGAGAGTCGGTTCCATCGAGTTGAGGGAGATGGGGAGCAACGCCCGAGTGGGCAATTGAGGGCCTAGTGGTATCAGCTTTCTCCAAACTGCGTTTTACTGCACGGTCAAGAACGGAACGGTTCCAGGAAGGCAATTGGTGATTAACCGAAGTCAGGGCTCCGAAAGTTGAGCCGTGTAGTTGATCTTTAGGCTGTCCAGGTTTGCCGTTGTAGGGAAACGGTTCATTGTGTGCGTTCCATAGAACGATTGAAGGATGATGTCCGAGTTGGTGGACGAGAGCGGTCGCTTGTCGCGTCGCTTGGTTTCGAATTGCACGTGAGTAGCCCCATTGGAGCGGAAAATCCTGAAAGAGCAGCATTCCAAGTTCATCGGCTTGCTGATACAGGTACGGATGAGCAACGTGACCGTGAACGCGAACCAAATTTAAGTTTGCGTTCTTAGCGAGCATGAGATCACGTCGGTAATCACCTTCAGAGACCTTTGAGAGATCGCTATCACAAGGCCCGAAGTTGGATCCTTTTAGGTAGATGCGTTCTCCGTTAACTGAAGCAATCCAGTTACGAAGCTCGAAACTTCGCAGCCCGATACGACGAGATTTTTTGTCACTTAGCTCGCCGGCGATAACGACCGCAACTTCGGTGTCGTACAGCGGTTGGTCGCCTAGAGCGAATGGCCACCACAGATCAGGTTCTTCAACCGCGACATGCCACTCGATCTCATTTCGACCACGGGCGAGGACGAGTTCCTGCTGATGTTCAATCTTGTCGCCGCGGCCTATCGCGGTCACGACTTCAACAGTCGCCGTTACTGCACTATCGAGGTTCGCCCCGAGCTTGATAATCGCCCGATCGTTATCGGCCTCCAGCACCAACACTCTGAGATCATCAATTTTGACGGGACCGCTTTGTTCGATCCGTATATCTCTCCAAATGCCTCCTGGATTCAAGCCATGATCTAACGCGTCAGAGTGTTGCAACACACCGGTGATGTTGCGTTTCTCAGTGCGGTCCGATGGGTTCAAGCAATTGGCCTCAATGGCTAAAAGATGCTCACTAGCACCAGACGTAACTTCAGATATTTCGAAGCTGTGCTCAACGAAGTAACCCTCTGTGTCTCCCAGATAAGCACCATTGAGCCAAATATCCCCTTGGTAGCAAAGCCCGTCTACGGCGAGCCAACGTCTACCGCCCTCAGGTAATGCGCCAAGATTGAAATGTCGGCGGTACAGCACTGATTCGGCTTCTGAGAGCGTGTCGTGAGAGCGCCATAGGCCGGGTACTTCAACATCACTCCAACCGCTGTCGTCAAGGTGAACGTCACCAATATGGCGACGCGCCGCGTCTTCACCTGCCAGAGCTTTCCAAGCACCTGACAGTGAAATACCTCGTTCTGTATCTCCGAGTCTGCTCACTATCTTGCTGACCGTAGTGGCCTGGGCGACCTAAAGGGCGCCTTGGCGGTTAGGGTGCGGCCATGACACAGCCAAAGAATGTTGGGGAACTCAAGAAGTCGGGGTGGGTATCTCGCCCAGTTAAAGAAGAAATGCGACAAAACGCTGTTGCGCTGATTTCAGCTGGCGAACCTCTCTTTGATGGCGTGGTTGGATATGAAAACACGGTCCTACCGCAACTCGAGAACGCGGTACTTGCGGGTCACGACGTCATATTCCTCGGAGAACGTGGCCAGGCCAAAACCAGAATGATTAGATCCCTCGTCAACTTGCTTGATGAGTGGATGCCCTATGTCGAGGGTTCCGAAATTTATGATGATCCATTCAATCCGGTGTCGAAACACGCGAAAGATCTTCTAGCTAAACGCGGTGACAAAACCCCGCTCGCATGGGCGCACCGAGATGTCCGCTATGGCGAAAAGTTGGCGACGCCGGACACCTCGATAGCTGATCTCATCGGTGAAGTCGACCCCATTAAGGTTGCTGAGGGCCGGTACCTTTCCGATGAGTTGACTTTGCATTACGGAATGGTGCCCCGCACCAACCGAGGCATCTTTGCGATTAACGAGCTCCCTGATCTCGCTGAACGAATCCAGGTTGGCTTGCTTAATGTGCTCGAAGAACGAGATGTACAAATTCGTGGATACAAAGTCCAACTGCCTCTTGATGTCTTGCTCGTAGCATCAGCTAACCCGGAGGACTACACCAACAGAGGTCGGATGATTACCCCTCTCAAAGACCGATTCGGTGCACAAATACGCACCCACTATCCACTGGAAATTGACACTGAAATCGAAATAGCTGAACAAGAAGCGGCGCCCCTTGACGCGCCCGGAGTATCGGTCGCGATGCCAGAATTTATGGCCGAGATCATTGCAACATTCAGCCACATCTGTCGCTCAAGTCCGCAGGTCAACCAACGATCTGGGGTGTCAGTCCGCATGACGGTCACGAACTATGAAACGTTGATCGCAAACGCAACCCGCCGCGCTCTGCAAGCGGGCGAGACACATGTTGTGCCGCGGGTCAGCGACCTTGAAGCTTTAATGGCGTCTTCCAGCGGGAAAATCGAAATCGAGTCCATTGAGGAAGGACGCGACGGCCAGATCGTTCTCCAAATGCTGAATGCTGCAGTGTTGGAAGTCTTTAAGGGTCGATTTTCACCCGAAGACCTGGTGGCGGTCGTCGATAGTTTCGACGGAGGCACAGTTGCCCATACAGGCGATGACATTAACTCTGCTGAGTACGCAGATCTGCTCGCAGGAAACTCTGAATTGGCAGAAGCGGCCGCGGAACTCACGGACTCATCTGATCCAGCTGAATTAGCCAGCGCTGTTGAACTCATTCTCGAAGGGTTACACCTCTCGAAACGTTTGAACAAAGAAGCCTTAGGAGTTCGGGCGACGTATAGAGGTCGGGGCTAGTAAAAGCTCCGATAAGGATGGCTCGGTCATGGTGATTCGACGACGAAGTAAGAAACGGGAGGGGGCACGTTTCCGGTATTCCGCGTGGGACGGAACGCAAGTCGGTTTTGAATTCGACGCACAGGACCTCTTCAAGGAACTCACTGACGACTTGCTCTATCACGGGGATCTCAACGCAGCTATGAGACGTCTCATGCAGCAAGGTTTCCAAGATCGAGACGGAAATCAGATGCAGGGTCTCCGTGACATGTTGGATCAGCTCCGAGAGCGACGAGAAGAGATGCTCGATCAGTTCGACCTAGGCGGCATCTACGACGAAATAAATGAAACCCTCGACGACGTTGTCGCGGAGGAACGAGACGCGATAGAGGACCACGTTGCTGATACGGCTGCATCAGGAGATCAGCGCGCTAGTGATATAGCGGAGGCTTCATCGATTGACAAGAACTTGCAACTCGACATGTTGCCCCCCGACCTTGCGGGCAAAGTTAAGGGCTTACAAAGCTACGAATTCATGTCGTCTGAAGCCAGGCAGCAGTTCGATGAACTCATCGAACGTTTAAAGAAAGAAGTCGCCCAGAGCCAATTTGATCAAATGGCCGGAGCGATGGGGGAAATGCAGCCCGAAGATCTTTCTCCGATGAAAGACATGATGGCTGAACTCAATCAAATGATTGAGCAACGGAGCCAGGGAGAGGAACCAGATTTTGAAGGTTTCATGGATCGTCACGGTGATTTCTTCCCAGAGAACCCGGAGTCCCTAGACGAACTTTTGGAAATCATGGCTGAACGCATGGCAGCGATGCAGGCCATGATGAACTCCCTCACCCCAGAACAACGCCAGCAGCTACAGGAGCTGTCCGCCCAGCTGATGGACGATATGGATCTGCAATGGCAGACCCAACAACTCGCTCAACACCTGCAAGAAGCGTTCCCGGACATGAACTGGGACGCTAACTACGAATTTGGCGGCGACCAGCAACTGAATATGCCGGAAGCCACCGATGTGATGCAACAATTAGGAGACCTCGATTCTTTGCAACAGATGCTGCAAAACGCATCGAACCCCAGCGCTCTTGCTGAAGTGGACCCACAGCGAGTCGAAGAACTCCTCGGTCGTGAATCTGCTGAGGCTCTCCAACGTCTGAGCGAAATGGCGCGTCTACTCGAAGAAAACGGACTCGCACAAAACACCGAAGGTCGACTTGAACTGACACCTCGAGCATTACGGGCAATCGGCCAAAATGCTTTAGGTGATCTCTTCAACAAGTTGATGGACGACAAAATTGGCAGTCATCGAATCAACCGAACCGGAGTTGGTCACGAACGGGCTTACGAAACCAAGCCATATGAGTTCGGAGATAACTTCAACCTCAATATCGAGCAAACGGTCCGCAACGCCATAAGCCGAAATGGTCAAGGCACGCCGGTAGGTCTCACCCCAGAAGACTTTGAAATAGAACGAACAGAAATGACTACCCGCGCGTCAACGGTGTTGATGTTGGATCTCTCGCTGTCGATGCCGATGCGGGACAACTTTCTTCCGGCAAAGAAAGTGACCATGGCGTTGCATTCGCTCATCAGTTCTCAGTACCCCCGCGACTACCTGGGGCTTGTGGGGTTCGCTGAGTCGGCTTTTGAATTCAACGCGCCGCAACTTCCCGAAGTTTCGTGGGATTACGCCTACGGAACAAATATGCAACACGGATTCATGATTGCCCGCCGACTGCTGGCTCGCCAGAGCGGGACTAAACAGATCATTATGATCACCGATGGTGAACCAACAGCCCATATTGGTCCAAATGGTCGCCCGTATTTCAATTACCCGCCGGCGCCTGAAACGATCGAAGCGACTCTCAAAGAAGTAGCTCGAGCCACGAAAGAGGACATACGAATAAATATCTTCATGCTTGATCCCAACAACTATTTGCGACAGTTCGTTGAGAAAATGACTCAGATGAACGGAGGGCGAGCGTTCTTCACTAGTCCTCAAAACCTTGGTGACTATGTACTCGTTGACTTCTTGGAGCACCGTCGACGGCTATCAGCCACGGGACGATTTTGATGAGGAAAAGGTGTGTGATGCTATTCGGAGTCTTCACTGCGGGTGCAGGACTACTAGGTTCTTCCCAATGAGTCCGACAGAACTCGCACCTGAACGAATACGCAAAGGGGAACGAACCCGTACCCGCATCTTGGACGCGGCTGCCGACGTGCTCGCGCGTAAAGGTTACGCCGCTGCGACCCTCACAGAAATTGCTTCGGTAGCGAAGATGCAAGCAGGCAGCCTCTACTACCACTTCGACTCAAAGGACGCGATTGTTGAAGAGGTTCTCGCAGTCGGATTAGAGCACGCGAGAGATGCAATACGGGCCGCTTTAAACGCCGCCGGCGATGAGGCCTCTGGCCACGACCGATTGACGGCTGCAGTTGTCGCGTACGTCACCGCAATAACACTCGATTCCGACTTCACTAAAGCGAATATTCGTTGTTTCGAAGAATCTCCTGAAGCCACCAGAGAGAACCTTGCAGTTCCACTGCGCGAATTCGCAAACGGCTGGGTACGCCTTATTGAAGCTGGACAACGAGACGGCTCGCTCCGAGATGACGTCGAAGCTCGGGTGATCGCGCGCATGACGATTGCAGCAATGAACTCGGTCGTAGGTTGGTGGCGTTTTGATGGTGAATTCAATATCGACCATGTCGCGCGCATGTTCGCGAGCACCGTCGTCGACGGTCTAGCTGTCAGCAACTAAGTCACGCTTACTTGGAGGACGAAAGTGAAATTTGATCTATTCATGTACTGCACGATGGGACGTCGTGAAGAACTTGAAACAGGTCTTGCAGGACTCAACAACGATCTGTATCAGAGGATGCTCAGCGAGATATCCGATATTGCTAAATACGCAGACCAAAACGGCTGGTATGGCTTCGGGCACCCCGAACATCATCTTCAAATTGAAGGATTCGAAGCCTCCAATGATCTAGGTCTGATGGCGTCATGGATAGCCAATGCAACTGAACAACTCCGCGTTATTTCATGTGGGTTTGTCTCCACGACGCACAACCCGTTGCGAGTTGCTGAACAGATTTCGACTCTCGACCACATGACTGGGGGACGCCTCGGTGTCGGAATCGTTAGGGGTTACCAACATCGTTGGGTTGATCAACTCAAGATCCGCCCTGATTTGTCTGCGGTTGGGTTCTGGAACAAAGACAGTGATGTTGACGAATACAACCGCAGGTTCTTCGAAGAATTCGTTGAAGTGGTGCTTACAGCATTGAAGAACCAAACGTTCAGCTACGAAGGCGAATTTTGGAAATTTCCGAATGACAACCTCAACCCGCACCCTCACACCGTCTATTCGAACTACGGAGCGGGCATAGATCAGGACATGACAATCAACGAGATTGGTATTGCACCGCGCCCGTTGCAGGATCCGCATCCACCGCTATATGGCGGCTTCACCATGTCTATGAAGACAGCGTTGTTCTGGTCTCAATACGGCGGTACCCCCATTGTTTTGAGCGACAACCTCGATTTCTGTGAAGCGCTTTGGCAAACCTATAGAGAAGAGGCTCCTCGCCACGGAGTGGAGAAACCCAAAGGACATGAGGCAGCGTGGGGCGGAATAGCTGTATGTGCTCCCACGGACCTCCAAGCGCAACAAGACTTCGAAGATATGGAGTGGTTCTGGGACAACTGGGCTCGCCAATTCGGTCAGGGAATGCCATTGAAGTTGGTGGGAAGCCCCGACACTATTTCTCGACAAATCGAAGAGGCGCACACCCGACTTGGCTTTGATGAGGTCTTCTTCCTCATTCCCCAAGGCATTCATTCCAGCGAACAGATTATTGAATCGATGGACCTGATTACCAACCAGGTAATGCCCCGATTTACCTAACGTCTGATTGTGTCGGGGCACGCTCAAGATTCAGACAAATGAAAAAGCTTTTGAAATTGCATGGTCATCAGGTGATCTTGAGCAAAAGTCGATTAGGGCTCTAGCCTAGATACATCATGGCTGGATCCGATTCACTTCTCAAGCGACCAACCTTTGCCAGTAGCGACAACAGCCTTGCGAAATTTGTGGCTAGACCGGTGCTGCGATTTATAGATCGGGAAGTGGCCGGCGGCATTCTTTTGTTGGTTGCGACCGCAGCCGCACTCGTGTGGGTGAACTCCGGATGGGGTGATAGCTACCACAGCTTTTGGCACACCGAAATTGAATTGGCGGTAGGGAGCTGGCATCTACCGCATATGAGTCTTGGGCATTTTGTTAACGATGCCCTGATGGCCTTGTTCTTCTTTGTTGTCGGTCTGGAGATCAAGCGAGAACTAGTTACTGGTGATCTCAGCTCTATGCGGGCTGCGGCGCTCCCTGCGATAGGAGCGGCAGGCGGCATGGTAGTGCCAGCTTTGCTTTACTTCGTATTCAACACAGCCGGCGAAGCCTCAAGGGGTTGGGGAATCCCTATGGCCACCGACATAGCGTTTGCAGTTGGCATAGTCGCGCTGCTTGGAAGTCGAGTATCACCCAAGATCAAACTCTTCTTGCTGACGTTGGCAATCGTGGACGACATAGGTGCAATCGCGGTTATAGCAATTTTCTACACAAGCGATCTCAGTACGACTTGGCTTCTGACCGCGCTGGTAGGTTTGATTGCTGTCTGGGTTCTGCAGAAGATACGAGTGTGGGCCATACCCGTTTATGCAGTACTGGGCATATTCATTTGGTACGCGACCCTTGAATCTGGAGTGCATGCGACAATCGCCGGAGTAGCTCTTGGGTTACTCACCCCCGCCCGGCCACTTCTGGGTCAACGTGATGCCCAACAAATAGTCGACGCTCTCCCCAGTGATGCAAACGTTGCCGAGGTTCGGTACGCATCATTCCTTGCGCAAGAATCCGTGCCGCTCACTGAACGACTTGAGGAACTACTCCACCCCTTCACAGCGTTCATGATCATCCCCATCTTCGCTCTTGCCAATGCGGGAATCGTCCTCAGTGGGGACACCATTTCCGACGCAGCAGCAAGCAACGTCACGCTCGGCATCATTGCTGGACTTGTCATTGGTAAGCCGTTAGGGATCGCCTTATTTACATGGGTAGCGACGCGTTTCGGCTTTGCGCTTCCGGAAGGGGTGAACTGGCCTCAGTTTATTGGAATGGGCTTGGCAGCTGGCATTGGGTTCACAGTCTCAATCTTCGTTGGAAATCTCGCATTTGACGATCCGGCAATCACCGAATTAGCAAAAATCGGCATCCTAGTAGCCTCCTTGATCGCCGCGATAGGCGCTTTAGTGCTCCTCAGATTTGGGGAAGAAGCGACTCCTAAAGAATGATCGAAGCAATCTTGTTTGATTTCGACGGAGTTATCCGACAATGGGATGAATCTGACCTCGAAACCTTTGAGGCCGAAGCAAATGTCGAAACCGGAACAGTGTTCGCAACTGCATTTGGGAAAGAACTTCATGAATCATTGATTCGAGGGGAGATCAACTGGGATCAGTGGCGAAATGAAACAGAAAACAGACTGGTTCAGAGCCACGGTGACTTCATCCGGCCGATCGTCACAAGATTTTTTGAGTTCGAAGGGCGAGTCGACTCAGACATGATTGATTTACTCAAACGGTTGCCAGACTCTCTCCGGATCGGAATCTTGACAAACAACCATGACCGGTTCGAAGAATATCTTCACCGCGTCGGCATAGATGAGCTGTTTGACGCGGTCATAAACACCCACAGAATTGGCGTGGCTAAACCTGACCGCGGGGCGTACACCTACGCTCTTGACGCACTCAAGGTTGAAGCCAAATCATGTTTATTTATTGACGACCTTGCTCGAAATGTTGAAGGAGCAGAAGCTGTTGGGCTCCCTGCGCACCATTTTCACAATCAAGCCGGGTTGCTTGTCTTTTTGAACAAATTCAATATCGAGCCAATCAGTAGCTAGAAGTAGTTGCCCCGCGTCGAACGGTTTCGTAGGCTTTTCCTCTGGCGCCGAAACGCGCCAAGCCGGGTCGGACCCCGTCGGCCCAGCCCGAACCGGCATCCACTATTGACTGGGCTGAATTGAGAGGACATCGTGACAGCGGTTCCGTATTTCGCGCTAATCGCATCAGCATTAGCGCTTTTGCTTGCTTACTATTTCGCACAGACCGTCTTGAAGGCGGACGAAGGCACCGATCTTATGAAAGAGATCGGCCAAGCCATTCGCGAAGGAGCTATGGCTTTCCTTCGGCGTGAATATCAATGGGTTTCAGCCTTTGTGGCAGTCATGTTCGTACTTCTGTTGGTGCTACCCATTGACGGAAGGCCATCGGCTTCGTTTGCCTACTTGATGGGAGCTGTTCTTTCATCGATTGCCGGGTTTATCGGCATGCGAATTGCGACAGCCGCCAACACTCGAACCGCTAATGCTGCCAGAGAAGGGGCTGCTAAAGCACTGCCATTGGCCTTCAAGGGCGGCGCAGTGATGGGATTCAGTGTTGCGGGCCTTGCACTACTGGGCATCTCTTTCAACTACCTCCTATGGGTTACCTGGCTCGGAGTCGACAGCGCATTCCAAGTAGTCGCCGCATTTGGATTAGGAGCAAGTTCTATTGCTCTGTTCGCTCGTATCGGTGGCGGCATATACACCAAGGCCGCAGACGTCGGCGGTGACCTTGTTGGCAAAGTGGAAGCAGGAATACCCGAAGATGATCCCCGTAACCCAGCGACTATCGCCGACGCAGTCGGTGACAACGTAGGTGACGTTGCAGGCATGGGCGCAGACCTCTTTGAGTCATATGCCGGCTCGGTGGTAGCTCCTATAGTCCTAGTCTCCCTTTTGCTCTCAGGTGTGTTCATCCAGGGAGACGAACTGCAAGTATTTGGTGACTACGAATCCTTGTTGATGTACCCGATTCTCATCGGGGCCTTAGGCATGATCGCGTCGATCGTTGGAGCGCTACTTACAAGAGGTAAAGAAGGCCAAAGTCTCTCAACACAGCTACATACCGGCCAGTACATAGCTATGGGACTAACCATCATTTTTACGATTGTGGGAACTCAATGGCTCTTTGGTGGAACCGACATTGTCACAACCCCCATCTACCTGTCATTAACAATCATCATCGGATTGCTAGGCGGTTGGGCAATTGGATTCGTATCTGAGTACTTCACCTCCGAACACTACAAACCGGTAAAAGGTATCGCTGCCCAGTCAGAAACAGGAGCGGCGACAGTAACGATTGAAGGAATCGCTCAAGGGAAGCTTTCAACGCTCCCATCAGTAGCGCTTGTCGTAGCAATGATCGGCCTGTCTTACTGGTTAGGCGGTGCTGCGTTTGGCAACGCAGGAGACGTCATAGGGCTTTACGGCGTATCTCTAGCGGCTATCGGAATGCTTGCAGTGACAGGCGTAATCGTGGCAGTAGACGCTTACGGCCCAATTGCCGATAACGCCGGAGGCATAGCAGAAATGGCTGAGTTACCGCCCGAAGTACGAGAGGTCACTGACAGCCTCGATGCGCTCGGCAACACCACCGCAGCCGTTGCGAAAGGATTCGCGGTTGGTTCGGCTGCCGTGACTGCTCTTGCGTTGTTTAAATCGTTTAGCTTGACCGCCGGATCTCAAGTCAACCTTGACATCAACGACACAGCAGTAACTATCGGACTGTTCCTCGGAGCGATGACCCCGTTTATTTTTGCCGCAATGACGATGTCGTCGGTAGGTAGAGCCGCGCAAGCGATGATCGTCGAAGTTCGACGGCAATTTGCGGAAATCCCTGGTCTACGCGAAGGACAAGCAGGGGTTAAGCCAGACAGCAGACGATGCGTCGACATTTCTACCCAAGCAGCACTGCGCGAAATGCTGCTACCGGGTGGCTTGGCGATCCTCTTACCACTCGTAATCGGGTTTATCGACGTCAATGCCCTCGGTGGCTTTCTTGCAGGAGCCGTAGTCACAGGCTTCCTCATCGCCATATACATGGCGAACTCAGGCGGTGCTTGGGATAACGCAAAGAAATACATCGAAGCCGGCGCCCACGGAGGTAAAGGTACCGATGCTCACTCTGCCGCAGTGGTAGGTGACACCATCGGCGACCCGTTCAAAGACACCTCCGGTCCTGCGATGAACATCCTCATCAAAGTGATGACCATCGTTTCGCTGGTATTCGTCCCGGCTTTCATCTAATCCATCTCAACAATCTGGGACTCTCTGAGTCCCAGATTGTTGTCCGTGGAGCCCCCGACCTTCGCCCAGCTTTTGGGAATGAAAATTCAAAATGCTGGCGTTCTGATAACTGGGGCTAAGCAAAGGAATCGGTGCTGCTATAGCTCGATGTTTTGTCGACCACTGGGCTTACGTAGTCCTGGCAGCCCGATCAACGGACCAAATAGAACAACTGACGCACTGGCTCAATGGTTCATCCTTCTCCGCTGACTTAAAAGGCTCTGGAAGGTTTGACGGCTACATAGAACGCGTGGATCGTGAAACTGCGCCGATCAGAAATCGAATAACAATGCGGCGTGCTGCCAAGTGCGGCACGGTGATCTCGCGGTACGGTCCAAGATGTGCGACGAAGCCCCCTGATCCAAATAGTGCGAGGTTTTTGTATGGGTGTCGCTGACATTATCCCCGGTGTTTCGGGTGGAACTGTGGCGCTCCTGTTAGGGATATATGACCGGCTGATTACACAAGTCAGCACTGTCTCGAGCTCGATCGGCAGTTTGATACGCGGCGACTTTGAAAGATGTAAGCAACAACTCCGATCCGTCGAATGGTCGTTCCTCGCAAGTCTTCTACTGGGCATAGTCGCCGCGTTGCTGCTCCTAGCCTCATGGCTTCGAACACAAATTCATGAACGACCCGTCATCGTCTCATCAGCGTTCTTTGGTGTTATTACAGTGTCCGCTTTTGTGACACGACGTGAAATAAGGAAGTGGACGCCACTGCTGTACCTGACCTTTGGACTAGCCGCTATTGCGACCTTCTCCCTGCTAGGCATTCGCTCGGGATCTCTTGATGACCCCACAGCCGTTGTTGCTTTGGGCGCTGGTGCAATCGCAATATGCGCAATGATTTTGCCAGGTATAAGTGGTTCATTCGTGCTGCTGATGTTGGGCCTCTATGACCATGTCATCACTGCTTTAGAACAGCGAGACGGCTCGGTGCTTGGCATGTACGCCATTGGAGCTCTCATTGGTCTTGCTTTGTTCAGTCGTGTACTTCACACGCTTCTGGCGGCCTATCGGGATCTTGTCGTATCAGTGCTCCTTGGCTTGATGGTTGGTTCGTTGAGGGTGTTGTGGCCATGGCCTTCAGACCAGGGTGGATTGGAAAACACCAGCCTTGGAACACCGTCGGTTGATGAACTTCTCGGAGCCTCAATTGCAGCCTTACTTGGTGGTGTTGTCGTTGTTGTGCTCGTTGTTGTGGTGGCGCGCAAAGAAAATTTTGATAGTCATGATGCGTTGGAAATGCCGAAATGACCGGTACCTTCCGCGGGTGAGGTTGCTTTATCGGGCAACCAAAGAATTTGACAGCTCCGCTTGAATTAGGGAATTAATTGCCGCTGTGCCGAAATCGTTAGTAATCGTCGAATCGCCCGCCAAGGCTAAAACCATTGAGCGCTATCTGGGTTCGGACTATGTAGTCGAGGCTTCGGTGGGACATATACGTGATCTACCAGCCAAAGCAACTGAGGTACCTGCGGTTTATAAAGGTGAGTCGTGGGCGAATCTGGGTATAGACGTCGACAATGATTTCAAGGCGCTTTATGTAGTCACTGAAAGGGCCAAGAAACAAGTAGCGAAACTCAAGAAGCTACTGAAGAGTTCGGATGGGCTGTACCTGGCAACGGATGAAGATCGAGAGGGTGAAGCCATCGCCTGGCATCTCCTCGAAGTACTAAATCCCCAAGTACCCGTGTACCGAATGGTGTTCCACGAAATCACCGAAAAAGCCATTCAAGATGCAGTCGCGTCCCCCCGAGAATTAGATCACCGCCTCGTCGACGCGCAAGAAGCACGACGTAAGTTCGACCGGCTCTACGGTTACAAAGTTTCGCCCGTAATGTGGCAGAAAGTTAAGCCAGGCCTGTCCGCAGGCAGAGTTCAGAGCGTCGCCAACCGTCTGATTGTTGAACGAGAACGTCAACGAATCGAATTTCAGACGGCGTCATACTCAAGCTTGGAAGCTGAAATGTCTTCTGGTGTGACCTTTAAAGCCGGTCTGACTGCTGTTAATGGCGTTCGTGTCGCAACAGGTCGAGACTTCGACGCCCAAGGTCAGCTCAGCCAGGCCGACAGAACGATCGTAAACACTGACCAAGGTAAAGAACTGGCAGCAGCACTCAGCGGGGTCGAGTTCACTGTTCAATCCGTTGAGTCCAAACCGTACCGACGGCGACCAGCAGCGCCCTTTATGACCTCGACTCTCCAGCAAGAAGCCAGCGGGCGTTTAGGCTTCTCTGCTTCACGAACCATGGGTGCCGCACAAAAGCTTTACGAAGAGGGCCACATAACATATATGCGCACCGACAGTACGACCCTGTCGGCAGATGCCCTGAGCGCTGCTCGGACATTGATCAGAGAGCGATTTGGGCACGACCATTTGCCTGCAGATGCTCGGGTGTATAACAAAAAGGTTAAGAACGCCCAAGAAGCCCACGAAGCTATCCGGCCCGCAGGAGACGCTTGGAGAGACCCATCCGACCTTGGCTTCAAAGGAGATACAACAGATAGTGACCAAGCGCGCTTGTATCAGCTGATCTGGAGTCGCACCATCGCTAGCCAGATGAATGATGCCGAAGGTCAAACGGTCACCATTCGTTTAGCAGCTTCCCCATTCGGCTCGGAAACCTATGAATTTGGTACCAGTGGGACTGTCATCACTTCGCCTGGATTTATGTCTCTGTATGGGCGACAGTCAGATGAATCAGACGACGAAGAACGAGAACTTCCTAATCTCTCTGAGGGCGACGCAGTGCTTGCCACCTCCCTCGAAAGTAAAGATCATCAAACGAAACCGCCGGCTCGATACACCGAGGCGACCCTAGTTCGCCAACTAGAAGAGCTAGGGGTGGGACGGCCGAGTACCTACGCGAGCATTCTTGGCACCATCCAAAGTCGAGGCTATGTCTGGAAGAAAGGCCAAGCGTTGGTCCCCGCGCTCACTGCATTTGCCACAGTCGGCCTCATGGAAAACCACTTCCCACACCTAGTGGATTACGCACTTACCGCGAGCATGGAAGACGACCTCGATCAGATATCGGTAGGCGAAATCGAACCCAACCCATGGCTAGATGATTTCTATTTCGGAAGCGTCGACGCTACGGGGAAGCCCCTACCGGGTCTGCGTGATCTCGTATCCGATGAACGTCTCGCCGATATCGATCCAGTCGAAATCAATACGATCCCGATTGGTGTAGATAGCGACGGTCAGGTCGTTGTGGCCAAAGTTGGTAAAAACTTTCCATACGTGCAACGAGGCGACGAATATCGATCATTACCCGCCGGCATCACCCCTGATGAGATCACTCTCGACCTAGCAATCCAACTTTTAGAAACGCCCGAAGAACGCGTGTTAGGCGTCGACCCAGCTACCGGCATAGAAGTCATTGCACGTCCCGGAACCTTTGGCCCCTACGTTTCTCTAGGCCGACCTCCCAAAATGCCAGCCGCCTCGACACCCGGAGGGCAACTTCTTGGTCTCCCGCTTCACAAGAAAGAACTCAAAGTAGCGCTTGCCTACATGCGGTGCATGACCGATTACCCCGACAACGACTCGGTACGACAGGCGATCAAGAACCCCAAACGCGGAATCGGTGATGCTGCCATCAAACGACTTGTTGAGTTCGGCGACACCCACAACATCAGCCTCATAGAGGCCTTCGAAAGGGCGAAAGAAGCCGGTTCTTCGCCCGCCGCGCAAAAGGCCATTCGATCATTTCTCAAGCTGAGAAAATCGTTAGTTGAACTGCGTGAAATAGACGCTCCTACAGCTTTGCAGTCATGCCTAGAGAAGTCCGGGTACCTAAAGGACTTACATCGCGGAGACAACGAAGATCGTCTCACCAACATCAACTCTCTCATCGAAACCTCTCGAGTGTTTGACAACGTTGTCGAACTCGTCGACGAACTAGGTCGAATCGATGAACTCAAGAATCAACCGAAACCGAAAACAGCGTCACTCTTTCAAACTATGACGCTGGAACGTATCACCCTCGAGGAAGCTCTCGAACTCTTGAGTTTGCCACGCACCGTTGGAACCGATCCCGCTGACGGGGTTGAAATAACTGTTCAAAACGGTCCGTACGGCCCCTATTTGTTGAAAGACGGCGAGAGCCGCAATATTCAAAACGAAGAACAGTTGTTGACCATCACTCTTGAAGAATGCCTGCAACTGCTCGCAGTACCTAAGAAATTCGGCAGGAGAGCAGCGAAACCACCGCTCAAAGAGCTCGGTAAAGATCCAAACAGCGGTCAGCCCATCTTGCTGAAAGACGGAAAATTTGGACCCTATGTCACCGACGGCAAGACAAACGCGTCGCTCAAGAGCTGGGACTCAGTTGAAGCGCTCACCGAGCAAAGAGCGGTAGAACTTTTGGCTGAAAAACGAGCTTGAGCTTTCCCACCGTTCTCTCAGATAGCGGTATTTGTGAATATTCTTTAAGCCACAAGCAGAAAATTAAGTTGCAATAGACTTTTGACCGTAGGAAAGCCTGAAGAGCCTGAGCCGTGGATATGGACGAACCGGAGGTAGACCGGGAACAAGAATCCAACGAGCGGCTTACTAGGTCGCACCCGGTTTTCGGGAGTTCAGCCTTCCTGCGCCTTTGGATTGCTCAGATTGTCAGCGCATTTGGCGACTGGATTGGATTCCTCGCCATCATTGAGATCGCGCGCCGCATCGGCGGTGACCAACCCGGATCTGCGATAGCGCTCGTCATGATCGCCAGAGTGCTGCCAGGATTCTTTTTGGCCTCTGTCGGAGGTGTCATAGTCGACAGAGTTAACCGAAAACGGCTTTTGATTAGCTGTGACGTACTTCGAGCCTTGGTCTTGCTTACTATCCCATTCATTGAGCGCGTATGGGCGCTGGTACTTGTCTCGTTGTTGCTTGAATTAGCAACCTCCCTATGGGGCCCCGCCAAAGAAGCCATCGTTCCCAACCTGGTACCTAAAGAGCAGCTAACAGCAGCTAATTCACTTTCGCTAGTGGCGGCATACGGAACCTTCCCGCTAGCGGCAGGCGCTTTTATTGGACTGGCGAAACTCGCTGAATGGTTGGGGGGAAGCGCTATCGGTCAAGTCGAATGGGCGCTAGTTCTTGATTCGGTAACTTTCCTGATCGCGGCATGTCTGATTGCAACACTCCCACTCGTTCCGCGTCGAAAAGAAGAAAAGAAGGCAAGATCGATCGATCTGGCTGAAGGTGTCCGCGAGCTGAGAGAAGGATGGACTTTCATAGCGATTAGCCCTCAGGTACGCGCAGTGCTTACAGGTCTCGCCACTGGGATGATCGGTGGGGGCATGCTGATTCCCTTGGGAGCGGTGTTTAACGATGTGGTGCTCGGCGCGGGCAACGCGGGGTTTGGCACCATTTTGGTAACGCTCGGTATAGGTGTTGCAGCTGGAGTCTCTGTGTTGTCGGCGTTGCAGCGCCGTCTAGATAAAGAGAGCGCTTTCATTGCAGCTGTCTTTGGAGCAGGCAGTTGCTTACTTTTTGCCGTCTCGACCTCCAACACCTATTGGAACCTTTCGGGAGTTTTCCTGATGGGTATCTGTGCTGGTTCCGTCTATGTGTTGGGCTTCACCCTTCTTCACGAACATGTTGAAGAACAACTGCGAGGCAGAGTTTTTAGCGCCTTGTACACGTTGGTTCGCTTCTGCTTGCTGCTCTCAATCACCGTTGGAGGATTTCTATCTGACGGATTTAATTGGCTATTCGGTGTGCTGTTCGATAACGAGCTGCGATTTGGATCGTGGGCTATGGCACTTCCTGGGGTTCGAGGCGCCTTATGGTTGGCGAGCAGCTTTATGCTTCTGGCATCGGTTCTCGCATGGATTTCGTTGCGCTCACTGAAGAAGAATCCCCAATGAGCCAACGAGGAAGATACATAGCTTTCGAAGGTTGGGAAGCGAGTGGTAAATCGACGCAAGCGCGAATTTTGGCCCAACAACTAAATGCGGTGTTGACGCGTGAACCGGGAGGTACCGACCTGGGCCTGTCCATCAGAGATCTTTTGTTAGGTGATGGGCCAGAACCCACTGAGCGAGCGGAAGCCCTTCTGTTCGCTGCTGATAGAGCGCAACATCTTGCGGAAGTGGTCGAGCCCGCACTAGCCAATGGCCGCGACGTAATTACCGACAGATCGTATGGCTCAACTCTCGCCTACCAAGGCTACGGGCGAGGGCAATCGCTTGATGAACTCTTGCGCCTCGTGGAGTGGAGTAGTGGAGGTTTGCTGCCCGACATTGTTGTCCTTATAACTGTTTCGGTTGAAATGGCAGACAGCCGTTTGGGTGAGAACCGCGACCGAATCGAAAGCCAAGACGCAGAATTCGCGCAACGAGTCATAGAAGGATTTCGGACTCTGGCAAATTCGGACCCCGCCCGTTGGTTGATAGTTGACGGCGACGGGTCAATAGAGGAAGTCGCTCAACGAGTCACTGAGGCTGTTGACGCCGTATGACAGACAGTTTCGACAGCATGATTGGCCAGGAGACAGCTGTGGCGGCGTTGCGGACTGCAATAACTGCGCCCCTACCGGCGTATCTGCTTGTTGGCCCAAATGGTTGCGGGCTACGAACAGCTGCCACAGGCCTGGCAGCTGAGCTACTCGCTCGAGACAGTGAAGACCCCGAGCGTGACCGAAGACTTGCACTCGCAGAAGAGCACCCTGACTTCATCTTGTTTGAACGTTCCGGCCCGGCGTTAACTACCGAAGAGGCCAGAGAAATAGTGCGGGTGTCCGTCACGAGCCCTTACGAAGGTAACTGCAAAGTGATTTTCGTCGAAGATATTGACCTTGCCCAGGGGTCAGCTCCAATGATTCTCAAAGTGTTGGAAGAACCCCCCGACTCAACTCACTTTATTCTCACCGCTCAACAGGTTCCTCCGGAGCTGGCGACTATCTCATCTCGCTGTACAACAATTGAATTCAACCCGATTAACCGTCAAGAACTGCTGAAATTATTGATCTCCTCGGGACTAGACCACGAACATTCTTCTGTAGTAGCCACGGCAGCAAATGGTTCTGTCGATAGAGCGATGCTCCTGGCTGCAGACCAGACAGCGTTAGATCGATGGAATGCGTGGAGTTGCCTTCCAAGAGACCTTGATGGGACAGGAAGTAGAGCAGCTGCTGCAGTCGACAAGCTTTTGGCCATGATTGAGAGTGCTGCTGGCCCTCTTCAGGAGCGTCATGAACGCGAACGTGACGATCTAAACAAACGAGCTGAAGAACTGGGGGAGCGCGGTTTGGGCCGCCGCGGAATGGAAGAGCGTCACAAACGTGAGCTGCGCAGACTTCGAACCGATGAACTACTCATGGGAATGACGGCAGTGGGCTTGGCGATCCGTGAAGGAATCAGCGACGGTTCAGTCGACCCCGCGCTTGGCTCAGAATCCTTAAGTTCAGTCATAGAAGTTTCCAAGGATTTGCGACGGAACGGAAACGAACGATTATTGCTGCAGCAGCTCTTTGTGCATTTGAGACCTCGCTAGAAAGCTTCTTTGAAACCTTGAGCCCGAGGCGGGGATTGAACCCGCGACCTGCTCTTTACGAGAGAGCCGCTCTGCCACTGAGCTACTCGGGCGCTAACTCAATTGAAGCTACCAGCAGGGCACCGATAGATGATCACAGGCACTCGAGTGATTTTTTGGGAACATAACGTAAAGAGGTGAGTTGTATTCGGTGCTGTTGAGTACCATGACGTTATGAACGCACTTGCAGCTCAAGTCTGGCACTTCTGGTTGGCAGTACCCCTAGCTATCGGTGCGGTGCTCGGGGTTCTACAACTCGTAGCGGGATACATAATGAAGGTCGTAGCACCCCGATACCCCAAACGCTGAGTACGACAATGACGGATGACCCCGTCGATTGGGATCTCGCTAAACGCATCGCAGTTCGGGTCGCTGGTGAGGAACCTCTCTCACGTTCATACGTGGGTGACTCGTTACACAAAGACTTTTCTGAGTTCACGCCGCTCGCCGAAGAATTGGTGGCGGCGCAAACAGGATTGACTTCAACGGAGGGTGCCGCCCGAGCGCGAGTGATCGATCGAGAAGGCTGGATTGACGCAAACATCCGATCTTTTAGGAGGTTGTTGCGACCTGTTTTGGCAGCGGGAGCAACACCTGCTGCGGCGAGTGGTCTAACCCGAAAAATTAGCGCCGCCGAATTAGGAACCGTCCTTGGCTGGATGTCTCGCCGGGTACTTGGCCAATATGACCTCTTGCTGGCCGAAGACGAAGACCGAGATGATCAGGACCTCGTTTATTACGTAGGACCAAATATCTTGGCCATCGAAAAGAAATTCGCGTTTGACCCAAGACAATTCAGACTTTGGCTAGCGCTACACGAATTGACTCATCGTTCGCAGTTCACAGGAGTTCCATGGCTCCGCCCGAGGTTTTTGGATCTGGTGAACCAGATGTTGGACGAAGCGGAGCCAGACCCCGATCGAATCAAACAAGGATTTCAAGCTTTTGTGCAAATGAAACGCGAAGGCAAAGACCCGATGGCAGACGGGGGTATAGCTCAGCTTTTCGCTAGTGAGCGCCAACGAGAGTTACTTGACTGCGTTGGGGGAATGATGAGCTTGGTTGAGGGTCATGGTGATGTGACAATGTCTCGAGCAGCCGCTGGACATGTGCCCCATGCACTGCGCTTTCACAAAGTGATGCACGAACGACGGAACAGCGCGACGGGTGTAAGTCGACTAATGCAAAAATTTATGGGTATCGAAGCCAAACTTGCTCAATACCAGGCTGGTGAGGATTTCATCGCTGCTATTGAAGCGGAACGGGGCGACAACGCAGTTGACCTCATTTGGCAAAGCGCTGAACATCTGCCGTCCATGGCTGAAATTCGAAATCCATCCGCCTGGATGCAACGAGTTCCAGTCGGCATCTAGAGGTGCTTGCATGAGCAAACGTGACTCATTGGCAAAACTCAGTGAACAGTGTTTGTTTCCTACTGGAGTAACCCTCCACTGTGCAGTTTCTGGAGGCGCTGACTCATCGGCACTTCTCATCTTGGCGTCCTTAACTGGTCAACCGGTAATCGCTCACCATG
Source organism: Candidatus Neomicrothrix sp. UBA814 (assembly GCA_002296525.1). Taxonomy (GTDB): domain Bacteria; phylum Actinomycetota; class Acidimicrobiia; order Acidimicrobiales; family Poriferisodalaceae; genus UBA6944. The sequence continues at coordinate 490,689 of DBIA01000021.1, read as the reverse complement.
TTGATCATGGTCTTCGAGCCGATAGCGCTGCTGAAACTGATCGTGTCCAAGAACTAGCGAGAAAAGTCAAAGCAGAATTTAACGCTGTGTCTCTAACGCTTGAAGATGGACCAAATCTTGAAGCGAGGGCAAGAAAAGCGCGTTTTGATGCGTTACCAAATGAAATTCTCACCGGTCACACCGCCGATGATCAAGCTGAAACGATCATCTTGCATCTCCTGAGAGGAGGTGGCTTAGACGCATTAGCTGCGATGAGGGAGGACCGACACCCGATCCTTCAACTTCGCCGCGCGGATACTGAGTTTGTCTGTGAAATCTACGGATGGGAACCGATTGAAGACCCAAGTAACTATGACCCTCGATTTCGACGTAACCGGATTCGGCATGAGATCCTTCCACTAATGAATGAAGTCGCTCAACGCGACGTTGTTCCTCTTCTCACTCGAGCTGCCAAACTCGCCGAAACAGACCGAGATTTGCTTGATTGCCTGGCGGAACAAGTTGATGCAACAGACGCAGCCTCTTTGGCCTCAGCTCCAATCCCTCTCGCTCGGCGAGCCATCAGGTCTTGGCTAAGAGGTGAACACCCGCCGGACTCAGCCTCAGTAGATCGTGTTATGCAAGTCGCCTTGGGAAAGACCAAAGGTACCGAAGTGTCCGGAGGCAGATCTATTCGGAGAACGAATGGAAAGATGAGAATCGAAACCTTGTCGAAAGAACCCGGTCAATCCACCGAAAGCGGCTAGGTTCCGATCCTGTGACAGATTCGAGCATCAGTGACGATCCGGCCCTTACCGAAATTTTGGTCACTCGAGACGAAATACAAGACAGAGTCCAAGTCATTGCGAAACAAATAACCGAAGACTACGCGGGACGAACTCCGCTCCTGATAGGTGTTCTAAAAGGGGGAGTAATCTTCGCCGCCGATCTTGCAAGAGCGATTGATCTGCCAGTGGAACTTGATTTCATGGCTGTTTCTTCGTACGGAAGCAGCACTCGAAATAGTGGCGTAGTGCGAATTATTAAGGACCTTGATGGCGATATCGAGGGGCGCGATGTCATCATTATCGAAGACATTGTGGACAGCGGCCTGACGCTGCGGTACCTGCGGCAAACCTTGTTGGCGAGAAACCCTGCGAGTCTCGAATTCTGCTCATTGTTGGTCCGAGAGGAACAACAAGCTGACCTCGATGACTTGGTGAGATACACCGGTTTTCGTCTTCCACAAGTATGGGTAGTCGGATATGGCCTCGATGTAGGGCAGCGTTATAGAAACCTTGGGGACATTTGGTCATACGACACAGCGGCCGAACACTAGGCCCTTTCTTAGACCCATTGGCCGCTGCAATTTCGGAGCAGTAACATCGGCCTGACGCATGATTGTCACGTTTGTGGAATAGAGGGCCGTGAAGGGAAAGTGGGCAGAAGGTATTGAGCCCAGGAACTTCGTCTGGGTTATCAAAGACTCTCTTGCTATATGCGAACGCCCCGGAGGGTACGGCGAACATCACCGTCGCGTTCGGCGACAAGAAGAAATAATTTGGGTTCGGCAACACCAATTTGATGTCTTGTATTCGCTAATTGCTGGTTCACACAATCTCCATAACTATGAAGAATTAGGGATGCCGTTTCGTCACCGGCCGTGGCCCCTTCACGACCAGTTGGCCCAATATATGGAGGTTTTCTTTACTGAAATCTACGGAGCAATTGCCGCCGGTCTAAAGGTTCTGGTTCATAAGGAAGAAGTAGGGGAACGGCTGTGCGGTTTGATGGCGGCCTACCTTTTGTGGGCCGGTTTAGTTCCCACAGGGCCTCAGGTTACGGCCATAGCAGAACGGATCTTTCAGCAGCGTTTAGGGCCTCATGGCAGAGAACTTGTCGAAATCGCCATCGGGATGGAATCTAAAAAAGAGAGTATTGACAGGTGACAAGAGAGTTAACCGGTGACTGCATTCAGCTTCGGGCACTTCGAGTTGTCTGCGTAGTAGGAGTTCTTCCCGAAGAACGTGATCGCCCTCAACCCCTAGAAATTGATATCGACATTTACACAGATTTGTCGGCTGCGGGTCAATCGGATGACCTGAACGACACACTTGATTATGGTGCGGTGGCCGCGGCGGTCAATCAAATATGTACTTCAGCAGGTGCGCAACTTCTTGAACATCTTGGTCAGTTAGTCGCTGACCAATTACTCGCGTCTGCCGACGTATCAGCAGTCGACGTAACTATCAAGAAGCTGCGACCCCCGCTTGCCTTAGACATAGGACATACCGCTATTCGACTTGTTCGACACCGTCAATGAAGGTGAGGATTTTTTGTCTCCAAAGGTGAGGGCATTTCTGGGTATGGGATCCAACCTTGGCGATAGCCGTCAACTACTCATGACAGCTATTAACAACTTGTCAGACGTGCGCGCGGTGTCGGGTGTCTATGAGACCGCTCCGGTGGGCGGTCCAACCCAAGACGCGTACCTCAACTTGGTTGTTGAAATCAGCACATCCTTGGAGCCATATGAGCTACTCAGTGTTTGCCAAGGGTTAGAGCAAGAAGCGAGACGAGTTCGTGCCGTGCGCTGGGGCCCACGAACACTCGACGTAGACATTCTCCTCTACGGCGAACTTCAGCTAACAGATCCTGACCTGACGATTCCGCACCCACGCATGTACGAACGAGCCTTTGTTCTATACCCGCTCGCTGAGTTAGCCCCGGAATTGCTCCCTAAGGGATGGGAAGCACCGGTCGCGGATCAAGTAATAGAGCGTTTGGGAGACTGGCCGCTTTAACGCTTCACGCGATAGTCATCAGCGACGTTGAAAGTTCGAAAAGACGCGCTGGAAACAGCCAATGAGGTGCCACACTTTCGGAGTGGCTCTATTTATTTCCTTAGTGGTCGCACCAATGGAATGATTCATCAAGCACCATAACTAAAGACCGTTATGTGAAATTCGGAACGGCTTCGAACACTCGACCTCGTTGAGGAGACATGGCAGAAATTCCCTACAGATTCGACCCCGACACACGGGTAGAAAAGCTCATAGCGAATTATGCCGATCTCGATCCGGCTACTGAAACTGATGACGTTGTGACAATTGCCGGAAGGCTCATGTTGCGCAGGGTTCAAGGGAAATTAGCCTTTGGCACATTGGATGATGGTTCCGGACGCATCCAACTTTTTGCGCCGTCCAAGACAACCGAAAAGTTTGACCAGTTTTGTGACTTAAACCTAGGTGATTGGATTGGCGTAACGGGGATTGTGATGACGACCCGTCGCGGTGAACTCAGCGTTCGTGTCGACTCGTGGACTTGTCTGGCCGAAGCCCGTCGACCGTTCCCCGACAAATGGCACGGAATTAGTGACACCGATACGCGTTATCGGCAACGGTACGTCGACTTGTGGGTGTCGCCTGAAGCTAGAAACGTCTTCAAGGTACGAAGCAAAATGATGTCCCTGACCCGTTCCTTCCTGGAAACTCGGGGCGCAATAGAAGTTGAAACTCCAATATTCCATCCGATACCTGGAGGGGCTAATGCCAGACCCTTCACCACACACCACAATGCCTTAGACCTCGACCTTTATTTGAGGGTTGCACCTGAGTTGTATCTCAAACGATTGACTGTGGCCGGATTTGAAAAAGTATTTGAAATAGGGCGAGTTTTTCGCAACGAGGGAGTCTCTACTCGCCACAACCCAGAGTTCACGATGCTTGAACTTTACGAGGCCTATGCCGATTACGAAGACATAATGCAGCTGGTTGAGGAACTCGTGGAGTACTTAGCGGTTGAACTCACTGGCTCCACAATTTTGAAAATTGATGAACGAGAACTAGATGTTGCCCGACCGTGGCGTCGGGCAACAATGGTTGAATTGATTGAGGAAGCAATCGGAACAACTCTTTCACTTGACACACCCATCGATGAACTACGGGCTGTCGCAGCAGACCACGAAGTTCCGGTAAAAGATTCCTACGGCCCCGGAAAGTTAATTCTCGAAATCTACGAAAAGACAACAGAGAGCTTGCTTTGGGGGCCGGTATATGTCACTGACTACCCGGTCGAAGTGTCACCATTATCACGAGAGCATCGATCAGAAGCCGGAATGACCGAACGTTTCGAGGCGATTCTTGCTGGACGAGAATTGTGCAACGGATTCAGCGAATTGATTGACCCTGAACAACAACGGCTCCGGTTTGAAGAGCAAGCAGCGCAAAACGCCAGCGGCGACGACGAGGCGATGTTGGTTGACGAAGATTATTTGCGTGCCCTTGAGTATGGCCTTCCACCCACGGGTGGCGTGGGTATTGGAATGGATCGTCTAGCAATGCTTTTGACGGGTGCCACGAGTATTAGAGACGTTGTTCTGTTCCCGACCCTACGACCGGAACAGAACTAACTAGTGTGACTCAGCGATATGTTTACGGAGTGGGCTCAGAGCCTGCAGGTTGATCCTCGCGCTGAATAAACAACCCTTCAGCCTCCATGAAACGACCATCAGGGCCGTCCCCGGTTCCCATTAAGGTGATTTTCCGGCCATCGATATGATCAACCCAGGCTCTAAAGGTCACCGGCTCTCCCAACGGCGCAGGACCCTTGTAGTTGACCTTGAGATACGCGGTATAGGCCTGTCGGCCCCGCATTCGATTTAACGCTCCCATCACTTCGTCAATGATTAGAGCTTGAACGCCCCCGTGCACTCGCTCTGGGGGACCGGCGAACATAGGATCGATAGTTCCTTTACCAATCACACTTTCATCAGACTCTTTAAAGAATGAGAGCCCAATTGCTGCCGGATGATATTCGCCCCCAGCTACTGAAAAAGGATCAAACTCAATCGGATCACCGTCTTCGAGTTCGAGAGGCGTGTATTGACCGGCATAAATAGCGGCTAGGTGCGGCCGCGTCAGCATGTCATCGAGCTTGTTTCTTTGAGAGCCAGAATCGAACCGCAACGCAAGCGACTCGATGGCAACAGCTATTTCTTCCAAATCCTTATCGGGCAAACGGCGACCCGAAATAGCTTTATTAAGGCGACGTGTTGCTTTGGCGACTTTGGCTACTGCATCCCAGGAACTCATTCCCGCACGCTACCTCGCTAAGTCACCTCGCAGACAGGTGCTGTTACCCGGTACGGTCAGGGCATGCAACGCATCATTTTCGACGAAGAACACGACATGTTTCGTGAATCAGTCCGTTCGTTTGTTGACAAGGAAATTGTTCCTAATCACGAAAAGTGGGAACACGATGGAAAAGTTGACAAGGAAATGTTTCAAAAAGCTGGCTCGCACGGCTTTTTGGGTATGGCGGTACCAGAGGCATACGGCGGGGGCGGGGTCGAAGACTTTCGCTACAACTCGATAATCAACGAAGAAATTCAACTCGCTGGTGTCGTCGGTTCGGGAATGTGCATCACCTTGCACAATGACGTCTGCCTGCCCTACTTCATTAACTACTGCAACGAGGAACAAGCTGACCGGTGGATGCCAGGTCTCGTTGACGGGAGCCTCATGAGTGCCATAGCCATGACTGAGCCCGCCATCGGTTCAGATCTTGCGTCTATGGGAACGACAGCAATAAGAGAAGGTAGCGGTTTCGTGATCAACGGATCTAAAACCTTTATTACAAACGGAATTAATAGTGACCTGGTGATCACAGCGGTCAAAACCGACCCCACAGAAAAACACAAAGGTATGTCTCTAATTGTCGTAGAAGACGGCATGGAGGGATTTGAAAGAGGGCGGAATCTGGACAAGCTGGGAATGAAAAGCCAGGACACAGCAGAGTTATTTTTCAACGATTTGTACGTTCCAGAAGAAAACGTGCTTGGCGGTGAAGGTGCAGGCTTCTTGAATTTGGTTAACAACCTCCCTCAAGAGCGACTATCGATAGCGATCACTGGAACAGCTTCTGCTCAAGCGGCTTTCAACTGGACTGTTGAATATGTCACTGAACGAGAGGCATTCGGCCAGAAGGTCTCGTCTTTTCAGAACACTCGCTTTGAGTTAGCCGAGATGAAAACAGAGCTCGATTTGGCCTGGGTCTTCATAGATCGTCAAATTCAGGCGCTCAACGAGGGAGATCTCACGGCCGAAGATGCAGCAGAAGCCAAATGGTGGTGTACCGAAATGCAGCTTCGAACCATTACTCGGTGCCTCCAACTCTTCGGTGGGTACGGATTCATGAATGAATTTCCGATTGCCAGGGCCTACGCGGATGCAAGGGTCCAGACGATTTACGGAGGCACGACAGAAATCATGAAAGAAATCATCGGACGTCAAATCACAGGTCGATAGTTCCCCGGCTATTTGAGTTGACTAGAGGAATAATTTAAGGAGCATTAGGTGAGTCGATCAATTGAATCTGTAGCGGTCATTGGTGCTGGAACAATGGGGGCCGGCATTGCGGCCGCGAGCGCGTCAGCTGGCTGCCGAGTCTTGATTCTCGACACAAACCCCGAAACGGTGGACGCTGCATTGCAGCAAGTCGACGACGAGGCGCGTCACCTTGTGACTACGGGCACAGTTGAGGCAGATCTGCAAGCCGTCAGCGAGTACGACTGGGTTTGCGAAGCGATAGTTGAAGACCTCGAAATTAAAAAAAATCTGTTTGCCCAGCTAGAAGAAATTCGAAAAGACGGATCAGTTATTTCTTCTAATACTTCAGGCATTCCCCTGAGACAGATCTCGGAGGGGATGGGCGAACGATTTCGTTCCGATGTCGCCATTACCCATTTCTTTAACCCCGTCCGAGTTATGCGATTGTTCGAACTTGTCCCAGGAGAGGACACCGATCCAGAAGTAATTGCTGCCTTCGCTCAATTCGGGGCTGAACGGCTAGGCAAGGGAGTCGTTCATGCAAAAGACACCGTTAATTTTATTGGTAACCGCATTGGCTGCTTCTTTATGTTGTCGGGCCTACATCTAGCAAAATCCTTCCTTCAAGAGGGCATGAAACAAGAAACGATTGATGCTGTTCTTGCTGCCCCCGTTGGGCTTCCACCGACAGGTCTCTATGGCCTCATCGATCTAATTGGTTTAGACGTGATGGAGCTAGTTGGTAAAAACCTCTCGGTTAACTTGCCTGAAGCTGATATCGGTCACCGATACACCAGTTTTCCGCCTACCGAACAGCGGATGCATGACAGTGGACAACTGGGAAGAAAAGTTGGAGGCGGCTTCTACCGGCAGACGAAATCTCCGGATGGTGAAAGAATTAAAGAAAGCTTTGATCTCCTTGATGAAGCTTGGCGACCTGCAGATGCCGCGAATCTAGGAGCGATACCAACTGAACTCGGAGACGTAATGTTTCACGACTCTCTAGAAGGAGAGCTTGCCTGGCAAGTATTTGGGGGAACATTGTCATATGCGGCTGGGTTAATTCCAGAAATTGCCGACGATGTGGTGAACATCGATAACGCAATAAGGTGGGGGTTCAACTGGGTCCACGGTCCATTCGAGATGTTGGATCATTTGGGTCCGCAACGAATACTTGATCGAATTCGCTCTGAGGGACTTCAGGTACCGTCAATGCTGCAGGTGCTCGAGGACGCCGGAGCCGAGTCTTTCTACCGTAACGAAGGCACCGAGTACTTAGGGTCTGACGGTCAATACCACGTGCTAGGGGAATCAGCTAGCTGACGCCTCACGCCTCACTATTGCGTCCGTCATTTTTACGACGTCGCGCATTTGAGAACTGTCGTGAACTCGGACGACGTCAATACCAGCGCAAATAGCGTGGGTCACAGTGGCAGCGGTTCCAAATAGCCTCTCTTCGACATTGGCGCCCAGCACCGTTCCGATCGATGACTTTCTCGAAGTTCCGATGAGCAATGGAAGCTCTTGAGACGTCAGTTCGTTAAGACGGCGCAGAATTTCTAAATTCTGTTCCACGGACCAGCCGAAACCGAATCCTGGATCAAGAATTACCTGAGAGAGGTCAACGTTGCTAGAGGCGCATATGGACAGGCTTGTGGCGAAGCCAGCGTCTATGTCGCCAATCACATCGCGATATTCACGACCACGTTGGTTGTGCATTAATACAACGCCCACATTCCGATCTGCGACTAACGAAGAAAGATCAGGATCAGTTAAAAACCCGGAAATGTCGTTGACCACAGTGGCCCCAGCGTCCACAGCAGCTTCTGCGACTTCCGCCCATGTTGTGTCGATCGAGATTGGCAAATCAACCTCTGAGCTGATCGCCTCAACAATGGGGACTACGCGACTCTTCTCAATTGATATTGGAGTAGGGGTAGCACCAGGGCGAGATGATGCTCCGCCCACGTCAATGATGTCTACCCCGTCGGCTTGAAACCTTTTTGCCAGAGTTACTGCCTCGTTCACCTGTCCGGCTATACCGTCGCCCGAAAACGAATCGTCGGTAGCGTTGATTACCCCCATCATGTGGGTTTTGGTGCCCCAACGCCACACGTTGCCACGTCCTGCATCGAACTCTGGTGTCGTGTAGATGCGATTAATAGGCCACACCAGAATCTCCGCGCCAGTCAGGTCAACGGTTCAAGGCTGACAACAAGTTGGTGGCGGCGTCGCGCATGCCCTGCACACCTGGGGTCGCGGGGAGGTCTTCCACCGTTGATAACGCTCGATTCACGAAATTTTGAGCGGTTTCGATAGAGGATGCTATTTCTGGCCCATTTACTATCGCAGCCCGAGCTTGGTCTCTTGTCTCCTCGTCCAGTGGACCCCCGAGTAAGTCTTTCACTGGGTGGCCGGACTCGATCATCCGTATCACGGGCAGGGTATAGACACCCTCGCGGATGTCGTTACCGGAGGGTTTGCCAAGTTCCTCATCAGTGGCGACAAGGTCGAGGATGTCATCGACAACCTGAAAGGCCATTCCGTATGCGTGGCCAAACTCTGTCAAGCGATTAATGACGTCCCGCTCAGCGCCGCCAACGATTCCGCCGATCCGACATGAAGTCGCGTACAACTCCGCAGTTTTTCCTGATATTGCCTGGAGGTATTGTTCTTCGTTCCGTGTTATGTCGTAGATCAGCTGAAGCTCACGAACCTGACCTTCGCAAAGTCGGCCAATTGTTGCCGCGAGCAATTCGGCGACTTCCGTTCCTAACGAGGCTGCTAGTTCTGAAGCTTTTGCGAGTAGAAAGTCACCTGCGAGGATGGCAGTGAGATTTCCCCACCGGTGGTTTACTGCTTCGATTCCCCTACGAGTTTCTGCTTCGTCCATGACATCATCGTGATACAGCGAACCCAAATGGACGAGCTCAACTGCTACTCCTCCTCGGACCATCTCGTCAGTCAACCTCTCGGGCTGGTTGCCCGCAGGATCCAAAGACAAAGCAGACGCAATGAGAAAGGCGGGTCTCAGTCGCTTCCCTCCCGCAGGGATTAGATGGGAGGCCACTTCAGTGAGAAAGTCATCGTCGGTCTTCGCGGCCTCTCGCAAAGCCTGCTCAACGCGACTCAGATCAGCAGCCGCGTCGGTGCGATATTGGAGAGGGGTAAGAGAAACCACAGTGAAAACCTAACCGGAAAGCTAAACGACAACCCCATCTCAGCCGAAACCCTGCTCTTTAACACCGAAATTTTCCTTTTTATCGAACTTTGCTTCAAAGGTGCCGTGAGACAGGGGCCTTCTCCCGGTTACACTCCACTCACGCCCGTGAGTCGTGGGCACACTTGCCTCCTGGAGGATTCAGTGTTTGAAAGGTTTACTGACCGAGCTCGTCGAGTTGTTGTGCTTGCCCAAGAGGAAGCGCGACTTCTTAATCACAATTACATCGGCACCGAGCACATCCTTCTGGGGTTGATTCATGAAGGCGAAGGTGTCGCCGCTAAAGCTTTGGAATCATTGGGAATTTCTCTGGAAGCGGTACGAAGCCAAGTAGAGGAGATAATTGGTCAAGGTGGATCGTCGCCGAGTGGACATATTCCTTTCACTCCCCGCGCTAAGAAAGTGCTTGAACTGTCTCTGCGTGAAGCGTTGCAGTTAGGACATAACTACATCGGTACGGAACACATTCTCTTGGGTCTCATTCGTGAAGGCGAAGGTGTCGCAGCTCAGGTTTTGGTGAAACTAGGAGCCGACCTCTCTCGAGTGCGTCAACAAGTCATTCAGTTGCTCTCTGGATACAGCGGGTCAACCTCGGGAGAAGGCTCTGAGCCTGGCAAAGAAACTGTGGGAGGCTCCGCGGAACGTGGGGACGGACCGCAGGGCGGCTCAGCGATTTTGGATCAATTTGGCCGAAATCTCACTCAAAATGCTCGGGACAAAGAACTCGACCCAGTAATCGGAAGAATGCGAGAAGCCGAGCGGGTTATGCAAGTGCTTTCCCGTCGAACCAAGAACAATCCAGTTCTGATCGGCGAGCCTGGCGTTGGTAAAACGGCCATTGTTGAAGGGCTTGCACAAAAGATTGTCGCCGGTGAAGTCCCAGAAACGTTGCGAGCCAAGCAGTTATACACCCTTGACTTAGGTGCACTGGTAGCGGGATCGAGATACCGCGGTGACTTCGAAGAACGACTTAAGAAAGTACTCAAGGAAATCAAAACTCGCGGGGACATTATTTTGTTCATTGATGAGCTCCACACACTGGTCGGTGCCGGTGCAGCGGAAGGGGCGATTGATGCGGCATCCATTTTGAAGCCAATGCTTGCGCGGGGCGAGCTTCAGACCATCGGTGCCACGACCCTGGAGGAGTACCGAAAATATTTAGAAAAAGACGCGGCTTTAGAACGAAGGTTCCAACCCATACGAGTTGAAGAACCAACATTGAGCCACACCATTGAAATACTCAAAGGTCTACGAGACCGGTATGAGTCTCACCATCGAGTGACTATTACCGACCAAGCTCTAGTAGCAGCAGCCAATCTGGCCGACCGTTACATAGCTGACCGCCATTTGCCAGATAAAGCGATAGACCTCATTGACGAAGCAGGTTCACGTCTTCGCATAAAGCGAATGGAGACGCCGCCTGACTACAAAGAGATTGAAAACAAGATTGCTGAAGTTGTAGAAAAGAAAAAACAGGCCGTCGAAGATCAAGATTTCGAGTTGGCAGGTTCTCTACGCGACGAGGAGAAAGATCTGCTCGATCGCCGGACTGAGTTGATGGAGCAAATCAAGTCCGAAGGCGTTGATCTTTTTGATGAAGTAGATGAAGAGGCAATAGCCGAAGTGCTCTCAATTTGGACTGGAATTCCGGTCTACAAGTTGACGGAAGAGGAAACTCAGAAGTTGCTGAAGATGGAGGACGAACTCCACAAGCGAGTAATCGGACAAGAAGACGCAATAACAGCCGTCAGCCAAGCGATTCGTAGGACGCGCGCCGGCTTAAAGGATCCGAAAAGACCAGGTGGCTCATTTATCTTCCTTGGTCCTTCGGGAGTTGGGAAAACCGAACTCGCGAAAACCCTTGCAGAATTTCTATTTGGTGACGAAGACGCCCTCATCAGTCTCGACATGTCGGAATACATGGAGAAGCACACTGTCAGTCGACTTGTTGGATCTCCCCCCGGTTATGTCGGTTATGAAGAAGGCGGCCAACTCACTGAAGCGGTGCGTCGCCGCCCGTTCTCTGTAGTGCTTTTTGACGAGGTTGAAAAGGCTCACCCTGATGTCTTCAACACGCTTCTTCAAATCCTCGAAGAAGGTCGATTAACTGACGCCCAGGGACGCTCAGTCGACTTCCGAAACACGGTTTTGATCATGACCTCCAACCTTGGAACGGCAGACCTTCGCAGGGCCAACGTGGGATTCACGAAAAATGATGAAGCCATGAGTTATGAACGCATGAAAGAAACAGTAAATGATGCTCTCAAAGCACATTTCCGACCAGAGTTCTTGAACCGCGTTGATGACACCATCGTGTTCCACGAGCTATCCATGGATGAGGTAACTGAGATTGTTGACCTCATGATTGCGAGGACCTCAGAGCAACTCCGAGCCCAGGGGCTGGGGCTTGAACTCACCGATTCGGCTAAAAATTGGCTTGCCCGGAAGGGATACGACCCGACGTTGGGTGCTCGCCCGCTGCGACGAGCCATTCAACGCTATGTAGAGGACGCGTTGTCCGAACGAATTCTGTACAAAGAATTCCACGCCGGTCAGATAGTAGTCGTTGATGCCGATGAAGAGTCCGACGAAATAGTGTTCACGTCAATGGACGGGTTCGACCCTGGAGAAGTTGAACTCGAAGACGCTTCGACCTCGGAGTAAAGCCATTAAGCGATTCTCGAGTCCAATCTTCGGTAGCTGCACGTAACCAATGAATTTAAATATCTGTCGCTTGTTTCGAAACAGCGTTCAATAGTGTCAGAGTGTTGCTGTGGGAATCACATGGTCGATCGTTTTGGCTGCCGGGCTCGGTTCTCGGTTTGGAGGAAACAAACAGTTGGCGATGTTGGGGCATCAGCGTGTCGTGGAGTGGAGTGTGGAAGCAGCGCGCGCATCTAGCCAGGGTGTGATTCTCGTCGTTAACTCCGCAAATATTAAAGATGCCGCCAACTTCGGCGCCGATATTGTTGTGATCGGTGGGAGCAGCCGAGGTGAATCCGTGCGCAACGGGCTCGAAGCTTTGCCTGATGTAGCCACAACTGTTGTTATTCACGATGCGGCGAGACCTGGAGCACCTGTGGAGCTCTTTGAGTCGGTCATTAACGCTGTCGAAGCAGGCGCCGATGCTGCTGTACCGGGTTTAGCTGTACCGGACACTCTTAAACAAGTTCAGGACGGACCCCGAGGTAAAGAAGTTAAATGCACGCTGGATCGTGACACAATCATGGCGATTCAAACTCCGCAGGCGTTTAACCGGAAGATGTTGGAAGTAGCACACGCAGATAGTCGAGAAGCCACTGATGACGCGGCATTAATCGAAGTAATTGGTGGCACTGTTGAAGTGGTCCCTGGTGAGGCAACGGCGATCAAAATTACCGAACCAAGTGATCTGGCCATCGCGGCGGAGCTGATGGGATTGAATCAATGATGCGCATTGGGCAGGGGTACGACGCGCACGGGTGGGCGGAAGACGACAGGCCCCTCGTGATAGGTGGAGTCACGTTTACCGAAAAGCGCGGTCTGGATGGTCATAGTGACGGTGATGTCGTCACTCACGCAATTATGGACGCGATGCTTAGTGCGGCGGGCCTCGGCGACATAGGTCAGATCTTTCCGGACACTTCTGAGGAACTCAACGGCGCAAATAGCGTTCAACTTTTAAGGGAAACAGCCGAGATGATTAGTGACGCCGGATGGGCACTCGTAAATGCTGACTGTACGGTCGTAACCGACACACCCCGGATAGCGCCGGTTAAAAAGCAGATGGAAGCTGGTCTTTCCGATGCAGCGGGGGGCGTCGTCACGGTTTGCGGGAAGCGGACTGAAGGTATAGGTGCCTTAGGGAGAGGCGAAGGTGTCGTCGCCTTAGCGGTCGCTTTGCTGGAGAAAAAGTGAATAGACCCCAGAGCCGGTCAAAAGGGACCAAAGGACGTTCGGCCTCCGGAGCGAGAGGACAGAAGAGATCAAAACCTCCCGTACGATCGGGCCACTCGAGGCGCGGAGGTCAAGGAAATAGAAACCGTGGAGAGAGCCGACCGGGAACTGCGACGTCCAAGCGCGATGGCCTGGGCGGTGACCATATCGAAGGACGGCAAGCGGTGCGCGAATTGTTGCGAGCGGGCACCCGAAGAACCCAACAAGTTCTCATTAGTGAGGATGTGTATGACACAGCGGTCCTAGCTGAGATAGCGGATCTTTGTGAAGAACGACGAGTTCCGCTTCAACAACTCAGTAGAAAAAAGCTTGACGATTATGCATTAACCGATTCTCACCAAGGTGTTATTGCCCAAGCGGAGCCGATTCAGCCGGTGGCGCTGGAGACTCTTATTTCAGAAAACCCCAAGAAGTTGCCGATGATCGTGGCCCTAGATGGAGTTACTGACCCACGAAATTTAGGTGCTGTGCTGAGAACAGCGGAGGTCGCTGGGGTTACAGGTATCGTCTTGCCGCGTCACAGGGCGGCCCGCCTTACGCCAGCGGCGGTTAAAGCTGCAGCCGGAGCAGTTGAACACTTGCCAATAGCGTTAGTTGCTGGACTTCCGGCCGCTATTAAACAAATGTCGGACAAAGGCCTCTGGGTTATAGGTCTTGACGAAAGCGCCCGAACTTCGATCTACGACATGCGAGTAGCGACCGAGCCATTAACAGTTGTCCTTGGAGCTGAAGGAGAAGGAATATCGCATCTCATCAAGCAGCGATGTGATCAACTCGTCGCGATTCCCCAAACCGGTCAGATCGGATCACTGAATGTTTCTAATGCAGCGGCTATAACAATCTATGAAATTAAGCGTCAGAGAGAAATCAGTTAGTGAACGACATCACTCACACCAGTTTGGGGTTTACGCTAGGCGTGCATGGCCCGAGTAGCTCAACGGCTAGAGCACCGCTCTTGTAAAGCGGGGGTTGTGGGTTCGATTCCCACCTCGGGCTCCGCGACACCGGAAGGAAGAAGACAACAGTGGAAGAACCATCTCACCAGAAACTGAGTCAACGCGAGCTGGCCATTCTTGAATTTGAACAGTCATGGTGGGAGTCAGACGTTCCGAAAGACCAAGCTGTAAGAGAACAATTCCAGCTAACTGAGTCCGAATATGCGCTGGTACTAGACGAACTCATAGATTCTGAAGAAGCTTTGGTTGCAGAACCGCTGTTGGTGCGCCGATTAAGGCGAATGCGTGATCGCCGGCGTCAAGAACACACAGCCCGTCGCACAGCCGACCAGGAGGTCGCCCGATGAACGGTCCAATGTCAAGACCAAATAATGCTGCCGCAATAAGAGGAGCGCTCTTGGTGGTTGTCGCAGTCGTTGTAGGGATATACCTGCTTCGTGGAACCGATACACCCACGCTCGACTCGGTGCCAGCCGCAAGCCCGACGACGGTACAACCCGCATCCAATGATGCCGCGAGCGAAGCGGATTCCGGTGACTCGGCGACAGCGACGACTCTGCCGGGTATCAGCGTTGCAACCTCTGCTCCAGAACAGGATGACGAAGCTGAGACTTCTGATTCGGGGTCAATGGTGGGTTTCGAAGGTCGACCTAATAACGAGGTCTCAGTCCAGGTAGCGAATTCGACCACAGTTAGGGGAGCAGCAGGTCGCACCACCGATACTCTCAAAACTAAGGGCTTTATCACTAAAACTCCGATCAACATGAAAGGCACGGCCCTAGATCGGACGAGGGTCTACTACCAGCCGGGCTCGATTATTGAGGCTGGAGATATCGCTTCTTTGCTCGGGTTAGATCCCGATAACGACACCTATAAGATGCCCACCGATTTGAGCGCATTTCCAGATGTCGAAGATCCTCACGTTCTCATTGCCCTAGGTATCGACACGGCTAGCGCAGAGTAACTCGATAGCGCCTGAAATTGCTTTGCGCATTATCGTTTGCCCCGACAAATTCCGCGGTACGGCTACCGCTGCACAGGCGGCCCAGGCGTTAGCTGAAGGAATCTCTAGGTCTCAACGAGACGACGTGGTTACTTTGCCCTTAGCTGATGGCGGGGAGGGAACCCTCGACGCTCTGGGGGGCTCCAACCGTGTTTCCCAAGTAACAGGCCCTTTAGGTGACCTTGTTTCAGCGAGGTGGCGAATTTCGGGCAATTTAGCGGTTGTTGAGATGGCTGAGGCAAGTGGTTTGTTGCTCGCCGGCGGACCTCAACACAACGATCCCTTGGCAGCTAGCACCCTTGGAACTGGAGAAATCCTTGTGGAAGCTAGAACTGCTGGGGCGCGACGAATCATCGTGGGCGTCGGCGGGTCAGCTTCAACTGATGGAGGGCTAGGAGCAATACGCGCTATGGAGCCGGTAGTCCGCTTCTCGGGTATCGACCTCATAGTCGCTTGTGATGTTGCAACGCAGTTTCTCGATGCGCCGTCAATTTTCGGTCCTCAAAAGGGTGCTAGTAGAGCCCAAATTGAATTACTTGAGCGACGCCTTTCGTCATTAGCTGACATGTATCTAGATGAGTATGGCGTGGACGTAACCGCTCTACCGCGGTCAGGTGCGGCGGGTGGTCTGGCCGGAGGGCTCGCTGCTTTAGGAGCACAATTAGTTGATGGTTTCGACCTAGTAGCAGAGGAAGTTGAACTCGAAGACGCTGTGTCGACTGCTGACCTCGTCATTACAGGAGAGGGCCATTTAGATAAAGAATCGTTCAATGGAAAAGTTGTGGGAGGTGTCGCCGATATAGCCGCAAGGCACGGTGTTCCAGTGGTTGCCGTTGTAGGCGCTCGCGACCTTGAAAGTGACGTTCCCGAAGGTGTGTCGGTGGTGTCGTTGGTAGAAAGTTTCGGCAAGGAACGCGCGTTTGAAGAAACAACAGCGTGCCTTACCTCTGTGGGGTCCAGAATTGTCGATCCGTCCGCTCCTTAAGCCTTAGATAGGCCCGACTGGCAGATGATCCTTTATCTGCTCTGAAGCCTCAACGGTCGAAAGCCGAAATCTATGAGAATCCTTGCTCACGAGGTTGCAATTGGTAGGTATTCGCTGATTGGCTACTAGCACTCTCTTGGTGAGAGTGCTAATGCCGTAACCCACAGCAATGGAGTCAAATTCAGATGGCAAAGATGATCTCTTTTGATGAAGAAGCACGTAAGTCTCTTGAGGCGGGCATGAACCAACTTGCGGACGCTGTTCGAGTAACTCTGGGTCCCAAAGGCCGAAATGTAGTTCTAGATAAAAAATGGGGTGCTCCCACCATCACAAATGATGGGGTTTCGATTGCGAAAGATATTGAACTTGAAGACCCCGTTGAACGCATCGGAGCGGAACTTGTTAAAGAAGTAGCGAAAAAGACTGACGATGTAGCCGGAGACGGCACCACCACAGCCACAGTGCTTGCTTGGTCGATGGTGCACGAGGGTATGCGTAATGTCGCGGCGGGAGCCAACCCGATGGCGCTTAAGAAAGGAATTGAGGCAGGCGTGGCATCCGCGGTCGCCGCGATAGAGGGTATGGCCGTCAGCGTTACTGAGTCCAAAGAACAAATTGCCCAAGTCGCTGCTATCTCGGCAGCTGATCGTGAAATTGGTGACCACATAAGTGAAGCCATCGAAAAAGTTGGCAAAGATGGGGTTATCACTGTCGAAGAGAGTCAGACCTTCGGTTTGGAAATGGATCTAGTGGAGGGCATGCGCTTCGACAAGGGATACATTTCGCCCTATTTCGTAACTGATCCAGACCGTCAAGAGGCTGTCTTGGATGACCCCTACTTCTTGTTCGTACAGGGGAAGATCACCGCGGTGAGAGATGTCGTACCCGTACTTGAAAAAGTCATGCAATCGGGAAAGCCGATGGTGATCATCGCAGAAGACGTCGAAGGCGAAGCGCTTGCGACAATCGTTGTCAACAAAATACGTGGGACGTTTAAGTCCGTAGCTGTTAAGGCACCTGGTTTTGGAGATCGTCGCAAAGCCATGCTTCAAGACATGGCGATACTGACCGGCGGACAGGTCATAAGCGAGGACGTTGGTCTCAAGCTTGAAAACACCACACTCGACCTGTTGGGCACAGCTCGCCGTGTGATTGTCACTAAAGACGAAACCACAATCATTGAAGGGGCTGGTGACGAAACTGATGTCGCAGGTCGCATCGAGCAGATCAAGAATGAAATCGATAACACTGACTCGGACTACGACCGCGAAAAACTGCAGGAACGGCTGGCCAAACTTTCAGGCGGCGTAGCGGTTCTCAAAGTCGGAGCGGCAACAGAGGTTGAACTTAAAGAAAAGAAGCACCGCATCGAAGATGCTGTGAGCACCACCAAAGCGGCGATCGAATCTGGCGTCGTAGCAGGTGGCGGAGTAACCCTTCTACGAGCTCAGGCTGCAGTCCAAGCATCTGCTGACGGACTAGAAGGGGACGTGGCAACGGGAGCAAATCTTGTCGCTCGCTCTCTTGAAGGTCCCCTCAAGCAGATCGCGGAAAACGCTGGCATGGAGGGTGGCGTCGTAGTGAGCCGTGTCCGGGACCTTGACGGAAGTCACGGACTTAACGCGGCAAGCGGTGAATACGAAGACCTAGTTGGCGCCGGAGTAATTGACGCGGCGAAGGTCACACTTTCGGCGCTACAAAATGCTGCTTCAATTGCGGCTTTGTTCCTGACGACTGAAGCCGTGATTTGCGAACAGCCAGACGAAGGCGGTAGCGGTATGCCACCAATGCCTGACATGGATTTCTAAATTACGGACCTAGATGGCGGTAGCGCCGGCTCCGATTTAACGCTGCGCGAGGCTCCCTTCGGAACGTAACCTACAGAAACTCCGAAACGGGCCCCTATGCAACCACCTCTTCACCAAGCTTGTTTGCCACTTGTTCCGCTACTCGGCCTTTGGCGGGGGAGCGGCAATGGCCATTATCCCACCATCGACAGTTTCGAATACTCAGAAGAAATAGTCTTCGCTCATGTAGGGAAACCGTTCGTTACCTACACCCAAAAAACCAAAAGAGTTTCTGATGGTCAACCGCTTCACTCTGAGCAAGGCTTTCTGCGAGTTGTCGACAGCACCGTAATGGAAATGGTGATCGCTCAACCAACAGGCATTGTCGAAACTCATGTCGGATCTTTTGTCTCAAACGGCGAGTCTTTCATTGTCAACTTTGACTCAGTTGAAGTGGCTACAACTCCATCGGCTAAGCCTGTCGAACAGGTGAGTCGTTTGGTGCGAATCGAAAACGATGAGCTGACCTATGACCTATCTATGGCAGCAGTAGGTGAGAAGTTTCAGCATCATTTAGAAGCGAAGCTTCAGCGAGTGCAACCCGACTGAATCACTAGGAAAAACTCACCGCGCGAAGAAGCATTGGGCCAGGAGTAGCCTAGTTATATGCGCAAGGGCCGAAGTGAAAAGTTTCTAGTTCAGAAGCTTCAGAAGGGCGATATCTCACGCTTTCCCGACGAGGTTATCGTCGAAGAGCCGCTCGAAATTAGGTTGGATGGACATCTTGTCGCCACCACCATGCGAACGCCAGGTCATGATTACGAGTTAGCAGTGGGATTTTGTGTTGCTGAAAATCTCCTTCAAAAAGCGCCGGTCACTGGGGTCCGATACTGCGGTGAAGGTCCAGCAGCTGAATACGAATACAACGTGGTGACGGTGGAAACAGGGGGCCAGGCACCGACCCCGCAAGCTCGAATCGGAAATGTGAGTTCTTCATGTGGGCTATGTGGATCACTGGCCCTCACGGACCTTGCCTCTCGAATGGCGCCTGTAAAGAATGCAGTGACGTTTAATGTCGAGGTGATTCAAAAAGTTTTGGAGACTGTTAGCGAAGAACAAGAAATGTTCGCCCGCACGGGGGGTCTTCATGCGGCAGCTGTCTTTGACTCACATGGAACGGTCGAACTACTGCGGGAAGATATAGGAAGACACAACGCGGTAGACAAAGTAATTGGAAGCCGATTGCTAAACGGACAACGAAACTCAGAGCAGCTTGGACTTTTTGTGAGTGGACGAGCCAGCTTTGAAATGGTGCAAAAGGCCTGGAGTGGAGGCTTCGGTACGCTGGTGGCCGTATCAGCCCCTAGTGCTCTTGCCATAGATTTGGCAAAAGCAGCGAATATGACGCTCATTGGGTTTGCTCGCCAAGACTCCATGAACCTATATGCGGGCCGCATTGACAAATAGACCCCTAAAATTGAGAACATGAACCCTCCCCAGTACGTTTCAACTGCCGTTGGTTTGGGTGTTCTCCACCTATTTTGCAAAATCACTGACAGCACTGATGGACAACGAATCATTGCTGCGGTTAAAGAGACGGAAGATACCGATCACCAAGTTTTGAGCGTGGCACTTTTTGGTCATAAGGCAGATGTGGGGTTCATGGCTCTTGGGCCTGACCTCTGGCGTCTACGAGGACTTCAAAGCAAGCTTCAGCAGGCCGGGCTTGAGGTGGCCGACAGTTACGTTTCAATGACTGAGACATCTGAATACGCGCCAGATTTACCTGAAGAAATGAAAATGCCGCGTCTCTACCCTGAACTACCGCCCGAAGGTAAGCACGCCTTTTGCTTCTACCCAATGTCCAAGCGCCGTGAACAACAGGGCAACTGGTACACCCTTCCATATGACACCCGCCGAGAGCTTATGTATGAACACGGAAAGTCGGGAAGAAACTTTCGGGGCCGTATCTTGCAGGTAGTAACGGGATCAACGGGTGTCGACGATTTCGAATGGGGGGTGACACTCTTTGGAACTCACCTAGATGATCTCAAAGAAGTTGTTTACACCATGAGGTATGACGAAGCGTCAGCGATCTACGGCGAATTTGGGACCTTCTATACGGGCCTCCTAGATGAAGTAGAAGTGGTCACTAAACAGATTCTCAACGGATGAGAGTCAGTCGTAGATAGTTGGGTCTTCGATAGGAAGGTGCAACCACTGCACCATCTGACGAATTTCCTCGTACGCAAGTAACCGCGCTTCATCGGTGTCTTCGTCTTCAGCGATCTGGCACGCGTTGTGCATCCGCTGCACAGAAGTACCGCCAATATGCAACATTCCCTCGCTACCTCCCGTTGCCCATTTGGCTAATACGTAGCGCACTAAAGCTCCAACGGGTATGTCGAGGGACTCTGATAACCGAGTGATCGTGTCTAACGGCTCCAATAAACCGTAGGCGGCCACCTCTTCTTTAAAGTTGGCGTCTGGGTCACTGGAATCCCATGGTCCCGACCAGCGAACCAGCGAAACGGTCTGATCACCGGTGTGAGACTGTCTTATTGCCTTCCTACTCATTTTGACCTTCCGAAACGTCTGTAGTTTCGCGCCCCAGAAAGGCGAGCAGGACACCAATCAACGAGGTGATCACCGGTATTGCAGCTTTAAAGCTCGTACCTGATTTTTTGCCGCTCGCTCCGAACCCAAATAACACATCAAAAACATCCACCACGATTCCCTGCCGTAACACCTCTTCAATTTCCTCTGGATCAGCATCTAAGCGTTCAGCCTGATACAGCTGATAAGACATAAGGGCGTTTCGAATGCCAAATAGTCGGATTGTGTAGCGGAATTCTCGACTGAGAGGCGGTGTTACACCCCAAGCTCGCGCCACTACTTTGGGCATCAAAATGGCTAACCAGCCGACTGCCGCTCGTCCAGATACCAAAATTTTGCGAAATTGTTTGGGCTGCATGTTTTCATCTTGTCATCAGCTTTTTGCGATTGCTCCTAGAGTTGGGCGAATAGCCTGTAGATAGGAGGCAATAATGTCTGAATACCGAGCTCCGACCAACGACATGCTGTTCGTTTTAGAACACATCGCTGACCTATCAGAGTTGGCTAGCCGTGCAGGCTACGAACAAGCTGATTTGGAGACAGTTGAGGGCGTTCTAGACGAAGCAGCGCGCTTTATGGAAGAACAGCTAGTCCCGCTGAACCGTAAGGGCGACGAAGAAGGTGTCGTCGTTGAAAATGATCAGATTTTTCACCCCGATGGCTTTTCTGATGCCTATCAACGATTTGTTGAAGCTGGCTGGAATGGCATCGCCATGGATGAAGACCATGGTGGTGGAGGCATGCCCTGGTGTGTCGGCCTAGCTGTGCAAGAAATGATGACTGCAGCGAACATGGCCTTCAGCCTTTGCCCTCTCTTGACTCAAGGCGCAATTGACGCAATAACACACCACGCGAGCGAAACCCTTCAGGAGATCTACCTCCCCAAGATGATCAGTGGAGAGTGGTCTGGGACCATGAATCTCACCGAGCCTCACGCCGGTTCCGATGTGGGGGCGTTGACCACTAAGGCGACTCCAGGTGAAAACGGAACTTGGCTGATCTCCGGCACTAAGATTTTCATCACCTACGGTGAGCATGAACTCTCCGAAAACATTATTCACCTAGTCCTGGCTCGAACCCCGGACGCTCCACCAGGAACCAAAGGCATCAGCCTATTTATCGTCCCTAAGTATTTGGTTAATGAGGACGGCTCCTTAGGAGAACGAAATGATTTACGGGTAGTTTCCAGCGAGCACAAGATAGGAATACACGCAAGCCCAACCTGCGTCATGTCATATGGCGACGAAGGAGGGGCGGTCGGCTGGATGGTCGGTGAAGAAAATAGTGGGATGAGAGCTATGTTCACGATGATGAACAATGCCCGGCTATCAGTAGGCCTTCAAGGACTATCACTCACCGATAGGTCCTACCAGCAGGCTCGCCAGTACTCGATTGATCGAAGGCAAGGGAAAGCGATAGGAGCTGAACTAGCTGCCGGCGAGTCATCACCCATCGCGGATCACGCTGATGTCCGTCGGATGCTGATGACGATGCGAGCAAATGCAGAAGCAATGCGATGCGTTATGTACGCCAATGCCGCTTCTATTGACTTTGCCAATAGCTCTTCCGATGCTTCTGAGCGTGAATACTGGGACGCCCTGACGGCTTTATTGACACCCATTTCAAAGGGATGGGGCACAGATCTGGGCGTAGAGATGACTTCCCTAGGGGTTCAAACGCATGGCGGTATGGGTTATGTAGAAGAAACCGGGGCCGCGCAGCATTGGAGAGATGTTCGCATTGCCCCGATCTACGAAGGAACGAATGGCATCCAGGCGGCCGATCTAGTCTTCCGAAAACTCCCACTTGGCGGAGGTCAAGTAATTGAAAAGCTCATTCTCGACATGGGAAGTCTGGCCGAGGACCTCAGTCAAGACGAACGTCTTATTTCGATAGGGCGTGCTCTAAATGAGGGGAGCGAGAAGCTGCGTGAGGCAGGGCTTTGGCTCGGAAGCCGCTTAGCAGGAGCACCCAATGACGCAGCAGCGGGTGCTACTCCCTTTATGCGCCTAGCAGGAGTCGTAATCGGGGGTTACTACCTCGCACGTTCAGCCAAAGTTGCCCAGCAGTTGCTGGATAGCGAAGAGGGCGATACAGATTTTCTCAATGACAAAATTGCGACCGCTCGCTTTTATGCTGAACAAGTTATGCCCACAGTGTCTGGACTTGTACCCGCCATTACCCAAGGGGCGGAACAGCTCTTCGCGATACCAAACGAACGGCTGTAATGAGCGCTGATCTGTCAGTGCTTCGAAACAATCTCGAAGCTTTAGAGCGCGTTTTAGTTGCGTTCAGCGGGGGAGCAGATTCAGCGTTTTTAGCGTGGGTGGCTCACGATACTCTCGGCTACGAATCCGCTCGATGCTTTACCGCAGTGTCACCGAGCATTGCGGACAGCGAGCTCGAAGATTGTGCGCGATTAGCCCAAGAATGGGGCCTCAATTGGGAACCCATAAAGACATCCGAAATGGAAAACGCTGCGTACCGCGTAAACGACAGCGACCGTTGCTACTACTGCAAATCCGCACTGATGGACGTAGCCGAGCCCGTCGCTCGGCTCCATGACTGTGTAGTAGTTCTTGGAGTAAACACCGACGATCTCGGAGATCACCGGCCCGGTCAGTCAGCCGCACAGGAACGCAAAGCTAGATTTCCGTTGGTTGAGGCAGAATTTTCAAAGGCAGATGTAAGAGCTCACAGTCAACATTTAGGTCTCCGTACTTGGGATAAACCTGCAGCGGCGTGTCTTGCGTCGCGGATCCCATATGGCACCGAAGTCAGCGTTCCCCTCTTACGCAAGCTAGACCGTGCGGAATCGGCACTGAAAGCCTTGGGGTTTGAACAACTCCGGGTTCGGGATTATGGAGAGGTGGCACGACTCGAATTCGACCTCGAACAACTTTCGGTTGCGCTTGAACGAAGAATTGAAATTATCGAAGCCGTTAAAGCTGTCGGTTACCAATACGTGACACTCGATCTCGAAGGTTTTCGATCCGGGAACTTAAATCATTCAATCTGATGACACCCTTGCAAGAAATAGGTGCCCAACTCGGTAAAGAATTAGAAGAAGCCTTACCGAGGTGGGTGGAAGCGTGCGTGCGCAATACCTACGAGGCTTCGGGGGCCCAATGGCACCAACAGATAGCAGACGAAACATCGAATGCTGCCAATAAATGTGTCAAGGAGTTAATGCAAGAACTCACAGAACTATTCGACGCTGATGTCGACAGACAGATCGCAAACCCGATGTCGATTCTTCGAAAGGCGGCCGTTTACCCCACTGAAGTCCTCGTGGGTAACGAAGTACCTCCGGTTCAGAGAGATGAGTACTCTGAGGTCACGTTCCCGCAAGATATCTATGACTTGACGCCAGCTGCATTTCTAGATTTCGGCCAGAGATGTCATGAATTGGGAATAACTTGGGGCGCAGCGAAAGCACATGCACACTTTGCTCGACGCCGAGAAGCTGAATCCTGATGACCCGAATAGCGGCATACATACCCAATCTTATGGACCGAAGTCGTTTCGCAAGTCATGTCGAAATGCTGCCAACCCTCGAGGATCTGAAGTCTGCGAATGCTGACCTGATTTTGATCGACGCGTCAAAGCCAGAGGTTCTTGAATACCTTCCTGCTGGGCCCAGAGTGATCGCGTTTGCGCCACATGTAAATGAACAAATCTTGGATCTGGCAAAAGCGGCTGGATGTGCCGACGCTTTGCCGAGATCAATATTTTTTAAGCGTTTACCTCAGCTCCTAGGAGACTCAGATGGATAGCAGAGGACTAGTAGAACGACGCAAAGAAGTCATTAACGATAATTCGTTGGAAGCGTGGCAGATCCCACAGGCCCTGTCTCGGGCTACAGATGAGTTCTTAGCTGAGTTGTACCAAAGGGAAATTCAACTTGACACCGACGTAGCACTGGTCGCCCTGGGTGGCTATGGCCGTTCCGAACTCTGTCCATCAAGCGATCTTGACTTAATGCTCGTCCACAAGGATCAAGAAGATATCGATTCTCTCGCGGACCGAATTTGGTATCCGCTTTGGGACGAAGGCTTCAAACTCGGCCACTCAGTTCGCTCGCTTGAACAAACGTTGCGCCTAGCAGCCGATGATCTTGAAACCGCGACAAGTTTGCTGAATGCTCGAATAGTGGCCGGAGATCGAGCACTAGTCGACGATCTACTAACGCGTAATGAGAAACAGTGGGCAGAGTACGGGCCTGCCCGTCTTGAAGAACTTGCGCGTAACGTGGGTCGCCGCCACCTACTCGCAGGCGAAGTTGCATTTTTGCTCGAACCTGACCTAAAGGAAGGTCGCGGTGGTTTGCGAGATGTGCATGCCATCGATTGGGCTGCCCGAGCTGGGGTTGAGGTCCCCACACACGATCACGACCGGTTGGCAGATGCTTACCGTGTTCTGCTTGAAGCCCGGGTCGAGTTACATCGAATTAGCGCAAAACGTGGCGACATTTTGCTCCTAGAAGAGCAAGATTCTGTTGCGAGCTCTTTGGGTGATCATGACGCAGATGTGTTGATGGGTAGGGTTGCCGCGGCCTCTAGGACAATCGCTTACCTCAGCGACGAGACGTGGCGCCATATTGATCGTGATTTCGCTGATGAACCCTCGGTAGCAATCGATGTCGCTGGTTTAGATCTCGTTGACAACGAACTTGTAATCGTAGGCGACCCCTCCGCTGACCCGTTGTTGGTGCTCCACGCGGCAGTAATGGCTATGCGGTCGGGGTTGCCATTAGCAAGACAATCACTACGGCTTTTGGCTGAGCGACAGAGCGACCTCCCAGATCCATGGCCTCAGGGTGCGCGGGACTTGTTCGTTGAGCTACTCAGGGGAGGCCACAGAGCTATCCCGGTAATTGAATCTCTCGACTATTTCGAAGTTTGGACTCATCTGCTTCCGGAGTGGACTCCTAATCGATCCCGTCCGCAACGAAATGTCTATCACCGCTTTACCGTAGATCGACACCTATTGGAAACAGTCGCGGAAGCCGCTCGTTTGACCCAACGAGTTCGGCGTCCAGACCTTCTACTGGTTGCCGCACTGTTGCACGATATAGGTAAGGGTTACCCCGGCGATCACACTGAAGTGGGAGTGAGATTAGTAGGGCCAATTGCCTCTAGGTGCGGATTTTCTGCATCGGACGCCGAAGTGCTGAGCCGACTAGTAGAACATCACCTCCTGTTGCCGGATGTTGCTACTCGGAGAGATCTCGAAGATACTCAAACAATTCGAGGTGTAGCCGAAAAAGTCAAAACGGTCGAATTTTTAGAGTTGTTGGCTGCCCTGACTGAAGCCGACTCCATAGCGACGGGACCTACGGCATGGGGCGAATGGAAAGCGCACTTAGTCGAAACCCTCGCTGCGCTCGTAACTGATTACATATCGAGCGACGGATCCACTCGGCGCAAAAGGCGATCTTTTGTTACTCAACAACTCGAGTCATTAATGGCCGAAGGTGAAACAGTTGTTCAAGGAGCCGGAGATACCGTAACTATCGTTGCCCCCGATCGAGCAGGAACATTTAGCAGGGCTGCTGGCGCCCTCGCCCTGCGCGGGCTTGATGTTTTGCAAGCGGATGCTTACTCCAGCGAAGCCGGCATGGCAGTCTCTCAGTTCAGAGTTGCGGAACCTGATACTCCCGTAGATTGGGAGCGTGTGACGGAGGACGTTTACCAGTGCTTGGACGGCTATCTGGCTATAGACGCGCGTATATCGGAACGGGCAAGGGTCTACCGGCGTCGCACAGCACTGTCGGCGAAACCAGTACCCACCAAAGTCATCTTTGATGTCGAATCGGCCACTGATGCAACCATTATTGAGGTCAGAACTGAAGACCACGTTGGTGTGCTTTACCATCTCACCCGAGCGTTGACGGAGATGGGGCTTGATATACGGTCAGCGAAGATCCAAACGATTTCGAATGAAATCGTTGACACATTTTATGTGACGAGTGCGAACGGGCCAGTCCTTAGCGAGTCCCACTGTCGAGAAATCGAAACAGCGTTAATGCACGCATTAACGAGAGTTGACTGATGCGGACTAGCCTCGGTTAGATGTCGGAAGCCGTCACTGGACAAGATCTACTTGATTGGGCGGAGACACTCGCTGGAATTGCCCGCACTGGACTGGGCTTTACAGAGAGCCTTTATGAGCAAGAACGCTACGAAGAAATTTTGAAAGTAGCGGCGCAAATTCGTAGCACCGTTGATTCAAAAATAGAGCCCGAAGAAGTTGCTGATGAATGGATGCGAATGGTTGGTCAAGGGGTCGCTGGTTACGTCACCCCCAAAGCCGCGGTTGGAGCCATTGTTAGCAACGATGACGACGAGATTCTGCTTGTGAAAAGAGCTGACAGCGGCGTCTGGTTGTATCCGACAGGCTGGGCTGACATCGGATATTCGCCCGTTGAGGTGGCGATTAAAGAGGTCTATGAGGAAACTGGTATTCATTGCGAACCACTAACGCTGGTGTCAATCGTCGATGGAATGCGGCAGGGTTTCACAAAGATTCCTCTGTATTCAATGGTTTTTTATTGCAAAGCTGTCGGTGGTGAGCTTCGGCCGCATCCTTTGGAGACAAGCGATTGCGGATGGTTTGCTCGCGATGCACTTCCGGAGCCCTTGGCCGGTTTAGAAAGCTGGGTCGACGATGCGTTCGCAGCTATCGATGGAAATTTGGCTGAGGTTCGATTTGATGCACCGCGCTCGCTTCCCTGGGAGGAAGAAACTAACGAGCCAGAAAACTGAACAGTTACTCGTCTTGTTGACGTAAGTATTGCTCTAACTCATCGATCATGGCCTGAGGGTTGTCGGCCATATCGCTTATCTCGTCAGTTGCGTCATCGAGTATTTGCTGCGCATATTCAGCAAGATTTGGATCGCTCTCGACTAACTCGTTTATCTGCCTGTCGTAACTTGCGGCAGCGATCTGCAAGTCTGTCGCCCCTAATGGAATATCTAGGAATTCGACAACTCGCTGAACCAAAGCTAGAGCTGCCTTCGGAGATGGATTGTGACCGATGTACGAGGGCACTGCCGCCCAAAATGACAGGCTGTCGAAGCCTGCTCGATGAAAAGCGTCATTGAGCACTCCTATGATCCCTGTCGGGCCTTCATATTGAGAGGGAGGTAACCCGAGCTCGATATTGATGACTTCATTATTTGAGGTCCCAATCACATCCACGGGAGCCTGATGATGAGTGTCGGTTAGTAGGGCGCCCAATGTGATCACCGTCTTCGCTGAAAGTTGATCGGCGACCGTTAAAAGAGCTTGAGAGAATGTGCGCCAGCGGAGCCTTGGCTCGATGCCCAGCACGGTGACAAGCGGTCGACCGTCGTCTAATTCTCCTAGTCGGACCTCGTTGACCGGCCAATCAATGCGACGTTCATCTCCCTCTAAGCGCACACTTGGGCGCACCGACGCGAAGTCATAGAAATACTCAGGGTCTATTGTTGCTATTCGTCGACATTCATAACGACGTGTCAGATATCCGACAGCCTCGGTCGCTGCGTCCCCCGCATCGTTCCAACCAGTGAAAGCTGCGAGGAGCACCGCATCTTGTAAGACGGGATGTTCGCTCCACTCGACGTGTTCCACGCCGAAAAGGCTATCTGCGGATCTCGCGATCCGTACCATAAAGGCGTTGACGGAGAATTAACAAATGGCCATCGAGATCACAATTTGCGAGAAAGCTGATGCAACAGTTGTCCAAGCCTTGGGTGAATTAATGCCCCAACTATCCCAATCTGCGCCGCCGCCTACAGAGGAAGAGATCACGGAGATCATTAACCATGATGCGGCAACATTGTTGTTAGCTCGCGAGGGAGAAAATATTTTAGGTTCAATGACCTTGATTCTTTTCCCGATACCGACAGGTCTGAGAGCCTGGATCGAAGACGTCGTAGTCGACGAAAACTGTCGAGGTCGCGGTGTGGGGGAAGCGCTGAACCGACGAGCTATAGAGCTCGCATTGGCTGCCGGGGCGAAGAGCATAGATCTAACCTCTCGCCCCTCCCGCTCAGCGGCTAACAGGTTGTATCAACGCCTCGGATTTGTCGCTCGAGAGACGAATATCTATCGCTACGAGGCTCGAACCATTGAGTGACGAGCCGGAAAACGTTTATGCAGCTGTTGGAGGCGAGCAGTGGTTTCATGATTTGTGTGACCGCTTTTATCAGCGTGTTGCCAACGACGAGTTGTTACGACCCTTATACCCAGAAGACTTAGAGCCATCGAGATATTGGCTAGCACTATTTCTCGCTCAGTATTGGGGTGGCCCATCTGATTACTCCCTTCAGCGGGGGCACCCGAGATTACGAATGCGGCATATGCACTTTCGGGTAGGAAGCGCTGAACGAGACAGATGGTACGAACATATGGCTTCTGCTTTGTCCGAGACTCAGGTCAACGTCACGATTGAACAACAAATGCTCGAATATTTCGCGATGGCTGCGAATCATCTAATCAATACAACCGATTAAATCGAATCAAAATGCAAGACCGGAGTACGGTTAATGAAAGGGGATGATGATGGATCAAAATGCGTTGGACTTGGGGTTACTTCTTCTGCGACTCACCCTTGGTGTCACACTTGTACTCCATGGTGTCGCCAAATATAGAGGTGGAATCGCTGGTGTAGGACGGTGGTTCCAAGGTGAAGGCCTTAAACCTGGGATAGTTCATGCTCACCTAGCTGCGCTAGGCGAAATTGGCTTTGGCTCCGCTATAGCGGCAGGCTTTCTCACTCCTCTAAGCGCTATGGGATATGTAGGTGTGATGTGCGTCGCCGGTTGGGTCGGCCATCGCAAAAACGGGTTCTTCATCATTAAAGATGGTTGGGAATACGTATTTGTATTGGCAGTTTCGACCTCTTGCTTGGCGCTGCTTGGCCCTGGATCTTGGTCTTTGGATAACGCCATAGGCATCGAGTTGTCGGGAATTGGTTGGTTTGTCGCTACGACTGTTGGAGGGATTGGCGCAGCGGTAGCGCTGTTGTTGATGCTGTACCGACCAGATGGCGACGAATAGTTAGGGCTGTCCCCTTATTCCCTGTGTTATGTACCGCAACCTCTTGAACCTGCGAGTCAAGCTCCTCCGTTACTCAGGTGTCTCTGTCGTTGCTGTCATGGTCACGCAAGGAGTTCTTTGGTTGGGTTTAGTTGTTCTTAGATGGCCAGCTTTAATGGCGAATTTTATTGCTGTCACGATTGGCGCGGTACCGGCGTATCTGATGAATCGATCTTGGGTCTGGGGGAGAACGAATTCACATTCGGTTCGCGAAGAAATATTGCCATTTTGGATTTATAGCCTGGTAGGCCTGGCTGTCTCGACGGCTTGTGTTGCTTTGGCTGATGCGTGGTTCACTTCAACTGGACTTTTGATGTTGGCTAATTTGTTGGCTTTTGGGACTTTGTGGCTGGGAAAATTTTTTGTGCTTGAGACAATTTTGTTTAATCAGCGAGACTGAGTGATGAGACGTGACCTAGAAATAGCGGCTCTTGCAGCGCGCGGCTTTATGCCGCACGCTGAAGGTTTAGGTCTGTATGAAGCCGCGCTTGCCTTGACGGTAAGCGGGCCCATAGTCGAAGTGGGTTCCTACTGTGGAAAATCCGCTATCTATTTGGGAGCAGCAGCAATTGAACGTGGATTAGTCGTCTTCACGGTTGACCACCACCGTGGCTCAGAAGAAATGCAAAAAGGGTGGGAACATCACGACGCAGAGTTAGTAGACCCGATGACAGGAAAAATTGACTCGTTACCGGAGTTGCGCTGCAACCTTGAAGCAGCGGGACTCGAGAGCATTGTTGTGCCGATAATCGGAGAATCTTCGGTTGTTGCGCAGCATTGGTCGACACCAATCTCAATGCTCTTTGTTGACGGTGGACATGGATCCGAGCCCGCTCACGCAGACTACGAAAATTGGACCCCGAAAGTAGCCAGAGGCGGCTTTTTGGCAATTCACGATGTTTTTGAAAACCCGGCAGACGGAGGAAGGCCTCCATATGAAATTTATTCACGGGCGCTCGAAGAGGGCGGATTTGAACCGCATTTAAGCGTGGGCAGTCTTCAAGTGTTACGTCGACGTTGAGCGTGGACGTCGACTAAGAATCGAGGTTTGGTAACCCATGCCCGATAAGTAAACGCGAGGCAGGAGACTTGTTTGCAAGAGCATCCGACGCGAGGATCACGGCGGCGCTGGAATAAGTCGACCTTTCGTTGTCCGGAAAAGTAATCCCCTCTGGGAAGACCATCCCCGTGAAGTAGGCGCCATCTGAATCTCGAAGGGGTTTGATACTTTCAAAAAGCCTGTGTGCCATTTCTTCATCACCGATTGCCAAGAACGCCATAGCGCACTCACAAGTTTCCGCTGTGGTGACCCATGGTTGGTCCGAGACACAACGCACGCCGTGGTCCTCCAGGGCGAATTCATCAAATCTGGTTTGAAGACGTTCAGTCGCTACCGTTCCGGATAGCGCCCCAGTCAGAACGGGGTAATACCAATCCATTGCCCATCTTCTCTTCGGTTCAAACTGACCTTCATGGTTCCGTAAGAGGTTGGCGAGTCGAACAGCAGCAAACTCCCACTCGGGTCGCTCGTATTCGAGATGAGAAGCGATGGCGATACCGCATCGCAGTGAATGCAAGGTTGACGAGCTCCCTGTTACTAGCGAGTAGGACCAAGGTGTGCCGCTGGTATGTATCGCCCAGGGAATATGGCCCGAAGCGGTCTGATGTCCGACTACGAAGTCCAGAGCGCTTTTTACTGTGGGCCACATACCGTCAAGAAAACTCTTATCGCCAGTGGTCAGAAAGTGATGTAGCACACCGGTCGCGACGTAAGCGCAGCAGTTGGTATCGACCTTTGCATCCTCTACCCCGTCGCTCAGATAGTAGTGATGCCAACTTCCGTCGGAACGCTGAGTTCGGGCTAGCCAATCAAAGGCTTGTTCAGCTGCTGCTCTAAGACCGGCCGTTGATAAAGCCATAGCTGCTTCGGTGTGATTCCAAGTGTCAGCGTGTCCTTCAGAAAACCAAAGAATCATTCCCGTAGATGTTTGTTGCTCTCTGATTGTCGAAGCAGTTGCGTGGATCTGTTCATCGGTAAGCGCCCCGAGCGATTCAGGTTGCATCTGGATCCTCCGCTTTGGGTTTCGTTGCATAAAGCACAATCGATTTACCGATTAATGGGTTGAGTAACCGGTCAAGGAACCGTGTAATTGGGGGTCTTTTGACTATGTCCCAGACAAGAAAGCGATGGTATGCCTTCACAAGTTTATGACTGTCGTTGGTAGGGCCGACCGCGCATTTCAGCCACCAATATGGAGAGTGTAGTGAATGCGCTTTATCCCACCCTCGGGGCTCCAAACCAGCAAGGCTGATTTTCGCCAGGAGTTCAGACTTTCGGTAGATGCGAACGTGCCCGCCTACGGCCTTCGGTGCGTGGTACTCGTCACTTAAACGCCAACAAATCTTTTCGGCCGCCCACGCAGGCACGGTAATTGCGATAGTGCCTCCCGGTTTGAGCACCCGCACAAGCTCCCCTATTGCAGCGTTATCGTCGCCTATGTGCTCCAAAACCTCCGAACAAATGATGCGATCAAAGGTTGCGTTTGCAAAAGGAAGCTCCACCGCGTCGGCGGAAACTGGTTGACCCTGAACTTTGGCGTCTAACTCCCCGGCATCAATCATCGCCGCGAAAGTGTTTTTTACGTCGACTAATTCGCGAAGGTTTTGATCCAATGCAACAATCCGACAACCGCGTCGCACAGTTTCAAAGGCGTGACGCCCTGCGCCACATCCCATGTCAAGAACAAGGTCACCTGGATAAACGCCCAGCTGTTCGTAGTCAACTGTGAGCATTGGCACTTATCTCGGCTAGCAATGCTCGGTAATGTTCCACGGTTCGTTCAGCCGTGATTTTCCACGAAAAATTCTGGATCACTCGCTCTCGGCCAGCTGCTCCGACCACTGAACGTAGATTCGTCTGCTCTAGCGCCCACCCGATCTTCTGTGCCAAGGCATCGCTGTCGCCTGGTGGTACTTGTAGTGCCGTGACACCATCTGCGCCAACGACTTCGGGTAACGCTCCTCCTGTGGTTGCCACGAGTGGAACCCCGCACGACATTGCTTCGATCGCGGGGAGCGAGAAGCCCTCGTATAGCGAAGGAACAATGGCAACTTCAGCTTCGTTGTACAGTTCCACGATTCGCTGATCGGTGACCCCGCTAACGAATTCGATGCTCTCCGCCAAATCAAGTTCTTTGATGAGCTGAGTAGCTTTGGAGTCATACTTGGGTTTACCAATTACGACTAAGTGAATTGAGTCATCTTTAGCTCTAAGCTTTGCAAGCGCTTCGAGTAAGAAAGCTAGGCCTTTCATCGCTACGTCAGCGCTCGCCGTAGTCATCAACCTTCCTGGAACTACATTGACGTTGTCAATAGGGCGGAATTGTTGGGGGTCTACACCGACATGGACGATGTGTAGCCGTTCGGGGTCAACACCGTAATCTGCGATTATGTCGTCATAACTATTGGATGAAACGGTGAGGATTCTTGGAAGCTTGCGCGCGACCTTGGTCTGCATACCAGTAAATGCATAGAACCGATTTTTGGTGAAACGTTTCCAAGGCGTTGGAGCGTGTTTTGTTTCCAACCGGCGGTCTACCGTGATTGGATGGTGAATTGTTTCCAATACGGGTAGTCCTGCGTCGTGAATTTTCCAAATTCCGGTTCCTAGGCACTGGTTGTCATGAACGAGATCAAATTGGTTCAATCTGCCCATTAAGTTGCGATGAGCTCTCAGACTAAAAGTGAGTGGCTCCGCGAACGTTGCTGCTGCAGTTACCGCATACTCCAGGACGTCGAATCGGTCTTTGAACTCACTGAGACGCGGAATTCGGAAAGGATCTGGCATTCGGTACAAATCCAGGCTGGGTAACTTGGTCAATGCGACGCCATCGTCTAGATGCGGGTAGGGGGGACCTGAAATGACTTCGACGTGGTGTCCAAGTTCTACCAACTCGCGCGCCATGTGGCGGGTATAGACACCCTGACCTCCGGTGTAGGGGTGACCGCGGTAAGTCAAGAATGCGATGCGCAATGGACCGTCGTGAGACATGAGATTCTTTCGCAGTTCACTGAGAGAGATAAGGGGGTACCAATGCTACCGGTCGGTAACTCTATGAGTCGCGGTTCGGTGATTAACCGTTACGTTGGTGCACAGGACTTCGAAAGTGGCGTGATATGCGGGCCTTGATTCAGCGAGTAAATGAAGCCTCGGTTCTGGTCGAGGGAGAAGTCGTGGGATCGATAGGAACTGGAGTCTGTGTTTTCATAGGCGTGTCGCATGATGATGACCTTGGTAAAGCAGAGAAGATGGCGAGGAAGATTTGGAACCTCAGGATTTTCGAGGATGAAGACCAGCGAATGAATAAATCCTTAGAGGAGGCAGGAGGGGAGGTGTTGGTTGTGAGCCAGTTCACCTTGTACGGCGATACGAGTAAGGGACGTCGGCCATCGTTTGTCCAGGCAGCATTGCCAGAAGTCGCAGAACCTCTGATCGCACACCTTTGTAAGTCGCTTGAAGAGATGGGAGCCCAAGTTGCCGCTGGCCGTTTCCGCTCTCACATGGAGGTGAAGATTTACAACAATGGTCCAGTTACTTTGAATGTCGAGACCTAGAACTCACCAGTGCACTAGCAATGAGTAGGAACGCAGCAAATAGAGTTATCGGTCTTTTCCCTAGGCTTGTGGCCCAAGTTTGGCCGCTTCGAAGTTCAATCGGTGATGAAAGCACAGTTTGTTCCCTTAAGTTGCTTCTTTGCACGACGCGGCCATCTGGTGCCACAATCGCTGAATAGCCAGTTGTAGATGCCTGCAAGACCCAACGGTCGGATTCGATAGCTCGAAGGCGCGCGCTGGCGAGTGATTGCTCAGGAACTAAGGAGTTTTCGTACGAAGATGCAAGAGTTGGGTTAGTGATGACTTGTGCACCCTCTGCATTGCCGCTTCGTACTCGTTCAGGAAAGTAGACCTCGAATGAGATCACGTTTCCAATTGGACCCAGGCTTGAATTCACAACCCCTGGTCCACTGCCTGGTAGGGCTTCTCGGGAGATGAGTGACAAATCTGCGAACTTTTCAACCACACTGCGCAGCGGTATGTACTCACCGAATGGAACTAAATGAACTTTGTCGTAGCGGCCGCTTATATTGCCCGCCGGTTCGATGGCTACTGACGCGTTTCGAAAATAGTCTCCTTCGATTTCAGAGAAGTTGGCAATTATGACTGCGTCTAGACGGTTAGCTAGCTGAGCGATTGTTTTGAGTTCTTTGCTCTGTTCGAGGGGAGCGAATGTGCTCACACTGCTTTCCGACCACACCATCAAATCAGTCTCAACGTTGTGCCGTTCAACTGCTTCCAAATGTCGCGTAAACACTGCGGCCTCGTCGCTTGACGCGGCCCGAGTTCCTAGCTGGCCACCAGCTTGCACCACGCTCCCCTGAATAACGGTGTTGCTTGTTCCGACTGGAGCGATTTGGGCTAGGGCAACGATCGATAACACGGCGGCTAATGCGATTATGACCCGGCGAATCTGAGTTGACAGTGCTCCCTCGACGGCGATCGCCAGAACACCGATCGATGCGATCAAAAGCAATGGTCCACTAACCCGCACCGTGTCAACGAGGTAACTGTCCACTGGGCCCATGGCCAAGCTCGACATTGGAACGCCTCCAAAAGGAAGAACCCAGCGGATAGCTTCCGCAACCACTAACGCCGCGGGAAATGCGATGGAACGTCCAGTGCCGGAATCCGGAACTAACGCCATTGGTGCAGACATGATCACCGCTTGAACCGGAATCGCTACTAACCAACCGGCAACAGTGAGATCGGTCATCCAAACCAGCGCTACCCCGTAGTAGCCAACCCAAAGACTAAAAGTGTTTAAGAGCTGCCGGCGTTTCGTCGAAGCTTGTGACAACCTCAGGTGAAGTCCTAAACCTATGGGCGCCAACATCCACAGGCCGTATGGCGGAAGCGACAAAGAAATAGCGGCGCCTAGCGTCAATCGACCGATAGGAGCCAACCGGTTCATCTTGTTCCGAGAAAGTCGAGAGCTGCGTTAGCGGCTTGCTGACCTTGGTGAATACACGCCGGTATGCCGAGACCCTTGTAGCCGGCGCCTGCCAAAAAAACTCCTGGCATGGCGGAGCGCAGATCGCGTTCAATTGCGGCAACTAAACGATCATGCCCAGGCGCATACTGTGGAAAGGCGTCTATCCACCGCGATACTCGCCATTCCACCAAATTTCCCTCAATTTTTAAGATGTGGGCAACCTCTGTTAGTAGCGCTTCGACTAAATCGTTGTCATCGAGCGCTAAAGCCCTGGTGTCACCTGCCCGTCCGGCAGATACTCGGAGAATTACGTGCTCGTCTCCCGCCCAGTGCGGCCATTTAGAACTACCCCAACTCACGGCGGTAGTCAGTAGACCCTCACTTCGGGGGACCAATAGACCAGAACCCTCAAGAGGATTTCCCACATCCTGACGTCTGAATCCCAGAGTGACCAGAGCAACTGACGCATGCTCTATAGACGACAAACGCTCCGCAGCGCTTTGACAACTAACTAGCAGGCGAGCCGTTTGATGAGCAGGTGTAGCCACTACGACGGCTTCACTATCAAACGAGACCCCATCGGTGACAACTTTCAGCTTGTCCCCGTCGACCTCCACGGATTTTGCGGGAATGCCTGTTCGGATATCTGACCCGGCGAGGCTACTCACAAGAGTCTCCGTTAAATGACTCATACCATTTTCGAGTCCCATGAAGACGGGGGTCGCTGTTCGTGAGCCGAGTTTAGATTGTTCGCGAAGACCTAAAATCAAGCTGCGATTGCGGCGGGCTGCTGTCTCTAATTGCGGCGCGGTCAAAGCTGCGTCTAAGTGGTCGGTGTCACCGGCGTTAATACTGCCAATTAAAGGATCAACTAATCGCTCCGCTATTTGATCTCCCATCCTGCGTCTAATAAGACCACCAACAGACTCATCATCCCCAGGCCAGTCATCCGGCAAAAAACGATCGAATCCCGCTCTGAGTGCCGCAAGTGGGCTAACTATCCGACTCTTCACTAGAGGAAAAAACTTGGTTGGCACTCCTAAAACCAATCCAGCAGGTAACTTTCTCAACTCGCTATTAATAAGGACAAACGCGCTCGAAGTAGCGGGGCTTGTCATAGCTGCGTTTAGCCCGAGTTCTTTGCAAAGATCGATAGCCCATGGAACCCGAGTTATGAATGCGTCAGCTCCTTCGTCAATCGGTCGACCCAAAAAATCAGACGTAAGGATTTTCCCTCCCAAACGAGGCGCAGCTTCCAAAAGAATTGCTTCAGTACCTGGGGATCGTTGCCGGATCTGCCGAAGAGCGGTCAAGCCGGTAATGCCACCTCCAATTACCACCACTCTCTTGTTCATGAGGGCGAAGAACCTAGTTGCAGACCTTCGTTATGAACTAACGCAACCAGCATTTCAAGAATCGCTGGGTCAGTCTCAGGCAGTACTCCGTGACCTAGATTGAAAATATGGCCGGGCAAGCCACCAGCCGCCTGAAGAATCGCTCGGGCCTGCTTTTCTACAACAGGCCAATCAGATAAACACAGAGCAGGGTCTAAATTTCCCTGAACCGCTTTCTCAGATCCGACTCTTCTGCGTACCTCATCGATTGGTACCCGCCAATCTGCGCCGACGACATCAGCACCTGCTTCGCTCATAAGGGACAGAATTTCAGCTGTTCCTAAGCCGAAGTGTGCTCGCGGAACCTCCAGATCAGCCAGTTCATCAAATACACGTTGACTATGAGGAAAAACAAAATTCTTGTAATCGGTAGCTGATAGGGCCCCCGCCCACGAATCGAATAACTGAACGGCGCTTGCTCCTGCCAACACCTGAGAGCGCATGCTCGCAACAGCGATGTCTGTAAGTCGTGACATCAGGTCATGCCAAACACCTGGTTCTGAGTGCATAAGCGACTTGGTTTTGGCGTGTGTACGCGATGGTTGGCCTTCAATGAGATAGCTCGCGACCGTAAAAGGCGCGCCAGCGAAACCTATAAGTGGGACGTCAAGATTTCGTACCAATTCCTTTACGGTCTCTAAAACATAGGGAGTATCGACGGGTGGCTCGAGATTTCGCAATCGTTGCAGGTCGGCTTTTCGTCTGAATGGTTGGCTGGCAGTCGGACCCACCCCTGGGACCACGTCGATGGTGAATCCCACAGCATTTACTGGAACGACGATGTCGGAGAACAAAATAGCTGCATCGACGCCGTATCTGCGTACTGGTTGCATCGTGATTTCAGCAGCCAACGATGAGTCTTCGATTGCGTCAAGAATGCTGCCTTCGCCACGAATTGCCCGGTATTCAGGGAGTGAACGCCCTGCTTGGCGTTGAAACCACACCGGGACGTGACTTACTTGTAGGCGCCGACATGCTCGCAAATAAGGGCTTTCGCTCAACGCGTGACTTGGGTGATCTATGGGAAGTGGCATCTCTACTCTGACGCTACCGGCTGGAAACCCCGGTCGATCTGAATTAAAGCGCATGAGAACGGTATGCTGGTCTGTTCTCTAAACCGGTGATTTACGAGTGACACATCCCGAGATCGCAGCTGAACAGGCGCATATTGATCGCGCTCACCTTCTCCTTGATCGAGCACGAGACCGTGCGCGCAAACTTCGAGGAATGGTGGAAGTTGGCAGGGGCGGAACAACACAGGCTCGATACGAACGAGATGTGATTGAAGGGAGCGTTCAAAACAGATTGGGGCAACTCCAGTTGGGTTCGGCATCGCTTATCTTCGGCCGAATAGATCTAGACAGTGACGATCGATTTCATATAGGCCGACTTGCGGTCGCTGATGAGCGTCAAGAACCCGTCGTGGTCGACTGGCGGGCCCCTGTCGCAGAACCCTTTTATAGGGCTACTGGGCGGGACCCGATGGGACTGGTTCGCCGACGTCACTTTGTGAGTCGAGGTAGAGAATTGCTCGATATCGAAGATGAACTGTTCGACCTTGACCAATTAGATGATGGATTTCAGGGGCATGGCGCATTGCTTGCGGCGCTCGATCAGAATCGAGATGGACAACTTAGAGACATTGTCGCCACCATCCAAGGCGAGCAAGATGAGATCATCCGTGACTCCCTCAAAGGCACGCTTATCGTTCAAGGTGGTCCAGGAACCGGTAAGACAGTTGTCGCTTTGCACCGGGCTGCGTACTTGCTCTACACCCACCGCTTTCCGCTCGAAGGACAAGGTGTCCTCGTGGTTGGCCCAAATCGACTCTTCTTGCGTTATATCGAACAAGTTCTTCCAAGCCTTGGCGAAGCTGGCGTGTATTTAACAGTGCTGGCGGATCTATTAGCCGACTTGTTTGATGATGTCCGCGTAACGCTGCCGGACCGTTCACAGTCCGCCGCTGTCAAGGGAAATAACGACATGGTCGCTCTAATCGCCAACGCGATCAGAGACCGAGAACGACCACTCAGAGAAGACCTTTCTGTCGGATTTGGACTCGTACGATTGCGCATCACGGTTGCAGAAAGTCGACAAATTGTTCGCGAGGCAAGACGCCGATACAGACGACACAATGCAGCACGTAGCTATGTAGAAAACGAGTTTTTTGCAACGTTAGCTCGATCGCATCACTCTGAGCCCGACCCAGAAAACGTCCAATACCGGCTCCGTCGTGATCCCAGAATCTCCGAAGCTTTGGAACGAATGTGGCCCGTTCTTACTCCCGCACAATTGCTTAGAGACCTGTTCGGTTCTAAAGCTCTCCTAGCGTCGGCATCAACTGGGTTGCTCTCTGAAGATGAGTGGTCGACCCTGTTCCGACCCCGGGAAGACTCTGCATCCGATTACCGTTGGAGCGACGCCGATGTGCCGCTGCTCGACGAAGCGTATGCCGGTCTTGGTCCCCGATTGGATCGACAACGAAAACCGCGAGATCCAGAGGTACGTACCTTTGGCCACATAGTCATTGACGAAACCCAAGATCACACGCCTATGGCACTGCGAATGATCGCGCGACGTTCATTGAATGGATCAATGACGTTGGTGGGCGACATCGCTCAAGCAACAGCCCCTGGCGCCGCAGCGAATTGGGAGGAAGTATTGACCCATTTGCCCTCTGGCGCCAATGAACCGCGAGTCCGAGAACTCACGCTGAGTTATCGTATCCCCGCCCCCAATCTTGAGTTGGCGAATAAAGTGCTCGCGCTTGCCGCTCCGGACCTCGCGAGGCCTAAAGCGGTTAGATCTGTGGGCAGTCCTCCACGGATTATTGGAGTTGACGGGGGAGAGCGTGCTCCTGTTGAACGACTTGTCGAAAGATCGGTAGAGATAGTCGAAGAGGAGTCGGAAGCTCTTGGAGGGGGTTCGGTTGCGATTGTCGCACCAGAAAGCATTATTGATCTGGTTGACGCAGCTTTGGAAGCAAGATCTATTGACTATGGGCGAGCGACAACTGCTTCTCGGAACGTCAGCGGCCCTCTCCACCCCAAGATAGCCCTTGTGCCTGTTCAGCTAGTCAAAGGCTTAGAACTCGATGGCACTGTCGTTATCGAACCATTAACCATTCTGGAAGAGGAACCGCAAGGCCTTCGAGCCTTGTTTGTGGCACTGACCCGTTCAACCAAGCGCTTAGCTGTGGTCCATGCGCGATTGTTGCCCAAAGTGCTGCAGGATTGACTCCTCGAAGACAACTAGCAAAATGGTTATGCGATGTTCGCAAGTGTCGTTTTGCAAAGTGTTTCTAGGCATATCCAAGAATTTGATCGACCTTGATCTCAATTACGGTGCGATCAGATCTTTCCTTTGGCACCCGATAGCGCTGTGCGTACCGCTCTGTCCCTTCCCGGCAGCGTTCAGGATCGTCGGTAACAACCGCTGTTCCTTCAAGGCTTAGCCACCGGCCTCCATCGATTTGGCACACAACTGCTTGACTAGAGCCGTTCTGTGCCAAGATCTTGCTTTTCATCGAGCCTGCCCAGGTTATGACTCGGACCAATTGACTCTGTTCGTCCCAGGTGAAGCCAACAGCCGTTACGTGGGGGCTGCCGTCAGAACGCAAAAGCGTCAATGAAGCTAGATGTCTTTCATGCAGAAAAGATTGGACTTCTTCGCTGAGATGTTGAGGGTCTAGAGACATTAGGAATGCGCAATCGCGTCGAGGACGTTTAGTCGTGCTGCCCGTCGAGCGGGCAGAATCGCGGCGAGGACACCGGCAACAATGCACATAATCAGAATGACAACGAAATTACCAAGTGGGATGCCGAAATCGGTGATGAACGACTCGGGCATCGCTTGAACTGCGATAAAGCCCAGCAATATTCCGACAAGGATTCCCAAAACGCCGCCGAAGACGGCGATGATGACGGCTTCCCATCTGATCATCCGTCTTGTTTGTCGCCGCGTCATTCCCACCGCTCTGAGCAACCCAATTTCTTTGGTTCTTTCGAACACTGACAACATCAGAGTGTTGACTATTCCGAGTACAGCGATAATTACTGCAAACCCGACTAGAGCGTTCACCGTTACTAGGAGAGTGTCGATCTCCCCTTCAATTGTTTCTTTGTATTCAGTTCGATCCTGAAGGGTTGCTTCCGGGTAGTTGATGGCAACTGCGTCGAGTCGTGGCCGCACCTCGTCAACTTCGGAACCTTCCTCCAGTTCGATGGCAGCGAAAAGGTCTGACTGACGCGCGGGGTCGAAACCATCTTCGTAAGTGGTCATGTCGATGACCCAGTTACCTAGAGTCGACCCATCATCGAAAATTCCGACAACCCGAAGCTCTCTAGGGCCGCTCACAGGGAAGGTCGCCGATACCGTCTCACCTACAGCCAAACTGAGATCTTCGGCAGGGTCTTTGTGCACCAGTACACCGCTATTGGCTAAGCCCGAGTAGGTGCCTTCAATCAGTGAAATATCTATTACGCGACCTAGGCCTTCTTCCTGCGTGCCTATGACGTCTTTGGATTCACCAGCGACGGTCATTTGGGCAGTGCCAGGTCCTCCGCGGAAACCGACTGCTATTGCTACTCCGTCAATTTGGTTCATTTCGTCTACAAGTTGCGGGCTAAAGCCCCACGAGCTGTTTCCCTCTGTGTCAACAAAGAAGTCCGCTCCCAAGGAGGAATCTAGTGTCGATGAAAATGTTTTTTTGAAGCTTGTGCCAACCACAAGGACCATGGCGACGAGAGCCAGGCCTACCATCAAGGCC
The DNA here is from genome assembly GCA_002296525.1 of Candidatus Neomicrothrix sp. UBA814. Classification (GTDB taxonomy): domain Bacteria; phylum Actinomycetota; class Acidimicrobiia; order Acidimicrobiales; family Poriferisodalaceae; genus UBA6944. Next base: position 448,580 of record DBIA01000021.1, on the reverse strand, counting down.
GAGGCAGTCGATGCCGTTCTGCGCGGGTTTCGGCTCGCGTTTTGTGTGGCTAAGTTTCCTGACGCACGAGCGAAGCGGGTCACGGGCCAACCCAACACCTTTGCCGCCGGCCTAGCAACCAGAGTGCTGAGTAGAGAAATAGATACGAATAGCAGTAATGCTCCTGCCGCTAAGAGCGTTAATTGCCGGCCAGCTCCACTGTCGGTTGTGGTTCCCAAGATCGTTGCGACGACGCCACCTGCTCCCAATAACAATCCGATTACCGTCCGTCGTCGACCCCCACCAGACCACAGAGCTACACCGTCGCGTAGCGCGGCGATAGGCGGGATACTCGCCGCCTTCCGTGCAGGCGAGATGGCTGCTATCAGGGTGATGCCGATGCCTACCACTGAGGCAGCGATCCACGTTCGCGCAGCGATGACCAACGGCCCATCAGGCAGACCGGATCCATCGCCGGCTTGCTCGATGATTGCTTTGATAACCCAGGTGATTCCTAACCCAGCGAACACACCGACAACCGAGGCAATTACCCCGATTAGCAAAGCTTCGATTAACACCGATGAGCGAATCTGACGGCCAGTAGCGCCCACTGCGCGAAGCAGACCCAGTTCCCGAACGCGTTGCCCTAGAACTATCGCGAAGGTGTTGTTAATTATGAATGCACTAACGACTAGCGCAACAGCCGCGAAGACTAAGAGCGCGGTCTGAAAGATAGTTATGAAAGTGTCGAATTCATCGCTGAATTCTCCCGCGACAACATCACTTGTGACAGCTTCAAAACCATCTGGCAACTCTCGGGTCAACTTATCTGCCAGCTCGCTTTCGTCTACCCCGGGCATAGCGGCGACCGTTACAGCCAGATACGAGTCGGGATAATCGAATAGCCGTTGAGCAGTCGCAGTATTAACCAATACGAAAACCGCACCACCCCCGTTGTCTTCCCCCCATCTTGTGATGCCACTGACCTGAAAATCTTCTGCTGGTTGCAGCGATCGGATAGTGATGGTGTCACCGACAGAGATGTCGTACTTGTTCGCTGTGTCGATATCAACCATGGCTTCGCTATCGCCAGGCGCTGAACCCTCGAGAGTTTCGAATCCGCTTAACTCAGCTCTTTGTTGATCGAAATTGAACGCTAGCGTAGGTGCTCCACCTAAAGGCTTTACCAATTCGTCACCCACCGAAATCCTAGGAAATCCCTGGATTACTCCTTCGGCGTCGTATACCCCTTCAGTAGATCTAATTTGATCGACCACAGATTGTGTAACGGGTGGTCGGCTAAATGAATCATCTTCGATTGTTTCGACGCCTCGCACTTGAAGCCAGTTAGGTCCCGCAATCTCAATAGCAATCTTGTCGAAAACAGAGCGGAGACTGTCGGCAAGAATGAACGAGCCCGATACAAACGAAACCCCCAGTACCACGGCGAACGTAGTTAGGGCGAGACGTATCTTTCTCGCCAGTAACGATTTGAGAGTTAATTTGAACACTTCAGTCGCCTAGTCGCTTCATCGTGTCGAGGATCAGATCAGCCGAGGGCGTTATGAGTTCTTGCACAATTCTGCCATCAGCTAAGAACACGACACGATCAGCATGAGCAGCGGCTGAAGGGTCGTGTGTAACCATGACAATGGTTTGATCCAGATCACGCACAGCTTCTTGCATGAACTGAAGGATTTCGCCGCCCGTTTTGCTGTCGAGATTGCCCGTGGGTTCATCAGCAAAAATGATTTCTGGCTGCCCAGCCAGCGCTCGCGCTACTGCGACTCGTTGTTGTTGACCGCCCGACAATTCGCTTGGCCGATGCTGCAGGCGATCACTGAGCCCCACCGCCTGAACCACTTTTTTAACCCACGACTCAGGTGGTGTTGACGCCCCGAGTTGTCGAGGAAGATTGATGTTTTCCTCGGCAGACAGCGTTGGAACCAGATTAAAGGCTTGGAAAACAAATCCAATCCGATCACGACGGAGCAGAGTAAGCGCGCGCTCAGAAAGCTCGCTGATATCGGTATCTCCGATATAGACCTTTCCGGAGCTCAAATTGTCGAGACCCGCCAAGCAGTGCATCAGAGTCGATTTCCCAGAACCAGAAGGACCCATGATCGCCGTCAACTCGCCAGAGGCAAGGTCGACGGACAACTCGTCAAGGGCACGAACGGTGGTATCACCAGAACCGTAAACTTTTGACGCCTTAACAGCTCGCGCTGCGATGGATGTACTAGTGGCTGTGGTCATGACAGCACCCTACGAGCCAATCGTAAAACCTAACTAGCTTTAAGAAAGTTTCTTAATAAATTCCCACAGTGTCGATGATGGGCAAATCGAAGACCCGGCTTATGGGCGTTGTATCTGCTGAACTCGCCCCCAGAACTCCTGGCAGCTAGGGTCAGCACCTATGGCGGAACGTGTACTTGTCACCAAATTGGGACTTGATGGTCATGACAGGGGAGTGAAAATAGTCGCGCGAATCCTTCGCGACGCCGGCTATGAAGTCATCTATACCGGATTATTCCAAACTCCCGAAACAGTCGTCGCCGCAGCGATTGACGAAGATGTATCAGCAATAGGGGTTTCAATGTTGTCAGGAGCCCACGAAGCGCTTCTCCCGATGGTTACTCAAGCTCTCGCTGAAGCTGGAGCTCAAATCCCAGTGATACTTGGTGGAATAGTTCCAGAAACAGACTTCCAATCAATGTATGACGTCGGCGTCGCACGCGTCCTCACTCCCGGAGCTACTGCTGAAGAAGTAGTAGAAGCGGTCCGCGGCGCCATAGAAGAAGTCCGGGCTAACTGACCTCCGAACATAACCCCATGGGCCTCTTGTAACCTCGTAGGCGTGACTATTGAACGATTTGGAGTTGTTGGGTGTGGCCTGATGGGATCGGGTATCGCCGAAGTAGCGGCCCGCAGCGGCTGTGATGTAAAGATCGTCGAATCGAGTGATGGTGCTTTGCAAGCAGGGATGCAACGGATAGAGAAAAGTCTTGATCGTGCCGTCCGGGCCGAGAAAATGACTGAAGACGAACGAGCGCGAGTGATGGGCAATATCTCGTTCTCTACAAAGCTCCCCAGCCTCGCAGACCGCGAATTCGTAGTCGAAGCCGTCATTGAACAAGAAGAAGCAAAGCTCGAAGTCTTCAGGCGCTTGAACGATGTTGTCGACGACCCTGAAGCGATCCTAGCTAGCAACACATCCTCGATTCCCATCATGAAACTTGCAATGGCTACTAACCGCCCGCAACAAGTGATTGGGGTTCATTTTTTCAACCCAGTACCCGTGATGGGACTTGTTGAAGTTATTTCATCTCTATTAACGGCGGATAAGACAGCGGCCGTTTGTCAAGAGTTCGCCTCCGATCAACTCGGTAAGCGAGTGGTAAGTAGTCAGGACCGTGCAGGCTTTGTAGTAAACGCACTTCTCGTTCCCTATATCCTTTCGGCGATCCGGATGATGGAATCAGGTTTTGCCAGCGCTGAAGACATTGACGCGGGCATGGTTCTTGGCTGTAACCATCCGATGGGACCATTAGCGTTATGTGACCTTATTGGGTTAGATACGACCATGGCCGTCGCAGAGTCACTGTACGAAGAGTTCAAAGAACAGCTGTATGCCCCCCCACCGCTGCTCAGTCGGATGTGCGATGCTGGACTACTTGGCCGAAAGAACGGTCGAGGCTTCTATCGGTATAACTAACGCACCACGGTTGCGGAGTGTGAATTGTTAGGACCAAAAGAAATGAGTGACTCATCTATAGAAGGAATTGACGAAGCTGGTGTCGCATCGTGGTTTGCTGCACAAATAGCCGGCGCGGTTCCCCCGTTTCGATACGAGTTGATCGCCGGCGGTCATTCGAACCTGACATTCAGGGTTCAAGACGACAACGGCAACGTTTATGTACTGCGACGCCCACCACTCGGGCAAGTCTTAGCAACGGCCCATGACATGGAACGCGAACATCGGGTAGTTAGTGCCGTAGGTCAAACCGCGGTTCCAGTGCCAGCGACTCTTGGCGTTTGCGAAGATGTTGAGGTCAACGGCGCCCCGTTTTATGTGATGGCCTACGTTGAAGGAGCGGTTCTCCACAGCGACATCGAAGCAGCCCTAATTACGCCAAAAGACCGCATGAATCTGAGTCGGGAGGTCGTTGAGGTCCTAGCCGAACTCCACTCGGTGGAACCAGACGAAATTGCTCTAGGTGACCTGGCGAAACGCGAGGAATATTTGAGTCGACAACTGAGGCGGTGGAGTCGGCAGTGGGAACAGTCCAAGACACGAGAACTAGACACAATGGAAGAAGTTCAACGTTTACTTGAACAACACATGCCTACTCAGATTGGATCCACAATCGTCCACGGTGACTACCGACTCGGCAACATGCTGGTTGACTCAGGAAGCATCCGCGCTGTGCTTGATTGGGAATTATGCACTCTTGGAGACCCTTTAGCTGACGTTGGATACTTGCTAAATAACTGGGTCGACCCAGATGAAACTCCAGCCGGTTCAAGTGCACCAACCCTCGCTGGTGGCTTCGCTACTCGCGACCAGTTGTTGAAATGGTACGAACGCGCGTCCGGTCGAGATATATCGCAAGTGGGTTATTACCGGGCTTTTTCCTATTGGCGACTCGCTGCGATTGTCGAAGGCGTGCTGAATCGCTATTTGCAAGGAGCGATGGGAAATCAAGAGGATGTCGACGTCATGACATTCAAAGACCAAGTTGAAACTTTGTCGGCCTCGGCGTTAGAAGCCCTGAGCCACTAACAACTAATTGTGTCTTTGCGTCTTATCTGCCGACGGCCACGTTTCGCGACCTAAATGATGTCCACAGCACAGATAGCCTCATCATTGTGAACGACGACTCTGGATCAAAAAGCGGTCGATTTCTAGCTGGAACGGTGCTCGGCGCAGTGGTCGGAGCGTTGGTGGCGGGACTGATTGTCGTCGGTCTCGGAGATCCGCAGCGCATATACGTCACTGAAACCGACAGCGCGATCGGCCAACACGACGAAAGTGTGACAGGAACTGCAGACTCACAGATTCCACCCACCACGGTGGCGTTGGATGCTGCAACTACCTCTGATGAAGCCACTACACCTCGTGTTGAAATGACCGATGCGGGTCGCCTAGATGTCAAAGCGGTGTTGGCTGCGGTAGCCCCGACAGTAGTCCAGATAGAAATTCAAACAGGTGATGGCGTCTTCGGAGGCGGTCAAGGCACCGGATTCATAATCAGTGCGGATGGACAAGTGGTAACCAATGCGCATGTAGTTGAGGCCGCCACCGATATCAAAGTCATGCTGTACGACGGAAGTATCAAAGCCGCTGAGCTAGTGCAACAAGACCCGACTCGCGACCTAGCAGTTCTAAAGATTGACGGCGAAAACCTTCCAGCAGCGCGACTCGGAATTTCCGCTGAGGTCGAAGTCGGCGACGAAGTGCTTGCCATAGGTAATGCGTTAGGGCTGGGTGATACGCCAACTGTCACTACCGGCATAGTTTCAGCCTTAGAACGAGAACTACAGCTATCAGGAAGTCGGCTTACCCGTCTCATCCAGACCGACGCCGCTATCAACCCTGGTAACTCCGGCGGGCCACTCGTTAACGCCAACGGCGAAGTCATAGGAGTGAACACCGCCATTGCTGGTAACGCCGAAGGCATTGGATTTGCAATTTCGATCGACCACGCTCGGCCGGTCATTGAAACACTTCAAACAGGCGAAGTGCCGAAACGACCGCTGCTAGGAGTAAACATCATTGATGTGGAGATGCTGGATGAAACATCCCGACGCCAGTACGACATATTCGAAGGTGTTGAAACCGGAGTGGTCATTGTCGCACTAGTCGAAGATGGTGCCGCTAATGCCGCCGGTCTCAAGGTTGGCGAGGTCGTACTGGAATTTGATGGGCAGGAAATCAATTCGGTCCAAGATCTCGTATCCGCTGTACGCGACAGCGAGATCGGGCGAGTGGTGCGAATGTTGATATTGGCTAACGATGGTTCAACCAGAAACGTGAACGTCGAACTAGGTTTCACCGAAGGGGCAGGCGGATAGTCATTTCCCCTCGTAACGTGATCGTCCGACGTGGGATCCAAAATTTCGCGATACTTCGGTATCGGAAGAACACACGAATAAACAGACAGATGGAGAAATCATGTCCGACCGCATCTTCGACACCGGAACTGACGATATTCGATCCGAGGTTGACGAGGGAGTAATGACAATTACGCTCAACCGTCCGGAAAGAAGAAATGCAATGTCCGCCGCGATGCTCAAGGGATTAGTTGCTTCACTATCCGATGCAGAGACAGCAAGTGACGTAGGCGCTGTCCTGCTTACCGGGGCTGGTGGCGCATTTTGTGCTGGCGGCGACGTGAAAGGAATGGCAGAAGCTGGGGGTGAAGGAGGCGATAGCGTGCTCCAATACGACGCTCGAGTCCACTTGCAACGACGAGATCAACGAGACACAGCCGGCAAGCTATACGAATTGCCTAAACCAACTATTGCGGTGCTCCCAGGTCCGGCTGCGGGTGCCGGTTTGTCGATAGCCCTGTCGTGCGATCTGAGATACGCGTCACCTAATGCAATTATGACCACGGCGTTTGCTCGAGTTGGATTCAGTGGTGACTACGGTGGGACCTACTTTATGAGCCGTCTCATCGGCTCTGCGAAAGCTCGCGAGTTGTATTTCCTGTCAGAGAAAGTTGATATGCAAGAAGCCGAAAAGTTGGGGCTAGTCAATGGAATCTTCGCTGAAGAATCTCTACAGGATGAAGCGACCTCAATTGCCCGGAGATTGGCCCAAGGACCAACGGTTGCCTACAGATACATGAAAGAAAACCTGAACAGGGCCGTCAACGGTGAAATGGGAGAGTGTCTCGATATGGAAGCAGCTCACCATATTCACTGTGGACAAACACAAGACCACAAAGAAGCGGTTAAAGCGTTCGTTGACAAGCGAGAACCAAAATTTTCGGGTCGATAGACCTAAGTTAAGACCAGTCTCTACGGCTCGTATTGACCTTCTGAAGTAGCTAGAACAACCCTGGGGTAGCGCGCGTCCACTCTGAAATACGGATACCTTCAAAACAGTGAGCGGTCGCACCTTCATACAAAATCCCGGACCAACCAATATTCCTGAACGCATTCTTCGCGCTATGGCGCGACCGGCGATTGATTTTGGCACTGAACAATTTTCGCAGTTGCTTGATACCTCGTTAGAGGACTTGAGTCGGCACATGGCAAGCCCCGGACCGCTGATCGGATACACCAGCACAGGTCACGGCGCTTGGGAGGCAACTGTTACCAACCTCTTCGATATTGGCGCCTCAGTACTTCTATGCGATAGCGGTCATTTCAGCCACAGGTGGGGAGAGATGTGTGAAGCCCACGGCTTAAACGTGCAATGGTTTGAGACTGGATGGCAGCAGGGTGTGAATCCTGACGCCCTTCACGAAGCATTGTCCAGCGAAGACGGCAAACGAATCGAGGGCGTTTTATTAGCTCATACAGAAACCTCAACCGGCGTGACTACAGACCTGGAGGCGGTCAGGGCGGTGCTAGATGACTTAGACCATGAAGCTCTATTGGTTGTCGACTCAATAGCGTCGTTTGGGTGCACTCCGCTTTATGTAGACGAAATGAAGCTGGACGCCTGCCTAGCGGTGAGTCAAAAGGGACTAATGATGCCAGTTGGTCTCGCTTTCACCGGCATCAGCGAGCGGGCGGTAGCAGCTGCCTACCGGAATTCCCGACAACGCTTTTACTGGGATTGGAGACGCCGGCTCGAGGCTGAGGGATATCGAATGTTTTGTGGCACCCCGCCAATACATCACATCTTTGGCTTGCGAGAAGCTTTGAGCATGATTGACGAGGAGGGCGGCATCGACGCCGTAACGACTCGTCATCAACTCATAGCTGATGCCGTTCGAGCGGCGGTCCAAGCTTGGAGTTGTGCTGGAGCACTCGATTTCAACGCTGTGAACGAACATGAACGCTCCAACAGTGTTACCTGTGTCCGACTAATCGGTGAGCATGATGCGAACCAAGTGTTGCAGGTTGCTCGAGAGCGCTTCGATGTCACGATGGGCTCGGGAATTGGACCCCTCGCCGGTACTGCTTTTCGTATAGGACACCTTGGCGATTTGAATGCGCCGATGATCATGGGGGCTCTTGGGGCAATAGAAGCCGCCTTAAGATCTTGCGGTATTCCAATTGGTAGTGGTGGCCTGGAAGCCGCCGCAAATATCCTGAGCGAATCGAGGAGATAGATGCCTTCACCAGCTCCGATGACCACCACCGAGCGGTTGCAGTTAATTGACCAAATTCACGACTCGCCTCTAATGGTGGTGATAGCTGTCTCGGGGGGTGGCGTAGCGTCCATTTCAGATTTGCTGTTGGTACCAGGGGCATCGAGAACGGTCCTTGAAGCCCAGGTTCCATATTCGTTTTCGGCGTTGTCGGACTTACTCGGATATGCGCCTGAGCAAGCCGTGTCGCTTGAAGTAGCCGAGAGAATGGCGCTCGCCTGTCAACGTCGCGCTGAGCAGCTAACAGAAGGAAGTCTGCCGACGGCTGGAGTTGCCTGTACTGCCGCCCTTGTGACCGATCGACAACGTCGCGGAGACAATCGAGCCCATATTGCGCTAGCAACCTCGCAGATCGTGACTTCGTCACATGTCGCCTTAGAAAAGGGTCTTCATGATCGAGTAACTGAGGATCGGATAGTTTCGGACGAAGTACTTCGAATGGTCGGCAATAGCGCAGAGGTCGCTAGTTAGTTTGGACTGAGTAAGAATCTCCACATGGCGCGACGAGATAAACATCACATTCCTCAAATAGCAGACGAGTTTGATGCTCAGTGGTTCAGCACCACTATCGGTCCCCGATACGGCGGGATGGTGACCGAAGTCAAACGTGAGGTCATTGGAGAAGGTATCGGTTTCTTAGGAGAGCTATATCGCTGCTCGCTCACTTGGCGAGGCACAACAGATGCCCCAGATTCTGTCATAGTTAAAATTCCATCGAAAGTGGTGAAGAATCGTTCCCTCGGTGAAGCGTTAGCAGTCTACGAGAGGGAGATTAGGGTCTACCGCGAAATGACCCACGAGCTGGGTATGCCGACACCTCAGTTCATTTACGCAGATTATGACGCCAACCCTGCGCCGTGGCTTGAGACCCTTTTTGTTTATCTTTTTGGAAAACTGCCGGTTTTTGCCGTCAGCAAGTTACTCAATCTTCTTCTTCTAATTGGGGGAAAGTCTCCGCGTAGATACCTACTGGTTATGGAAGATATTCATGATGCAAGGCCGCCTAGCCAGATAGAAGGCGGTTCCATTGATGACGCTCTCAATGGACTTGACCTGTTAGCGCGCTTCCATGCGCATAATTGGTGCAACTCCGAGCGGCGCGACTCTCACCCCATCATCTGGAGCATTGGGCACCTTCCCAAAGTTGTGCAGGCCAGTTACCGGCGTAACAGGAGTGACTTTGTTGACCGGTTTGGTGCTCTGATCGGAGAACAAGTAGTCCAAAAGATGGACGAGGTTCAGGAACAATTGCCTGAGCTATGTTCCCAGATGGAACGCGACCCCTGGACTCTGTGCCATGGGGACTACCGCCTCGACAACCTGATGTTCCGTTCTAATGGTGAAACGGTTGTGCTTGATTGGCAGGGGTTAGCTTGGGGGCGGCCCGGTTGGGAAGTCGCTTATTTCATCACTACCGCCCTAGAGCCACATCACCGTGTGGAGGAAGAGATGATGCTTCAGCGTTATCATCAGGGCCTTGTCGATGCGGGTGTCAACGGTTATTCATATGAAGAATTGATCGAAGATGTCTCTACCTCTAAAGCCATCTTGGCTCACCGCATGGTTGCTGGAGATGACCTACTAGACACTGAAGTGGAAAGCAGAGATGGCGATTTTATTGAAGTTCTAGTGAAGAGGGTCGTTGGCTGGGTAGATGTCAAATAACGACATGAGAAGTTGTTAGCTGAATAAACCTTTCCCGATTCCATCTGCTACCGCTTCGATTCCTAGGCCTGCGAGCTCACCCCAGACCTCAAAATTGTGTTCGCCTAAATAAGCGGGAGATAACAGATTGGTGGGTGGTCGAATCCCGTCAAGCAACGCAGGAAACGTGTCAACGTTTCGTTGCCCGAAGATTGAATGTTCAATTTCTCGCCAAAACTCTCGGTCAGCTAGTTGAGGATCTTCTGTAAATAGGCGCCTTGCGTCTTGTACTTGCCCTACGGGAACTTTTACCGATTGCAAAAGCTGTTCAACGTCTGAGCCCCTCATGGGCGCTACCCAGTCTGCTAGTACCCGATTGATTTCGTCGCGCCCAGATCTACGCTGCTCTTCGGTTTTGTAAACTTTTAGCTCGTCGTTGCTAACCAAATCGCATAGCTGGATCCATTCCGCATCACTAGTCGCAGTTATTGCAACGAAACCGTCGACGCACTCGTACACCTCATTCGGAACATGGTCCTGCAGACCGTCACAGTTTCCATTTGGTTGAGCAACTACTCCATTGGAAAGCCAGTCAAGGGCAGCGGGACCGATGCTGTAAGTCCCGACCTCTAGCTGTGCCATGTCAATGTGTTGCCCTACTCCGGACTGATCGCGGGCAAGCAAAGCGGCCATTATCGAGCTCGCCGCTGCAAACCCTGCAAGATGATCGTTAAGAGAGAAACCCGGACCGATGTCTCCACGATCAGCGAAATTGGTGAGATGAGTAATGCCGCAAATGGCGTGTACGGTCGGAGCATAAGAAATGACATGACTCCAAGGTCCATCGTGCCCACAACCAGACATAGAGATGTAGACCAAACGCGGGTTCCACTTTTTGACGGTCTCCCAGTCCAACCCCCAACTATCTAGGACTCCTGCGCTGTAGTTCTCAATCAAGACGTCGCAGTTCTCGATCAGTTTTCTGATTGCGTTTAGGGCCTCAGGATGTTTCATGTCCAGGCTGACACTTCGCTTACTGCGACCCCACACAAAGTAATAGGGATAGTCAGGACGATTTACCAGGGTGCTGTGTTCTTCATTCTGCACCCGAATTATGTCGGCGCCCAGATCACCGAGCATTCGCGTCGCGAACGGGCCCGCTAGCACCCAAGTCAAATCCAAAACACGGAGACCTTCGAGAGGAAGCCCGCCGCCACTTTGGCCTGAGAGATCATCAACCTTCATTGGTTTCTGTTCGGACCAACGTTTTACGATTACATCAATCGGTGTTTCAGTCGTCTTGGGTGGCTGAGGCGGAAGAGACGGTGTCTCGGAAAACCTGACCAAGCGCCCAGGCTGTCGAACTGAAGAGGACCCAATCTTCGAAAAGAACTCTCGATGTTCGAACTGAGGGCTGGCACACGCTTGCTCAATGTCATGTACGGCTCCTATGGCGACATGCCGTTTCTGTGCCTTTTCCCATAAATCCATTGCGTCGTAGTTACGCACCCATGCCCTCATCGAATCCATAGCGTCATCGATTTGTTCCAACACCTCCTCGACGTTGTAACCCAACCAGTTGCGGCCCTCCTCGAAGTCGTCATCCACCATCATTTGAAACGCGTTGTCTGGAGTAGGTGTAAGCGTGATCATCATGTGTCCGTCGCGACATTCAGCAAGGTCGTAAGCGCGCAGCCAATGAAGCGCGCCCTGGCGAGGAGCGATTTTTGGAAGAGGTAAGACATCGTCGAAGAACCACTGCATCAAGAGATTCTCAACGGAACCACTCAACGTCTCATGAATCGATATGTCGAAATGTTGGCCCGCGTCATCTCTCCGAGCTTTGAACACCCCAGCGAGCGCACACAGCGAACCCATGAATCCGGCGTAATTGTAGGCTTGTCGGCCCCAGACGTTCAGAGGCTTGTCAGGCAACCCTCCTACGGACAGAAACCCTCCTAACGCCGCCGCAGTTAGATCTGAGCCGACCCAGTTCGACCTCTCACCGGTTCTGCCAAAAGGAGTGATCGATACTTGAACGAGTCGCGAGTTAAGAGCAACGAGATCGCCGTGATCTAAACCTAATTTTGATAACTCGCCGGGTGCTCGAGTCTCGATTATCAGATCAGCAGAGATGGCCAGGTCACGGTATTTTCGTTGTCCAGCGTCAGTGGCTAGGTCAATAAAATGTTTATCTTTGCCCCCGTCGTACCACCAATCGAGTACGCCTCCATCCGCATCCCTCATAGGCCGCCCAGCGGACCCTTCGTTAGTGATGCGAACAACGTCTGCCCCAAACTCGGTCAGCAATTTGGTCGCGAACCTGCCGGAGTCATCGGTTAAGTCAATTACCCGCAAACCAGAGAGGGGCCTCATGGTTGAATAAAGTCTTTGGCAAACGAATCGAGTGTCTTGGAAATCTCCGTTACCTCTCCGGTGTTACATGAAAGCACCAGATCTGTAACACCGACCTTGCCGTAAGCTTCTATTAGATCTCTGTCGACGCCTTGAAAGTCGCGACGAACCTGAATAGGGAAATTCTTAAGATTTCGTCCGATGGACGCAGCTTCTTGCCGTATCTGGGCTAGTCGTTTGCTCAGGCTCTCCGGGGAAAGGCCGAGGGGATGCCACCCATCTCCAAGATGCGCAACTCGCTTTAACGCAGCGGCTCGATTGCCCCCAATAACCATAGGAGGATGAGGCTTTTGTAGTGGTTTGGGTGAAGTAACGACAGCTTCAAAGTTCCAGTATTTGCCGCTGAAGGTTGCCTCGTCTTGGGTCCATAGCTGACGAAGAACCTCAATAAATTCATTACTGTATTGCCCGCGGTTGTCGTATTCAGCGCCCAAGATCTCGTTTTCCTCGGGCAAGCTTCCGACGCCAAGCCCGAGAGTGATGCGCCCATCGCAAAGATGATCCAAAGTGGCTATTTCCTTGGCTAAGACCATTGGGTGGAGATACGGCATCACCAAGACACTCGTGCCTAACGTCGCGGTTTTGGTGTGAGCAGCTAGCCAGGTCAAAGTTATGAGAGCGTCGTGATACGGAGCTTGAGCTAAACGGTCGTGGACATAGCCCACATTGATGACGTGATGGTTTACCCACAGCGAGTCGAATCCCAGTTCCTCGGCTTGAACCCCCAGTTCCACTACGTCTTTAGGGTTGGTCACCCCGAAATTATTAGGAAGGGTAAACCCGAACTTCATTGCTCAACCTTTCTAAGAAACACAATTGGCAGCCAGGCTAGCGATAGACGTGCCTCGCCTGGGTTGTCGAATTTGATGACGGTCGAGTCCGTTGGTTGTGTAAGCGAAAGACAAGCCACTTTCTGGGTCACAGAAGGCGATTTGTCCCCCAACTCCGTTGTGGCCGAAGGCCATTGGCGACACTGTTCGACCGAGACCCCTCCTGTTACTCATGCCGTCATCTCCGGCGAGAACCACGCCCAAACCCCGATTGGCTGGAACACCCATCGGATCAGGCAAGTCATTATGAACCTGTCCGGTTGCATTAGCGAGAGTTGATGGATGCCAGAGGTTGTCCGGGTTGTGAAGTAGCGCTTGGTAGAAGCGAGCTAAGTCTGCGGCACGGCCGTAGCCCCCGCCGCCCGGAACTCCGATTTCGCGAGTAAGGGGGTCATTGAAGCGAATAATCGTTTCATCCGTTACCTCGCTGGGAGGCATTTCTCTTACGCCGAATACCGATTCAAGTTCATCCGGGCTCGCCTCACCCTCACACAGCGTGAGCTCTGCCATTAACTCCTGATTATCTGAACTAAGTCCGAGGATCCGAGGTATTCCCAACGGGTCCGTTACTCGCCTGTGAATCTCATCTGTATATGGTTCCCCAGTTACCTCACTGATTAGTTCGGCTAGCACCCAATGAGCGCTCGTGGGGTGGTATTCGTAGCGGGTTCCCGGCTCCCAATTCAGTTGCCATTCCGACATTCTGCTACGACGACTTTCGGATGATGACCAGACCTTGGGTCCCATCGGAGCGTGGGGGAACCCAGAAGTGTGTAACAGCACCTGACGAAGGGTGATTGCCTCTTTTCCGTTGTTTCCGAACTCTGGAATAAGAGCCGCGACCGCAGTGTCTAGGTCGAGTAGTTCTTCGCTGACAAGTTGCCAGATAGTCGCGGCGACGAACGGTTTCGTCGCAGAAAAGAAGCAGTAGCGCGTGTCCTCAGTCGCATCTCCAATTGTGTGGTCAACAACAATTTCGCCGTTAAAACCAATCGCGAGTTGGCAACTCGGTAATAGCCCGTCGTTTACTTCCCTGCTGCAGCGATCGATCAGATCGTTTACTCGATCTGCGTTAATAGTGTGGTTTCCCATCCCATTGGCCTAGCACTGACCTGGCAATAACGCAGAAAAAAGCGGGAAACCGATAACGAAATACTAAATTTGCGTTTAGTAAGTAGTGGTAATAGGATTCAGTCGATCGTCTGGAAAGGGATTTCGGCCAACCAGGTGCGGCCTGAATACCCCCAACTGGGCGTGACCGTTAGTGCCGCTTTCCACGGGGGAGGCACTAACAGCAAAGGGGGGAAGCTGAACTACCTCAAGTAGCCAGCAACCGATCTACCCCAACGCACGGACAGCGATGGACCGGGCGCCCGAAATGGGTGTCCGGTCCTTCGACTGTGAGACACATGGTGTCTACCGGCTACGGTCACTTGTAGACCAAGAGAGGTTCTAGTGAACAACGAAGAGACATCAGATCGGAAAGTCCAATTTGGACTTGCTATGAGACGCGCAGACCAAGTCGCTCAGCAAGCTCAGGCGATTGAAGAACTCGGATACGACTACGCCACTACCGGTGAGCACGTGTTTTTTCACGTGCCCTGCTCAAACGCATTTATTTCCCTAGCAGTAGCAGCCGGCGCCACCACCAAACTCAAACTCATGTCCACCATTACCCTCCTTCCCCTGTACCCGGCGGTATTGGCAGCGAAACAAGCGGCGGCCTTAGACGTTGCTTCTGGCGGACGGTTTCATATGGGAATTGGGGTAGGGGGCGAATTGCCTCAAGAATTTGAAGCGTCCGGAGTACCGGTGTCTCAAAGAGGCGCCCGGACGAACGAAGCCCTCGAAATTATGAGGCGCTTGTTTACCGAAGACGATGTTCATTTCGACGGAGAATTCAATCAGCTATCCGGCGTGACTCTCGAACCCAAGCCGCTTCAACAGCCTTCACCGCCTATTTGGATCTCTGGGCGGAAAGAAGCAGCCTGGCGCAGAGCGGCCCGGTACGGATCGGGGTGGCTTCCTTACATGTACACACCCGAGATGCTGGAAGAATCCAATCAACGAATTGCTCAGTACCGAAGCGAAGAAGGCAACGAAAACCCTGTAGATCCAGGACTATTCATTTTCTTTTGCTGCCATGAAGATAATGCCACCGCGGTGGAGTACGCGAATGAACGTCTATCAAAGCAATACAACCAAGATTTCAGCCAGATGATTGATAAGTACGCAATAGCTGGTGATCCAGACCGCTGCGTGGAAAGACTCACTGAATATATCGACGCCGGCGCGCGCACCATTATTTTGAGCGCTGCATCCCCCATGAATTACGTGGAACGCGCAGAAAGTCTGATGGCGCAAGAAGTTCTTCCTCGATATCGAAAGTAAGTAGGGAGCACCCTCTTCAAGGAGCCCAGATATGGAGTTATCGAAAATTTTTTTTGAAACGACGCTGACCCAAATGCGAATTTCAGAAATGGTTGAAGTAGGTCAGTGGTCGGATAGATGGTTTGATCCGATCATTGATCGTTGGGCCGAAGAACGCGGTGACCAAATCGCAGTAACAGACCGATTCGGGTCGACCTCTTGGTCCGCCTTAGCAACCCAAGTAGATGAGGCTAGTCGAGGACTGCTTGAGTTGGGCGTTCGGCCAGGCGTCGTCGTACAAATTCAACTACCAAATTGGCATCAATTTCTAGTGGCGGTTGCCGCAGTGGAACGTATAGGTGGCGTGATTAACCCGGTCGCCCCCATTTTTAGAACCAACGAAGTTCTCGTCATGAGTGACTTAGCTCGACCGGGAGTCGTGATCACCGCAACTGAATTTCGGGGCTTTGCTTTGGGAGCAATGCACACAGAACTTAGAGAGCGATGCCCTTGGGTAAAAGAGATCATCACCGTGGGAGAACAGCCGGTTGTCGATGCAATGACATGGGATCAACTTCTCGAGCAAGGTCGCTTCTCCGCATATGACAGAGCCGCTGTTGATTTGCTCAGACCCGGAACGCATGACGTGTGCGAGGTGATGTTCACATCGGGGACTACCGGTCAACCCAAAGGAGTGATGCACACTCAGAACACCCTGAACGCAGCAGTTGATTGCTTTGTCGATTCGGTCTGCGAGGGAGTTTCATCGCCTGGCGGAACGGCGGATGGGCCTGGCTATATCTTTCATATGGCCTCGACGTTGGCGCATCAAACTGGATATTTATATGGAATTCGCGCCCCCCTGACGTTAGGGGGACATGTCGTATTACAAGATGTGTGGGATCCTTCCGAGTTTGTTGATCTCATAGAACAGCATCAAATTCAAATTTCGATGGGCGCTACGCCGTTCTTGGCTGATGTCTTGGCGATTGAAGCAGTCGAGAATCGTGATCTTTCTAGCTGGCAACGATTTGTTTGCGCGGGCGCGGCTGTGCCAGAGCCCATCTTGGAGGACGCGGACGCGCGTCTGCCATGCGTTGTGCTGCCCGGTTGGGGAATGACCGAATGCGGTCTGCTAACGGTAGGGCGTCCATCTGATTCCCTAGCAACGCGTCTAGCCGACGGTCGACCGCTTCCTGGAAACAAAGTTCGCGTTGTAAACGAATTAGGGGAGCCCGTTATCGGGATCGAAGGCGACCTGCAGTGCCAGGGCTCGTTGCTTTTTGCCGGATATGTGCAGGGTCGAGAACTCACCGAGTCGTCGTGGGATGGAACATGGTTCGAAACTGGAGACCGCGCAGTCATGAACGACAACGAGTCCATCCGCATCACCGGACGGACAAAGGACATCATCATTCGTGGTGGAGAAAACATTCCGGTAAAGGAAATTGAAGATCTCCTTTTGCGTCATCCCCAAGTAACAGGAGCAGCGATAGTGGGTAAGCCGGATGACCGTCTGGGAGAAATTGGATGTGCGTTTGTGCTTCCCTCTGGCGACCCGCCCACTTTGGAAGATCTAACAGGTTTCTTGGAAACGCAAGGAACAACTCGACAGTTCTGGCCGGAGGCTTTAGTGATCGTTGATGAGTTCCCGATGACGCCCAGCGGCAAAGTTCAGAAGTACAAACTGCGGCAACATTTCTTCGAAAACAGCTGACTGTCTTCGCCAGTGATTAGCCCCTAGCTGCGACTATCCCCTCCGAGGTATAAGTCACCGTTGGATCCCATAGCAGCCAGTCATAAATTCCTAACGACGCAGCGGCGTCGATTTGAGCTTTGACTTCAACTGGCCCGTACTGGACTCTCATAGAGAAATCTTGCAGCCAGGGCACTAATGCGGTGTTGGTTCCGTCGAGTACCCGTTGGAAGTCAGCTAAAGATGCTCGAGTAATGTCGTATGGCTGCGCTTCGGGGTGGGCAACCCCGTACTCGCCGCGCGACCAATGAGACGGGTAAATCATTGGGGCGACGTAATCGACATACTGTGCCATCCCCGATACATCCTGGGCGATGTACTCGCCACGGGTGGCCGAAATGCCAAACACCGAAACGCCTTGAAACACTCCGAACTCTCTCAAGATCGACTGGGATTGGCGAAGGAAGTCAACGATTACTGGCGAAGGGTCGTCAAGACCGACCCCGGGTATGTACATACTGTCCAGCCGGCCCTCGGGTCTACGCATGTAGTCCCAAAGCACATCATCGATGCCCGCTTCCGCCGCTTCCCTGGCAATATCGAGGTTGTACTGTTGGACGCCGGGATTTTGAAAATTGGTGAAGCCACCGTATTTACTTAACGGCCTTCCATCTGAAGTCTGTATCACCCAATCTTGGTCACCTTTGGCCCAGGCGTATTTGGCAAGAATGGGATCACGAAATGCGACGATACGGCCTATTACCCGAACGTCTAAGGCGTGTAGTTCTTCGATGGCTTCTCGCAGATTGAATAGATTGTCTGCAGCACCGCTATCGATTGCCAAAGGTATGTCGCTGTTATAACCAACAACCCCACTCTCATTTTTTAGGCTTATTTCGACAGCAGTTACTTTCCCAGCACGAATTAATTCCAGCACGGAGCTCTTAAGGCCGTCATGAGCCCAAGCAGCTGCGCTCACGTGAACGCCTTGAGTTCTCGGATACGCAATTGGGATAATCATGTTGAAAGTACTTGTATTCCCAGCGCGATCTATAGCCAATACAGAGACGGGGCCCGCTGGGGGTTCTTCGAGTTCGAGAACAAAAGAGCCGTCTCGGGTTTCGATTGGTACCCCTCCGACAACGAGAGTCGCTCCTGGTTCTGATGTTCCAGCGATGGTAACGGGCTCATCCATAGGGACTGGCTCTAGAACATCTGGTAACCCGATTAGAGGAGGAGTGCCGTCGACGCTGAAACCGATAGCGCGAGATGTTGTTCCGTATAAGCGACGGTCAACAACTAGTTCCAGAGAATGGTCACCCTCGGTAAGCGGTGGCACAACCCAGACAATGCGGTTGCCGTAACGTTGAACTCCGCTAACTGGGAAGTCATCAAGAAGCAGTTGCGCAGAGCGAGCGTTTGCGCCGCTCACAGTAAATGAAATCTCGGTTCCTTCGATTGAACTAGGTTGCAGCGCCACTCCATCCTCGATACCGCCTATCTCGATATCGACTTGACGAATAGTGATCAGCATCAAGACAACACCGATGATGGTGACGAGAGAAGCAATGGCCATTAGCCCCCAGCGAGGACGACTCGGAGGTTGATTTGGTACCTGGATTGGAAACAGAGGCCGTCGCACGGCCCTGCGATTTTGTCGAGTTGGTCGAGGAAGGTTGCTGGCATAGACAGGCGGATCTTTCTTAACAGGTCGCCAAGGAAAGCCCCAACCCTCAGCAGGGTCGGTATCTTCAGTCTCCCCAGCTGAGGTCATCTCATCTTTTGCCAGCGAAGGCCCAACTTGTTGCCCGTGAGAGGTAAGCGACCACGGGCCTTCGCCTAGTCCGGGAGTGTGGGGCATAGGTGCCGCTAGATCAGTTCGGTGCAGATGATCTAGAGCGTTAAGTACATCCTCGAGTTCGAGTCCGGTAAGGGTCGAAAGCTCGCTGGGTAAGGCCGTCCCATTGCGCGACAAGAGATGTCGTAGTACCAGTTTATGTTGAGGAGCCAACAACGGCATTAGGCCAAGTTAGTGCCGCGAGCGCCAATAGTGACATCGTTGACCAGTTACAACGAATTAATGGCTATACGGGTGTAAGTTCCAGTAGGTGAGTGACGAACAACGAGAAGTTCTCGATTGGGAAAACTATGGCTTGGCCTCCCGCGCTCTGGCGGGCATGGTGGCGGATGACGGATACCGACCCGACATCATCCTCGCCATTGCAAGAGGCGGGCTTTTCATTGCTGGGTCGCTGGGATACGCACTTTCCGTAAAGAACCTCTATGTGATGAACGTGGAGTACTACACGGGGGTTGACGAGCGGCTTGATGTCCCGGTGGTGTTGCCTCCATATGTTGACGTAGTCGATCTCAGAGACACGAAAGTTCTGATTGTTGACGATGTAGCAGACACCGGCCACACTCTTGCTTTAGTCCGAGATCACTGCCTCGACGAGGTCGCAGAAGTTCGCACCGCAGTGTTGTACGAAAAGTCGCGATCGGTCGTTCAGTGTGAATACGTCTGGAAGTACACGGACCAGTGGATCAACTTTCCTTGGTCGACCGAACCTCCTCTGGTCGAACCAGGAGACGGACCTGCGGTACTCGACGCATAGGTCGCGTGTTGTGACCTTCAAATTGTTAATTGCGGTTTGCGTTTAAGCCTCGTGTGTTGCGGACACCGTTGTGGTGATTCCACCACGGACAAACCACTCCGTGGTGACGTTCATGGATTTGGGAGCGATGGCGGCAACCAAGTCATCCAAAATCTGATTAGTGATTCCCTCGTGGTGCACGCCTTCATTCCGGTAACTCCAGAGATACATCTTTAGTGATTTTAATTCGACTATGTGTTGACCAGGAATGTAGGTGATTACCACCGTTGCAAAGTCGGGCTGCCCAGTCACCGGACACAAGCAAGTGAGCTCAGGCGTTTCGCAACGCACCTCGTAGTCGCGACCCGAACGGGGATTATCAAGTGCAATGAGTTCTTTAGACGGTTCACTTGCCATTTCAAGTGCTCCCTTAGAGTTTGAAGACTGCAATATGACGCTACCGTTCGTTGACGCCGACACCGATGTGCAGGTAAGCCATAAGGGATCAAATGAATCCAAATCTGTTGATACGAGAAGCTCAAAGCTCTGAATATGAAACAGTGGCAAATCTCACCATGGCGGCGTACAGGCCTTTGTTCACTGAGCTTGACCTCCCAGAAGACTTGGGTTGGTACGGGGCAGAGCTGCGTGACGTGGCTGGTCGCGCTGCCCGCTCTGAAATCATCGTGGCTGTCACGGGCGAACAAATTGTTGGAAGTCTTGCTTACCACGACGATTACTCAGATGAAGTCAAGTCTGGTAATCCCAGGAATTGTGCGGGATTTCGAGTTCTGGCGACAGATCCTAAGTTGCAAGGTCGTGGCGTTGGAGAAGCCTTGACTCGCTGGTGTATAGAAAGAGCTCGCTCCGACGGTCGGACCGCGCTATTGCTCAATACAACCGATTACATGAAGGCTGCCCAACGGCTGTACCGTCGACTCGGATTTGAGCCGTACCCAGAAATCGGGTATGAGATCAGAGGAAGTCAGCCCGTGGAAGTGTTGGGTTTCCGTTTAGAGCTAAGGGATTGAAATTGAAGAAGCGACGCGCAGTAATCATCACCACCATCGCACTAGTTGTCGTAATCGGTGCGATGGGAGCCTATGGAGTTTGGCGGGTTCTATCAGCAGCTCCAGAGGAAGTATCGTTGGACGCTGCTGTAGCTGCAGTGAAGCAACAAGAAGCATCGAATACAGATGCTGGTGACGAAGCCGTCGCGGGAAACAAGGGCACCGACGCAGCTGGAGACGCAGTTTCTCTAAATGGAGTTTGGCGTGTTGACTCGGAAACGGGCAGCTTCAGCTTTGAGGAATCAACTGGCTCATTCGTCGGATTCAGGGTCAAAGAAGAATTAGCAAAAATCGGCGCGACCACTGCAGTTGGCCGGACAGATCAAGTGACTGGCGAACTCTCTATCGATGGAAGTGCGATACAAACAGTTTCGATCTCTGCTGACTTGTCGTCGATCGTCACCAACGATTCACGTCGAGATAGCGCAGCGCGCTACGCACTCAACGTAAAGCAAAATCCGACTGCTACCTTCAATTTGACTCAGCCATTGGAACTCCCTCAAATCGACGGATCCAAAGTTTCTGTCCGAGCTGAAGGCCAATTAACTGTCAACGCGATTACTCGAGACGTAAACGTTGACCTTGATGCGCAATTAGTTGACAACACGATTGTTGTAGTGGGTTCGACAAAGGTCACTTTTTCCGATTACGACGTTACTGCTCCGTCAGCGGCCATCGTTCTTTCTGTAGATGATCATGGTGTGGTCGAGTTTCAGTTGCTGTTTTCCCGCAAATGATTAGTTATTCGCGCATCATTTCCGAACGACCGATTCCTTCTCCGTCCAAAATTTGATCTTCATCAAGTTCAACTGTGACTTTAAGCAACTTGCCGGTGTAGGCATTCGGCGTTTCGTAGTGGGAAACAGCGGTGCCTCTGTCCATACCCACGTCCAGTCCGGACCAAGAAATCATTAGAAAAAAAATATTCTCGGTGTCAAGACTTGCTACCGCATTGCCATCAATGACCAAGGTTCCCACTCCGTTATGTCCCTCAGGAGCGCGTGCCATATGAAAGCCCAAGCTAGTAGACCCCTCCGGAATCGGCTCAGGTGAACGAACGATCTGATGACTACCCCCAATGTTGAGATCGTGCACCAGATGGCCTTCGTTATCGATGTAGAGGCTGTAGCCAGAAGTTGCATCGCCGTGAGCAACCAGCACTCCGGAAATGCCGGCACGAGTTGGCTCAACTGAAGCATCTAGTCGATAGCTGCGGCTTCGTAGGTCAGGAGCGACATCGCTCGGAAGGTGACCCATTCCGGCCCAGAAAGTAAAAGATGTCCGCTGACCTAAGTGCCGCGCCGCATTCTCAGCGAACCTCTCAGCGAAACGATCATCGAGAGGTAGGACCTGATAAGAAGTTGCTTGCTCCCACCACAGATCAGTCATGGCTTTCAGTCGGCCCTGCTCTGAATCCGCTAGATCGTTAGTTTCATTAAAGTCATCGTCCAGATTAAAGAGCTCCCATTCGTCATCTTCGTATGGAGTTCCTGGGGGGTGGTAGGCCACCGCCTTCCATCCGTTATGAATCAATCCCCGATGCCCAAACATTTCGAAATACTGGGTTCTCTTTTCAGTAACTGCGTTTGGATCTTCGAAAGTCGATGCGAAGCTCACTCCTTCGATGGGCTTTTGGGGGATTCCGTTAATAATGTCGGGCGCCTCGATCCCAATGCAGTCGAGCAAGGTTGGAACGAGGTCACACGCGTGGCAGAACTGCGCTCTGAGGCCCGGCTCGGCGACCTTGTCTGGCCAATGAATAATCAAAGGATCCCTAACCCCACCGCCGTGAGTGTTTTGTTTGTAGCGGCGTAACGGAGTATTCGCCGCCATCGACCAGCCCCACGGGAAATTCGAGTGAGTGTCGGGTCCCCCAATGTCATCAATTCGGCTCAGCTTTTCTTCCATAGACTCGGGTAGTCCGTTGTAGGGACCCATCGCATTCACGAAGCCCAGCGGCCCACCTTCTTGACTTGCGCCATTGTCGGAAAGAACCATGATCACCGTATTTTCCATCTGTCCAGAAGCTTCTAAGTGAGCCACGAGCCGAGCCAGTTGTTGATCCGCGTGGTGAAGCATTGCTGCGTATGCAGCTTGAAGGCGTATCGCTACTCGTTGGGTGCTGTCATCAAGCTCTGCCCAGGCTTCAACAGCATCGTTTCTTGGAGGTAATTCGGTACCTCGGGGAACTACTCCCAACTCAATTTGTTTCTCGAGCCGTTGGGACCTTTCAACGTCCCAACCGTGTTGAAAAACCTGGTCGTAATGCTCGATTAACTCCCGTGGCGCTTGATGTGGGGCGTGGCACGCGCCGAGCCCTATAAGGGTCATCCATGGCGTTTCAGGCAGACTCGCCTCGTGCGACGCAATAAATTTAATTGCCTGGTCAAATAAGTCTTCGGTCAGGTGGTATCCAGTTTCAAACTTCCCGGGGGCTCCTATATGACTGTTGTCGAGAACTAGTTCCGGCGAATAGTGGTCAGTTTCTGCGTCTAAGAATCCGTAGAAGCGATCGAAACCTCTGCCGAGTGGCCAGCCATCAAATGGCCCGGTAGGACCTGACTCTGTTAAGGGCGTCACATGCCACTTACCCACCATGTAGTTCCTGTATCCGGATGACCCCAACATCTCTGCAAGTGTCCCGGCATCTTTACTTATCTTTCCTCGATAGCCCGGGTATCCGCTATCGAAATTTGCTAAGCAACCAACCCCAACTGAATGATGATTTCGTCCTGTTAGCAACGCAGCGCGGGTTGTTGAACACATAGCGGTTGTATGAAAGCCGGTGTAGCGAAGACCGCCAGCCGCTAGACGATCAATCGTCGGGGTGGCAATGGTTGACCCGTAACATCCAAAATCCGAAAATCCGACGTCGTCGAACAGCACGATTAAAACATTGGGGCTTCCTTCTGGAGGAGTCGGACCTCCGGGCCAGAAAGGCAGTGATTCGTTGCGAACATTCACGATGCAGATCCTAGAAACATTTGGCGCTTGCGTGAAGCAAGAGTCTGCTTGGAATCGGATGCGGAGCTAGTGATTAGATTGTTCGGCTTCCGGGAGATACCAAGCCGCAACTGCGGCGAACGCGAAGACGATCGCCAAAAGTGAGTAGGTGAAAAAATATGAGCCTGTGAGATCAGCCAACACGCCCCCTGTGAGTGGCCCGAGTACCGACGCTGGCCCGTAAAAAATAGTCATTGCCCCAAAAACCGCTGTGAAGTCCTGCTCGGCCACTTGATCTCGCACAAATGCTGCGGTCAGAGGAGGAACTGCCATGCCCGTTGTGCCATAAAGGACTGCGGCGAGGGCTGCTGCCCATGTGTTCCCCACTAAAACTAAGAGACAAGTAGTTGCTCCAATAGCTGTAACCAAACACATTGTTCTGGGACGCCCGAAACGATCGCTGAGTCGGCCGAATATGACAGCACCAACTACGCCGCCTACGCCCATTAGAGCCCACAACTGAGTTGTGAATTCGCGGGACATGCCGTGATCGCTTTCGAGTGATAAACCGAAGAATTGAAACCACGAGGCGGCAACGAACGCGAACGCCATATAGAAAAAAACAGCGATCTTCCATGCCTGCAAGCGGTTGATTGCCTTGATTCCCGCTCCCAGTGGTAAGGGTGTTGAGATGTTTCCCCGTAATACGAAATAGACAATTGCGAGAATGATGGCGGCTGAGGCGGTCTCCAACAACCATATTTCTCGCCAAGCCCCATCGTTATTTATGACTCCGCGAAGAGTTGAAGTTGCGAATGGTACGACTATGGAACCGACTGCCATAGTGGCGGTTAGAGAGCCCATCACGATACCCCTCTTCGTTACTGGGACATCCGCTGTCGCGATGATGGGCATCGTCAACCAGATTCCGGCCCCGCCCAAACCGGCGAGGGCTGTTCCGACCATTAATTGACTAGTGTTCGGGGCAGTTCCAAGGCACAAGAGTCCACTGAGCACTACCCACAGACCGCATTTCAATAGCACGGCGGGCGGGACGCGGCTCGCGAGGTATGTGACGGTAACGACGCCGCAGAGATATGCCGCCATATTTACTGAACCTGTAGCTCCTGATGCAGTTGCATTTAGCTTCAGGTCCTCGGCAATCGCAGGTAGCAAAAGTGGCATTGTGCCGCGACCGAAGGTGTGTGAGACCACACCTGCGAGAGTGATGAGAATTACCCTTGCCCAACTCATTTGCAATGTGGCGCTAACAGCGAAAACCGGCTGTGAGCTACGCCGAGTAAGAGATAGTGATTTCGGATCGTTCGTAGGGTCGATTTTCTGGGTCACCGACTGGCCCCTACCCATCTCGCTGCCACTTTGGCTTTGTTGGTGACCTCACCCTACGATTGTCGCGTGCCTGTCTACTCTTATCGATGCCAAAAATGTGAAGAGACCTTCGATAGACGACGGCCGATGTCGGAGTCTGCTGAACCCGCTACCTGCCCATCCGGACATGCGGAAGCTCAGCGTCTATTGACGACATTTGTATCTGGGAGCGGTTCTTTTACTTCGTTGGATGCAGCGCAAACGGGTTCGTGGACAGGCCGAAGCGGTTGTTGTGGCGGAGGTTGTCACTCTCATTGATTTCGGTGCGTTGGCTTGGTTCTAATGGCCGCTGTCGAAAGCTATTGGTAGTCGTTCGGGGCCCCAGATGCCGTTCTGTGAAGGCTTCCAGCTAATTTTTCCATCCAAGCGAAGATTAGGTAGACGATCGGCTATCACGGAGAAAGCTTCCTGAAGTTCGGCGCGAGCCAGAAAAGCTCCAAGGCAGTAATGAATGCCGCTCCCGAACGTTAAATGAGGAGTGCCACCCTGTCGAGTGATATCGAATGTCAGTGGCTCCTCAAATTTTTGTGCATCGTGATTAGCCGCAACGAAGTTAGGGAAGATGAGCGTACCCTGCGGAAAAATTAAGTCCCGATAGACGATCTCTTCACTCGCGTAGCGCCCCGTACCGCGCACAGCTCCCAAATATCGCATTACTTCTTCAACAGCCTTAGAAGTCAGATCTTTGTTTGAGCGCAGTAACTCAAATTGTTCAGGGTGTTGCGCAAAAAGAGCCATGGCACAAGCGAGTTGATTTCGTGTCGTATCAGTACCCGCTAACAGGAGTGCATTCGCCATCGAAAGCAGTTCATCGGTTGAAAGTCGATCGCCTTCTTGTTCTGCGCTGATTAAATCGCTGAGTAAATCGTCTCGCGGCTCAGCTCTTCGTTCTGCAATCAGATTCAGCATGTAGGCATCCATCTCATCGCTGGCGGCGATAATTGCTGGAGCGTCAGCAGCTAGGTTGCCGTTGAAGATCTTGAAAATGTCCACGGCTAACCTGCTAAATAACTCCCAATCTTCCCGAGGAGCGCCAAGTAATTCGCAGATAATCGGAATGGGATATGGTTCGCACACATCAGCCACAAATTCAGAATGACCCGCTTCACAAATTGGGTCCAGTAGTTCGTTCACGACGTCTCTCATAAAAGGGCGTAAACGGTCTGCTGATTTAGGGGTAAAGGAGGGACTAACAATTCTTCGGATTCGCTGATGGTCGTCGCCTTCCGTTGAGAGGATGCTTGGCCGTTGAGGTCGGCTGGACCACTCTTCACTCTCATAATTTTGGGTCTGTGCTATGAGCGCCAGTGCGCTGAACCACTTACGGTCGCGAAGCATTGCGGCGCAATCGTCGTGGGTAGTGATCACGTAACCAAGATCGGTTTTAGCAATCCAATGATCGTGAGCCAATTGGTGTAGTTGCTCGCGTCGTTGTGCCTCCGAAAGAGACAAATCTGTTGCGACAACGGGCAAATCGACATCGTTAATCAAGGTCGGCATTGGGTCAGCCTAGTAATTCGGGAGTTTGAAGCGGAAACGGCTGTTGAGTTAACTGCAAATAGATCCCAATGGCGCTACGGTCGAAACTATGCCGCATCCGTCAATGACCACCCAACAAATCAAGAACGTCCTTTGTATATCCGTTAACGATGGCAAGGCCAATGCCTTTTCGACGCCGCTGTTGGTGGCCCTCAGTGAAGAGTTGGCTCGAGCAGAAGCGGATCCGGACATAGGAGCGGTAGTTCTCTCTGGCAATGACAAGATCTTCTTTGCTGGATTTGATTTGGACGTAATCAATTCGGGGGACCCCAAAGCAATTACGGAATTGGGAACGGCTGGAGGAGCCTTTATCCGTCAGGTGTATGGCGCTTCAGTGCCGGTCGTAGGAGCATCCACCGGACATGCGGTGGCGGCTGGCGCGTTATTGCTGTGCGGTTGTGACTACCGCGTTGGAGTAGATGGCCCGGTAAAGATTGGACTCAATGAGGTCGCTATCGCCCTAACTCTCCCCAATTGGGCCCTGCTGATTGCGAGCGAGCGACTTTCTAAGCGTTATTTGCAAATTGCGGTGGCTAACGCACAGATCTTTGATGGTAGCGGTGCTGTAGATGCAGGATTTCTCGACGAAGTAACTGCACCAGACCAAGTAACGGCTCGTGCTATTGAAGTAGCCCAGGGCCTCGCTGAACAACTTGATGCCAAAGCTTACGCGTCAACTGTGCGAGCTTTACGCGGCGATCTGCTGAGCCAGATGGACGCGGCGGTGGCTGCTGATCGTGCTGCGGCCGGTCTCTGATATAGCCCATGAGCGTTCAGGCTGAGGCAAGGGCGCGCAGAACTCTTTTCATCACGTCGTTGGTGGGCTTCATGGTTGCCATGGAGATCACGATTATTTCAATCGCTCGAAGCCAGATTGCAGCGGCTTTCCCCAACGCCGAAGCAGCCACCTTGTCATGGGTCATAACTGCTTACAACATCGGTGTTGCCTCATTGTTGCTGCCAGCAGGATGGATGGCCGATCGATACGGACGAAAGAAAATTTTTCTGTGGGGATTAGTTGCGTTTATTTTCGGCTCTTTACTATCGGGTCTTGCCACCTCGCCAGGGCTCTTGATTGGCGCCAGGGTTGTTCAGTCAATAGGAGGAGCCGCCCAATACCCGGCGGGCTTAGCGTTGCTGCTCTCAGCGTTTCCTATAGAGCGACGAATGAGAGCGATAGGAGTATGGGGAGCGGTCAGCGGTCTAGCGGCGGCTTTGGCGCCGTCTCTTGGCGCGCTTCTTATCGAGGGCTTCGGGTGGCGGGCTGTATTCCTCATCAATGTTCCCGTAGCTCTCTTAGCTCTGATTGCGGGCCGTAGTTGGCTGAGTGAAAGCAGGAGTTCTGAAGTAAGCAAGGAAGTAGACCTCGTTAGTGTTCCCTTGGCTTCGTTAGGCATTGGGATGCTTCTGTTGGCTTTGGTCCAAGGTGGGACCTGGGGGTGGACCGCTCCGGTAACTATGTGCTCTGTTGTCGTTGGCTTGCTAATGCTGGCGATTTTTTTTCGACGCTCGCTATCACACGCGGAGCCACTGTTTGATTTGCGGCTTTTTGGGATACGTACTTTCGCTGTAGCAAACGTTGGATCGGTGTTCTTCTTGGTGGCCTTCTTTAGTTGGATCATTGTTCTCCCTGAATTCGTCCAGGAGACATGGGGGTGGTCAGTCCTGCAATCAGGCTTTGCGATTGCGCCGGGACCAATTGTGTCCACCGTATTGTCGGTAACTAACGGGCGCCTCGCTGATCGCATTGGCCCTCAACGCATCCTGGTAGTAGGAGCTATAGCCGGTGTTGGTGGGCTTTTGTTGCACTTCGGATATACCGGATCAACGCCTAGTTTCTTTTTGGGTTTATTGCTTCCCAACTTAGTTATGGGCGTTGCTGCTGGATGTAGCTTCGCGATGCTCGTGGGGGCTTCAATGTCAGAGATTCCATCTCAGCGTTTTGGAATGGCGGGTGCGGGTCGGACCACGGTCTTTCAGTTGAGTATTGCAGTAGGAGCTGGATTGGCCATCACCCTCGTGGGGGACCCCGATGGTGGAACTAATGCGCTGGAAGCAATGCGAAGGGTATGGATGGTCGGTGTCTTTTGTTTCTTTATGCAGGCAATGTTGTTTTATTTTGTGTACCCGCGCGATTCAAAACGAGATGAAGTGATCTCCTAGGTAGTTATTCGTCTCAGCCACCGATACAAGAAGTGCTCGCGCGACAGTTGAACGACCTAGGGTGACAGCATGCGTGGCGAAGACTTGTTTCGGTTCGAGGATGCAAAACGTGAGTTTGGTTTTCACGCTGCGACACCTGACAATCTCGCAGCGTTAACAACTGAGCAGATTGATCGATTTAATCGCGCTGGCTACTTATCTCCGCTGCCGGGACTGTCAGCCGTTGAAGTTAAACAACTTCGCCAATATCTCGACTGGTTGATACCAGAGGTGGTCTCAGCTGATGATCGAAGAAATAGTTACTCAATCAATCAATATCATCAGGTGTGCCAACCTTTGTGGGAACTAATCCATACGTCGCTTTTAGTTGACTATGTCACCGATATTTTGGGGCCGGAATTGGTTTGTTGGAGTACGCACCTTTTTTGCAAACTTCCCGGTGACGGAATGGAAGTCCCGCTGCATCAAGATGCAAATTATTGGCCGTTCACGCCGACGAAGTCGCTGACCATATGGCTTGCTGTAGATGATGTTGACGAAGGGAACGCAGCCATGCGATTTGTTCCCGGCAGCCATCTCAGCGGTGACCTCGCCCATACCGAACTGCCTTTGGATGGTTCAGTAGTGCTCAATCGGCGAGTGGCCAACCACGAAGAGTACGACGACGTAGTACTCAACGAACTCCAAGCAGGCGAAGTGTCTTTGCACACTGACTTATTGTTGCATGGATCGCCACCAAATTTTAGTGACCGTCGTCGATGCGGAGTAGCGCTCCGCTACTTAGCTGCAGATGTCAAAGTCGCATCCGGTTCAGAGAGTTGGACCCACAGCGCTGTTCATGTGCGTGATGGCGACCCTTCGTCATATTGGCCGAATAGACCTCGACCAGAAAAAGACGAACCACACAAAATGGCCCTATTTGTAGGCGGATTTGACGGGAATCGCTGAAGATTTATCCCGCTGGCCGCTTGCCCATGCCGCAACCAGCGTCTCTAGCTACGTATCTTCAGACGCGATCACGACAAGAAGTTCACCGTTGTCTACTTGGTCGCCAACAGCGACCCTAACCTCACTTACCGATCCGTCGAAAGCGGCCACAATTTGATGTTCCATCTTCATTGCTTCCATCAGAACTAACAACTGTCCGGTTTCCACAGAATCGCCTTCACTGATGTTTATTGCCAGGATCTTGCCAGGCATGGGGGCTGTTAAGCCACCCTCGACATCGGCGCTATCAGGCTCAGGAAAGCGGCTTTTTTCGACGAAATTCAAACTGCCGGCCGGAATATCAACGTACCAACGATTTCCAAATTTGACAGCATGCCCAGCGGCGCGCACGTCATCTAATTGAATTTCGAAACGGTCACCGTCTAGGGATATGAGACGTGCAGTTTTTGTTTCTTCGGAATCTCCGATGCTTACCTCAAACGAGCCGTCACGACGTGGCCTGTAATTAACTTGTACTTCGCGATCATCGTTCAGCAACAGCATTTGTTGACTGGGCATTGAACTGTTCCGAAACCCAGATGGCATGAACGCTAACGAGGTAGCGCTATTTCGATTGAGCTGCTGTGAAACCAGCGCGACTGCGATAGACGCGTCCTCAAGTTCGCAGTCGCTGGGAACTCTCTGCCCTGCAATTTCGACGCGAGAAATAAAGTCCGTTGTCGTGTTGCCAGCTAGAAATTCTTCATGGCGCAGTGTGGCAACCAAAAAATCTCTGTTAGTTACCACACCGTGAAGACGTGTTCGTTCCAAGGCCAACGCTAGTTTCAGTGCTGCCTCACTGCGAGTCGGAGCGTGTGAGATCACTTTTGCCAACATGGGGTCAAACTCGACTGAAACCTCTGAGCCGGTTCGTATACCTGAGTCGTATCTCACCGTCGGGCCTGTCGCTGGCTGCCAGATATCAACGCATCCGGTGGCCGGTAGAAAATCATTCGATGGGTCTTCAGCGTAAAGACGAACCTCAATTGAGTGACCCGAAATAGTTAAATCAGATTGGTCGTAGCCCAATGGTTCGCCATTAGCGATACGAATTTGTTCCCTCACAAGGTCTAAGCCTGTTATTGCCTCTGTGACAGGGTGTTCGACTTGCAGTCGAGTGTTGACCTCAAGGAAGAAAAATTCTGCTTCGTCGCCGCTTCCATCGAGTAAAAACTCGACGGTCCCTGCTGACTCGTAGCCAATTGCTTGAACCGCTGCGACTGCAGCTTGGCCCATCTGATCTCGCAAGTCCTCAGACAGCACCGGTGATGGTGCCTCCTCAATAATTTTTTGGTGCCGGCGCTGGATCGAGCATTCTCGTTCGAAGCAATGCAATACGGTGCCGTGCTGATCTCCGAGAACTTGAATTTCAACATGTCTGGGAGTGGGCAAATAGCGTTCAAGAAACACGGTGTCGTTACCAAATGCGCCTAAAGCCTCACGCTTAGCTCCACTTATTGCGTCTTCCAAATCGGCTTCGTTGTCCACGACCCTCATGCCTTTGCCGCCACCGCCAGCACTGGCTTTCACTAGCAGCGGAAAGCCAATCTCTTGGCCGACTGCTCCAATGTCGGTTGAGTCGGTTACTTCGATAGACGGAAGCGTGGGCACTTCAGCGTCAACCATCGTTTCCTTCGCCGCCAGCTTGTCGCCCATTGCGGCAATAGCTGCTGGAGGGGGGCCAATCCAGGTGAGCCCAGCATCCGAGACGGCTTGCGCGAACCCTGCATTTTCGGAAAGAAATCCGTATCCCGGGTGTACTGCATCGGCGCCAGTCGACTTAGCAGCTTCGAGAATCTTTTCGGTATCTAAGTACGACTCGGCTGCAGTGGTGCCGCCCAGAGCTATAGCCAAATCCGCATCCGTGACAAATGGAGCATCGCGATCTCCATCGGAATACACGGCGACAGTGAAGATGCCCATTTCTTTTGCTGTACGAAATACCCTTCGAGCGATTTCGCCACGATTTGCGACTAGGAGTCGTTTGATCGACATTGAGCGCTCCTCACATCCGGAAGACGCCGAAGCCCTCGGCGCCTTCAATCTTGTTGTTACTGCATGCAGAGAGCGACATCGCTATGACGTTGCGCGTATCCCGAGGGTCGATAATGCCATCGTCAGTGACCCTTCCAGAGGCATACAAAGCGAGGGATTTTAGTTCGTGGTAGTGCTCTACAGATTCGGTGATTTTGCGATCTTCGTCCTCATCGAATTCGAGTCCCTTTCGAGCAGCCCGTCCCCGTCGGACTAGTGACATAACACCAGCTATTTGTTTAGGACCCATAATGGCAATTTTCGCTGTTGGCCACAGATAGGTGAACCGTGTGTTGAAAGCTCTACCGGACATCCCGTAGTTGCCTGCCCCGTAACTGTTTCCCAAGATCACGGTGATGTGAGGAACCATTGAGTTGGAGACAGCATTGATCATTTTTGATCCGTTTTTAACGATCCCCGAATGTTCAAAGTCTTTGCCGACCATGTAGCCAGTGATGTTTTGGAGAAACACGAGAGGGATGTTTTGCTGATTGCAGAGTTGAATGAACTGCGCAGCTTTTTCGCTGCTTTCGCTAAACAAAGGCCCGTTATTGCCAATAAGACCAACGGGATAGCCCTGTATTGATGCCCATCCGCAAATCAGGGTTGTCCCATAACGAGCCTTGAATTCCTCGAAACGTGAACCATCAACTATTCGGGCAATTACCTCCCGGCAGTCGATAAGAGCTTGAAGATCTCGTGGCATCAACCCCAACAACTCTTCTGGGTTGTGTATGGGTGGATCGTTAGGCATCGACGGGGCGGGACCGAGCTTGCTCCAATTCAAATGCTTGACTACCTCGCGACACATCCGCAGCGCCTCAGCTTCATCTTCCGCCAGGTAATCTGCGAGACCTGAAATTTCAGCATGCATTTGGGCACCGCCGAGAGTTTCGTCGTCGCTGTCCTCTCCCGTTGCCATCTTGACAAGCGGCGGACCCCCCAGAAACACTTTGGATTGGTTGCGGACAAAGATGTTGTAGTCGCTCATTCCTGGTTGATAAGCGCCACCAGCGGTTGAACTGCCGAAGACCACCGCAACGGATGGAATTCTCAGCTTGGACAACTCGGTGACGTCATAAAAGAGTCTGCCTGACTCTGAGAAATGATCGCTTTGTTCAATCATTTGTCGTTCAGGGTCGTCATCTCCTCGCAGATCACCACCAGCGGACTCAACGAACTGAATGTAGGGCATACGATTTTCGCGGGCGATTTGTATAGCGCGCATTAGCTTTCTTCCGGCGACTTCTGTTATCGCGCCACCCAAAACAGTTGGATCGTTTCCTTCAATTACGCACTCGACACCCTCAATTACGCCGATGCCCATAACCAGGCCGCCGCCGACCGCATAGTTAGTGCAGTAGCCAGCAAGTGAACTGATCTCGAAAAACGGTGAGTCTGTATCGAGCACCATTTGGATGCGCTCGCGTACGGGCATTTTGTCGCGACTGCGCATTCTCTCAATCGCGGCAGCTCCACCGCCGGCGGCTGCCTCATCATGTAAGTCATCGATGATTGCGAGCTGTTCCAGCATGTCGTCGCGGTTTTTTTCAAACCAATCAGCGTTGGTATCTATGTGAGATTGGAGTACTGACACTCTGTTCTCCCTTTAAACACTTTCTTCAATCTTCGATTCCTAGGTGAAACAGCGGTCGAGAGCAAGCGCGTTGCAAAATCATCAGCCAAACTTGCAGCCGTGAGTAGCGAAACACAAGAGTCTCCATGGCTTCCGATGACCCACCCAATGGCTAGATCTGACGTTGATCGAAACTATGTCTTGTGGGTTGACCTTCCTCCGACCTACGACCCGGAGGGCGATCAAACACACCCGCTTTATTTGTGTTTCGATGCCATGTGGACCTACGGAACAGTGGTAGATACCGTCCGACTTTTGGCACCTACGAAAGATCTTCCTAAAGCGATTGTCGTTGGTGTTGCTCACGACGAGGCTTCGTATCGAGATGTAATCCAACTCCGAGCGATGGACTTCACTACCACCGCTGTTGATGCACCTGCGCTGACTGGTGTTCGAGTGCCTGGGGAACAACTCGGCGGCGCGGAGGCGTTTCGTCTGTGGATCCAGACAGAAGTCGTCCCATTTTTAAAGGCTCGATACCGGATCTCAGAGACCACCTTCGTTGGGCACTCTTTTAGTGCGCTATTTGGAGTACATGTTCTCTTCGAAAGTCCCCAAATGTTTGACCACTATCTCCTAGCTAGCCCCTCGGTCTGGTGGGATGATCAGATCATGTTTCGTCGAGAGCAGGAGCGATACGACAGCGGCAAAAGCTTGGAAGCGCATGTGTTCATGTCCAAAGGAGAACTGGAAACAGACGACTTGTCACCTCATCAAGAATTCCACGACCAACTCGCTGCACGGAACTATGAAGGATTGAATCTTCATTGGCAGGTTTTTCCAAATGAAACACACTTGTCGGTCACACCAGTCGCATTAAGTCACGGATTAAGGGTCCTTCACGCAACTCAGTGAGCATTGCGTGCCGTTTCTAAGTAAGAATGGGTCCATGGGGTCACCACTAGTTACTGAAGAACCGTATGTATCAAAAGGGACCGTGCCGGTGTATGACGCCGATGCACACATCGCTGAGCCAACGTCTGTATGGCAGGAGTACACGGATCCCAAATTCCGAGAACTGGTTATGCAATGCCGGTCGGTCGGGAAATTAGACAGCATATTTATTGAGAACTCTGACGTCGGCACAGCATGCGCGCCCGCGTGTATCCCCAACGCGTACGGAACTGAAGTTACCTGGGATGACATTGTCCCCGGTAGCTATGACCCAGCTGAACGACTGAAGGTGATGGATGAAGAAGGTCTCGCCGCGGCACTTATGTTTCCCTCTCTTCACCTTCTATCTGGTGATATTGCGGACCCGGATGTAGCTGCTGCGAATGCTCGTGGTTACAACCGATGGATGTCGGACTTTGTTTCGGAGAACCCTGACCGTTTGTATGGAGTAGGAGTTACACCCCTGCAGTCGGTGGATCATGCCGTCGCTGAAATTGAGTTCTGCGCGGAAGCGGGACTTACAGGAATGACGTTCCGACCTGAGCGTTATAACGGGCTTGAGTTGTTTTCCGAAGAAATAGATCGAGTTTGGTCTGCCGCTGAGGACCATGACATGACGGTTGCTATCCATGGAAGTTTTGGCTCCGATATGACTAGCTTCGCTAAAACTCGCTACAGCAACCAGTTCTATGTCCATATGGTGTGCCATCCGTTCGAACAGATGGCGTCGGTCATGGAGATTGTGGCGAGTGGAATTCTTGACGATCATCCTCGCCTAAGGGTTGGCTTCTTCGAATCCGGTTTGGGTTGGCTCCCTTATTGGTTGGATCGCTTAGACGAACACAAAGAGTCCATGGGTCATCTGGTGCCAAGGTTGAAACGAGAACCAACCGAAATCTTCTCTGAACAGTGCTTTGTGACAATGGAGGCCGGTGAAGGAGAAGCGTTTGCTCAGCTTGCTGACATGGGTCTAGCCCATACTGTTGTTTGGGGTTCCGACTACCCCCACTACGACTGCACTTACCCTGGAGCACTGGCGGAACTTGACGAGACTTTCGAAAAGATTGGTAGAAACGATCTGCGATCAGAGGTCGTCTACACCAACGCCAGACGATTTATGGGACTTGGATAATTATGGCCACTGTTACTGCTGCTGATGGCCACGAATTAGACGCCTACGCAGCACAACCCCCGGGTGACACGAGGGGACTTGTGGTTGTGGTGCAAGAAATTTTCGGGGTGAATGATCACATTCGTAGCGTGGTTGACCGCTACGCGGAGCTCGGCTACATGGCGGTTGCGCCGTCACTCTTTGATCGTGTCCAGAAGAATGTTGAGTTGAATTACGACGAAGAGGGCATTGAGGTGGGTCGCAGAATTGCGTTCGACGATCTCTCAATGGATGAAGTGATGATGGATATTGAGGCAACGATCGGCCATTATCCGCAGCCGGGTGGGGTAGGCATCGTTGGTTATTGTTGGGGTGGTTCGATCTGCTACGTAGCTGCTGCTCGGTTATCGGACAAGATTTCGGCAGCCTCGGGTTATTACGGCGGCCAGATCATGCCCCATATCGAAGAAGAACCAAAAGCGCCCCTGATGCTTCACTTTGGGGCGGAAGACGCAGGTATTCCCCTTGAGAACGTTCGCTCGATAGCCCAGCGGTGGCCTCAGATAGATGTTCATATATACGAAGAAGCGGGCCATGGCTTCAACTGTGACGCTCGGGGAAGCTATGAAGAATCCTCTGCCGCGCTCGCGTTAGAGCGCACTTTGGAACATTTCGCTCAGCACCTGGGTGACTAGCAGCTCCTTAGTTTTGGTCGAAGAAGACAAGTCCTTGGTTGATGGCGGGCTTTCCGTCTTCCGTTAGTACCTCAAAACGTGCGACATCCTGTCCGTCAACTGGTGTTACGTCGAGAACTCGAACTGTGATGGTCGAAGGCATAAGGACCATTGACGCCATCCGTCCTCTGATGCGAC
Organism: Candidatus Neomicrothrix sp. UBA814; assembly: GCA_002296525.1. Taxonomy (GTDB): domain Bacteria; phylum Actinomycetota; class Acidimicrobiia; order Acidimicrobiales; family Poriferisodalaceae; genus UBA6944. The sequence continues at coordinate 412,084 of DBIA01000021.1, read as the reverse complement.
GGACGCGTTCGGGGTTACCTTTGGCAAGTGTGGCGATGGTGGCGCTGACGCCGAGAGCCAAGGTGGCGGTTCCGTGCAGGATGATTGCTGGTAAACCAGCAGCCTCAGCTACTGACGCATCAGTGTGTATAGGGTTCCAAATTCTTGCGGATTCGGTATAGGTATGAGCAGCTCCCTGGGCCACAGGAACTGGTAACTCCGCTAGAGCTTTTGTAGGCAACGGTCCGAGTTCAGGAACTGCGGGATCATCCTGTGCCGGTCGATCGTCGCCTTCGGCAGGCACTCCCAGGTACATCCCGCCTTGATGTGTTGTGAATACTCGATCACCATTCGCGTCAAAAGTCTCGATTCTCATCGTTGTGTACGCGCCGGGGCTCTTATTCTCAACCCCTGTGTAGGACAAGTGGGTGTCTAAAATATCGCCTGGTTTAGCTAAACGGTGAACCGTTAGATCATGAGTTGCATGCACGGATTGGCGGGTCTCTTCGGGGGTAATGCCCCACTTGTCTGCTAGCTCTCTTCCCTGAACGATCACTGGCCACTCTGGGCACACAGCAAACATTGGGTGAGCGACAATTCCGCTCGCGCGACGAGTGTCAAAGTAACAGTCTTGGGTATCACCTAGTGCAGCGGCGTACGCCATGATCCAACGCGCGTCAACTTCATGTCGTATGGGACCTATCCGATCGCCGACCATGTCTGTAGGAACCGGCATGCGACACCTCCTCGGATTCGATTGACCCTCGCACTGTAGTTGTGATTCCGGTTAGCAGGTCGTTAGACAGGTACCACCAATTCTGACCGGCTAGCTTCTCGGACTATGAGAGCACTCTTCTCACCAGACGGCCTTATGGGAAAGCTGTTTTTCAGGGCTGTACGCGGATCGGTCAGAATTTTCTTATTTCGTTGGTTCCGTCTCAGAGTTGAAGGTCGAGAACGCCTTCAGGTCAATGGCGGGGTAATTATTGCGCCAACTCATCGGTCTAATCTTGATGGTCCTTTGATCGGCAGTTCGAGCCACCGACGTGTCCGATATCTAGGCAAGGATTCGCTATTTCGTCCTGCTGCCGCTGGTTGGGCGATGCGTTCGCTCGGATCTTTTCCTGTTCGACGAGGAGAAGCTGACTTGGATGCGATGCGTGCCGCTAAAGAAATGCTTGACGCAGGTGAATGCATGTTGGTCTTCCCTGAAGGGACCCGACAGATTGGCGACGCGATAGGTGAGATATATGACGGAACAGCGTGGTTGGCGTCAAAGGCAAACACACCTGTAGTGCCCGTGGGTATTGCCGGGACAGAGGCGGCAATGCCGACGGGGTCAAAGTTTCCGTCAAGGGTTCCGGTGACCATAGTAGTTGGGGAAGTTATGGACCCTCCGAAGGGAGCAGACGGTAAAAGAGCCAAACGTTCAGATTTGAAGTTGTGGACAGAAGAGTTGAAGAGTCGTCTGCAGGAATGCCAGAGCCGCGCACGCGAAATGTTGAACGACTGATGCGTCTTTATTGGATTGCTAGTCCCTCGGGTCGGTTGGCGACAGCCCCAGCTCCAAGTGGGAGTTCCTTAGAGCGAGAAATTTGGGATCTACAGCAAGAAAAGGTCACAACGGTTGTTTCGCTTCTTACCGACGACGAAGCAGCGAGGATTGGTCTAAGCGGTGAACCAGAGGCCGTTCGTTCCGCCGGAATGAAATTCATAAGTCTGCCAATACCCGACTTTGGAGTTTTGAACGCATTTGATGACGCATCGGAAACCATTTCTGAGGTTGTGAATGAATTAGCAGCGGGAGGTACAGTCGTCGTTCATTGCCGCGGCGGTATTGGCCGGTCTTCAACTATCGCCGCAACCGCACTCACTCAAATAAATGTGAACCCTGATCACGCAATGGCTCAGATAGCTGACGCCCGAGGAATGAAAGTTCCTGAAACTCCCGCACAGAGGATGTGGGTGCATGGTTACGCAGAATGGGCGGCGAAACAAGAATGACTAAACAAGCTGCTCAGGCGTTAGAGAATGTTCGCATTTGTGATTTCACCGGCCAACTCGCTGGGGCCGGGGCAACGAAGATTCTTGCTGCTTTCGGTGCAGAGGTAATTCGCATCGAGGATCCGGTTCACAGAGGCAAGTGGGATATTTTGCGAGGAGTTCCACCATGGGTGGGAGATGCGCGGGGACTGGAAGCAGGGGGTGCGTTCAACAATCACAACGCGGGCAAGCTAGGTGTCACTCTGAACCTCAGAGAACCTCGAGCTAAAGAACTCCTCCGCGAACTCGTTGCAGTGAGCGATGCCGTAACTGAAAACTTTGCAGCCGGAGTTATGGAACGCCTCGGTTTTGGATACGAGAGCTTGCGTGAGATCCGAAACGACATCGTCTACGTCTCGAATAACGGTTTCGGAGCAACGGGACCCTACAGCCCTTTCAAGTCATGGGGCCCAATCGCCCAGGCGGTATCGGGACTCACTCATACCTCAGGTCTACCCGATCTCCCGCCAGCAGGCTGGGGGTATTCGTTTATGGATCACACCGGTGGCTACTACATGGCAACAGCAATACTTATGGGTCTGCTGCATAGACAGCGCACAGGCGAAGGTCAATGGGTGGACCTCGCCTGTATTGAAGCAGCCGGCACATTGAACGGTGTTGCGACACTTGACGCGACGGTCAACCAGAGGCCGATGCGACGTCCCGGAATGCCCAACAGTAACCGTTCACATTCTCCGCAGATGGCGCCACATGGAATTTGGCGAACCCGAGGTGAGGACGAATGGGTAGCAATCGCTGTGCGAAACGACGACGACTGGAAAGCTATGTCGGAAGTCATAGGCGAGCCGTGGTCGACCGAAAAACGTTGGGAAGGAATAGAAGCTCGCCTGCGTGACGAAAGCGAACTTGAGCAACGACTAGCTGAGTGGACCATTACCCATGATCGACGCGAGATAGCTCAACTTCTTGTCGATGCAGGAGTGCCCGCAGCTCCAGTTCTCAAGCCACAAGAACGAATCGAGTTCGACCAAAGAACTGCCGAGTTATGGGTGACCGTCGATCACACCGAAATTGGGAAATCAAGGGTAGAAGGTTTACCAGTCTCGTTGTCCGAAACGCCATGGACACTTAAACGAGGAGCCGCTTGTCTTGGCGAACATAACGGTTACGTTTTCGGAGAGCTGTTGGGGCTCAGCGGGCAAGAAATAATGTCGCTCGCAGAAGAGGGGGTCATCTAGATGCCTTCGGCTTCTTCTCAATCGGTCCTATCTGGATACCGAGTTGTCGAGTTGACTTCTGAACGGTGCGCTTTAGCCGGCAAGCTATTAGCCGACATGGGGGCGGAGGTCATCGTTGTAGAACCCCCAGAGGGGTGTGTGACCCGATCTTGGGAACCGTACGCCGACGATGAGGTCGGCATCGAAAACTCTTTGCACTGGTGGCATTACAACACCTCAAAAAAGTCCGTGGTGCTCGATCTCGATACTTCATCTGGCGCTCACAGCTTTAGGTCCTTGGTCGCCACTTCTGATGTGGTCATCGAAGCAGAACCCATAGGTCGACTTGATGCCTTAGGCCTAGATTGGGAACAACTCAGCGATACCAACAGTGAACTGATCTGGACATCGATCACCCATCACGGCAGAGATGGAGTAGACCCCCCCTCGACGGATTTGACATTGCTAGCAGAAGGCGGACCCGTTTGGTCCTGTGGCTACGACGACCATCAGATCCCTCCGATCCGAGGAGGCGGTAACCAGGCTTTCCACACTGCCTGTCACTATGCAGTCCCCTCGATCCTTGCTGCCTTGCTATGGCGAGAAGGTTCCGGCATGGGACAACTGATCGATGTTTCAATGTTGGGTGCTGCGAATATCACCACTGAATTCGCAACGCTGTGGTGGTTGAACGGCGAAAGACAGGTAGAGCGCCAGACTGGGCGTCATGCTCTTCCGACCATGACAGAACCAACACAAATTCAGTGTGCTGATGGGAAGTGGTTTAATACCGGGGTCCCCCCAAGAAATAAGCAAGAATTTCAGGCGCTACGGACTTGGATTGAAGATCTTGGTTTGGCAGAACAATGCGACGTGTACGAAATTTTGAAGCTGGGAGACCAGTACGAGCGAATAGGGGTGCTCGAACTCGACGAAGACCCATTAGCTGGAGAGGTTTTTCATGCCGGACGCGAGGCAATTGAATTCTTAGGAGCGCACTTACCTGCGTACGAACTTTTTATAGGGCTCCAGCAGCGAGGCATGGCATGCGGCATCGTGTACTCGCCTGACGAAATGATCGACGATCCTCATTTTGTCGAACGAGGCTTCCCTCAAGAAATCGAATATGAAACCCGAAACGCGAGCTATACCCATCCTGGAGCACCATACCGGTTCTCCAAAACGCCCTGGCTAGCGACCCGCGCCCCTAACTTCGGCGAACATCAGTCACTAATTGACGATCTGCTCTCCTAAATATTGGCGGCTTCAGCTCGCTCCGTTGCGTGTGCTCGAGCAGCTTTTGACAAGTCCCTGACTTCGGCTCTCTCATCGTCGTTCAAGCAATCGAAATCGGGAGCATGAAGCTGATCAGTTAAGCCTTCGATTTCGTCTCTCGCTGAATCCAAGTTGGACACGTCTGGATAAGGTTTCGGCCAACCGAAAAATTCTGCGTTCCATTCTCCCGCTGGTCCGCTAAGAATGGCCTCGAGAGGACCCATGCCCAGGGACTGGACAGCCACCGCGTGACGGCCAAAACGTAGCTCGCGCATGCATTGAGCCAGCTGGAAGGTTCGAGCAGGACCTATGTCATTTGGGAGTTCTTGGTCGCGCCAACCAACAAACGTCGGAGCGCCGTGCGGTGCAGCATGATTAACAATGCGTTCAAGAAGCTCACCCAGCCGTTCATTGCCTTCAAAGTCTGCCAATGCCTGGGTCCCGTACTCCTGGCAGATCTTTGTGTACACCTTGCCGCCCTCAATCGGGTCGAACGCAGCGCGACCTTCTTCAACCATTGAGCGCATGTGGTCGGGGTTCCAAAAGAACGCTGCGGCAACGACGTTGTCAACTGGGCAGTTACCTAAAACACCTAAGCGTCCAACCGCGTAGGCGCCCTGACCGTCGCCCATTCCGGCTTCAGCGGCCTTCTCCTTCGTAGAGGGAGCCATCAGCCACGCCATTGCCAACATTCCTAACGAACCTCGCATGCTGCGAGCAACAGTGATGTTATCCATGGCACCGAAGCTACTCAGTCAAAGATGGCTGTGCACAATGTCTAATCGTCAGCCCTGGATGCGAAGTAAATCGACCACGAAAACCAAAGGGGTGTCAGGACCAATAGATGAACCTGCTCCGGTCTCGCCGTACGCCAAATCGCTAGGAACCTTCAAGAGCCTTCGACCACCTTCACGCATACCGATAATGCCCTGGTCCCAACCCTGGATCACCATGCCAACCCCAATTTGAGTAGTAAAGGGTCGACCTCTGCTCCACGAAGTATCGAACACAGTTCCATCCACGAGACTGCCGAGGTAGTGGACCGAAACCGTGTCACCTGGTTCCACAGCTTCGCCATCACCAACTAACAGATCTTCTACTTCCAGATCAGTCCCTACGGCACTGACCGAAGGAATTGCCGGCACAGACACGTTGACGATCTGAACAAGATCCACTGCGAACAGAAGGGTCGCATTAGCGGGTACTGCAGACCCGGCGCCAGCAGCTCCATAACCAAGGTTGGGAGGAATGATGAGAAGTCGACGGCCGCCTTCACGCATTCCTAGAAGCCCTTGGTCCCACCCGGGGATCACAGCACCCACCCCTACGGGAACGAAAAATGTTTGGCCGCGATCCCAGCTAGCGTCAAACTCAGCGCCGTCTGCTAGCAGGACCCCGACATACTTCACTTCGATAAGGTCTCCAACTCCGACGACCCCTCCAGATCCCGGAACGACGTCCTTGATGACAAGATCAGATGGTTCAGTGGCGTTCGCTGCAACAGTTATCGAGGGCTTGCCGCTATCGGATGAGACCTCCGCAAAATCAGAACTAGAAGCATCTGATGATGAACTCTGCAACGGGATAGTTGTAGCGGAGACAGGTATTTCGGAGTTCTCCGCAACAGAACCATCCTCGGAACTGCCGCAGCCCGACAGTAAAAGAGCAAACCCAAGGACGGATGAACCGAAAATACGACGCATACGATGCAGCGTACGCATATAAGTGCGCCAAACATGCACCGATTCGTTGTTGATTTGACAAGGAACCAAGCCAAACGCGCTGCCGACCATTGACAACGCGATTCGATCGAGCTCTGTGAAGTGGTGACAATGGACCAATAGCGAGGCAACATAACAATGTGAGCTTCGAACCCGAACCAGTTTTTGACCCGCAAGCGGTTACACCAGCATGGATTGGTTACGTGCTCGGTCGAGAAGGTCAATGTGTTGGTTGTGAACTCGAAGCGATTGGCACTGGGCAAGTAGGCGCCAACTACCGAGCGCACCTCAGTTGGTCAGACGACGAGGGACCCGAAAGCGTGGTGATTAAATTTGCCGCCAGTGATTCCCAGAGCCGAAGTACTGGAATTCAGATGGGAACCTACGAACGCGAGGCAGAGTTCTATCGCATGTTCGCTCCGAAGCTTGAGGTAGCTGTCCCATACGCGCACTTTGTCGACTTCGTGCCAGGAACCGCCGATGTTGTCATAGTCATGGAGGATCTCGCGCCGCGAAGCCAAGGAGATCAAATCGGAGGGTGCTCTTTCGATGAAGCGGCGCTTGCCCTTTCGCAAGCGGCGAAGCTTCACAGTGCCTTTTGGCGCAAAAAGGAGCTTTCCGAACTCGCGTGGGTAAGTAGACGAACCCCAGAACAAGTTGAGCAAACCATTGCACTGATGGATTTACTACAGCCGGCCTTTGTTGACCGCTATCGAAGCGACTTGACAGCGGAAGCGCTCGATCTCAGTAACCGGTTCGCTAGTGACGCGTCTCATTGGTTTGATGGTTTACCGAGGCCTGTCAGCTTGGTACACGGTGATTTCCGGCTAGACAATTTGATGTTCGCTGATCCCGACACGTCAATTCTTCCAAAATTGGTCGTAGTTGATTGGCAAACGATTACCCATAGCCACGGAGCACACGATGTCGCCTACTTCGTTGGCTCCGCGTTTGAGCCGAAACTAAGACGTGTCCATGAGGAACAACTCGTATCTAACTACCATGAGGAGCTAGTTGGCGCTGATGGAACACCCCTGCTGTCGTTTGACGAGTTTTGGGATGCCTACAGACGGTTTACTTGGTCAGGGTTCGTCATGGCAGTCCTTGCTTCAATGATTGTCGGCCAAACGGATAGAGGTGATGAAATGTTTGTGACCATGGCTAATCGTCACGCATCCCAAGTGGTCGAGTTAGAGGCTGTGGAGTTCCTTAACGAGTCCTAGTAAACCAAAGACCGTAGAAGCGCTAGCGTTCAACTATGGGTGAAGCGACGGCAGCGGTATTACACGGAGTCGAAGACCTACGAATCCAAACATTCGCTGTACCCGAAGTCGGCCCTGAAGATGCGGTTCTCAAGGTTGAGGCATGCGGACTATGTGGAACCGACCACGAGCTTTATACAGGTCACATAGCAGCCCCATACCCATTGATCCCAGGGCACGAAACGGTGGGCATCATCGAATCGATAGGAGAAAGTGCCGCCGCCAAATGGCAAGTTGATGTCGGTGACCGAGTAGCAGTTGAGTGCTGGCAAGCCTGCGGGGAGTGTGAGCAATGTCGAACCGGGATCTATCGGCGTTGTGTTCGACATGGTCAAACTGACCTGTATGGCATGATTCCAATTGAACGCGACCCATCCCTATACGGCGGGTACTCGACGCATCACTACCTGACTTCAGACTCGCTTGTTTTGCCAGTCCCAAAAGAACTCAGTGCCGTCGAAGCTACATTGTTTAACCCGCTCGGAGCTGGGATCAAATGGGGAGTTGAGATTCCTGACACCCAGCCCGGTGACTACGTAGCGATTCTAGGTCCAGGAATTAGGGGACTGTGTGCCCTCGTTGCAACTCGAGATGCGGGTGCCGAATTCGTAGCAGTGACGGGCTATGGAGCAAACGACCACCCGCGACTTGAGATGGCCGAGGCAATGGGCGCTGATCTAGTTATAGACGTAGCAGAAGAAGATCCAGCGCGAAAATTTAGAGCTGCTACCGGTGGTCGCCTAGCGGATGTAGTTGTTGATGTAACTGCCAATGCGCCAACTGCATTTAGCCAGGCAGTAAGACTAAGTGCCGTCGATGCAACCATCGTTATGGCGGGCGTGCGAGGACAAAAAGGTGCCCCAGATCTTCATGCGGACGCGATTATTTGGAAAGAAATCACTGTAAGAGGCGCCCTGGGTGTAGACGCCCCTGTCTACCGCAAGGCTCTAGACCTGCTGGCACAAAAAAAGTTTCCATTCGATTTATTCAGCCGCCGAGAGGTTGGGCTGGACGACACTTCAGAGCTTTTGACGACCATGGCGGGGAATGGCGATGCACCTCCGCCCGTCCATGGAGTGATTGTCCCCGAACTCTAGGACCCAATAGGTGCAATGATTGTCACCCCGGTCTTTATTCAATCTTTCAGAACGGGTGCCAAGAAACACGAGGGAGTGGTCTATGAAATTCGGATTGATGTCAGCGAATCTTATGGGAAACGTCGAGGGTGCGGCCGCGGGTGAGTTGGCCCAAAAGGCGGAGGAAGTCGGCTTCCATTCCATTTGGGCGGTCGAACATGCCGTAGTTCCCCTTGAATATGCATCGACTTACCCCTATGACGATGGGGGCCGACTCTTCAAAGGCGCTAGCCAACTCGACCATTCTGACCCTCTGATATGGCTGGCGTTTGCTGCTGCAGCAACGACGAAGATCCGTCTCGCCACGGGCATACTGATCCTTCCGCAACGTAACCCCCTGATAGCAGCCAAAGAAATAGCAAGTCTCGACCGACTCAGCAATGGGCGACTCGATCTGGGCATAGGGGTCGGGTGGCTTCGCGAAGAGTTTGAAGCTTTAGGTGTTCCCTTCGAAGCGCGGGGGGCACGAACCGATGAGTATTTGCGAGCGTTGAAAGTTCTTTGGTCTGAAACTGAAGCAGAGTTTCACGGTAACTTTGTCGACTTTGCCCCCGTTTATTGCCAGCCCAAGCCAACCCAACAGCCGATACCTATCTTGGTAGGAGGCCATTCAGATCGGGCAGCTCAACGAGCTGGCGAACTTGGGGACGTTTTTTTCCCTGCCGAGCGTCCAATTGAGACGCTTGTCTCGTTGCATTCGCTTGCTCGCCAACACGCAGAAAAATCTGGTCGCGACCCCTCGAAGATTGAACTTTGGACTTCATCAAATGGTGATCGCGCACATCTAGACCAGCTTGTAGAGGCAGGAGTAACTCAAGTAATGGTTCCTTCGCGACCGCCTGAGCAACTCGAAGAGCTGTATTCAGAACTCATTGCTGACTATGACAAGGAGGCTGCAGCATGACCGGTTCCGATCGCATCACCGAATTACACACCCGAGCAGATCGGGTCCGAAATGAAATGGGTGGCGCAGACAAAGTCGCGAAGATGGCAGAAGAGGGAGATCGCACCATCCGTCAACACATTGAGGACTTTCTCGACACGGACTCATTCAGGGAAATTGGGACATTCAGCCGCTCGATCAGGCTAGAAGAACGAGAGAAAACTCCCGGGGACGGCAAAATTGGCGGCCACGGCACAGTTAATGGGCGACCGGTAGCAGTATTCGGTGATGACATCACCGTCTATCGGGGATCTAGTTCAATAGTTGGAACCCGGAAGGAACACCGTCTATATGAGCGAGCCATGGCCATGGGTACACCCATTGTTCACTTTGGTGAGACAGGTGGAGCCCGCATACCGGACACGATGGGAGCGGAAGGTATCAGCGAGCCAGGTGGACTTTTCGAACTAGCAAAGCGACAACACCGAGTACCGATGGCGACAATGGTTACCGGTCAATCTTTCGGGGGTTCCTCATTCCTTTCCGCACTCTCGGACTATGTGGTGATGGTTCGCGGGTCATGTCTCGCCGTGACATCTCCGAAGGTTTTTGAAATAGCCACCGGAGAAGTGATCTCATTCGAAGAGGTTGGAGGAGTAGACGTTCACGCGAGAAAAACCGGCCAGATAGACCTTGGGGTGGAGACCGATGAAGAGGGATACGAGGCGATTAAGAGATGGTTGTCGTATCTGCCGAATAACGCATGGGAATCGGCTCCACGGGTTGAACCGGTTGGCAGCCTGGAGCACGATCCTGAGCTGGGCGATATGGTCCCCAGCAAAAGGACACGTGGGTACGACATGCGTCGAGTCGTACAACGCATCGTCGACCCAGAGTCAATGCTCGAATTGCAGCCTTTATACGCTCGAAACGTCGTATGTGGTTTGGCGCGTCTCAACGGCTTCTCTGTTGGCGTCATTGCCAATAATCCGATGTTTGGAGCAGGGACCCTTGACCCGCAGGCTTGTCACAAGATCATCCGCTTGGCTACCGTCTGCGATTCTTACAACATTCCCATCATCTTCTTGGCTGACGTTCCCGGGTTCATGGTCGGAGAACGGGTCGAGCATGAACTTATGCTCCATTGGGGGATGAGAATGATGCACGCGCTTCAAAACTGTTCAGCCCCCACATTGACGGTCTGCATTCGCAAAGCTTTTGGCTTAGCGTGGCAGGCAATGAATGGCTCTCAGATGCCAGCACTTGGGGTTTATAGCTGGCCAGGCGCAGAAATCGGCTTTATGGATCCCGAAGTTGGAGTAAATGTTGCCTTTGGGTCGAAACTCGCTCGAATCGAAGATGAGAACGCCCGAGAAGCTCAGCGACTTGAGTTAGTGCGCGAAGTCGGCGAATCGACAAATCCATACGAAGCCGCGGGAACTATGAGAATCGATGAAATTATTGACCCAGGTGACACTCGCGGTGTGCTGGCTCATGACCTAGAAATGCTTGCCCATCGAGCAGTCCCGCCACCCGAGGCGAGACCTTTGTCTTATTGGCCAACTTGCTGACACGGCACCGTTTACGAAGAGGAACCTATGAGAGCGGCATTTACTCGACAAGGGAAAATTGTTGTTGACACAGCAGAAGATCTAGTTCCATCTGCTGGTGAAGTCTTGGTCAAGACACTCGCTTGCGGAATTTGTGGGAGCGATTTGCACGCGCTTCGCCATGGTCATGAGATGGTCAAAAGTCAAAAAGAAACTGGTGGGCCCTTGGTGTATGACGCAAGTAGAGATTTGATCATGGGTCACGAATTCTGCGCGGAAATTTTGGAAGTCGGAAGCGGGGTACCGGATCATTTAACGAGCGGAGACATTGTTTGCTCAATGCCTGTGCTGGTTCGGTCGGATGGCGTTCATACCATCGGATACTCCAATGAGTTTCCTGGGGGATATGCGGAACACATGTTGTTGTCGTCGCAGCTGCTGTTGCCTGTTCGAAACGGGCTATCCGCTGCTGAAGCTGCATTGACCGAACCGATGGCGGTGGGCCGTCACGCAGTAGAAAAGTCCAGTGCCACCGGTGACGATGTTTGTCTCGTCATCGGGTGTGGGCCAGTGGGACTTGCAGTCATAGCCGCATTGAAGCAAAAAGGCCTAGGACCTGTTTTGGCCGCAGACTTTTCTCCAAGACGTAGAGAATTAGCGGAGTGGATGGGCGCTGATGAAATCATTGACCCCGCTGCTGAATCACCTTATGAAAGTTGGCAAGACACAGCATGGCCTGAAGGTGTAGATCGAAATGACCCCACGCTGCGACTGCGCCAAATAGGGCCGAAACCGGGCATTGTGTTCGAATGTGTTGGAGTCCCTGGCGTTATCGATCAGATCATGCATGGTTCAATGAGAGACACTCGAGTTGTAGTCGTAGGCGTGTGCATGGAACAGGACACCTTCCGACCTCTAACCGGAATTGGAAAAGAAATAAATATTCAGTTTGTGTTGGGGTATACCCAGCATGAATTTGCGGACACTTTGCGGGGTATCAGTGAAGGTGAACTTGTCGTCGATCAACTCATCACCGGCCGAGTTGGTCTCGATGGAGTAGCTCAAGCATTTGATGACCTAAATGACCCCGAGGTACACGCAAAAATTGTTGTTGAACCCTGGAAATAGCTGATCCCGGCTCTACAGGTCGAACACCCATGCAGAGGTGGGTAAGTTGCTGGGCTCGAAATCTTGGGCGACCCCGTGTAGCTCCTGAAACGATTCGATTCTGGGAATCGCAAGACTGGATAGCAAATAGTTCAAGACATCTAATTCTGATTCCCCGAGCTCCAAACGATCTCGAAGAGTTACAGCTCCATCCCGTTTTGCTAGCCGGTTACCCGATTCGTTTAAAACAAGAGGGACATGTGCGTAGATAGGAGATGGTATTCCCAGTAGTGCCGACAAATAGACCTGACGCGGAGTAGTCGGAAGCAGGTCATCCCCCCGCACAACTTCTGTTATGCCCATTTCAGCGTCATCGATGACAACAACCAAATTGTAGGAAGGAGTTGAATCTCCGCGACACAAGACAAAATCGTCGACGGCGCCGCTGAAAGAGCCCAGCTGGCGGTCCCGAAGCTGTACAGTTTCCCCTTCTGTGATCAGCCGTAGCGCAGGATTTCGACCAGATCGCTCATGATCAGAAATTTGTTTAGCTGTCAGTTTCCGACACTTCCCCGAATAGGCCCCCTCAGGTAAATGTGCATGCGGGGCAGCGGCGGCTTCGAGGATTTCGCGTCGAGTGCACCAGCATCGGTACGTGAGACCGCGTTGTTTGAGTTCCTCAATGGCGTCTTTGTACAAAGTCAGTCGGTCGCTTTGGCGAACCACTGGGCTATCCCAGTCCAAACCGATGTCTCGAAAATCGCGAAGTTGGAGATCATAAAATTCTGGTCGGACAGCGCTATCAAGATCTTCGAATCGCCACAAAAACCTTGCTTGACGAGAACGTGCAAATAGCCACGCCAAGAGGCCTGTTCGAAGGTTGCCTAGATGGAATTCACCCGTCGGGCTGGGTGCCCACCGGCCGGTCATGAACCCTCAGCGAGCGCCTTTATCCCGTTGACGCATAGCCTCATGTTCGCCAGATGTTCTTCTTGTCGTCTCGTAATGATTAGCGTTTCCTTGTCGGGCATTGCTTCAATCGCAGGTGTCAGACCCGAAGGACCGGGTCCGAGGCGGACTGTGTGACGAAGGCGACAACGGTGGCCGTGTAACTCATCAATTTCCCACCGCCAACGAGCTGCTGCGTCGGCCTCAGTTGTTCCAACCGCCCAACCGAAACGCTCGTTTTCAACTAGCTCCGTAATCGTAGAAGTCGTTTGCCACTCACCAATCTTGGGATGTTTGTTAGTGCCGATGAACTGAGCCCCCAACGCTGGCCCGTCGAAGGACTCTGCCCATACCGCACCTTGAAATTCTTCAGAGAATTGGGCGGAGATGCTGATATCGCTTACGAGTGCCCACACTCTTTCCGGTGGAGCGTTCACATCGATTTCGACAGTGACTCCAGGACCTTCGGTGATGGACCGAGTTTGATCGTCATCGCGAAATTCCCAGGTGTGGCCCCAATTGTCGAAATATGTCACTTCTTCAGCTAAACGTCTCGGCACCGACGCGAAGTCACCTCCAGTGCTGAAAGCGAGTGGTAGCAACGCAATGGGGGTGACACCTTCGGGAATACCCAGCACATCGCGAATTTCCTGGTCGTTGTTTAAAATTGCGGTGGTCCAGGCGGTTGCTAATCCGCGCGCTCGAGCTGCTAAGCAGAAACTCCACGCCGACTGAACTACGGAGTCGAACAGGCCCGGCTTCTTGCTGTCGTCGTGAACACCCCAGATACAAGGAATGATTAACGCTGGGACCTTGTCTAAATTCTCGGCGAGGTGCGCAGCAGACCGCATCACACTCGTGTTCCTGTGGTCCGTTCCAGCGAGTTTGTCTCTTGCCGAGACCATCCACTTACCGGCGCTTTCCCAATAAAGCTCAGCTAGACGTTTTTTTTGCTCCGGATCGCGAATGATTAGCCACCTGCGACTTGACTGATTGCCGCCGCCTGGACCCTGCTCAGCGACATCGATGCAATCAAGAATCAATTCATTCGGAACAGGACGGTCTAAATCGAGGCGAAGCCTCACCGAGCGAGTGGTCGAAAGAACACCGTCAATTGACTCTAAATCGACGTCACTCACGTCATATCTTGAGGGGACATGTTTGCGGGATCTGGGCGAAGTCATGGTCATAGTCAAGCGCACTGTGGACCCCCTTGCTCAATCGAAGTTGTAGAAGATGCAAAGCAGAGGCCGTTCAGGTTCTAACGTGTCGGTTGTGAGTAAGCGTCAACCCTTTTTGAACGCGCGTCTGCAGGGCTTCGGGGCGACAATTTTTGCTGAGATGTCCGCGCTCGCTGCGAAAACAAATGCGGTCAACTTAGGTCAAGGCTTTCCAGACAAGGATGGCCCGAAGGAAGTAATTGAGGCGGCTACAGCGGCTATCCAGAGCGGTTTAGGAAATCAGTACCCGCCAGGAATTGGAGTGGCAGAACTTCGAAATGCGATTAGCGCTCACCAGCAGCGCTTTTACGGGTTGGCGTACGATCCGGATTTAGAGGTCCTAGTCACTGCAGGAGCATCAGAGGCCCTTGCTGCAGCAGTGTTGGCGCTCTGCGAAACTGGCGACGAAGTCGTAACTTTCGAACCGTGGTATGACATTTACGGTGCGAACATCGCCATGGCTGGAGCGGTAAAGAAAGTCGTCACATTGCGGCCGCCCGGTTATGGCTTCGAGGAAACCGAATTCCTTGCTGCTTTGTCTCCTAAAACGCGCTTGATCTTGCTGAATTCGCCTCACAACCCAACGGGCAAAGTCTTTTCTCGAGAAGAACTCGAGTTCATAGCGAAAGTGGCTATCGAACGTGACCTGTTAGTTGTCACCGATGAGGTATACGAACACCTCGTATTTGAAGGTGACCACATACCGATCGCTTCCTTGCCGGGAATGCGTGAACGCACCGTCACCATTTCTTCAGGAGGGAAAACGTTTGCGTTTACTGGGTGGAAGATCGGATGGGTATGCGCGACACCCGAATTGACGAGCGCTGTCCGTATAGCGAAGCAATTCTTGACTTACGTAAGCGGAGGACCATTCCAATATGCCATTGCGGTGGGACTCAGTCTGGGTGACGACTACTACATGGATCTATTGGCTGACATGCGACGAAAGAAGGACTTTCTGTTAGAGGGCTTGGAGTCAGCTGGTTTTGAAATTTTTAGGCCTCAGGGAACCTATTTTGTAACAGCTGATGCACGTTCAGTTGGATACGAAGATGGCCTGGAGTTGTGTTGGCAGCTTCCAGAGAAAGTCGGAGTCGTCGCGGTTCCAAATGTCGTGTTTTACGACAACGAAGTGGAAGGCCAGCATCTCATCCGGTTCACATTCTGCAAGAGTCTTGATGTGTTGGACGAAGCAGTGACCAGACTCCAAGGTCTCCAATGAGTCTTAAAATTGCCGCAGTTCAGCATGACATCGTGTGGGAAGACCCTCCTGCGAACTTCGAACGTCTAGGTCCTCAGTTGCAAAGCGCAGCCGCTGCCGGAGCGCAACTTCTCGTTCTCACCGAGATGTTCTCAACAGGCTTCACCATGAATTCGGAACTCTGCGCTGAGTCGCTTGAAGGTCCAAGTTGTGAATTTCTTTCGACACAAGCCACAACCCTCCAGGTGTGGGTGACAGGTTCCATTCCGACCCGATGGGACGACGGAATTGCATACAACACCCTTGTCCTAGCCGCACCAACAGGAGACCTATACCGCTATAAAAAGATTCACCCGTTTAGTTTCTCAACTGAGCCAGAACACTATGGATCGGGAAGCGATTTCCTACAGGTAGAGATTGAGGGAGTCCGAACAACTTTCTTTATCTGTTATGACCTCAGATTCGCGGATGAATTTTGGCAAACAGCGCATTCCACCGATTTATTCGTTGTTCCGGCTAATTGGCCCGAACGTCGTAGGACCCATTGGCAAGCATTATTGCGTGCGCGTGCGATTGAGAATCAAACATATGTGTTGGGAGTCAACCGGGTTGGTGAAGGTGATGGGCTCAGCTATGTAGGAGATAGTGCACTGATCGACCCCTGGGGTGAAACACTGGTCTCGGGTGCATCCAGTGAAGCCCTTTTGATAGCTGATGTGGATGCTGAAGTAGTTGCGGAGACCAGAACGACATTTCCGGTACTCCAAGATCGGCGCAGTTAGCTGGCTAATTGTCTGGCTTTACCACTTTTAACATTGGAGGAAAGAATGAGTTTCGTAGAAATTCGGACTTATGAGCTGAAACCAGGAACGGCCGGTGCATACGTCGGTCTATATCTGGAAGAAGGTTTCGAAATTCAAAAAAGCCATTTGGGTGAACCCGTTGGCTATTACGTGAGTGAGGTCGGAGACCTCAATCAGATAGTTCACATGTGGCGATACGAAAGCTTCGAAGAGAGAGCTGAGAAACGAACGGCGTTGTTCTCTGATCCGGCGTGGCTTGAATATGTTGGCAAGGTTGGGCCCATGATCCTCAATCAAAAGAACGCCATATTCAATGACATCTTGGATAGCTGATTTTCTAAGTCCAGCCGACTAGCACCACTGCCCCTAAAGCAAGACCTAAGCCGACCATCCGTCGTTTAGTTAGGTGTTCGTGCAGCACCACGCGAGCTAAGAGAACAGTTGCAGCAGGGTAGAGGCTGGCCAATACAGCTACTGATCCGAGTTGCTCATAACGGAGCGCAAATAAGAAAGCGACGTTTGCTGCTGTATCGCACGCGGCGCATCCGAATAACGTCGCCCAGCTTCCCGTTGGGAGGATTGCTGATTTGTTGATTACCGCAACGATAAGTAAGAGCACAGCGGCAGATGTTCGACCAGCAACAATGGGCCATGGCGCCGATTCGGTATTGGTTTCACTTAAGAGAGCGAAGAAGAGTCCAAATCCAATACCCGCCAGAATGGCTTCATAAATAACTGCACTGGAAAGTCGGGAACTGTCCTTATGTTCAGGCAGAGCCAGAACGAAAATGCCCAGGAGCCCTAACAAAATTCCTAGCCAGGTTCGAAAAATTTGTTGATCGCCGCGCGCTAGACCCCACATGACTGGAAATACAGCAGAGACAATTGCCGTCAAAGGAGCGAATACAGACATCGGTCCGCGAGATAAGCCCCGATATAGAAGACCGAGACCCGCCATCCCAGCCAGTCCGGCGGCGGCGCCCAGATACAAATCGTTGAGAGTCACTGTGTCAGCAACAAGAGGGGCAATGACCCACAAAGGTGCAACTCCAACTACAGAAATAGCCGTGAGGACCTGAATCTGAGAATTTCGCTTAGAGGTCAAGCCACCCAAGAAGTCACCGGAGCCATAAAGCAAGGCGGTGGCTAGAGACAACAAAACTCCCATACCTAATATGTAAGCACCCAGCAGTCAGTTAGCTGAAACCGGTCAATTGTTGCCACTAATCGTCTACAGAATGTGGCCTTGGGGTGCATCTTGAACAACAATGAAGGGTCTTGTCCTCGCTGACCCCACGTCGGCGTTAGTCACGGAAAGCTGCGCGTAATGTCAAACACACTCATGGAAAAGTGGGCTTCGAACCAGGAGGTGTTGGGTACGTGGCTCTCTTTGCCGGACTCGCACGCCGCTGAAATAGCGGCGCGAGTCGATTTCGACTACGTGTGCATCGATATGCAGCACGGCATGGCGGACTACCAGGTGGCGACAGTGATGCTCCAGGCAATAACGCTGACGCAAATGGGCACCCCTATTTGTCGCGTCCCCTGGAACGAGCCAGGCATTATTGGCCGCATGCTTGACGCTGGCGCGCAAGGAATCATTATTCCCATGGTCAACTCAGCCGAAGAAGCGGTCAGAGCAGTAGATGCCACCAAATATCCGCCTCTCGGACAAAGAAGCCACGGCCCGACCATTATTGGCGGCCGCGCCCGAAGCCTCGGCGAGGAGTACTACCCAACTGCGAATGACACCAACGCGTGTATACCAATGATTGAAACTCGTGACGCTGTAGAAAATTTGGATGAGATTTTGGCTGTCGATGGAGTCGACGCCATATACGTAGGTCCCTCAGACCTCTCATTGAGTTACGGATACGGCCCTGCGTATAGCGATGACAACGAAGAATATAAAGAAGTTCTCGAATACATAGTCGAGCGTTGTAACAAAGCCGGAAAAGTTGCAGGTATCCATTCGACTGTCGGTTTGGCACCCAACCGACGAGAGAAGGGCTTCATGATGCAAACGATTAGTGGTGATGTAGCGGCACTTGCCAAAGGCAGTTACCGAGACCTTCAAGATGCACGAGCTGGGGAGACAGGCGACGGTTCCTCACGTATCTACTAATCGTGACTTTCGGTTCACCAGGACGAAAATAACCCCAGCAGCCGCGACCAAAAACCCGGCAATTTGAAAAGCGGTCGACATGGAGGCGGTATCGCTTAACCAGCCCAAAGCGGGTGGTCCCACAACAAAACCGACGTCCCCAGCAGAACGGTAGAGACCGATTCCCAGCCCGCGCAGCCTTTCGGGAAACAGGTCGGCGACAAATGCCGCAGGTGCAGGCCCTGCGGTTCCCGTCCCTAAAGTCATAATGAGGTTTCCGATAACAAACCAAAGTGGCGCTGCGCTGAAACTGATGACGAATGTTCCGATACCTGCGGCCACCCCGGAGAAAAGAATTACTGAACCTCTACTGATGTTCTCTGTCGCCCATGCAGCGGGCCACAAAGTAAAGAGAGTCATGATCCCCGTGACCGTGAATATCAAACCGATTTGACCTGGGCCCCAGCCCAAAGCCTCATCGGCCTGAAGCGGAACCAGGGTCGCTCGGGTTCCGGCTCGAGTCATGAAAATTGTGCCGGTAACAAATGCAATTGCTAGAAACGGTCCGCTGCGAATGATTTTCTTAACTTCGCTTTTGGTGTCGCTGTCCTTCGGGATTGAGTCCTGAGAACCTTTAGTTTCGGGGAGTCGAAAGGCGGCATAAATAGCAGTCGCGATCCCGACAATGCCGACAACGTGGAAAGGAGATGCGAGGCCCCAACGCTCTGCTATCAAGCCTCCAACGCCTGGACCTAATGCCACTCCCACGCTCAGTGCCCATTGATTGGTGGCGACGTACCTTGCTCGACGGTCTGGGGGGGCGATGTCGATGAGGTAAATCAACGCGCCGCTCATGTAAAAAGCGGAGCCGGCTCCGGCAACAAATCGCCAAACTAGGAGAGATTCGATGCTGTTTGCGAAGCCTGAACCAAACATTCCAATAGAGGTCAATATTGGTCCACCGATGAGTAACACTCGCCGCCCAAATCGATCAGCGATTAGGCCAGCCGGAACATTCAGAATTAAGCGTGCGAGAGCAAATACTGTCAGGGTCAAGCCGACTACTGACGCGCTGACCCCGAAGTCCCGAGCGTAGAGCGGTACGACAGGTCCGACTACTCCCTGACCGGTCATTACCAAGAATGTTGCGAAACAAAGGACAAGAAGCTTTTCCAGATCTTGGATCCTTGTTTTCAGGCCGGACATGCGTCATTGCTAGCACTGGAACCACGCACCGCCGGCGATCTCACTAGCATGCCAGTAGCGCCAAAGGGGATTTTATGAAGGTCAATTATCCGATCATCTCAGCAGACTCACATATCGCTGAGGCTCCTAATACCTATACCGACTACATCGATCCAAAATGGCGAGACGTAGCACCGCATGTAATCGAAACCGACGACAAAGGCGACCTTTACGTTATTGATGGGATGAAGCGCACCATCAATATGGGTTTGATTGCTGCGGCTGGACAAGCCCCAGAGGATCTCAATCCCAAAGCTAAATGGCATGAACTGCCTCGTAGTGGCTGGGATTCGGAGTATCGATTGGCGGATCAGGACCGGGATGGCGTATCTGCAGAAGTTATCTATCCGTCGGTTGGAATGGTTTTATGCAATCACCCAGATGGTGACTATAAGAAGGCGTCCATGGATGCCTACAACAGGTGGATAACTGATTATTGCTCAGTTAATAAAGATCGGCTTTTAGCTATCGGACAGACTCCGCTTCGTACAGTCGAAGAAGGCATTGCTGAACTTGAGGAGATGAAATCGGTTGGCATGCGTGGCGTGATGATGCCCGGGAACCCAGGAACTGACTTTGACTATGACGACCCTCAATGGGATCCATTTTGGCAAGCAGCTGTAGATTTAGACCTTCCCCTCTCTTGGCACATTTTGACGACTAGAGAGTCAGGGCGACCGCGAGGGCCGAAAGCTAACTCTTTCATGACGATCATTCGGGCCAATCAGGACATCATGGGCACCTTGGTTTTTGGTGGAGTCTTTGAAAGAAACCCTGGTCTCAAAGTTGTGTGTGTGGAGGCTGATGCGGGCTGGGTACCTCACTACATGTACCGAATGGATCACGCTTACAAACGCCACCGCTATTGGCTCCCACCTGGGCAAGAACTATCGAAATTGCCGAGCGAATATTTCCGTGACCATATCTACACGACATTTCAAGACGACTGGATTGCGTTCAAAATGGTCGATCATGTCAATCACAAAAGATTGCTTTGGGCGAATGACTTCCCCCACAGTGACAGTACGTGGCCTTGGAGTCAGGAGATGTTGGATGAGCACGCTGCGCATTTAAGCGCTGAACAAGCCAGAGATATTCTTTGCAACAACTCCGCTGAACTGTATGGAATTGACCTATCGACTCTGCCTGTAGGAGGCGATGGTTTGGCGGCAACGGTCGCATAGGAGTTGTTCGTGGACCTAACCTCCTCCCGGATAGATAGTTCAGACTTCCAAGCCGCTCAGGAGACTTACTACCTCAACGGTTGGACAGATGGTCTTCCGATCATCCCACCGAGCCCAGATCTGGTAGCAGCTTGCCTTGAGTGGGCTCTGCTGCCACCGGATCACCTAGTGGGTGTTGAACCGGTGAGGGAGCGGGCTATTACTGCTGAGAAGCTTGCAGTCAACAGCGTTATGGCAGGGTGTCTTCCAGAGCACTTTCCACTCGTGGTGACCGCGTTCACGGCAATGTTGCAACCCGACTTTTTGCTACATGGGGCCACCGCCTCTACAGGTGGATGCGCAGTGCTCTTGATCATTAATGGCCCGATTCGCCACCAGTTGGAGATGACAGGGACATTCAACGCAATGGGTAACACCGATCGAGCATCTGCTGTGGTTGGGCGCGCAGTTCGTCTCGCCCTGATCAATCTGCTCGATGTTCGACCGGGAGAAATTGATCGGTCGACGTTGGGTCATCCAGGCAAGTTTTCCTACTGCCTCGTAGAAGACGAAGAAAATTCGCCATGGTCGTCGCTTGCGGAAGAACGTCTAGGAGAGTCGGGTGTGTCCGCCGTAACCGCAGTCGCGGCGATGGCTCCTAGACAGATAATGAACGAGTGGACGACAAGTCCTGAAGAGGTCTGCGACACGCTCTCGGCAGAAATAAAAGCGAACCAACTCCACTATTCGATCTGGGCCGGTAACTATGTGCTGGTTCTGCCCCCACAACTTCGTCAACACTTCATTGACGCGGGGTGGTCGAAGAATGACATTCAAAACTATGTATTTGAGCGCGCGAGGGTGACCCGAGGTGAATGGCGAAATGTTGGCAAGGGATCGGTGGTCAAAGATCGTGCTGATCGCGAGTACATGGCAATGACCGCTCCCGACGATCTACTTGTGGTAGCGGCGGGAGGTCCTGCCGGAGGATTCGCGCAAATAATTCCCCCTTGGCTAGGAACAAAAAGTCGCGCAACTACAGTGCCTGTTGGAGCCTGTGTTGATTGTGAGGTGCCCTAAGTATGGAAATCATGGATCCGAGTCATGAACAACACACGACATCTCAGCCGCCGCCCCCACGCCTCCCTAGTCTGGAAGGCGCAGTCGTGGGGGTCATTTCAAACGGCAAGGAAAATACTGTCCCCTTCTTTGATCGCGTTGAAGCCATTCTGCGCATCGATTACGGAGTTTCTGAAGTCATCCGCCGGACCAAGGCGAATTACAGTGCGCCTGCCGAAGTTGAGCTGATGAAAGAAGCGATGGGATGGGACGCCGTGTTGAGCGGAGTAGGGGATTGAGGTAGCTGCTCGTCATGCAGTTTGCATGACGCAGTGATCGCTGAACGCAATGGGGTGCCAGCAGTCAGTGTCATGACGTCACCATTTTCCGATGCGGCCGCACTCATGGCTCGAGTCCAAGGTGTACCCGATCATCCCTTTGCAGTGATTGAGCACCCAATAGCTAGTGCCAGTGACGAAGGCCTAGACGAGCGAGCGCGAGAAGCCGTGAAAAGAGCAGTTGAGGTTTTGATTGCCTAAGCCCTAGGGGGCTTCGAAAGCTGCGTAGTCCAGAGGTAGCGCTGTTGTTCGTTTCAGTTCCTCCATCTCAAAAATGGTACGAACGTCGTACAGCGCCACTCGCTCGATAAGCCGTTTGTAGAAGTCGTCATAGGAGTTCATGTCAGGAACAACCACTCTGAGCATGTAATCAATTTCCCCGCTTGTGCGAAACGCTTCAACAATCTCGGGAAACTCTCCAATAGCTGCAGTGAAATCAGATAACCAAGCAGCTGAGTGGTCGTTGGTGCGAATTTGAACAAGAGCGTTGATATCGAGCGAGAGTTGCGAAGGGTCAAGAATTGCTACTTCCCTTTGGATAACCCCCGATTGCCTCAGAGCCTGTATGCGACGCCAGCATGGCGTTGCTGTCAGCCCGACCTCGCTGCCTAATTCCCGAGATGAACGTGTCGCATCATGCTGGAGCAAATGCAGTATTTCCCGATCTATGAAGTCCATAGAAAACTATTATTGCTCAGAACATGAATAATGAGCGACAAAGTTGCACAAAAGCCCTGTAATGCGATGTCATAGGCAACAACGTGTCGTCGAAGTGGCTTTACGATCTCTGCATGCGGTTAAAGACTTACTTCACGGAACATCCCGCTTCGGTTGGCGAGACCTATGGAGAGCACTTTCGTGTGGCAAGTCACTTCGCTAAAGAAATGTTTGTTGCGTCGTTGGCATGCGCAGTCCATGCAGTCAACCCGAGACTTTTTACAAATACCGCCAGTTCAAAGATCCAACAACTTCACGCTGAGATGGCTGCTGGTGCGCGAGGGTCGTCGCAGCAAGAAATAGCCGCTGCGACGGGCGATAATCGGGGCTAGCTAGTCAACGACTAGTTGTCGCAGCAGCCCTTGTTCGACGAGGTAATGACGTTTTCGAACTGTTCGCTGTCGCCCGTCTTGACGTACCACTCCCAACGAATGTCATCAGGGCCCTCAATCCAAGTTTCTGTCTTCTCGGCATAGCAGCACAAGGTTTCATCAATTCCAGAGGTCGAAAGACCCTCTGCAGTCATTCGTGCTTGCGCTTCATGCACCGACCGTACATCGTCGACTTCGACTCCCAAATGGTTGATTGAGCCGCCACCGTCGGGGTTCTCGTTAAGTACCAACTTCAGTGGAGGTTCGTCGATAATGAAGTTGGCGTAACCCGGACGAACTTTTGCCGGTTCTGCAGAAAACATCTGCGAGTAAAACGCTACTGCCTCACCAAGATCCGCCACGTCTATGGCCAACTGCAAACGACTCATTGCTCTTCCTTTGATCAAGGCAAGATTAATGGGAGAAATTATGCCACGCGATCTGATGGCGTATCCCCAGAGGTGGGAGAGAGTGAGTAGCTAGTTCCGAAGAAATGCTATGTCGCAACGTCTTGATGCAAAGCGCCAACCGCGCTCCGTTCTTACGAACCGATCGTGATACTCGCCCACATACTTCGGCAATCCAGCAGGAGCGGGGAATTCAGCTGTCCCCGATTGAGAATCGTGCCGAAAGTTCAACAAATAGCAAAATCCCTTGGCCTCATCCCCTTCGACGTTAACCACGACATTCGTGCACAGATGCCGAGACTGCCTGCGAGTAATAGCCTGCCTAGCGGTAAAACCTGCCTCGATTTCTGATTGGCCGATCATCTCGACATCCGGTCCAGTCCAAATGCCGTGCGAAACAAACAACTGTGCGATGCCCGCAGCGTTACCAAAATCGACCAGCCGACAGTATTCCGAGATCAACTTCTCGCACTCTCGTTCGTCGAAAAGCCGCTGTATATCTTGATCCATTCCGTCTCCTAAAGATACGAACACAATCTCACAGTAAGAACACCACCAAAGCACAATCGACTTAGCAACCGGTATTTTCTAAGAGATGACTACTGGGGTAACTGTCCGAGCTAATGGAGTATCTGTTTGCCCCTGGGGTGAGAGCCACAGCGATTACATGCAATACCACGACACCGAGTGGGGTGTGCCGGTGACTGATGACACAAGGCTCTACGAGAAATTGTGTCTCGAAGGCTTCCAGTCAGGGTTGTCATGGCTCACTGTTTTGCGAAAGCGAGAAAATTTCCGAAACGCTTTCTCTAACTTCGATTTCGAAAAGGTCGCAAGATTTGGAGACAAAGATATTGAGCGGCTACTTAGCGACGCAGGCATTATTAGGCACCGCGGCAAGATCGAAGCCACCGTCAACAATGCAAGAGCAGCCTTAGCGACCATCGAACAACACGGATCGCTGGCTAACTTTCTCTGGTCCTTCGAACCCACAGAAAAGCGACCAGTCCGACAACTGAAACAGATGCAGGCCAACAGCAGCGAATCGGAACAAATGAGCAAGGCACTAAAGCAGCTGGGATGGCGATTTGTGGGACCCACCACTTGCTATTCGTTGATGCAGGCCGACGGCATCGTTAACGACCATCTTGTCGATTGCTTCCGCTATCCAGAAATTGAAGCTGTGAGAAAGGACACCAAAAAGTCCATGGATACGACGGAGAACAAATAGCCGAACTGGCCATAGCCGAAGTTCTCGAGTAACGGAGCAAGCGCGCTGCGCAATGCCTACGATCCACCATGTGACAAATCGCTCATCTGATCAATATGCGAATGCAGCCGCGACCCCTTTTCTCCCAGAAAGATCGGGCGTTAATCAGTGTTTCGGTTGTTCAAGTACCAACGAAAATGGACTGCGGCTCAAGTTCATTCGATACGACGACGGAACTATCGAGACTCGCCACCAAACAGCGAAGCACCATTGTGGCTTTGACACGGTCATTCACGGAGGAATTCAGGCGGCGATATTGGATGAAGTGATGGGCGTAGCGGCACAAAGTTCACTCCCGGAAAACGCATCGGACTTGGCGTGTGCAACCGCAGAAATGCATCTCAGCTATCTCAGGCCAGCGTTTCTAGCTGAAGAGGTAATTGGCCGCGCTTGGATTGTTGACGTTAAAGATCGCGATATTTTCGTTGAAGGCGTTCTTTTGTCTTCGGAACTAGTCGAAGTTACGACTGCGAGCTCCCGATGGCGTCAAATGCGCTACGAGCCAACCTGAATTAGCAGACAGATTTAGAAACTGGACGTACTCCGAGCTCAGTAGCCAAGTGAGTCATTGAAATATCGTGAGGCTCCGCCGGTAACTCGTCAAAGATGAACGCTTCAATCGTCACCCCAACACGCAAGCAATTGTCTGGCATGCGAGAGAGAAGTTCATCGAAATAGCCGAGCCCGTGACCGAGTCTGGTGCCGGCTCTATCGAAGGCTAAGGCTGGTACAAGCGCTACCGAAACCTCAGCTAGATCGCTGATTGGTGAATTTTCGACGGGTTGCAAAAAGCCATACCTATGGGTTTCGGCAGTGCTGTTGGCAGGGTGCACGGTGAGTGGTCCGGAGCGCGGAGTTCGAGTTGTCACAAACCTTTCCCATCCCACTTCTTCTGCAAGGCGATCAAGTCCTACTTCGTTTGACATTGGCCTATAAAACAAAAACAAGCCGTGCTTATCTTGCAAAAAAGTAGCCAATGCGGTGACCACCTTCTTCTCTAGGTTGTCCTCTGTTTCTCTCCGGAGAGGACGCAGCTCTTTGCGCCATTTATCTTTCGATATCTTCACAGAAGCGTCATCCGCCACTGACGTTCGCCTCCGCAGCGGAACTAAGCGCGACTACTTCATCAGGATCTGAGAGCCAATTGTCGGGAAGAGACACCTTCTTTGGTCCGCCAGTATGACTGCGCTTTACCCTCACGCCCTCGGGTGGTAGCAGGATGCCTCTGTCGAATTCATCTGTAATCGATTTCAACTCATCGAGGCTGTTTACTGAATGCAAGCGTCTTCTGAGATCTTTCCCTACAGGCCATCCTGCGACATACCAGCCTGCATGTTTTCTGAATCGCCGCACGATGTCGTTCTCGTCGTGATCGTAGAAATCGAGTAGTCGCGCCACGTGGTCGAGCATCACGTCGGCGACTAGCCCCAAAGATGGCTGAACTAATTGCGGTTCGCGACCGTTCAACACAGCTACGAGATCAGAAAAAAGCCAGGGACGTCCCAGACAGCCTCTACCAATCTCGACTCCAGCCGCGCCGGTGTATCGAATCATCCTCAGTGCATCCCACGACTCCCAAATATCACCATTGCCGAAAACAGGAATATCAATGTGGTTCACCAGCTCTCCGATGGCATCCCAATCTGCGTGCCCGGAATACAGATCCCTCGCAGTTCGGGCGTGCAGAGTGACTCCTACACAACCAGACTCCTGGGCTATTCGACCGCTGTCCAAAAACGTCAAATGCTCGTCGTCGATGCCCTTACGAAATTTAATTGTTACTGGAATGGCCCCAGCGGCTTTCACAGCAGATTCAACTATCGAGGCCAACAGGCGGCGCTTCACAGGAATAGCGGCTCCACCGCCATTCCTCGTTACCTTTGGCGCCGGGCACCCGAAATTCATGTCGATGTGATCAACTCCGATGCGGTCTTTCAACATCTGAACTGCCAAGGACACATATTTTGGGTCAGTCCCATACAACTGAATTGAGCGAATCGGCTCATCGACGCCAAATTCGGCCAACTTCCACGTTAGAGCGTTCTCCTCTACTAAAGCCCGCGCAGTAATCATCTGATTGACATAGAGAGCCGCGCCAAAATGCGAACACAACGAACGAAACGGCCAATCAGTTACACCTGCCATGGGGGCCAAAACCACGGGGACCTCAAGCCGGATAGGCCCCAGATTGACAGGCAGAATTTCGCCGGTGTCTACCGGCACCAATGATTCATTTAGAGCGCTTCGGTAAGCCGTCATAGTTTGTTCGACCTCGTGGAAGTCCTCAGCGTCACCCCTGCCTGAGTCAGCAGGGTAGCGGTTTCTGCGAGAGGTAAACCGATCACGTTTGAATGGCTGCCATCAATCGCTTTCACAAGACAACTTCCCGCACCCTGCAACGCATAGGCACCTGCTTTATCGGACGACTCACCTAGATTCAAATACCAATCAATCAGGCTTTGGTCTAGAGACACAAATTCGACCCTGGTTGTCACTACCTCGCACAGCAGCAGATCTCTAGTCTGAACGGTGACTCCCGTCATGACCTTGTGAACTTTGCCTGACAACTCCCACAGCATTGCTGCAGCGTGTTCCAAGTTGATCGGCTTGCCATAAATCTGATCACCTAAGACGACGGAGGTGTCGGCGCCCAAAACAACATCGCCGTCAACAGCTGCGGCTTTTGCCGACGCGACTCGTTGAACATACAGCTCTGGAACTTCACGGCTTCTTACCGACTCGTCAACCTGAGGAATTTGAACGACAAAGTTGACACCCAAATGTGACAGCAGTTCTTCTCGTCGCGGTGAACCCGATGCGAGAACAAGCTGCGTGCCCATTGGACCATTGTGTCTGATGTGTCCGCGACCCAAAGTTCAAACAGAAACAAAAGTTCACACTGAAGAATTACCTGCGCTTTTCAGTCCGAGTGCACTGGGTATTGGTTACTGTCTCGAGAGTGGAATTTAACCTCGCCCGGGTAATCGAGGCGGTTGCCGAAGCCCACCCTGAAAGGGTGGCGTTAGTCCATAGAGGCCGTCAGATCCTTTTCCCTGACCTAGTTCAGCGGTACCGACAACTAGGGACTGCATTAAATGCGGCAGGAATAGGTTGTCACACGGAACGCTCAGAGCTCGATGGACACGAAAGCGGTCAAGACCATGTCGCGTTGTACCTCAACAATGAGCTCGAATATTTGGAGTCCATGCTTGGCGGTTGGGCCGCGCGTGCCGCGACCTTCAACGTAAACCACAGATATATCGCCGACGAATTGGCCTACCTACTAACGGATTCAGCGGCGAAAGTAGTTTTCGTAAACTCAATGTACGCACCGAACCTGGCCGAAGTTCTGCCGCAGCTACCCAATATTGAGATCATTGTCCAAGTCCGCGATGATTCAGATAATGAGCTACTTAAGGGCGCTACTTTTTACGACGACTTCATTCAAGATCAATTGCCTCGTGATTTAGGTGACTGTTCAGAAGACGACCTATATGTGCTCTACACCGGTGGAACTACGGGTATGCCTAAGGGCGTTCTTTGGCGAAATGCTGACTTTTTCGTAGGCGCAATAGGTGGGTCCAACAGAAGCGAGGGTCGTGAATACGAGTCTTACGAAGAAGTAGCCGAAGCCGCCAACAGAGGAACCCTGCGATGGTTAACTGCCGCGCCGTTTATGCATGGCGCTGCGCAGTGGATTGCTCTGCAAGCGTTGTCCATGGGTCACACGGTTGTGCTCCCAGACATAACCGACCGTTATGACGCTGCGAATGTGCTCGAGGTCTGTAACCGCGAATCTGTGGAGTTCTTGCAGATCGTTGGCGACGCATTCGCCCGACCGTTACTTGACGCCTCGCGAACAACTCAAATTTTTCCGAAATCGCTCCGCTCAATCATTAGTGGTGGCGCAGTGTTGAACTCTGAACTCAAAGAAGAACTCAAAGGACAATTCGGTGGAGTCACTATTCGCGACTCAATCGGCTCAAGTGAGACAGGCGTTCAGGGCAGCAACGTGACTACCAAAGAACAATTGTCGAGTACCGGTGACTTCGAACCCGCACCTGGAAGCACCGTTGTTAACTCATCTCTGTCAGCCACCGTCGATGCAGGATCTGAGGAAATTGGATGGTTCGCGATGTCGGGTCGCGTGCCACTCGGTTATCTCAACGACGCTGAGAAGACTCAAAAAACATTCCCGGTCATCGACGGTGTGCGATATTCAGTTCCGGGTGACCGTGCTCGATTGTTGGCTGATGGGCGTATCGAAGTATTAGGTCGAGATTCAGTAACAATTAACTCTGGTGGCGAAAAGATCTACGCGGAGGAAGTAGAGAACGCAGTAAAGACCCACGGAGCAGTTTACGACGCGGTGGTTTGCGGAAGGCCTAGCGAAAGGTGGGGCAGCGAAGTCGTGGCGATCGTTCAACTTGTCGAAGGTGTTCAGGCCCTAGAGTCTGAGATCATTGAACACTGCGCGAGCCATATCAGTCGATACAAGCGACCTAAGGCAATTATCAAAGTCGCGCAGATCAAGCGCAGCCCGGCGGGCAAGCCCGATTATCGCTGGGCCCAAGCGGTTGCCCGAGAATCGAGAAAAGATTGAACGACGGACAACTCGACCAGGACTCAGTTCAGAAGCGGACAGTCCGAGTCCTTCAGCAGGGAGTTGTTCCCGGTGGCCTAGCCATGGGTACTTCATATTCTGTTGCGGCTCTCCTAGGGAGCGAACTTACCGGCAGCGATACGTTGGGAGCGCTCGCCGCAGTCGGGCTGAGTATTGGTCAAAGCCTGGCAGGAATCCCAGTGGCGGCCTTGATGGCTCGACGCGGTAGACGAATCGGAATCGGGACCGCCTACACAGTCGGATCCATAGGAGCGACTTGTGCGTTGCTGGCTGCTATCACCGAAACATACGCCCTCTTAGTTGTCGGCATGACGCTGTGCGGTTGCGGACAAGCTGGCAACCTAGCTGCCCGATACGCCGGCTCCGATCTTGCCACTAACGAAAATCGAGCGCGAAGCATCAGTCTCGTTGTGTGGGCCAACACAGTTGGTTCGGTTCTAGGACCCACAGTAGGTCTAGGGCTGCGATCCTTATCAGGCTCATCGGAAGGAGGCAGTGGCTTTGCGTTTTCATACCTAGTTTCAATCACACTTTTCGTAGTGGCAGCAGCAGGTATCCTCCGTCGCCTCAAACCAGACCCGCTCCTTCTCGTAGCAGATCAAAACCAAACCCCCATTCGAGGACCCAGGTTTTCTGACTTAGGGCTTATCGTTTCCCGACCCGCCGCAAGAGTTGCGCTACTAGGAATGATGTTGTCTCAAGGCGTGATGGTGGGCGTCATGACAGTGACCCCATTGCATATGAGAGACGGCAATCAAGACCCCTTGATCATCGGCCTCATGATCTCGCTTCACATTATTGGCATGTACGCGTTTTCTCCCTGGATAGGAAAAATTGCCGACCGTATAAGCAAAGAGCTGCTCATTGG
Organism: Candidatus Neomicrothrix sp. UBA814; assembly: GCA_002296525.1. Lineage (GTDB taxonomy): Bacteria > Actinomycetota > Acidimicrobiia > Acidimicrobiales > Poriferisodalaceae > UBA6944. The sequence goes on along the minus strand of DBIA01000021.1, from coordinate 381,612 downwards.
CATAGGCGCCGTTATTACAGCAATCGGAGCAGAAATCGCCTCTCACACCGACGCACCGGACGCGACAGGTCATTTCATCGGACTATTCATGATCGGGATCGGATGGTGCTCATCTCTTGTCGCTGGTAGCGCCTTGATGACCGAAGCGTTTCCCCCAGAAGTCCGGGTCGCTACTCAATCGACAGCGGACGTCTTAATGACAGCCACCGGAGCGGCAGCTGGTATTTCATCTGGGCTTGCAGTTGAGCAACGGAGTTATCATGACCTGGCTCACTGGGCCGCTCTAGTATCAGTGTTCCTGGCAGTAGTTGCAGCTGTAGCGGTCGTTCAAAACTCGCGAATGCGCGAAACTGGATCCCAACCCAGATAACTGGAGGAAACAATGGCCTTCCACCACGTCGCATATTCAACAAAGGATCTCGACGCGACACGCCACTTCTACGAAGACCTTTTCGGGTTTCCCTTGGTCAACACCGAATTTCATGACCGTGAAGAAGGTTGGATAAAGCACGTCTTCTTTGACACAGGAAACGGCCAATGCATCGCGTTTTTCGCTTTCGAGAACATCGGAGAGCGAGCCGATTGGGCCACTGACGTTAATGAGAGCCTGGGAGTCCCAGTGTTTATCAACCATGCTGCGTTCGAGGCAACCGAAGAGATGCAAGAAGAAGTTCGGACTCGGATGGCGGCAGAAGGCATAGAACCAACCATGGAGATAGACCACGGATGGTGCTATTCCCTGTATTTCCTCGACCCGAATCAAGTTCTCGTCGAACTGTGTCGTGACACTACCGGGATGCCAAGAGATGAAAAGGAAGCAGCGCGCCTCTTAGCAGCACCGGTTGGAGAAAGCACCTGACCGTGACGGTCGAGCGCGAATTTGTTGGTTTGCCTTCCCCGGTCGTTGGACGCGCAGGAGCCGGCGGCCACCCTTGCCAAGGCGTTTATTACAGACCCAGAGGGAGTAAACCCGACGTTGCTATCATCGCTACCCACTACAACATCGATTTCAGCGAACATTATTTGGCAGATCTCTGCGCCACTCGTGGAGTCGGATTCCTTGGCTGGAATACACGATTTAGAGGGGCTGAACCATATTTCCTCCTCGATCACGCTGTTGCTGACATAGCGGTCGGCGTTCGGTGGTTGCGCGAGCAAGCTGGGGTAGAGCGAGTCGTCCTACTCGGTAACTCTGGCGGCGGATCGTTGATGGCCGCCTATCAATCTCAGTCTGTACAGCCAAACCTCGAACCGGAGTATGGACGCGCATCGATAGTTCACGCGGCAATGGAGTTGCCTGGCGCCGATTTATACATTTCATTAGCGGCGCATCCCGGCCGACCCGAGGTGCTCACTAACTGGATGGACCCGTCAGTCATTAGCGAAGACGACCCCCTCAGTGTCGATCCAACACTTGATCCATTCGACCAGGAACGCGAAATTCCGTTCACCAAAGAGTTCGTCGACAGGTATCGCCAAGCGCAACGACGCCGTAATGATCGAATCACTCAATGGGCGCGTAGCGAAATTGATCGATTAGTCGCCGCTGGGCATCATGATCGACTCTTTACGACTCCGAGACTATGGGCGGACTTGCGAATGATCGATGGGTCGATTGATCCGAACAATCGCGAATTTCCAAGTTGCTACCTTGGAGAGCCCCAACGTGCGAACTACGGAATCTACGGAGTGGGAACCGTTAGTTCGCTGCGGACCTGGCTTTCTATGTGGAGCCTTAGCGATTCCCAATGCAACGCGGCACCACACTTGGCGAGAATCAAGATTCCGGCCCTTGTCGTCGAAGCCGACGGAGACTCCGGCGTGTTTCCAAGTGACACCCGCGCAATTGTCGACGCACTTAGCTCAGCGGATTTGACGACTCACACGCTCGAAGGTGATCACTATCTTCGAGATCGCGAAGGCGCCCGAGAGGATGCGGCGGAGCTCATCACCAACTGGGTTAAGGACCGTTCCTAACCGGTTACTGCTTCACGCATCCTCGATAAGAGCATTCAGTGCCTTTCCCACATTGGAGTTAAGTGGAGGAAGAATCGCTGTTATTCGAGAAAGATAAGTGATGGACACTTCATCATTCACGACCGCCCCGGTATCAAACTCAGGTGGATGAACGACCTCATCGCCCCAAGCCATCGACACCCTGAAGCTTCCATCATCAGTATTAGACGGTTCCAGATCAACACGCTCAACGGCACGAGGAGGTTGGGTTCCTAGTTCGGTAAACCGCCAACCTCTGATCTGGTCAAGTTCGAGATTTGGGACATTGACATTAATTACCGGGCTATCCCCAATGTTGTCGTCAAACATGCTTTCAACGACTGTGCTAGCGACCTGCGCAGCCACGTGCCACTTCTGACCAACAATAGCCTCTTCCCAAGATTGCCCTTCCACGTCAAAGTCGGTCACGTGCTGACTAACTGCCAAACTTGGAATGTTCGCGTGGCGGGCCGTTAATGCCGCCCCAACAGTGCCCGAATGGTAAACGGAGCGCCCTACATTCGCTCCTGGGTTGATGCCCGATACCACCAAATCAACGTCACCGAACGCACCGAGCCGAGCGAACATGACACATAGAGCTGGTGGCCCCGCCACACTCCAAGCAGTATCGATTCCGCTGATGTCGACAGGTTGGACGCGCGGCTGGGTCAGGTGAATAGGGCCAATAGCAGCGCCTGCGCCCGAATATTCGCTATCGGGAGCCACAACACACACCTCGCCATGAGATCTCATTGCTCGAGCGAGCATGTGGAGGCCTTCGCTGGCAACCCCATCGTCATTTGTCACCAGTATCCGCATAGCTATGAAGTTATTCGTTGCGGCCAGCCTGAAGCCAACGGCGACTACAAAGTTCTCAAGACAATCGGATAAACGTCAGTCCGCTAAACGGGGAGGGAATCCACCCTGAGAAATTGGACCCCAGGATTCAATCGAAAACCGCAATAATGATTTGTCCTGATCGACCATGGCGGCACGGTATTCCGACCAGTCAGGGTGCTCACCACTAATCGACCGGAAATAGTCGCAGAGGGGATCTAGAGCTTCTGGAAGATCAAGGACCTCAATAGTGCCATCCACCTGCACCCACTCGCTATTGAATTCTTCCCCCATGACAAGCAATGAGCCAACAGGGTTACGGCGGGCATTAATTGATTTCACTCGTTCGGGGTAGGTAGCGATTACAACCCGCTCGTGATCATCGAGACCCATAGTCACCAGTGACATTTGAGGTCTACCATTAAGTCTCGTCGTGGAAAGTACACCTCTGTGACGAGGGCGAATAAAATCAAGTAGTTCGTTTCGCTTGACTGTTTTGTTGGTGGCAATCTTTCGGGCCATGAGTGATGAGATTAGAACGATGAACCACATGGTGCGAATGCTGCACACTTCTGACGTTCACATTGGCCATGTAAAAGGGCCGGGCGAGCATCATGCCGACGTGTGTCAGTGCCCAGCACTGGGGTTAGCGGCAGCGGTTCTCGAACACCAAGCCGATGTGCTCATGATCTCTGGTGACTTGTTTGACCATGCCCGTCTTAGCGACATTACCGTGGGGGCAACTCTTGAAATAGTCGCTAGTCCCGGCGTTCCAGTGGTGATCATCCCCGGAAATCATGATGTGCACGACACGAAATCGCTTTGGGAAAGATGTCGCTCTGATGTGCAACGAACGGGCGTCCACCTTCTCGACCGTCTAGAAGGATCCTCTTTAGTTTTGGAGTCGAAGGGCATGACGTTCTGGGGTCGAGCCATGGCTGATCACGAGCCAGGTTATAGACCGCTTCGAGAAGTCCCAGCCCGTCCAAATGAGGGCTACTATGTCGTGGCGGCTCACGGCCATTTGAACCTGTCCAAAGAAGATGCCCATCGCTCGTCGCCGATCACTTATGAGGAGATATCAGCCACTGAAGCTGACTATGTCGCGTTAGGGCATTGGCATGTTCCGACCGACGCTAGCCACGGGGGAGTAACTGCTTGGTATCCGGGAGCCCCCATGGGCTCCCCTGGTCATGGAACTGCGGCTCTGGTTACCCTCGAAGACGAAACGAAAGTTGAACACGTCTCCATTACTGGGCCCACCCGTGGTTGTGACTAGCCGTTACTCAATTTCAGCTTCCTTCCGAGCGATTCGCCTTAACGTAGTGTCGTATTTTTCCATCAGTTGAGCCGCATGATCCTTGAGCTGTTCATGCTCCCGAGTGAGCGCTGTTACCTTTGACGGGTCGTCATAGGTAGCGGTATTGGCTAATTGCCGCTGAACCTCAGCTAGTTCACTTTCTGCTTGTTCCCACTCCCGCTCTAGATCATCCCTTTCCTTGCGCAGGTCTCGGGTTGCCTCACTCACTTTGCTTCTGCGGCGTGCTTCGACCTTTCGCGCCTCGCGTTCTTGTCGGTGAGGGTTGGCTGACTGATTTGAAGATCCGTTGTCCTTTTCAACTAGCGGCGGTTTCAAGAGCTCCTCATTTAGACCGTCATGCCAGGTTGCAGTGCCGCCCCTCACCACAATGAGAGAATCGGCGACGTTGCGAATTAGATAGCGGTCGTGAGTGACGAGAATGAGCGTTCCGGGGTAGGCGTTGAGAGCGTTCTCAAGGTGGTCGCAGCTAGGTAGATCCAGGTGGTTGGTCGGTTCATCGAGAATCAGAAGGTTGACAGGGTTGGCCATTGTTGTTGCCAGGGCCAGTCGCGTCGTCTCACCGCCTGATAAGTCTCCAATCTTTTGATCCACCTGAACACCGCTGAAGCCAAAACCGCCGAGAACCGTGCGCAGATTCCGATCTCCCGAATCACCTAATGAGGCTTGGAACTGTTGGAGCACGGTTTTGTGAGGGTCGAGCATTTCGGTCAAGTTTTGAGTAAAGCGCGCATAGTCGACCTTGTTCCCAAGCCGTGCTTTACCCTCTGTAACGCTCAGTTCGCCCAGTAGTAAACGCAACAGCGTCGTTTTACCCGCACCGTTCGGACCGACTAAAGCCACTTTTCGCCCCCGTTCAATGACGAAAGAAACGTCCTTGAGAATTTGCCGGTCGCCATATGCTGCCCCGGCTGCGTCAAACTCAGCGACGATCCGAGAGGACCGCCGCGGTTCGGGAAATTGAAACTTCGCTTTTAGTTCCTTCGCGGTCAAAACTTCAACGACCTCAACTCGGTCGAGAGCTTTAATGCGACTTTGCACTTGCTTGGCTTTACTCGCTTTGTAACGGAACCGCTCGATGAACCGTTCTGTGTCCTCGATCTTTCGTTTCTGATGAGCAGCAAGCGCCTCGAGTTGAGATAACCGGAGTTCGCGAGCCGTTACGAAGTCAGAAAAGCTTCCGACGTATTCGTGTGAGGAATGTCCGTCAAGTTCGATGACCCGATTAGCCACCGAATCGATGAAGTCTCTGTCGTGGCTGACAAAGAGTAAACATCCACGCCACTCGGAGAGCTGGTCTTCTAACCAGGTAACAGAATCAACATCAAGATGGTTCGTGGGCTCATCAAGAATCATGATGTCCGGCTTTGCTAAAAGCAAACGCGCGAGCGCCACTCGCATTTTCCACCCGCCGGAAAGTTCTTGGACATCGCGCACCATCGTTTCTGAGTCGAATCCCAAACCGGCTAAGACCCGTTGAGCTTCGGACTCGACCGCGTATCCCCCTAAATGTTCGAAGCGGCTTTGAAGGTCGCCGTACTCCTTCAGTAGATGCTCTTGAGCAGGGCCCTCGACTCGACTCAATCTTTCCCGTAGCTCGCTCAAACGTTCCTCGAGATCAGTGATGTGAGAAGCGCCTTCCAAAGTCGCGTCAAGCGCCGTTCCAACCAACTCATCCTGCAAGGTTTGAGGCAAGTAGCCAATAGAACCTGCCGCTGGCCGGTTAACAGTCCCTTTGTCGGGATCCTGAATTCCAAGAAGGATTTCGATGAGTGTGGTTTTTCCTACACCATTGCTGCCGATAAGAGCGATTCGTCGCCGATCCGAAAGTTGGAGACTGACGTCTTGAAATAATTGCTTTGATCCCTGTGCTTTGGAAATAGCGGTAGCGGTGAGCACGTTTGAAAACGCTAGCTAATTTCGCCGGAATACAGCGAAGGAGAAGACATTGCCTTGCGGGGAGCCTTTACGAACAAGGCTGCAATAATTGCTGCTGCGGGCACCAGCGCCAAGAAAAAGTTGAGGGTGCCATAGTCCCCAGTGGCTCGGAAACCAACAGCGACAATTAATGGACCAACAGCAGATGCGCCGACACCGAACGCTGTTGCGACCCCGCGAATTGCCCCAATATGGTCCGTTCCGAACCATTTTGGATACAGCGCGGAAGCTAACGCCCGAATTGAACCGCCGTTAATTCCGAGCAGCGTTGAATACAGAGCCGCGCCGAACCCAGGTTTCACCCACGCGTAACTTAAGTGTGCTGCGAGCAGTGAAGCTTGACAGCTAACAAGTAACAACCGCGGAGAAGTGCGATCGGTCAGCCACGCCCAAACGAAACCAGATGCAATAGTTCCCAGCATTTGAGGAATGAAAACAGTGGCTGCTTGAGCTGTGGTCAGACCCGCTGACTCCATCAAAGAGAAGTGGTGAAAAGTAACTCCGGTAATTAACGCCGAAGAGACGACCATTACGCCCGTCAGCACCCAGAAAGCTCTTGTATGAAGAGCTTCGCTGACGGTGAACTGTTCGGCCTTGACTTTTACATGGTTGGGGGACGGAGTTTGGCCGTCTGGATGCTGACCGAGCGACTCGGGCCGGTCTACCATCCATCGCCAAGTCGCAGGGACCAGTAAAACCATGACGCAACAAGCGCTAAAGATCCATGCCCACCTCCAACCGAACTGGTTGATTAAAAACGTCAAACCGAGCGGCCCCAACGACATCAAACCTGCAGACGCAGTCATAGAAAGACCAAATGCAAATCCGCGCTTCTCATCAAACCAGAGGGCGATGCTGGTTTGGCCGACCAAACTTAAGGCTCCTTGACCCAACATCCGTATCCCAATGAATCCGACTACGAGCATCCATAAATGCTGAACTGTGCCCATATAAGCGATAGCAATTGAGAACGCAGTCGCTATTAGAAGCATCGTCTTTCGAACCCCAACACGGTCAACCCAACGGCCGATTGAAGGCATCGCAAGGGAACCGGTGATGGTGCCTACGAGGTAAGCGGTAGACAATGAGGTAGCGCTTATAGATAGATCCTCAATTAGGTGGTCAGTGAAAGGTGACACTCCGATCGTTTGACCAGGAAGTGTTAAAGAAATAGCCAAAGTCGAAAGACCTAAGAGACCCCAACCTCGAAACGATTCCACTGGCTCGTTTCGTTTCACCTAGCTAACTCGCTAAGTTCAGCGTCACAGATCCAAGACTTCCACCGTCGGTAGCGACTGCCTGATCGCTGGAAGTCATGTGTAGCCCTGTTGCTGCGCCTGTCGTGACCACACTGCCTGCGGGAAGGGCAACGCCTCGCCGATTCAGATGATTACACAACCATGCCAAAGACTCATATGGATCTCCGAGTACCTCGGCTCCGTTACCCGAGGCAATCTCCACTCCGTCCACCAAAGTACGAAGCTCATGGGTACTCAAGGAAGGAACAGTTTCCGGTTTGCTTCCCGAACCGACTACAAGAGCTCCATGTAGGGCTCCATCTGCGACGAGAAGGGCAGGATCGACGTCGAAATTATTAGTGAAACGCGAGCAGACGAGCTCGATAGCCGGGTGAACAGCTGAAACTATTTCCCGAGCACGAGCTGCATTCATGGTGGGCCCCCCGGGACGAATTGTGACCCCCAGGGTAAAAGCAAACTCTGACTCAAGTCCGGGTTGGTGATGGAAGTCGCAGACTTGGACAGTGGAACCAGGCTCAAGCAAAGTCCGTTCAAAAACAGGTCCACAGATAGGGGCTTTGACGCCGAGTTTGGCTTGGCTCGCTGGTCCAGTTGCCCCCACTTTCCATCCGATGACCGGAGACTCAATGAGTTCACACAACGACTCTTGTGCCTCGTATGCCAACGAGGCCGATTCGGGCACTGCTAGTTCCGAAGGGTCTACAAGGTCCATCGCCAAACGAGCATGTGCCAAGGTAACTGGTAAAGGAAGACTCACCGTTGCCACGGTACCTCTACCTATGACCTCATGGGCTAACCACCTCTTAACTTGTCGATTAGTCGACGATCCCGTTTAGTTGGTCTTCCCGTACCCCGATCCCGTTGCGCGAACGAGGCTGACGGCTTCACAACGGACTCGTTGTTAGAAGGTGGACTGTGATCGACAAAATAGTTGGGAGCCAAAGCTGGCCCAACTCGCTTCTCGACTAGCGCTGCTACCTCTAGCTCTCGAGTGTGATCTCGTCCCTTTATTGAAATCTGGTCACCGGTTCTAACTTTGAAAGCTGGTTTCGCCGTCGACCCATTAACCCGAATGGCACCCTTTAAGCAGGCATCTTTAGCCAAAGACCGAGTTTTGAATACACGGACTGCCCACAGCCAACGATCTAAACGACATGAGTCAGTGGCCATGACAAGCTTTAGGTGATTTGTGAGGCTACGTCGCCCATAAAGCTGCTCAGTGCGTCAAGTCGACCGTCAACTCCGCCTCGTGCCACGGGATCGACCAAAATATGACTAACCCCGATCTCCTCGGTTCGACCTATGGTGTCGACCATTTCGTCGACTGAGCCAGCTATCGATTTCGCAGGTTCCATTGCCCCGTCTGGGTCGAGAAACATTCTGAGGGACAATGTCAAATCTTCAGGGTCTCGCCCAAGTAGCTCGCATTCTTCGCGCACTTGACGCCACTCCTCTCTTACGGTCTCGAGAGGTTCGAAAGCAGCGTGGAATGCATGTCCGAATCGAGCTGTTCTCCGAAATGCCGCTCGGCTGTTTCCGCCTACCCACACGGGTACTGGAGCCTGAATCGGCTTTGGTTCAAATCGGACTTCCGGAAACGAATAAAAATCCCCGTTATACGAAGGCGTTTCGTCGCGGAAGAGAGACTCGAAAATTTCAAGTTGTTCGTCAGATCTCTTGCCTCGGTTGTCCCATGGCATGCCCAGCACTTCAGCTTCTTCTCGCATCCATCCGACACCTACACCGAGGATTAAGCGACCGTTGGAAAGTACGTCCATCGTGGCCAATTGTTTTGCTGTCGCCACGGGTTGCCGATAGGGAAGAATGAGAACGGTAAAGCCCAAACGAATCTTATTTGTGCATCCGGCCACGAAGAGAAGTGTGCCTATCGGGTCAAGCCAGCCGAGGCCCGCAGGCGCCGGGAACGAGCCGTCGCTGCTGTACGGGTACTTGGAGTCAAACTCGGCGGGCCAACACACATGGTCGCTAGTCCAACCTGAATGAACACCGAGCTCTTCTGCCGTTTGAACAAACTTAGTTAACGAATCGCGACCTACGTCACGTCCCAGATGCGGTAAATGTACTCCCCAATCCATACCCCCAAAATAGAGGTTTGAACGCTCCTTTGCGATTATGTGACAAGTCCGTCATATACGGCTATCGGATTCGTATTTCATCTCTCGAGCGCCTAGCGTTTCGCCAGTTGACTTTATTTACGTTCAGTCAACGTAAACCTTTACTAAACCTAAAGAGGGGGCTCCAGATGGAGATTCGACGCAATCTTTTGCGTCTGCTCGCCCTACTGTTTGCTTTCGCACTTGTTGCGGCGGCATGTGGTAGCAGCGACGACGATGACTCTTCAAGCGGTTCGAGCGAAAGCGCTACGGCTACCGCTGATGATCATGGTGACGATGATGACCATGATCATGAAGAGGAAGACACCGGCGGTACGTTGAGCCAGGACGCAGTTGAAAAAGCTGTTTCCGGTGAAGACGACGGCAGCGCGGCTGAAGAAGAAGCCAGCGACTGCCCACAGGACCGGTCCACCATAGAAGGCATCTTCGCGGAAGCTGATTGCAACCGTGACTCAATCATTGCCATGATCACTGAGAAGATGGAAGCCGGCGAGTGGGGCGTCAATGACGACAACCACCTGATCGGCCCGACAGGCATGGATATTGACCTCAACGAGTGCCCAGGAGACTGGTCAGACACTCACGGTCTATCCGACGACACCATGCGTTTCGGTCAAACCACAGTGCAGTCAGGCAACCTTGCTGCCTACGGCAACCTAAGCCTCGGCATGGAGATCTGGTTCCAATACATCAACTCACTTGATGTTCTTAGCGGACGCGACATTGAATTCATCATCAAGGATGATGGTTATGTTGCTGCTCAGACCATTGAGTACGTAGACGAACTCATCGAATCAGGAAACGTTCTTCTGCTCCAAGGCCTTGGTTCACCAAACGGCCTTGCCGTGTACGACAAGATCAACGACGAGTGCATCCCGCACCCGTTCTACCTGTCAGGACACCCAGCCTGGGGTGACCCAGAACTCCACCCATGGACCACCAGCTATCAGATGTCATACTCAACTGAAGCTGTCCTTTGGGGCACATGGATGAAGGTAAACCTTGCTGACAAGCTCCCTGTAAAGGTCGCCGGCCTGGTTATGGACAACGACTTCGGTCTTGCTTACGAAATGGGCTTCGAATCCTATGCTGAGCAAAACCCGGACGTGGTTGCCGAATACCTCCCGGTTCGTCACGACCCTGCAGCTCCAACGCTGACCAACGAGGTCACCACCATCGCAGCATTCGACCCCGATGTGTTCATTTCGATGACCGCCGGTAACCCATGCTTGCTTGCGATCCAAGAAGTAGAGGCCTCAGGCCTTTACGAACGTCTCGACGCTGCCTTCACACCGTCCGTGTGTAAGGGCATCGCCGCCTATCTTGCTCCAGCAGGTATGGCAGCAGACGGCTACTGGATTGTTGGTGGTGGCGCCAAAGACACCACTGACAGCGCAAAGATGGAAGAACCATTCATTAAATTTGCTCGCCAGTTAATTACAGACGCTGGTGAAGATCCAAACATCTCACTTACCGGTGAAGGTGTATTCCGTGGTTATGCATTTACCGAAGCATTCCGGATTGCAGACGCTCTGCCAGGTGGCATGAGCCGAACCAACCTGATGCTCGCCCTGCGTAACTTCAAGATCTACCACCCAGGACTTCTAGATGGTCTCGTCACCGAACTTAAGGGCAACACGGACGCCTACTTCGTAGAAGGTTCCGAATACAGCCAGTTCGATGCGACTAACCAGACATGGGTCATGGTTGGTGATGTTGTTGACGCCAACGGCGGCACTCCAAACTGCCGCTGGGATAAAGCAAACGGTGGTTGCCGATAGTTGCAACCGCATACCAGTGCTCTAAAGCACTGATTGCTTAAGCATTCAAGGACCGCCGGGCTTACGCCCGGCGGTCCTTCACTTTTGAGACCAAAAGGAACGAACGCACATTGCATCCACTTTTTGATTCACTCATCTACATATCGGACTACGGTGTCCCCATCGGTTACTTAATGACCGATAAGTAAGAGCAGCCTCTGGCTAGAAGGGGGATGGCTGCTCATTAGACCCAAAGGGGAGGGTTACATATGAATATTCGAAGCAAGTTTTTACGTCTGCTTGCCATCCTTTTCGCGTTCGGACTTGTTGCGGCAGCATGTGGTAGCAGCGACGACGACGACTCTTCAAGCAGTTCGGGCGAAAGCGCTACGGCTACTGCAGACGACCATGGTGACGATGACCATGGTGAAGAAGAAGAGGAAGAAGAAGCAGGCGGTGGCCTAAGCCAAGACGCTGTAGAAAAAGCCGTTGCTGGTGAAGATGACGGCGATGGTGATGACAGTGGGGTTGTAGCAGGAGACCGCAGCACGATTGAGGGCATCTGGGAAGAGGCCGCAGCCACGCGTGCCTCGATCATCGAAAAAATCACGGCCAAGATGGACGCTGGAGAATGGGGTGTTAACTCCAACAACATTCTGACCGGCCCTTCAGGATTTGAGATCGACCTGAATGACTGTCCAGGGGATTGGTCCAACAGCCACGGTGTGACCGACTCTGAGATTCGCGTCGGACAGACAACAGTTATGTCCGGCAACCTCGCCGCTTACGGTGACATCTCAAATGGTTGGGAAAACTATTGGGACTGGATCAACGACGAATTAGGCGGTATCGGCGGTCGCGAACTGGTCATGATTATCAAAGATGATGGCTATGTCGCCGCTCAAACCATCGAATACGTCGACGAATTAATTGAGTCGTCGAACGTGATGGCCCTTCACGGACTGGGCTCACCAAACGGCCTCGCTGTATACGACAAAATCAACGACGAGTGCATCCCGCACCTCTTTTACGCATCTGGCCACCCCGCTTGGGGTGACCCGGTAAATCACCCGTGGACTACCAGTCACCAGATGTCTTATTCAACTGAGGCGATGCTGTGGGGTACCTGGATAAAGAGCAATCTTGCAGACGACCTCCCTGTAAAAGTGGCGGGTCTTGTTATGGACAATGACTTTGGTCTTGCCTATGAAATGGGCTTCGAGGCTTACGCCGAAAATAACCCCGATGTGGTTTCGGAATACCTCCCGGTTCGTCATGACCCGGCAGCCCCGACGCTCACCAATGAGGTGACCACCATCGCAGCATTCGACCCCCACGTGTTCATCTCCATGACCGCGGGCAACCCATGTCTGCTGGCGATTCAAGAGGTCGAGGCTTCTGGTCTTCTTGATCGACTTTCTGCAGCGTTTACGCCTTCGGTTTGCAAAGGCGTCGCTGCCTACATGGCCCCAGCCGGTATGGCGGCAGATGGATGGTGGATTGTTGGTGGCGGAGTTAAAGACATCACCGATCCCCAGTACATCGACGAGCCTTTCGTAGAGTTCATTCATGAAACGCTTCGAGGCGGAGGCCTTGATCCCAGTATCTCCATGCTTGGTACCGGCTATTACTTCGCCGTTCCCTGGACTGAGACACTCCGAATTGCAGACGAGCTACCCGGTGGTATGACGCGCACGAACGTCATCCTGGCGGCTAGAAATCTGCACATCTGGCATCCGTTGATGATGGACGGAATCACCTACGCTCTAGATGGCGCTGCTGATGCATATGCGATTGAAGGTTCCGACTTCAGTCAGTTTGACGCAGAGGCTCAAACATGGAATCAGATAGGTGACCTTGTAGATGCCAACGGTGGGACACCTCCGTGTGCTTGGGATAAAGACAACGGTGGTTGCCGTTAGCAAATAAGAACAGGATTGAGCGCTCCTAAACGTTCATTGCGAAACCATGAAGGGACCGTCGGGCTCGAGTCCGGCGGTCCCTCGTTTTTTGAGTGCGTGAAAGTCATCGAAATCTTGTGTACTGGTGGGTCTGTGCCCTACTCTGCGGAAGCCGCTAACTACACGGCGGCCTTAGATCACGCACCTGGGATCTAAGACAACCGAAAAATTGGGAGGACCCTAATGGGTGTTCGACGCAATATTTTGCGTCTCCTCGCCGTTCTATTTGCTTTCGCCTTTATAGCGGCGGCATGTGGCGGTGATGACGACAGCAGTTCCTCAAGCAGTAGCGAAAGTGAAACTACCGCCGACGATCATGGTGATGGTGACCATGATCATGAAGAAGAGGAGACCGGTGGCGGCCTAAGCCAAGACGCGGTAGAAAATGCCGTCTCAGGCGACGACGACGCCGAGGAAGAAGTTGATGAAGAAGCACCTAGCTTTGATACGTCAACAATGGAAGGTCTAGAGGCATCGTGGGAGTACAACCGCGAAAAACTCGTAGCTATGGTCACCGAAAAAATGGAATCCGGTGAATGGGGTGTCGGAAGTGACAACATCCTTCGAGGCCCGACCGGTTTCGAAATTGACCTTAACGACTGCCCATCTGACTGGAGTGATACCGGCGGATTGACTGCTGACGCAATCAGAATTGGCCACACAACAGCACAGTCAGGCAACCTCGCAGCCTATGGCAACATCGCCTACGGATGGGACTCCTACAACAAGTACGTGAATGAAAACGGTGGCATTGCCGGGCGCGATATCGAACTCATCGTCAAAGACGATGGATATGTCGCAGCTCAAACCATTGAATTTATCGATGAGCTCATTGAGTCCGAAAATGTGTTCATGATTGTCACTCTTGGATCCCCGAACACACTCGCTGTTTACGACACGATTAACGCCGAGTGCATTCCGCAACCATTTGTGATGACCGGTCACCCTGCTTGGGGCGACCCTGAAATTCATCCATGGACTAGCGGCATGATCATGTCTTACTCCACCGAAGCCGTTCTTTGGGGCACCTGGATCAAACAGAATCTTGCTGACCAGCTTCCAGTAAAGGTCGCAGGCCTTGTCATGGATAACGACTTCGGATTGGCCTACGAGCTCGGCTTCGAGGCCTACGCGGAAGGTAACCCGGACATTGTCTCCGAGTACCTGCCGGTCCGTCACGACCCGGCTGCACCAACCCTGACCAATGAGGTCACCACTATCGCCGCCTTCGCCCCTGACGTCTTTATCTCAATGACTGCTGGCAACCCATGCTTGTTGGCCATCCAAGAGGTAGAGGCTTCAGGACTTCTCGACACGCTGTCTGCCGCGTTTACCCCTTCGGTCTGTAAGGGAATCGCTGCATACATGGCGCCAGCGGGAATGGCAGCAGACGGCTGGTGGATCGCTGGTGGCGGCTGGATAGACAGCACCGACGCGAACTACGTCGACGCGCCTTACATTAAGTTCCTCAACGACACGCTTGCCGCAGATGGTCTCGACCCAACAGTGAGCCTCTACGGCACGGGCTTCGGCGACTATGGATGGTCCTATAACGAAGTTCTGCGAGTAGCAGCTGAACTACCCGGAGGTTTGAGTCGAAGCAACTTCATACTCGCCCTTCGAACCTTCTCGGGTCACCACCCCAAGCTCCAAGAAGGAATTGAGTTCGGCGCGTGGGGAGCCAGCGACGGATACTTCGTTGAAGGTTCAGACTTCAGCCAGTTCGACGCTACTGACCAGGCGTGGGTGCAGGTAGGAGACCTGGTTGACGCCAATGGTCTTTCGCCCAACTGTCGTTGGGACAAAGACAATGGCGGATGCCGGTAACTTTGCTGCCAAAAACTAACTAGACCCTCTCGGGTCTGATTTAAAGATGGGAACCGCTGAATGGAAGTTTGGCGGTTCCCATCTTCTTTTTGAGCAGTATTGCGAAAAGATTGCGATTCTCAGCGTTGAGCGGTTTCGGGATGACTGCAGCTCATGTGCGGCGTAGAGTTTCCTCGACGGACTTACAGAGTGTTCGGTAAGTGAACACGCAGTGCGTTGCTATAACTCAAATACAAAAATTAGGGGGAATTGCCGATGGGCATTCGACGAAATCTTTTGCGTCTCCTCGCCCTCATGTTTGCTTTCGCCATGGTGGCGGCAGCTTGCGGGAGCAGCGATGACGGAGACTCATCTAGCGGTGGGGAAAGCGAAACAACTGCTGCACATAGCGACGATGGAGGCGATGAAGAAGAGGAAGAAGACACCTCGATCGGTGGTGGCCTCTCTCAGGACGCTGCTGAAAAAGCGATAGAGGGTGACGACGAAGAAGAGGAAGTCGATGAAGACGCTCCTACCTTCGACCGCAGCACACTTGACGGCATCTGGGAAGAAGCTGCCTACAACAGGCAAAAAATGGTCGACAAAATCACAGCCAAAATGGATGCCGGTGAATGGGGTGTTGGTGACGACGGGATTCTCCGAGGACCAGCTGGATTCGAAATCAACATGAACGAATGCCCATCTGACTGGAGTGACACAGCCGGTATCACCGACAGCGAAATTCGTATTGGTCACACCACTGCGCAGTCAGGGAACCTAGCCGCATACGGCAATATTGCTGTTGGATGGGATAATTACCTGCAGTGGGTCAACGCCAACGGAGGCGTTGCCGGAAGAGATGTCACCCTCCTAGTTAAGGATGACGGTTACGTAGCGGCGCAGACCATCGAATTCATCGATGAGCTAATCGAATCAGAAAACGTCTTTGCGCTGCTCACCCTTGGTTCACCTAACACACTTGCTGTGTACGACCAGATCAATGATGAGTGCATCCCACACCCATTCGTGATGACCGGACACCCAGCTTGGGGCGACCCCGTAAATCACCCATGGACTACAGGCCTTCAACTGTCCTACTCGACTGAAGCCATTCTGTGGGGCACCTGGATCAAACAGAATCTTGCTGACCAGCTTCCAGTAAAGGTCGCCGGTCTAGTTATGGACAATGACTTCGGCCTTGCATATGAACTGGGCTTCGAGGCCTACGCCGAAGGAAACCCGGATGTGGTATCGGAATATCTTCCAGTCCGTCATGACCCGGCAGCTCCGACGCTGACGAATGAGGTCACCACTATCGCCGCCTTTGCCCCGGATGTCTTTATCTCCATGACTGCTGGTAACCCATGCCTGCTTGCAATCCAGGAAGTGGAGGCAGCAGGTCTGCTTGAAGACCTGCAAGCGGCCTTTACCCCGTCTGTCTGTAAAGGCATCGCCGCGTATATGGCGCCTGCAGGTATGGCCGCAGATGGCTGGTGGATTGTCGGCGGTGGCAGCAAGGACACAACCGACCCGAAGCACATGGACGAACCGTTTATCAAATTCGTAAATCAGAACCTTGAAGACGCTGGACTTGACCCAGCTATCTCGCTGTATGGAATCGGCTACACATATGGTTATCCACACGTCGAAGCATTACGAGTAGCAGCCGAACTGCCTGGCGGTCTAACCAGGACCAACTTCATCATGGCGGTGAGGAATATCGATATCTATGGGCCACTAACCCTTGACGGTATTACCCTGGCTATGAACGGCGCAGCTGACGGCTACTTCGTCGAAGGTTCAGACTTCAGCCTGTTTGATGCGACTGAGCAAACCTGGACCATGGTGGGCGATGTCGTAGACGCAAATGGAGCTTCACCCAACTGTGCTTGGGATAAAGACAACGGTGGTTGCCGATAAGGGCTCTGACCGCAATCAAATGCGTTTGAAATAATTAGACGCTTCTGTAGGGGTCGCCAGGGATTTTCCCTGGCGACCCCTCAGTTTGTGGCCTAATCGTCAGCTAGCAAGGCTCGACTTATGACCAATTTTTGGATCTCACTCGTGCCCTCACCGATAATCATCAACGGCGCGTCTCGGTAATAACGCTCAACCGGGTACTCGGTGCTAAAGCCGTTCCCTCCATGAATTCGCATAGCGTCGAGCGCTAACTCACTGGCGGTTTCAGAAGCGAACAGTTTTGCCATTCCGGCTGCCAAGTCAACCCGTTCACCGGCATCCGCTTTCCGCGCTGCTTCGTAGGTAAGGAGGCGAGCCGCTTCTAGTTTCGTTGCCATTTCCGCCAACTTAAAAGCGATTGCCTGATGCTGACTGATTGGCCGACCGAACGCTTCGCGCTCCTTTGCGTATGACAATGCAGCGTCATATGCGGCTTGGGCAACGCCAACACCGCGCGCTGCAACATTGATGCGCCCAAGCTCCAACGCGGATAGCGCCCAGCGAAGCCCATTTCCTATTCCGTTGTCACCACCTAGCAACTGATCGTGGTTGAGTCGGTGGTCGACGTAAGACATTTCAACTGTCTCTAGGCCGCGATACCCAAGCTTGTCTATTTTTCTACTGATACTTACCCCGTCGCCGCTTTCACTGCCAGGGGTCTTCTCAACAATGAAGCACGTGATACCACCTGAGTTCTCTTCCTCCCCATCTGGTACGCGCGCGAGTAACGCGACGACACCGGCTTTCTCGCCGTTAGTCACCCACATCTTGGTGCCGTTTATCACCCACTCATCGCCATCGCGTTCAGCGCGACATCGCAAAGCCCCAGCGTCGGACCCACTATCTGGTTCCGATAAAGAGAAACAGCCTCGAAGTTCACCCGTAGCCATTGACGGCAACCACTTCAACTTTTGTTCATCGGAACCGAACTTGCTGATCAGCTTTGCGCAAATCAAATGACTATTGATAATTCCGGCAAGAGACATCCACCCACGCGAGAGCTCCTCAATTACCCGGGCGTACGTCATGTTGTCCAATTCGAGGCCACCGAACTCTGAGGGAATTGTTGCTCCAAACAAACCAAAATCGGCCATCTGTAACGCCATATCCGTTGGGTACTCGTCAGGCAATTCGAACTCGGACGCGTGAGGAATCACTTCAGCTTCAACCCAGTTTTTCAGCGCCGCGAGCATCTCGTCTGCAATATCTATGTCGGTCATAACGACTCCATTTCGCAATGGGGGCATCTATTTCCTACTATTCCTATTGACCTCACGCCTCATTTGGTGAACGAATCTCGTAAAGAGGTCACGACGATCGGAGAGTTCCGTGAAAATTTCGATGGCCCTAGGGGCCGGCGCAAGCCTTGAACCCAGCAGTCTGGCCCGCCACGCTCAAAATTTGGAAAGCGCGGGAGTAGATCTTGTATGGGGTGGCGAGATCTACGGGTATGACTTGGTGTCAACGCTGGCATTTGTCGCAGGGCAAACAAAGAAAATGGAATTAATGACGGGAATCTTGCCCGTCTACTCCCGCAGTCCAGCCTTAATAGCCCAAACTGCGATCACAATAGACACCCTTTCCGAAGGTCGATTTGTTCTCGGGCTTGGATCTTCAGGCCCGCAGGTCATCGAAGGATGGCACGGGGTGCCCTTCAGGAAGCCGCTCGGTATGACACGAGATGTTATTGAGATCTGCCGAAAAGTCTGGTCAGGAGACAAGGTCGAACATGAGGGTCGCGCTTTCAATCTGCCATTGGCTGATGGAGAAGGCACTGGTCTTGGTAAGCCGCTGAAGTTGATGTGCAAGCCGTACCGTCAAGATATACCCATCGCAGTTGCCTCTATCGGACCTAAAAACGTTGAAATGACAGCGGAATTAGCCAATATTTGGCAACCAATACATTTCCTTCCCGAAAAATTTCATGATGTTTGGGGCGACTCCCTGCATGCCGGCAAGGCAAAAAGATCAGAAAACTTGGGCCAACTAGAAATCGTTGCGGGAGGCACTGTTGCCCTCGGCGAGGGCCCGCAAGTAGAGGCAGCTAGAAAAGCGGTCCGAGACAACACGGGCTTCTACGTAGGTGGAATGGGAGCTCGAGACCAAAACTTCTACAACGACCTCTTCAAACGTTATGGCTATGAGCAAGAGGCACAAGAAATTCAAGACCTCTTCTTGAGCGGTAAACGAGACGAAGCATTTTCAAAGGTCCCCGATGACTACATCGACCGAGCTAGCTTGACGGGCGACGAGGGAAGGGTCCGAGAACGAATTGAGGTGTACAAAGAGGTAGGAGTTACGTACCTCAACATCGATATCCCGAGCGATACTGAAAACCCTCTCGAAGTCATCGAAAAAGTGAAGGCGTGGGCTGAGTAATCAGTGGCGCGTCCTTCGGCCAATGAGCGCTTTAGCGCAGCAGCAAGTCGCCTAGGAATTGAGCCCGACATAGTCCAATTCCCAGAAGACACCAGAACCGCAGCTCAAGCAGCAGCGGCTCTAAAATGTGAATTAGGTCAGATCATCAAGTCGCTAGTTTTTCAGTGTGAGGAGCAACCGGTCCTTGCGCTAACCGCAGGTGACCAGCAAGTCGACACCGATTTGCTTGGTGCCTTGTGCGGGGGAACTATTGGAAAAGCTGACGCGAAGCTGGTGAGAGATGCGACCGGCTTCGCAATCGGTGGCGTCCCCCCATTCGGTCATGCGGCTCAGCTGTCCTGTTGGGTCGACCAGAACATTTACCGATACGAAATAGCCTGGGGAGCGGCAGGTACCCCGGACACGGTTTTTGCCATTGAGACTGCTGACTTGAGGCGTCTCAGCGGAGGTCAGGTCGCCGAGTTCACCAACTGAAGCTGCTCCTTATACACGTCGCGGTAAATCTCAACGTAATGTTTGTGCATGGCAGCACACCGAACAACAATCACTCCCCGATTCGGAGAGCTAGATCCTTACAACCATGTCAACCATGCGGCCTATATTGCTTATTTTGAAGCCGCGCGGTGCGTTGCGTTGGACGATATCGACATGTCCCTCTCGGATCTCAGCGACCGAGGTTTTCAAATTGTTGTCACGAAACTAGAGGTGAAATTCCGCCAGCCAGCGACAGCTCGTGACTCACTGGTAGTCGAAACAGAGATTCAAGAGATGAAACGCGTCAGCTCGAATTGGAAACAACAGATTCTTCGAGAAAGCGATGGAGCCGTGCTTGTTGAAGCCCAGATCACGCTGGGAATCTGTGACGACACTGGGAAACCAACCCGACCACCCGAAGATCTCAATCAGTCACTGTCTCGTCTCACAGCAGACTAAGGGCAACTAGCTTCCATAGATACCCAGTGTCGTTTTACACAACAGGAGTAAGGCCACCATCTATGTTGATGGACGCGCCGGTCAGATAAGAAGCGGCGTCACTAGCCAGAAACAGAGCCAGATTTGCAAATTCCTGCGCGTCTCCCATACGCCCTATTGGAATTCGGCGGCCGATTTCATCGACGAATTCTTGGAAGGTTCGGCCTGCTGGGTCGTTTTCCCATCGCTGGACCCACTGATGGCTCACGAGAAAGCCCGTATTTAGCGCATTAACCAAAATCCCATCAGACGCGAACTCTGATGCTAAAGCTTTCGTCATCGCCATCCCTGCGGCCCGCGCAACTGATGTGGGGCAACTCGCAGCACTAGGTGCCTTAGCGGCGGAGTTCAAAGTGTTGATTATGCGGCCCCAGTTTTGATCTCGCATGTCAGGTATGCAGAGGCGACACAGTTGCGCAGCAGAAAAAAACTTGAGGTTAAAGTCATCTAACCAGTCCTGAAGACTGACTTCCAGAAACGGTTTTGCATTAGATGTACCTGCGTTATTGACCAAAATATCGACTGGTCCAAGAAACGCTGTTACTTCCTCATGGGCGCGAGTTATCTCGTTCACATCACTTACATCAGCGGAAATAGCCAGGTACTTCCCGGACGAACGTGCCTCCTGCAAAGCGACTCGTGTGTCCTCCAACGCTTCAGTATCTCTAGCGATAACAGCAACGTCTGCGCCGGCGCCAGCGAAAGACTCAGCCATGGCTCTCCCGAGACCCCTGCTTCCCCCTGTTATCAACGCACGACGTCCACTGAGATTTATCTCCATGAACTGAACCTAGTTCTGCGGTGCTAAGAATGCTGGTGATCCCAACGAATGAGACCTTCCTGCACGCATGTAGCGATTAAGTTGCCACCCCGATCAAAGAAACGTCCACTGCCCAAGCCGCGTGCAGCCCCTGTAGTTTCGATCCGTTGTTCGTAGAGAAGCCAGTCGCCAGCATCAGCCTGACGATGAAACCACATTGAGTGGTCCAAACTTGCTCCATTCAAACGGTCGTCTTGCCAGCGATAGCCGTGAGGCAACAAAACATGATCTATGAGGGTCGCATCGGCAAGATAGGCAAGCGCCGATTCGTGCAACGGCCGGTCGTTGCCCAGAGGTTCATTGACGCGCATCCACATTAACTGCGGTTCCGTTATGGGAAACCCCTCAGGCCCATCAGGAGGATTGATATAGAGAATGTCCATTGGTCGTTCCCTCCCGTGCCATGGACCTTCCAAATCCGGGGACTGTGATTCCCAGAATTCGTAATACGACACTAAATCGTCGCCAGGTTGCGGCACATCGAAATGGGTTTTCGGGCACCACTCGAGGCCGACCTCTGGAACCTGAAAGGAAAGGATGGATCGAAACAGTTCCTTGCCTTTTTGGGATGCAACTACCTGACGGGCACTGAAACTATTGCCGTCTCTTATCGTCTCAACTTCGATCTCGGTCTCAATTTCTACAGCCCCGGGTCGCAAGAAGTAAGAATGAGATGAGTGGACGAACCTGTCCGAATCGACGGTGAACTGTGCGGCGCGTAACGTGTGGGCGAGGAGTTGACCTCCGAACGTGCGCGTCCCTTTTTCTGGGGCGCTTGGAGCCACGAACTTACTCTCGCTAACACGCTCGAGATCCATGAGTTTCTGAAAAACATCTGACACAAGAAGCAACTTAGCGAGCTAAAGGGCCGCTCGGCCCTCTAGGCTCGCCAAACCGCCCTTAGTTAGGAATTAAGCGTGAGTTGGGAATCCGAAATTAATGAGTTACGGCAACGAGAAGCCTTTGCCGAAGAGCTTGGTGGGGCAGACAAGGTAGAGCGCCAACATCATTTTGGAAAGCTGACTATCCGCGAACGAATTGATGAGATCGCCGACCAGCACTCCTTTCATGAGATCGGTAAGACTGCTGGAGTCGCCGAGTACGATGACGATGGAAACCTTGTTGGCTTAACCCCATCAAACTTTCTTTTCGGACTTGCCCGTATCGCAGATCGTCCGGTGCTGTTGTCTGGTGATGACTTCACGGTTCGAGGCGGTTCCGCTGACGCAACGATTCCCGGAAAGCGCGACGCAGCAGAGGGGATGGCTTTGGAGTTAAAGCTTCCCCATATCCGTCTTGTAGATGGAATGGGCGGGGGAGGATCAGTAAAGACTATTGAAATGGCGGGAAGGACATACATCCCCCAGCTCAAGGGATGGGAAACAATCGTGAGCCATCTAGCTGTGGCCCCGTCGGTGTCATTAGCTCTCGGTTCGGTTGCCGGAATTGGCGCAGCCCGTGTTGCGACCTCCCACTACTCGGTGATTGTCCGCGAAAGCGCCCAAATGATGATCGCAGGCCCAGCTTTGGTGGAACAGGCGCAATTAGGGGACCACGGAAAAGAAGAACTCGGTCACGCAAACATTCACACAGCAAACGGCGCTATTGACGACGCTGTCGATTCGGAGTTGGAGGCCTTTCAGAGGGCAAAAGATTTTCTTTCTTACCTTCCATCAAACGTTGATGAGTTGGCACCACGTTTGACACCAACCGACCCAGTTGAACGAAAAGACGAAAGTTTGCTTTCAATCGTCCCGCGTGAACCGCGGCGGGTCTACCAAATGAGACAAATCATCGATTCAGTATTTGACCTCGACTCGTTCTTCGAAATCGGGTGTTCCTGGGGAAAATCGATCATTACTGGTTTCGCGCGATTGAACGGTTTCCCAGTAGCAGTCTTTGCTGAAGACCCCTACCAGTACGGAGGAGGTTGGACCGCCGACGGTTGTCGAAAATTAATTCGCTTATTGGATACCGCTTCAACCTTTCACCTTCCTGTCGTTCACCTTGAAGACTGCCCCGGATTTCTAATTGGTAAGGAATCAGAAGAGACGGCCACTATCAGGTATGGATCTCAAGTTCTCGCCGCTCTAGGACAACTCACAACCCCGTTTGCATGTGTCGTCATAAGAAAAGCCTTCGGAGTCGCCGGCGCTGCCAACAACAAACCCGGCTACCACAGTCTCCGTTACGCTTGGCCATCGGCTGACTGGGGCTCTCTCCCGATTGAGGGTGGCATAGAGGTCGCCTATAAGCAGGACTTAGCTGACTCCGACGACCCTGAAACTCTTCTCGAAGAAATCAGAGAGCGCCTCAACCGAGTCAGATCCCCCCACCGAGCGGCAGAATTCTTTGAGATCGAGGAGATCATCGACCCTAGGGATACCCGACCGATTTTGTGCGAATGGGTTGATTTAGCTCAACGGGCAATAAGCACCGGCCCGTCATCTTTCACTTACCGACCATGACACCGAAAATTTGCGCTAAACAATCGCTCACGACTGATTTATAGCTTTAGATAACCCCAACCCTAGAGGAAAGAAATGCGTCCCAGTTACAACGAAGAAGCCGAAAGCTACCGACAGAAAATCCAGGCTTTCTTGGGCGAACATTTGCCCCCGAACTGGAGTGGCCTCGGAGCACTCGACGAAAACTCCCGTGATGTTTTCATTGACGAGTGGCGCGCCCTGCTAGCGGAAAACAAGCTGCTTGCTGTGTCATGGCCTGAAGAATATGGCGGCGCTGGGCTGAGCGAAGTTGAACGCATCGTCCTAGCTGAAGAATTCGCAAAAGCCGGAGTGCCCGAAGGTAATGAAAACGACGGATTTTCAATCACGATGGTTGGAAACGCGATTATCCAATGCGGCACCGAGGAACAAAAACGACAGTTCCTTCCCCGAATAATCAGCGGCGAAGATCGTTGGTGTCAGGGATACAGCGAACCCGATAGTGGCTCAGATCTAGCGAACCTCGGTGCTCGCGCTGTTCTCGATGGAGATGAATGGGTGGTCAATGGCCAAAAGGTTTGGACCTCGAGCGGGCACACCGCTAACTGGATATTTGTTCTATGTCGAACAGCGCCCGAAGCACCGAAACACAAGGGAATTTCATTTCTGCTAGTTCCCATGAACCAGGATGGGGTGGACTGCAGACCCATTATCAACATCAGCAACCGGCATGACTTCAACGAAGTCTTTTTTTCTGACGCCAAAACTCCCAAAGATCACGTCGTGGGCGATGTAAACGATGGATGGCGAGTTGCGAATGTGTTGCTTGGTTTCGAACGGGGACACGGCGCTACTACCGACGCAGTGAGATTCCGAGACGAATTCGAAAGAGTGTGTTCGGTGGCTCAAGATCGCGGGGTCACGGGTGACCCACTAATGAGACAAGATCTAGCGAGAGCTCATAGCAAAGTTGAGATTATGAAATGGATGGGTCAACGACAGGTCACATCGGTGCTTGCTGGAAACCCACCAGGACCAGAGTCGTCTCTTCATAAGCTGCTCTGGAGTGAGTATCACCAGTGGTTCACAGAAAAAACTATGCACATTTTGGGAGCAGAAGCTATGACTCCTAGTGGTGCACAAGCCGCACACGGTATTCAAACAGACGCCATCGGTGCAGAATTTTCGAGTCTTGCATGGGTGCAGACGATGCTTGGTGCTCGTCCGGGCACTATTTACGCTGGTACATCAGAAGTGCAACGAAACATAGTGGGAGACCGAGTTTTGGGTCTGCCTCGAGAGCCGCGAGCTGATAGCGGCCCTTGGAACGAAATAGGCAAAAATTAGTTAAAAGAATTGAGGGGGAAATTCATTATGGATCTTCGACTTGACGGTCAAACAGCTCTGATCACAGGGGGTTCAGCCGGGATAGGCAAAGGCATCGCCAAAGCGTTCGCTGATGCTGGCGCCCAGGTAATGATCACTAGCCGGAAAGCTGACAAATGTGAAGCTGCGCTTGCCGATATTGGAGGCGATAGCGATTACATTGCCTCACACATCGGTCAGCTAGAAGAAGCTGAGCGAGTAATTGATGGCACCATCGAACGATTCGGAGCGATCGACATTTTGGTTAACAACGCTGCGACAAACCCGTGGGCTGGACCCATGATCGACTGCGATGTACCGAGGCTCGACAAAACATATGAAGTTAATCTCCGCGCTCCGCTTCAGTGGACCCAAACAGCATGGCAAAAGTGGATGCAAGACAACGGCGGATCCGTTATCAATATCGCTTCGGTTGGTGGCTTTACTACGAGTGAAGCCCTTGGCGTTTATTGCATGTTCAAAGACGCTCTAATGCACATGACGAGGCAGCTAGCAGCAGAAATGGGACCAAAGGTCCGAGTGAATTGCATCGCCCCCGGTTTAATTCGTACCGACTTCGCAAAGGTCTTGTGGGATGGTCCCCGAGGGCAGATGATCTCTGACATGCTTCCCCTGCAAAGGCTGGGAGAACCTGAAGATATAGGAGAAGCAGCCCTATACCTCTCAGCTGGAGCATCTTGGATGACGGGGAACACTATGACTATTGATGGCGGGGAACTCATTCGCATTGCTGGTGAACTGCCGATCGAAGAGGGGTGAAGCAACTCAGCTGGCGGGTTCTGCCGCTGGTGATTTGGACCCTCGCGGTTTGGGTATCTCGCGCTAGAAATGTGCTTGCGAATAATGAGCTAACTTCGTGGGGATTAATCGGTCGACTTGCGGTCGTCGGCATCTTTCTCTTGTTTGGTTTAGCTGTTTTAGTGCAAGGCATTCGAAGAAGAAATATTCAAAGATTGCTGGGCATTCTCGCAGCATGGTCAATTGGGTATTGGCTCATCCGGGGTGGCGACATTCTTCTTGACTCTCAATGGTCTACAGGGTTTAAAGCCGTCCACACATCGTTGATGTTTGGCACATTTGCGCTGGTCGCGCTTGCTATTCGCAAACCCAATTTCAGGTGAGCCCAGCTACTCGAGCAAACCAGTCCCACACGACCGAAGGGTCTTCAACCATTGCGTTGTGCCCCAGGCTTTCAAAAACGTGAGGCACTCCCGTAGGCATGTCCGCGTGATCCTCCAATGAAACAAGCGGATCGTTTTCGCCCATTGACATAAACACTGGTGCCAGCAGACCCCCCAGTACTTCAGCAAACGGGGCCGATCCTTCGACTACAAGCACGCTTTTGGGATCCTGACATACTTGCCACCCTTCAGACGTCTCTCGGATACCCCGTTCGACAATAGAGCTCGTTATTTCCACAACTCCGAAGAGGCCGGAAAGCTTCAGAAACCATTCGGCTGCTCCATTTCGACTTTCAAAGATCCGCACAGGTTTGGCGGCTACCTCGGGAAGCTTTACCAGTTCTTCTTCGGTCCAAATTAATTTGACGCCAACCATGCCTACAGCGAGCGGAGGGCGACCAAAAAATCCGGAAGCAAGAGCGCCTCCCACGGCGCCACCCATTGAATGACCTAACACCACATACTCTTCGTCGCTCTCGAGACACGCAGCAACTTCTGTAGCCATAGATCCAAACGAATACGTATCCGCCCAGCTAGAGGAACCGTGGCCAGGAAGGTCAGGGCTAAGGATGCGACCACTCCAGGCAGCAGCCTCTACAAGCGGGTCCCACACCTGACCCGTCGCGCCGAGACCATGAAGCAGAATGAGTGTTGGGTGAGTCGAAGTCATCAAATAAGCGTACTTGTGGGAGGAAACTCACACCTTCTAAGGAGTGATCTGGTGCCCGCTTGTATTTCATTGAACGAATGCAGCGCACGTGTGGTTCTGATGGCACCATGTAACGGTGCGTGCCGTTCGAACTCCCTTCCGAGGGTGGAAAGTTGTCAACGCGGGCATCTTGATTCAGTTCATTCAAAGCGCCCTGATCATGCAAGCCATGGGCAGCTATCTAGTCGTCCTCGAGCGACAATTCGGCTGGAGCAAATCAGTATTATCTGCGGCATTCTCCGTCAATCGATTTGAGTCGGCTTTATTAGGTCCATTGCAAGGATGGATGCTTGATCGTTACGGCCCCAAAAGAATCGCTCGCATAGGCTCTTTCTTCCTTATTGCAGGGTTCCTCTGGTTCAGCCAGATCCAGAGTCTTTGGGAGTTCTTCGCGTCGTTTCTATTGATTGCGATTGGTGCTGGTCTGAGCGGTTTTCTAACTGTGACCGTAGCAATAGTGAGATGGTTTGAACGACGTCGGGCGCGCGCCCTTGCGACAGGAAGTTTGGGTTTTGCCGCAGGAGGTTTAGCGGTTCCAGTTGTCGTATGGTCAATGAACACCCATGGCTGGCAAACTACGGCTGCACTTTCAGGGGTCGCTGCGGGAATCGCTGTGTACCTGTTCGCGGCGTACCTAGACGGTTATCCCTCTGACTACGGCCAAGAAGTAGACGGTATGCCACCTGAAGCGGCTGATGATGTTCCTACTGCCGAAGGACTCACTTCAATTCATTTCACGGCCCAAGAAGCCGTTAAAACTCGTGCCTTTTGGATGATTTCTTTGGGCCATATGAGCGCATTGTTCGTAGTTGGGGCAGTCATGGCACATTTAGCTCTCTTCCTCACCTCTGAACGTGGCTACTCACTCCAACAAGCAAGCTTCGTTGGTGCAGCACTTCCTGTAATGCAAATAGTCGGCATGGCAATAGGCGGAACGCTGGGGGACAGAATCAACAAGCGCCTAATTGCGTCAGTAGCAATGTTTGGTCACGCTGGCGGAATTCTGATCCTTGCATTTAGCCAAAGCGCATGGATGATCGCATTGTTTGTTATTTTCCACGGTTTGGCATGGGGAGCGCGAGGTCCTCTTATGCAGGCCTTAAGAGCAGACTATTTCGGTGCTTCCTCGTTCGGTTTCATCATGGGACTCAGTTCGCTGATTGTCATGCTGGGAACTGTGCTGGGGCCAATCATCGCCGGCGTGCTGGCTGACGCGACAGGAAGTTACCGTCTAGGTTTTGTTGTCCTCGCCGTTCTCTCGGCTATGGGCATGCTGTTCTTCGTTTTCGCTACCCCACCCCGACCGCCCGACCGAACTGGACCCCCAAGCGTCGGCGAGAACTGACTCTGCTTCAGCTGCGAGCAGCATTGATGAAGCGGAAAGATATAGCCAAATAAGCAACACAGCGACCGCACCTAAAGACCCAAAGGTCGCCTGAAGCTGGTCGGCAGAAGCAGCGGCAACGCTCATCCCAAAAGTGCCCCCGATCCAAATAATGCCGCCTATACCGACTGCGACAACTCTGGCCCTGGTTCGAGTCGCAGGACCGACCACCATTCGGTAAATCCAACCCAACGACATAGATGCGAGCACTAGCACTAACGGCCATCGAGCTACTTCCAGCCAAGGACGCGCACCATCGGTTAGTCCAGCCGCCTCGAACGTTCGAGGCAGAGCGATGACGCTCCAAATCACCACGGTCGTCACCACCATCGCGACAAGTGAGAGCTTTAAAGCAAAAATTCGACCCTGAACCCAGTTATGAGGACTGCGCCTCGCATGCGCGATGCGGATCGCCATCACCGACGAGTTGAAAGCGTTAGAAACCAGCCATAACAAGCCAAACAAACCAATAGCTAAGCTAATGCCGACTCGTCCCTCTCCGATTGACGTCACGCCGCGAAGCTGGGTCACTACTAACTTGCCGGCCTCATCGGGAAGTGCATCGGTAAGAGGCTCCAATTGGTCTGCAACTTCGTGAGGTTCTGCTACAAGCCCATAAATCGACACGATCGCTACCACAGCGGGAACGAGAGCCAACGCAAAAAAATACGCGACACCTGCAGCTGCTAATAGCGTGTGATGATCGGACACGTTGGATGTGAATTGGCGAAATAACTGCCAAAATCTGGGTCGCCGAGGACCATCATGACCGCCGGGGCGCGAGCCGCTCATTCAAATAGATTGCCAGCGAAAGAGCGTGTGACCAACCACCTGCATCGAAGCCAAGCCGAGAGACGCTGAAGTCGTGCTAATAACGGTTCATGGAAAGTACTCGATTGTTCGATCCAGCGACCTACGCCCATGGGGTCCCATATGAACTGATCGCGGAGATGCGAGCAGCTGCTCCCGTGCAATGGGTCGAAGAACCATCAGTAATGGGATGGGAAGAAGGGCCGGGATATTGGGCGGTGCTCACCCACGAGCTAGTCAACCGAGTTCTGCGTGACCCCGAGACGTTTTCTTCGAATCAAGGAGCTACACAAATCCGAAACCCTGGCACTGATGACATGCTGCGATTCGTTCAACGAATGATGTTGAACCAAGACCCACCAGGCCACACGCGGCTCCGACGTTTGCTGACAAAGTCTTTTACTCCTCGAGCTGTAGCGAGGCTTGAAGAAGGTATTGCTGAACGGGCCAAACTGATTGTGGACAAAGTGGAATCAAAAGGACACGCCGATTTTGCGCAAGACATAGCAGCCGAGTTACCGCTAATGACCTTGGCCGAAATCATGGGAGTACCTGAACAAGACCGTATGTTGCTGTTCGACTGGAGCAACAGAGTGATCGGATACCAAGACGACGAATACTCCTCCTCCGACCAGTTCGACCCGTCGACTGGTACTGATATGGCTAGAAGATCTCGGGAGATCAGGGAAACAATTGTCGCCGACACAAGCGGTCGCATGCCCGATCCACGATCTCGCGAAGGGTTGGCCGATATGTATTTTTATGCAGGGGAACTTGCCAAATACCGAAGACGTCACCCAGGAGACGACGTTGTTTCTATTCTGCTCGCAACCTCCGATGAACAGGGAGCGATTACAACCCAAGAATTCGAGACCATGTTCTTTCTCTTCGCGGTTGCGGGGAACGAAACCCTAAGAAATGGAATCCCCGGTGGCATGCTCGCACTTCTTAACCACCCAGAACAAATGACCAAACTCTTGGACAATCTGCAATTACTTCCTGTCGCGATCGAAGAAATGCTGCGCTACGCCCCTCCTGTAATCCACTTTCGTAGAACAGCGACCAAAGACACCGACCTTGGCCAGCAGAAGATCCGCAAAGGAGACAAGGTTGTTGTGTATCACGTTGCAGCAAATAGGGACCCTGCCGTCTTTCCTGCGCCCGACAAATTTGATGTCCAACGAACCCCCAACGACCACGTGACATTTGGAGCAGGGCCCCACTTTTGTTTGGGTGCTCACTTAGCACGCAGTCAAATGAATGCGATATTTGAGCAAGTGTTAACCCGCCTACCAAATCTTTCACTCAACGGAACTCCCGAACATTTAGTTTCAAATTTTCAAAATGGTTTGAAACATCTGCCGGTGAAATGGAAGCGATGATGTCCGATGACTACGTGGACTTTCCTTACTTAAAACGACAGGACGAAACCTACTTTGTTCGCTTGTGGAGCCCCCCCAAAAGCGTCGAGACCAAAGCTGTACTTGTGGATGTGCACGGTGGCGCGTGGTGCGATCACGACCGAAAAGCCGGCTACATCTATGACAAACAACTCGCCCAGGCCGGTTACGCCGTTGCTGCCATTGACTTTCGGTGCGGGCCGGCTTTCCAGCATCCAGCGGCTTCAATCGACGTCAACGCGGCAGTCCATTGGGCTCGCCTTTTGGCGCGACACATACAAGCGCGTTCCCAAGAAGTTGTAACCATCGGAAGTTCGAGTGGGGGGCATCTAGCCCTATTAGCAGCTCTGACACCATACGCAGCAGAAGAACATGGAACCGAAATTTGGGCTACAGACGAATGGGCTTCGCCGCAGTCGATTGATGGCAGCGTGCCCGCTGTCGGCGTGTTTTGGGCCCCAGTCGACCCGGCCGCCCGATTCATGTATGCCAAAGCCTTAGACAATCAACTAGGTCGACGACTCATGACGAACAGCGTCGCCTACTTCGAAAGCGAAGAAGCTATGCGTGAAGCCTCGATTAGCCGAGTCGTTTTAGAAGAAACGACTGCACGACTGCCCAGAATATGGTTCGCGCAAGCCGGGAACGACCAGAATGTCCCAGCTGAAATTGTTCAAAATCTAGAACAGGTTTATCGAACGGCTGGAGGAGTCTTCGAGATAACTACTTATCCGGGATCTCCTCACGGATTCGTTCACGCGGGCGGTGAGGCCTCCCAAAAATTCATAACAGATCTAGTTTCATGGCTTGACGCTATTTTTGAAGCACGATCTTCTACCTAAAGACTCCCAAGGGCGCTACGGTTCGATCATGGCACTGACCTTTGAACATTGGAATTCAAAAACGGCTGAACGATTCAAAAAGTTTGTTCCCGAACGCGGAATAGACGGATTCTTGGGGATACGCATCGAGAATGTCGAACCAGGCAAACTAATTGCCTCCTTCGAAGTGACAGATGAAATGATCACCATGATTGGCAATATGCACGGCGGTTGCTTATCAGCTTTCTGTGACCACGTGTTAGGAGTCGTGCTATATCCCGTGATGCCTGAGGGTTCATGGGCTGCAACCACCGAATTCAAGATCAACCTGCTCAAACCCGTCAGCGAAGGTACTTGCACAGCCACGGCAGAAGTAATTTCCATGACTCGAACGACTGCTGTCGTCAGAATTGACGTCTCGAACGGTGACCGACTGGTTGCCGCCGCTCAAGGCACATGCCTCATCATGGCCCCTAAATCATGAGCGCCCCTGTTCGCATAGGGGTCACCCCCGGTATCGATATCTGGTCTCGTCCTTGGGAACAGCGGCGTCAGGCTATAGATCTAGTCGTTGACGCTGGCATCGACCACGTTTTCTTCGCCGATCACGTGAGTTTTCGAGTCGGACATGGTCACGATGGCATGGTGACCGCAGCTGCGGTAGCGAATCTCCATCCCACAATAGGAATATATTTAGGCGTCTATCTTCTACCGCTTCGGCACCCGATTCTCGTGGCGCGTCAACTCGCAAACCTCTCAGAAATGGCACCCGGACGAGTCAGCTTCGGAATTGGTGTAGGAGGAGACGACCGTCACGAAGTCGAAATATGTGGTGTTGACCCCCGAACCCGGGGCAAAAGAACCGATGAATCACTTCAAATAATCCAACGTTTACTGTCTGGAGAAACCGTCGACCATGAAGGCGAATTTTTTAGCTTCGAACAAGCCAGAATTGTGCCGATACCGGACCCACCGATACCCGTTTACGTCGGGGGTCGTGCTGACGCGGCACTCAAGAGAGCAGGCCGATATGCGGACGGCTGGCTAGGTATATGGTGCTCAACTAGCAGATACACCCAATCGCTAGCGATCTTCGAGCAAGAAGCAGCGGAAGCTGGACGAACAATTCAAGCTGATCATGGAATCCAACTCTGGGTGGGGGTAGGGGAAGATCAGACTGAAGCGGCCGCTTATGTAGGGCCAGCCATGGAGGGCTTTTATCGAGTCCCATTTGAAAAATTCTCGCGATATACGCCTCACGGCACCGTTGATGACATCGTAAATTTCCTGGAGCCTTATCTAGAAGCGGGCTGCCGTCATTTCAATCTCACTCCCGTAGCAGCAAGCGCCGAACAAGGCATCGAAGCGATCGGAGAGGTCGGAGAACGGCTTCGGCGAATAGCTGACTAATGTTGCACAAGTGAACTCGGTTTCTCAGTCCAAATTGCTGGTTGAACCAATAGCTGGCGCTCTTGGAGCTGAAGTCGGCAACGTAGATCTATCCAACGTCAATCAGACGGTCATCAACGAGATTCGTGCAGCCTTCACTCGCTACCATGTTCTTGTATTCAGAGATCAGAGCCTCTCTCCAAAAGCTCAGAAAGAGTTCGCTAAGTACTTTGGTCCACTCGAAACTCACCCTTACATACAAGGACTTCAAACTGACCCGGAAGTAGTTGCGATCATTAAAGAGCCAGATGAAACAGTCAACTTTGGCGGAGGGTGGCATTCAGACATGTCGTTTCTTCCCACGCCCCCACTTGGCTCGGTTCTTTACGCTCTTGAAGTGCCGCACTCTGGCGGCGACACGCTCTTTTCTAATCAGCATTCCGCTTACATGGAGCTTTCGGACACGATGAAAGAAATCGTGAATGACCTCACGGCTGTCCACTCAGCAGCAAGCCAATACGGACGCGGAGGGGACTCCGACAAATATAAGACAGAGCGCGGTTCAATGAACCTCCAAGTTTCTGATGACGCCCATCAACTGGTAGAACACCCCGTTGTTCGGACCCACCCTGACTCAAAGTTGCGAGCTTTATACGTCAATCGGCCGTTCACCGAAAGCATCAAGGGAATGACCCCAGCCGAAAGCAAAGCGCTCCTTGGATTTCTCCACCGCCACTGTGAACAAGAGCGATTTACATGTCGAGTTAGGTGGGAAGTTGGCACTGTGACCATGTGGGATAACAGGATCGTCCAGCACTACGCGCTTAATGACTACCAAGGGCAGAGACGCCACATGAACCGAGTGACTATCGAAGGTGACGCACCCCGTTAGCTCCGCGCAAATTCTCGCGCGAGACTGAAGTTCACCAGCATCTCTGTTCAGAGATACAAGGAGACGTCTTGCGACCACTCGAGGGCATCAAAGTACTAGATATGAGCCGAGTCTTGGCGGGCCCTTTCGCGGGTCGGATATTGCACGACCTTGGAGCTGAGGTAGTCAAAATAGAGCCTCCGGAAGGTGACGTAACTCGACATTGGGGCAAAGTTCGAGCGGGACTAGCCGGTTACTACACACAACAGAACGTAGGTAAGCGCAACGTATGCATTGACCTTCGAGTCGAAGGAGGCACTGAAATCATTCGCCGGCTCGCAACCCAAGCTGACGTACTTATCGAAAACTTTCGGCCCGGAGTCATGAAAAAGTATGGCCTTGCGTATGAAGACCTCAAACCGTTGAACGAAAAGTTGATCATGCTCTCAATCTCGGGTTTTGGGCAGCAGGGTCCAGAGTCCACCAGAGCCGCATACGCCCCTATCCTCCACGCCGAGTCAGGTTGGCTACAGCGCAGCGCGGACTGGAACCAGCAGCCTGTTAGCGACCTCAACCTCTCTGCTGCCGATACCAATGCGTCTTTGCATGGAACTATCGGGTTACTCGCCGCTCTTAGAGTGGCTGAGCTCACCGGACAGGGACAGCACATAGATATGTGCATGCTCGATGCCTTCCTCGCTACTGACGACGCAAGCCACCTGGGCTTGGACGATGTTCGGTTTACCTCGGCTGGTGGACTGGTGTGGGAAGGAGTCGGTGGACCCGTTCTCACTGCAGGAGATTTCAGATGGATCTGGAAGCAACTTCATGACATACACGGAATAGAAGACGGCGCTCCCGAAGATGCTGACATCCCCACCAAGCGAAGCTATCGAGAAGCGGCAATCAATGACTTCCTGAGTTCGTTTGAAACTCGAGAAGAGATGTACCGAGCTCTCGACGAATGCAACCTCGCGTGGGGCGACATAAAGACAACTTCCCAAGCCTTTGAATCCCCAACGGCAAAGCACAGAGATACGTCGGTTGCGATAGATGCCAGAGATGGGGCGACTCGCCGAGTTACTCAGACCCCGTATCGTTTCTCTGAGAGTGATTCAGGAATAGAACCTGGGGACAAGGCGCCATATCGAGGTGAACATAACATGGAGATTCTTCAAAATTGGCTCGGAGTAACCAACCATGAAGTCGAAGCCCTTTCTAAAGCGGGCGTGCTGTTGGAAGAAAACGCTCTAGTGGAGGGTCAAGATGGGCAAGCTTGAAGGAAAGGTCGCAGTCATCACGGGCGCAGCCAGTGGAATGGGAGCGGCAACAGCTCGACTCTTTGTCTCAGAAGGAGCCCGAGTGCTGGTCACTGACATGAACGAAACGAAAGGCCAAGAAGTTGCCGAAGAGCTCGGACCAAATGGCGAGTTCAAAAAGGTTGATGTTTCGCGAGAAGAAGATGTTGCTACCGCTGTCGACCAAGTCATATCTAATTGGGGGCAACTAGATGTGATCTTCAATAATGCGGGATTTGGAGGTGCCAGAGGGCCAATCGAATCAATTAGTGAAGACGATTTTGATCTGACAGTGGATGTGTTACTCAAAGGCGTGTTCTTTGGAATGAAACACGCCGCCCCAGTCATGAAGCAACAAGGTTCTGGATCAATTATCTCAACTGCCTCGGTTGCTGGATTACAAGCAGGAGAATCTCCGCATCTTTATACGGCAACCAAAGCCGCAGTGATACATCTGACGAAGTCCGTAGCTCTCGAACTTGGACAGCAGGGCATACGAGTCAATGCGATTTGTCCAGGGGTAGTCGCGACACCGTTAGCACACGGCCCGCTTGATGAAGAGAGACGCCAAAAGTTTCGTGACCGCTTTGGTCGCCATCAGCCGATCGGTCGCGTCGGCGAAACGGACGATATAGCTCAAGCAGCACTCTTTCTGGCATCAGATGACTCAACTTTCATCACTGGTACAGCAATGGTCGTAGATGGGGGAGCTTATGCAGGGCGACCTTGGCACCGTCAAAGTGAATTGATGACCGGTCAAGGACCCATCAAGTTGTATCGACCCGAAGGAAGATGAGGTTTGTCACCCGATAACTTTGACAAAAACGAGACCAGCGCTGCAGCATGAACATTTCGACCGATGAAGGACTTAACAGAGGGCGTTCTCGCCAATGCACCAGCGGCTGGAACGGCCAGGATTAGAGGAGTGACTAACGACTCGCAACGCCGAGATCAGGTTCCTTCCGCGAAACAAGGTAACCAGGCGGGTGGTAACGGAAACTTTGACAGTTTCTATGCTGAGAACCGAGACCAAATAGCTCGAGCTTTGAGCCTTAGTTTAAGAAACCCGGACCTCGGAACCGAAGCAGCAGATGAAGCCTTTGTGAGGGCATGTCAACGGTGGCCCGAAGTAGCGACTTTTTCAAATCCGCAGGGTTGGGTTTACCGAGTAGGAATGAACTGGGCACGCTCGTGGTTACGACGAACGCGAAGGGAACGCGAGAAGCGACCTCTGATTGTCAAAGAAGAGATGGCCGAAGATCTGATCGTTGACGTTGATCTGGAGAGAGCAATGGCAACACTTACGCCAGGTCATCGCACAGTAGTGGTCGCTCGATTTTTTATGGGGTGGTCCACCGAAGAAACCGCCGAAGCGTTGGGACTTCGGGCAGGCACAGTGAAGAGTCGGCTCAGCAGAGCCTTAAAGCAGCTTGCGGGTGAGCTTGAAGACAGCTCATCAGGCATGGAAGTTCCTAAACCGAAAGAAGAAGCTGATGAGTCTTGATGATGAAGTGCGCAAACATCTACGAGACACAGGAGAG
This sequence comes from Candidatus Neomicrothrix sp. UBA814, assembly GCA_002296525.1. Lineage (GTDB taxonomy): Bacteria > Actinomycetota > Acidimicrobiia > Acidimicrobiales > Poriferisodalaceae > UBA6944. The sequence goes on along the minus strand of DBIA01000021.1, from coordinate 345,236 downwards.
CAGGTTGCGCTGACGCCGGGAATAGTAGATGCCGTTAGGGTTCGCGCGGCGACTCGGCTGCGCCGCCGAAGACGACTGCTAGCGGGGTTAGGTTTCCTAGCCGGAGTAGCACTGGTTGGTGGTTCACTCGCCGTTATCTTGCCTGGCTCTAGCGACACTTCGAAGACCGTGGGTCTCGTAGCGCAACAAGATGCAACGGCCGAAACTCAGGACCTTAAGATTGAAAGTAGTGATATCTCGGAATCACTAGATACCCCTTCCTACGAAACCATTCCCGACACCGCAGAAGAAAGTGTCAGCGAACCCGATAACGCTAGAAGCTTTAGCGTCGCGCATTGGGTAGAACTAGATGGACCAGTGGTAGGAGCGACTACCCAATATGCCTACTCCGGAGGCACGATTGTTGCTCGAGTGGCTTCCGATTGGTTTGTGCGAGACGAATCGTCTTGGCGACGAATTGAGATTCCGGATTCGGTAGATGTAATCGCTGTCGACCTAGGCGCCGGAGAAGACTACTTGCGGGTAGCTGGCTGGGTAGGAGAAGACCCGTGCTCAAGAGAGCTAGCGATCAGTGAAAAAACTGGTGTTAATTGGCAAAGTGTGGCCGTGCCGAATCAGTTGCCCCCTGGGCTTGTGAGTTCGATAACAAGTGCACGACTTCGGGTCACCGATCACGAACGAGTGTTGTCGCTTGTTGAACAAATAGATGTGGACCCACTTTGTCTTCTGCAAAGTATGGGAATCGACGCAGTTGAAGCTGAAATAGAAGACGGCCTAATTTACGCAACAGAACGCAAGTCCGGACGCGTCATTTATTCGCTTGACCAACTTGCCCGTCCCGAAGTATCAGACTTTGTCGAAAATGGGCCTGTGATTCGCTCGGTGTTAATTCGCTCTACCGATGAAAATAAATGGATCAGTACCCCCCTCACTGATTTCAAGGTCACTGAACTTGGTGTCGTAGACGGCTTAGTAATGACGGAAGACCCTGAGTACACGGTCCACGATGGGCAGCGATTGAAACGAGGTGAAGTGATTCCACCTGGCGCGGCTCTCCTCATTGATGCGCTCGTAACTCCTTCGGGAACCTCGATGCTCTACACCCGAGACGGGAAGGTATGGCATCAAGGCAACCTAGAGGAGCAAGAAATTAAACTTGCGACTAATCAGTTGGTGACATGGGGCAGGCTAGGTCTCATTTTTGCAGAGGTGTCTATCGTCGCTGAAACCCAACAAGGGCAAGTTCTCCTTGTTAGTGGGGGATGAAGGGTAAGGAGCTATTTCCATGACCGAAATTGGACTTTTATCGACACTCAAACAAATCGACTTAGTTCGAAGTGGTGAGCTTTTGAGTAGGGAACTCACCGAACACTTCATAGAGCGAATTGAGCGTTTGGACCCAGAGATCAATGCTGTAGTGACGCGTGATTTCGAAGTCGCGTTGAAAGAAGCAGACGATGCTGATGAGCAGAGACAAAAGGGCAAATCTGCAGGAGCTCTCCATGGGATTCCAATAACGGTCAAGGACGCTCTCGAAACACGGAACCTTAGATCTACAGGCGGCGCGATTGAGCTGCGAGACAACGTCCCCGATCGAGACGCTGCGGTGGTCGCTTCGTTGCGAAAAGAAGGGGCGATAGTGATGGGTAAAACCAATCTTCCCCGCTGGTCTGGAGATATCCAGTCGTACAACGAAATATTCGGCACTACCAACAACCCTTGGGATCTTTCCCGTGGGCCGGGTGGATCGTCTGGAGGTGCTGCAGCCGCCGTAGCTATGGGCTTTACTTCATTCGAAATTGGTACCGATATTGGAGGCTCCATTCGGTTTCCAGCTGCCTTTAACGGAATCTGGGGTCATAAGCCAAGTTTCGGGGTGATCCCAACCACCGGGTATCTCGATCACCCCAAAGGTGGACTCAACGAAGCAGATATCAACGTCTTTGGGCCCCTGGCTAGAAGTTCAACCGATTTAGATTTTCTACTTGACATCATGCAAAGGAATTCGCCGCCTTGGATTCCTCAGTTACAAGATCCACCTGCTGATCCTGAAATGCTAAGGGTCGGTGCCTGGTTAGATGATCCGTTTTGTCCTGTTGATCAAGAGGTTCGAGCGCATCTTGAAAAAGTTGTGAATGAACTTGAGAGTCATGGAATATCAATTGACCGATCAGCGAGACCGCAAATAGACCCTGAGGAAGCAGCCATGCTGGGTTTGTGGCTGGTGCAGCGCGCCATCTCGCAAAGCACAGATAGTGACGGACCAGGTCACAGGATTTGGCTTGACCGCCATGTAAGACGCGAAGAGATACGACTTAAATGGGCAAAGTTTTTCGACGACTACGACGCCATCATTATGCCGGTCTGCTTCATACCACCTTTTGAGCATCAACAAGATGGTGACTTTGCGAACCGAACCCTTGTCTGTAATGGCCAAACACGGAACTATGTTGATCTTGTTAAATGGACAACAATGGTCGGGATGGCTTATCTACCATCGACAGTGCCTCCGACAGGTATAGGGCCATCGGGTTTGCCGATTGGTTGTCAAGTAGTAGGGGCATACGGTAGCGACAAGCTCACAATCTCCTTAGCGGGCAGAATCGGCGAACTTATGGGTGACTATCAGCCACCGCCTCGCGCTCAATAACTTCATGAACCTCAGCGATTGCTCCTGGAAGGTCAGGTAAGGGAACAAATATCGCATCGGAGTTAGTAGACAAAAAAGCAAACGAAACTTGGATAACGGGCAGGCGAGTTGCTTTCTCAAGAGCGACAGCGTAGGTGGCCCCCTGAAGACGGTAGTGGTTGACCTTGGCGTTAATTTCATCCTGTTGAATTTGGTCCGTCTTGTAGTCAACGACCATCAAACCCTCGGCGGTTTCGTAAACGAGATCAACGTAACCTTCGATGATTTGATCACCCAGAGGGCAAGCCACGTGTAGTTCTCGCCAATGGCGGTTGTGAATAGCTTGTTGGAGTTCTGGACTTTGAATAGCCGATTTAACGAGGCTTTCAACATTTCCAGATAGTTCCGAGATGCCTTCTGCCTCAGCATGAATAGCAGCCAGGTTTGTGAGACCTTTTCCAGTTCTGAGATCAATGGTCTGAAGCACGGCGTGAACCGCCCGGCCGAGGGCTGTCCCGTAACGACCCCTTCCTTGTATCGGCAACTCCGATTCGGATGCGTCCTTTATAAGACCCGGATCGAGTGGCGCGTCACTGTTAACTGAGTTGACAGCTTGAGAGATGTAAGTCGCGCTGATGAAACGATTTCGGTGGCTCCGTGCGATTGCTTGGTTGTAACGGTTCTGCCATTCGGTTAAGGCGGGTCGTAAGACCGTGCCCTTTGTTTTTTCCTCGTTAACTTGGTTGGCTTGGCTCGATTGATCGACTTCGGTTTGTTCTACGCCCTGCGAGGCTTCAGCAAGCAAATGCCGAGCAGTTCTCGCATCGGAAACTGACGGGGATTCTTTGCGGTGGACTGAAATCACTAGGTGGTCGCAAGCGCGGGTGCAGGCCACATAAAGATTTCGAATGGATTCATCGTGACCGAAGAGTTGTTCAGCTTCCGCCCAGGTTTCGAAGCCGCTTGTCTGAAGATCCTTGCTAATTCCCACTTCGGGCTTGTCCGCACTAGGTGGGTATCCGACTCGCACTCCATTTTCTTGACGTGCCTTAAGGGGTAATCCTGCAATGATGGCTATGGGAAACTCGAGGCCCTTGGCTGCATGGATAGTCATGAGTTGGACCGAATCATCATCATCTTCGGACAAAATTGTTTCAACCGATCGGGCGTTCTCCATTGTTTGCTGATCGACCCACGAAAGAAATTTTTGTAGCAGTCCGTTATCGCTGTCGGACCATGCTCGAGCTTGATCAAGTGCATACCGGATTCGCCGGAGAGACTCTCGTGGATCCCTTCGCGTTGCGCATTGTTCTTCGATCTGGCGGTCTTGAATAATCTGTCCCATCAGTTCTGAAGGAGTCATAGTCGTTCGGTTAGCGTGCAACTGTGCGAGGTGAGCCAAGCCCACTGCGACTGGGTTGCCATCTTTTGCGCGTGACGCGTGTTCCTTTGCGGTTACCGAGACCCAGTCCCATGCTTTGGGGTTATTGATCTTAAAGAGGTATAAATCGTCGTCACCGCACCCGTAGATCGAGGATCGCAACGCTGAAACAGTCGCTAAAGAGTCGGATGGGTCGTTGATCGCTCTCAGGCACATGATCAGGTCGCGTATTTCTTGGCTTCGCCAAACAATGTTGCTTGAAGTGAGGCGATATGAAACTCCGGCTTTTTCGAAATCTTGTTGGATGTTGCTCATGGCCGACCGAGTCGGAACGAGAACTGCTATGTCGCTGAACTTTGCTTTCCGCCATATGTCATTATCGTTAACTGACCAACCTTCACGAATGGCCTGAATGACGGTTTGAGTAACGTCGTGGGCCTCTGCACTCCTCACATCGACTTTGTCTGTATTCGGGTGGGGTTCAGCTCCGAGTACGGTGACCGCATTCCCTAGGGGAGCGCTTTCACGGATTGGTACCAACTCCGAATAAGGAGGCTGGCTGTTGAGTCGAGGAGAAATTAGCTTTCCGAAAACCGCATTAATCCAGTTAATGATTTCGGGGGTACTCCGGAAATTTGTTGAGAGTTGAACCTTTCCATCTGCGTATTTGTCTTGGGCTTCTAGATAGAGGCTGATGTTCGCCCGTCGGAACCGGTATATAGATTGTTTAGGGTCACCAACAAAAAACAACCGACCCGGCAGCGTGGGTGTTGTTTGCCACGTAGATGAAGTTTGGGTGTCGATCGGCGAAGCAATAAGAGTGGCAATTTCTATCTGAAGAGGATCCGTATCCTGAAATTCATCAATCAAAAGATGTTTGTATTGGTTATTGAGCTTTTCCCTGATCAGCGGACCGCGACGCGGGTCGCTTAAGACTTCGCGGGCTGAAACCAAGAGATCGTGATAATCAAGGCAGCCCTGATTTCGTTGCTCGCGCACCCCATCCAATACAAAATTTGTGACGCAAGTAGTGAGGCGTCGCAAGACGACATCCACTAGTTGGTTACGGAACGAAGCGATTTGTTCTCTGTACTGCTCGTATTCGGACCTTATGTTCTGAATGTCGGCCCAGTTCTCCTTTCGACCCCTTCTCTTGCCGCTAGGTAATTTGACGTTTGCGAGTGCAGATACTTGTTGGATGTCATCGAATCCTGATTTGAGTTCATCAACGAATGAGCGCACTATCTCAAGGGCTTCTGTCATCGAGTCCGAGTCACTGACGCCGACGAAAGTGTCCGCCTTAATAGCTAAAGAAAGACCGTCAGCTATAAGTTCGTCAAATTGAATAGATTCCAATTCAAGAGTGATACCGGGCGCTAACAGATCCCAAATTTCATGGAGTTTGGTGGCCAGCGGCAGGAGATGTCGTGCGGGGTCAATACCGAGCGCATCTCCAATCAACAGTGTCCGAGACCAAGAAGAATCCAGAAGAAGTGAATCCAAAAATCTTTCAAATCTTGCTAAAAAATTGACCTGACTAGAGATCTCATCGAGGACTTCGAAGCTAGGTGGCAGTCCAGCTTCGATGGCATGCTCAGTAAGTAAACGACGAGCAAAGCCGTGCAGTGTTGAGATGGCAGCGCCGTCGAGCTTCTCTAGCGAAAGACGTATGCGTTTCAACTCTTCGGGTTCTGAACAGCTGATCGACAAGTCTTCTAGGCGAGATCTGATTCGGTGCCGAAGTTCGGTAGCAGCCTTGTTGGTGAAGGTGATCACGGCCAAGTTATCGACCGACACTTCGTCAGAGGAAAGTAGAAGTTTCGTGACTCTCCGGACCAGCGCCTCCGTCTTGCCACAGCCGGCACCCGCCTCAACAAATAGAGTTTCGCCATAATTCGAGGCGATTACATCGCGCGCTTCTTGATCAAAGGGTACGACGCCGCTAGTCATTAGCCAGAATTTCGTCTTCGAGCGCGGCATCTTCGACCCATAGATGAACGTAAGGAGAAAGCATTTCGGACCTTGAAATTGCCTCCCAACGGTCATCTATACCCTTTGTGCCGAGTTGGTCAGGGTCACAGAACACGCACTTACCCAAGCCAGTCCATTTGGATTCGGAGGGTTCAGGCCTCGAGGGAAAAACACCTTCTTCGATGCCCTTCACGATGGTGTCAACCGCTTTATCAAAGCTGTCCAGCACATCGCCCGTGACGAGATATCCGGCAGTAGCCCATCGTTGGGAGTTACTTGCAAACCAATAGTTGGCGTGCACTTCGCTGTTTCCCTCACCAAGATAAGCATTTGCTGCGAGAGCGTAGAGCGGGAGTTGAAGTTGAGCTCCACGCAAAATTGGATTCTCAGAACTCAATTTCTTGTAGGTATCACGTTTACCAGTCTTGTAGTCGACGACGACTAGACCCTCTGGACTCGCTTTTTCAACACGGTCGATACTGCCTCGAAAGGCCACAGTTCGCCCGGATGGGAGTTCTCTTTGAAGCGGCGGAAAGTCGGCGCCGGGCAAGCCAAATTTTAACTCGGTAGCGATAACAGTTCCGCGCGGTTCTCGCTGATGGTCAAACTTCAAGATGCCTGCAAGATCGTTTAGCAACTGCTCCCGATCTCGACGCCAGAATAGAGGCCTTCCAACTAGACCTTGTGTTTCAAATTCTGTCGCTACTTCCGCACCAAACTGTCGCATAGACAAAAGATCATCTTCGGTATATCGACGACCCGGACCAGCGGGCGACCCCTTGGAGATTTGATCTTGAAAAAAGCGATCGGCTGCCTCATGGATCAATGAGCCGCGAACTATTGGGGAAATGCGAAATTCGTGTCGAAAGAATTCTGGTTCATCGACTCCCAATACGTGCCGTATGAAATAGCTGTGCGGGCAACGAAACCATTCTTGGAGACGGGTTGACGATAAAACGTTGGTTCTTACCAACTTCGGGTCTACTAGTCCGTTGAGATTGCCATCGAAACGAGTAAAGCTGTCGCTGGTTCGAGCAGCAATTAAGTCTCGGCCTGCGTCGAACCCGGATCTGTCGTTCAGTGAAACAGCTCCAAGGTCGTGACCCTGTTCTCGGCTTTCGAGCAGAGAAGCGAGATCAAATTCCTGACACGAACCCGGAAAGCTCGAATTCTTAAGGCCAGCAATAAAAGAGGGCTGATGTTCTGCCCAAGGATGTTTTGGGCTGAGTAGCGCTTCGTCTAACGAAGCAGCTCCTCGGACATTGGCGATTTGTTCAAGCCAACGAGCCGGATAATTTTCTCTTTGTTGTCGCAGATCTCCTCGGGGAAATAGCAGAGTAGTTGCGGTTGATGACGACAAAATTGCTAAAAACCGTCGCTGCTCATCAACTGTTGCATCCGAAGAGACGCTGAGCGTTTGGCTCAGGTGGGATCGATCGTCGTCCGATAGAAGTCCATTGCGGTGAGGTGGCTGAGGGAAAACGCCCTCAGCCAATCCCAGAACAAAAGAGTGCTCGAAATTAAGGCCCCAGGCTTGGCGGGTATCCCCAACAAAGACCCCCTGGCCGAGTGTGCCGATGCGTTCGTTGCTCTCGCGCAGTTGTGTTTCTAAGCAGCGGCGAAAAACGGAGAAGCTAGTGGTGTGTTCGATCTCACCCAAGCTCTGGAGCTGGTTTAAAACTCTTTCGAATGCAACAAGTTCATTTTTGTGTGAAATGGATTGATCAACGTGCCCCAAATAGCGTTCGATTACTTGCCTTAGCCAAGAGCAGAGTCCGAACCAATCTTTGGGAAGACCATCAAGTTGCACTAGTTGATTAAGTTCGACAATAAATTCTAAAAGCGCGGTGACTTCGTCAGCTTGCTGCTCGCGTCGCACAGCCGCATCGTCATCGCCGGTGCGCATCTTCTCCTTGCTGGCCGAAGCCAGAAGCTGTTGTTGGTGCCGGGAAAGTTTCTCCGACCAGTCATCGACTCCTGCATGAACTCCTGCTGATATGGCTGTTTGTGACCATGAGACTGCCGGCACAACCGCCTCTTCGCCCCGGCGTCTAAGCAGATGAGAGCTCGCAAGAAATTCGAGTACTTCGTCGACCTGGAGATTGCTATCAGGCAGAGCCAGCAAAGTTGCTATGAAGCGACCGAGCATTGAATTGGCGATAGAACGAGAAGAAAGCCCATTGAAGGAAACCCCAGATTTATTGAGGTATTCCTCAAGCAACCGTCTATACGGAAGTTTGTGAGGATAAAGAATAGCTATCTCACCAGCCGCCACTCCTTGGTCGAGTAAGCCAACGACTGAACGCACCACGGTCCGCACTTCGTCATCAGGGTCACTGACCGAAACGACTTTGCCAACTGCGGGCCCTCGTCCCTGTGCCATCGCAAGATCGGTGCCTAAACGAGTTGCTGCGTTTTTCGAACCGCTGTCTGCCTCATCGACGCCGGTTAAGCCGATCAAGGCGTTGATGGGGCTCATTGCGGAAAGTCGACGAAGAAATGAAATCTCACGGTTTGCCAACTGTTGCGGCAAAAACAAAATGAGTTTCCCCAACTCAGACACTCGGTCCTTATTCACCGCCAGCGAACCGAAAAGGTCGAATTCATCGAACCATTGATCCTTGAGTTTTCTTTGTGCTGCGATGCAAACTCGCACCACTTCTGCGCTCCGACTACTCGAAGCCGCCAGTAACTCGAGTTCGTTGTCTGTCAAGTCGCGAAGCTCGCGGTAGACGCGAACTAGTTCTCGCTCGGTATTGGCATGATGACTAATTGGTCCGAAGATGCCAGGTTCGTCTGCCAGGACCTGACGTATAAAGGTCCCAATAACGACATCTCGTATCGGCTGTTGTCCCTGAGCTAGAAAATATTCGCCACATAGTGTCTCCGCGAGTCGGTAGGAAGTCACAAAGTCGGTGGCGACTAGACCTGCGCCTACCCAAGACGTGGCGCCGTAGTTGCCGCTTGCTAGGTCTCTTCGAAGCGTTACTGCGACGTAATTCGATGGCACAATCACGGTTACCGGAGCAAAGACATCTTGATCTTTTGCTTCGCGGATTAAATCAACGAGTCTCTCGTTGGCCTCACGGCCGAACGACACCGCCAGCGTCTCAATCACGCTACTCACCTTAGATCTGGGCGCAGACACCGGGTCAGTATTCGATGAACTACAAATTATGAGCCAGCTAGCTTCGCGACCACTGGTGCCATGGTTTCAATCTCGCCATCATGGATCACCCAATAGCTTGTTCCGTACTGATCGCGGTAGCGCTCCAACTGCTCGCACACATCGTTGACAGTTCCCGCAAGCACCATCGGGATTGTCTTTGCTTGTTCAGCCGTGAGGCCGAACATAGGAGCCATCCCGTTGAACATTTCCTCTGCTTCGGAGGTGGAGCTTGTTACTGCTGTCATAAAGGTGTTCATCTGCAGTTCGATTTGAGCGAAGCGGTCCCCGGCCGCCTCCTCAACCCAGTTGCGACGTTCTAAAAACCTTTCCCCTAGGGCGGATAATGCTGTTTCAGGACCTACCGACCCCGCGTGCAGAGAGGCATTGAGCCCCACTATGTCTGCTTGTTGGGCTGCTGCCGTCAAAACTCTTTTGCCGCCGCCTCCGATAATGATTGGAGGACCACCGGGCTGACAGGGAATGGGTGTTCCCTGAAGGTCTCTGATTGAGTAATGGTCACCTGTAAAGCTGAACGGCTCGTTGCTCCATAAACCCTTCAATACGTCAACTGCCTCGAGCATTCGCTCAATACGAACACCGGCTCTGTCTAACTGAATTCCGGCGCTCTCATAATCTTTTTGCATCCACCCAGCTCCGATACCGAACTCCACTCGCCCCTCCGAGATGAGATCCAGAGTGGCGATCTCTTTAGCCAACGTCACCGGATGTCTGTAGTCAACGTCGTAAACCAGAGTCGCAATACGCAGGCTATTCGTCGCTTCCGCGGCAACAGTCAATGCGACTGTTGGCGCCCACTGATCATCAAAATGATCGGGACAAAACACGGTGCTATACCCAAGATCTTCAATTTTTCGAACAGCTTCTCTGTAGCTGCTACCTGAGGAAGATTTTGAAAACTGGACGCCGAATCGAAACGGATGCATCCCCGCACCCTAACGTGGTTCGATGCCCGCTCTCGCGCCCAACGAATATCCAGAAGCTCTCTTCATTCGAATTAACGACAACATCCACGCAACTGAGCTCACCCGTGGTCCCTGGAGTCACGGGGTAATGCACGGTGGTCCGATTTGTGGACTACTTGCTTGGGCCATTGAGAATCGGCTCGGTCGAGATGATTTAGTTTGTTCGAGATTGACCGTTGAAATACTCTCCGGGGTCCCAGTTGAGGTACTGGAGACCTCAAGTGCCATCATCAAGAATGGAAAACGGACGGCGGTCGTCGAATCATCGATCTCCCAAAACGGAAAAGTTCTGGCGAGAGCAACCTCGCAATGGCTTTCTCCGCCCGAAAAACTCAAGGCGAGTAGCGAATCAGTAGCGGACATTCCCTCCGAACGAGCAGACCCCGGAGCTCACCCTGATGTTGATTACCCGAGACCGGGCTTCAACGCAGACGCAGTCGACCTGCGTGTGATTAAAGGTTCCACCGAGGAGCCCGGGCCAGGTCTCATTTGGATTCGACTGGACCACCCTCTAGTGGCCGGAGAGTCACCATCAAAGTTTCAGCAAATATCAACCCTGTGTGATCTAGGGGCTGCCGTAGGGTGGGAAAACTCAGATGACGACCAGCCGTTTATCAATAGCGACGTCACTATGCAGCTGTTGAGATCACCAGAAAGTGAATGGGTCTTATTCGACTCATCTGTTCACCGAGTTTCAAACAATCTGGCCTGCTGTATGACCACCCTGATGGACACCAAAGGGCTTCTTGGGTGGGTTATGCAAAGCCAGATAGTTGCCCCTGACGACATCAAATTTTGACGAGGTGACACCATCTGTGTGGAATGCAGCGCAGTGGATTAAGACATCTCGCCGACAGCCCCGTCGGCCACCAAACTATCGACTTCTTCACCGGTGAAACCTGAATCAATGAGAACTTGGCGAGTATGTTGTCCCAGTTTCGGCGCTGGACCCCTCGGACTAACGTCGGCTTCGCCGAATCGCATTGGAGCTGCAACGGTTCGATACGAACCAATCTCCTCGCTGTTGAGCTGCGGAAACGTATCTAAGGCCTCGGCCTGTGCATCGGTAGCTACCTCATGAAGGCCCAATACCGGACCCCAGATTATCCCCTCGGAATCAAATATCTCGCCCCACTCGTCTCGGCTTTTATGAGATAGGGCCTCATCGATTGCCGCGACGATTTCTGGCATGTGTTGAAAGCGACCGCGTATGTCCTGAAATCGTTCATCGGACACTAGATCTTCGCGCTCGATTACTTTGCACAGTCTCGGCCACGCCTTTTCTTCTGGCATATTCAAAACAACCCATTTCCCATCGCCGCATGGATAACGATTAGCGGTTGGGATGATCATGTTCTCTCGAGCCCGTGGCCGAAGTGGAGCCTTATCAACTGCTGTGATCGCATAGTCCGTAGCTTGAGTCCAAATAGCGGTCTCATACAAAGAGGTTTCAACTGTCTGAGCCTCTCCAGACTTTTCAGCTAACCGAAGCGCCGCCAAGATCGCGCCAACAAAAGCTAATCCAGTGGTGTGGTCGCCTTGGGCGGGCCGAGCCATAGGAACCGTCCCCAGTTCCCCCTCCCTCATTGCGTCATACAAACCTGATCGGCCAAAAAACGCCGTTACGTCGTATCCGGGTCTGTGTGCTTCAGGGCCTGTGGTGCCGTATCCGGTCAAGGTCGCATGAACGATTCGATTATTCACCTTCTTGATAGCGGTCGGATCTAAACCAAACCGTTCCTGACGATGCTGCAACAAGTTGCACATAAATACGTCTGCCGTTGCGACCAGTCGCAGAACTACATCTAACCCCGGTCCCGATTCGAGATCCACGGCGATAGACCGTTTGCCACGATTAGAGACGTCGAACTGATAGTCGAACCCCTTCTTATCTTCAGGCACTTTTGCGGGACGGCCCATATCGCGCATCGGGTCACCTGTTAAAGGCTCAACCTTGATTACATTCGCGCCAAGGTCAGCGAGAATGGCGCCCGCACTCGGCGAAGCCATCCAGTTATCTATCTCAATAACAGTTACGTCTTCTAGTGGAGCGACCATTCAATTGCCTCCCAGCAGCTACAACGAGACTAGTCACGAAAGTACTCATGACTCTCGCTGAGTAGCCGCCGAACACGCGGCATTCCTACACGCGATCAGAGGACTGCGCAGTTCGTATCACGGATGGTTACTCTTCAAGCATGGAGATTAAAGACAAAGTTGCAGTGATCACGGGTGGAGGAAGCGGAATCGGCGAAGCATTAGCTGAACGCTTCCATAATGAAGGTGCTCGGGGAGTTGTCGTCGTCGATAGAGACGCCGACAACGCTGACCGTGTCGCGCAAGGCATCGGCGGCACTGCTGTCGGACTAGACGTCACCGACGAGGCTGGAATCGTTGACCTTGTAAACCAAACAGTCAAAGACTACGGAACCCTTGACGTATTCGTCTCCAATGCTGGTTACGTAACCCAAGGTGGTTTAGAGGCTGAAAATGCCGAAATCCAGCGGATGTGGGAAGTGCACGTGATGTCCCACGTTTACGCAGCGAGAGCCGCTGTTCCGGTCATGGTTGCAAACGGAGGAGGATATCTGCTGAACACAGCTTCGGCTGCGGGTCTGCTTACACAACTCGGTTCACTGCAGTATTCGATCACGAAAGCCGCTGCAGTGTCCCTAGGAGAGTTCCTTGCAATTACCTACGGAGAACGTGGCATAAAGGTTTCAGTCCTTTGTCCTCAAGCCGTTGAGACAAATATCCTGGCCAACAGCCCCGATCAGCTAGATCAAGACAGAGGCACTCCAGGTAGCGCAGCCGGAGACGGTGTACTAACGGCCGAAGAGTTAGCAGACACCGTCATGGACTGTATGTCCGAAGAACGTTTTCTGGTACTCCCGCACCCCGAAGTACAGACATACAGAGAACGAAAGGCGAACGACGTCGATCGCTGGATTAATGGGATGCAACGATTCCAAAGCCAACTATTCGCTGGCAGTGACTTCGCGCCAGCGGATTGGTTATTGAGTTAAAGATGGTCGCTACAGATAACGAACTGGATTCCGATCTAAAACATTTACAGCCACTTCATCAACGAGAATATGAAGTCCGGTCTTACATCATTAACACCGAAACGATCCTTATTCGTGGCCGAGTAAAAGACACTAAACCACCGGGCGTGTATTTCGAAGAAGACCCCGACCCGTTAGAAATCCACAAAATGGTTATAGACCTCACCATCGGATTTCCGGACTTAGTCATCAGCGATGTAGAGGTAGAAATGCAAACCCACCCTCACGGGTACTGCCCAAACATCGCTGAGCATTACCGAAAACTTATTGGGCTATCCATCGCTCGCGGATTTACGCACAAAGTGCGGGATCTATTCGGCGGTCCAAAAGGTTGTGCTCATACAACAGCACTGCTTCAGGCGATGGCACCAGTAGCAATACAGTCCATTTGGTCAATGAGAAGCCTTTCTCCGACTGAACGCATGGTTGACGCTCCGAAAAAGACCGAAGCCAGCCCCACCGAGATCCGATCTCGTATGGCCTACAACCTCAATACCTGTCACATTTGGTCAGACCCTGGACCCATGTTTGATGCCATTGACAACGGCGAGGAAATTCCGCCGCCAATATGGGCAGTGCAACGAGCTGAGAAACTCGGTCAATCGTTGGAATCTTGGCGTGAACGGATGTCAGGCTGACGTGCAGCTAAACCTTCTACATGGGCAAGCTGCGTTTCGAGATCGGTCATAGCTCCAACAACGGAGGTCACTCGTTTGTTTGCAGGCGTCACCTGAGCTTTGGGACTCCGCCGTTCAAACAGCGACATAAAGCCTTTGCCTTTTGTTAGATATGCCGTGAGTAAAAGTAACGCTGCATAAATGAATCCCTCAGATTTGACTAAACCAATCCACCCGTATTCAACGACCCAATTGCGGTCTAACAGCCACACCGGCAAGAAAATCAAGATAAGCGCACCAGGAATCGCTGAAATAAGACGCGATCCACCAAATGCCATCGCTAAAGCGAACATCTTGATTGATAACTCTTCAGGGAAATGCGTGTAGTCGTTGAAGTTAGTGGGAACCATCATGAGTCCACCCGCTAAACCCGCCATGCCGCCACTCAACGCAACTCCGTAGAGACGCAACCGGTACACAGGAATCCCAAACGCCCTCGCGGCTTCCGGTTCGTCGCGACTAGCTATAAACGCTCGGCCCACAGGACCGCGTAAAAGACCTTGGACCAAGAAGATCGTTATTGATGCATAAGCGGCTACTAGAAAAAACTCCCAAATATGTTCATCATTTTCTGGGATACCTGTCCAAGACGGTGCCACGAAAGCGCCATCAAGAGTCACAGGTAAATTCCCATCGACTTGTCTCAGAATGATCGGATAAGCGACAGCCATCGAAAGTGTCAGAAGCGCGAGATACGCCTTAGGCAAACGCAAAGAGGGAATTGCGACAATGGCCCCAATCAATGTTCCAGCCAGCAGTCCAGCGAGGGGCATCCAAAGCACAGGCGCCCCCAGGTCGTTTACAGCGTGCAAAGCGGCATACGCTCCGACCCCGACTAACGCTCCCTGTCCTAGCGACAGGAGACCCAAGTAATGAGTCAACACGACCAACCCAGCGAAAGCGAGAGTCAGCGCAGTCGCGTTTGTTAAGTCAGTAACAATCTTCGGTTCCGCCGTGAAGGCGACCCAAAGACTTACTCCAACTATCGCCAACGCCAATGCGACCCAGGCTGTTCGCTTCACAGGCGAAGTCTTGGAGCCGTCAAGCATCATCGTTTTTGCCAAGCTTCAGTTCGAGGCATCAACCCAGAAGGTCGCACGAACAGGACGATAATCAGGACCAGCAGCGCCCACACCAACGTGACTTGACTGTCAACGAAACTGACATAGCCACCCAGCATTGTCTCAAGAAACGCAAATAGGTATCCCCCAACAAACGCCAGCACCGGACTTCTTAAACCGCCAAGAGTGGCGGCCGCCAGTCCGAATACCAAGAGGCGACCCATCATGTCAGGTCGAACATTGATTTCACCAGCAATCAGACCGCCGGCCAATGCTCCGATTCCAGCGGCAAGTGCCCAGCCAAGCATAAGTATTCGACTAACCCGTATGCCGACAAGCGTAGAGCCGGTCCGATTAGAGGTAACTGCTCGAAACGCTAGACCCACCTTGGTTCGACGCTGCAACACAGCCAACAGTCCAAGAACAGCAATCATCGTCAACGTAATACCCACGCTGTCATGCCACAGTCGAGCGCCGCCTATGTCCCAGCGATCATCAACCGTTTGTGGGAAAGGGGAACCAAGGAACATCGTCCGGCCACCCCATTGTTTACGCACAAATGCACCCAAGAGCAGATACAGGCCCAGCGTTGCTCCGACCGCAGCCACAGGGTCCGCGCTAATCGGGCGAATGATCACCCGTTCAGTAAATGCCCCTATCAACATAGAAATAACTATTGCCCCGAGAATCGCGCCCCACACTGGCCACGCAGCTCCCACCAAATCCGTATTGGACGAAAACTTCATATATGGACTCGGTCCGGTGGCAAATACCAATGCGATATAGGTTGAAAACATCGCCAATTGTCCCTGGGCGAGATTCAAAACCCCTGTCGAACGGAAAACCATAGAAATCGCGACGGCTAAGGCAGCGTAAGCGGACCCGTTAGCTAAGGAGTCGAAAGTTCGTTGCAGAAACAGGGACATGCAACACGAAGTTTGTCACTCTATAACGCCAGAAGCACCAACTAATTGGTCATACTCAATTCAAGAACTTTCCATAGGACGCTTTTTGTGACTACAAGTCGATACCTCGCTGACTACGTACTAACTTGTAACGCCGACTTCTCGCTCTTAAAGAACGCGGCACTCGATGTCGCAGACGGCCGCATATCTTGGGTGGGAGAACGATCTGAAGCGCCTCCACATGAAGGGTCTACGATCCAGCTGGGGGGACTTTTGATGCCTGGGCTAGTGAATAGCCACGCCCACACGCCAATGACCCTGGTCAGGGGAGCAGGTGACGGCCTGCCACTTATGGACTGGCTCACCAAAGTGATGTGGCCTCGCGAGGGTCAGATGACTTCCGAAGACGCATTGTGGGGGATGCGGCTGGGAGCAGCGGAAATGCTTTTGTCGGGTGTAACCAGCACCTGTGAGATGTATCTCTTCGAGGAAGCACTCGTCGAAGCATCACAAGATGTGGGCATCCGCTTAGTCATGACACCCGGAATAATCTCAGCGCTACATGGAGACAGTTTTGGAGCTACTGACAATCGCATAGCGGCCATCGCTGACTTCCACGCACAACACCATGACCCAGACACACTCGTCACCGTCGGTTTTGGTCCACATTCGGCGTATGACCTGCCACTCGAACTTTGTTCAGAGGTCGCGTCGGCAGCGCGCGACCTTGACGCTCTATTGCATATCCACGTATGTGAAACCCAAGACGAGGGAGCAGCCTTAGAGGCTCAACACGGAGGGGAATCAACAATAGAAATCCTCGCCCAGCACGGAATTCTAGACGGCAAGGTTTTAGCTGCTCACAGCGTTTGGCTAAATGAAACCGACATGGAAATCTACGCACAAAAACGGGTCCGGGTAGCACATTGCCCGGTAAGTAATATGAAGCTTGCGTCGGGAACAGCAGCGATTCAGGCAATGCGCGCAAAAGGAATTGACGTTGGCTTAGGCACCGACGGGCCAGCATCAAACGATGACCTTGACCTTTGGCAAGAGATAAAAATTTCTCCACTACTTGCCCGTGTAACGGAGCTGGATGCGTCATCGATGACACCGCAAGACGCTTTGACAATGGCCACCGTTGAAGGATCCCGAGCAATAGGCAACGATGACAGCGGAACGCTTCAGATCGGAGCGAAAGCCGACTTCGTTCGTCTCGAACTGGATAACCCAACATTCGTGCCCGTTACCAACGATGACGAACTTATCGCTCATGTCGCCTGGTCAGGCAGCGGACGGCATGTAACGGACGTTTGGGTGCAAGGAACACAGGTTGTCGCCAACCGTCGCCTCACCAATTTTGACCTTGAGCGGGCCATTGCTGAAAGTCAAACTCGCGGATTGCGACTTGCCGAAGACTCTGGCACCTGAACATCTTTAGCTGGGCAGGCAAAAGTTCGCCCACTGGGCGTCGCTCGCGTGCAACCATTGCCTCATGATTGGGATTATTGCCGGTAGCGGCTACTACGAACTTCCAGGTTTGCTCCAACGAAACGACCAAACCATTGATACTCAATATGGCGAAGCAACCGTTTCGACCGGAACCTGGGATGGAGTCGAGGTAGCGTTCGTTGCGCGTCATGGAGGCGATCACTCGATACCACCCAACGCCATCAACTACCGCGCGAACGTCAAGGCGCTAGCCGAACTCGGTGTTCGTTCGATATTCGCTGTGAACGTGGTTGGTTCGCTTGTTGTCGACCGAGGACCCGGATCCTTATTTATTGTTGACGATTTCATCGAATTCACACAGGGACGACAATCCACCTTCTTTGATCAACCCGGCGAAGTTACGCACACGGATATGACCTCTGTATATGACCCAGAACTGAGGCAAACACTCAAAAAGGCCGCCGAGTTTGAAGGACAGCACGTAACTGACTCGGCAACCTATGTGTGTGTCGATGGTCCAAGATTCGAAACACCCGCAGAAATAAGGATGTTCGCTCAAATGGGGGCCCACGTTGTAGGAATGACCGGGTATCCAGAAGTAGCGCTGGCTAGAGAAGCCGGTCTCCGGTACTGCTCGATAGCAGTGGTGTCGAACCTCGCGGCAGGAATGACTGAAGATGTAGTGGAAGAAAAAGAAATATGGGCGGCGTTGGAGGCGACGAAGGACCCGGTCTTCCGAATCCTCAAGCGTTGCGTCCAACTCCGAGCAACAGACTAATGGTAGAGAACGGATCGATCACCGCCGCTGGTCTGATCTCAAGCGACCCTGATCCGTTTAAGTGGCGAATGGGAGTCAAGCCACTCGAGCTCGCGAACTGGCTCCTACTAGATGAACAACGCGCTCGCGAATTGGAAGAGATCGGCCAACTTATTGACCGCTATCGAGACGACATTATTTACTGTGAGTCGAACGCGATACCAGTGTGCGAAGAACTAGCGACAGAAGTGCTTCAGCACCTGCGGCAGATTCCCGGTTTCGAACTAGCTGATCTAGATGATCAAGCCCCTTCGTTAATAGAGGCCATTCGTCGAATCATCCAAGAAGACATATGTGTGCTTGAGAGACGACCTTCTGGTTGGACTATGACGGCATGTGCAGTCGCGATTCCCACACAGTGGGATGTGGCATCAAAGTTCGGGAAAACTCTTGACACTATCCATGAGCCAGTCCCTCGCTACGACATTGACTTGTCGCAGGCAATGTCGACCTTCTTTGACCGGCTTCGGCCAGAAAAGCCCGTTTGGCGCGCAAACCGCACCCTGACCGATGACCCCAGTCTGCGCCTAGTACCCAAACGAAGACATCAACCGATGCGCAATGACATCACTGTGGACAACGTGGCAGATCAGGTCTGGCTGCGCGTCGAATATCAAACTCTGCGTCGACTCGCTCAAAGCGATGCCATTATTTTCACCATCAGAATTCTGCGACAAAGCATCAGATCAGTAGCAGTTCACCCCGAGGTTCTAGCCGAGTTGCTTCGTTCAGTCTCTAGGTTGCCAGCCGATGTGCGCGACTATAAGGACAGCACTGCTCGCCATGCAGAAATCATTAAAGAGTGGGCTCTGTCAACTGGGGTGCTCACTCAACAGTCTCTGGAAAAACACTAACGAACGTTCGTTTGTATAATGACATTATGCGGACATGGCGAGACATGGATGACTTTGAGGAATTCCTCGACTCTGGAGGTGTTGTTGAACCCAATGACGCTATGCCAGAGCCATATCGACAAGCCGTCTTTCGTTTCATCGAACTTCACGCCAATAGTGAATACATGGGTGGGCTCACTGAACGAGACTGGATCCCCAAAGCACCAGGCCTGCACCGGAAGTTAACGGCCCTGGCAAAAACACAAGATGAGATAGGACATGCTCACCTGCTTTACATGGTTGCCGCGGATCTTGGGATAAAGACTCGAGAAGAGATGATGGTGGACCTCTTAGAAGGAAGAACTCACTTCCACAATGTCTTTCATTACCGTGTGCATAGTTGGACCGATCAAATAGCTGTGGCGTACCTAGTTGACGCAGCTGCTCTCGCGAGCCAGCAGGCAGTATTTAAGAACTGCTCGTACGGTCCGTATAAGCGAATTCTTCGACGTGTGATAGCGGAGGAAGGATTTCATATGCGTAACGGTGAAGAGATGATGTTGTTGATGGCATACGGCTCGGACACCCAACATGAGATGATGCAGGAATCGATTGACCGTTGGTGGTTACCAGCGGTTCAACTGTTCGGTCCCGATTCACGGCCAGATGATGAACTCCTCAGATGGCACATCAAGTCCGAACGCAACGAAGATTTACGGGACCGCTACGTCCAGAAATTTGTCCCCCAGTTGTTGGCTTGCGGCTTCACGATTCCGGATCTGGGATTAGAGAAGGATAACAATGACGGAAAGTGGAAAATCAGTCCGATTGATTGGGAGCCCTTGAAACAGACGATGCGTAACGGCGGACCTGACAGTGCCCGACGTATCTCTGATGCTCGAAACGCATGGAACAACGCGGAATGGGTTAGAGATGCTTTGACTAACCAACCGGCTCCGACATGACTATCAACCAAGAAGCTTTAGAAGAGGTTAGGACCGCGGTCGCTGCAGTCAGAGACCCGGAGTATCCGGACCTCAATATTGAACAGCTTGGCATTTTGGAAGATGTAGTAGCTGACGCTGCAGGGATACGGGTGGATCTGATTCCAACGATTTTGGGCTGCCCAGCTTTGGCTACTATTGAGCGAGATGTGTTGAAGGCAGCCCGAGCCGCCGGTTACGAGGTAATCGTGCAGTTCTGCAGCTCACCGGGCTGGACACCGGATCGCATCAGTGACGACGCACGAAAATTCCTTGCAAACGAATACACGATTGCGATTCGACCTCGTTTCGGTCCCACTCCCTGTCCGGTATGTGGAAAAACCTCATTACAAGACCGAAGTGAGGTGGGGCCTACCCTATGCAGATCGGTCAAATGGTGCCCCGATTGTAGAAATCCAATTGAGGTTGTTCGCTCGCGGCAAGGAGTGAACGCATGACCCGCAAGAATAGATCTGACGTCGTAGCAGCAGCGCGAGTTCTCTTTGCTGAACAGGGATTTCACGGAACATCAATGCGCGATCTTGGTAAGGAACTCGGCCTAATGGGTTCCTCCTTATACAGCCACGTCGTATCAAAAGACGAGCTGCTTGTTGACGTGGTACGAGAAGCATCGTCACGTTTTCAAGTCCTAGCTGATGATGTCCGACAAATGCCCGGAACAGCTGCTGAACGGCTAGCGCATCTCATCCACGGTCACCTTCAAATACTGACCGAAGACCCACATCAGGCACGCACCTTTCTGAACGAGATCAGATTTTTGCCGGAGTCAGAACGAAAAGAAGCCGTAGAAATGTTCGACCTGTACCAGCAGACTTTTCGGGAGGTCATACAACAGGGCTGTGCCAGTGGCGAATTTCAGTCGGAGATTGATGTTGCGCTGGCCGCAAATCTGGTCTTATCGCTCTTGAATGGAACCACCCGATGGTTTAGCCCACACGGAACGCATGACGTCTCTTCATTGGGTGATGAAATTCATCAGTTGCTTACAACCGGTTTAGGCAATTCACCAGCGGTCAGTTTGCAATGAGGACCTACGAAGTATTTCTGAAACGAGAGGGCAAGGATCCCTTTACTCATGCAGGATCTTTCGACGCGCCCGACGAGGAGATGGCGTTGATCTACGCGCGTGAAACCTACGGCCGACGAAGCGAAGGCGAACAAATGTGGATTGTTCCAAGAACAGCCATCCTTTCCGCCAACGAAAAAGAATTGGCAATGGCGGACAGAGATCACAAACACAACAACGGTCTTTTGGTCGCTGAACTTCGCCGTATGTCCACAGGCCAAGAGAGTTAGCGAGATGGTGCCGTCTGCAGGAGAGCGCGAACTCGTTCTAGCGTTAGCGGATGACGAGCTATGCGTTGGACAGAACCATGCTTGGTGGATAGCTATCGGACCGTTTCTGGAAGAAGATCTAGCTTTCACGTCCATCGCCCAAGACGAACTGGGTCACGCAAGGTCTCTGTACTCGCTTTTAACAGACGACGTTGACGAACTCGCATATGGCAGAAGGGACAATGAGTATCGATCTGCGCACATCGCCGAACTCTTGTGTCACGACTGGTCTTGGGCCCTCGTTCGACATGTCCTACATGACATTGCCGAACAGATTCGTTGGTCCGCCCTGGTGGGTTCCTCCTGGGAAGAGTTGAGTCATTTAGCGGAACGGGTCCTTGGCGAGGAACAGTTCCATCTGCAACACGGATCCTCATTACTAAACCGGCTGTTAGCCGACGAGTTGGGTCAGCAACGTTTAACTCCGGCGATTTTAGAACTAGCCCCGATGGGTCGAGAGTATTTCGTCAGCTCCGATGACCAGCTCGCTGAGAACGGAATCATGACGATGCCGTTGGCCGTTCAAGAACAACTATGGATTGATCAAACGGGCGAATTGTTCGAGCAATACGACATCAACATCAATTTCGGATCTGAAGCTCCTTTTGCAGGACGGTCCGGTATCCGCTCAGCTGACTTTGCTGAGCTTCATGAAGAAATGACGGCAGTCCTGCGTATTGATCCCCAAGCCCGATGGTGATCAAGATTGCAACGAATTGATTGTTTGCCAAACCTTCTCTGGAGTGAGCGGCATATCGATGTGCTGAACCCCGAGATGGCTCAGGGCGTCGATAACAGCGTTTTGGATGGCGGGTGTAGCTCCCACTGTTCCTGACTCGCCGATTCCTTTTGCACCTAGAGGATTGATATGAGTCGGAGTTTCTAGAACTACGCGCTCAAACATTGGAAGCTCGGCGGCGGAAATAACTGGGTAGTCAGCGAAATTGCTGGTGAGGGGATTGCCGTCCGCGTCATATCTGAACTCTTCGATCAAAGCCTGGGCGGCTCCCTGGGCCAAACCCCCGTGTACTTGACCGTCTGCAAGTAACGGGTTCAAGATCACCCCGGCATCATCGCACGCCACGAGGCGGCTGAGGTGAACGGCTCCTGTTTCAGAATCGACCTCTACGACAGCGACGTGAGTGCCGAAAGGAAAGGTGGGGCCTTCAGAGTCAAATACTTCTTCTGCGTGTAGTAGCCGGGGCCCGGAGGCATCGGGTTCAAGAAATTCTGCGATCTCAGACCAGGAAATACCTATGGCCGGTGTTCCAAGAACATGGAAGCGTCCGTCACCGGTATCTAGCGACAAGTCACTTTCAGATGCTTCCAAAAGTTCAGCGGCAATTTTCTTTGCTTGTTCGACTAAGGCGAGGGAGGACTCCCAAATCGCGGAGCCCGCTAACTGGACGGACCTCGAACCCCCTGTGATACCGCCCTGGGGAACTTGATCGGTGTCTCCATACACAACCTCAATGTCTGTCATCTCCACTCCGGTGGCATCGGCAATCAACATTGCCCAAGCAGTTTCATGACCTTGGCCGTAAGGAGTAGAGCCTGTTCGCGCTCGGATCTTCCCTCCGGCTAACAATTCGACTGCCCCGTATTCTGAGCGGCCCGCTCCGGCAGTTCTTTCCACGTAGCTAGCCAATCCGATACCTAAGAGTTGTTTGTTGCCACTAGAGCGCCGCAACTCTTGCTCATTTCGTAAACCTTGATAGTCGCTAGCTGAAATCGCAGCGTCCAAACTTGCTTCGTACGCTCCGCTGTCATATGCGGACCCGGTCTTTGTAGTGAGGGGGAAATCGGAAGGTTGCAAAAAGTTGCGTCTGCGGACCTCTGCTGGGTCCATGCCAATTTCCAGGGCGAAAGCATCAACAGCGCGTTCAATAGCAGCTGCTGCCTCCGGTCGTCCCGCGCCCCGATACGCTCCGGTGGGAGTGGTGTTGGTGACTACTGAAACAGCGCTAAAGCCGACGCTTGGAATGTCGTAGCAACCGGTCAACATAGCTCGGGCGTTGGCGGGTAGACCTGCGCCGCCAGCAGGATACGCGCCCGCTTCTTGAACTACGTGAAGGTGGTAGGCCGTTATATTTCCTTCAGTAGTGCCGCCAATACGGCAATATTGCACCTGCCCCCTGCCGTGACCAAGACCCACCATGTCGTTACTTCGGGTTGGCACCCAGATGACCGGTCGGTCCACACGTTTGGAAATCCAACCCAAAAGTGCCTCTTCGGGAGAGGGCCGTGCCTTAGCGCCGAAACTCCCTCCAACGTCGCGAGAAACCACTCGTATTTGCTCTTTTTCGAGCTTCAGGATGGAAGATATGACTGAGCGCACTGGATGAGGCCCCTGGCCGGCATTGAAACAATGAAGTCGACCATCGCTCGTCCATTCTGCAGCTGCGACACGGGTTTCAATGGGTGCTGGAGCTAGCCGATTATTTACTGTCCGGACCTCCGTAACCACTTCGCAAGCGTCAAAATCAGCATGTAGTCCTTCAGCTTCCATTCGGCATACAACATTGCCTTCAGATGTACCTTCGAATAACAAGACCTCTGACTCCAATGCGGCTTCAATGTTGACGACGACATCGAGAGATTCATAATCAATTTCGATTAGCTCTGCAGCATCTACGGCTATGGATGGAGAATCTGCGACGATTGCGACGACAGGCTCTCCAACGAATCTGACTCGGTCATCAGCGAGTAATGGTCGAATCATTGCTTCATCGAAGAGTGGATTAGCAGATGGATAGGGACCTATGTCCAAGTCGGCATTTGTAATTATGTCAACAATGCCGGGTATCGAACGGGCCGCCGAAGTCTCGATCGAAAGCACCTTTGCATGTGCCATCGTGGAAGTGAGGTAGTGCACGTAGGCAGGGTTATCGAACTTAATGTCAGCTACGAAAGTTCCTTCTCCTCTCAGCAGTGGAGCGTCTTCACGTCGTCGCGTTGAGGTGCCACGTAAAGTCATGTCCCTATGCCTCTCTCAGAATCGTAGAACGGTGTCGAATAAGCCCAGCTTGTAGTCTGCCATTTTCACGCTAAAAATAAGGAGTGACTTGGGTGCTGCTTTCAGGACTACTGATTGATGCACTAGTCGGTGAACCGAGATTCGTATGGTCGCGAGTACCGCACCCAGTAGTGCTAGTGGGGAAATTTATTCAACTAGCAGATGAGCGCATAAACAAAGGTGTTGCTCGCAAAGCCAAGGGAATTTTCTTCCTGTGCTTCTTAGTTGCGTCGGGCGGTGTTTTGGGTCGTTTGATCGGCGAACTTGGTGCTGTGGTGAGCGCAACTTTTGTTGCGATCCTTCTTGCACAGCGATCCCTTGTAAATCATGTAAATCAAGTCGCTGCATCCCTCCGAGTTTCACTAGAAGAGGGCCGGCAGGCGGTAGGTCTAATAGTGGGGCGTGACACGAGAAGAATGCAGGAGAGTGAGGTTGCCTCAGCAGCCATCGAAACCGCTGCGGAAAATTTTTCCGACGGGGTAATGGCACCTATCTTTTGGTTTCTCATCGCCGGCTTGCCGGGTTTATTTGTCTATAAATGTGTCAACACTGCTGACAGCATGATCGGATACAAAACGGCACGACATAAGGACTTTGGGTGGGCGGCAGCAAAGTTTGATGATTTATTGAACTGGGTTCCCGCACGAGTAAGCGCTCTAATGCTTGCCACCATTGGGAAGGTGCTACACCGAGCACGCCAAATTAAACGAGATGCCAAATTGCATCGCTCTCCCAACGCGGGCTGGCCAGAAGCGGCTATGGCATTTTCTCTAAATGTGGCTATTGCTGGTCCTCGGAGCTACGAGGGAGAGAAGCAAAATTTTGCATGGGTCAATGAAGGGGGAAACGTTGCTACGGCATGCGACATCGAGCGCTCAACCCGGATGTTGTGGTCCTGCTGGGCCCTTGCTTTCGCATCTGTTTGCATCATCTCCATTTTCTCTCAGTGATTCTTCTAGAACAGCTCACACAACCTCGATCCCAGCGCTGCGATCTGACTAAAATATTAGTTTTATTGCCTCCCGAAGAGGTGCGAAGTGTCCTCAAACAACCTTGGAATCATTCAGGACGGTTCGGGGTAGAGGGGCTACCGGAGAACGTGTAGTGAAAAATCAGATAAACCTTGGCCTTATCGTTTTTGATAGTGCCAAGATCAGATCAAGGTCTAGTTCTACTTCCATCTGAGCAGCTAATTCATCGAGCACTAGATCGACGTCCTGCGAGTAGTTAATTTCGCTACTTACGGCGAATTCTTTAAGAAAAGACGATCGGAAGCCGTCACCTACAAATAGTCCGTGCAGGTAGCACCCACGCACCAAGCCATCTTGTGATGCAGCTCCTTCTTCGCGTCCATCAACCTCGACCCATGCTCTAACTGAGTCCGGACCTTTTGTTGTACCCAAGTGAATTTCATAGCCACTTATGAGGTCTCCTGTTGGAAGGTAACGGGCGTCTCTCATAGCCACAGTCTTTTGAGGATGCATCTCGGTCTCTACATCAATTAGTCCCAGACCTTCGACTGACTGCGGAGGACCTTCAATCCCCTGTAGGTCACTAATCCTTTTCCCAAGCATTTGGTAACCACCACATAAACCTAAGATTCGCCCTCCACGTCGATGGTGGGCGAACAAATCAATGTCCCAACCTTGGGAGCGAAAGAAACCTAAGTCTGCAATCGTGGATTTACTTCCCGGTATCAATACAAGATCTGCGTCACCGGGTAACGGCTTTCCCGGTGCAACCATTTCGACGGTCACTTCCGGTTCGTTTCGAAGCGGATCAAGGTCGTCAAAATTTGCAATTCTCGACAACATCGGGACTGCTATTTTAAGTTGACCGCCCGTGCGCGAACTGAGATCGACGGCGTCTTCAGCCGGTAGCTTCCAAGCGTCAGGAAACCAATTTAAAATCCCGGTAGAGAGCCAGCCGGTGTGATCGATGACGGTCGCAAGCCCTTCCTCGAACAATTTTAAATCGCCCCTAAATTTGTTAACCATAAAGCCCACGATTTGTTGAGCGTCCATAGAACTCAAAACTGCTTTTGTGCCTACCAGTTGAGCAATGACTCCGCCTCGATCAATGTCGCCCACAAGCAGAACTGGCACGTCTGCGATAGTGGCAAAACCCATGTTTGCGATGTCGTTTCTCCGCAGATTTGTTTCCGCAGGGCTTCCGGCGCCTTCCACAATTACGAGATCAGCCTGTTGAGCCAGACGGTTGAAGCTTTCGAGCACGGGCCTTAAAAGAATTTTTCTATCGGTTTGGAAATTTCTAGCCGACAAGTGGCCTTCCATTTTGCCTTGCACAACGACTTGTGATCGCATATCTGACTCGGGTTTCAACAGCACCGGATTCATATCGGTGTGAGGTGGGATCCCAGCAGCCAAAGCTTGAACTGCTTGGGCCCTACCTAGTTCGCCCCCATCTATAGAGACAGCTGCGTTATTTGACATGTTCTGAGGTTTGAACGGAATAACGCTCAATCCTCGATTTTTGAAAGCCCGGAGCAGTCCAGCGACTATCAACGACTTGCCAACATTTGAGCCAGTTCCTTGGATCATAAGTGACCGACTCATGGAGTGAACCTAACTAACGACGGAACTAGGAATGGCAGCGAAGGCTTCGAAAGAAAATTTGTAGCGCACTCCGCTAAAACTTTATTCATAGTCAAGCCGCCGGCCTCGTGCGGAGCCTATCCAGCGGCGAGTATTCAGCCTCAGTTATCGACTCTTGAGTAGCCGCGCCTTCAGCCATAGGAGCGATATTTGATGTGCACTCTAAATCGACGCAACGATGTCAGACATTGTTGTGTTTTGGCCCAAAGATGAACTGGGGAATCCATAAACTCCTCCGCTTTGGTTTAGAAAATTGGCTCCACTAGCCGCGTTTGTTCGCTCGGTTCTAGGTACGATTGCCGACGTACGGTGCAGCGATGCAGCGAAGTCCGGTAAAAATCCGGCACTGTCCCGCAACGGTGAAGTCTCCTAGGAGAACAAGTCCGGTCGCCTGAATCTCTGCCTCGCACGACGATTCTCGAGGAAGAAGCGTTGTGTGGCAGGTTTCCTGCCGCTCCGCCCTCGGACGACAGGAGAAAACCTATGAAAAAATACCTATTCCTAGTTCTCGGATTGCTGATGCTCGCCGCCTGTGGCAGCGACAATGCAACAGATTCGACGAACCAACAAGTCACTTACGAGCCCGCGGCGACTAGCGCACCTGCTACCGAAGTGCCGCAAGAGGCTGAAGAGGTCATCGAAAATGAGGCAGACGCCCAATCCGATGAGGCTGTAGCCGAGGATTATCCCACCGCGATCGTCTCGCTATCCCCGACAGCTACCGAAATGCTTTTCGCTATAGGAGCTGGCGAGCAGGTTATAGCGGTAGATAACTACAGCTATTTCCCACCTGAAGCACCAGTAGTTGATGATCTTTCCGGTTTTAACCCGAATGTCGAAGCTATTGCCCTTTTCGAACCTGACCTAGTCGTTCTCAGCAACCCAACTATTCAAGAAGAATTGGAGCTTTTAGGAATTGACGTCTTCGTAGCTTCCGCGGCTGTTGACCTAGACGAGGTCTACAGTCAGATAGCCGAAATTGGCGATCTTACGGGAAACTCAGATGGTGCGTCGGCACTTGTTGCTCAGATGAAGGAACAAATCGCAGACATTGTTGCTGCAATCGACGTCCCCGCTGAACCTTTAACTTATTTTCACGAATTAGATCCCACCTTGTATTCGGTAACAAGTTCGACGTTTATTGGACAGATCTACGCGATGGCCGGGGTTGAGAACATTGCCGATGCAGCGGACGAAGGCGGAACCTTGAGCTATCCACAACTAACCCAAGAGTTCATACTTGAGGCTGACCCTGACATCATCTTTTTCGCTGACGCTCAATGCTGCAGCCAAACGGTCGAAAGCATCAGTGAACGACCGGGCTGGTCGGAACTAACCGCTGTTCGTAACCAGCACGTGTTCGAGATGAACGCCGACATAGCTAGCCGTTGGGGTCCGCGGCTCGTCCAATTCTTGGAGACTGTTCGCTCGGCCCTCCAAACAGTAGCTGAACGCTAGGCGCAGATCGTGAGCAAGGCTGCGACGAGCAGTGGTTTGCGCACGCCTGAAAGATTGCGGGCCTCGGTCATTCTCGTCGGAGCCTTTGCTTGCATCTTGGCTATGGGAACGAGCCTTGCCATAGGTCCCGCTGGTATCAACAAAACGGCGATCTTAAGGGAGTTGATCGATCGGTTGCCCTTCATAGAGATGGAGAGCGGTTTGTCGCCCATCCATAAAAGCGTGATTTGGGAGGTGAGACTTCCGAGGATTCTGCTTGGCGGATTGGTCGGGGGAACCCTTGCAGTCAGTGGTGCGAGCTATCAGGCGGTCTTTCGTAACCCTCTCGCAGACCCGTACCTTCTTGGAGCGGCAGCAGGCGCTGGCCTTGGAGCAACCGTGGCCATAGTTACTGGTTCTGGTGACGGTATAGGTGCCTTTGACTTGGTCCCAGTACTCGCATTTCTAGGAGCCATGGGCGCTGTGATCATGACATATTTCCTGGGGTATAGCTCTGGCGCTCGACGGTCACCCTCAGCTTTACTTTTAGCGGGCGTAGCTGTGGCCGCCTTTTTGACTGCAATACAAACTTTTATTCAGCAACAGAATGTCGAAAGTATCCGGCAGGTTTATAGCTGGATTCTTGGGCGTCTCAATACTTCTTCCTGGACCGAAGTAAAGCTGCTGGCACCATACGCATTTCTTGCAATCCTTGTAATGCTCCTTTCTCGGCGAGCGCTAGATGTCATGCGTCTTGGCGATACTGAAGCATCCTCGGTGGGTCTAAGACCCCAAATTGTCCGTTTCTCGGTTATAGCCGCTGCTTCTCTCGGCACGGCGGCATCAGTGTCAGTGAGTGGGCTAATTGCGTTTGTAGGAATAATCGTCCCGCACGTTGTGCGTCTACTCGCCGGGACAAGCAATCGCATTGTGTTGCCGCTTTCTGTTCTCTTCGGCTCAGCGTTCCTAGCGTTTGTTGACCTCCTAGGTCGAACACTGGTGTCCCCGGCTGAAATTCCTATTGGAGTGATCACAGCGTTTTGTGGAGCGCCATTCTTCGTTTTGGTGCTGAGGACAAGTCAGAAGGCGCTCACGTGAATCACTGTCTTGTTCAAAATGTGCGTGTTAGCGCGGGCAGGAAAGTACTTCTGGATGATGTCTCTTTGAGTGTTCCACGAGGCGAGTGGTTGAGCATTGTGGGGCCTAATGGTGCTGGCAAAAGTACGTTGCTCTCGGTGATGGCTGGATTGAGGAGTAGCTCCGGGAGCGTTTACCTGGGAGATATCGATATTGCCGACATGACTCCACGACAGAGAGCTCAACATCTGGCTTATTTGCCGCAGCACCCTGAGGTTCCTCCCGGCATTTCGGTGGGTGGTTACGTTTTGATTGGACGAAACCCGTATATTCCGTTGTTGGGAACCGAAGGACAGCGTGATATTGAAATTCTGAACGAAGTGCTCGAGCAACTCAGCTTGCAAGACTTTCGAGATCGCACCCTCGACTCCTTGAGCGGAGGGGAACTCCAGAGATGCCACCTAGCGAGGGTGTTGGTTCAGGACACTCCACTTATTTTCCTGGACGAGCCAACGACTGCGCTTGACCTAGGTCACCAGCAACAAACTCTTGACTTGGTCTGTGAAATCCGAAACCAACGCGAGCTGACGGTTGTCATGACGATGCACGACCTGAGTTTGGCCGGCCAATATAGTGACCGAATTATCCTGCTTTCTGAAGGGCAGATTGCCTCTGAAGGCAAGCCTGAGGACGTACTGGACCCAGACCGACTTTCAGGCTTGTATGGTGCACGAATCAAAGTCATGAAGGTTGATAGTGACATTGTGATTATTCCTACCCGCAGTCAGGAGCTTTGATGTCGACTGAGGCGCCTCCCAACAAATCCCCTGAGAAAAAAGAACGCCGAAGAGTGCAGTCCCTGGTGTTGGTTCACACAGGCGATGGAAAGGGCAAATCGTCGTCGGCTTTTGGGGTTGTGATCCGGTCTGTCGCAAGAAATTGGAATGTTGCCGTCATCCAGTTCTTGAAATCGGGTAGGTGGAATACCGGTGAAGAGAAAATTTGTAGAGAAAAACTTGGTGTTGATTGGTGGGCAATTGGTGAAGGTTTCAGCTGGGAGTCAGAAGACCTCTCAGAAGATGAAGCTGTGGCGCAAGCCGCATGGGCTCACGCAAAGGAGTGCATTGCAAGCGGCGAATACCAACTAGTGGTGCTTGACGAGGTGACCTACCCCGCTAATTGGGGATGGATATCTAAGGAAGAAATTGTGTCGGCTGTAAAAGGCCGCCCTGAAAAAACTAACGTTGTCATCACAGGCCGTAACGCACCACCTGAGTTTGTGGAGGTTGCGGACACAGTCACCGAAATGCGTAATGTGAAACATGCTTATGAGAAGGGCATTGTCGCCAAAAAAGGCATTGACTATTGAATGCTAATGATGACGGTATTTTGGTTCCAAGGCGGTTAACGCTTATTACTGGAGGGGCTCGAAGTGGCAAGAGCGCCCTGGCACAAAAGATTGGGGAAGCTTGGCGAGGTCAAGTGTGCTTCGTCGCAACCGCAACTGCTGGTGATCAGGACATGGCAGAACGAATAGCAAGGCACCGCAGCGAGCGCCCCACGAGCTGGACCACCATGGAATCTCCAGTTGAAGTGACTTCTGATATCAGCGGAATTACTGAAGACTCCCTAGTGATTATTGATTGCGTGACGATGTGGGTCTCGAATTTGCTTCTTCAAGGGTTTGAACTCGAAAAAATTGAGGAAGAGGCGGCGATTTTGGCCGAATTCTTAGGTCAAAGAGAAGCTCCTACTGTTGTCGTAACCAATGAAGTAGGGCTCAGCATCGTGCCCGACAATGAGCTTGCGCGTCGGTATCAAGACACGTTGGGCCGTGTAAACCAAGCCTTAGCCCATCGAGCTGAAAGGGCTCTGTTCGTCTCTGCGGGCAGAATTACTCAACTCGAAAAGATTGAGGACATCTTGTGACAGATCCACTTAGCCGCCATTTGTCAGATTTGCCTTCTCCAGATCTCTCGGCGGTGAATAACATGCAGCGAAGATTGACTGACATCTTGCGACCCAATGGAGCGTTGGCTCGACTAGATGAAATTGCTGTGTTTATGGCTGGTTGGCAGGGATTAGATTTCCCGTCTGTCAACAAGCCGGAAGTTCTGATTTTCGCGGGTGACCATGGTGTAGCTCAAGCAGGAGTAAGTGCTTACCCCTCAGAGATAACGAAATCGATGTATTCGGCGTTCGAATCTGGCTGTTCGACCATTAATGCCCTGGCGCGGATAGCAGGTGCTTCGGTAACAGCTGTTGACGTCGGCGTTGGTCGACCGACAGGAGACATTCGGACAGAACCGGCGATGTCCTCGGACAGATTTGAAGAGGTTTTTCAAATAGGCCGAAGAGCGGTACAACACTGCGACTGTGATCTTCTGGCTTTAGGTGAGATGGGGATAGGCAATACAACCCCATCTGCGGCCGTTGTTGCCGCATTGTTCGGTGGTGAGGTAGCTACATGGGTAGGACGTGGCACCGGCGTAGATGATGACGGTATGAAACGTAAAGTTACTGCGGTTGAAAGTGCCGTTGAACGTGTAGGAGACGCGAGCCCGTACGAGATTCTTCGAGAACTTGGTGGAACTGAAATCGTTGCGCTCGCCGGCGCAATTGTGGAAGCCCGCAAGAGGCGAATCCCAGTGGTTCTTGATGGTTTTGTCGTGACAGCAGCATCTGCGCCTCTATATTCCTGTAACCCTGCAGCTCTTGACCATTGCGTAGTAGGGCACAAGTCAGCGGAAGCGGGGCATCAACAACTCCTCAACCGCCTAGATTTACGACCCATCCTTAACATGGAGTTCCGTCTTGGTGAAGGGTCTGGAGCTGCAGCGGCTATACCTATGATCTCTATGGCATGCGCAGCAGCTACGGAAGTTCCGACTTTCAGCGAATTCTTCGAAGCCGATACATGAGATCGTTAAGAGCTGCAATTGTTTTTTTGACCAGAATTCCAGTTGGTGTTGGTCGACAGGGCCCGCCGCCACTTTCTCAGGCCGTCCCATGGTTCCCGATGGTTGGCACGATAGTGGGCTGTTTGGTTGGGGTCGTTTATCTGTTGGCGTCACAAGCACTTCCGGCGGCTGTTGCCGCCGTGGTGGCCATCGCTTTTGGAATAGCGATAACGGGGGCCTTCCATCTCGACGGGCTAGCTGACAGTGCAGACGCGTTCGCGGGAGGCACCACTGTCGAACGTCGCTTCGAGATTTTGAAGGACTCGCGGTTGGGTACCTACGGAACCAGTGCACTTGTTTTGGTCCTGTTCTTAGAGGTTGCTGCTCTAGCTACCTTGGCGCCCAGGACTGGCCTGATTGCTCTGGTCACAGCTCACGGGATAGGAAGAGCGTCTGCGGTAGGAGTGATGGTTCTCACCCGGAGCACCGCCAAAGAAGGATTGGGAGCTGACTATCTGGCAGATCTGAGCCGCATTCGCGGCGCACTCGGAATAGCGGTCGTCGTCGGTGTAGCAGTTTTGTTAAACGGATCTGACGGGGCTTTACTCATTGCATTTGCGTTGCCGGCCAGTTTGCTGACCTGGGCCTGGTCGTATCGTTCAATCGGTGGCGTGGTAGGAGACAGCCTTGGCGCAATCGCACAACTTTCACAAACAAGCGTCTTAGTGGCGGCCACGGCTCTTAATAGTTAGATATGTGCGTGTTCGTAGCAACCTGCGGGGAGAGGTACCTTGAACTCTGTGCCGAATGACAGCGACGAACTTCCCGAGAACGCCCGCCAGCAACTTGACGATTTGTTTCGCTCAGACCCGCTCATGGATCAGCTAGGGGCCGAGTTGTTGATGTGGTCTCCCGGGAATGCCAAAGTGCAAGCAACTATCGAAGTTGCCCACACCAACTTTTTGGGTGGCGGACACGGCGGAATCATGTTCAGCCTCGGAGATATAGCCATGTCCTTCGCGTCAAACGGGTACGGACGTCAATCGGTAGCTACCCAAATTGACATCTCCTATCACCGAGGCGTGCGACCCGCTGACACGATTACTGCCACGGCATCTGAAATCAGTCGCACCAGGCGATTCGCTCACCACAGAGTCGAGCTAATAGTCGACGACCGACTAGTAGCTAGTGCAACTGGCACGACCTACCGAACTGACGAATGGATACTAGGGCCTGACATTTGGCCAGATGAGTGGCGAGAAAAATATTGAGCCGTACCCATCGCGCCGTTTGCGTACTTTTAAGCGCGTTAACTCTCTTATCAAGTTGCGGCCCGGACGGCCCGCAAGTCACACGAGACCCAAACCCTCCGCTACTCGAATCATCACCGACTACAACTTCTGAACTTGAACCAAGCGAGGTTCAGATAAATCAGGAAGCAGTCGAAACTGCTACTGAGAATGGCTCCGCTGCAACCCAACGAGGCGGATCGGCAACCGTAGTCGTCGCCAGCGACCCTATGCCGATCACCGGATGGACACCCTGGGACCACTTTTGCACTTGGTCGTGTCGCAACGTCCTTGACCAAGTGCTTGAAACGCTCACCGTAATTTTGCCCGATGGCTCAACGGCCCCCTGGCTAGCAGAGCGAGTAGACCCCAATCCTACGATGCTCAACTGGACGGTTACGTTGCGGAAAGGACTCGAGTTCACCGACGGCCGACCTGTAACTGCGCAGGTCATCAAAAACGGTTACGAAGAGTTTCTTAAAAGTGGCGAAGTTACCAGGGGATTACTGCGTGACGCCCGAATCAACGCGGTCAAAGTCTTGGACGACTACCGCCTGATGATTGATCTAGCGGAACCGAACCCGGCTATAGAGACGGTGCTAGCTGGGCCAGTAGGCAGAGTGTTCTCAGTTGAAGCCGCAATGGCTGACCCGGCTGGGTTCTTGCGCAACCCAGTAGGCACTGGTCCCTTCATCATGCGGTCTTGGAATATTGGCGAACCGGTGAAATTAGAAGCCAACAGAAACTACTGGCGGTCTAAATCAGGGGAACCCCCGATGCCGTACCTGGATGAGCTTGTGTTTCGCGAAATAGCCGATGAACAAGAACGCATCGAAATGGTACAAAGCCGAGAGGCGGACTTTGCCCAGTCACGTTCGACTCTGGCGATTTCTCGGGCACGAAGCTTAGAACTCACAGTCATATCCAGGAACGAAGACAACGTAGGTGTGGTTCTGTTTAATACGGTGCGGTCACCGACGGATGATGTTCGCGTTCGGCAGGCGCTCCAGCTAGCAGCGAACCAAGAAGCGCTAATCGCCGCGTCTTTAGGTGCAGGCGCCGGTGAAGCTGCGACCCAATGGTTCGCCCCGGAAAGCCGGTGGTGGTCAGGGTTAGCTGCTGCTGCGTGGCCGGGCACCGACGTAGCCCGCGCCAAGCAACTGCTTACTGCGTACGTTAACGATCCCAAACGGTCGGACAAACGTTCTCCGGGAGCAAAGATCACTTTCGAACTTCAGTGCACAGATGACATACACCTCTCATCAATGACTCGCGAATTGAAGAGACAATGGGAAGCGACAGGCCTGGTAGAGGTCGAGCTAGACACCGTGACACGTAGTGGCTTGATCCAACGAGTTCTAGGCTCTGTAACGGACCGCCCCGGATTCAGCGGCGATTTCGACGCTACGTGCTGGCGAGTAGGTGGTGAGTCTGACCCGGCCATGATGTTCGCGTCGATTTTCGGACCCGTTCGCACCTCGCCGTTAAATGTGAGCAACCTTCATGACGAGTCCATCACAGCTTTTGTCGACCTTCTTCACTCCAGTTCAATAGAAACAGTGCGTCAAGCTGCTGTGGAACAGTTGATGCTGGCGCTGGTTGAACACATGCCGATGATCTACTTGTCCCATTCACAGTCTGCCCTCATAGGGCATTCCGACACTAAAGGCCTCGGCTCGTGGGCACTGCCAAATGGCGAGGTCATATATGGACAAGTTGCTGGTGTCGGACGTTGGTCGGAAGTGTGGATTTCCGATGAATGAGTCCGCGACATCGTTAGAGGTCCTGGGTTGGTCCCGGCAAGGTATCGCTTACCCGCAACTGACCGATACACAGGGCGTCAGTCGAGTTGTCGTTGAACACCGAGGCGCGTATGAAATTTTGGGTCCGTTCGGTGCCCATGAAGCCATCTTGGAAACAGCATCACGACAAATTGCAGATGACCCAACCGACTACCCAGCCGTCGGAGATTGGGTAGTCCACTCCCTTGAACCTATCGACAATCGCCGAGTGGGCATCATTGAGGTACTACCTCGGCGTTCAAGCATGCTCCGGCGTGCTCCGGGATCGGCGCCTGTCCCTCAAGTTGTGGGCGCCAACATCGACGTCCTTGCGTTAGTTGTCTCTGTTGATCAAGAGATAGACGAGCATTTAATAGAGCGCTATTTAGTTACTGCTGAAGGTGGGAATGCCTCACCGATCATTGTTGTCAACAAGAGTGACTTGGGAGGCGCGGGGAAAGTTCGTGACAGACTCGAGCAACGGGGCATTCGCTGTCCTATTTATCTTGTGAGCGCGAAAAATGAGAACCCTCATGACCAGCTCGTTGAACTGTTGAACCAGGGTTCAACAGTTGCTGTAACTGGGTCATCTGGCGTAGGGAAATCGACATTAGTGAATCAAATGGTGGGTGATGTGGTCCTCGCAACCGGTGCGGTGACTAGCGAAGGCTCAGGTCGACACACCACAGTACGAAGAGAGTTGTTGCTGGCTCAGGGAGGGGTGCTCATTGACACCCCAGGTTTGAGAGAGGTTCAGATATGGGAAGAATTGGGTCTGGAGACCGTATTTCACGAAATTGCTGCGGTTGCAACTGCATGCAGATTTGCTGATTGCTCCCATCGAAACGAACCGAGTTGCGCAGTGAAGCAGGCCACTGGCGATGGTCGTATCGACCCGAGCCGCCTCGCCTCATACCTGGCTCTGTGTGAGGAGCTATCGGATTTAACAGACGAAATTGATGAATATCAGAGATCTCAACGGCGACGCCGGGACGCCCGACAAAATTAGCGACCTGTGAAACGGGGCTTACGTTTCGCCATAAAGGCGGCCACGCCTTCCTGGTAGTCAGTGCTATCGAAACAAGCATTAACCAGTTCGTTTATTTCGTCGAAATTCTGAAGATCAGAAGGCTTGGTCCATTCATCGGTGGCTGCTTTGGCGGCTCGGATTGTTAGCGGCGCGTTGTCACAAATCTTATTTAGCCAATCATCTGTGGCTTCACTCAACTCTGATTTTGGAACGACGCGGTTGACTAGCCCCATGGTTAGCGCTTCGTCGGCTCCGAAACGATCCGCCAGAAACAAAATTCGTTTGGTCGCTGAGGGTCCGACTAGGTCAACTAATCGCCCCAGCCCTGAGGCCCGGTAACCCAGCCCCAGGCGAGCTGCAGGAATTGTGAAGCTCGCATCGTCTGCAGCAATGCGAAGATCAGCGGTGAGGGCAACCGCGAGTCCGCCTCCTATGCAGTAACCGTGAATCATTGCAACTAACGGTTTCGGCATCGTCAGTAAGGCGTTATAGGCCCGATCCGACACGTTGTCATATTCTTGATTCGCTGAGCTGTCTGTTCTCTTGTCGTTGAACTCACTGATATCTGCCCCCGCAGCAAAAGCTCGCTCACCTTCGCCTTGTAATAAGACCGCTCGTATTTCAGTGTCTTCAGCTAGTTCTGTAGCTGCGTCAAGTAAGCCCTGCCACATCTCCGCACTAATTGCGTTATGTCGCTCCGGATGGTCCAAAACGATGAGGCCAATGTGGCCGTTTCGACGAATATGCACATGTCCACTCACCGGCTGAACGCTACACGGCATTCGGATGCCTTCATAGGTGACTATTGTCAGCGAGGTGTTGAAATACCCGATGCGATTCTGTGTTCTCTTACTTACCACCGGAATTGCATTGAGTTGCGCGGCGACTCCGCCGAGTGCTCGAACGACATCAACGGCGGTCCCTCCCTCCGTAAGTCTCACTTTGGAACAAGGTGACGACTCCGAAGCTGAGAGTAACGAACCTTCGTCGACTAACACCCTCGGTGTTGCAACGACCTCAGTAGCTATCAACTTTGAATCATGGCCGCTAACAGGAATAGTCGCTGACGAAGTCGGCAATTGGCCAATCTTGGTCGTCAAAATCGACAATCATGATCGAGCTCGACCGCAATATGGACTTAACGCAGCTGATGTTGTCTTCGAGGAAATTGTCGAAGGCGGACTCACTCGACTAGCAGCCTTGTACCACTCCAACGAAGCCGCCTTGGTGGGTCCAATACGTTCAGTAAGAACCAGTGACTTCAACCTCTTACAGAATTTGAATCGGCCCCTCTTTGCGAATTCAGGAGGGAACGAAGACGTATTGCGGCTTCTCCAAGACATCAATTTTGTGGACGTAAGCTCCAATGCAGCCAGGGGCGTCTATCGACGTCTAGAGGAACGACCCTCACCACACAACCTCGTTAGTGACACGAAATCATTGCGTGCCGTAGGCGCTGATCGCAGTCAGGGGGGGACACCTCCGATCTTGTTTGAACGAAACGATGGCGACAACCAAACCCAAGTTTCGGGCATCCCGGTCAAAGGAGCTGATCTCGATTACGGATCAACACTGGTGCAATATCGATGGGACCAAAATCGTTTGGGATGGCTTCGATCTCAAAACGGTAGCCCGCATTCCGACGTTGACGGTTTGCAGATCGCACCGGAAGTAGTAGTCATACAAATAGTTTCATACGCCCGCAGTGCCGCCGACGGGAGATCCCCCGAAGCAGTTTTGATGGGAACTGGAAGAGCGCTGCTTTTGTTCGACGGACGTTTAATTGAGGGCACCTGGGAAAGATCAGGGGCTTTCGATGTGACCCGTTACTTTGATCGCGATGGGAACGCGGTCCTATTTCCTCGCGGAACTACTTGGATTGCGTTGCCCCGCGTTGGACAAACTCGGATTATTGAAAACTAATGACTTGGCTTGCCCGACTCAATCGTTCGGAACCCAGGACGCGTCTCGGCGTTCTCTGAACGCTGAAATGCCTTCTTCGGCCTCAGAGCTTTGGAACAGCGATTGACTTAACTCAGCCGTCCACTCCCAAGCGTCACTTCGTTGCATCTGAGGTACCTTCGACACGAGTTGTTTGGAAGCTGCAAGAGCGTTAGGGCCGCCGCGCACAACCTTCTTCAAAGCTTCTTGCATGGCTTCATCTAAACGTTCTCTTGGAACCGAGTGATTAATTAGGCCTACCTCTGCCGCCCGAGAAGCAGGTATACGTTCGCCGTTTAAAAATAGTTCGCTTGCATCAGCGCGACTGAGCTTAGGCAGGCAGATTACGGAAATTACTGCTGGGGCAACACCGATCCGAACTTCGGTGAAACCAACAATGATGTCGTCCGCGGCGATAGAGATGTCGAACGCTGCGGCAAGACCGACCCCACCGCCGGTGCAGTGGCCGGCTATCTGACCCAACACAGGTTTGGGTGATTCGATGATGTCATCGAGAATTTGGACAAAACTATGACGAGCTTCGGGTTGAGTTACCCCAGGCTGGCTGGCTTTCAGATCAGCGCCGGCGCAAAACGTGTTGCCCGAATTTGTGAACAGTATTGCTCTGACTTCGGGGTCCAATTGAGCTTCTGCCAGATGATCACCGATGGAGTTAACCATTTCGACACTCAAAGCATTTTTATTGTCTGGGCGGTTGAGGGTAATTGTTGCGACCCCTTCAGATACCTCGTAAAGAGTCGCGTCCGTTGAATTTGTCACATCGTGCAGCCTAGTAAGTGCGCAGGTGTTGGTTATTGGTGAACCTAAGCTGTTCTACGTGACTAATTCCACTACTCCGATAGCAACCACACTTAATGAGGCCTGCGGCAATGAGGCGGCCTGGTTATGTCGAAAGGTTTTCGAATGGACGGATAATTCCGATCTAGCCGGTATCGCGACGTGGCTCGTGGATCGACCAGTCAAGGTAGTCATAATTGTTTTGATTGCTTTGCTGGCCAGGCGAGTTGTTCATAGAGCTATTGATGGTCTCATTGAGCGATTGATGTCGGAAAGGTCAACTGAAGAACGTGATGCAGTAGCGGCGGCTGAAGCTGCGACAGGCACACTGCGCCGAGAGCTACTTGCAGAAAAGCTGGCATCACTTCGCGAGCGAACCGAGCGAGCTAGACAACGCGCAAAGACGTTAGGGGTTTTGTTTAAAAGCGTTGCATCCGCTGTCGTAGGGGTAGTCACCTTCATGATGTTGCTTGGCGAATTCGATATCAATCTTGGCCCACTGATTGCCGGCGCAGGCATTGTGGGCGTTGCGGTTGGTTTCGGCGCTCAGTCTCTAGTTCGTGATCTGTTGAGCGGAATTTTTATGCTCATTGAAGATCAATACGGGGTGGGTGACGTCATCGATGTCGGAGATGCCATTGGAACGGTCGAATCTGTCGGATTGAGAACGACACGTATCCGTGATGTGCGCGGAACTCTGTGGCATGTTCCAAATGGTGAAATTCGTCGTGTCGGCAATATGTCGCAGGTATGGGCGCGCGCAATCCTCGATATTGATGTTGCATACGACACAGATCTTGATTTGGCGATGGAGACCATAAAGACGGTCGCTGACCGGTTGTGGGAAGAACAGCTCGAAGAAGCCACGATCGTTGAAGAACCAGTGATTTCGGGAGTTCAAAACTTTGGAGCCGACGCTGTCACCATCCGGTTATCTGTAAGGACCGAGCCTTCCGAGCAGTGGAGCACCGGCAGAGTTCTGAGAAAACGCATAAAAGAGGCGTTCGACGACGCCGGTATCGAGATTCCCTTTCCCCAAAGAACTGTCTGGTT
Source organism: Candidatus Neomicrothrix sp. UBA814 (assembly GCA_002296525.1). Taxonomy (GTDB): domain Bacteria; phylum Actinomycetota; class Acidimicrobiia; order Acidimicrobiales; family Poriferisodalaceae; genus UBA6944. Next base: position 305,017 of record DBIA01000021.1, on the reverse strand, counting down.
GCGCAGCGAGGCTGACCAGAAGACACCAACTAAGAGAGAAGGACCTGGATTCCAGACCGGTTCTCGAGGCGGTGGAGCTGACGATTCGGAATAGGTAAAGGTGTGGCTAGTCAACAACTACTACTGCAGTGCCCACTTTCGCCCAATCGAACAAAATGGCCGCCTGGTCATCTCTTAAACGTACACACCCCTCAGAACGGTAGCTGCCTAGCTGAGCCTCTGACTGCATTGCTTCACCCAAGCCGTCAATCGGAATGTTGTGAAAGCCGATTGCTTGTTCTACCCCCCAAGTAAACCTCACCATGTACTCCATGCGAATGTCATCATGTCCCGCGATCGTATGCCGCGACTTAGAAAAGACCTGGTACGTCCCGGGTTTCGGCTTGTTGGCCCGTCCACTGACAAAGAAAGTTCCAGCCACTGAACCGCCGTCTTCTACGAGCCAAACCCGGTGCAACTGGTGCGAGAAAATCACTCTCCGTCCATCTCCGGAATTCTCAGGTATCCCTGGTGCCCTAGTAGTGATCATCCAATAACCGTTGTCGTTGTGACTAACGGCGAAGGCACCGATTGGAGCAAGCTCATGAGCAGTCATTTGCCCAAAATGAGTCGCGCTACCAAACGTAAATACCTTTCCTCGCTGACTTACTAACCAATAGCCAGTCCCATCCTTAGTTTGTTCCGCAGCGACGATCGAATTGCTGGAAACCTCGTTGTTAGCGAGAGAACCCCTAAAGCGAGCGTTTCCATGCGCGTACACTGCGCCGTCAGCCCCGACCAATAAGTAGCCAGAGCCATCGGGACTAGACAAGAGGTCAATAATTGGCCGATATAGCTGGTGATCAGCAAGCCCACCTAGGTACTCGGCATCTCCGAACGCGAACACGCCACCATCCGCCGCGGTTAACCAGTATCCATAGCCTGTCGATACCGGTTCAAGGTCAACTACCGGAGCTTGCAGGTCCAGGTGACCAAGTGAGCCACGCCACAGAGCGGAGCCAAACGCATAAACAATCCCCTCGCTGGTAACAAGCCAATAGCCATTACCATCTGGAGTCACGGCAATATCTACCACTGGTGCTGTGACCGATATTGCGCCTAGATCACCGCGATGAACCGCATCTCCGAACGCGAACACCTGACCGTCAGCACTTGCCAACCAGTATCCGTTCCCAGTTTTTGTTGCGGTCATCCCTGCGATATCGGGAATCTCTAAAACAGAGAGCCCACTTAGTGTCTCAGCTTGCCCAAAAGTGTGTAACTCGCCGCTCTCTTTTGAGTCCGCTTCTGGATACTTCCCCGGCTCTAGCCAATCGGCAGCGCCAGCTTGTTGGGAAGCACAAAAGAGAGCTATGACGGTTGTGACAATAAGAGCCAAAGCCCGGATCACTTAAAGGTCCCCAAATGAATCATGTGAAGTAACGATTTGTTAATTCTCCTCCGCAAGAGTCACTTCGACTCTAGTGGCGTCGTGCTGTTGTTCTACCAGCTCGAGATTAGAGATATTGCCAGCTTCCATGAGGTCAGTCCGGGCTAGTTCTAGTAGATCAAGATGACTGCGTTCGGCAGAAACGACCACGCTCTCCGCCTCAACTTTGAGACTTCGCTTAGCTTCGGTTTTTGCTCTTCGAACCTCGGAAAGTGTTTCAGAGGCCGCATCAAACAGTCCAATATCAACTTCACTAGACAGCTGCGAAAGTAAGTCGTTGTGTGATGGCCAGGGTGCACGGTGAACAGAGTCGCTCTTCGACCATGACCAAACCTCGGCTGTCACGAAGGGAAGAAACGGTGCGAACAGACGTAGAAGAGTGTCTAGCGTGATTGATAGCGCAGCATGAGCGGAGCTTGCCTCTTCAGCACCTTGACTGCCATACGCGCGAGCTTTTACTAACTCGACGTAGTCATCGGTAAAGCGCCAGAAAAATTGTTCTGTCCGTTCAAGGGCACGCGCATAGTCGAAGTCTTCAAAGGCGTTGGTTGAGGCTTCGACAAGACCAGCGAGCCTCAACAAGAGGGCTTGGTCGAGCGGGTTCGACACCGACAGAACATCCGCCTTACCGTCGCCGGCGAGACTCAAAGTAAACTTTGACGCATTCAATATCTTGATGGCCAACCTGCGACCAATTTTCATCTGCCCTTCGTCGAACGCGGTGTCGGTTCCAGGCCGCCCATTAGCCGCCCAGTATCTGACAGCGTCAGAACCATACTGATCTAATAATCCCTTGGGTGTGACGACGTTGCCCTTGGACTTAGACATCTTTTTGCGATCTGGATCGAGGATCCAACCTGAGAGAGCACAGTTCTTCCAGGGTGCTGCGTCTTCTTCTAAATGAGAGCGTACGGCAGTAGAAAAGAGCCAAGTCCTAATGATGTCATGACCTTGAGGGCGCATATCCATGGGAAAAGTTCTTGAAAACAGATCCTCGTCTTCTTCCCACCCGCAAGCAATTTGGGGTGTCAATGACGAGGTCGCCCACGTATCCATAATGTCAACCTCACCTACGAACCCTCCCGGCTGATCGCGCTGAGCTTCTTCGAAACCCGAAGGGACATCGGACGAAGGGTCTATCGGAAGATCGTTTTCTGAAGGAACTATTTGTTCATCCCACAGAATGTTCCCGTTGTCATCAACCCGGTACCACAGTGGAATTGGAACTCCGAAGAATCTTTGGCGACTGATAAGCCAATCGCCGTTCAGTCCCTCAATCCAATTCGTGTAGCGCCCTTGCATGTATGGCGGGTGCCACCTCATTTCGTCACCGCGCGCTATCAATTCCCGATTTAGGTCGGTATCGCGACCACCGTTTTTGATATACCACTGGCGACTCGTGACGATCTCTAGCGGTCTGTCGCCTTTTTCGAAGAATTTGACTGCATGAGTAATCGGACGAGGATCGCCAACCATTTCGTCTGATTCTTGAAGTAGTCGCACCACCTCCTTCTTCGCAGAAAAGACGGTCTTACCCGCAATTGCGCTAAACGCCTCCTTCCCCGACTGGGAGGTAATGACCTCAGGTGCATCCGAGATGACTCGACCGGAGCGATCAATGATTGCTCGGACGGGGAGCTCCAGTTCTCTCCACCAAGTGACATCGGTTGTGTCGCCAAATGTGCAAACCATCGCAATCCCCGTCCCCTTTTCTGGGTCAGCCAGTTGATGCGCAAGTATTGGAACTTCGACACCGAATAGGGGAGTAATTGCCGAAGTGCCGAAGAGGTTTTGGTACCGAGCGTCTTCTGGGTGAGCGACTAAAGCAACGCATGCGGGCAACAGCTCTGGTCGAGTTGTGTCGATGATGATGTCTTCGCCGCTTGATGAGCTACGAAACTTCAGTTGGTGGTAAGCGCTGGGTTGGTCACGGTCCTCTAGTTCTGCCTGCGCAACGGCGGTTCTGAATGTCACATCCCATAAAGAGGGAGCTTCACTTTGATAAGCCTCGCCGCGTTCGACGTTCCTTAAGAAGGCCTTTTGCGCGATGCGTTGACAGCGCTCGTCGATAGTGGCGTATGTCATTGACCAGTCAACGCTAAGGCCGAGTTGGCGCCACAAATCTTCGAATGCTTTTTCGTCCTCGACAGTTAGTACGTGGCACAACTCGACAAAGTTTCGGCGCGAGACGTTGATATCGCCCCGCTTCTTGATTGCTTTTTCGTCACCTGCATCTTCTGGAGCTGAGAAGCCAGCTTGATAGGGCAGCGTTGGGTCACATCGAACACCGAAATAGTTTTGGACTCTTCGTTCGGTCGGTAAACCGTTGTCGTCCCAGCCCATGGGATAAAAGACTTCTGACCCCTTCATACGCTGATAGCGAGCTATGGCGTCGGTATGCGTGTAACTAAAGACGTGACCTACATGCAAAGAACCGCTGACTGTTGGAGGCGGCGTGTCGATGCTGAACACCTCTCCTCGTTCCTTAGTCCTATCGAATTGGTAGAGGCCTTCGTGCTCCCACGCTTCGTTCCATTTAGCTTCAAGACCTTCGATAGTTGGTTTGTCGGGAACCTTCACCATGACGTGAACGGTATCTGGACCATCGCGATACCCCAAGACTTGTTGTCCAGATCTATTGAAATCATGTGAATGGTGACTGATGAGATAAATCAAGAAAGATCCCGGAAATACCACGGCTGTCCACGGAAGGTCCGTACTCTGGCTTCACATCGCTACTCTGACTTCGCTGCCCAATTTGAAAGAAGCTGTCGGCCAGCCCGACGAAGCAGATCTTTCCGATGAGCCCAAACCGGCCCCTGCCTCTATGCGTCGTAATGCCGCTATGGCGAGGCGGGTTCGAGGTTTCTTCGCGGTGGTCATGGCCTTGATGATGTCAGCCGAAGCTGCTGATTCGATCCCTGGAGCTAGCCTTCCCCCGATGCCCCTTGGCGTTGTGTTGGCGGGCCTTCTGCTGTTCGTCAATTTTGTCGACCCAACTAGGGACCCCCGTGTAACGGAAAAGGTGGCTAAGCAGAGAAGAATCGTCGAATGTGTATTGGATGCGCTGATCGTGTTCTCTGCAATTTGGCTGGTAGGACTTAACCCGGCTAGCAGCCTCTGGGTACTGCTCGTCTTCCCAATAACCCAAGCGGTAATCAGGTTCGACGCGAAAGAAATGGCCGCCTGTTTCGGTGCTATTTCAGTCACATACCTGGGCGGCGAAATCTTGGCAGCGAACCGTTACGGGGATATTTCTTTTGAAGGTCTACCGGTAGCTCAACATATTGCCGTCTTGTTGGTGCTTGGGTTTACGGCAGCTAACTACAAGTCAATTAGTTCCATGTTCTCGACAATGCTGAACCTTCGAGGCGAAAGCGGAAAAGAAAATGATCGGCGGCGAACTCCGGGAGATGGGTTTGCCGTTGTGTATGTGGATATGGCAGTAGCCGGTCAGTTGCCTTCGCAAGTTGCGCCTGAAGACCTTCGGGAGGTCGTGGCGAGAAGGATCAGTGGTGCTGTTCGAACCGAAGACCAAGTGTTGACCAGCGATGCTGATGCGTTTGCGATTCTTCTTGAGGGTCTGCATGAACTCATGGATGCGACAGTCGTAGGAGAACGAATCCTTAAGCGTTTAGAAACGCTGGTATCTGTTTCAGGGGTAGCGATAGATATTGATCCATGCGTAGGAGTGGCGTACAGCCCTAACCGTGTAGGTGATCCCGAAGAACTGATCGAAGCAGCTGGCAGGAAAGCCTTCAACGCTCGAAGGAAAGGCGAGGACCGGCTAGTTGTGCATGACGCTGGCGATCGGTTGGAATCGGCAGTTAGCTAGCCGAGAAATCTGAACGGGAACTAAAAAGCGGCAAAGATTGCCCCCAGAGTTACCCGTTAGTAACTTGCAGAGATGGATTTCAACCCAGAACTCAATGAAGACCAACTGCAACTGCAGAAATGGGTGCACGATTTCGCTTTAGACGTAGTACGCCCCGTCGCTGCGGAATGGGATGAAAAAGAAGAAACCCCCTGGCCTGTAATTCAGGAAGCGGCTGAAATTGGGCTCTATAGCTGGGAGTTCATGGCAGAAGCCATGATGAACGACCCGACAGGACTCACGATGCCCGTCGCTCTAGAGGAACTCTTTTGGGGCGATGCTGGCATTGGATTATCAATCATGGGGAGCGGGCTCGCCGCAGCAGGCATCGCGGCGTCTGGAACACCCGAACAGGTAATGGAATGGGTTCCGCAGTGTTATGGAACAAGTGACCAACTCATGTTGGGAGCTTTCGCGTCTTCTGAGCCTGACGCAGGTTCGGACGTAGCGGCGATGCGCACCCGAGCGGTGTACGACGAATCTTCCGACGAATGGGTTCTCAACGGCACCAAGACCTGGATTACCAACGGTGGTATAGCCGATGTGCACGTCATAGTCGCGGTCGTAGACCCTGAACTTGGTAGCCGTGGTCACGCAAGTTTTGTAGTTCCCCCTAACACCGAGGGACTGGCGCAGGGCCAAAAATTTCAAAAACATGGGATCCGCGCGAGTCACACCGCTGAAGTAGTTCTTAGCGATTGCAGGATCCCCGGCAATTGTTTGCTTGGAGGCAAAGAAAAGCTTGATGAGCGGCTAGCTCGCGTTAGAGAAGGCAAATCAGGTAATGCTCAAGCTGCGATGCAAACATTCGAATCAACACGTCCAGCCGTAGGCGCCCAGGCTGTAGGTATTGCTCGAGCTGCCTATGAATATGCGCTCGAATACGCAAAAGAACGACATCAATTCGGTAGACCAATCATCCAAAACCAGTCCATCGCATTCATGTTGGCTGACATGGCGATGGAAATAGAAGCAGCACGTGCCCTTGTATGGCGCGGCGCGTGGCTAGGAAAACAACGCAAATACAAAAGCGCTGAAGGATCTATGGCGAAACTCAAAGCAGGTCGCGTTGCAGTATGGTCAACAGAGCGAGCAATCCAAATCCTGGGCGGATACGGATATGTACGCGAGTACCCCGTAGAACGCTGGCATCGAGATGCAAAGATTTACGACATTTTCGAAGGCACCGAACAAATCCAGCAATTGGTGATCAGTCGAGCAATTTCGGGGATGCGAATCGAATAAATCCGCATAAATCCCCCCACATGCGGCTCTGAACAGGCGTATACCAGCAATATTCGCCAAAATAAAGGGAAAAATGGCGAAGTTTTCGATATGCGCAACAGGCTCCTGTGGGTTCACTACCATGTACGTAGTGCCCAACGACCCTCTGGTCATTGGAGCACTGCCAGTCTGTAGACCAAAAGGGGGTCCTGGCGAATATGATGTCAACGATTTTGACCATCATCATCATGGGCATGTTGCTTCAAGGTGTGATGGCAGTCATAGACAGCGTTCTCGACACTGTGAACGTGAACTCAATGTTGAAGTCGATTCCAGTAGTTGGATCGAACCTCAACCTCATCTGGGCTTATCTCTTCGTAGTGATTAGCAACGTCAACGATGGTGGCGGTGTATTTGGCTATGGAGCAAGCACAGAGATCCTACAAATGGGTAGGTTCGGAGCTGATATTGCTACCGCAATCGCCATTCTCGCATTCATCCCAATTCGGGACGCTGCGATCTCGGCGCTCGGTAAAGGTATCGGTGGACGCTAACTAGCCATGTTTACTTCATAGGACGCCTCGAGCGTCTTAGTGTTGGGGACCGTCAAGTTGACGGTCCCCAAGCATTTTTTGAGACGACCAAGTTCAATCAGTAATTACTAGGGGCTATTAGTCAAAGCGGATTCGGAGATACAAACTTTGAGCCCGATGAGGCCTAGGCCAGTGACTTGAGATCGTCATAACTATCCATGGCAGAATCTTGGGCAGCCGAGCTAAGCGAGTGCTCAATGGCGGACTGGGGTGAAGAATGCGCGCAGGACTGGTTACGGGAAGAGGTCAATTTGAACTTCTCGAAATGGAGGATCCGACGCCCGATGGAGACGAAATTGTCGTGGAGATCCAACGATGCGGCATCTGTGGAAGTGATGTGCACGCTTACGTAGAAGGATGGAAATACGCTCCGAGTGTTTGCGGCCATGAATGGGTTGGCACCGTAGCGGCCTCCGGACGCGACGTCGTTAATGTCAAAGAGGGAGATCGAGTGACAGGCGCATTGGCGCCCGGGTGTGGTCGCTGTCTCGAATGCAGAAACGATTTGAGCCAATACTGTCGCACCGCGTGGTCCGATTACTCAGGGCCGACAGGTCCGAAATCAGGTGGCTTCGCTCCTTTTCTCTGTCTGAAAGCAGAGCGGGTCATTGGTATTCCCGACGATCTTGACACTGACGACGCGGCGTTGATCGAACCGGCATCGGTTGCATTTCATGCTGTACGTCAAAGCCGTCTGAAAGTTGGCGACATCGTGTGTGTCGTGGGATGTGGGCCCATTGGATTACTCACAGCACAGGTTGCTAAAGCAGCAGGAGCTGGAATAGTCATAGCTGTTGAACCTGATGAAAGTCGACGCAACCTTGCCTTGGCAACCGGTAGCGACATCGCTGTTGCCCCAGGCGAAGACCTTCACGCGACGTTGGAAGAAGTAACCCAAGGACTTCGAGCCGATTTGGTCTACGACTGCGCAGGTATTCCCCAAACCATGCAGCAGTCAGTAGATATGGTGCGGCGGGGAGGTTCAGTATGCCTTGTCGGAGTGACGGGAGAAGAAGCCCGCATCAACCCGATCCGATGGATCAGCAAAGAGATCACCCTGAACACATCGATTGTGTTCACATTGGAAGAGATGAAAGCCGCAGCGAACATGATGCAGGACGGCCGGATCTCCGTTGCGCCACTCCGTGACAGTGTCATCGACCTCGACGCTTTGGGATCGACGATTGACGACCTAGCGCACCGTCGTCTAGACGCAGTCAAAATTCTTGTCGATCCCACAGCTGGTTAAGGCCTTACGTTTAGGTTGTGGCGGTGATCACACCTTCAGCGATGAGAGTAGAGATTTCATCGTCGCCATAACCCAATTCTGTTAATAGCTCGACGCTGTGCTCTCCGAGCCTCGGCGCGTGGCGGCGCAATCCCGTTGAGTTCTGAGAGTAAAGAACAGGATCCCTGACGTATCGGTAGCTGCCCTCAGTGGGGTGTTCCAAAACTTGTACTAACTCGACGTGGGACAGGTGCGGATCTTCGCTGAACGTCGACAAATCAATTACTGGTGCAGCGGGGATAGAACATTCGTCACAAAACTCGATCCAGGTGCCAGTTGTTTCGCTTTGCGCTGCCTCCGCGATCAAGTCATAGAGTTCTGAAGTGTTCGCCACCCGGGCATTGTGGGTCGCAAACCGCTCGTCGTTCATGAGTTCTGGTCGACCGATGAATCGAAAGAAATCGTCGTAGTTTTGGTCGGTGTATGGCAATAGACAAATGAAACCATCAGCTGTTTCATAGGGTCTCCGAGATGACGAGAGAAGCCGCTCGTACCCGAATGGACCTTCGGGAGGCTCAAATGCTGCTCCTCGAAGGTGCTCCACTAGGTTGAAACTAACCATGGTCTCGAACATCGGCACTTCAATGTTTTGACCTGTACCGGTCCGATAACGCTGAATCAAAGCTGCCATCACCGCCTGGACGATATGTAAACCAGTGACCTTGTCAGCAATTACCGCAGGCACGTAGGTAGGCCGGCCAGTAGTGCTGGCAAATAACCCTGCGAGCCCAGAGGCAGCTTGAATTGCGTCATCGTAAGCAGCTTTGCCACCATAAGGTCCCTCTGCGGCGAATCCGTTTGCCCGGCAATAAATTAATGACGGGTTGGCTTCGCTGATGGTCACCGCATCTAGACCCAAACGCTCCAAAGCTGCCGCGCGCATATTAGTGACCAAAACATCCGAAGTTTTGATCAGGTCAAGTAACGCTTGACGACCTCGGTCGTCTTTTAAGTCGACGCTGAGCGAGCGCTTGTTTCTCTGAAGGTTCAAACTGAAGCCCGACATACCGGGATTCCTGTTTGGAATTCCGTTTCGGGTTGAGTCACCATCGACCGGTTCAACCCGGATGACATCGGCGCCGTGATCACCCAACATGCGTGTCGCGAGCGGACCCATTAGTACTGTTGTGAGATCAATTACGCGAATGCCAGTTAAAGCGCCGTCTTCCATTGGTCGATCATGGCAGGAACAACAAGGAATTGCCTGGATAAGTTCTATTTGCCGTCGCCGTTGGTGTTTTCGACAAGGCCTTCTAAACCATTGAGAATTAAAGCAGCCAGTTGTTCTGCTAAGGCAGTTGCAGGTGGTCTATCTGCTTGGGTTAACCAATGACGACAGACGCCTTCAGACATGTTCACGATGGCTCTCGCATAAAGCTCTACTTCATCACCGGTTAGCCATTGTCGGAGAATCTCAGCGATAGTTCCGGACATTCTCGTTTCGACAACCCGTCCGCCGTTGGCCGTCTCTTCGTCTCTTGGCGTAGACCGACCGAAGAGCAGCTGAAACTCGCGCTGGTTTCTCTCAACAAAAGAAAAATATGCAGTTAGCGCGCCGACTGTCCGTTGGAAGTGGGTATCAGCCGGATCTACCGCTGAGACAACCTCATCAGACAATCGGTTTGCCACGTCGCCTACTAGTTCGACGTAGAGATGCCTCTTCGATTCGAAGTGCTGGTACAGAACTGGTTTGGTGATCCCCGCCGCTTTAGCTACATCATTCATTGATGTGCCGTGATAACCATTGGCGGCAAAAGCAGTCATTGCCGCATCAAGTAACTGTTCTCTTCTTTCTGCTGCGGGAAGTCGAGTTGACATTAACAGTCGTTTCTGTGGGTGCGTTCGAGACTACTTAGGGCACCAAATAGTTTCAGAGTCGGGCTACAAACTACCAATCGGAAGGCAACTAGTGCCCATGAGGAAGTCCCTGCTCTTCTCGTTCCGCGGCATTAGCTGCATATCCAAGAATGATTGCAGGAGCCAAAAGTACTGAGCCAACAATGATTGCAGCGACTGTTAGCGAGGTCCACAAGGATGAGCTCGACGCGTAGAAGTTGATAAGGAAGAGAATTAGGGCGCTGAAATAGCAGCTGTATCCGAGACGTTTGCCGATGTTGGCTATGTTGCGGGCGCGTTCTCGATTCCGAAGGACAGGGTCCTCCGGTTGGTGACCGTTCACGACTCCTCGTCAAGAGGGTCAAACAGAGCGGACCCCTCTAGCGTTGAGAGGCCCGGTTGAGAGCGTGAAGATGGCTCGCTAGCTGGCGAAAGGTCCTGCGCGTCAGACGCGGACCATGTTGTGTCATCGGGTTGATATCCCTCGAAAGGATCCGGTTGGTTAGGGTCGCGATACTGGTCGTATTCAGATGCTTCGTCGTAGTAGGTCGCAGTTTCTCGTAATGGGAAGAACACTCGAAATCCGAGGTTGGCTAACCCACAGGCAACAATTAAATCGCCGAAAGAAAAGACTTCGCTCAACCAACGCACTGGAACAATCGCACCGAGAAAGACAAGTGTTTCTTCGCCTGTTTCGAAGGCGCGAACCGCTCCTAGCTGAACAAGATCTATTGAGTTGGAGTCGGCGATGCCAGCTTTCACAATGGCTTCAACAGTGACTGGGACAAATCCGTTCAGCACTAGCGGAATCAAATTCAATATTGTTCCCACTAAAATTATTGAGGCACCTGTCAGATGAAGATTCATAGAACAGGTAATCAGGATCAGGACCATGGAGATCACGGTTAAAAGAGTCGGGAACGGGACTCCCAATCCCGATGCCACCAGCGCCTGAATAGCGACCCCTACTGCGGGGATAGGCCAGAACACAATGCGGGTCGCCAGGAAATAATCAGTTGATCCTCGAACGAACAACCCAGCAGCAGCACCGGCGAGCAAAGCGAGGGGAATGACATACATCGATGTTGATGGTAGTGGGCTCTATTAGGTCCTAAGAGCCGCTTTCCGATCTAGATGTCAGAAAAGCAGCAATGTTTTGCTGGGGAAGCTAGTTTGACCGACGCTGAACCAGGATGCGATGGAGGGAGTAATTCCATGGAGGTCCGAGCAGAATTAACTGCGACAGTATGGAAAGTTGTTGTTGAACAAGGCGCGACGGTCGCCGAGGGAGACGAACTAGTCATTCTTGAGTCAATGAAAATGGAGATACCCGTTGCAGCGCCCGTGGCCGGAACTGTCACGGAACTCTGCGTTGCGGAAGAAGACCGCATTAACGAGGGTGATCTAGTGGCGGTGATTGACGCATCCTGAGAAACGTTGTTGGCCCCCTATAAGGGTCGAGCGACAGCATCCTTTGTGGTGTCGCGTCAGGAGAGTCGTAAAATCTAAGAAATGTCTACGATCGTCAAGTTCGAAAACGTAGTAGCAGTAGCCGGGTCTTTCCCGGTCTTAACCGGCGTGGACATCTCGGTGCAAGAGGGCGAAATTGTTCTGCTGCAGGGCAAAAACGGGGCCGGAAAGACCAGCTTTTTGCGTGCCTGCGCTGGACTCTTACGGATCAACGATGGTTCCGCTCAAGTCTTAGGGTTCGACCTGCGAGTCAATCGACAGGCTCCGCGTCGTTATATCGGACTGCTAGGACATGAGAACAACCTTTATCGAGATTTATGGGCAATTGAGCACGTTGAGTTCCGAGCCGTCCTTGGTGGTGGCCAAAAAAGTGATGCGGCGGAAGCTTTGGCGAGGGTCGGCCTGACGTCACGTTTGTGGTCCGTCCCTATCTCGGCGCTGTCAGCTGGGCAAAGGCGTAAGGTAGCTATCGCGTCGCTCATAGCGAATCGCCCTCAACTTTGGCTGTTGGACGAGCCTCACTCGGCGCTTGATGCCCTGAGCAGAGCGGACTTAAACGCAATCTTAAAAGAAGCAGCGGCTTCGGGAGCGACAGTTATCTTCGCAAGTCATGAGGGTGTTCTCTCCGAAGAGCTTTCGTCACGGGTCGTTACCATGCGAGGCGGTCAAGTGGTGGGGGATTCTGGTGCTCGCTGAAGTACTTCTCCTTGCCAGAAAGGACCTCCGAATTGAACGACGTGCGAAAGTCGCAGTAGGCCAGGTAGCGCCTTTAACGCTCTTAATAGTCGTTGTGTTTGCGTTTGCGCTTGACGCAAATGCTCCACTTCTAGAAATTGGCGCTGGAGGACTCTATTGGGTAGCGGTTTTGTACGGAGGAACTTTGCTCACCCAGCGAGCTTTTGAGATAGAAACAGAAGGAGGAAACTTTGATGATTTTAAGATGTCTCCCATCAAGGCCCAATCTCTGTTTTTGGGAAAGTCCTTAAGTCTTTTTATTCAAATTTGTGCTTTGGAGTTGGTTCTGACTCCAGCCATTTTACTTCTGTATGACGTCCAAGTAGCCGAGTGGTTGTTGCTGATCGCAGCGGGTGTCGCCGGGGCTGTGGCGTTTTCGGTTTGCGGAGTTCTTTGGGGGGTGATGGCCGCAGGTCTTCGCGTGCGGAGTACCCTGCTCCCGTTGTTACTGATTCCGGTGTTAGCACCCGTTTTACTCGCCGGTTCTCGAGCATTTGAGACCGCATTAGGAATAAGAGCCGACGCCGGTTGGAGTTGGACCAGTTTGATGTTTGTTATTGCTGCCGTCCATACAGTAGTTGGACTAGCAGCCTTCGGATTCTTGTTGGAGGAGAGCTAACAGTGCCTGAGCGGACGGACGACAGCAAGATGACAGCGACGCCTCTGACTCGTGTTCTGGGCATATTGGGAATTGCCGCAAGTGTGGTCATGGCCGTTCTGGGGCTCTTCATATCCCCACCTGATGTCGTTCAGGGTGAAGCAGTGCGGATGCTCTACTTACACGTCCCCTCCATTTGGATCGCCTACGGATCTTTTGTTTTAACTTCCATCTCGAGTTTGCTGTTCCTAGCCCGAAGTAAGCGCAGAGAAGACAGCGGACGACACTATGACCGACTCGCTGGTTCCGCTGCCGAGGTTGGAGTTGTATTTACGGGCTTGACGCTGATCACCGGGATGCTCTGGGGCAAAGTGACCTGGGGAACATATTGGCAGTGGGATGCTCGACTTACGACCACGGTTCTCCTCTTCGTCACTTATTTGGGGTACCTCGCACTCAGAAGACTGCCGGCTGATCCGGTAGTTCGCGGGCGTCGTGCTGCTGTTATGGCCCTGATCTCGTTTATCAATGTGCCAATTGTGCATTATTCGGTTGATTGGTGGCGGACCCTCCACCAAAAGGCGAGTCTGAGCGTAGGGCGTCGACCAGAAATCACCGGGGAAATGTATTGGACCCTCTTGTATTCCGCGCTGACGGTGACAATTGTTGGTGCATGGCTGATTATTCATCGTTACCGAGTGATTCGCCTAGAGGAAATACGGGATGAAGAGAACTTGAAAATGTTGATCTCGTCACGCCATCAAGAGAAACCGACTGACAGCACTGCAGCTGGAGAAGTGTCGTGAGCGAAGTTGCGACGGTTGCAATCGGTTGGGGCCTCACTTTTGTCGTGATCGTTACGTACAGTCTCTGGGTTGTCAGTCGCGGTCGAACTATCGGACGAAAAATTGGCATCGGCGAAGTGCACCAAAGCGGCCAATTACAAGAGTCTGATTTGCCAACGGATACCTAGTCATGGATTTAACGCCCCGACACGAGATTGAAGAACCTGAAGAAGTTCGCCGGACAATTCATCGACGCCGCCGATGGATCATCTTGGTTATAGCTGTCTTGTTAATTGCCGCACTGGCGTTCGTCACTGCCCAAGGACTTCGCAACGCGACTTTGTTTTTTCGAAACGTAGACGAAGCAATTGAACAGCGCACTGAGTTAGGCACTAGTCGCTTTCGAATTCAGGGACGAGTAATTCCTTCATCAGTGCAAGGCGAATCTGGAGTCACAACGTTTCAAATTGTTCACGAGTGCGCGGTCGCAGCGATCCGTCACACCGGTGACCCACCTGAATTGTTTGAATCTCCTTGGATTCCGGTGGTCCTAGAAGGCCGTTGGGTTCAAGGTAAAAGTCAGACTGCTGCCGGTGCTGACAGCCACTATTTTCGAAGTGATCGCATGCTGGTCAAACACACCAACGAATATGCATCAGCCAATGAGGTTCGAGTTAATGAGGAACCTCCAGCGGGCTTTCTAGACGACTGTTCGTTCGAGGTTCCGGTAGATCACTCGTGACAGCGTTCCTGGGCACCGTGGGAGTCGGCCTCGGTCTTGTTGGAGCAATCGGTGGCGCCGCGACTCTTGTCATGGCCTTGTCGTTGCGACGTTCTGAACATCACCGGAGAGTCTTTTGGTGGGTGGGAACAATGACGGCAGGATGCGTTATAGCTGTCTTGGCAATGGAGGTTGGGCTCCTAACAGACAACTTCTCGATGCAGTACGTAGCAGCCAATTCCACACGTGCTACGCCTTGGCTGTACAAGGTCGCAACCCTATGGGGTGCCCTAGAAGGTTCATTGCTGTTGTGGGCTCTGGTGCTTTCTGGTTATGTCGCAGCGGTTTCGATCTCTTTTAGACGTCGTATCGAAGACCGTCTCGTTGCCTGGGCTCTTCTCACCATGCTCGCCGTCTGTGTGTTCTTCTTTGGGTTGTTAGCAGCTCCTGCGGATCCCTTCGGCACGTTGCTGGTAGCGCCTCTAGATGGGGAAGGTCTGAATCCGTTGCTCAGAAATCACCCCCTAATGGCGATTCATCCTGTGATGCTCTATCTGGGTTATGTGGGATTCACTGTTCCCTTTGGGTTCGCCGTTGCAGCCTTGGTCACTGGTCGCCTAGGCGAGGGATGGTTAGTCACAACCCGCGTATGGACTCTCATTGCTTGGGGAAGTTTGACCGTTGGCATTCTTCTAGGAGCTTGGTGGTCCTACGAGGTGTTGGGTTGGGGCGGCTACTGGGCTTGGGATCCGGTCGAAAATGCGTCGCTGCTTCCGTGGTTGACCGGCACGGCGTTCCTGCACTCGGTGATAGTGCAAGAACGTCGAGGAATGTTGCGAGTTTGGAATCTGTCGCTTCTCCTCGCAACGTTTGCGCTTACGATTTTTGGCACTTTCTTGACGCGCTCCGGGGTCATTGACTCGGTTCACGAATTCAGTGCCTCCAGTTTGGGTCCTCTGTTGTTGGGTCTTTTCGCGACAATTGTGATTCTGTCAGTGGCCCTAGTTGGGTGGCGCGGTGACCAGCTCCGGTCACCCGGTTCGATTGACTCGCCGGTGTCTCGTGAGGGTGCCTTTTTGGCTAACAATTTACTTTTCACGCTTGTCGCGTTCATTATTTTATTGGGCACCGTCTTCCCTTTAATTGTTGAGGCGATTAATAACGACCAGCTGGCAGTTGGTCGACCTTATTTCGACCGGATGTTATTGCCATTGGGCATAGCCCTCCTTCTGGTCATGGGTGTCGCACCGTTACTCACTTGGCGATCGACAAACGGTCATTTGCTCGGAACTCGTGCCCTCGGCCCGGCTGCGTTGGGTGCGTTAACGATGGCTGCGGCTGTATGGCTTGGAGCCGAGGGCCTCGGCCCGGTCCTAGGTATCGGTCTTGGCGGTTTTGTTATAGGTTCCGCGGTTCGTCATCTTGCGTTAACGGCTCGAAGGCAGGGTTGGCGAGCCGCCACGGGTAGGGCCGGTGGTGGCATGGTCGCTCACATTGGGGTGAGTTTGCTTGCGTTCGGGTTTATTGCGAGTACTTCGTTTAGTGAAGAGGGAGAATTTCAGCTTCGACCGGGAGAAGGGGGATCAGTAGCTGGTCATCAAATACGCTTTGTGGAGCTGACCGATGAAATGGATGGTCCCAACCGCGTGGTTCGGGCGCAAATTGAGGTGGAAGGAAGGGGTGTTTATGCTCCTGCAATTACTCAATATCCGACCTTCGGCCGGCCCATAGCGACTCCGTCGGTAGCTACTAGCTTGGTTGACGACGTCTATTTGAGTCTCGTTGCTATCCCTGAGGAAAATAGCGATGTCGTCGTCGTGAGGGTATTGGTGGAACCCTTGGTGGGATGGATTTGGGTTGGGGGTTTTGTAATAGCTGCCGGCACCGTGTTGGCGATCGTTCCGGAGCGACGGAAACGCCACTCTGAGTTGGAAGACGCTCTCGCGTGACGGAGTGGAGATCTTTAACGGTTCGCCTAGTGAGCGCAGGCGCTGCGTTATTGCTAGTGGCTTTTGTGGTGGTGCTCGCTACTAGAGAAAGCGGGAATGGATCGGCTTCGAGCAGTCCTCTAATTGGCAAATTGGTACCTCCAGTTGCGGGGGTGGGCATAAATGGGCAATTTTTCGATATTGATGACTACTCCTCAAGGTGGGTCCTGGTGAACTTCTTTGCTTCGTGGTGTGTGCCTTGCCAACGAGAACATCCTGAATTAACTGAATGGAGGCAACGCCACAGAGACGACGCGGTTGTTGTCAGTGTTCCGTTTGGCGATACAGAGGAGGACGCAAGGGCTTTTTTCGATGAATACGGAGGGGATTGGCCGGTTTTGGTAGATGGCGATGCGGCATGGGCGGTGGCTTTCAGCGTCTTACGCCCTCCAGAATCTTTCTTGGTTGCTCCGGGTGGCACGGTTGTGGCGCGATGGCAGGGACAGATCACGGCTGACGAAGTGGACCGGGTCGTGAACGACTTAGAGCGAGAAAATTTAGCTTCATGAAAATTCGACTTTGGGTTTCGTGGTTTTGCGTGATGATCGTTGCCTCGGCGTCACTTCTAGTAGCGGCTGTTGCTGAGGACCCTCCCGCAACAGAAGCCCAACGCGCCTACGAAATTAAAGCGACGGTTCTGTGTCCGGTGTGTGATGGACAGAATGTCCTCGAGTCAAACGCGCCCGTAGCAGCAGCGATAAGGGCCCAAGTTGACGAACTTGTAGAACAAGGACGTTCTGATGAAGAGATTCGCGCATGGATGGCCAGGCAATATGGGGCAGACGTTAATGCGATCCCTCCACGTACCGGAATCGCATCGTTGGTCTGGATGGTGCCGGTCTTCGTGGCTGTCGTATCGATTGGAGCACTTGCGTTCGCTTTCGTTCGCTGGCGGGCTGGTCGAGAGCTAGAAGTCTCTGACGAGGATCTTCGAATAGTGCGTTCGTTGCGGGGGAAAAATTGAGTACCGCAAGGCCAGAGACTTTTAACGACGAAAAGTTGGCCGAAGAACAAGAATTCCTGTTGCGTTCCCTCGACGATCTGGAAGATGAACACTCGAATGGAGATCTGAGCGATAGCGAATACGAAACTCTCCGTAATGATTACATGCGTCGACTCGCAGCGGTCGCTAGAGCCCGTAAAGGGGAGACTTCAACAACGTTCGACCACCGACCTCAAAGCCGCTTCTGGTGGCTGCTGGCTATAGGCGTGACCGCAGTCATTGCTGGAATAGCTGTAGCTCAGTTCTCAGGCTTAAGAGCGCCCGGGGATCCGATCTCGGGTGAAATTGATCGTTCGCCAAGAAGCCGATTGGCAGATGCACAAAATTTATTTTTTGCTGACGACCTTGAAGGTGCACGCGAGGTTGTCGAAGAAGTACTTCGAGACGCTCCAAGTATGCAGGAAGCATTGCTGCTATCCGCTCGACTGCACGAAAGGTCAGCGGATCCGTTATCGGCAGTCCGACAACTTGACCAAGTCCTACTTGTCGAGCCACAGCACGTTGAGGCGCTGACCCTGCGCGGCTGGATTTTGGTTCGCATTAACGACCCTGAGGTTCGTGAAGAGGGAATTCGAAACCTTGATGAAGCCGTTGCTCTGAAGCCGGAGAACTTCGATGCCTACATCTTTAGAGGTTTCGTAGCTCGAGAACTTCAGGGCGACTTGACTCTCGCAATTGAAATGTATCAAGAGGCCCTGAAGCGCTCGCCGCCTCAAGCTATGCAGTCTCAACTCAGCCAAATTCTCGATGAGATGAGAACTGAGCTTGGTTCGAGGCCTGAATAGCGGCAAGTCGATTAGCTATACCAAAGTGGTGCAAGCCGACTGACCCGTCGCAAAAGAACCGGTTAGCTCTGGCGCTGTCTCCCCGTATAGGCCAGCGAGCATCCCCCTTACGAGACCTCGATCTATTGCACAAAGAACAGGATGGTCAATAGCTGCCTGGCCGAACGGACAATGTTCTGACACGATCCTAAGTTGTCCTTCTGTGCCTTCGCTGTGAGCTGCAAAGCCATGTGAAGTGAGTGTTTCCGCAACTGTCGCAACCGCCGAATGAAGTGAACGTTGAGCATCTCCGGGAGCCATTTCCGCTGCTAAATGAAGGCCGTATTCGTGGCCCACTTCCTCTGCAAGCCGGTCAGCTTCTTTCGGAGGAAGAAGTGCTAGTGCTCTGCCTAGCAGAGTGCCCATAAGATCGTCATGGCGGGCCGGAAATTCAAAAGCAATCTCGGATTTGGCTGAACGATAACGCTTTGATGGTCGCCCAGCTTTTGGCTCTCGTTGAATATCGACTATTAGATGGCCAGCGGCGGCCAATTTATCGAGATGATGGCGAGCTACGTTGTTATGAAGACCTACCGATTTTGCAATATCGGAGACCGTCAGACCTCGGTCTGAGGACCTAACTGCCCAGTAGATTTCTCTCCGTGTGGGGTCGCCGAACGACGCTGTTATTGACTCAACAGCAGCCGAGAAGTCACCGGGAGTGAGTGAGCGCCCCTTCACACCATTAGATTCTATCGATACCGCAAGTGGTATAGCCCTTTCCGTCTCTTCGACAGAGCGAGACTCCAACAATGACAATTTCTGACAATGACATAGCCGAAGTAGCGAGTCGCGTAGTTGATCCCGAGTTATGCCGAGACCTGCACACCATGGGCATGCTTCGCGGCGCATCAGTCGCGGGGAGCAACGCGCACGTTCTAGTGGCTTTACCGACGGACGACTGGCCGGTCAAAGAAGCCCTATCGGACCTCATCGAAACTGCTATCAAGGACCTCGAAGGCGTTCAGTCGGTCTCCGTGGAATTTACGGTCATGGATGAGGCAGAACAAGCGGCTATTCGAAACCATCTGATTGGTGATCCATCCTCCACTGGTGGCGCTCAACAGGCACACGGTCACGCGGAGGGCCGTTTGGTTTCTTTCGCTGAACCCGGTAACCGCACCCGAGTCATACTTGTGGCGAGCGGTAAGGGAGGAGTTGGAAAATCAAGTGTGACCGCCAACTTGGCGATTGCCTTGGCCCAACGTGGACTTCGCACTGGTGTCATTGACGCTGACGTATGGGGATTTTCTATTCCGCGCATGCTAGGAGTTAGCCGCCCCCCAACTGTTATCGACCAGATGGTGATCCCAGTGGAAGCCAACGGGGTCCGATGCATCTCCATGGGATTTTTCGCTCGCGAAGACCAACCCGTGATATGGCGGGGCCCAATGCTTCACAAGGCTCTTGAACAGTTCCTTACCGATGTTCATTGGGATGACCCGGACTACCTCTTGTTGGACCTGCCCCCGGGAACCGGCGATATCTCTCTTTCAATTTCGCAATTTCTGCCGAAGTCCGAGCTCCTAGTGGTTACGACACCACAGCCCGCAGCACAAAAGGTTGCACAACGTGCTGCGTATATGGCCGACAAAGTCAATCTGCAAGTTCGAGGCGTGATTGAGAACATGAGCTGGTTCAGGGGAGACGACGGTAAGCGATACGACATTTTTGGGTCTGGTGGCGGCGAAGCCCTAGCCTCAGAACTCGACGTTCCTTTGTTGGGTCAAGTGCCGCTTGTGACTGAACTCCGAGAAGGAGGCGACGTCGGGTCGCCTATTGTTGTTAGTGACCCGACTAGCGAGGCCTCGACCGCATTTGTCGAAATGGCTCGACTACTCACCGAAGAGTATTTGCCTACTCGCCGATACAACGAGGGTCTGAAACTTGTCTGAGTGAGGAAAAAACTTTGGTAGCTATCAGCGAACTGCGATTTGATAACCGGTTCACAGCGTCACTCCCTGGTGAAGATTCGCAGGGAACAGACCCTCGGCAAGTGACCGAAGCCTGTTACAGCCGAGTCTCGCCGACTCCGGTTTCACTTCCTCGATTAGTTGCATTCAGTTCTGAGGTGTCTGAACTTCTAGGACTCGCAGCAGAAGATGCTGAGAGCGCGGAATTTGTCGACATCTTTTCAGGTAATCGCTTGCTGGAAGGTATGGACTCGCACGCTGCTTGCTATGGCGGTCACCAGTTCGGAAATTGGGCGGGTCAGTTAGGAGACGGCCGAGCAATAGCTCTGGGTGAGGTCATTGATGTCAACGGCGACCACCAGATGCTCCAACTAAAGGGTGCCGGACCTACCCCCTATTCACGGTCAGCCGACGGACTTGCAGTTCTTCGTTCCTCGATAAGAGAGTTCTTGTGCAGCGAAGCCATGCATCACCTGGGAGTTCCCACTACTAGGGCTTTGTCGTTAGTGACAACGGGGGATCTTGTGGTGCGCGACGTTTTATACAACGGAAACCCCGCTCCCGAACCTGGGGCCGTCGTTTGCCGGGTCGCTCCCTCCTTTATTCGGTTCGGAAATTTCGAGATATTTGCGTCGCGAGGCGATGAAGCTACCTTGAAAAAGCTGGCCGATTTCGTAATCCAAACCCAATTCCCAAATATTGATGGCGGCAATCCCGATTCCTACGTAACGCTGCTAAAAGAAGTAGGCGAACTAACCGCAGACATGATCGCCGAGTGGTTGCGCGTCGGGTTTGTGCACGGCGTTATGAACACTGACAACATGTCAATCTTGGGTTTGACTATTGATTACGGTCCATACGGCTGGTTAGACAACTATGACCCTAATTGGACTCCAAACACGACAGACGCCCAACATCGTCGTTACCGCTATGGCAACCAACCGTCTATAGCCCAATGGAACCTTGTTCAGTTGGCCAATGCGCTATACCCGCTAGTTGGAGCGGTTGAGCCTCTTCAGGAGGCATTAGAGCATTATGCACAACGTTTTGAAGCCACTTGGTCGCAAATGATGGCAACGAAGCTTGGACTCACAAATTTGGAGGATCGCAAAGATCGAGACCTGGCTGAGCAAGCCCTCGCACTTCTCCAGACTGTTGAAACCGATATGACTTTGTTCTGGAGAGAGCTAGCGAAAGTTAATTTTGAGCTACCAGTTGACGAAAAGGAGCGCTGTGCGCCCCTAATGAATGCCGTCTATCGGCCGGATCTGATGACAATCGACCAACGAGCGTCTTTCATCGACTTTGCTGAAAAGTGGTCTGCCCGACACCGAGAACTTGGAAACAAATCCGTTGAAGTAGCTGTTGCTATGAACGCTGTCAATCCTAAATATGTGCTCCGGAACTATATGGCGCAATTAGCGATAGAAAAGGCCGAAGACGGTGATTCCTCGATGGTCACAGAATTACTAGAGATTTTACGATTACCGTACGAGGAACAGCCACAGTACGAACGGTTCTACGCATTGCGACCCGATTGGGCTCGAACCAAGATCGGCTGTTCGCAGTTATCTTGCTCTTCTTGAATGTGACCGAGAAGGTGGGAGAGAGGCGACCGCGGCCTACGCTATTTTGCGAGCTGCGATACCCATAGTTAATGAGGTCTAAACCGCAGAATTTTGAGAAAAGGTTGTCCCGTGGAAATCAGAATCGGCATGGTGAACGTCGTACGAGAGTTGATGTTTGAAGTCAACGATGACGATGCAGAACAACTCAAAACTGATTTGGAATCAGCATTTGAGGCGAAAACCAGCATGCTCTGGGTAAGTGATCGCGATGGCCGTAACGTGGGCTTAGCTGTCGACCGGTTGGCTTACATTGAATTTGGGGCGCCAGGCGACAGGCGAATCGGATTCGCGACAGACTGAGCAACTGGGGTATGTGTTTCCGGGGTCACATGCCTTCTGACCCATTGCTCATACCTCTCTAGTCGCTGTACTTTCGACTGTCATGGCAACCTTGGCCGAACTGAGTCGCTTGGGCACCGGCCTATCGACGCAGCAACTCCAACATCTCCAACGCTTAGTCGCTTGGTGGGGCATATTGGCCGATCTATCCTTCTCTGACCTGCTGCTATTCGTCCCCGTGGACGAAGCTGGTGGGGAATTCGCCATAGCGTCCCAGATTCGCCCCACTACCGGTCAGACCCTCTACCAGGATGACCACGTTGGGCTTCGCGTCAGCGACATCGACCGACCTTTAGTTGCGAGTGCCTATGGTCGAGCCGGAGTCATCGAAGGCGAAGTGCCAATAAAGCCCAGCAACCGTAGGGCCAGCGTGATGTGTATCCCCATAAGGTACGAGGACCAGGTCATTGGCGTCCTTAGCCGGGAGCTACTGCCGAATTTTGCTGAGCGCCGCGACCCTGGTGAACTAGAGCGAACCTATTTGGAAGCCTTTCACCAGCTAGCGAAAATGATCGCAGTAGGAACATTCCCCTATCAAGACGACGAAGTGGACCTAGAGCAAGTCCCACGTGTTGGAGATGGCATGCTTGTCATCGACCCTGAGTCGCGAATTCAGTACGCGTCACCGAACGCCCTGAGCACCTTGCATCGCGTCGGGGTACTAGGAAACGTAGCTGGTCGACGGCTTGAAGATATTGGAATTCGACACCCGGCCATAAAGGATGCTTCCGAACGATTTCGAGCCTTAGTTGTAGAAATAGAACGCAACGACACAGCGGTACAACTCATGGGTATGCCCATCAGTGAAAGAGACTCATTCCAGGGCTCTTTACTCTTGTTGAGGGACATCACCGAATTGCGGATGCGAGATCGACTTCTTGTTTCCAAAGACGCGACCATTCGAGAAATTCACCATCGAGTGAAGAACAACCTGCAGACAATCTCATCTTTGTTGCGTCTGCAGGGCCGTCGCCTTGAATCAACCGAAGCTAAATTGGCCATTGATGAATCGGTACGCCGCATTAGAGCGATCGCTCTTGTGCACGAAACTTTGGCTAACGAAACAACAGACGACGTCAGCTTAAGCGAGGTCGCCGAAATGTTGGCCCGAACCGCGCAAGACAGCTTTACCTCTCCGGATCGTCCTATTCATTTCGAAGTTCAGGGTGATGCCGGCCTCGTGCCTTCGGACATAGTGACACCACTTGCTGTCGTGTTGAACGAGCTATTGCAAAACACAGTTGATCATGCCTTCACGAGAGAAGTGCCCTTCATTCAAGGGAGCGCTGGCTTAGTAGAAATTCTTCTTGATCGGACCGATAAGGAACTCAAAATGGCAGTCCGAGATAACGGAGTCGGGGTGCCTGAAGATTTTGACAGCGAGTCACAACAAGGTCTCGGATTATCCATTATTCGAGCATTAGTCATCACTGAACTAAGTGGCAGCATCGAAGTTCGTCGAAGATCAGACGCGAGCGGTTCTGAAGCGCTTATCGAAGTGCCGCTGCCGGACAACTAGAAAAACTGTTCATAGAAACTAGAGAACTAACAGCCAGTGACTGGGATCACCCGGTTTGTCTGCGAGCTCTGTTCCGTTCACGACGTAGCTGGCGGCGTTCCTCTTCCGAAGCACCGCCCCATACTCCCGAGTCTTGGTTGGTCTTTAACGCAAACTCTAGGCACAAGTCTTTCACTGAACAGTCGACGCAAACAGCCTTGGCTGCGGCAATTTGTCGTAACGCCCTTCCAGTCGAACCAATGGGAAAGAAGAGAGTGGGGTCTGCCTCTCGGCACTTAGCGGTGTTTCTCCACACACCGCTCTCCAGCAACATCGATCCTCGAGCGCTCACGTCTCTGTTTCCTCCAGGTGCTACCCGCGAACAGGGGATTCACGAATAATTGTCCGCCGCCGACTCTACAAACCTCGGCTGCGAGAAACTGCTCGAGATACAAATTGGCACCCGTATCGGATTGAGTGACAAAGATGATGCCTTCACAGCGCTTTGACAGATTACGGTCGCTCGCATGGCTAATCAAGAGAATCTTTTTCTCGAACAATGCGGAAACTAATGACTCCTCGTCCAGCGATTTTCGCGCATAGGGGTGTCTCACAAAACGTTCGGGAGAACACCATTCGAGCATTCGAGTTAGCTCTAAAGATGGGCGTCGATGGTGTTGAACTCGACATTTGGCAGACCAGAGATGGGCACATAGTTGTTCACCACGACCCTCAAGTTGACGGCATATCGATAGAAACAGCGAAAGTTCCTGACCTGCCTAATTTCGTACCGACGCTTTCCGCTGCATTGGATATTTGTTCATCAATGAGAGTGAATATAGAAATCAAGAGTTCTGCTGCCAACCCCAGCGCAGCGTTTCAGTTAGGGGAAGCGCTTATCAACCTATTGAGGCTTCGCTCCGAGCCCATAGAACGTTGGCTAGTTTCATCCTTTAACCATGATGCTGTTGACAGGGTTAAACAAAGCGCACCGGAAATACCGACGGCCCTTTTACTTTGGGAGCCGCCCTGGCATACGACAATTGAACACGCAGTTGACCGAGGTCATCTAGCTGTTCATCCGCACGAGTCGATGGTTGATGCGAAATTAGTGGAGGCGGCTAAACAAAACGGGTTGCAAGTAAATCCATGGACAGTGAACAACCTAGAACGAGCCAATCAACTAGTTGCTATAGGTGTAGATGGCCTTATCACCGACGTCCCCGGCGATATGTTGAAACATTTGGCGTCGAAAAGTTAAAGGTTGTCTGCGCTCAAGTGGGAATAACTAGTCGAAGGATATTTGGACGCCAGGAGAAATCAAGGTGGTTCACTTCGCCCAGATAGTCGCCATCTAGCTGATAAGGAAATGGGCTATGGCCGACTATCGATAGTTCAGCCAAATCATTAGCGACATGCACTGCATCACAATTCTCGAGCGGTTTACCTTCGAAGAGATCCTTGAGTAAACCGAGCATCGTCTTAAATGACATGGTGCGTAAGGCGACCACACTTAACCCATTACTTAACGTCGCGTGAGGTGCCAGAGACAATGACCGACTTCCTAAATATGTATATGGGTTGGTGTTAAGCACGATCGTGAAGTAACTGTCATCGATAGTCGATAGTGAATGCGTTACCTTCATTCTGGGTTGTGAACGGTCATAGTGACGGAGCCACGTATCAACGCCAGCCCAGAGAAATAAGGGATGGCTTGCGTAGCGCTTAACTCCAGGGCGCCGCTCCACTTGCTTCACCACTGCGGCATCGAAGCCGTTGCCACAGTGAAAGAGAAAGTAACGTCCCGCAACCTCGCCAAGACCCACCGACTTAATCGAGTTATCAGATATCGCGTCGATTGTTTGTCTCGTGGCTTCCAGAGGATCGTCATCTAAGCCAATTGTTCGTGCGAAGACGTTCGTGGAACCGCCCGGTAAAGGAGCTAGAGCACAATCGGTTCCTGCGAGCCCATTAGCAGCTTCATTAAGGGTGCCGTCGCCTCCTAATACGGCTACAAGATCAGTGCCGGTAGAGGCGGCTCCACGCGCAAGACGTGACGCGTGACCGCGACGGCTAGTCATAGCGAGTTCAACCTCATGGTGTTCAGCTAACGCGGCCTGAATTAGGACGCGGGTTCGTGCGGTGACGGATGACGCCGATTCGTTAACGAGAAGCAAGATCCGCACCCAGCCAGTGTCGCGATTTTTGGCTGATCAGTCGAATCACTCTTGTGCGAAAGCTCGTATTTGCGGTGCTCGCTGGCACCCAATAAAAGTTTTTCGATTTTTCGTTTGGATCTCTTCGCGCCTCGGGGCAGAATCCTCAAGTATGAAGGTCGTAGTCTGCGTCAAACAAATTCCTGACCCTGCTTTGCCAGGTGAGTTGGATCCCTCCACGAATTACTTAAAGCGAGATGACAAATTAATTCTCGACGAATCAGATTCGTATGGAGTGGAGATGGCTCTTCAACTGGTAGAGGGCGCAGGCGGGGGCGAAGTATCGCTTGTCTCGATGGCTCCTAACAATGAAGTCAGCGGACTTAGGACAGCGTTAGCGATGGGCGCCGAAGACGCAATTCTTGTTAGCGACAACGCGCTTGCCGGAAGCGATGCTTTAGGCACTGCTCGTGTATTGGCGGCAGCAATTTCGAGGTTGTCCCCTGATCTAGTGCTGGCAGGCGTTGAATCCTCCGATGGCTATACCGGAACAGTCCCTGAAATGATTGCCGGTGTGCTGGACATACCATCCATCACATTTGCCAAACAAATCGAGATTGATGGCAACACCGTAAAGGTGCAACGTCAAACAGAAGCTGGTTACGACGACGTGGAATGCCAAACCCCGGCTCTGGTTTCAGTTACTGCAGGCGTCGTCGAACCCCGCTACCCATCATTCAAGGGAATTATGGCCGCAAAGAAGAAGCCGGTTGAAGAACTTGATCTCTCAGCGTTGGGTCTAGACGAATCCAGTGTTGGCCAAAGTGGCGCACGACAAGAAACGGTGCGAGTCACCGAGGCGGAAGAACGCCAAGCAGGGGAAGTCATCGAAGATGAAGGTGACGCCCACGAGAAAATTGTTGAGTTCTTGGGTGAACTCAAGATCGTCTGAGGAGCTCGCAAATGTCTGTTGAAACTATTCTTGTCTTCGGTGAAGGCGACGAAAGTGGCCCAAGTGGATTGACCCTTGAGTTACTGGCAGCGGCCAGAGAGCTGGCAGCCAATGTCGAAGTGTTTGTCGCAGGAGACGGAGCTGCTATGGCAGCCGAATTGGGCTCCCATGGAGCCTCAAAGGTCTATAGCACCGGACCCTTAGACGGAAAGCTGATGGGAGTTCACGCCGCAGCGACTCTGCAGTCGCATTTGGAGTCGAACTCAGTTGACGCCATTTTCTTTGGTCAAACACCCGATGGGCGTGACACTGCCGCACGGCTCGCTGTGCGCCTCGATGAGCCCGTTGTCACCAACAACGTAGGCGCCTCAGTGGAAGACGGAGTACTAGTCGTAGAGGAACCGGTTTTCGGCGGAACTCAAAACGTATTCACAGCTTTCAGAAACGACGGCCCCGCATTAGCCCTATTCCGACCTAAATCGTTTGAGGCCGAAGCTACGGGCGCTGGAGCGGCCGAGGTAGTAGCCGTTCAATCCGTTGACCCAGGTGCATCTGGATCGGCTACGGTCACAGGCCGACATATTGAAGAACGTTCTGGACCCCAATTAGACGACGCCGAAGTAGTCGTGTCGGGTGGACGAGGCCTGGGGCAACCCGAAGCCTACGAGATGGTTGATGAGCTGGCCGAGCTGCTCGGGGCGGCCTCGGGTGCATCTCGAGCCATCGTTGATGCTGGCTGGGTCCCCTACGCGAAACAGGTTGGTCAAACTGGCAAGGTCGTGAAGCCAAATGTTTACGTTGCATGCGGTATCTCCGGAGCGACGCAACATCTTGTAGGTATGAAGGGCTCAAAGAACATCATCGCTATCAACAAGGATCCAGAAGCCCCGATATTTGGTGTCGCTGACCTTGGAATTGTGGGGGATGTTCACAAAGTGATCCCAGCGCTGATTGAAGCACTGAAGTCCCGCTAATAGCTCCTGTTACCCGTCAATAACCATTGCTGGGTACTCCACGGCGTTAAATCAATGGCCAGGGCCACCTATAACCGTCATCCTCGGGAAAGAAGGGATGATCCCTCAGCCATTGTGCCCGGCCGATAAGAGCTTCTATCTCGGACTCCTCAAGCCAGTCCCTCAAACCGCTGACCGAGCCCTCTGAGACCTGTCCTACCGCTTGCATTAGGGCATCGCTAATGGGTTGGTTTGCGAAGTCCCAGATCACCGTCCTCAACTTGAATTCGCTTGAAAAACATAGGCCATGATCGATGCCGAAAATTGAACCCGACCTGGCAAGCAGACAATGGCCTGCCTTTCGATCGGTGTTGTTGGCCAACAAGTCGAGAACGCAAAGCTTTTGGAGACTCGAATGATTCCTCGGATCTTTAACCAATGTGAAGTGGTGTTGTTCAAAGTCAGCGTCAATGAACAACTGGACCGAACCAACTCCGTAGGGTCCAACTCGCTCAATCGTTGGAGGTACAACATTCCAACCCAATTGCTGACTTAACTCATATGCAGCTATCTCTCTTCTGTGTAGACCCGAAGGAAAATCCCACAGCGGCCGCTCACCCTCGACTGGCTTGTATATGCCCCTTACGCTTTGCTCTTTTGTGTCAACTTGCACAAGAAATGTGGCGTTCGAGCTATAAGGCATTCGAGTAATCAGCTCAATGTCGCCGTCTTTTAAGACTTGAAGCGCTTCGTCGAAATCAATCAGTTGATTTGAAGACTGATCGCTGTTTCCAGTGGCGTCGTCACTCACCGACGGGTTTATGCCCATTTTGTCGCCCGAAATCGCGCCCATACTCGATTAAAAACAAGGCATGGTCGATGAAGGCTTTTGCTTGACCATAACTAATGTGAATATGTGCCTCAGATGGGGCGTCGTCTTCTTGGTCAGGTAATTCCTGGGCCACAACGACTATTTCCTTTGGATCCTCGGTGACCCCTATCGCTAACGCCCCTACCGTCCACACTGCGTTTGGTGGTTCCACCATGTCCTTAAGTTCAACGGAAGTTTCATCGGCTGGGTCTGCCTCCAACACGTCGGCAAGATGACTAGCTAAAGACTGGACTTGACCTTTTTCGAGCTTGAGAGTTAGGACCTCATCTTCGGTTTGTGCTTGAAGATAAAAAATTCGTTCACCCGCGTCGCCGACTGTTCCGGCAACGAAGTTTGTTGGATTTCTAATTTCGTAATTATTAGTCATTGTTCCTAGTGAGAGTAATGGGTTTGATTAAGCCGGTGAGAGAGCACTGAGTTCGCCAGTGTTGTTAACAGACAGAACGATGGGACCGCCAGATGTATACAGAATCGCGGTAACCGAACAAGGAGATACCACTGTTCGTTGAAACAGATCTAAATGAGTTCCCATGGAATGCGCAACTAGAGCACGTATGGGGTCGGCGTGACTAACTGCGACAATCGTCTCGCCTGGATGGCTTTTGACCAGACGAGTCACCGTTTCACTCATACGCGTCTGCATTTCGACGAAAGACTCGCCGTTAGGAAACCTGAATCCGGAAGGATACTTTTGTACTGCAGACCAGGCGTTGAGTTTCCTGAGATGGCTCAGCTTGCGGCCGGTCCAGTCGCCTACGTCCAACTCAAGCAACCCTCGCTCCTGCTTGACTTTGATTCCAACTTCTTTCGAGATAGCTCTTGCTGTTTCCTTAGTCCTTTCTAAAGGACTGCTGTAAATGGCAGCAATTTGTTTCGCTCCCATAGCAGCTAATCGCATACCTACTGTTCTTGCTTGCTCCGTGCCAGTTTCGGACAGGTGAACACCTGGCTTGCGACCATAAAGCTCGACGCCAGTTGTAGGTGTTTGCCCGTGCCGGACAAGAAGTATGAGACAAGGACGATTAGATGAAGCCACGAAGTGTGACCGTAGTCGTAAAGACGCCTCAGAGTCTGCAACACTCGGCGTTGTGGATTCTCTCATTGCGCTGGCCGAAGCTATAACCGAGTGTCGTCGCTGCGAACGTCTTGTCGAGTGGCGAGAAAAAATTGCTCAAGAGAAGCGCGCGGCGTACGCCGAAGAACAGTATTGGGGGCGAGGTGTTCCAGGTTTCGGTGACCCCGCAGCAAAGGTAGTTATCGTTGGTTTAGCGCCCGCCGCTCACGGCGCTAATAGAACTGGTCGAGTGTTTACAGGAGACCGGTCTGGAGATTTTCTTTTTGCATCGCTGTACAGAACTGGTTTCGCGAACCAGCAGCTTGCCCGTCACCTGGACGATGGACTGGTACTTCACGGCGCGTATGTCACCGCCGCCGTAAGGTGCGCTCCGCCCGAGAATAAACCAACCCCAGAAGAGCGAGACAACTGTCGATCGTTTATCGAGAGGGAGTTAGCTCTCCTCGCGGAGAGCAAAGTCTTTGTAGCGTTGGGTCAATTCGGTTATCAGGTTGTGAGCTCAATTCTCGGAATACGTCCGAGACCCAAATTTGGTCATGGAGTTGTGGTGCCGATAGAACAGCAGGCTGACGAAATAGGAAGGCACGTAGTCTGTTCTTTCCATCCGAGTCAACAAAACACCTTCACAGGGCGCTTAACAGAGCCAATGCTTGATCAGGTTTTCGTCACTGCCCGGGAGCTAGCCGGTATGGACCCCATCTAGGCTTTTCTTGTGCAGAACTTCGCTAAACCAGGTCTTCCATGCCGTCTTTTGCTTGTTTTCTCTTTCTTCTTGATTAGTGCGTGTTCCCCGCAGCCACCTCAGGCTGGTCTCGTCGACCCATCGGAACCTTCTTTCAATAACCCAGGCACATTGCCAACCGAGACTACGTCTAGCGCAAGCGATTATTTGCTTGATATCGGCACAACGGTGGCTTTTCTTGATTCATGTATCTCAGATTCTGGACTTGTTGGCCCCTGTCACTGTGCGGCAGAAATATTGGCCAACGACGTCGATTCGAGCGACGTAGCAGCCCTTGAAGACCGAATGAGTGCCTACAATGAATTCCCGGTTGAGCTCGCTGGTCTGCTCGTCCAATGCAGAGGAGCTGAGAGACCACCTGTGTGGAGTTCCGCAACGAAAGAGATTTATCTCGCTGCTTGTGCGCAAAACTCGGAGCGGCTTTCGGAGCTATGTCGCTGCTCAGCATCCCGCGCAGCCGACGTCATCCCAGAAGAACGACTGCCGGAGTTCCTGAAAGCTAACGACTTAAGACCCAGCATGGTTGATTTCATCAACACATGCCTGTGACCTATTTGGTGCGGACTACTTACGAGTAGGAAGAAGGGCTGGCTGTTCCCACGCAAACTCTGGCCAGCGCTTTCTTGATTTTTCGCTCAACCTGTGCATGAGTTCAATCGCTCCCGGATCATCGTCGCCGGGGCGCCCGATCAGGTAGCCGCCCTCCAACATTTTCATAATGATTTCGCGGCCCAATGGCGTCCGAACAATTGTTAACGTCCAGTCGCTGTATTTGCCGATACCACCGGTCGAGATATCGGCATGTTCAGCAGCGAAATCTGGGCAATGGTTGCAGCCCTCTCGTGTCCACGCGTGGCACTCCTTCAAGTTGATTTCGTAGTAGCCGCCGTCATGTGTCCAGATTTGGAAGACGCCTTTGATATTTGTCTTTTTGATTGTGTGACGGTCAAGGCCATATTTCTGTTCAAAGAGTTCTTCGAAAATCGCTTCATCGAAGGACTTGGAACAAAGGAGGCCGATGTTTAGAGCAAACCTGTTGCCAACCTTGCCGATCTTCCTGGACTTAGCAACCGGAACTATCGAGCTTTGGCAACTCATTCCGACTAACGCAATTTTCTTTGCACCGGCTTCAATTGCTTCGTCATATGCGAGGGTGTTAGCAGAGTAGGTGTAGCGGCTCCCGGCTCCGCGAATCACATCATCCCTGTTAAATGCCACACCGGGTGAAGCTGTCCACTGTGATCCCTCGCCTTCGCCAACATATGAAGTCAGTGCAGCGTCGATATAGCCGTTTTCCAGTGCCCAAATAAGGATCGCTGATACAAGCCCACCATCTTGTCCGACCTGATGAATGAAATCGTCCGACGCCCTAGTCAAGATGATGTCTTTGTAAATACCTGAAGGCTCCTCAGGGGTTCGCGACCTGTTGAATAAAAAGTCGTCTGCTTCGTCTTCCCAAGTCCTAAAGCGAGGGCAGGCGCGGGTGCAACTAGTGCATCCCTTTTCGCCGTGACCGCAGTTAGCTTCCCCGAGTTCTTCTTCGATGTGGAAAGGCTTAAAGCCGCCCTGAACGTGGTCGTACCCGATCACGTCATGAGGGCAACTGATTACGCAACCAGCGCAGCCTGTACATAGGCCAGAAGTGATTACCTCTTCGTGGAGTTCTTTCCACTGAAAGGACCAACGTTCGCGCTTGGGTGCTTCAGTGCTTTCCTCAGCTAATGCCATGCGAAAGAGAATACGTGGTCGAGACGAATTTCACCTACCAAAAACCAATCATCACAACGCTTTTGGGTCACAAGGAACTCCGAGCTAGGGTGACCCCTCGCGTTGTCGTAATGCTCATAACCGAACAAACAGGCGCCCCCGAGGACTCATGAACGAATCTGAATTGCTAGAGCTACTGAGTGCCGCCCGTGTAGCAACACTGGCAACTATCCGGACCGACGGACGAGTTGACCTAGTGCCAGTGACTTTTGCATTTGATGATCGGACGGTTGTGACGGCTATCGATCACAAGAAAAAATCGACGACTGAACTGAAACGCCTTGAAAATATTAAACAGTTCCCAGAAGTAACTCTGCTAGTGGATCGGTATAACGATGACGACTGGAAGCAACTTTGGTGGGTGCGCATTCGGGGTCGAGCAAAAGTTCATCAAAGTGGTCGCGAGTTTGACCATGCGATCGATCTTCTATCAGACCGCTATACCCAGTACGCCGAAAAACGCCCGAAAGGTCCAGCCATCGTCATTGAGCGAACTGAGCTAACTGGCTGGAAGGCTTAGTTGACCTTGTTCGATTGAACCCCAACAAGTTTGCCGTGGTCAATAGCTGAAAGTGAGCAGCCAAAGACCACCGTTGTAACCGTCAACGTAACGCCTCCGAGTATTAGAAAACTGACAACCATTTGAGTCATAACTGCCTTAAGAGGATCGACTCCTGCCAGAAGCATCCCAGTCATGGTTCCCGGAAGTAATACTAAGCCGATCATCCGCATCCTCTCGATCGGCGGAACCAGAGCGGCCTTTACTGCTTTTGTAATTTGGGGTCGAATAGCGGCACGAGCTCTAAACCCCAAAGCGAGCATGGCTTCTATTTGACCGCGCTCCTCTCGCACCAACTCCACAAATCGCATAGCACCCGCAGAGGTGGCGGGGAGCGTGTTGCCAAGAACTATGCCGGCCATAGGTACAAGCGTTGATGGTTGCAGTGGGAGCACACCAAAACAAAACACCACTGCAAGGCCAGACGCCACAGGTACGGAAACAGCTAGAGCCGAAAGTAAATATGACGGACGGCCTTCTCCTAGGTCAGTCGTGCGACGTCTAACCAGTCCGACAGCAAAGATCAGCATCGCGAAGCACCACAACCACGACCAGATCAGATGAGCTCCAGCCCTGAGCGCAGGAACAAGTAAGACCCCTGCCAACAGAAGTTGTAGGACAGATCGAATGGAGCTCAATGAAATCGAACGAACCAAGCCAAGGCCGAGTCTCCAAGAGACCGCTAAAGCAATGAGTGTCATGGCCGCCGCCGCAAGAACCCCCCACGGTGACACAGTCGCTGTAGTCAGCAGATCGCTCAACACGTTCTGAATGTAGTCACTGATTGTGCGTAATAACCAGGTGCTGAATCGCCAATCATTTTTTGGCGCCCTCGGCAGGATTCGAACCTGCGCTCATGGCTCCGGAGGCCACTGCTCTATCCCCTGAGCTACGAGGGCGGGTTAGCGAATGTATCGCGTCGAACAAATTGCTCCACATCAACACCGACTTCAAAATGCAATCATAAGTCGCTTCGGGTGAGCGGGGTTGCAGCGGTACAGTCAAGATTGTCCCATCGTCACAATGATGAGGGGCTTGCATTGCGACCTGTAGGGAGCACATTGGTGATTACAGAAGTCTTGGCACAAGCCTTGGCGGACTCATTTAGAGACCTGCATATTGAAATTGCCGCGACCGACGTTCAAATGGAACGACCCGCAGCCCGCGAGCATGGCGATTGGTCCTCAAACGTCGCCCTGGTGATGTCAAAACGCCTCGAGCGCAACCCACGGGAATTGGCGACAGAACTCGCGAAGATTGTTGAGTCGCAAGGCTTGAATGTGATCAAAGAAATAGAAGTTGCGGGCCCAGGCTTCATTAACTTCTATCTTTCCCCTCAGTGGTTGCATGACGTGCTGATAGACGTCCTCACCCAAGGCGAACACAACTACGCGCGGCCTACAGTTGGAGACGGCGCATCCATCAATCTTGAATTTGTATCAGCAAACCCTACTGGTCCACTGCACGCAGGAGGGGGTCGCTGGGGCGCATATGGTGACAGTCTGGCCCGTATTTTTCGTCGGTGCGGTTACAGAACCTTCACCGAGTACTACGTCAACGATCGAGGCATCCAGACTGAGTTGTTTGGGGCTTCGCTAGTAGCCAGACGAGATGGTGGGGAGCTGCCCGAAGATGGATACGCCGGCGAATACGTCGCCGAATGGGCACGTGAGATGCCTGATGAAGCTGAACCCGTTGCATGGGGTCAAGAACGAGCGCTAAAAGATGTGCAAGATTCGCTCGCATCGATGAACGTGACATTCGACCATTGGGCCAGCGAAAAAGCACTCGTTGAGTCAGGAGCGATGGAAGAGGTCGTAGACCTTTTAAGGGATTCGGGGTGGGTAGATGACCGTGATGGTGCGACATGGCTACGCACATCCGAATTTGGAGATGAAAAAGATCGGGTTCTAATCAAAAGTGACGGAGAACCCACCTACTTCGTACCTGACATCGCTTACCACAATCAGAAATTTGACCGTGGTGAACTTGTTATTGACGTTCTTGGTGCGGACCATCACGGTTACGTCCCGCGAATGGCAGCTGCTATGAAAATGTTGGGTCACCCCTCGGACCGCTACGAAGCCATTATTGGCCAAAACGTGACGTTGGTGAGAAACGGCGAAGAAATCAAACTTTCGAAAAGAACCGGGACCATGGTCGAAGTTAGTGAGCTCATTGAAGCCGTTGGTCCAGACGTCGCTCGCTTTGCATACTTGCTCCAATCCATTGACACTCGACAGACCATCGATATTGATGTCCTCTCAAGTGAGGCAAACGAAAATCCCGTCTATTACGTGCAATATGCCCACGCTCGAATAGCGGCAGTAAGCCGCGAGGCAACAAATAGAGGAATTTCTCGTCGCCCCGTCGATGCGATGGATGTCACCGTCCTTCAGCATGAGCGAGAACTAGAAATTCTACGGTGCCTTTCCACCCTTCCGGAGATAGTCGAATTTGCTGCGCGCGATAGAGCTCCTCATCGCGTAGCAACATGGATCCGAGAACTCGCTGCAGCATTCCACGGCTTCTACCACGACTGCCCAGTCCTCAGATCTGACGTCGCTGCCGAGATCCAACAAGCCCGACTTTGGTTAGTCGAGACTGCCCGTATCGGCTTCGCCATAGGACTCGACCTTCTCGGTATCACTGCGCCCGAAGAAATGTGAAAGGACCACATGAATCACACAGAAATCGCTGATGGTCCTGTACCAATGTCTCTTTTGCCCGACTCAGCACGAGTTGGACCTCGCGGTGAGCTACAGATCGGAGGGCTATCGGTTGATGAACTAGCAGCCGAATACGGCACACCACTTTTTATCTATGACGAACAACACCTTCGATCAAGGTGTCGAGAAGCGCGCGAAGCGTTAGGCGAAGGAACTGCCTACGCAAGTAAAGCGTTCCTGTGCGCAGCGATGGCGCGTCTCGTAAATGAGGAAGGTTTACACATTGACGTTGCCAGCGAAGGTGAACTGTTTACCGCTATTGCAGCTGGTGTTCCCGGCGAGCGGATTGTTTTCCATGGAAACAATAAGTCCCTTAGCGAATTGTCGGCCGCTCGTGCCCATGCAGTCGGTCGTGTCGTAGTTGACTCGTTTGATGAACTCAGTCGCCTCCGACACCTCCATGAAATTGACGGCCTAGTAGCCCAAATACAACTCCGCGTCACTCCCGGAGTTGAAGCCCACACCCATGAATACATCTCAACGGGCCAAAACGATTCCAAGTTCGGATTCGGACTGGAATCTGGTGCCGCCGAAGAAGCGGTGCGCAATTGCGCGTCTAACCCAGGCGTAGAACTCATGGGCATTCACCAACACATTGGAAGTCAAGTATTCAGAGTCGACAGTTTCGCCCGAGCGCTTGAAGTCGTAGCCGCTTTCTCCGAACCACTCGGATTACCGGAGTTATCGGTGGGTGGAGGCCTCGGCGTTGCATACCTAGAGTCGGAATCAGCGCCTTCCATCACCGAGTGGGGAGAGATGCTGAGCGAAGCTTGCAACCAATTAGGCATCAACGCTCGAGTTTCTGCTGAACCGGGCAGATCTATAGCAGCCCAAGCGGCGATCACTGTCTATTCGATAGGAACCATCAAGGAAATACCGGGCATAAGAACCTATATGGCTGTCGATGGAGGCTTTGGCGATAACCCACGGCCGATGCTTTATGGCAGCGGTTACACCGCGTTCGCGCCGACCAGAATTACCGAACCGCGTAACTCCATAGCTCGCATAGTTGGCAAACACTGTGAATCAAGCGATGTCATCGTCCAACAGGCCCACCTTCCGGAAAGCCTGCAAGTAGGAGACTTGGTAGCGACACCTGTGACTGGTGCTTACGGTTACTCAATGGCAAGTACATATAACAGGATGCCGCGGCCCGCAGTGATCTTCGCTTCAGATGGCGAGGCCCGACCTGTCATTCGCAGAGAGACCATCGAGGATCTAACGATTCTTGACCTCGGTTGATTAGCCCCCGCGTTCGACAAGTAGGACCGTAGCTACAAATCCACATCAGTAATCATCTGTTTGACCGGTACGGTTGAAGGTATGCAATCGGAATCACATTCAACGGTTCGAGTTGGGCTTTTAGGTTGCGGCACAGTTGGTGGCGCTTTAGCCAGAATTATTGATGCAGATGCAGATCGCATAGCAGCTCGCACTGGAGTTCGACTTGAGATAGCGGGTATCGCGGTCCGCAACCTTTCCGCGGACCGAGATGTCAGTCTCCCTGAAGAAGTCTTTACACGAGACCCGCAACTCCTAGTTGGCTCGCCCGATGTTGACATCATCGTTGAAACAATCGGCGGGATTGAACCAGCGCGACAGCTAGTCATCGACTCGTTGAAATCTGGAAAGCCGGTCATTACCGCTAACAAAGAGTTAGTAGCGAATGTCGGGCAAGAACTATTCGAAGCCGCTTCGGCCGGAGGAGTCGACCTTTTCTTTGAAGCGGCGGTTGCGGGCGGCATTCCTCTCATTCGCGCCTTACGAGACTCTTTAGCTGGAGAACGCGTTAATCGAGTCATGGGAATCGTGAACGGCACTACGAATTTCATCTTGACCAAAATGACTGAAGAAGGAGCCGAATACTCAGACGTGCTGGCTGAAGCGCAAAGCCTCGGATTTGCCGAAGCCGACCCAACAGCTGACGTTGAAGGTGGAGATGCAGCTGCGAAGGCTGCAATTTTGGCGACTATTGCTTTCGGTGCCAAGGTGGTTGCAGGGGATGTGTATCAGGAGGGCATAAGTCAAGTTTCGAAAGCTGATATTGCTGCCGCGTCTCACATGGGCCATGTCATCAAATTGCTGGCGATAGCAGAATCAGATGGTGGAGAGGTAGCCGTCAGGGTGCACCCGACCATGGTTCCTCAGAATCATCCACTTGCCTCAGTTCGGGAAAGCTTCAACGCCGTATTTTTGGAAGGTGCCGAGGTCGGCGATCTCATGCTCTACGGACGCGGCGCAGGGGGCGGCCCCACGGCCTCTGCAATGCTTGGAGACCTCATTTCCGCTGCGAGAAACTTGCAACAAGGGGTGGCGGGAGACTTGGGATCGTTTTCGGAAGTTGTAATTCGAGCTATCGACGAAACTACTAGCGCGTTTTATCTGCAACTGGATGTTGAAGATCAACCTGGAGTATTGGCTGCGGTCGCCAGCGTCTTTGGCGAACACGGTGTATCGATCCGGTCGATGGAACAGCAGGGCCAAGGTGCAACTGCTCACCTTGTGTTTATAACCCATAAGGCTCGAGAGGCAGATATGCAGTCCACAATTCGCGAATTACGAGATTTGAAAGAAGTGCGTGACATCGGTGCCTTGATTCGCGTAGCGGGCGAATAGTTGCGGCGAGGTTTGAAACCGTGAAGTACCAAAGCACCCGCGGTAAGGCACCGGTCCTTGAATTTGCTGATGTTTTGCTGGCCGGGTTGGCATCAGATGGCGGACTCTACGTGCCTGCTGAGTTGCCTAAGTTCACACCCGCGGACCTGAACTCTTTCGGACAAAAACCTTATAGCGAGGTAGCCACACGGGTTTTGACACCACTTCTTTCACCATCGATAGACAGCGATGACCTAGCTAAAATGATCGAAGAGTCTTACGCGACTTTCCGACACCCTGAAGTGGTCCCCGTTCGGCCGTTGACCACCGAAAGCAACGAGAACCTGTTCTTGGCGGAACTGTTCTGGGGCCCCACATTTTCGTTTAAGGACGTTGCCTTACAACTCCTTGGGAGGTTGTTTGAATACGAATTGTCGCGTCGTGACACGAGCGTGACAATTGTGGGAGCTACCTCGGGAGACACTGGCAGCGCTGCCATAGAGGCATGCAGGGACCGTGATGGAATCAACCTGATCATGCTCCACCCACGTGGTCGAGTATCGGAAATACAGCGACGACAGATGACGACCGTCGAGAGCACGAACATCCATAACATCGCGATTGACGGCACCTTCGATGACTGCCAAGACCTGGTCAAGGCGATGTTCGCCGACACCGAATTTCGAGACATTCATCGATTGGGTGCAGTCAACAGCATCAATTGGGCGCGTGTAGCAGCTCAAACCGTGTATTACTTCACCACTGCTTCAAAGCTTGTAGGTCCTAACGATCCGATTTCTTTTTGTGTCCCAACCGGAAACTTCGGCAACATCTTTGCGGGATATATCGCTACGCAGATGGGCTTGCCTGTGGATCGCTTGGTTATGGCTAGCAACCACAACGACATACTGACTCGAGCTCATCTTTCAGGAATCATGGAGATTCGGGAAGTTCAGCCATCCACCAGTCCAGCGATGGATATCCAAGTATCTAGCAATTTCGAGCGTTTGCTCTTTGAGCTAAGCGGTAAAGACTCCTCATGGTTGACCGAGGCAATGCTGGAATTCCGATCTGAAGGAGTCCTGGTGTTACCCCCCAAAATTTTAGAAAGCCTGCATGTCTCCTTCGAAGCTGGAGCTGCCTCA
This sequence comes from Candidatus Neomicrothrix sp. UBA814, assembly GCA_002296525.1. Taxonomy (GTDB): domain Bacteria; phylum Actinomycetota; class Acidimicrobiia; order Acidimicrobiales; family Poriferisodalaceae; genus UBA6944. Next base: position 265,706 of record DBIA01000021.1, on the reverse strand, counting down.
GATCAACAAGTCGCGGACACAATCGCGGAGTTGCATTCGAGCCAACAGGACTTTCTTGATCCACACACAGCGGTGGGAGTGAACGTTGCTAGACGTCTTCAACCCACCAACAGTCCGCTAGCGGTTATGGCCACTGCTCATCCAGCAAAATTTGAAGGAGCGGTTGCCGCTGCCACCGGAATGAGCCCGCCCCAACCAGAAGAAATTGCTGCCCTAGCGGGTAAAGCAGAACGATGCATCGAACTAGCCGTCGACATAAATGCAGTGATGGAATTCGTATCTTCGGTATCCCAGTAAAGACTATTTCGGTCACGTTGTGAGGAACAGCACTAGGTGAGTAGCCTGGGGGCAACGTTCGGTTGCTCATGTGGTTTCGTGAATCAAGCAGCCGGACCCGGGTGACAGCCGTCACCTAGGTTCCGACGAGCGGCCTTAAACAGCTTCCCGGCGCAGTTGTTCTGCCCCGAGTCTAAGAGGATGAGATGTCAGATCAGCCAGACCGAGCGGTGCTAGAGGCGAAGTCACGTGATGACTTAGTGGCTATGGCCAGTGCCTTGGGAATTGCAGTGGCTCCTCGAGCCCGAAAGGCGACCATCATCGACGACATTCTGAATGGCCCGTCTACCGAGCAAGACGATAGCCAGGTTGCGGAAACCACCCGAAGAGTTCGTCGATCGCCCGCAGCGGGAGAATCCGAATCGACTGGGGACGCTTCATCGAAGAACCTAGATGTGGATGACAGCGCTCCCTCTGAAGACGATCAAGAAACTGAACCAGAGGCACCTAAGCAACGGGAAGATGATGACCCGAGTATCGGTGAACCTGGTAACCGCCGTCGCCGGCGCCGTGGGCGGGATCGTGATCGCGACGATAACTGGCAGGGAGAACCAGTCCCATGCGAGGGAATTTTGGACCTTCGTGATGAGGGATATGGATTTCTTCGCACGACAGGACCGTTGCCTTCCAACGACGATGTTTACGTGGCAGCAAAACAAGTCAGAACTCACGGACTGCGCAAGGGTGATGTTGTCAAGGGCGCCAGCCGGCCAGCAGCTAGGAATGAAAAAAACCCTGCGTTGGTGCAGATCGATGAAATCAATGGAGCGGAGCCAGGAGAGAGTCGGGAACGACCACTTTTTGAGGACTTGAGGGCAGTTCACCCTCACGAGCCGTTAAGGCTTGAAGTCGACGGAGGGGAGAATCCAACGGCGCGAGTCATTGACCTCGTAGCGCCGATTGGCAAAGGCCAGCGCGGTTTGGTGATATCACCCCCGGAATGCGGCAAAACTTCAACTATCCGAGAGTTAGCAGTGGCCCTGGAAAGTAATCACCCTGATCTCCACCTGATTGTTCTACTCATCGATGAACGGCCAGAAGAAGTCACGGAAATTGCTGACGTGGTCGAAGGAGAAGTTTTGGCTTCGACGTTCGACCGACCCCCAGAAGAACACACCCAGGTTGCGGAACTCACTCTAGAGAGAGCCAAAAGGATGGTCGAGGAAGGACTTGACGTTGTCATCCTCGTCGACGGCCTCAGCCGGCTAGCGCGTGCGTACAACCTGGTAGCACCCGGCAATGGAAAAGTCTTAGTCGAAGGAGTTGCTGCCGGAGCGCTCTACCCACCTAAAAGATTTTTCGGTGCCGCGCGAGCCCTTGATGAGGGTGGCTCTTTGACGGTCGTCGCTACCGCCGCGGTAGAGACAGGCTGGCGTCTGGACGAAATGATTCTCGAATCCTTACAAGGAACCGCTAATTCAGTGGTGCGTCTAGATCGGCGAGCCGCTGACCGTAGGGTATATCCCGCGATCGACGTAGTTGCCTCGTGCACCCGAGAGCTTCAACGACTCAAGGGTGAGGAGCGAATGCTGGAAGGCCAAGCGCTCGCCGACTCTCTTGTAGCGACCGAAGAAAACGTTTCGGGCTCTGCAATTGACTGGGTGCTTAATCAAATTCAGTCGACCAGGACCAACCAAGAAATACTTAGCAACTTGGCTAACCAGAAAAGGTCGGCCGACACTCAATAAGCGATAAGAACCTATTTGTTGACGCGAACGTGCGATTCGCTCATGCAACCGCCAGAATGGACCCACCATGAAAAGTGATATCCACCCGAATTACCGCCCCGTCGTGTTTCGCGACGCAGGAGCCGACTTTTCTTTCATCACTCAGTCAACGGTTGAGACAGCTGACACCATTGTCTGGGAAGACGGCAACGAATACCCGCTGGTGACCGTTGAATTGTCCAGCGCTAGTCACCCATTTTTCACGGGACAGATGAAGATCGTTGACACCGCAGGACGAGTGGAACGCTTCGAGCGCCGCTATGGCCGTAGGCGAGGGTCAGAACAAAACTCCGACGCCGCTGCGGAATAAACCAGCCCGTGGGGTTAGAACCCGAGCGCCGTCGTCAGCTACATGCAATGAAATTGCGATCCCTTGTTGGAGAGCATTTGACTGTCTCGATAGAAGACGTAGCGGGAACCGATGAGGGAGCTACCGCCAACCTCAGTGACGGTAGCGTTGCAGTGCTTGCAGAAGAACGTGCGCACCGAGGCTTAGGCAATGCTCTTGCTATGTCGGTTCGTGCGCCGTCTGACGCTATTTATCTTTTCGCCGCGCAAGAAGGTGCAGTATTGGCTCGACGAGCAGCACTCTTCACAGGCGCTATAGAGGTTTTTGATGTACGGGAAGACTCGGTAAGTCGAGCCGTTCCAGCGCCACCACTGCCACCAGTGAACGCGGTGTCGGCACCACAATTAGTTGAGGTGCTTCAACAAGCAGGTCTCGAAGTAGTGCACGAACACGGAGTCACTGTTGGAGAGGTAGCGGGTCTCGAAGTCGCCCGAATTGTCTCCGATGAAGTTGGAACCCGCATCGAGGTGGGGGTCGGTGCCCATGACAGAGAAGCGTTTGCTCTCTTGCACGGAGCGATCCCAACGCCGCAGGCCATCGAACAAGTCGCAAGTGTCGTGCGCGCTCATCGTTTACCCGGAGCCGAGCCGCACCCATTGAACCGACTCGGAGCAGAAAGGTGGTTGCGCGCCCACCTGATAGCTCAACCGGAAAAGATTGGTTTGTCGGAACTGGTCGCTGTCGCTCCTCCTATCCAACGAACCAATCTCAAAGAAGCCGTGCCCGCGGTCGCAATGGGCAGATCATCTTCAGGCGAAGTGGTCGTAGCTTGTGCTGTCGGAATCGATCTCGATTTGGTTCCATTTGCCGCAGATGCGCGTCTGCTGCATAACCAGGATGCAGACCTCATGGTGGTGGTGTCAGAACGCGATGAGCATCAAATATTGAAGGATCTTGCCCAACGGTTAGCCGATTCGGCAAAAGTTGTGGCAGTACCAGACGGATGGCGCGAATGGACAAGGCTGTCGTCGGTACCCTGAGAGTGTGCTTGATCGTCTGCTGCAACTAGAAGAAGAGTTGGCTCATGTTGAGTCCCAGCTTGGCGACCCTCAAGTCACATCAGACCGCAATCGATTCGTCGAAGTCAGTCGACGACATTCGCAGCTGACCGAAATGATCGAGGTTGGAGCAGCATGGCGAACAGCTCTCGAAGATGCTGCTGCAGCCAAAGAGATGGCTGAAGCAAGTAGCGGTGACGAAGCTTTAGAAGCCCGAGAGATGGAAACAGTTGCGCTGGCAGATGCTGAATCGCTTGAGGAAAAGTTTCGCTACCTACTGCTGCCGAGAGACCCCAATGACGACCGTAACGTCATCGTTGAGATACGGGGAGCCGAGGGAGGCGAAGAGGCGAACTTGTGGGCCCGTGACCTGTTTGAAATGTACCGCTCCTACATCAACACCAAGGGTTGGACTATCGAAGTTCTCGGAAGTCATTTCAGCGATATGGGTGGATACACCGACATTGCATTTTTAGTGAAGGGCGACGCTGTATGGAGCCACCTCAAGCATGAAGGAGGCCCGCACCGGGTGCAGCGCGTACCGGTCACAGAGTCCCAAGGGCGAGTGCATACATCCTCGGCCGCGGTGACAGTACTTCCAGAAGCAGATGAAGTCGAAGTCGACATTGACCCAAACGAACTTGAAATAGATACCTATCGCTCCTCTGGACCTGGTGGTCAATCCGTGAATACAACAGATTCAGCAGTGCGGGTTACTCACTTACCAACGGGCCTGGTTGTCTCAATGCAAGACGAAAAGAGTCAGCTTCAAAACAAAGCTAAGGCTTTGCGAGTGTTACGAGCGCGCCTTCTCAAGCTTCACCAAGAAGAACAAGCCTCAAGTCAAGCGGCGCAGAAACGAGATCAGGTCAAGAGTGGAGGCCGAGCAGAAAAGATCCGTACCTACAACTTCAAGGAAAGTCGAGTTACTGATCACCGCATTGGCTTAACCCTTCACAAGTTGGAGCGAGTGTTGGCGGGAGAGCTTGATGACGTAGTCAAACCTCTCATGCTCCATGAGCGCGAACAACAGCTTGAGGCTGGAAATGACGCAACCTGAAGGCGAATCAGACGAATTTCTGACTGTCGGCCAACTGCTCGATGAGATAGCGCAACAACTGCTAGCCGCCGGGATCGAGGACCCGGAAATTAGTGCTCGGAGAATCGTTGAAGAAGCTACCGGCTTTGGATTTGACCAGCATCTCCTTGCAGATAAAGAACCAGTTACTCGACGAGTTATCTCTCGAGTTGATGCCATGTCACAAAGACGTGCTTCAGGAGAACCTCTCCAATATGTGATTGGGAGCTGGGGTTTCCGACAATTGGACCTAGCAGTTGATTCACGAGCGTTGATTCCCCGCCCAGAAACAGAGTCAGTAGCGGGATTCGGAATCGATGCGCTTCACAGAATGGGTTCTGGCGGCGAAAGTGACCTTCTCGTGGCCGATCTGGGAACCGGCAGTGGCGCCATAGCATTATCGATTGCACAAGAAGTACCTCAAGCACAAGTGTGCGCCACTGATATATCTGAAGAAGCGCTCTCCTTAGCGAGATCGAACCTTGCGGGTCTGGGATCTGACGCTGCCAGAGTTTCTTTGCGTCACGGTGATTGGTTTGCGGCGCTGCCAGGAGAACTCTTTGGGAAATTAGACCTCCTGATCTCAAATCCTCCATATATTTCACCTGATGATGACCTGCCCAAAGTTGTAAAGGACTGGGAGCCTCAGGCTGCTCTAATTGGAGGCGAAGACGGTTTTCTCCACTTGGATATTTTGACTCGGCAAGGCAGAAACTGGATACGCCCGGGGGGCTGGCTTGTCCTTGAGTGCGGTTCTAATCAAGCGGAGCGGCTGCGGGAGCTAGCTATATCTCGCGGCTACGAAGCAGCGCAGATAGGTCATGATTTGTCTGGAGCGCAGAGACTAGTAGCTGCTCGCCGACCTATCGATGATGTTGCTGAGTCTGACCTTGAGGCAGCTACAGAAGCGCTCAGAAGGGGTGACTTAGTCGTTGCACCCACTGACACGCTTCCAGGCCTACTGGCTAAATATGACGACACAGCAGCAGTTGAAGCATCATATGACGCGAAACAACGTCCGAGAAATCAACCGGTTCCAGTTTTGGTGAGTGGAGTGGCGCAAGCTGAAGAACTCGTTCAGTTAGACCAAAGGGCCCGAGATCTAATTGAAGAGCATTGGCCTGGAGCACTCACTATCGTTGCCAAACGCCTACACGGAACTGACCCGGTTCACGGAGGTGACACGCTGGGAGTTCGATGCCCCAACCCCGGATGGTTGCGACTGCTCATTGACCAGTCCGGTCCCGTTACCGGCTCCAGCGCCAACTTGCATGGAGTCGACACGATGTTAAATGCGCGTGATGCCGCCCTCACCCTTGCGGTCGAGGCGGGCCACGTTATCGAAGGCATCTCGCAAGGAGGCCTTGCATCGACAGTGCTAGATACTACGGGAGAATCCCTAATCGTGTTAAGAGAAGGCGCTGTAGAGATCAAGCACGACTGAGAACTGCGGATCACTCGATCGGTTGAATTGGTTACGAGAATTCTGTTCTCGCGTGCGAAGATGGCTGCGTTGTCACAAACAAAGGAGAACTTTGGGTGTCTGTAATTGCGGTTGGCGCAGATCACGCGGGATATGAGCTAAAAGAGACGATAGCTGCACATCTAGTAGCGAATGACCATCAAATAGTTGACTGTGGTACTCACAGCTTGGATCGTGTTGACTACCCCGAGTTTGGCGCAGCTGTTGCTAATGCCGTAATCGCTGGAGAGGCGGAACGCGGCATAGTCGTTTGCGGTAGCGGTATCGGAATTGTTATGGCGGCGGGAAAGATTCCAGGAATCCGAGCAGCGACAGTCCACGACGTGACTACTGCGCGCATGACTAGGGAACACAACGACGCCAACGTCATCGGTATTGGGGCGCGAATGGTGGGGGAGCAGACCGCACTAGACATAGTCGACGCTTTTATGAGCGCTTCTTTTGAAGGTGGCCGACACCAAACACGCGTCGAAAAACTGGCCTCTCTGGAAACCCTCGGATTACCTGAGAAATAGAAAACACCTGCAAGAGACCATTTCAAGGCATGCTGTGATCTAGTAGCCGCGACAACCGCGAAAGGCGCCCACTTATGACCCCTCCCAGCTCCATTTGGACCGTCGGGCCGGACCCTCAGATTGACGAACTGATCCGTCAAGAGAAGGAACGTCAAATGACGAGCCTTCAATTGATTGCATCTGAAAACTTTGCGTCACCAGCGGTGATGGAGGCCACCGGGAGTGTTTTCACGAACAAATACAGCGAGGGGTACCCGCAACGACGGTATTACGGAGGAAACGTGCATGTGGATGTCGCGGAACAGTTAGCGATTGATCGTGTAAAGCAACTCTTTGGTGCCGAACATGCCAATGTGCAGCCTCACTCGGGGTCGCAAGCCAACGCTGCTGTGTACATGGCGCTTCTGGATGTCGGAGACACCGTGATGGGAATGAGTCTTGACCATGGCGGGCATTTGACTCATGGCTCGCCAGTGAACGCAAGCGGTAGGTTCTATAACTTCGTTTCCTATGGGCTAACAGCAGGAGACGAACGCCTCGACTACGAAGAGATGCGATCAATTGCCCTGGCGGAACGCCCCAAGCTCATTGTTGCAGGAGCGACCGCTTACCCCCGACGAATTGATCCTGAACCTTTCCGGAAAGTCTGCGACGAGATTGGCGCATACTTCATGTTTGACGCTGCACACATAGCTGGCCTGATCGCAGGTGGACAGCACCCTAATCCAGTTCCCTTAGCTGACGTAGTTACGTTTACAACCCACAAAACTTTGCGCGGCCCCCGCGGCGGATGCATTCTTTCCACTGAATCTCTAGCTAAGAAAATCGACAGCGCCGTGTTCCCAGGGAACCAAGGCGGACCTTTAGATCACGTGGTTTTGGCTAAGGCTGTCGGGTTCAGGGAAGCCTTGGACCCGGGCTTCGCGGAATACGCCAGACGTATAGTCGACAATGCAAGTGCTCTAGCTGACGCGTTAGCCAATCAAGGATTTCGACTGGTATCAGGAGGCACTGACAACCACCTCTTGCTAGTTGACTTAAGGAGTTTCGATAGCGACCTCACGGGTAAAGAAGCTCAAGAGATCCTTGACCTCGGAGGAGTGACTCTTAACCGCAACACAATTCCCGATGACCCCCGCTCCCCGTTCGTCACCAGTGGGGTACGCATCGGTGTTGCGTCAGTTACTACGCAAGGTATGGGTGCTAAGGAGATGGGGCAGATAGCCGAGTTCACAGCTCGGATCCTCCGGCAGAGAGACGATGATAGCGCTGTCAAAGCGATTGCTGCCGAGGTAGCCGATTTGTGCTCTGAATTTCCGCCTTATTCGGAGTAAATCGACCTACGAGCGAGGTCAAGCGAAGCCCTCCGTCACATAAGCTCTACTCGTAACTAGTCTGGAGATTGGGTACAAGAGTTATCGAGCGCATCTGTAGTGATCCGCAAGTAGGGCAGTCTCAGTGAGTAGAGCAATCCAACATGGCTTAGTGTTGGGAATTTCGGCGATCGTCACCTATCTCTTCACCTTCGTCGTTGCAGCTGTCGCGCCGAGGCTCGGAGCCGTAGTTGCGCCCAAATCTCGAAGTGTTCATGAGCGACCCACCACAACTGGTGGTGGGACAGCTATGTTCGTCGGCTTTTTGGTTGCATTAGTTGTAGCTAGCCGTTTACCGGGCTTTACTCAAGTTTTTGCAGGCTCGTCTGAAGCGCTAGCAGTGGTTGTTGCGGCAACCGTCATGTTCGGGATTGGACTCCTTGATGATTTGCGCGAACTTTCGGCCCCGGCGAAGGTAGCTGGCCAAGTTCTATCTGGCAGCCTGCTCGCTGTTCTCGGAGTCACCCTTTTCTACTTCAGAGTCCCTTTTGGTCAACTCGTAGTATTGTCAGCAGACTGGGCCACCCTCATAACAGTTCTACTAGTCGTGGTAGTTGCAAATTCGGTCAATTTGATTGATGGATTAGACGGGCTTGCTGCCGGAACAATTGCCATCGCCGCAGGAGCCTTTTACCTCTACAGTGGCGCGCTTCAGAATGCAGGAGTCATTAGCGACGCAAACCTAGGTCCGCTCTTAGCCCTTGTGACCCTGGGCGTGTGTCTAGGGTTCTTGCCGCACAATTTTCATCCGGCCCGCATCTTTATGGGTGATGGGGGAGCGCTCCTTCTTGGTCTTTTGATGGCATCAGCCACGATGACGGTCGGAGGAAGGGTTGTAGATCAATTCAGTGGACAGGTCTATTTTTTCTTCGCCCCCATAGCTATTCCTTTTCTAATCCTTGGAGTTCCACTTGTGGATGTTGCTCTGGCCGTCCTCAGACGCGCGTACCGACGCGAAGGAATTGCCACCGCTGACAAAGACCATCTCCATCACCGACTACTAAGAATGGGTCACGGTCACCGAAGAACGGTTCTGCTTCTATGGTCATGGACCGGGCTTTTGTCTGGGGTGGCGTTGGTGCCGACCCTCACGGGCAGTGGTGATGCAGTGTTGCCCTTTGCGTTGGCTGGCGTAGCGGTGTTGCTGTTCTTCTTGTTACGACCGAGCACTCGATTCGCATCGGACAGCGAAGCAAAAACATCGAACGCATAACTACATAGGAAAATCAGCAATTTTGAGTGCCAGGTCGCTTGCAACAAGGACCACACCCCAATAGGGTGTGGCCGCTTCTAGAAGCACTTTCCATTCGCCACGAATCGGAGACGACCCGTCGCATGCGACCATCTGCGCTTTACAAGAACAAGATGTTTTTTGGCACAGACGACGCTTTCTCGCGTTCGGTTGAAATCGTTGTCACTCCCGCGATTTTCGCGGCTATCGGCTGGGTATTTGACCGATGGTTGGGAACGAGTCCATGGATTGCCGTGTCGTTTGGTGCACTTGCATTTTTAGGAAAAATCGCAGCAGAGTGGTACCGCTATGTCGGCAGAATGTCGGGCATCGAAGAAGAAATGACCGCTGATCGACCAACTAACCAACGTGGCCTCGACCGCGTTCAAGAGATTGATGATCGGCTACCGGCAGGGGTTACTCTTGAGGAGCGCAGCGAGACGTGAGCGACCTTATAAGCCGGGAGAGTGGACCTACCGTCAACCCACAGCACAATGATGAACCTGAAAAGGGAATAGTCGTTGACATGCTGCGCCGAGGAATCAAAATTGTTCCCGCTTGGCTGTTGATTTCGTTGCTTGTCTGGGGTGTCGACGGAGCGTTATCCGCTGCGTATGGCGTTGCGTTAATTTTCGCCAACTTCCTTACTGCGTCTCTGTTCTTAACTTGGGCGGCACGAATTTCACCCGCCGCTCTCATGTTTGCAGCCTTATTTGGATTTATCTTCCGACTAGGCGCTCTGACGGTCGCTGTTATCGCGGTCAGTAAAATCAGCTTTTTTGCACCCGTTCCCCTTGGGATAACGATTATCGTTTCCCATCTCGGACTGCTGGTGTGGGAGACGCGCTATGTTTCACTATCACTCGCTTATCCGGGTTTAGGACCTGACAACATGGCGCCGAAGAAATTCAAGGAGATCAAGTGAATTCATTGCTTGCCGCCGGAGATGGTGGTGGACTGCACTTTCCGTCAATTGAGAGCCTTCTTGAATGGCCTGGGTTCCTTTTTGAGGGCAACACTTTTCTCGAGCTGAACAAAGTAGGTCTCATCTACCTGTGGGCGATGGTCGCGCCGCTAGTGATATTTACGCTTGCCATCCGGAAGAGCTCCTTGGTTCCGCGTGGAGTTCAGACTGTCGCAGAATCGTCAGTTGACTTTGTGCGTGAGAACATCGTGATGCAAACGATGGGACCTGACGGTATGAAGTTCATGCCTTTCCTCCTATCTCTTTTCTTCTTTATTTTCTTTGCCAACATCACCGAAGTAATCCCGTTTATTCAATTCCCAGCTAACTCGCGAATGGCGGCGCCTGCTTTCCTAGCGATTGTTGTTTGGGTTGTCTTCAATGGGGTTGGCATTAAGAGTCAAGGCTTCTTTAGCTACTTTAAGAACACGATTATCCCGCCTGGAGTTCCAGGCGCTCTGCTTCCATTGGTTGCAGTTATTGAATTCGTTTCAACATTCTTGGTGCGCCCCTTTTCGCTGGCAGTTCGGCTCTTCGCCAATATGCTTGCAGGGCACCTTTTGTTGGTTACGTTCGCAGTCCTCTGCGAAAATTTGTGGGCCAAGAACATTTTGGTTTCGATCATATGGGCCCCGTTTATTGTGTTGATTGGTCTGACAGGTTTCGAGATTCTCGTTGCCTTCTTGCAGGCCTTCATTTTCACAATTCTGACTGCCGTGTATATCGGTGGCGCACTACATCCCGAGCACTAAACAAACAAGACACAGGAGAGACGAGTGATTGACTTGCTCGCACAAGCTGACAACGCACTAGACGGCCTAAAGGCGGTCGGTGCCGGTCTGGGTTATGGCCTTGCTGCCATTGGCCCCGGCGTAGGCATCGGACTGGTAGTCGGTAACGCGATTACTGCCATGGCTCGACAGCCCGAATCCGCGGGCATGGTGCGAACGACCATGTTCCTTGGCATCGCCTTTACCGAGGCTCTAGCCCTAATTGGTTTCGTGGTCTTTATCCTTCTGAATTTCGCCTAGGGAGAGACAATGAATTCAATTGGACTCCTAGCGGCGGGTGACGCTGGAGGGGGGGCTTCGAACCCGATCCTTCCTGTGTGGAATGAAATTATTTGGGGAGGCGCTGCCTTCGCGATTCTTTTCATTGCCATGGCGAAGTTCGCCTACCCCGCCATTAAAAAGGCTATGGAAGCCCGATCTGAGAAGATCCAGGGTGACCTAGATGCCGCCGATACGGCGCGCACCGAAGCGGAAGGTTTGCGTGCCGAATACGACTCGAAAATTGCAGAGGCTCAAGCTGAGGCGTCAAGAATTCTTGAAGCAGCACGAGCTGAAGCCGAGCAGGTTCGCCAAGACCGTCTCGCAGCAATTGAACCCGAAATCGAGGAGAAGCGAGCGCAAGCAGATGCGGATATCGAAGCCGCAAAAGCTCGTGCGCTTGCCGACCTTCGAACACAAGTGACATCGCTTGCTGTAGGGGCTGCTGAGCAGGTAGTGAAATCGAGCTTGGACGAAGCTGCCTATGCGCGACTTGTAGATGACTACATCGAGTCTGTTGGAAACTGACAACCCAGTGGAATTTGCCTCGCGAGTGTTTTTGACCGAGGCCCTAGAAGAACGGCACCTGAGTTGCCGTAACCGTTTACGAAAAGATCGAGGAAAGCGATGACCGAGAAAGTGGAGGAGTACGCTGCCGGATTAGCCAAATTGGCTGAGGCCGAAGGTGAACTCAACCGCGTCGCGGATGAGCTGTACCAGTTAGGTCGGACCGTTGAATCATCCGATCAGTTGCGTTCGACGCTTAGCGACCGAACGATACCCGCATCGCGTCGGATTGGAATTTTGGAAGACCTTCTAGGGGCCTCCGCGTCGCCCGTAACTATCAACCTTGTCAGCATGTTGGTAGGAGCTGGACGCGGTAGCCACATTGGGCCGATTGCCGATGAACTGATCCGTCAGGCTGCGGAATCAAGAGGTCAAGCGGTCGCTGAAGTTCGATCCGCCGTGACCCTTAATGATGATCAACGCGGTCGTCTCAAATCTGCGCTATCAAGCGCAACTGGAATGAATATCGACATCGTCGTAGTTGTCGACCCTGAGATCCTTGGAGGAGTTGTTGCTCAAGTCGGCGACACAGTCTTTGACGGATCAGTACGTACCCGTCTCGAAAAAATGAAAGAGCGCTTGTCATGACTGACCTCAGCTTCGATGCCGCCGACATAACGGCAGCAATCCAAAAGAATCTGGAAGGTTTTGATCCGTCGGTTGAATCAGGAACTGTGGGCCGCATCCTCGAAGTGGGGGATGGTATTGCCAGAGTTTCTGGGCTTCCGAATGCTTCCGTGAACGAAATTCTTGAGTTTGAGAGCGGCGACGTGGGCCTTGCCCTCAACCTCGATGAGGACTCAATCGGTGCTGTGGTATTGGGCAATGTTGAAAACATTGAAGAGGGCCAAAACGTTAAGTCCACCGGAAGGATTCTTTCTGTTCCAGTAGGAGATGGAGTACTCGGAAGAGTCGTCAATGCGCTCGGTGAGCCCATTGACGGTAAAGGACCGATAGCAGGTGCTGAACCTCGGCGAATGGAAATTCAAGCGCCGGGCATTATGGGTCGACAACCAGTTCATGAACCTTTGCAAACTGGCATTAAGGCTATTGACTCCATGACGCCGGTAGGTCGCGGCCAACGCGAGTTGATTATCGGCGACAGAAAAACTGGTAAGACCTCCGTGGCGATCGACACCATCCTGAATCAGGCAGGCTTGGGAGTGAAGTGCATCTATGTCGCGGTTGGCCAGAAAGGCTCGACTGTCGCTCAAGTTGTCAACACCTTAGAAGAACGCGGAGCGATGGAATACACCGTGGTTGTTTCGGCACCGGCCGCCGACGCAGCACCGTTTAAGTACCTTGCTCCATATGCAGGCTGCGCCATGGGCCAGCACTGGATGGAGAATGGCGAACACGCGTTAATCGTTTATGACGACCTCTCGAAACAAGCGGAGGCATACCGGCAGTTGTCTCTGTTGCTCAGAAGACCACCAGGGCGTGAAGCGTACCCGGGTGACGTGTTCTACCTCCATAGTCGTCTACTAGAACGCGCAGCTAAGTTGTCTGATGAACAGGGTGCGGGCTCGCTCACCGCTTTACCCGTGATCGAAACAAAAGCGGGTGACGTCTCCGCTTACATTCCCACGAATGTGATTTCGATCACCGACGGCCAGATCTACCTCCAAGACGATCTATTCAAATCGGGTGTGCGACCAGCTGTAGACGTCGGTGTATCTGTTTCACGCGTTGGAGGTGACGCTCAGACCAAAGCTATGAAGAGCGTTGCGGGAACCTTAAAGATCGACCTTGCTCAGTTCCGTGATCTTGAAGCCTTCGCAACCTTCGGCTCCGAGTTGGATGCTGCTTCTGCGGCGCAACTTGGTCGCGGTTACCGCTTAGTCGAACTTCTTAAGCAGGGACTCAACAGCCCAATGCCGGTCGAGGAACAAGTTGTTTCGATTTACACGGGAACGAACGGCCATCTAGATGACTTACCAGTTGAGGATGTCCAACGGTTCGAAGCAGAGCTTTTAGAGAATATGAAGACGAGGCACTCCGGGCTACTTGACGAAATAAGAAGCACAGGAGTTCTCCCCGAAGATCAGGTGAAGGCTGCCGTAGAGTCTTTTAAGGCGACTTTCCAGGCGAGTGTTGAGGCCGATACGAGCGGCGGCGAGGGCTGATCGGCAGTGGCAGGCGGTCAGGAACGCATTCTTAGGCGTCGTATCAGCTCGATTGATGCTACGAAGAAGATCACGCGCGCTATGGAACTGATCGCGGCTTCGCGCATCGTCAAAGCCCAAGGCCGGGTCCAGGCGGCTAAACCTTATTCAGAAAAAGTTACTGATGTAATAGCGAACCTGGCAGGTGGCGGCGCTGGAGTTGACCATCCGTTACTCGCACAACCCGGTGATATAAACCGCGTTGCTTACGTAGTAATAGCTGCGGATCGCGGGCTCTGCGGCGGGTACAACAACAATGTTTTAAGGGCCGTTGAGAGATCTATCGATTCGGACCGAGCTGCGGGACGTGACTATGCGCTGATTTTGTCTGGCAAAAAAGCAGCCGGTTACTTCTCCTTTAGAGGCTATGACGTTCATGCGGCTTTTGAAGGATTTTCGGATCAACCTAACTACAGCGATGCAAAGGCAATGGCTGAGTCGGTAGCAGAACTATTTGAAAACGGCGAGGCCCAACAAGTCCAACTGGCCTACACACGCTTTTTGTCTATGGGAAGCCAAGAAGTAACAGTGGATCAATTTATGCCGCTCGAGGCATCTGAAATTGGAGCTGAGGCTACTGAAGAGGCCGGCGGCGGTTACGAATTTGAACCGGAACCATCTGAAATACTGGGGCGTCTTCTTCCTCGATACGCGGAAGCGCGTCTATATGCAGCGCTGCTCGAGGCCTCAGCCTCCGAACACGCAGCGCGGCAACGAGCTATGAAGGCAGCTACTGACAACGCTGAAGATCTAAAAATCAACCTCACCCGAATAATGAACCGTGCCCGTCAAGATGCAATCACCACCGAAATAATGGAGATTGTTGGCGGTGCCGAAGCAATGAGCCAAGACGACGATGGCGATCTTGAAGATCTCATCGCCCAATCAATTGAGGGTTCTTTTGCAGCCCTCGCAACTGACCGTACCGACGCCTGAAACTTCAGGAGTAAAAATGACCATGACCGAAGACAACACCGAAACCAAAGATGGAAGGGTGCTCGCTATTGCCGGACCGGTAGTAGACGTCGAATTTCCACGTGGATCGTTGCCGGAAATAAACACATTTGTCGAAATGGACGCCGAATTAGAAGGCGCCAAAGTGACTATTGGTGGTGAGGTAGCGCAACAAATCGGTGAGGGCAAAGTACGTGTTGTTTGTATGAAAGCGACAGACGGTCTGACTCGAGGCGCGGTGGTACGAAATACCGGGCGCGGAATTGCAGTTCCGGTTGGCGACAACGTTCTTGGACACATCTTTAACGTCCTGGGCGAACCCCTTGACACCGATGACATTGGCGAAGTGCCTGAAAGATGGGAGATTCATCGCGACGCACCTGACTTTGACACCCTTGAGCCGAAGGCGAAGCTTTTCGAATCAGGTATCAAAGTGATCGACCTTCTTGAGCCCTACTTGGAGGGTGGAAAGATCGGACTCTTTGGCGGAGCCGGAGTGGGTAAAACGGTCTTGATTACCGAGATGATTAACCGAGTGGCTTCGCAGCACGGCGGAGTCTCGGTGTTCGCAGGCGTGGGAGAACGAACCCGTGAAGGCACTGACTTATACCTAGAAATGGAAGAGTCCGGCGTGCTGGAAAAGACAGCCCTTGTCTTTGGACAAATGGACGAGCCTCCAGGGGTACGCCTACGTGTCGCGCTTTCAGCTCTAACTATGGCTGAATATTTCCGCGACGTTCAAGGGCAGGAAGTGCTCTTGTTCGTGGACAATATATTCCGCTTTGTGCAAGCGGGATCCGAGGTCTCGACTTTGCTTGGTCGAATGCCTTCAGCGGTGGGTTATCAACCCAATCTGGCCGACGAGATGGGCGAACTACAGGAGAGGATTACCTCTACTTCGGGTCACTCGATTACCTCGCTTCAGGCTGTGTATGTGCCGGCTGACGATTACACCGACCCAGCCCCCTTCACCACATTCACCCACTTGGATGCGACCACAGAATTGAGTCGGCAAATCGCTTCTCTAGGTATCTATCCAGCTGTTGACCCGCTTGCTTCCACCTCAACAATCCTCACCCCCGAAGTTGTGGGTGATCGGCACTACGGCGTAGCTCGCCGGGTGCAGGAGATATTGCAGAGGTATAAAGAACTGCAAGACATCATTGCCATCCTCGGTCTTGACGAGCTTTCCGAAGAAGACAGAATCACGGTGGACCGAGCCCGCAAGATTCAGCGATTCCTGTCGCAGCCTTTCTTCGTTGCTGAAGTCTTCACTGGAATGCCCGGCATATTCGTTCCTATAGAAGAGACAATTGAGTCATTTGAAATGCTTTGCAACGGTGAACTTGATCATCTACCCGAACAAGCCTTCCTCAATGTTGGTAATGCCGAATCGGCGATGGCCAAAGCCCGTGAACTAGAGCAGTCTTGATTACTAAAAGAAGCTGATTTATGCAGGTCGAACTCGTTTCCCCCGAAGCAGTGCTTTTCTCCGGAGAATGCTCGCAAGTAGTTACGCGCACTGTTGATGGTGACATTGCGTTTCTCGATAATCATGCTCCGTTTATAGGGGCGCTAGACGTAGGCCAGACGCAACTTTGGGCTGCCGATGGTGTTGTCTCGCTAGCTATCAACGGCGGCTTCGTAGAAGTAAGCTCCAATGCCGTCACGATTCTGAGTGATGACGCCATGGCCGCTCAAGATATTGACGTTCAAGAAGCTCAGGCTGACCTTCAAGCCGCTGATCAAGCACTGGCATCCGATGCCGACGACACTGAAGCAGCACTCGCTAAAAAGTGGGCTGAAACTCGTATACAAGTATCTGGCGGAAACTGACCTTCGGCCGCTGCTGAGTCAGACTAGCTGCACCGTTTATTGGACAAATACGAGGTTCTCAATGGTGGCAAGCGAGCGGTAATAGCAGCCGCTTCTAGATGAGCCATCGGCTTTCATAGTGTGACAGGCCCCCCGACCATCGCGTCGGACGAGGTACAGCAGCGAGTTCTGTTCACAGTTCACGCGGACATCGATCAGAGAGAGAGTGTCTCCTGAGGTCGCGCCCTTGTGCCAAATTTCGTTTCGAGAAGTGGAATACAGCACAGCGCTTTTCATTTCTAACGTCATACGCAGTGCTTCTTCGTTGGCGTAACCGACGAACAAGACCTCTCCCGAATCAACCTCTTGGAGCACTACTGGAATAACCTGATGCCCCTCACGTCCGACACCCCCAATTTTGTCGAAGTCCAGTTGCTGGACCGTGCCCTCTTCTAAGTCATTCGCTTGGACCATAAGAGTGAGCATAGAGGTGAAGGAGGAAGGAACTGCTTCGATTATTGACGGCGAAAGTTCTTAGGTGAAATCGACGGATGAGAACTCGCTGAGTTTGTCGATGTTATGGGTCGCTTCGATGCGGCGCACCGTCCCACTTTTAGACCTCATGACCAAGGAGTCGGAGATAGCGCCATCAGATGTAAATCTCACGCCCCGCAGTAACTCGCCATCAGTAATACCTGTTGCGGCGAAAAATACATCGTCAGATTGAACAAGATCGTCGGTGTCGAGAATACGGTCAAGGTCGTAGCCCGCATCGACCGCGGCCTGACGTTCGGTCCCGTTTCGTGGCCAGAGCCTGCCTTGCATTTCTCCGCCAAGACACTTCAGTGCTGCAGCAGAAATAACGCCCTCTGGAGTTCCGCCTATGCCGAAGAGCACATCCGCTCCATCGCTTGTAGCCGTAGCGATAGCTCCTGCCACATCACCATCAGGAATAAGTCGAATTCTGGCTCCACTCTGACGGACTTCATCAATCAACTCCGCGTGACGATCACGATCCAAGATTACGGCGGTCAAGTCTCTGATACCCCTGCCAGTCGCTTCAGCGATTGCTTCTAGATTCTCTGTAGGACTCTTGTCGATCGACACTAAACCTTTCGACTGTGGACCTACCGCTATCTTTTCCATATAGACGCAAGGACCAGGATCAAACATGGTCCCTCGAGGAGCAACAGCGATGACTGAAATCGCATTTCCGCGACCAAGTGAAGTCAGCGTCGTACCATCAATCGGATCGACCGCTATGTCGGTCCTAGCGCCTGTCCCGTCTCCAATGGACTCTCCGTTGTAGAGCATTGGAGCTTCGTCTTTCTCGCCTTCTCCAATAACTACTAAACCGTCCATTGGTACTGAGCCTAAGATGATGCGCATAGCGTCAACCGCAGCGCCATCTGCTCCTTCTTTGTTGCCTCTACCCATCCACCGAGCAGCAGCCAAAGCAGCAGCCTCTGTGGTGCGAACCAGCTCAAGTGCAAGGTTTCGATCAGGACGTTCAGAATGTGACTCCATGGAAAGTGACCCTAGCCCCTCAGAAGCAATAAGTATGAGTCAGTTGGAACATCGCCTAGTAGCGTCCATGTCGTGATCTTGGCTGAGCTCAACGTCTGGCACTCTCGGCCCGCGGTGCCCACCCGTCGCGTCGCACTAGGCGAAGACCAACTTAACTTCGACCCCAAACCAGGATCTGGTGGCTTGTTACTTGCTGCTGTTGTTGCGGTGCATGCACAACAATTGGGAGACGAAGAGAACAATGACTTAACTGCCCTTTTGAACATGCTTGAAGCAGGCGCGCGCGTTCCTCAACCCCGTCTTCGACATCGACTGCAAGAGGACCGGATCGGGCTAACGCGTTCAACTCACCAGCTTGTAACCACTGAAGGCGGGCGAATGTCTTTGAACATAGCGCCGAGTGATCGACCGGAACCACACATATTGGCGGCCCTTTACAGAGCAGCTAGCCAGCCAAGAGAGGTTCGGAGCGCTTTGCTGACCTTGCTTCGTTCGTCCACACGCTGGCGAGGACACGACCATGATGACTTGCTGAGATACCTTGCCGGCGACGTACCGCAGGGGAGTTGGGTGCAGAGCCACGAAATAGATCCAGTCATTTGGGCTCTCGGAGTGCTCGGCTTCCCTCAGCAAGAAAGAGACAACCTCCCCGACTCGCGACAGATACGTCGAACATTTAGGCGTCTGCTACGCAGCGCTCACCCAGATCACGGCGGCTCCAAAGAGGAAGCGGGTGCTCGCATTGAATCTTTAACAGCTGCGCGCAATATCCTTCTTGACCGTAGGAGTGCATAGCCGATGAATTCTAAGCCTCTGGATTTGGTTGTTGTTGGTGCAGGTATTGTCGGTTTGGCGACGGCGCACCGTTACCTCACAGAGCACCCGGGAAAATCAGTAGTCGTCGTTGAACGCGAGTCCGGGCCCGCCTATCACCAGACAGGACGAAACTCTGGTGTGCTTCACTCCGGGATTTATTACACCCCTGGGTCCCTGAAGGCGGAACTAGCGGTGACCGGCCGGAGCACCATGGTGACCTTTTGTGAGGAACGGGGTATTGACTACGAAATTTGCGGAAAGGTCATAGTTGCAACCAATCACGATGAGATAGAACGCCTCCGAACGCTTGCAAACCGAGCTGCACACAATGGACTCGAAGCAGTACTCATCGACAAAATCCAACTACAGGAAATCGAACCCCATTGCGCTGGTATCGAAGCTCTGCACGTTCCTTCAACCGGAATCGTTTCGTACGCAGCGGTTTGCAATGCATTGAGTGCAGAGATTCAAGCGATGGGAGGCAGAGTTCAATACGACACAAATCTGCTTTCCTTCAGTGAATCGGTCGAGGGAGTCCATTTAACTACTTCTGGTGGTGAGATCTCTACTGGTCTGGTTGTCAACTGTGCCGGTCTAAGAAGTGACCAGGTTGCTGAGATGGGTGATGCCTCAAAAGGCAATCGAATAGTTCCCTTCCGCGGAGAATATTTCGAACTTATACCTCAACGTCGACATCTGGTAAGAGGATTGATCTACCCCGTACCCGATCCGAGCTTCCCGTTCCTGGGAGTTCACTTAACTCGCATGATCGATGGATCTGTACACGCCGGACCGAACGCAGTGCTAGCTCTTGCTCGGGAGGGTTACAGGTGGAGAGACATCCATGCCGGCCAAATAGTTGAGCATCTAACCAATCGAGGGCTGTGGAAACTGGCGCGCCGGTACTGGCGTACGGGAGCGGGAGAAGTGTGGCGATCAATAAATAAAAATGCTTTTGTTCGGGCTCTACAACGACTAGTTCCCGACGTTCGTTCAGAAGACCTTGAAACAAGTCCAGCTGGCGTCAGAGCCCAGGCGATGAACTCGCGTGGAGACCTAGCAGATGACTTTCTGATCACAGAGTCGAAAAGCAGTATGCACGTTCTCAATGCGCCCAGCCCGGCTGCCACCGCCAGCCTGGAAATAGCGGGACGCATCGTGCAGATGATTGATGCACGGAGCAGCTAGGTCAAGGGTTCTGTTGGGCTCGGCCACGATTTTGTATATCCACCCTCCGTTGGGCCACTTTCTCAGGTCTAAAATCGCTGTTTTTGAGCCACTCAGTACCCATTGACGCTTCAATTCTCCACCCGTCGGCGACGGTTGTCTCCGCCGTGCGAGAATAGGTCTCGAGCATCTGGCGCACCCCAACTTGATCATTTGACCGGATGTCGCTCGCCAGTGCGTGCACAGTTTCTAAGAGGGCTTCGTGGGGCACCACACGGTTGACCAAACCCCATTTTTCAGCGGTACTGGCGTCAATGTAGTTCCCAGTGAGACTCATTTCTCGGGCTCGTCGAACTCCAATCGCTTGAGGTAAAAGAACGCTCAGCCCCCAACCCGGCATGACACCTACTCGGGCATGAGTATCAGCGAAACTCGCTCGATCCGAAGCAATAAGAAAATCGCATCCGAGTGCCAATTCGAGCCCTCCCGTCACAGCCACACCGTTTACAGCTCCGATTAGGGGCTTAGACCGTTCAGAAAAAGGTTGTTTTGGCTCGGACTGTGAATCTGGGTCGATATTTCCGCCTGAATCTCCCAACTCCCTTAAATCCAGACCGGCACAAAACGCCGGGTCGCGCCCGGTTAGAACTAGTACATCAACATCGGAACTTGCCTCCAACGAACGAATCGCCGTTGGTAACGCCTCAAGCACATCGCTACTCAGCGCATTTCTTACCTCTGGACGGTTCAGAGTAATAAGGCCGATTCCGTCATGAATGTCGGTTAGTACCGTTCCATTCCCAAACTCATCAGTCGTCATTGATATGGCGCCTTTCTGTAGCTAAGACTCCTATTCTGCCCATATAGGGAGTTGCCATGACGGCCATTGAAGGATTGATATTGATGCCGGGAGCTGGCGGTACCAAAGATCACCCAACTCTGTTAGCCCTAGAAGAAGCTTTCTCTCCTCTGCCCGTACTTAGACACGAGTTCTCTTACCGTAGGGAAGGACGCCGGCCTCCTCCGCGAGCGCCGAAGTTGGTCACCGAGTTACTCGACGACTGCGAGGAGCTGACCCGCAAATTAGGGTGCGACCCCAAAACTGTCATCTTTGGCGGACGCTCTATGGGGGGTCGAATTTGCTCAATGGCTGCTGCTGAAGGGATGCCCGCTGCTGGTTTGCTGCTTCTCAGTTACCCCCTGCACCCCCCGACTAATCCGGAAAAGCTGCGCGTAGAACACTTTGCAAATATTGAGTCACCAACACTATTCGTATCGGGGAACAATGACCCGTTTGGGTCTCCCCAAGAGTTCAAGCAACAAACGAGTTCAATAAAAGGAAAAGTTACGACCAAGTTCTTAGACGGCGGGCGCCATGACCCTTCGAGCAGAGCCCACATCGCGTCGATTGTGGATGTTGTGAGTGCTTGGGTGTCCACCTTCTCTTAAACCCCACGACCTGGCAATTTAGGTCTTTTGATCCTCAGGATTCAGGATCTCCAGTTCACGCCGGGTTCCCTCATAAAACTTTTTCCAAACTAGGACTGCTGCAGCTAAGGGACCTAGCCATAGAATTGTCATAGCCGGCCCAAAAGAGCCCCAACGAACCCGCATCCACCCAGCGGCCACGATCCCAATCGAACCTCCGATGACTCCAATCGCCCCAGCGATTGTTGCAGCGCGGGCTCTAACAGCTGTGGGAAACATCTCACCTCGGTACACCCCAAGAGCAGGTAAAAGGCCGCTTGCAAGAGTGATAGCTGTGAAAGCGAGGGGCCATAACCAAAGTCCCGACGAATTGAAGAAGAGAGTGGTCAAGCCGAGGCCGACAACGGCGGCGGTGACGACAACGATTCTTCTACCGCGCAAATCGGCTATTCGTCCCGCCAGGTACAAGCCAATTCCACCAGGGGTTGCAGTAGTCACGATGAACAAAGTCACTTGTAGGGCGCTGAATCCATGCTCGTCTCGCAGATATTCGTTCCTAAACCAGTCGATAGGTGAAAGAAAAAGGCCCAGTAAGAAGTATGCGCCACCCAACAGAGCGAGCCGTTTCCAATAACTCCGCAACCTCAGACCGGTCGTGTGCTCGACGAACCTTCGGCTTTCCGGTAGCCGCCGAATGGCGCTCACGACGAGCGGTGTCATTAACACAGGGATCATGAATATAAGCCGCCACGACCACTCGGCGACACCAGCGATCGGTTGTGACCATACGACGACCCCTGCGCCTAAAGCTGCAGAAAGACCTAGAACCGAAAGGCCCCAAGCACGACTCCCGGACGGTAGTTCCTCTAACGCGAAAACGACGATGAGAACAGCAAGCGTCGCATTACAAGTTCTAACTACCACCAAGCAAGCAGCGAACGTCTCGATTGAAGGCGCTAAGGCAGAGAGGCACGAAAATATAATTCCGAACCCAATAGCTAACGTCAGAACCTTCTTCCGACCGTGGCGATCTGCCAATACGGCGAAACCTATAGCGAGCAAAGTGCCGACTCGAATAAGTGCACCGAGGAAGCCTTGACTTAGCTGATCGACGGCGAACTCGTCAGCAGCGTATGTGTGCGTCTCGGCAGGCGCGTTCGATAGAAATCCAGAAAGTATGGCAATTGCACACAAGGTCGCGAAAATGCGGGTTGCCCGCATACCCATATGGTCCGGAGGCGCCCAAAAAGGCATCTGCGTCTTGTCTCGACGATTTCGCATGGCGTAACGGACGGGCAAATGAAACAAGAACCCGAACCAGGGAATAGACAATTGGTAGTCAATGGTTTCGATAACGGTATGACCAGTTGCCGTTGAGTCGACGACTAGAGATCTCTCATAGAACTTGAAGGGCCCATCCACTAAGACAAAAAGATCTTGCTCAACCTCTTTTTCGAGGACCAAATCAGTTCTGGGAGAACGGACGCGTCTCAGCCCTTCATTGTCGACGCGGTGCGTAATTTCTAAATGAGTCACGATAGTGATGTGTCCTTGGCCGCTTCGATGAACATACTGGAGGTGTGGAGAAATTCCTTGTTCAGGGAAGCGGCCCCTTAAATGGAGAGGTCCGAATTAGCGGAGCGAAAAATAGCGCTCTGAAACTAATGGCCGCTTCGTTATTGGCGGAAGGTTCGACCTCGCTAACCAATGTTCCCGAAATCACTGACGTAGCCATCATGAAGGAACTGCTGGAGGCGATGGGAGTTCAGGTGCGGCGTGAAGGGCAACGAGTCGAGATTGATGTCCCAAGTGAAATTGAACCAGTTGCCCCCTACAGCCTGGTGGAGCGGATGCGGGCCTCGATAGTTGTTCTGGGGCCGCTACTCGCAAGAATCGGACGAGCAAAAGTAGCCCTACCGGGAGGCGATGACTTTGGATCTCGTCCTATCGATATGCATTTACAGGGTCTTGAACAGTTGGGCGCCAATTTCTCTTACGAACATGGAGACATAAATGGCAGGGCAGACCGATTAACGGGCGCAGAGGTATTTCTGGAGTTTCCATCGGTAGGAGCAACCGAGAATCTACTCATGGCTGCCGTTTTGGCTGAAGGCACAACAGTGATAGAGAACGCAGCTCGCGAGCCTGAAATCTCCGACCTAGCTAACTTTCTCTCAAAGATGGGTTCCGTAATTGACGGAATAGGCACCTCTCGCCTCACTATCGAAGGGGTCCCCGTTCTTCACCCTGTCAGCTACGAGGTCATACCAGATCGAATAGAGGCCGCAACGTACCTAGCTGCCGTCGGAGTCTGTGGAGGAGAACTGAGATTAACTGGTGCGCGTTCGGACCACATGGAGATGCTGCTGCGCAAGCTCGAGGAGATGGGAATGGAGTGGCAAGAAGACGAAGACGGCCTCACCGCTCGAGTCCTCGAACGCCTCCAATCCGTAGACGTGTCTACGCTGCCTTATCCAGGATTGGCAACCGACTACAAACCCTTCTTGGTAGCGGCACTTTGTGTATCCCAAGGCGCGGGAATGGTTACTGAAAATATTTTTGCTGGGCGGTTCCGCTACATCGACGAGTTAGTGAGGATGGGTGCCGAGATACGGGCGGAAGGTCGTCATGCAGTAGTGCGAGGGGTGGCTCGACTATCTGGAGCCCCTGTTCGGGCACATGACATCAGGGCTGGAGCAGCCTTGGTGGTCGCCGGATTAGCGGCCGACGGCGAAACTGTAATTTCAGATGCTCATCATGTTGATCGGGGATACGAAGATTTGGCGGGTAAGCTCTCGTCGGTCGGTGCCCAAGTCAAGCGAATTTAACTCCTTCGCCGACCACTGACAGTCTCTGATGAACCGGCCAAACACAGACCCCGTCGCCCTATTTGAGGCAGCTCGCAAGGGAGAGCGTCTTGCGCTCGCGAGACTGATGTCCCTCGTAGAACGCGGAGGAGAAGAGGCTCGATTAATCGGATCTCACACCTATACCCAAGCGGGTGACGCCTACACCATTGGCATGACTGGCGCGCCCGGATCAGGTAAGTCCAGTCTGACTTCCGCCCTTGCATCGGTTGTCCGATCCGAAGACCAGCGCCTAGCCATTTTGGCAATTGATCCATCGTCACCATTTACAGGCGGGGCGATTCTTGGTGACCGGGTCCGGATGCAAGATCATGTCACTGATGAGGGCATCTATATTCGATCCATGGCCACTAGGGGTCATCTAGGCGGCCTAAGCCTTGCCACTCCCCAAGCGGTTCGAGTTCTCGACGCTTTGGGTTGGCCATGGGTCCTGGTCGAAACGGTTGGCGTTGGCCAAGTGGAAGTTGATATCGCAGGAGCGGCTGACACGACAATCGTTGTCGTAAACCCCGGTTGGGGAGATGCGGTTCAAGCCAATAAGGCAGGCCTCATGGAGGTAGCCGACATCTTCGTGATCAACAAATCGGACCGAAAAGGAGCTGATGACACTCGCCGCGATATCCAACAGATGCTCGAGCTCTCATCGCTGGGTGATTGGGAGCCGCCCATTGTGATGACGGTTGCTACTGATCAGCAGGGAGTAGATGCTTTGTGGGAAGCAGTGAATGAACACCGCTCACATTTGCAAGCAAGTGGAGAATTAGCGTCACGTCGGAGTGTTCGCATACAAGAGGAATTGCTGGAAATCGTCCAACGAAGTCTTGAGCATCGGGTTGCCACGCTCATGGAAGGGCCAAATGCAGCGAAGCTACGAGACGAGCTCGCGGAAGGCAAAATTGACCCCTACATGGCAGCGTCGCGTCTGATCGAGATGGGCGAAGGTAACTAGTCAAGCTCATCGCGAGCTAAAGCGAACACCGCTTCTCTCTCCGCGACAGATAAGCCGCCGTCCAACAACCGAAGTTCAGCCGCTTCTCGGACCCACGCCAATACTTCTGCTGCGCCAAATTCCTTAATGAACACGTTTGCGAACCGTTTCCGTAAGCCGCTAATCAAGAGGCGATTCAGCCGCCCACTTTTTGACTCCGCTGTTCGAAGGATCACGTAAGTTACGGCAGCATCAAACGATGAAGACCCCCGCGCTGATCTACCCCAGTTCAACACCACTGGTGAGCCATTACATAGCTTGATATTCCCGGGATGCAAATCTAAATGAACAATAGACTCACCCTCACTGACGCTTTCCCAATGAGACGGAGCAGCGATATTCCCCAGAGCCTTGTGAAGTCGGGCGAGGTTCTTGGCGTGGCGGTTCAACATCCACGGCCGAGATGTCAGGTCCTCCAACATTGTTGAGCCGTCGATACGCTCAATCACAATTGAAGACGCTGTGATCTTTTCTGAAAGTTCCGGTGCTGGAAAGCCCGCTGCGCGAACAACCTCTAGCGCTTCAGCTTCTCGGGATAAATCCATGTCCTGAATGCTTGTGCGGATGACGTGATCTGGTCCGTAATGGCGAACCTCCCACTCTGAACCGATGCCAATTAAACCCCCGGGCTCTTGACCACTTCCCGCTTCCTGTCGATGAATAATTTGCTTTCGAAGAGACCTAAGGTTTCGTCGCCAAATCGCTGTCAGAAGTGGTTTGGCAATACTCTCGCCGAGCTTGCCCCCGAAACGCAGCGGTAGCTCGATCGATTCATACCAACTAAACCGAGTGCCGCTGGAAATTGGAGTCAGAGTAAAGTGTCCAACGCCGCTGACAATCCCTGAGTGTTTCACGCCCATCGCCCGTTCGGGTTCCCATTCAACGATCTCCATTTGGTCCCGGACGCGGAACGGGCCGACAGCGGTAAGACAGTCAAATGTAAGCCCAAGACCTTCAGTCACTTCAGACGTGATGTCGACACTCAGCGCATCCGTCATCCATTCGCTGTGTTTGGTGACGTCACGCAGGTAGGACCAAACTTCGGTCGGAGTCGCGGGCAGTTCTACCACGACTTGGATCTCCATTTGTATTGACCTCCACGGAGTCTGAGTAAAACTAAGGGTTGGTTGAAGCGTAGACCGATATGTGATGATCGCTACTGCTAGAAAACGGGCTCCGATACCAGTCCTGCCAGCGTTCCACGAGCCTGAAGCCGAGGTCGCTCGCTAACTGGTCTAACTCATCAGGGGTTCTAACCCTAACCCGCCACGGCCTCAGTACGACGCCGCTGTCATCCAACTCCACACTCTGACCTCTGATTACACCGGATATTTTTTCTCTAATGGTGATGTTGAACACAGCGCCATTCGACAAGTGCCGTGACTCGACACCTCTAGTGGGTAGCTGTGAGTAGTTCGATGGAACAAAAGCTTCCAGAACAAAGAAGCCATCCGGGTGCAAGCGATCGCGGACCAGCTTTAAGCAGTCTTCTTGATCACCCTGTCCAACCAAGTTGAAAAAGGTGTTGTACGCACAAAAGATGACTTTGTAGGGGCCAGAGGGCAACCAATCAGACATATCAGCAAGGTAAGGGCGGACGAGTTTCTGAGAATCCCAAATAGCCAGGCGTTTTAGCATCGCCGGTGAAGCGTCGATGCCTGATATGGGAATACCCTTTCGGGCGATTGGCAGCGCTAGACGGCCCGTCCCGACTCCGAGTTCTAAAACTTCCAAGCCATCAGATAAGCCGGCAATAAAATTGGCGGTTCCGTCAACATCGGTCACCTGCTGATACCAATCATCGTAAACATCAGCAAACGAATCTCCGTAGGTTGAACAGAGATAGCTCACCGAATTCGTCAGGTCCATGCCGGACACTTTATTTGGGCTCTAGCCTTTAAGTGATGGCCACAACAAAGTCAGACCGACCCGCGTACCTTGACTGCGCAGCTTCGACCCCAGTGAGGTCATCGGTTCTTGATTCGATGCTGCCCTACTTGACTGAGCATTTCGCCAACCCGTCGGGAGCGCACAGAATGGCGCGCTCGTCTAGGGCCGCGATAGATGACGCTCGAGATATATGCGCAGCTGCGCTGGGTTTTGATCCGCACGGAATCGTATTTACAAGTGGTGGCACGGAATCTGACAACCTGGCAATCCATGGGGCGTGCGGAGCACAGGGTCGTGCCATTTGCCCTGAAACTGAGCACCATGCAGTCTTGTATCCAGTAGAAGCAAACAATGGCAGTTTGATAAAGGTCACTGAAACAGGTGACTTAGATCTTGAACACTTCGAATCATTGCTGGATCTCGACCTTTCGGTCATTTCGGTCATGTTGGTAAATAATGAGTCAGGCCGAATTATTGATCTTGAGCCGATAGCGGATCTAAGGGATCGTTACGCGCCGCAGGCACTATTGCATACAGATGCTGTTCAAGCAGTTAATTGGCTCGATGTTGCCGTGGCTGCCGAACGCGCCGACATGATGTCACTAAGCGGCCATAAGTTTGGAGCGCCAAAGGGGGTCGGCGTTCTGGCGATACGTAAGCAAGTGGGGATTACTCCGCAGTTGCTTGGAGGCGGACAAGAAGCCGAACGACGAAGTGGAACTCACAACACCGCGGGGATAGTCGCCTTCGGAACGGCAATTCAATGCCTTCACGAATCACGCACCAGTGAAATAGAAAGACTTGGAAAGCTCTCAGCCCGATTAGCAGATGGCCTTACAGCAGCGATAGCTGGATGCTCCGAGACCGTGCCACGTTCTCAAAGGGCCGCTGGGCTGCTGCAGCTGGTCATCGAAGGCATCGAAAGCGAAGCGCTCTTAGTCCTGCTCGAACGCCACGACATCATGGCCTCGGCAGCCGCCTCATGTGCCTCGGGGGCTATGGACCCTTCACATGTTCTAGCGGCTATGGGTTTCGAAAGAGAGGCCGCCGCAGGTTCATTAAGGCTTTCACTTGGGTGGTGCACTGAAGACTGGGAGATTGATCACGCGCTGAACTTCATTCCCAAGTGCGTTGAACAACTTAGAAGGAAGCTATGACCCGCGTACTGGTAGCTATGTCCGGGGGAGTTGATAGCGCTGTGTCGGCAGCCCTCCTAAAGCGCCAAGGCTACGAAGTGACCGGAGTGACGCTGAAACTTTGGGGTGGCGCGCAAGACCAAGGTTGTTGCTCAGTCTCCGACGTCGATGATGCTCGACGGGTTGCGCAACAGCTACAGATAGACCATTTTGTCTTCAACTATGGCGAAGCATTCGATCGACACGTTGTGGAACCATACGTAGAGGCGCACGCATCAGGGCTTACGCCAAATCCCTGCATCGAATGTAATCGGCACATAAAGTTCGACGCTTTGCTTGATCGCGCCCGTCAACTGAACTTTGACCGGGTAGCGACAGGCCATCACGCCCAAATTGTTGATACTGAGATTGGCCCGAGACTTTCTCGTGGCGCCGACTTGGACAAAGACCAGTCTTACGTTCTCTACATGCTCTCTGAGCGGGACTTAAAGATGCTTCAATTCCCTATCGGACATATGAAGAAAAGTGAAGTCCGTGAATTGGCGAACGAACTGGGTTTGCGATCAGCTTCTAAACCCGACAGTCAAGATGTTTGCTTCATTACAGCCTCTGAGGGCAGGGGGAAATTCTTGTCTGAACGTCTCAACCTTCACGCAGGGCAAGTTGTCGACATGAGCGGCAACAATATAGGAACTGTAGATGCCATCGAATTGGTGACGGTAGGTCAACGGAAGGGACTCAAACTTGGAGGCAACGTTGGTCGGAGTTATGCGGTAGCGGTCGATATTCAGTCGCGGCGAGTTACAGCCGGTAGCGCGCAGGATCTTCTATCTGAAACTCTAGAAGTGAGGGATCACTTTTGGATTGGGCCCGAGTATGAAGGCCCTGTAGCTGTCCAAACGAGCGCGCATGGTGATCCTGTTGCTGCGCACGTGAGCGGAGATGGCTCGGTGCAATGGACCAAAGCTCGTCGGAAGGTAGCACCCGGCCAGGCCGTGGTTTTCTACCGTGACGATGTCGTTATTGGAGGCGCCATCGCTTGCTAGAGGTCAACGCAACAGCTTTCGTTGATGTGCCTCTTCGAGTACGGCCCCTGGTCGAGTTGGGGAGAACAGAATCTGAGCGACTTGCCTTACTTCGCTAATTCCCCTTGAGCGTGGTACTACTTCTACGTCGCCTCGGAGAACGACATGGAGTACAGGGCCTAATGCTAACTGGCTCACATCAATGAGATCCTCGGAACTCGTATCAATATCTGCTGCTGCCGGACCAAGAGAAGATAGGTCTTGGCGACGAAGTAAGAAGGGCTCGCGTGTCGCCAAGTAGTCGTGGATTACGAAGCCATTTGGAACGAAAACTATCCACCTACGCGCCAATTGGTGCATTGATCTGGTTGCTAAGGCCGCAAGCAACCACCCGACAGCCCATAGGGCCAGGCCAACGCCCCACTTACCTGATGCGACGAGAATTGGGCCGGAAAAGATGCCCGACACTGTTATTGCCCAAACCAGTGGTAGCGGTCCGAAGAGCACCGCTGTCGGTACGCGAAGTAGGAAGCGTTTCTCGTCGCCGTAACTGAGGCCATCCACCATCAGATGGCCTGTCTCAGGCAGGAGTGCCAAAAGGCTGACCAAAACCGCGTGAGAGAGCGCGACAGTCAAGGTGCCGGAGGCAAAAGTCGCGCTCCAATGGGTTACCAAGATTGTGGGCACGGTTGCTGGAGCGATAATGCGAACGACCGTTAAACCCCAAGGTCTTCGAATGATTGAAGAGCCCAGCACTAGACCCCAGGCAGTCCACACCCCCACAGAAATGAAAGTTCTAAGCTGATCAGCACTTTGAGTGAAAGAAGAATCGATAGCTGCGCCAACTGAAAATGGCAGCACCGCCCATAAGACGATGAATATTGCAAGCGGATTTCTGATCTTCACACCTTAATGTTGGCTCATTTAAACCCGTTCGACCTAACCGCCGACGGTGGAGAACGACAAATATCTTCCTCTGCTAGCTAAAGTCGGGATTGTTGTGAATAAGCCTGATCCAGATTACGACCGTGCTACCGAGCTACGGATTCAGATCGCGGCTCACGATGAGGCTTACCATGGCCGTGACGAGCCAGTAGTCCCCGACGCTGATTACGACGCGTTAGTCCGCGAGTTAGTCGCGATCGAAAATCGAAGACCAGATCTAGTTACTTCGGATTCGCCGAGTGGCCTAGTCGGATCTGAACCCAACGAGATGTTTGCTCCGGTCGAACATGAAGTTCCCATGATGTCCCTGGACAATGCCATGGACCTTTCAGAACTTGATGCCTGGCATGAGCGAATCCTGAAGAGTTTGGATGATTCGGACAACCCCAGATTTGTATGCGAACTGAAATTTGATGGGCTTGCTGTCTCTATCCGATACGACGATGGAGAGTTGACCCGAGCTGCCACCCGAGGCAACGGCCGAGTGGGCGAAGATGTCACACACAATGTTTTGACGATCAGGGGAATCCCACACCGAATTGACG
Source organism: Candidatus Neomicrothrix sp. UBA814 (assembly GCA_002296525.1). Classification (GTDB taxonomy): domain Bacteria; phylum Actinomycetota; class Acidimicrobiia; order Acidimicrobiales; family Poriferisodalaceae; genus UBA6944. The sequence continues at coordinate 234,768 of DBIA01000021.1, read as the reverse complement.
ATGCACCGAAAATTTTGGAAGTGCGAGGCGAGGTGTACCTGCCGATTTCTCGTTTTAACGAATTGAACCGGCAGCAGACGGCAAACGGTGGACCTCCGTTCGCGAATCCTAGAAACACGGCCGCCGGAAGTTTGCGACAAAAAGACCCCGAAGTAACGGCTTCAAGGAACCTCGCCTTTTGGAGTTATCAACTGGGGCAAACAAGTAGCGACGCAACCATATCCTCGTCCGAAGAAACCTTTGCGCTACTTGAAAGGCTGGGCCTCCCGGTCAATCCCGAAATACAAGAATTTTCGAACTTCGCCGACGTCCGAGGGTTTTGCCGGGAATGGATGGAGAAACGCCATGAGCCTGACTATGAAATAGATGGTGTCGTGGTCAAGTTGGCGGATCTTGCGCAGCGAGAAAAACTTGGATCAACGAGTCGTGCTCCGCGCTGGGCGATTGCATTTAAGTTCCCACCTGAAGAGAAGATTACTCGTCTCCTGCAAATTGATGTATCGGTAGGTCGCACAGGGCGAGCGACGCCGTTTGCAGTACTTGAACCAGTCTTTGTAGGAGGTTCCACAGTCGGCATGGCGACCCTTCACAACGAGGATCAAGTAGCGGCCAAGGATGTTCGGCCCGGCGATATTGTCGTAGTGCGAAAAGCCGGTGATGTTATTCCTGAAGTAGTAGGGCCAGTGTTAGGGGAACGTGATGACGAATCCCAGCCATGGTCTTTTCCGAAGACATGTCCTAGTTGTGGTTTGGCTTTGGTGCGATCAGACGGTGACGCCAACACCTATTGCCTTAATCGAACATGCCCAGCCCGTGTAGAGACAGGCATCATTCACTTTGCAAGCAGAAATGCACTAGATATCGAAGGCCTGGGTGAACGCACAGTGAGGGGCCTGGTTGAGCAAGGCCTCGTGAGAGACGTGGGCGATCTATTCGGGTTGACGAAAAATCAACTACTCGAAGTCTTGGTAGCCGACGCCTCTAATGAAACTCTGGTCAACAATCTCATGACTGCGATCGACGAAGCACGCCAACGTCCACTGCCCAACGTTTTGATTGGTTTAGGAATTGAACATCTCGGCCCAAGCGCTGCCGAACTAATAGCGCGACGTTTCGGTGGCGTGGAAGCTATTGCTAATGCAGATGCAGATGAGATTGAAGCGATTGACGGCATTGGGCCGGTGATTGCTCAAAGCGTGACAGACTTTTTCAGCAATAGCCACAATCGATCAGTCGTAGAAAAGCTGAAATCGAACGGAGTGCGCCTCGACCTAGTTGAGGAAGAGAGAGACGCACCACAGATCCTGGCAGGACGCTCTGTGGTGGTCACAGGATCTTTAGATGGGTGGTTCATAAGTAGAGAAGAGGCCAAAAAAGCAATAGTTGCTCGAGGAGGCAAGTCCCCGGGAAGCGTTTCAAAGAGCACCTACGCGTTGGTGGTGGGCGCCGAGGCCGGTCAATCGAAACTGGACAAAGCCGAAGAGCTGGGAGTCCCAATTGCGGGAGAGGCTGAACTTCGCCGAATACTCGATATAGGTGAATTGCCCTAAACGCAGCTCAAAATGAAGTCCAACACCAACGATGATCGATGTTGTCTACCTCAATATCGATAGTGGGAACAGCAATAACCTGCGCGCAAACTTGACCTCGCCGCAACTGATTGATCACCATTTCCTCTCCTGGTGCGAAGAAGAATTCTCCCAGCTGTCGAGTTCCCGCACTTAATTCCTCGTCCGGAATCACAATCCCGTCAATTATCACTGTTGGTTGCCAGCCAGGACTCAGAGAAACTCCCACAAGTGTTTGTTTGGGGGCCTGTGCGCCTTCTTCCGGGATTATCGCTAGCAAACCGGTCGGGAACGTCGATGGGCGCGGAGCGCCCCGACTTCCGGCAGCCACCCAAATAACTACCAGTAGTAAAGCGATTACAAACAATGTCAGAGTCGGTGCGACGCCGCGCCGAAGGCTCCAGTTGGTGCGTCCGTCAGATTCAAAGTGTTCATCGTTTTGTTGCTCTTCCACCCCCCTATTTTGCCCGAATGTGCTGAATCATCAAATTCAGCGACGTCGGATGTTCGGCGAGTAGCGATACTGTCAAGGTGTGCTTAGAGGTGAACCAGGCCAGTTCACGGGTCGAGTCCTCAACGATCGTTACCGTCTCACGTTTCTTCATGGTGCTGACGAAGGTTCCACTGAGTACCTGACCAACGACCTGGAAACGGGAGCCAAGGTCTCGGTGAGGATCTTGAATGCTTCGATCTCCGAGGACATCGAATTTTCTCGACGCCTGGCCGCAGATACAGCTGTGGCTGCATTGGTGTCGCATCCGTTCGTAGAACAGGTTCTCGATTGGGGTCGCTTTGAGGACAGGGTCTACGTCGTAACTGAATATTTTCCCGGTATTGCTTTGGCATCGTTCCTGGATAACGGCTATCGGCTGACAGCATCGCAGGTAATCAAACTTGGCTTCGAACTCGCTTCAGGCTTATCGGCCATCCATGATCAAGGACTAAGTCATGGAGATGTATCGCCTGCCAACGTGATACTGGGTTACAACGGTTACCCCAAACTCTCAGCTATATATCTGACCAATGCGTTGATTGCCGCTGAAAAGGGCCGGTTAGACATGGTGGGCACTGGATTTTCGGGGAGATCATCAGAGTTCCTAGCTCCCGAAACTGCTTCGGGACTCAACTCTCCGAAGTCTGATGTCTACTCGCTTGCAGCGACACTCAAAGCATCGATTGGAAATTCGTCAGGTCGACGTTTAACCGCAAAGCGAGCTCACCGTGAGCATGGAATCGAGCGTACAACTGAAATCAGCGAAGCTATGGGCGCCGCACAACCAATTCTCGAGGCAGCCCTCAACGCCGACCCGGCGGAACGAAGCAGTGCCTCAGTATTAGCAGAAGGTCTTACAGCAGTTGCTAGGCACTTCGTCAAGCCTGCACCTGTGGAGCTTCCCGAAAACTTTTCCGAAACGGAGGTTTTGGGGGTTCCAACTACAGATTCGATGACCTCACCGGCAATTGCGACCGATGAGATTTATTGGCGTCCGGTATGGAAATTGGGCGGTCTAGTAGTCGCCATACTCATGATTTTGTCAGTTAGTGCGGCTTGGGCAGTGAGTAGCGTGCGCCCTCAGGGAGTCTCGACCCACCTCGTCGAGCGATATGAGGGTCGAACGATTGGGGAAGTTAGAGCCGTAGCAGACTCATTCTTATGGGTGCTCGATGAAGACCAAGTCCGAACCGATGAACTACCAAGTGGGATCATCGTTGCTCAATGGCCTTCACCAGGACACCGGTTGGCGGAAGGGGAGATGCTGATAGTCGAAGTCGCTAGTGGGCCGCGACTGCGCATGACACCTCTTGTGCTTGGGTTATCCACTGAAGTTGCTTCTGCCCGACTTGAAGCGAAAGGTTTCGAAGTAGATCTAGTTCAACCCGTTTATGACGAAAATGTCGCAGCGGGGCAAGTTCTCAAACTATTGATTGATAGCGAACCAGCAATAGGTGGACGGCTTAGGGAGCCGGGAACTCGGGTGGTTTTGGTCGTCTCAGGAGGGCCTGTGCCGCGAACAGTTCCGCAGCTGGTGGGGCTCACCCGAGAAAAAGCCCAAGAGGCCATCGATGCCATCCAACTCAGCATCGCCAAACCGGTCAACAGGGAAAACTCGGAAGTCGTTGATGACGGCGTCGTAATCAGACAAGACCTTGCGCCCGGTTTGCTTGTGGATCGAGGATCGTCAATTTCGATCACAATTTCAGCGGGTCCTGATCGACGTGAAGTGCCTGACATGCGGGGCTTATCTGTAGTTGAGGCAGAACGGCGGCTGGCTGAACTTGGACTCGTAACTGGTGAAATTGAGGGCTCGGGGCAGGAAGTGCAAGGGTCAGAACCACCACCTGGGTCTATGTTGCAACCCGGATCGTCTGTATCGCTGTGGGTGCCGTCTCAGGAATAACCTCGGTTGTTTGAGCAGTTGATAGTTAGTGATCAATGTCGCCACGTAGAATTCTCCCAATGGCATCGGGAAGCAGCGCCGCGAGACTGTCGCGAATCGAAAATCGCTTACGTAACCCGAAGTGGCCAAACGCGCCTTTGTACATAGAGATGTCAGAGTGCATTAACTGCGATGCCTGTTTACGAGCCTGTCCACCCAACTTCGGCGCGATTTTCAACCATGGTATTGATGTAATAATCCTCCCTGAGTTGTGCTCGGGCTGCGATAAATGCCTTGATCCATGCCCGGTGGATTGCATCTATCCTCTTCCTGTTGAAAGTTGGCAACCGTCGCCAGAGGATTGGTGGCAGGAACCATTGAGCGCAAATGACCCATATATGTGAACTGCTTCGGAGATAACAAATGGAAGAACCACTCTCACAAGATCTCGTAGCTCACATAGCTTCTCTAGCTCGGATAGACCTCGAAGAAGCAGAACTGCTGCACTTCACCGAACATCTCGGAAAAATTCTCGGTCATGCTCAGCAACTTGACGCGCTTGATCTTGATTCTGTCGAACCGATGTCACACCCCTACCCGCTAAACAACGTCTTGAGAGACGATGTGCCTGGTCCAACTATTGAACCCACTGATGTTATGAATCAGGCGCCTGATGTGTCCGAAAATCAGTTCCGGGTCCCTCCTGTCTTAGGAGAATCATCTTGAAGTCAGCTACAGACCTCGCCGCAATGGTTCGCGATTCACGTCAAAGCGCCCAAGAAGCATTGCAGGAACACCTACAAGTGATTGACGCCCAAGAGAACGATATTCACGCCTTTAACGCGATTGATCGCGAAGTGGCGATGGAAACAGCAGCGAGCATTGATGAAATGGTGGCTTCAGGACGGGATCCCGGACCGCTTGCTGGGGTGCCCGTAGCACTGAAGGATAATTTGTGCACCCGGGCACTTGTTACGACATGTTCGTCAAAAATCCTTGAAGGTTGGGAGCCTCCGTATGACGCAACGGTCGTGGAACGCTTGCGTTCAGCGGGGGCTGTCATTGTTGGTAAGACCAACCTTGATGAATTTGCTATGGGAAGCTCGACCGAGCACTCGGCCTTTGGACCCACTCGCAACCCACATGACCTGACTCGAGTTCCGGGAGGCTCTAGTGGAGGCTCAGCGGCAGCGGTAGCCGCGGGATTTACGCCTATTGCCCTCGGATCCGATACAGGTGGTTCCATACGGCAGCCAGCATCACTGTGCGGCGTAGTCGGAGTGAAACCCACTTATGGCTTGGTTAGTCGATACGGACTCATAGCGTTCGCTTCGTCATTTGATCAAATTGGGCCATTCGCCAACGACGTTAGGGATGCAGCGCTGGTGCTCGAAACTATTGGGGGTCATGATGTTCGAGATAGCACCTCGATCCCTGCTCCAATGCCGAACCTGTCTAAAGCACTTGATCGCGGTGTTGAAGGTATGCGAGTAGGGATAGTTAGCGAACTGTTGGAAGGTATCGACAATGATGTCACCGCTCGACTGCATGAAGCAGCGGCTGCTCTGTCTGAGGGCGGGGCTATCGTCGAGCCGGTGTCGGTCCCTGCGGTCGAATATGGTCTCACGGCCTATTACTTGATCGCACCGGCAGAAGCTTCCAGCAATTTAGCCCGCTATGACGGTGTTCGTTACGGAATGAGATCTGAGGGACAAGACGTTGCGGCCATGAATGCGGCCACTCGCAGGGATGGATTCGGAGACGAAGTTGTTGCCCGCATCATGCTCGGAACCTTCGCGCTGAGCGCCGGATATTACGACGCGTACTACGGCAAGGCTCAAAAGGTTAGGACCCTCACCCGAAAAGATTTTGATGCGGCATACGCGAAGCATGACATTCTCTTGTCGCCTACGTCGCCATCGGTAGCGTTCGAGTTCGGCGAACGGTCGGACCCAATGAATATGTACCGTTGCGACACGTGCACCATACCCAGCAACCTGGTTGGTGATCCAGCGATGTCTGTGCCCTTCGGAACGGGTCAGCACGGATTACCGGTTGGAATCCAAGTGATGGCTCCACAACTAGAAGAACAACGGATGTTTCAGGTAGCCGCCTTCATTGAATCTCAACAGCCAGCGAGGAACGAATCATGAGCGAGTGGGAAACCGTTGTCGGTCTTGAGGTACATGTTGAGTTAGCGACGGAAACTAAATTGTTTTCTCATGCACCGAATCGTTTCGGGGACGCGCCCAACACCAATATCACCCCTGTCTGTCTAGGCCTTCCGGGCTCGTTGCCCGTGCTCAATCGACGTGCGGTAGAACTAGCAATGACTATTGGTTTGGCGCTCGGTTGCGAAATTCGTCCATCAGTGTTTCATCGGAAGAACTATTTCTATCCCGACATGCCCAAGGACTATCAGGTGAGTCAATATGACCGTCCAATCTGCGTCGACGGGTCCCTTGATCTTCCGAACGGGACGTGTATAAGAATCGAACGAGCACATCTAGAGGAGGACGCGGGAAAGACCACGCACTTAGGAGGCGATGACGGCCGAATCCACGGAGCAGATCAAGCATTAGTTGATTACAACCGAGCGGGTGTTCCGCTATTGGAAATCGTCTCACAGCCCGACATCAGATCAGCTGAAGACGCCCGGGCCTACGTGGAGGAATTACGTGCAATATTGATTGCGACGCGAGCATCCGAGGCTCGCCTTGAAGAAGGATCGATGCGCGTCGACGCAAATGTAAGCGTCCGACCGTCCGGATCGAAAGAACTTCGTACCCGTTGCGAAATAAAAAACCTGAACTCGTTGCGTTCTTTGCAGCGAGCCGTTTCGTACGAAGCGCAACGACATGTCGACCTCTATGAAGCCGGTGAAAGCCCGACCCAGGAAACCAGACACTGGTCCGAAGATGGGCGCACTCATACGTTGCGCTCGAAGGAAGAAGCAAACGACTATCGGTACTTTCCAGAGCCAGATCTAGTGCTTCTAGAACCTGATCCAACATGGATTCAACAAGTCGCTGATTCCATGCCCGAACTTCCTGCGCAGCTGAGACAGAAACTTATGGACCAAGCTGGGCTAGAGATAGAAGACGCTGCGACAATTGTTTCTCGAGGTATGTCCCAACTGGTCCTGAGCGCTATCGAAGCGGGGGCAGAGCCTCGTCGCGCGGTCACCCATGTTGTCCAAAATCTTGTTATTGATGGAGCTGAACAACTAGACCCAACACATTTCGTCGAGTTGATCCGATTGGAACAATCTGGTGACCTGACGGCTACTCAGGCAAAACAAGTTCTAGGTGAGATGGTCGCAACTGGGCTTACCCCATCTGAAATTGCTCAAAATCTCGGATTTGAATCAATGGAGGCCGGGGAACTCGAGACGCTGGTAGATGCAGCTATCGCGGACAATAGCGAAGCTTGGGAAAAGTTCTGCCAAGGAGAAGAAAAAGTTCAAGGGGTCTTCGTTGGGGCAGTGATGAAAGCGTCAAAGGGCCAGGCCGACGGTAAAGCGGTTACAGCGATTTTGAATCAACGACGCGGGTGACTTCACCCCCGATCTCATTTCACTATCGGCGGCAATCTCCGTGCTTGCTTCACCCACTGTCCGACTTGTTTTGCCGACGGCGTTCGACCTACCAACCTCTTCCGCCGCTGAGAGTTCTCAAGTAAGAGTGAACGGTAAAGCTGAGCCGGACGGCATTTCTTTAATTTACGAACTGAGTCAATATCAACAGCCTCGAGTAGCTGGGAGTAGCGGGTAGAGATGCCTTTAATCCTCATTAAATCCGCCTTGTGAACCCACTCAAGAACTCTGGTTTCTGCGACACCGACAGTCTCGGCAATGAGGCGTCGTCCCCGCCTTGTGGCACCAGCCCGAAGTAACGCCTCACACGAAGAAAGATCAGCCGCGCTGAGTCGCGCCCGGTGGCGTGCGCCGATATCTTCAATCGCGTCGATTGATGCCATATGAACCTCGGTCCTTAAATGCTGCAACAGTGTGTAGCACTTCTGTCTCCATGACTTCTGTTTGCAAAGAGATTTACCTTGACCGCAGTTGCCAAACGCCGTTGGCTAAATCGACAACGTAGTAATTGTTCGCCGGATCGCGAGCAAAGGCAACCGGTTGATCAACTCGTAGTGGTAGTTCGAAAACCTGCTCGGATGGTCCACGGTCGAGAGCCATCAGATAACCCCCGCACATATCAGTGAACAGATACCTACCCTCCAGAATTGGGTCAAGTGCGCCATAAACAACCAATCCCCCGATAATCGCGCAACGCCCTCGAGCGTGTCTGTATTCGAAGTCGGGTGCTCTAAGCAACTGTGAGGGTAATCCTAAAAAAGGCCTTGAACCTTCAACCAAGTTCCACCCGAGATTTCCTCCGCCCTCGGATGGATCTAAAATATTTATTTCTTCAACGCATTGCTGCCCCAGATCGGTAAGCCATAAATCCCCAGTTGTTTCATCGAAGGAAAACCGAAAGGGATTTCTCACGCCGTTTACCCAGATTCTGGGATCGGAATCAGTTCCCAGGTCCGGGTTATCTGAAGCAGGTTCATGTGGAGGCCACTTCGTTGGATCCACTGTTAGTCGTAGCATGGCCCCTAGTGGAGTCGAAAGGTCCTGCCCATGACCATATGGGTCGCCTAAACCGCCCCCATCCCCGAACGAGACGAATAAATCGCCGCTGGGACCAAATACAAGGTCGCCCCCGTTATGCATTGCCGATGGCTGATCTACGACAATAATTTCTATGCCGGATCCGATCTCACCGGGAGTAGAAGTGATTTCGTGAGCGGTTACGACGCTTGAACCGGCCGAATCAGTCCGATTTAGATACAGCCACCTCATGTCTGGGGAGATAGTCATACCGAGTAGCCCCTGATCCATTTCGACACTTGTTTGGCTGGAAAGGTCAATGACAGGGTCTGCCAAGAGCCGTCCTGACTGAAATTCGAATACAAGTCCTGTTCTTTCTGCAACGAAACCCCGTTCGGGATTCAGGAAAGCCACAGATGTGGCGCCGGGAAGCTCAAAGACCAAGGACAAATAAAGATCAGGTGTTTCTACCTTTAACGGTTCGAGAGAAGGAAGATCTGGAGGGCATTTTTCGTTGGATAGCGAAAATTCAATAGAGTCTTGAGGGTTAGATGGTGATTCGTGTTCAGATTGCCACCAAATTTCTTTTCTAAGCGAGTCTGACCTAAAGGATCGGCGGTCAGATGTTTGCAAAAGTGCAATGGCAGTGATCGCAACAGCAAGCACAAAAGCAAAACGAGTGGTACCTGAAAGCCGTGCCATTGAGTGATGAATCTACCGCTGAGATGTCGAGACTAAGCAGACTTCTGACCCGTCAGGTTGCGACTTGCACCTGACGCCGCCAAAATAGCCTGATGCGATCCCATATGGACCAGTCCTGGGTTAATCGCTTTCTCGTAGTACCCGCATAGGCGGGTCTTCCGATCCCGCTAGCTCATGGTCCCCGGAGGGGACCTTTTCCGTTTAAGGCTCCCCAAAAGCTCACCTAAAATAAGTCGTCGTAAGGAAGAGGACAGATGGAACTGACAGGCGCCCAGGCCCTCATAAAAAGTCTCGAGATGTGCGACGTAGAGGTAATGTTCGGTCTTCCAGGCGGAGCGATTCTTCCTGTGTATGACCCGATCCTCGATTCAAAAATCCGACATGTTCTGGTTCGTCATGAACAAGGAGCCGGCCATATGGCGCAGGGCTACGCACATGTGACCGGCAAGCCTGGAGTGGCGATAGTCACCAGCGGACCAGCGGCGACCAATATTGTGACCCCACTTTGCGACGCGTACATGGACTCAATACCTATGGTCGCAATTACAGGCCAAGTTGCGCTTGGATCAATTGGTTCCGATGCCTTCCAAGAATGTGACACAACGGGAATCACGATGGCCGTTACTAAACACAATTACTTGGTAACAGACCCAGCTGACATTCCAAGAATTGTGAAAGAAGCTTTCCACATCGCAACAACTGGACGACCGGGACCAGTTCTTATCGACGTACCTAAAGACGTCAGTAACGAAATGATGGAGTGGTACTGGCCGGACCAAGTAGATCTTCCGGGCTATGCCCCGAATAGCGATGTTGAGATCGAAAACATTCGTGATGCAGTGAAGCTGATTCGCGCTGCCCAAAGACCTGTCATCTACGCAGGAGGGGGTCTACTTAAAGCTCGAGCCGCTGAAAGTCTCAAGCAGTTCGTCGATATTACAGACATTCATGTCGCTACCACTCTCATGGCTCGAGGAGTGTTCCCGGATCGTGACCCCAGGTGTCTGGGAATGCCAGGAATGCATGGCAACTACACTGCAGTCACTGCGTTTCAAAAGGCCGACCTGCTGATCAATTTAGGGGCACGCTTTGACGACAGAGTCACGGGCAACACAGAGTTCTTTGCGCCGGATGCGAAAATCATTCATGTCGATATAGATCCTGCTGAACATGGCAAAGTCCGGCACCCGGATATAGCGATACAAGGCGACGCCAATGCCGCCCTGCAGTCACTGATCGCAGAGTATCAACTATCGGATGAGGCAGAAACAGACCGTTCAGAATGGAAATCGACCATTAGCGGCTGGCAAGAACAACACCCACTGCAATATGAGCAGCCCGACAGTGGCTTTCCGCTTAAACCTCAGTACGTCTTAGAACAACTTCGGGATAACACTCCAGACGACACAATCGTTGTGGCGGGTGTGGGTCAACACCAGATGTGGGCAAGCCAATTTTGGAAATTCGATTATCCCTACACTTGGGTCAACTCTGGTGGGCTTGGAACTATGGGATTCGCAGTCCCGGCTGCCATTGGGGCCAAAGCTGGTCAACCAGAGAAAATGGTGTGGGCAGTAGATGGCGACGGTTGCTTTCAAATGACCGCTCAAGAATTGATAACTGCTGCCGCAGAAAATATTCCAGTCAAGATAGCCATCCTCAATAATGCGTACCTCGGCATGGTCCGTCAGTGGCAAGAACTTTTTTACGATGAGCGTTACAGCGAGGTCTATTTGAGTCCTGACCATCCGGACTACGTTGGCTGGGCTGAGGCTATGGGATGTACCGGTATTCGAGTCGAGTCGGCGGAAGAAGTAGTGGCTGCGATCGAAAAGGCCAATTCAATCAATGACCGCCCCGTAGTTATCGATTTTCGAGTTGATGCGTTTGAAAAGGTCTATCCCATGGTTCCGGCTGGGGGCTCCAATGATGACATCATCCTTGGGCCCGAAGGTGATGCAGACGCGAAGGCGAAAGGTACGGCGCCCTCATGACGCAGGAGGATCGAGACGCGATACAACCGAACCTTCACATACTGTCTGTACTGGTTGAGAATAAGTTCGGAGTATTGGCTCGTATCGCTGGACTATTTAGCAGGAGAGGCTTCAATATTTTCTCCCTTGCTGTGGCGCCGACCGATGACCCGTCGTTAAGCAGAATTAGCATCGTCGTCGACGTTCACAACACTGATGCCACGCAGATAGCTAAGCAACTCGACAAGCTCGTCAATGTCCTTGAGATCACTGAACTACAACCGGCTTCTTCTATAGAACGCGAACTTATGTTGGCGCGGGTAGCTTCGAACGATTCCGAGGCTGTCGAGGAACTACTTGGGTCATTTGGAGGCTCGATAGTCGATTCAAATTCAGGTGAACTAATAATTAGTGTTCACGCCCACCCAAACCAGCTTGATCTCTGCGAAACTGCACTGCGCAAATTCGGCATTATCGAGCTTCAAAGAACAGGCCGGATTGCATTGGGGCACCTTGGTGACTCACAATCAGATTAAGAAACAAACGAATCTCTAGCCGAAGAACGGCTTTCTAAGAGGAGCAGAGCGATGCCCGCAACTATTTACTATGAAGAAGACGCCGACTTGGGGCACCTCGCTGGGCGCACCGTGGCGATAATGGGTTATGGATCGCAAGGGCATGCCCATGCGTTAAATCTCCGGGACAGTGGCGTTAACGTTGTAGTCGGTCTCAGAGAAGGATCATCCTCTGTTGCTAAGGCAGAATCAGAAGGTCTGACGGTCCTGAGTATCGCCGCAGCGGCAGAACTGGCAGACATCATGATGATGGCGCTTCCAGATACTGAGCAAGCGGCGATCTATTCCGAACACATAGCGCCCAACTTGTCGGCGGGCAACGCTGTAGCGTTTTCCCACGGATTCAACATCCACTTTGATCAGATCCAGCCGCCCGATGATGTCGACGTCTGGATGATCGCGCCAAAGGGCCCGGGTCACAATGTTCGACGCACCTATGCCGAAGGTGGGGGCGTTCCCGCGCTCGTTGCGATTCATCAAGATGCGAGCGGCAATGCATTGAACGATGCCTTGGCGTACGCAAAAGGAATTGGAGGAACGCGAGGCGGAGTCCTGACAACAACGTTCGCTGAAGAAACAGAAACAGATCTTTTCGGTGAACAAGTCGTCTTGTGTGGTGGGCTGACTGAACTTATTCGCGCCGGTTACGACACGCTTGTTGAAGCTGGCTACCAACCTGAATCCGCTTACTTTGAAACGCTCCATGAGGTGAAGCTGATCGTCGACTTCATATACGAAGCTGGCATCGCTGGCATGCGCTATTCGATTTCTACTACTGCCGAGTACGGCGATTTGACAAGAGGCCCGCGGATTATCACGGACGAAACTCGCGCAGAAATGAAACGCATTCTGGCAGAGATTCAAGATGGAACCTTCGCCAATGAGTGGATCGAAGAAAATCGCAACGGATTGCCAAACTACAAGCGGCTTGTCCACGAAGGTAAGGAACACCCGATCGAAGCGGTAGGTGCAGACCTTCGAGCCATGATGCCTTGGATCACAGCAGGCAAACAAGATGTGACCGAAGCATCAGGCGGAGACGTCAACTAGGAACACCTATCCTCGTAGCGTTATGAGACATTGCGAATTTTGAAAGCCGGAGCGATATGACGGACCGGCTTGTGACGCCGACAATCGAGCCATATAGGGGATCGCTGCTCGTAGCGACGCCGCAACTAGAGGATCCAAACTTCCGACGTACGGTCGTTCTCATGCTAGAACACGGCCCTGAGGGGTCCCTGGGAGTAATTCTCAATCGACCGTCATTAGCTGCCATGGATCTGGCTCTTCCAGATTGGGCGGTCGGGTTAGATTGCGCGACCCAGGTGTTTTCGGGAGGACCAGTTCAACCTGACGCAATTCTAGCGTTAGCGCCCGTGTCGGAGCCCTGGGCGGGGTCCACTCGAGTCACAGAAGGAATTGCGATGCTTGATCTTGAAGCCGATGTAGGTTTTGGTCAAATTGATGCGAGCACAGTTCGCTACTACATCGGATACTCAGGATGGAGTCCGGGCCAGCTTCGATTTGAGCTAGAAGAGGGTGCCTGGTGGACCTTTGGCGCCACAAACGACGACCTGTCGTTGGAGCCGTCAAACTGTTGGAGTCAAGTCCTAGCTCGACAGCGATCAGCTGCGCGTTTATTAGCCACACATCCTGATCATTCTTTCCTGAATTAAGTGAAGCTGTTCGTGTAGAGAGTCTCGTAGTCTCCCAGTCGAGGCGAACGACTTGACCTAATTAACGCTGTCTATCCCAGCTCTTCCACGACGTAGTCAATGCAAGCGCATAAGGCTTCCACGTCTGCGGGTTCGACAGCAGGAAAGGTAGCTATACGTAGTTGATTCCGACCGAGCTTTCGATACGACTCGGTATCGACAATTCCGTTTGCTCTTAGCACCGCGCTAATGGCGTCGGCATCAACCCCTTCAAAGTCGATAGTGCAAACAACAGGGGAGCGTTCACGAGAGTTGGCGACAAATGGGCGAGCAAAGGAGCGTTCTTCTGCCCAGCGGTAAATGATCCCGCTGCTTTGGCCGCATCTATCTTCTGCCCACGTGAGACCACCCGACTCGTTAATCCAATCGACCATTTCCGCCGCCAAGAAAATCGTCGCCAGACTCGGTGTGTTGTAAGTCTGGTCTTTTCGAGAGTTAGACAATGCAATTCCCAAGTCCAAGCTGGCAGGTATCCAGCGGGAACCTGAACACAAGACTTCGATTCGGGCGATAGCAGCAGGTGAGCAGGCAGCGAGCCATAACCCACCATCTGACGCTAGAGCCTTCTGAGGAGCGAAGTAATAGCAGTCCACTTCGCTTGAATCCCACTGAATAGCCCCCGCTGCAGAAGTAGCGTCCGCTATTACGAGACCATCTGGATCTGGGCGGCTCAGACTCGCTGTTACACCGGTCGAAGTTTCATTATGGGTGAGCGCATAAGTGTCAACTTGCGATTTCACAGGCGATGGGCAAGAGCCAGGGTCGCTAACGATCACTTCTGGCTCCTGGAGGTGCGGAGCTTGTTCAACTACCGTCACAAATTTGGAGGAAAACTCGCCGAAAGACAGGTGTTGACTTGACGATTCGATGAGAGAGAAAGATGCCGCATCCCAGAAAGAGGTGGTGCCGCCGTTGCCGAGAATTACTTCCCATCCTTCTGGGAGATTGAACAAAGCAGATAGACCAGACCGCAATCTGGCAACATGATCTTTCACATTATCTTGACGATGGCTAGTGCCTAGATAGCTAGGTGCCGCCTCAAAGAAGCTTTGAAGAGCTTCCGTGCGGACCTTGGAGGGACCTGAACCGAAACGCCCATCCCCTGGAAGTAATTCTGTAGGAAGGGAAATTGAATTTTCTGTAGCGCTCATTGCCTGCCACTATGTCGGTGGGCCATTTCGACAGGCCCCAAGCCAATAGGAGCTTATCCGTGACTAAACGTATTTCGTCCGCTGTTGGACAGATAGCCGAATCTGCCACTCTGGCCGTTGATTCAAAAGCGAAAGCAATGAAAGCGGAGGGCGAGAACGTCATTGGCTTCGGTGCTGGGGAACCTGATTTTGCTACCCCAGCACACATAGTCGCCGCTGCGACAGGTGCATGCCAGGACACCAAATATCACCGGTACTCGCCGGCGGGTGGATTGCCGGAACTAAAGCAAGCTTTGGCAGTTAAGACGTTACGAGACTCTCAGGTCGAACTCGAGCCAGCTCAGTTTTTGGTAACTAACGGCGGAAAACAAGCAGTCTTCAACACGATGATGACTCTGCTGGACCCAGGAGACGAAGTCATCCTGCCGGCTCCTTACTGGACTACCTACCCTGAATCTATTCGCATGTTTGGGGGAGTACCGGTTGAGGTATTCGCCGGAGCAGACCAAGGGTTTCGTGTAACCGTTGAGCAGTTAGATGCAGCTAAAACAGACAAAACTAAGGCACTCATCTTCGTCTCGCCCTCTAACCCCACCGGCGCCGTGTATCCCAAAGATGAACTTGCTGCTATCGGTGCTTGGGCAGTCGAAAATGGTGTTTGGCTCATCACAGATGAGATTTATGAACATCTCGTCTATGGAGACAAACTTCACCACTCAGTAGCTGCTGTGGTCCCCGAGGTCATGGATCGATGCGTGATTTTGAATGGCGTAGCGAAGACCTACGCAATGACTGGATGGCGAGTGGGCTGGATGGCTGGGCCACTCGATGTCATCAAAGCGGCGACCAACATGCAGAGCCACGCGACATCCAATGTCTGTAACGTGGCTCAAGTAGCGGCTATCACTGCGGTCAACGGGGGACTCGATGACGTAAGGGTCATGCGAGAAGCTTTCGATGAGCGGCGTATCACCATTCACCGAATGTTGAATGAAATAGATGGAATCAGCTGTCTTGAACCCGAAGGCGCCTTTTACGCATTTCCATCCCTAGAAGGTCTGCTGGGTCGTGAAATTGCAGGCCGGAAAATTCAGTCGACCTTGGATTTGGCTACCTTGGTATTGGAGGAAGCGAAAGTGGCGTTCGTTCCTGGCGAAGCATTCGGAGCACCCGGATACGCTCGCTTCTCGTTTGCTCTCGGCATGGAAGATTTAGTAGATGGTGTCAGCCGTATAGGCGAGTTGGTGAATGACTAAAATGGCTCGGGTCCTGATCACCGAACAGCTAGCCCAACCAGGAATCGAACTTTTACGTTCGAAGGGTCACGATGTGCAGATTTCGTTAGATCTGTCTCCGGATGACCTCTCGGCGGAAATTGCTGAGGCCGACGCGCTTATCGTGCGATCTGCCACGCAGGTTGACAAGCGACTATTGGACGAAGCTAATCGACTACAAGTCATCGGACGTGCCGGAGTTGGGCTTGACAATGTCGATATAGCAACAGCTACATCTAGAGGAATTTTGGTTTGTAATGCGCCCGAATCCAATGTTGTGTCGGCGGCCGAACATTCGGTTGCGTTGCTCCTCGCGCTAGCACGCAATGTGGCCCAAGCACATAGTGCCCTGATCCAAGGTCGTTGGGAACGAAGCCTTTGGACCGGCGCTGAATTGTTAAACAAGACAGTCGGAATTGTTGGCTTGGGTAGAGTCGGGAGGCTGGTGGCTCAGCGGCTTAAAGGTTTTGACGTCCGAATTCTCGCATTTGACCCTTTCGTTAGTTCCGAGTCAGCTCGGGCAGTCAACGTCGAAATGTTTGAGCTCGATGACCTGCTCGGTCAGTCTGATTTCGTCACGGTCCACCTACCCAGAACCCCCGAGACTGTTGGCCTTTTCGATTCTGCAAGGTTTATGAAATTCAAGCCAGGAGCCCGCTTGGTGAACGCAGCCCGCGGCGGGGTAGTCGTAGAAGATGACTTATTGATGGCTCTGGAGAGCGGTCATCTCGGTGGAGCGGCCTTAGATGTATTTGATGCGGAACCCACGCTGGATTCGCCGCTGTTCGCGCGCAAAGACGTAGTGGTGACTCCTCATCTGGGCGCGAGCACTAATGAGGCGCAAGATCGAGCAGGGGTCACCATCGCAGAGCAGGTAGCGCTGGCTCTAGACGGCGACTTCGTTCCTTTTGCAGTCAACATTGCGGCCGAAGAAGCCTCTGACGCGCTCCGCCCATATTTAGGAATTGCTGAACGTCTTGGCGCCTTCTTCAGTGGGCTGATCTCTGAACTGCCTGATGAGATCGAGGTTAAGGTCACGGGAGAGATTGGTGGCTACGACACTAAAATTGTTGCGCTGGCTGTACTTCGCGGGGTCCTAAACAAGGACTCCGACAGTCCGATCACATTCGTCAATGCTTTTGAACAAGCTGAACGCCTCGGGGTTCAAATACGCGAGTTCAGATCTCAAGATTCCGGAGACTTCAGAAATTTGATCGAAGTGCGTTCTGGCGACCATGCAGTAGCGGGGACTCTTGTTCGCTCGGGTAATGAACCACGAATAGTTATGATTGATGACCATTCAGTCGAGGTTCCCCTTTCAAGCCACATATTGGTAATTAGAAATGACGACCGACCGGGCATGATCGGCATCGTGGGAACTCTGTTGGGTAAAGCAGAGGTCAATATCTCTTTCATGGGGTTAGGCCGCGACGGGGCCGGAGACCATGCGTTAATGGCATTGGCGTCCGATCAGCCAATAGCGGAAGAGATTCTCGAAACCTTGAAATCTGAAGCCGGAATTCAGTCAGCTTCTTTGATCGAGCTTGGATAATTAGCTAGCTGATATTGGCTAGTTGGTATCCGGAAACCAGGCTGCCCGATTCGACTCATAGCTCTCAATTGATCCCTGGCTTCTAAGGGTTATGCCAATGTCGTCTAGACCCTCAAGGAAGCGTTCCCTCGTTGCATCATCCATTGGAAAATCTTCGTCGAGCCCTATAGAGGGCACTAAGACCTTTAGTCGTTCAACATCAACGGTTACAGACAAATCAGGATCAGCGTGAAGAGCTTCCCTCAGCTTAGAAGCCCCCTCTTCGCTGATTTGGCAGGGAATGAGACCGTTCTTCGTTGCGTTATTCCGAAAAATGTCACCAAAACGTGGCGAAATAACGGCCATAAATCCGTAATCCATCAATGCCCACACAGCGTGCTCTCTTGAGGAACCCGTGCCGAAGTTCGACCCTGCCACCAAAATGGAGGCTCCGGCATAATTTTCGTCGTTCAGAATAAAATCTCGTTCGTCACGCCACTCTGAAAATAAGCCCTTTCCGAATCCCGTGCGCTCGACGCGCTTTAGCCAGTCGCTCGGAATGATCTGATCCGTGTCGACATCGCTGCGATCAAGAGGCACGGCGTTCCCCTCATGTACTCGAACTGCTTGCATCAGTTTTCCTTTCAGTCCAAATCATCCGGAGTCACGAACGTGCCCGCAATAGCGCTTGCGGCGGCAACCGCAGGTGAAACCAGGTGAGTCCGTCCTCCTCGACCCTGTCGACCCTCAAAATTTCTATTCGACGTTGATGCCGAACGTTCCCCCGGCTGAAGCTTGTCTGGGTTCATGGCCAGACACATAGAGCACCCAGGCTCTCTCCAGTCAAAGCCCGCTTCCTTAAAGATTTGATCGAGCCCTTCTGCTTCCGCCTGTGCCTTCACTTCAAAAGAACCTGGCACTACCAATGTGCGAACGCCCTCTTTCACAGTCCGTCCTCGAGCAACCTCAGAGGCGAGACGCAAGTCCTCAATGCGAGAATTCGTGCAGGAGCCAATGAAGACAGTATCCACAGCGACATCGCTCAGCTTGGATCCTGCAGTCAAACCCATGTACTCCAGAGCTCGTTCGGCGGTAGCAGCCTCAACCGGATCGCTATACGCATCAGGTCCCGGTATTGGCGCGCTAATCGGAATGACATGCGCCGGGTTGGTTCCCCAAGTGACATGCGGTTCAAGAGATGCCGCGTCAATATCCACGGACTTATCGAATACCGCATCTTCATCCGTCACCAACGAGTTCCACTCCTTTACGGCTGCTTCCCAGTCCGCTCCCTGAGGGGCATGAGATCGGCCCTTTAGATAAGCGAAAGTGACTTCGTCAGGAGCAATGAGACCCGCTTTAGCACCAGCCTCAATCGACATGTTGCAGACAGTCATTCTGCCCTCCATAGAGAGAGCCTCAATAGCACTGCCGCGATATTCGATGATGTGACCAATACCACCGCCAGTGCCAATACGACCGATAATTGCCAGCACGATGTCTTTTGCAGTAACCCCCGCAGGAGCCTCACCGTTCACGTTTATGGCCATTGTTCCTGGTCGAGTCTGAGGAAGAGTTTGGCTAGCTAACACGTGTTCCACCTCTGAAGTGCCAATCCCAAAAGCTAAAGCCCCGAAAGCTCCATGGGTAGATGTGTGGCTATCTCCGCAGACGACTGTCATACCTGGCAGCGTGAGACCCTTCTCGGGCCCTATGACGTGAACAATTCCCTGGCCAGGGTCGCCCATCGGGTACAACCTGATCCCGAACTCTTGGCAGTTCGACCTAAGAACTTCCACCTGTTTTTTGCTGATTTCATCAGCAATCGGCAGATGAATATCTTCGGTGGGAACATTATGGTCTTCGGTTGCCACTGTTAGATCTGGTCTCCGAACGGTGCGACCATTCATTCGTAAACCATCAAAAGCCTGAGGAGACGTCACCTCATGAATGAGGTGAAGGTCTATGTACAACAGGTCAGGAAGACCATCACCACTCCTCACTATGTGGCGTTCCCATACTTTGTCGCTGAGAGTTTTACCAGCCATCTAAATCCTTTAGTTTCGTGCTATTGGGATACTGAGATAGTTCACCACTGTGTCAGTCGATTGCCGCTGGGGTCCAGTGAGACCTGCCAACAACATCAGAAATCGCAGATAGAAGTGACTTACGAAAAGCTTCTGGCTGTCCAACGCAAACTGTGTGACTTCCAACGATTTCAAAACTAGTTGCTCCGGGAATGACTTCTAACATTTCCCGTTGCCGCGAGACAGAAACCACTTCGTCCTCGGTTGTGACAACGGCTGATACAGGAATGTCAATTGTACGAAGCCAGCGGCGGCTATCGAACAGCCCGATTCGGTGCCCAGCCTGAATCAGTTTTAACGGGTCGTGACGACGTAACTCTCCGACCGCCCATTGACGTAGATCTTTGCCTGACTTTCCTGTAAGTAGTTGACTGCCAATAAGTTGGCGCAGGGCCCTTGGTATAACCCTTGCAGCCTGGGCCAAAGTACCTATCGCCGCGAAACGCACGTGGTCCTGTTTCGTTGTACTAAAGGATGCTGCTGTAGCGCAAAGCACTAACCCCATGACACGACCGGGATGACGTCTCCAAATTAATTGGGCTATCGGCCCTCCCATCGAGTAGCCGACAGCTATCACTTTTTCGATACCCAACTCATCCAAAAGAGCCACGGCATCATCGGCGCAGTCGGTAAGTCGAAATGGGGTCTTGGAGCGGATGCCTCTGCCGTGGCCTCGATGGTCAAGAGCAACTAGTCCGTATTTGCCTTCAAGTGCTGAGTAGCTGCTGTACCAGTTCAAATCGGCAGTAGCCGTCCATCCGTGGAGCAAAAGAATCGTCGGCGCACCGGGAGGAGCGTCGACCAGGCGTGCGAAAGTTCGCCCCCTGCCAGGTAGGTCGTAGTGGCGTCCCCTAGGCAACACCAGACGGTTCTGATGATCATCTTTCTGTGAGGCCTCTCTGGGAGCAATTGCGGCGTCGCCGGTCATCTAAACCCTTCAAGCCTCTATTGAAACGATTTCGACGGAGAGAGTGCCTGCGCCTGCTTCATATTCAACCACGTCGCCTACGACTCCACCTTCGAGAGCCTGACCCATCGGGGAGCCGGGAGAAATTATTTCGAGGTCCTCACGTCGCTCTTCTATTGAGCCGAAAAGATACTTTTCAGTGACATCATCGCCTTGGAATCGAATTTCAACGATAACTCCTGGAGTTACCGACCCATCTGAGGTTTGCTCGACCACCTCACAGTTTTCTAGGACTGAGGTTAGATGAAGAATTCGACCTTCCATCTTGCCCTGCTCTTCTTTGGCTGCGTGGTAGTCGCCGTTTTCAGATAGGTCGCCCAAGAGCCTGGCTTGTTCAATCTTGTCAGCGATATCTATACGACCGCGCGTAGTTAAGTCTTTGAGTTCGGCAGCAAGCCGGGCGTGCGCTTCAGGTGATAGATGTTGCATTTCAGCCATTCCCCAGAGCGTATCGAATCCGGCTAAGCAATGAACTACGGCACTGATTTCTCATCGAGGTTGACGTATCGCCTGAAGTTGTTAACAATGGAAGGCGTGAAGGCAGACCTGACCGCCATCATTATTTCTTAGCGCACACGTTCACCGTGTGCGCCTAACGACCGTCCCTTGGGGGCGGTTGTTGTGTTTATGGGGCCCCTAACTCAGGTGGGTCACTATCGATTGCTTAAACGAGGAGAACCTAAATGCCACACAAAATTGCAGTTATCGGCGGAGATGGCATCGGACCAGAAGTTACCTCGGTAGCCCTCGAGGTGATGAGAGCCGCAGGTGCCGACCTCGAGACCACTGACTTTCGGTTAGGAGGATTCCGTTACCTTGAGGATGGCGTGGTCCTTCCAGACGAGACCCTCGAAGAATTACGCGGATATGACGCGATTTTGCTTGGTGCAGTTGGCACACCGGAGGTCCCACCGGGGGTCATTGAACGAGGTTTGCTATTGAAGGCCCGATTTGAACTGGACTTGTATGTCAACTTAAGACCTTTTGCCTTGCCCAACGGCCACGAATTTGTGGTCATTCGCGAAAATACCGAAGGCACGTATGCGGGTGAAGGCGGTTTCCTCAGGAAAGGTACCCCCGACGAAATCGCCACTCAAGGATCGGTAAATACTCGAAAAGGGGCGGAGCGTTGCATTCGATACGGCTTTGAGCTGGCTCGTAGCCGAGAACGTAAACACCTCACATTGGTTCATAAGACGAATGTCTTGACATTCTCAGGGGATCTTTGGGAACGGACATTTCAAGAGGTGTCTGGTGAATACCCCGACATTGAAACTGCCTATAACCATGTCGATGCTGCCTGCATCTACTTCGTCGAAGACCCCACCCGGTACGACGTCGTTGTTACTGACAACCTATTTGGGGATATTTTGACTGATCTCGGCGGCGCTGTGGCAGGAGGCATCGGCTTAGCATCGTCGGCAAATCTCAACCCTGAACGAACAGCTCCTTCTCTGTTTGAACCGGTTCATGGCTCTGCTCCAGATATCGCAGGTCAGGGACTCGCTAACCCCACAGCTGCGGTGCTGTCTGGCGCCATGATGCTTGATTTCTTAGGCGAATCGGAAATCGCAGGAATTGTTCGTAATGCTTGCGATGACGTTCCTAGTAGTGGCACCACTGCAGAAATATCGTCGGCCATTCTCGCCAATATTTCACAGGGGGCTTCATGAGTGAAGAAATCGGCAGCCCTGCCCTCGACCGACAGGGTGTCCGAGACGCTTCTTGGCCCGAAATGGTTGAGATATTCGACACCACATTGCGAGACGGCGTTCAGTTCGAGGGCATCTCGGTTTCATCAGACGACAAACTGAAAGTGGCTCGACAACTTGACCTTCTGGGAGTCCATTGGATTGAAGGCGGATGGCCCGGGTCAAACCCCAAAGATGAAGAATTCTTCCGACGTGCCGCGACTGAACTTCAGTTAGAACATTCCCAACTTGTCGCTTTTGGGTCGACTCGCCGACCGAAGGGTCGAGTCGACGAAGATCAAACACTGTCTTCCCTTGTCGAAGCCAAGACTTCAACAGTGTGCATTGTTGGAAAATCTTGGGACTATCACGTGACGGAAGCTTTGCGTCAACCGCTTGATGAAGGAGTCGCAATGGTTGGCGACTCAGTGCAGTTTTTGAAATCTGAGGGCCTACGCGTTTTCTTTGATGCTGAACACTTCTTTGATGGTTACAAACGTAACCCTGAGTTTGCGTTGAGAGTCCTTGAAGCAGCTGCGGTTCAGGGGGCCGATTGTCTGGTCCTGTGCGACACAAACGGAGGTTCCCTGCCACACGAAGTCGAAATGATAGTGAGTGACGTCGTTCGACACTTTGAAGGTGTTCAGATTGGAATGCACACCCAAAATGACACCGGGTGCGCAGTTGCCAATGCCGTTGCTGGAGTTGTTGCGGGTGCTACCCACGTGCAAGGAACAATTAATGGCTACGGCGAACGAACTGGCAATTGCGACAATACGGTTTTGGTGCCGAATTTGACACTCAAGATGGGCATCGAGACTTTGCCGGCAGGGCACATTGAGCGACTGACGGCTGTATCCCACCACGTTGCTGAATTGATGAACATGCCCCCTCAACATCAACAGCCCTATGTCGGAACTTCGGCTTTCGCCCATAAGGCGGGTTTGCATACGAGTGCGATCGCTCGCCGCCCAGACAGTTACGAACATGTAGACCCCGGGGCGGTCGGTAACTCGACCCGCTTTCTACTAGGTGACTTGTCAGGTAGAGCTTCGGTTGAATTAAAGGCTGAACAACTCGGAATAGAGCTTGAAGATCAGCAAATGGTCGAAGTAGTCGAAGAAATGAAACGATTAGAGCATGAGGGCTATCACTTTGAAGTAGCTGACGCTTCCCTAGAGCTCATGATGCGCCGCGCAGCCGGCGAGAACTTCGATTACTTCGATGTCGAATCTTTTCGGGTACTGGTCGAGCGAGGCCAAGATCGTCGGTTCGATACAGAAGCAACGCTTCGCATAATCGTGGGTGGAGAGCGCTTGATTACCGTTGGGGAAGGCGACGGCCCGGTCAACGCGCTGGACAACGCGTTTCGCAATGCAGTTCTTGACATCTATCCCGAACTAAGCGGTGTCCACTTAACTGATTACAAGGTTCGAGTTCTCGATACTGACCGAGGAACCGGTGCCGTGACACGAGTTTTAGTAGATAGCAGTGATGCGCAATCCACCTGGACCACAATAGGTGTCTCGGAAAATATTATTGAGGCCTCATGGCTTGCTCTCCGCGACTCACTGATTTATGCCCTCCACAGGCACCGCGCGGGCACGGCTAGTTCTCTAGACTGATGGTTCATGGGCGCTCCTAGACACGTACCGCAGTCACCGACTGGTGACGCGCCTGTCTACAGCTCGCCTGATGTTGTTCCTTTGTCCTGGAAGAACGCGCGGCCCGGGGACTTGTCATCCGAACAACCCAGCGGCGGCTTCATGGGACACCAGGGGCCTGATCAGGGATTTGCCTTGCGCTTAAGACGTGCCTTTCGAGATCAACTTTGCATCGATGAAACTGAACATCTCGAGGACGTCGAAAGTGGCTGTGTGCAAATAGCGATGAAACGAGCCTCTATTTACGGGCGAGCGCCGGTAGTGCATGATTTGGAAATTGCCTACCGGATCTGGGGCTTTTTGGATGAGGATGCCGACCCGCAGCTGATAGAGGAGCGTTTACGGAGATTCGAAGGTGTATCTGAGTCACATCATTATGCAGATCTTCGGCGTTTGGTGGCAGCTGTGCCAGTTGAGACGCTTCAGATGTCACGTGAAGCCGTAGAGGGCAGATATGCATCGGACTGGAAGGCTCTGCTGGAACTGCAATGAATGATTCGACACCAGACCGAGAATTACTTCG
Organism: Candidatus Neomicrothrix sp. UBA814; assembly: GCA_002296525.1. Lineage (GTDB taxonomy): Bacteria > Actinomycetota > Acidimicrobiia > Acidimicrobiales > Poriferisodalaceae > UBA6944. The sequence goes on along the minus strand of DBIA01000021.1, from coordinate 210,357 downwards.
TCTTCACCGCCGGGCGTGTACCGACTTCGCGGCTCGAATGCGCTTGCCAGCGTGGGAGCACCTTCCGATGCCCTTAGCGGCGCCAATGAACGATTTAACAGTGGGAGACCTGCTGAGTCAGGTCGCCAATGGCAACCTGTCAACCGCGGCAGAACTAACCGGGCAGCCAATTCCCGAATCGGTGGACCTCGGAACCGACCCAACCCAGGTAGTAGTGGAGTCGATACGTACTGTTCTGACAATCGCCTCGGGATTAGACCACCAATCTGGGTTCAGTCCCGAGCACAGAGAACTGCTCTGGCGACGGATCGTTGAATTGACTTTGCTGGGATATGACCTTCAGCAAGCCATTAGAGCTGGAGCTGGTCTAGATGATCTATTAGTAGACCGAATTTCAATGGTGGACCCCGATGTCTCGGTCTGGCCATCCCTGCCTTCACTTGAGTTCGACATTTCCACGCCACCGGTTTTGCGTCTCCTTGCCCGACATGGCCGTCCGCCCGGTCTATGGATAGACCCTTCAGACCCCTCTTGTGGCACCGGACAGTGCTAAATGACGAGCTAGGGCACACCGAATGGCTCAGAGTTCACCAACTAGCAGCTGGCGAAGTCGACTTCCGAATTCGTCAAATTCTTCCCGAATATTGGGATGCCTCGACGCCGTGTGATGAATGGGACGTCTACGACCTAGTCGCCCACTGTGTAATTGAGAATATGCGGGCCGCCTTGATTCTCGAGAAAGCGCCGTTTGAAGAAGTGATGGCCCTCGATACCGAAGTCGTTGCAGAAGACCCTGAAATGGCTTGGGAAGTGTCTTGGCGAAACGCCGTAGCGGCCTTTGCTTCGGCGGATCTAGACGACCAAGTGGAACTGGGCCAGCAAGCAATCACTGCTATCGAGTTCTTGCGAATTCGGGCCTGCGATCTTGCAGTGCATGCATGGGACTTAGCCATCGGTTTAGGCGTCGATGAGCGTATCGATGAGGAAGTTGTGTCGGCGACACTTCCGTGGGCAAGAAGGAGACGAGATCAAATGGCTCGCATGCCAGAACTCTTCGATCCTCCTATTCAACGCGCCGGGCAAGCTGACCCGCAAACTGAGTTGATAGAGATCTTTGGCCGAGAGGTCTGAACCTTCGAAATACTCTCGTACCCTCAAGTTTGTGAGTAACACTCGACTCCGGTTCGCTCCAGCCCCTACTGGTTCCCTTCATTTGGGTTCAGCGCGCACGGCCTTATTTAATTGGCTGGCCGCTCGAGGGTTGGGAGGAGAGCTAATCCTGCGGATTGAAGACACCAATGCAGAACTCAGCAAGCCAGAACTCATTGACAACATCTACCGTTCGTTGGACTGGCTTCAAATTGAATTCGACGGTGAGCCAGTCAGGCAAAGTGAACGCACGGACCTGTATAACGACGCAGTAGAGCAATGGCTTTCTGATGATTTGGCTTATGTGGATGACGGTGCCGTGCGATTCCGTGTGCCAACCGAGGGAGTCACTTCTTGGTATGACCTAGTTAGAGGAAACGTTTCTTTCGAAAATGAGCACATCGAAGATTTTGTTGTACGAAGAGCTGACGGCACGGCGACTTTCTTCACAGCTAACGCAGTCGACGATTTCGAACTGGGTATCACCCATGTCGTGCGGGGTGAAGACTTAATCAACGTGACACCGAAGGTCCTGATGCTCCGACGAGCGCTAGGAGCTAGTGACACGCCTGAGTTTGCGCATCTTCCTCTAATTGTTAATGAACAACGGAAGAAACTTTCGAAACGCAGAGATGACGTTGCGCTAGAGAGCTACCGCGAACGTGGAGTACTCGCACCTGCGATGATCAACTATTTGGCGCTCCTTGGATGGGGCCCACCAGACGATATTGAGGTGCGTCCGATTGAAGAAATTATTTCTTTGTTTGAACTCACTGACGTCAACCCCTCCTCGGCGATGTTCGACCTAAAAAAACTTGAAGCCATTAACGCTGAGTACATCCGTGCGATGAGCCCGGAAGATTTTTCGCACGCTTTGACGCCGTGGATCAAAGAGGAAAGTTGGGGTGCCGTCGTAGGTGCTGACGAACTGCTAAAAGTTGCACCCCTCATCCAAGAACGCACCAAAGTTCTTTCGGAAGGCCCTGCGCAACTCGACTTCTTTTTTCTGACTAACCCGGAATTCGACGAAGCTGCATGGACGAAAGTAATGCGTTCGGATGAAGCGCCGCTCATCCTCAGCGCAGTGAAAACTGCCGTTGCGGAAGTTAAATGGGATAGCACGGCTCTGCATGAAATGCTTCGTTCTATAGGGGAGCAACATGGGATGAAGCTGGGCAAAGCCCAAGCGCCACTCCGGGTTGCTATTACTGGCCGCTCGGTTGGACCGCCCCTATTTGAGTCGATGCAGTTCCTAGGACGTGAAACTGTTGTTCAACGGATAACCGCAGCTCAACAAAAACTGGATACGAACAAACCGATCGATTCTCCTTGACTGGTCACCGAAGCCTGTTTGTTGACTCCGTGGATAGCGGTACCCTGGCCTGTCTGCTCTTAGGAGTGCATCCGATCGGGGATGGTGTAATTGGCAACACAACTGGTTCTGGTCCAGTCATTGGGGGTTCAAGTCCTCCTCCCCGAACTTGATCTTGAAAATAACTGAACAAGAAACAAAGTGGGTATTCTTTTTAAATAGTCCATTTGATTAGCGCTTTTGGCGCTTTTTTGGACTAAGAAAGCACAGTTAGAACATTAGAAGTTGACAAACAGACTTGCATGACCAGTTCAGGCTGGTAATTTGCGCATTCGCTGGGCATGCCGCCTAAGCGTTCAAGTAGAGAGGGGGTGCAACGCGTGGCGTTGCTCGAAGTCTCAGACATAACTGTCCGATTCGGCGGAATTGTTGCGCTCGATGACCTGTCATTCAATATGGAAGAAGGACAGATCCTCGGGCTAATAGGACCGAACGGTGCAGGAAAAACCACCTTGTTCAATGTGGTTAGTCGCATCTATGACCCGACAGCAGGATCCGTGACCTTTGACGGTCAAGATCTAACTGCGATGTCGGCTCATGAGATCAGTCGAGTGGGTGTCTATAGGACATTCCAAAACCTTGCCTTGTGGCCGGGTATGACCGTTATTGAAAACGTCATGGTCGGCGACCACACCAACACGAAGGCGAACGTTCTCACTTCAGCTCTTCGTCTTCCATCAATGCGAAAAGAAGAGGAAGACCTCAGGAATAGAGCTTGGGCGGCCCTAGAGGAACTGGGCCTCGAGGACGTGGCTTATAGCCCCGCTGCAGGACTGCCTTTCGGAACCTTGAAGCGAATAGAACTCGCTCGAGCGTTGATCGCGAACCCTCGCTTGATCATGCTTGACGAGCCGGCCTCAGGCCTGACTCATAGCGAAGTGGACTCGCTTGCCCAAGACATTAAAGACCTGCGAGACAATCACAACTTGACTGTGTTGCTGGTCGAACACCATATGAGAATGGTTCTTGGCATAAGCGAAAAACTCGTCGTACTTAACTTCGGTCGAAAAATCGCCGACGGTGACCCGGATGTCGTTCGCAACGACCCAGAGGTCATTGAGGCTTACCTAGGGAGTTCATAATGGTTGATGACGTTTTTGACGAAGTTGGCTTGAAAGTTGAAAACCTCCACGCTTCTTATGGAGCTGTTGAGGTTCTCAGAGGCTTGAACTTCGAAGTGGCCTCTAAGGGCGTTTCTGTGATCCTCGGCGCAAACGGTGCCGGTAAGACCACCACGCTTCGGGCCATCTGCAACATGTGTACGACAAGCGGCTCAGTAGTGTTGGGTGATGAGGACATCACCCGAACAGGCACTGCAGAAATTGTTCGTAAGGGCGTCGCTCACGTCCCTCAAGGTCGAGGTACCTTCCCTGAGTTGTCAACCATGGACAACCTTATGATTGGTGCTTACACCAGAAAAGACAATGAGATTCGGGACGACATCGACCGTTGGTTTGAGATCTTCCCACGTCTATCTGAACGTCGTGACCAGTTGGCTGGTTCGCTCTCAGGTGGTGAGCAACAGATGCTTGCCGTGGCTCGCGCACTGATGTGCCGGCCCCGACTTCTTCTGCTCGACGAGCCGTCGCTAGGCCTGGCACCGCTCATCATTGAAGACCTATTCGAACGTTTCACAACGCTTAATAAAGAAACAGGTCTCACGATGCTTATCGTGGAACAAAACGCGAATCTCGCGCTCGAAATGGCGGACTATGGCTATGTCATCGAGTCAGGCGAAATCAGCCTGAGCGGATCCGCTGACCAACTCAAGAACGATCCTGCTGTGCAGGAAGCGTACTTGGGCGCTTAAGGAGGACAAGAAGCAATGAACTGGAACTTTGACGTCCTCCCGGACTTCATTTTCAACGGGCTAAGCCTCGGCGCCATCTACGGAGCGGTAGCCCTGGCCCTCGTACTCATCTTTAAGGCGACAACGCTGATCAACTTCGCTACAGGCGAACTTGCCATGCTGGGCGCCTTCTTGGTTTACGTCTTACACATGGAACAGGGAATTTGGCTCTGGCTATCGATGTTGATTGCCATGGCGCTAAGTGCTGGCCTCGGTGTGTTAATAGAACGGTCACTAACTCGACCTTTCGACCCTGCAGATCACCTGCCAGTTGTGTTAATCACACTCGGCTTATTTCTCATTATCAACGCGGTAGCCGGTGATATATGGAACTACCAAGTTCGTATTCTCACCAACCCATTCGGCAAGTTCCCAGATTGGGTTCCAAGTGTCGGTGGCGACCGCTATGTAGAGGTGCTGGGAAGCAGGCTGAAGTACCAATCCATTGGTATCTGGGTCACCCTCGCATTGGCACTGTTCCTGCTCGGCTTGATCCTTAACCGGACCAAGGCCGGACTGGCGTTCCGAGCTGTTTCATCGAACACAGAATCAGCACGGCTTGTAGGCGTTCATACGGGACGAACCCTTGGCTTCGGTTGGGCGATCGCATCGGCCTTCGGAACCCTGGGCGCAGTGCTCGTCGCACCGCAACTCGGTGGTGTGAACCCCAACATGATGGCAACCATCCTGATTTATGCCTTAGCTGGTGCTGCTTTAGGTGGGCTTGACAGCCTTGGAGGCGCGGTTCTTGGAGGGATCCTTGTAGGAATTATCCAAGCTGTGTTTGTGACCTGGGGTGGTGTCGTGGTATTTGGCCAGCTCTACATGTCGATCCTGCAGCTTGCTGCAGCGTTCCTCGTGATCCTTATCGTCCTATTGTTCCGACCCGCGGGCCTCTTTGGTACCCGACGGGTAGAACGCGTCTAACCCAACAACAGCAAGAGGAGTTACAAAAATGAGTACACCACTGGTTGTCGTTGCAAAAGACAGCGCAGAACACAAAAGATGGAAGTACGTGCAATGGATGTACCTAGCCGGCTTCCTGATTCTTGCCCCACTGGTCCTAGAACCATTTGAAATCGGCAAAATGAACCGAGCCTTAGTGCTCAGCGTTGCCATTCTCGCAGTGAACCTCGTCGTTGGTTTCAACGGCATGTTGGCCCTCGGCCACTCCGCCTTTATGGGAATTGGAGCGTTCGTCACTGCATCCATGGTCCAAGACGAAAATTGGGATTACTGGCAGGTGCTGCCAGTAGTGCTAATCGTCGGATTCATCATGGGCGTCATAATTGGCTTACCGGCGCTGCGAGTCAAAGGCTTATATTTAGCTTTGGTAACCATCGCTCAGGCCGCTGTTTTCCCGACCTTGGTCAATATTGATGAACTTGGTATCGCGGCTCGAACCGGCGGACCTAATGGTAAAGGCGTATCTGAAGAAGTTATAGCGCCAGGGTTCTTGGAATGGCTCCCCGGCGTTGAAGGCGCGCGTGGCGGTTCCGCATACCGGTACTGGATCATCGTCCTGATGTTGGGCATTACTTTGCTCGTGATTACCAATTACCTGCGGAGTAGACCGGGCCGTGCAGTACTAGCTATTCGTGACAACGAAGCTGGCGCTGCCGTGTACGGAGTGAACCTTCCCGTTGCTAAGACCATGAACTTCGCGATCAGTGCGTCGCTTGGATCGCTTGCCGGTCTGATGTGGTGTCTGGATAAGGGTTTCGTTGCTGGGCAGGACTTCACGTTCTTGCTTGCGATTGACCTCATTATCGGCCTCGTGCTTGGCGGTGTGGGAACCATCCAAGGTTCCCTCGTCGGCGGACTGTTCGTGGTGTGGGTAAACGACCTCACCAAGCGAATATCTGTGCCGCTGGGTCTTTATACGCTAAACGGTGATGGGCCCTTGGCTAAGGCCATTTTCGGTCTGATTCTAATTCTGTTCACCTTCTTCGCTCCAGGAGGCATTGTCTCGCTAGCGAGATTGGTCCAGAGCAAGCTCATAAAGGTTGTCCCACTGACACCATCAGGTGAGCCGATTCAGCCGTTGGATTCAATGGATCCCGGCATGGAGTCGACTAGGGCTAACACAGCGATGAAGATGGCTGTTATTGGCCCTGTCCTCTTGGCAGTTGGTTGGCTGCTGATGGCGGTGAATAGTTTGATTGTCGGCGTGTTGGCATTTGGACTGCGCATGACCATCCTCATGGCACCAGTAGCGATGCTCGTTGGTTCGAACGAACTCAAAGCGCATGCTGCAGGTAATCGACCGGACTCTGTTAAAGGACCGGCCAGCATGGCCCGTCTACTTGGAGGACTTGGATTCCTGTTTGTCATCGCATATGCAGTTCAACGATTTGCGCTGAACTACGACTTTTAAACAATAAGTAACTATTATCGCTGGATCGGAGGTGGCTGGTGCCACCTCCGATCCGCGACTCGAATCAAATCTTCTTGCTACCTTCTTCCTACAAACCACTATGGATCTAGTCCTTCTGCTCCAACGAGTGTTCGACGCGCTATTCAACAGCGCGATCTATTCGTCGTTGGCACTGGCCCTAGTCATTATTTTTCGGTCGACGGGGTTGCTCAACTTTGCGCAAGGGGAAATGGCGACGTTCACGGCATATATAGCATTTGTGCTTTTGGCGGGCCCCCAACCACGTCTGACAGGAGGGGGACTTGCTGGCCTTGTTCCTGGAGTTCCCTTCACAGTTCCCTTGGCGATTGTGGGAGCAGTTTTGTGTGGGATGGCCGTGGGAGCAGCTACCGAACGTGTTCTGATTCGGCCATTAGGGGGGGCATCCGACTTAGCGTTGGTGAATATCACTATTGGTCTGCTGTTGGCGACAAATTCGTTAATGGCGCAATGGTGGGGGACGGGCCCCCGAATCTTCCCCGCGATCTTTCCTAGCGGAGCAGGACAGCATTTCACCATTCTTGGAGCACGGCTTCGCTATTCAACCATTGGGGTGTGGATCGTTCTTCTTTCGGTTTTGATACTTCTGATATTGCTGTTGCGCCACACTCGCGTGGGACTGGCGTTTAGAGCGGTGTCAATTAGTCCCTCAAATGCTGAGCTAGTAGGAGTTCGTGTTGGACCGACACTTATGTATGGCTGGGCTATGGCATCAGGCTTTGGGGCCTTGGCAGCGTGCTTGAGTGCCAACTCGGTTCTACTTGAACCAAACATGATGCTACGAGTCTTGGTGTACGCATTTGCTGCGGCGACGCTAGGTGGACTCGACTCACCTAAGGGCGCGTTGGTAGGTGGATTGATCATTGGCTTGAGTCAAACATTGATCCCTGCGTATGTGCCTTTCATTGGTTTTGAGCTCAGCGTGCTACCAGCTCTACTGGCGATGGTTCTCATTTTGCTGATCCGGCCGGCCGGGTTGTACGGAACCAAACGGATAGAACGAGTCTGATGTTTGAACGCCAACGCAGACTTAGCTGGATAAGCGTTACCGGCATAGTGCTCCTATCAGTAGCGCTAGCGATCATTCCGTTTGTCGCATCAACGACTGGTTTAAGACAAGCGAGTCAAATCATCATCAGTGTTCTTGCGGTACTTGGCGTTAACGTCGCCACTGGCTACGGAGGGATGATCAGCCTCGGACATGGTGTATTTGTCGGAGTCGGTGCTTTCGCTACGGGCTTTTACCTAGATGATCTATCTCTTCCCTGGCTGGTAGCGATTGCGCTTGGCGCAGTGACAGCCGGTTTGTCAGGAGCCCTCGTAGGATTGCCGGCTCTTCGGATCAAAGGAATTCACCTAGCTCTCGTTACTTTAGGTATGGCGATTGTCTTCCAGCCTCTAAGTAAACGATTTCCGAAAATCACTGGAGGCGTGAGCGGTCAGGGTGTTGAGGCGCGCTTCGATGCACCAAATTGGTGGCCCGGGGACTCGCGCATGGCCTCAGCGGTTTACCGGTACCTCTTTTGCGTGCTTATCGTTGTCCTCGCTCTATGGGCTACTTGGAATGTCGTGAACAGTCGGTTTGGTCGTTCGATGAGAGCGCTAAGAGATAACCATACAGCGGCAGCGATTTATGGAGTAGACCTAGTTTCGGCTCGAGTCACAACCTTTGCGATAAGCGCAGGCCTGGCAGGCTTGTGCGGGGCTCTTCAAGTGCTCTTGGTGCCTTTTGTTTCTCAAGACAAATTCCCAGCGCAGGAATCGCTAGTTATCTACGCATCAGCAGTTGTAGGTGGATTAGGGACTATTTGGGGTCCTGTTTTGGGCGTCATAGCGCGAACGGCGGTGGGCAAAGCGGGCGACCTAGTAGCTGGGTTCGATGGGCTTGGTCCAATAGGGGACTTCTTCTCGCTGCTAGATGAGTCAGCCTTCGTGTTTGGCGTTGGGCTAATCGTATTAACGTTTTTCTTTCCCCGCGGACTTGCCGGCATCGGTCGAAAACGCCAACCCTCGGGGTGAAGTAAGCCAATCTTGTGGCGTAAGAACTAGAGATCGGTAAGCTGACCGTTCGCTCGGGGCTCTAGAACCCCCGATCCAGTCCCCATCGTCTAGCGGCCTAGGACACCACCCTCTCAAGGTGGCGGCACGGGTTCAAATCCCGTTGGGGATGCCATCTATCTCCTGGCTGAGTCATGAGCCGTTTAGTGTTAGCCACCATTGCTTAATCTGCACCGGGCAGACAAGATCGATCGTCTCAACCTTAAGAAGTCACGAAATGAACTCCTGGCAACCCCATCTACCTGATGCGATAGAACTCACCCAAGACGACTTGCTGGCCGGAGGTACGCTGCCGAGAGTCTGGGTTGACCAGTGGCGCCGGAACCCGGACAAGAATGTGATCCACGACCCCAAGCAAGGTTGGGCAAGTGGCGAAACGCTTTCAAGTCGCTCAGAAACAGTGGCACGTAGACTGGCGCACGCGGGAGTCTTACCGGGTGAACGAGTGCTTCTGAGCGCATCAAGTTCTCTAGAGCTTGTAGTAGCCCACGTAGCGGCATTGCGGCTAGGAGCCGTAGTTATTCCAACAAATGGGGCATATCGAGCGGAGGAGGTCGCACACGTAGTCTCAGATGCCAGACCAAGAGTCGCTATCGTTGAACAGCCGGAATGGCGAGAATGGATTCAAGCAACAGATCCCGACGTGATCTTGGCCGGCCCTTCAGTCGAGCTAGATGATGGCCCGACCTGTCCGTTGGATGGAGTGGAAACGAACAGCCCAGCTCTCATCGGATACACCTCCGGCACTACAGGTCGACCCAAAGGGGCTGTTCTAACGCACGGTAACTTGCTGTCTTCTGTCAGAGGTTTAGAGATTGCATGGCGTTGGACATCTAGTGACACTTTGATACTTGCGTTACCGCTGTTTCACATGCACGGGCTAGGAGTCGGTTTACATGGATCCCTAACCGTTGGTGGCCGAGCCGTTCTACTACCGGAGTTCAAGGCCGAGGAGGTTTTGGACTCCATTAAAGAGTTTGAAGCGACAATGTTTTTTGGAGTTCCAACTATGTACAGTCGGCTGCTCAACTCCGAGAAAGTTAATCAACTCGGAGATCTACGACTATGCGTATCGGGCTCAGCTCCTCTCTCAGCTGAAGTTCACCGAAAGATCCATGAAGCGGCTGGCCAACACATACTTGAACGTTATGGAATGACTGAAACAGCGATGCTGGTGTCCAATCCCTATGAAGGCGAACGACGCCCAAACTCCGTCGGTTTTCCATTACCCGGTGTAGAAGTCCGAATTGAAGGTAATCCCCCCGAGATTCAGGTAAAGGGACCTAATGTCTTTAAGGGATACTGGGAACGCCCAGAAGAAAACGTGGATGCCTTCGATGACGGGTGGTTTCGTACAGGTGACCTTGGCGCAATTGATTCGGATGGATACCTCGCCATAACCGGACGAGCAAAAGAGCTAATCATCTCCGGAGGTTTCAACGTCTACCCCAAAGAAGTTGAGGACGTCATCATGGAACACGACGCAGTGCAAGAGTGTGCGGTCGTGGGAGTCCCAGACGATGATTGGGGCGAAGCTGTGCAGGCTTTTGTCGTCGCGAGCCGCGATATTGACTCCATCGAACTCAGGAACTTCGTTGGCGACCGACTCGCTCATTACAAGCGACCGCAGAACACCCATCGAGTCGACTCATTGCCAAGAAACGCCTTAGGGAAAGTTCAAAAGCACCGTTTGATCGATTCTTTGTAGACCTAATTTAAATTGTCCCGTATTTCTCCCACCGCCAAACGCTGAGCATCTGCGGTCACGTCATCTAATTGCTCGTTGCTGGCTCTTTCTGCTGCGACTCGATCCAAGTAATGACCGACCTCGCTCTCGAGTTTGTTCCGATCCCAGTTCAGTTCGCGTGCCATCAATTCAGCAACCCGTAGAGCTGAGTTCGTTCCCCTATCGGGACTTTCAATAGAAAGACGAGTTCTTCTAGTCAATACATCCTCAAGATGCAACGCTGCTTCGAATCGAACAGCGTGAACCACTTCGGCAAGCACGTAGGGTAAGTGGGGATCGATTAGCTCCGCGAGTGACACGTCCTCCTTGATCAAATCCAACACCTCGTAGATCCGGTCTCCTTGCCGAGATAGCAGATGCTCGACTGTGGCTGGGAGAACACCCGACATCTCCGCGATTTCACTAATTTGAGCGCGTAATTGGAGGTAGCGGTCCGAGCCGATCAGCGGAACCTGATCTGTTGATGACTTCGGAAGATCTAAGCCCTGATCAACTCCGACTGCATCGATAGTGTCAGCTGCCATAACCCTGTATGTCGTGTACTTGCCTCCAGCAATGGAAACGAGACCACTGGTTGAACATGTCACCGCGTGCTCCCGGCTGAGCTTGCTCGTCTTTTCTGAGTCACCAGCCAAAAGTGGTCGAAGGCCAACGTATACGCCCACAACGTCATCGGTAGTCAACGGGTCGGCCAACACTTCGTTTAGGGTCGTAATCAGGTAAGTGATATCTCGATGAGTAGCTGCAGGGTGTGCGCGATTTAGATGCCAGTCGGAATCAGTTGTTCCAACAATCCAATGATTGGCTGACGGAATTACGAAAAGGACACTGTCAACTGTGCGAAGTATCAGACCTGTTTCGAGGTTAATTCGGTGCCTAGGCACCACCAGATGAATCCCCTTTGAAGCGCGAACTCTCGAATTCGATTCGCCTGCATACGCCTCAATATCGTCACTCCATACGCCGGTGGCATTTACTACCGTTCCGCATGAGACATGAAATTCGCGTCCTGACTCAAGACACCTCACGGTGGCGCCCGAAACTCGGCCTTTGGAACGTGACAGGCCAACCACTCTTGTTGAGGTCGCTATTGATGCACCTAACTTTGCTGCGGTACGAGCCGCGGAAACTACAAACCGGGCGTCATCAACTAAGGCATCTGAGTACACGATCGCTCCTTTGTGACTGCGACCTTTCAATGCAGGGGCGTTTTTTGTGACCTGTTGTTGACCTAGATGGCGGTGCCGAGGAAGCAATCTAGGGCCACGAGATGCTAAGAGGTCGTACAGGCCGATACCGAATCCTGCGTACAACCGTTCCCTTAACTGGTGAATGGGGTATAGAAAATCGACTCTCCTCACTAAGTGAGGAGCGAGACGAGATAGAAGAAGGTTTCGTTCGGTGAGCGCCTCTTTAACAAGGCCAAACTGAAATTGTTCCAAGTAACGCAAACCGCCGTGGATCAGCTTGCTTGAACGGCTAGACGTACCAGAAGCAAGATCGTGTTGCTCTACAACAGCTACGCTCATCCCTCGCGAGGCGGCGTCAAGTGCGCACCCGATGCCCGTGACGCCTGCACCAACAATCAGAACATCTACCCGCTCTTCGGACAGACGCCGAATTGCTTCCCGTCTGTGTTGGCTACCCAAAACACTTCCGGAGCACTCTTGTCGAATGAGAGAATTCGATCGATCGTCCACGCCAGAAGGTTAGGGCTTAGATGGGTCAAACAATCTCATCAGTTGGGAATCTAAAGTCATCGGAAGTGGATAAGAACGAACGCATTTGGAAATTACTCATGTATTTGCGAGCTAGCCCCGCGCCCGTCACCTGGGCTGAAATAGTTCGCGATACCGATCTGTACGCCGACGACGGACCAAGTTCAAAAAAAACATTCGAACGAGATAAGAAAGATCTACGAAACACTGGCATCCCGATCTATACAGAAAATATAGGAGGCAGTGACGAAGCTGCAGGAGGGACTCGTTACGCCATCAGGGACTCAGATGTGTTTTTGAATTTGGATCTTTCCGATAGCGAAAGCCTTGCTATTGAAATGGCTGCGTCGATGGTGCAATTTGACGCTGCCTGGGAAATAGATGCGCTCGCGAAACTCGGAGCTGGAACGTTGCCAGGGCCACCTCCGCTGAGAGCTCAACTGAGTGCGCCAGATGAACTTATCGCTCTTCATGACGCCATTGACGAGAGACGAGTCATCAGTTTTGTTTACGGAGGACAAGTCCGTGAGGTTGAACCCGTATTGGTGTTCTGGCGCCAAGGAAGTTGGTATGTCCACGCATACGAAGGGCAGGTTCCCAAAAACTTTAAAGTGGAACGCTTACAAAGCTCAGTTTCCTTTGGCGAAGAAAATTCTGCTGCGAAACGACCTGTGCCCACTCCTAGCCAAGCCATGTCGGAAGATCCTTTGCTTCACGGACCCGAAGATGGGCTTATCGCTCAGGTGCTTGTGAATCCTCCACTATCTCGTTTAGTTGAACGCGACAGGGGCGGAGTTATCGATCGTCGCGACGATGGTTCTGTCATCGTAGAAGTCGAGGTCCGAAGCCCCGGAGCCTTCCGATCTTGGTTGTTTGGTATGGGAGATCACGCTCTAGTTTTGAACCCACCGGAGTTGGTGGCAGACGTGACCTCCTGGCTACGCGCATTAGTGACTTCCCCGTGAGAAAGCGACGTACCAATGACGAGAGGTTGGGACTGCAGTTAGCAATGATGCTGTGGGCACATGAGCATCAGCCGGTAAGTGTCCCTGAAGTAGCTGAACATTTTGGTCTTGATGCTGACGATGCCTACAGCGAGCTCTACCCACTTCAAGGTATCGAAGTGGCCATCAACGAAGAGTTTCACAATCTGGGAGTCGTGGTGGACGAAGACGGAGAAATCTTTTTCGACATCAACCCGTTAATTGGTCGACCTCGAAGACTTGAACGCAGCGAAGCAATAGGTCTTCTCGCGGTTGCGAACGCCGCGCTCAGTTTGCCCGGTATGGATGTCGATGCTCTTAGGACAGGAGTGGCAAAATTGGAAGCTGCCCTTGGAACCGATTCGGCGCTCGCAGTGGATATTTCAGAGCCGGAGTTTCTTGGGATTATCCAGCAAGCAACAAAGGATCGAGCGTGTATGCGATTCGACTACTACGCACGGTGGTCGGATGAGATGTCAACCAGAACCGTCGAGCCTTACGAAACAGTTAACTTATCCGGGGATTGGTATCTGCGGGCTCATTGTCAACTTCGAGATCAGCATCGAACCTTTCGCATCGATCGTATTGAAGAGGTCGAGCTAACAGGTTCCTTTCACCAAAGAACAGATCCGGGTGATGAAGTCTTCACCGGTGGAGAAGAGGCACCTACCGTCCGGATTGAAATTCCTAATAATTTGAGGTGGATGATTGAAGCTCTGCCTGCTTCGATTACAGAAGAAGGAGACAAACTGGTAATTGAAATATCTGTCTCGAGTCCCGTCTTTTTAGAACGTTTGTTGCTGCGCCTCGGGTCAGATGCCCAAGTAACAGCGGACGAACCCTTCCAAAGCCTCGCTTCCACAGCGGCTAAACGTTTACTGAGTCGCTACGAGCAACTCTGATAGCACGCTAGGGTCCCGCCATGTTTGGACTTCGTTCTCGATGTCGATCGGTTGTCGGTCGGCTGATTCGTGCCGTATCCCGAAGAGTCAACAGCGCTGCTTCGATTGGCCCCAATGACCATGGAGCTAGGCCGTATAAACAATTCGGTAACGGCTCGATAATTAGTTGGCCAACCGGAAACATGTATGGAGAGCGATGGATCAGTATCGGTGAGAACACCATGATCGCCTCTCATGTCACGCTCTCAGCGGGAATGGTGCCCGACCAGCAGATGATGACGGATCCCGTTGTGATCATCGGTGACCGGTGCTTAATCGGAAGGGGAAGTTCGATAGTTGGGCATTATCGAATAGATATTGGAGATGATGTGTATACGGGGATGAACGTTTATATCACTGACCAAAATCATGGATATGAAGATCTCGAGATGCCTATTGGTATCCAAAATCCTCATGACGACCCTGTAGTCATTGGTTCGGGAAGTTGGATTGGATCCGGCGCCGTCGTCCTACCGGGAGCTCAAATCGGAAAACACTGCGTTGTCGCTGCGAATTCAGTGGTTCGGGGACATTTCCCACCCAACGCAGTCATAGCGGGGGTACCAGCAAAAGTTGTTCGGATCCACGATGGAGAGAACTGGACGCGACCGGGAACTTGACTTACTGATTTGCCCCGTCAACGAGATCAACTACTACTGCCCAGTGATCCGAAGCTGTAATTCCGTCAACTGGCTCGATACCTGCAAGGTGCGCCGCAGCAATATTTCCCATTGGCGCTGGCCTCGGCCAGGAAACGAAGACATAGTCAAGCCTTCGTTGAGGCCATGTCGCGTTCTCCAGGTAAGGGTTTGCTTTATCCCAGGTCCACCCTGGCGACTCGTTGCATTGTGGCCAAGCATCGGTCAAAGCAAGACCTCCGATAGGGGTTGGCGCTTCTCCTGTAATCATCCGAATCTCAGTTGAATTTGGCGTTGCGTTGAAATCGCCGGCTAAAAGGACTGGATGACCGTCCGGATCGTGGTTGCTAGCAACCAACTCGTAAATTGCCTTAACCTGCTCTTGCCGTCGAATGCTCTGATCGAAGCGGTATTCCAAATGGGTGCAGATGACAGGAATTCGTGTGCCTAGCCGATCGAGTACTGCCAGCAAGGCCCACCGGGTTCCGGGACTATCGACAGGAGGTAACCGAACGGCTTCGCTTTCGGTTATCGGATAACGGCTTAAAATTGCGTTTCCGAAAGAGTGACCGTTCCACCAACGTTCAGGCGTTCTCGCAAAGTGCAAATTTAAGTGTTCAGCTAACTCTTTGACTTGATCTTGTCCGGTTTCTGAACTCCACACTTCCTGCAAACAGATCACATCAGCGTTGATATGTTCCAGCGTCTGATGAATTGCGCCCTGGCGAGATTCCCAGTCGCCGAACCGCCACCACAGGTTCCAGGTCACTATCCGCACATACGCACCGTATCCCCGTTTCCCGGGATTAGAGACACAAATTATGAGAATCTAAGTTGGCTTGCCGAACTAGTTGTTCCTCAGTGTCCCATCATCCACGTACACTCGCCGACAGGACCTTTACCGACTTGAAATATAAGTAAGTCGCCAATTATCCAGGAGTTCTGAAGTGAGCGAGAATCGACAACGCACCTCTACTTCAGCTTTTGGGGTATCTCGCCGCGAAGGGCATGATGCCTCCGAATTTTACTCTCGTTTTAACCCGCCGGTTTTAACTAGCGATGAGACTGTTAATGCGGTTCCGGACTTAGGTGATGGATGTTTGGAAGGAGATGCCCGTGATATGCATCATCTACCCGACTCATGCGTTGCTTTAGTAGTGACTTCTCCCCCCTACTTTGTTGGTAAAGAATATGAGGACTCCATTGCAGCTGATGCTGATGATCGAGTCCCCACCACCTACTTTGAGTACCTGGGTATGCTCGATTCGGTTTTTGCCGAATGTGTGCGAGTTCTGGAACCCGGTGGAAGAATCGCAGTTAACGTTGCGAATCTTGGTCGCAAGCCTTACCGAAGTTTGTCAGCAGATGTGATCCGAATTCTCGAGGATCTAGGACTGCTGCTTCGTGGCGAGATTATTTGGCAGAAAAGTCGAGGAAGTAGCGGATCTTGTGCTTGGGGCTCGTTCAGAAGCGCTGCGAACCCTGCCTTGCGAGATACGACCGAACGTATCATTGTGGCAAGCAAAGGCCGGTTTGATCGAGCAAAATCGCCGGCAGCGCGCGCTGAACTAGGACTTCCTCATAAAAGTACGCTTCCTACAGATGAGTTCATGGAGGCAACACTTGACGTCTGGGACATTCATGCCGAAAGTGCTCGACGAGTCCGGCACCCTGCACCGTTCCCCGTAGAGTTGCCGCGTCGACTAATTGACCTATACACCTTCGAAGGCGACGCAGTGCTTGATCCTTTCATGGGGTCCGGAACCACCCTGGTCGCAGCAGCGCTTACTGACCGTCGCGGCGTTGGCTACGACCTTGATTCCGATTATGTGGACATAGCCCGTGAGAGAATCAATGCCGCTCATGCCAGAGTATGGGCGCATCGGCAACCTCCCGGTGAGCAACCCCCTCTTCCTGAGATCGCTGAAGCTCTCGCAGAAGTTACAGACGAAGAGATAGCCGCCGAAGATTTTCAGCGACGAGCGACCCAAGAAGGAAAAAAAGCTCAAGATATTGCCATTGATCTCCTAGAAAGATGTGGCTTCACATTGCTTCAAAAGGACGTGAAAGTTCCCCGAGCTGGAGTTCAATACAACTTCAAGGTTGAAGATGCAGCCGGCGAAGAGTGGTGGATTGATGTATCAGGAGCCTTTACAACCGTTCGTCCCGGATTGCTGCGGATCGACACGATTTGGAAAACGCTGGGACGGGCCTCAGTCCTAAAGGCTTATGACCCGGAAGCCAAAATATTGGTGCTGACTTCGCACCTACCTCGATCAGGAAGCGAAGGCGATAAGGCGCTTCGAGCCGTTGGTCCCTACGGAGTTTTTGATGCGATCCCGATGTTCGATGAACACGCTGTAGAGCGACTTTCTCGCTACGCCAACGGTGACCAAATCGAACCGATCCCTGGGTTCTGGAAAGTCAAAGAGATAACTTCTGGTTGGAGCTAATGCCAGGAGTCGCTTATGCCGTCGTGAGGTCAGAACCTCCTCAAGTGTTTCTCGCCACCGACGTTGATGTGCTGCATAGGGTCTTAGCCGCGGAGTTAGTTGCGCGCACACCCTCAGACGTACTCACTAGCAGCGAAACAGAGGCAATTAGAAGAGCGCTCCTCGACGAACGCTGGGGTGACGCAGTCCTGGCATGGATCGATCTAATGGGTATTGAGGTCGACGTCTACACCCACTTGCATGTCTATACCGGAAACGATTTGCCTGAGGAACTGATAGGCGCACAACTGCAGTTCTCACCGCTATTTCGAGATATCTCTCAACCCACGCTTTAACTGAACAACGTGATGAAAATCACGCGGATCGCGATCACGGTTAAAACCAACCGAAATAGATGCCCAAAGAGTTGCTCGCTGAGGTTTCGCAAGACTCGCGTACCGAACCAAGTCCCAACGATTACTGCGCTGATCCCGATAGCGAGCAAAGCTAACTGGTCTAGATACACAAATCCATCGACTGCGAAGAGCATTACTTTCGCCAAATGTCCAAAAGTCTGAGCCATAGCGAAAGTAGCCACCATGGCCGTTCGGAGAGGCAGTTCGGATCTGAATACAGGCGCAACGGCGGGGCCCGTCACACCGAACGGAATGTTGAGGAACCCAGCGATCGCGCCGAGAGGGATGAAAGTTCGGCGTCCGCTCCCAAGACACGAAACTATTTTCCCCAGACCTTGAGGCCACCAAACAAACAGTAAGGCAAATAGCGCAATAAGAATGCTGCCGACCTCCACTGGAAAGATGCCGGCGACCAAAAGACCAGCCAGACCTGCTGGAAGCAAAAGAAGAGCGAAACGCCAAACAACAGCCCAATCAACGTCATCTCGGAGAATGACAGCCCGGGAAGAATTCGAAGCGAGCTGAATTACTCCGTGAATCGGGACCACCTCAAGAGGATCGAGGAATTGAAGTAGGACAGCCATCAATAGGATGCCGCCCCCCAGACCAGCGATCGCAGCGATCGCCGAGCCGAATAGAGCGGCTACTCCTATTAGACAGAGTTCTAGTCCTGACACTTAGCCTCCTGGCGAGGAGCGATCGAGAAGGGGACTTGAGCGGACGATCAACGATAACTTTGAGGCTCGCGAAACACCAAAGAGCGGTCACAAAGGCTTAAAAGCCTGGAAATACTTGACCTCAGCGTCGATCACGGGTCAAATAACATCGATGACATTCGCACGTGGCGTGCGAATGTCCGGCGATGAGGAGACTCACATGGCCAATATGTCCAAAAATGACGTGCTTTCTGCGGTAGCTGGCAGTGCTGGTTGCACCAAAGGTGATGCAGAGGCGGTTATCGAAGCTTTCTTTGGATGCGTCGAAAGCGCTGCCAAGGCTGGTGATGCTGTTGCTTGGCCCGGCGTGGGTAAGTTCTCACGCTCGGATCGTGCTGCTCGGCAAGGTCGAAACCCGCAAACGGGAGAGACCATTCAAATAGCAGCGAGCAGCAGCGTGAAGTTCACGGCTGCGAAAGCTCTTAAGGACCGAATGAACGGTTGAGGCACGCCCTCAGCTGATTCGCGAATAGAAGTGAGCCGGCTAACACCCGGCTCACTTGTCGCGTCTTAGCTCAGAGATCCAGAATTACTTTGAACAGCTCCGCCGATTCCAACCCGTACGGTTGACCTGCGTCAATGAGTTGTTGTTCAATTCGGAATTCGAATTCCCTCACTTGCTCGCTGTTATGAGGGTCCTGAATACCGTGAGTAGTAATGAACTGGGTCCGATGTTCCAAAAGTGCTGCTGACTTTGCTGAAGCCCAGCCCGCAACATCCTCCGCATGATCGGGTTCCTCCGCTTCAAAAAGCAATGCAACCGATGGCCTGTGGGGCTCGAGAGCATGCTCGGGAAAAAAGAAGGGGTCGCGAGCGGCGACTATGCCCTCTATAGCGAGTAGACCTGCATGTCGATGATCTGGGTGCAGGCGATACCGCCTCCAGGGGTCATGGCCAAGTACAGCGTCGGGACGTAATTGGCGAATAGCTTTCGCTACCTGAGACCTCGTGGCGAGGTCACTTTGAAGCTCACCATCTATTTGCTCCAAGAACAGAACTGAGCCCGTTGCACCCAACCTCCGAGCCGCCGCTATCTGTTCCTTTTGGCGGGCTACGACCAGAGCTTTCTGGTCCACAGCAGGGTCCCAGGTGCCTTTTGAACCGTCAGTGCAGATCAAATAGTGAACGGTTGTTCCACTAGCCGCCCATTTCGCCAAGGTTGCGCCACATTGAAATTCGGCGTCGTCGGGATGCGCAGCAATTACCAGCGCGGAATCAGGTTTCGTAAAAAACCTTTTCATTGAGAAAAATCCGAGTCACTGCGTTCTAAGAAGCCATCAAGATCTTCCGGTGTGTCGATGTCCCATTGGAGATGTTCGATTTGCAACACTTTGAGGTCCAAATTTCGTCGGACAGCCTCGTTCATATGGAGATAAAGAGAATTCGCTCCATATTGAAACTCGAACGAAGTTCCGGTGGGCAGACTCAGGACATTAGTTCCTTGTTTGTGGCGATCAGGCACGATTGAAACCGCGTTGGTGCGAGCGATTCCATCCAGCGATTGTGCTTGGGGCAAATCAGCATGAACAATCGTCATATGTGAAAATTCACCCTCTACTTGGCGAGCCGCATGGCTTACAGCAGGGTTCAAACCATCCTGTTCGACCCAGATAACTTGTGCCCCCAATGACGTTGCCCAGTTAGCGACTTCATCATCGTTGCAGGCCACGTGAACGGTGAAATTTTTGGCGGCGGAAAGCACTCTTTCGGCCATGCTACGAGCTAGTGACTCTCGTGCCTGAGCATCAAGACGGTCGCTCAGGCGGTGCTTGGCTCGTCGGAAGTCCTTTATCGGAACGATCACTGCGACCGAGGTGTGATCCGGAGTGTTTGACGCCGCCATTGAGTCCAATTCTATTGTTTCGGCGAGCGCGACTGGCTAGCAGATGCATAGCCCTCCTTTTCTTATGCCCTTGAATACATAAGGAGCACACTCGGCACTGACGTTCTGGCTAGGACAAAGTCACTTAGCGATCTACGCTGGCGTAGTCATGGCCGCTCTCCGTCACCTCTTCCGTTCCCGTCGTCAACAACTAGCACAGCACTTGCCGCCCCAAGATTGGGTGCAACCCTGGTGGGTTAATTGTTGGCGAGAACAGAAAGATCAGTTTCCACTGTCGAACAAAGTTGCTCGGTCGTGGACGTTGCTGGGGAACCTTGAGAGTGTTCATAGAGTTGCGGTTGACCGAAGGGGGCTAATCGCAGTCAAACCTGGCTATTGGTCTTTGGATTGGTGGTTGCGCGTCGATGACAACTGGATTTTCCCGTCAGAGCACGGCGCGGTTCGCCAACGGCTAGTCGATGGAGCCCCGGTCGTCGAAACGGTCGTTAGAGCGGCGGGAGGCGATCTAGTGCACAGGGTTTATGGCGCGAGACTCAATTCGGAATATCTAGTCGTTGAAGTTGAAAACTGTGGCTCCCGCCCTGTTGCGCTTGCTTGGGCTATTCGACCTTATGATCACCTCGGTGGTGGGAGAGTGGGCGAGATAAGAGTCGATGATCACCAGTTGCATGTTGATGGGCAAATCGCGATGACGCTCAGTCGAACTCCCGGTCGTCTTATCGGAGGCACTGGTGGAGCAGATCCGGCTGCTTCGCTCGACGCTGAAGAAGGAGTCGAAGTTGTAACGTGCGAAAGAGGAATGGCCAGTGCAGCAGTCATCATGCCTCTCGTCCACGGTGGAACTGTTCAAGGGATGATCCCACTCGAGGTTTCAACCCAGTCTCAAATCGCTCTTTCTCCGCCGAACGGAACTCAAGTTGCTAGCGGATGGAATAATCACGCTGTTAACGCAAGCCGTTTTGTTCTACCTAGAAGCCAATTAAGCGAGCTATTCCATTCTTCGCGTCAGTCCATTCTTCTTGCCTCGACTGGCAGCGATATTGTTCCATCACCAGGCGGTCCACCGCATAGCGCGAGTGACGAAGCTGAAGTGCTCATAGCTCTAGCAGAAGCTGGCTACTCGTCCGCAGCGCGAGAAATATTTATTGCTCGAGCTAAACGCCAGACACCATTAGGTGCAGTTAACCATTTAGGACTCGACGTAACCTCGGCGACAATTAGTGCTCTGGGTAGAGCGTTTGAACTAGCGCCTGATGAACAGTTGTTAACAGGACTAGGAGAGTTTGTTGCAGATGGAGCCCGATGGATTCTTGCCAACCCTGATGAGAATGCCCACGCAGGGCTCAGTGCTGCTTACAAGCTCCTAAAAGTCTTAAAGGCTGAGAGGGCTGCCCGCGAGTTAGAGGACTTGATACCCCCTGATGTTGAAGCAGAGATAGAAATAGAAGAGGCTGAAGCATCGACAGATGTCTTAGCGGTGATCCGATCGGCCTTCACTCAGCTAGCTTTTGACCCCCAGGCGGCCCTCGCCGATATAGAAAGAGTTGCTGCACTCGCCTCTCCCACGATGAACTGGCCTTCATCGATTGATCCGAAAACCAAGAGAGGCATTGCAGGTGCAGGTCATGATCTTCGGATTACCGCATGCTTCGTTCGCAGTTTCCTGCGGCTACTTGTAGACGACACAACCGATGAGTTGCTTGTCGCTTTGACGTGGCCCAATGAGTGGCTCGGTCAGGGGGTAGAGGTGCATGGAGTCCCGTCCCGTCATGGCACCGTTTCGTGGGCTGTGAGGTGGCATGGAGAGCGACCAGCTTTTTTGTGGGAAGTGGACGGCGGCTCGAAAGACCTAACGGTTCGTGTTCCTGGCCTTGACGACTCTTTTGTGGGTGAAGGTCCTGTTGGCGAAGCATTATTGCGAACGGGCGAGATAGAGCCTCAATTTGAAGCAGGTGAGGACAAGGACCTTGGTTCACCGCCCTCAGGCAGCTTTAGTTGAGCTTGGATCGACAAAATGTCGAGCCCAGGCGACTACTTTTCACTCATGGCCGAAGTATCGCCGCCGACGATGAAACAAGAGCAGTACTGCTGGAGCCAAGGCGAATCGGTGGTGGTTGGTGTCGATGAGGTTGGCAAGGGAGCGTGGGCAGGCCCACTAACCGTAGGGGCGGTTGTTCTTCCGCGCTCAGGAAGAGTAAAGGGTATTAGAGACTCCAAGATGCTTACATCGGGCAGAAGAGAAAAGCTCTACGACAAAATTGGGGAATGGGCTGAAGATTGGTCTGTTGGCCATGCTTCTGCTCGAGAATGCGACGAGTTGGGCATGTCTGATGCGCAACGGCTTGCTACTCGCCGAGCACTTGAAATGCTGACCCTTGAACCCGACAGAGTTTTAGTTGATGGAAATTGGGACTACGTCGACTGGGTGCCGAGCACCACGATCACAAAAGGGGACCAGAGCTGTCTCTCGATAGCAGCAGCATCGATCATGGCCAAAGTCACCCGAGACAGGCTCATGGCTGCCGCCGCAGCAGATTTTCCGGCTTACATGTTCGAAAACAACAAGGGGTATCCCGCCCCGCAGCACCTCACTGCCTTAGCCGGGTATGGGCCGTGCGTTATTCATCGGAAGAGCTGGTCATTCATGGATGAACTCGTGTGGACGCACCATCGACGTATCGACCGCTTTCGGGCGAATCAGGGAAATCTGTTTGCGGCATGAGTATCGCAAACGAAGCTCAACGTAAGTATTGGCAAACGCGTCACGCATGGGTCGATCATCAAGCGCAAATGGATATACAACTCGAATCTTTCGGTATCGCTGCTATGGAAGCCCTCGGAGAGATCAGCCAATCACATGTGCTTGATGTGGGCTGTGGTTGTGGACACACCACTCTCCAACTTCAACAGCGGGTAGGCAACGGGAGCGTAGTCGGTGTCGACATCAGCGCGGCGCTACTCAAGGTTGCTCGCTCGCGAAGTGAAGGCCGAGCCGATTTTGTAGAGGCCGACGCTCAAATAACTCCGCTCGGCGGTCCCTATGACTTCATTTACTCACGATTTGGAGTCATGTTTTTTGGGAACCCTATTGCGGCGTTTGAAAATCTTCGAAGTGCAGCATCGAACAAAGCAAAGCTGAGCTTTGTGTGCTGGCAAGGACCTGAGAAAAATCCTTGGATCACGGTGCCGAACCGAGCTGCAATGACGCTGGTAGAAATGCCTCCGCGCGCCCCCGACGCACCGGACCCTTTCTCTTTTGCTGACCCTGAACACGTCACGCAAATTTTGCATCAGGCAGGCTGGAGCGGAATCGACATCTGCCCCTATAGGACCGAAGTTGCTGTCGGGGGGAGAGTGGGATTGCGAGAGGCAGCATTGCACGCATACGAATTTGGACCGGTGAAAGCGGTCGCAGAGTCCACAGGACAGGTACCGAGCGAGGATGTCCTGCGGACTATTGAAGACGCCCTTGCGCCATACGAGATCGACGGAGTGGTGCAGCTTCCTGGGGCAGCTTGGATTGCAACCGCTCACAATTCATAGGTTATTCAGAACGGCTAGTTCTCAACTACCCGTTTCGTTGGGTTCCAACCTTGAGTTCCTTAAAAGGACTAGTGGTGTCGATACCCGGCTCCTTGGGAAGTCCGAGTACTCGCTCGCCGACGATATTTCTCATTACTTCATCCGAACCGCCAGCTATCCGCATTGCTGGCTGACCTAGGACGAAACCTGCCCATGAGAAGGTTCCCCACTCGCCTGTGTCAGCAACTAGTCGCGCTTCTAAAACGTCGGATACAAAATCACACGTTGCCTGCATCTGTCGCGTCAATCCCATTTTGGACAACGACATTTCCGGACCCGGAGTCTTTCCGGCTTTAAGAGCATCCAAGCTTCGTTGGTTAGACCACCCAAGAACTTTGCCATAGGTGAAAATGTTCATTAGCTGTTGACGGCTTAGCGAATCGTTGTCGAGCCCAAAGTGTCGCAACATGGCACTTAGCTTTGTGTAGCTACCGCCACCGCCGCCGCTGCCTGAGCCAATCGATGCACGTTCATTCATGAGTGTGGTCAACGCCACACTCCAGCCCTGATTGACCTCGCCCAAACGGTGACTATCTGGAATACGTACATCACTGAAGAAAACTTCGTTGAAATTTGCGCCACCGGTCATTTGGCGCAGAGGTTTGACCTCCACACCTGGGGCATGCATATCAACTACGAAACCTGTTAGTCCTTGGTGTTTTGGTAAATCAAAATCTGATCGAGCGATCACTTCACCAACATCGCTGTAGTGAGCCCCAGAGGTCCAAACTTTCTGACCATTCAGAATCCACTCATCACCATCGCGGTCGGCCCTCATTTGCAAGCTAGCCAAATCTGATCCAGCTCCCGGTTCGGAGAACAACTGGCAAGAAACCAAATCAGCTCGGTACATCTTGGGTAGTAGATCCGCTACCACTTCAGGATTCCCGTGAGCGAGAATGGTCGGAGCGACCATTCCCAGCCCAATGCCAAAAAAGCCGCTGTCAGGAACGTCATACTGGCTTTCTAAATTTGCCCAGATTCGTTCATAGCGACGAGGGTGACCACCACCCCCAAACTCCGTTGGCCCTGAAATCCAACCGAAACCCGCATCAAACTTTTGGGCTCGCCATTCTTTCGCTGCGGCAAGGTCGAGTTGTTCTTGTTCGCGGTCTACTTCCTCGAACAGAGCAGCATTGTCTGGGCCTTCCCCCCACACAAAAGCCTTCTGTTCGGCTTTGCGTGAGGCGTTGGCTGTGAGAAAGGCAGAAGCCTCTGTCGTAAATTGTTCTTCAGTCATCTCAGGCATTAGGGACCTCCGGGACAGTTAGAAGTAGCAAATATATTCTCAAACTACCCCGTAACACGACTAATCTTCTTACTCATGGGTCAACCTGTCCGAGTTGCCGAAAAAACATCTCCCACTAGTCCGGGAACAATACGGTTTGAAACCAATCGTCCTTTGACGGGTATGGGTCACCGTTACTACCGCAGTGCGGCAGATTCATTGAGCGAGGAGGACCCAGCAGATGTACTTGCTGCGCGCCTGTTCGCCCGAGGTGGAATCGATTATTTGCACGTGCATGGCAATGTCGCAACAGTCGATTTAGCTAAGGGGTTTACCTCTGAAGGCATCGCTGACATCATCGTTGGCTTGTTTGCCCATTATGAAACATAAATAGATAAGTCAACCGGATCGAAGTTTTAATCGAACATATGTTCGGTTAAAGTTGCGGGATGCCAAAAGCATCAACCGCCGTTTCGTTGACAGACGATTTGCGTCAGGGTTCTACTCCGGTTGTGCTCGCCCAGGATCGAACTTTGCCGGTGGTAGATGCATTAGCTGGTTTGTTTCTTGGGGCAGGATTACAACAAGGATCCACTGTTGAAGTTGAAGGAACAGCAGCGGTCAGTTTGGCTGTTGCCCTAACGGTCGGCGTAACTAGCTCTAACAGATGGGTGGCGGCTGTGGGGCTACCAGAATTGGGTTCATCAGCAGCAGTTGACCTAGGAGCGCAATTCCAAAGGTGGGCATTCGTTGATTGGCCGAAAAACCAAGCAGCAGAAGTTCTATATGCGTTGATGGGAGCGGTGGACCTTATTTTGGTTGGGCCTGATATCAAAATGCGAGCAAATCATGGCCGAAAAATTGCAGCGAGGATGCGTGAACGGGGCACCTCGATCATCACCATTGGTGATGCCAGCCGTTGTAATTTACAGCCGAGTCTTCGCCTCAGAATTAATCGAACCGAGTGGACAGGCCTACAACGTGGTCACGGTCAGTTGGCTTCTCGTAAAGTAGAGATAGAGCTAGTTAACCGAAATGGCGAATCCAGCCATCACCGACAACTTTTGTGGCTTCCTGATAGTCAAGGTCATTTGAGTGTTGTGAAGCAGGATCAAGACAACGAACGGATAGGCAAGTCAGAATCCTGCTCTCGTGGGGAACAAAAAATTTGGGCCGACCTGGATGAACAGATTCCTTGGGCTAGTTAGGTGAACCCTCCACGTAGTTTGGCGGATACTCGAACATTATTTCTGGTTATTCCTCATTGGAGGACTATTGCCGCGGGGGTTAGCTGTGATACCCCAGCCGTTGTTTTGGATAACAACCGAGTTATTGATGCAACGCCTGGAGCAGCTAACCACGGAATTAAGTTAGGGATCCGTCGTCGAGAGGCTCAGTCGCTCTGTCCCGAGCTGGAAATCATCGTTGATGATGAGGAGCGTAACACCACCAAATTTGTCTCTCTCGCTGTGGTTCTTGAGTCGGTAACTCCGAGACTGGAAATCACGACTGGTGGTCAATGTTCTTTCCTGACTCGAGGCCCGTGCCGTTACTTCGGCGGCGATCAGGCTCTTGCACAGGCAGTTGTAGATCGAGTTTCCGAAGCTTTATCGACAATGATCGGTGTCAGGGGATTGCTTCCTGCTATCCAGCCGAGGGTTGGAATAGCTGATAGCCGATTTGCAGCGTCTTTGGCAGCTGTTGCTCCGAGTGATTCCTGTATTCAAATCGTTCCATCAGCTACTAACGCTGAGTTTCTCACCCCCTTCCCAGTTGATGCTCTAGCTAATGGAGATTCGCCGTTGTCGGGTGCTGATGACCTCGTTGGCGTGTTTCAACGCCTCGGTTTAGAAACTCTAGGAGATGTTGCTGCTCTTCCTAAAGAAGATCTATACGCTCGATTCGGCACTTCGGGCTCACTAGCGCACCGCTTATCGCGAGGGATGGATGGTAGAACTCCAATTTTGCAAACCACTTCTAGTGTCGTGTCTGAAGAAAGCGAAATTCATCCTCCTGCTGATCATCTAGAAACGGTCGTGTTTTCCGCTAAAGCCTTAGCTCATGGCATGTGCCAGCAACTCTTTAGTGAAGGCCTGGTGTGCGCCGGGATCTTGATAGAAGTGGAATCAGACCATGGCGAAGTTTCCAGCCGGCTGTGGCGTCATGAACATCAATTCACCCCAGCTGATATAACCGATCGAGTTCGCTGGCAACTTGAAGGATGGTTTCGCTCGGAAGCTGCCCCCACCGGACCATTAACTTTGGTTCGGTTAGTAGCTGACGAAGTCATACCTGACGATGGTCACCAAATGGGATTTTGGGACAAAGAGACAGCAAGTGACGAACGTGTTATCCGGTCTTTAACTCGTATCCAAGGAATCCTCGGACCTAATGCCGTGACTGTTGTTCAGCATGAGGGAGGTCGGCGATTGTCTGACGTTGAACAACGGATTCCGTTGTCAGCTATGACATTTGACCCTGATCGCCCCATTGATTTACCCGAGTCTTCAATGGCGCCATGGCCGGGTCGACTTTCAGCTCCATTACCTGCAGTTGTTTTGAACCAAGCCCAAGAACTAGAAGTAACCGACGACCAAGGCTGTTGTGTTCGAGTCACGGGACGTGGTCGGTTAGAAGGAATCCCATCTCAAGTTTGGAGTAAAAGTTTTGGTTCCCATTCGATCATTGCCTGGGGAGGTCCTTGGTTCCTCGAAGAAAGATGGTGGGACTCCAGTAGAAAAACTAGACAAGCGAGGTTCCAATTTTTATTCGCTGATGGAACAGCTCACCTGTGCGTTGTCGAAAATAGTCAATGGTGGCTTGAAGCATCCTACGAGTAATAAATATTCGCCGTTGCAAACCAAAGATCGTGAACTAACGACCATTGGTTGACCAATGCCACGGTTCACTCGGCAAATTCCTGAATCCGTACTTTGCAGCATTTCGTTTCAGCCACCGGTAACCAGACGTGTTACTCCACAAGGCGCGACCGTTCTGCGTGAAATCAATTGCCAGACCTCTCTCATGCATAGAAGCGCCGGGGCGAGCGGTCGGAGGACGGCACTGGTAGGAAGGTTTTCTGTAGATAGCCCATTCGCTTGTCCCACAATGTGCTCGCCGCAGGTTGATTTGAGATTGAGAACTACGGTAGCCACCGCCGCCAAGTCTGATTCCATCTCTTGAAGCAGCTTGCAGCAGAGCGAGAAGTTTGTCGGCGATGGACTCGTGAACTCGGATGCCCCAGACCGTGGTCAGTTCGGACTTATCAAAATTCACCGATGTGGGTGCATCAGCGATACCGAGAAGCCTTCTTCGACGGGCCTCCTCTGCCTCTCTCCGCTTGCGCTCGGCCTCTCGGCGGAGACGTTCTTCTTCAGCCCGCTTGGCTTTCTCTGCTTTGATGACTCGCGTCAAGTTGCTTTGCTCAGCTTTGATTTTGTCTGCCATTTCAGCGTCGAGCTCAGCTAATGCTGCAGCTTCGTACAACCGTGCTTCGAGGCGGTTTTCGGCTTCAAAAACAATCTGGTCTTGAAGGTCAACTGCCTCAAGTAGCTGATCAAGTTGTATTTCTGCTTCTAACTTAAGTTGCTCTCGTTGTTCGACAGCTTCGTTGAGAGCCTTTGTAGCAACTTCGGTATCGACCTGGAGAGCCCGCAGTTCATCAGATGAGTTGTTGATGTCGCCGAAGGCAGCGCCAATGAGAGTTTGTACCCGAGCAGCCTTGTAGATATCTCCGGTTCTCGCTAAACCAAACGAACCTTCGACTGTTGAGTCTCGGCCTATATAAGTCTGAAGAGCGAGTTCGTTAACTTGATCGCTTAGAACGGACTGCTGCTCAGCTAGGTTTTCTGACGTTCTTTCCGCTGCGGTTACTGCGAGAGTGGCGCCCTCAAGGGCTCGTTCGGCAAGGGTTAGGTCATCTCGCTGTTCAGCAACTAAGAGTTCAAGATCGGCAAGTGCCTGTTCGACTTCTTCCACCTCGGCCGAAGCAGTGTCAACAACCCGAGCCTGACTTAAAATTTCAGCCTGAAACTCATCGCGCTCTTCGCGTAATTGCTGCACCTGCTTTTCTAAAGCAGCTTTTTCTTTTCGTAATTGGGCGCTGCTTTTACCCGCGCTGCTTGCAGAAGGGATTGCAAAAAAGGTCCCGGCGAGAACCATTGCAATCAATGCTGCTGAAAATCGGCGTGCGAGCGACAGGTCGACATTCCTTTGTTCGTCGTTGTAGTTCAAAGGTACCGATCAAGTTGGTGGTGTAGGTATCGCCCTCACTAAATAGCCTCGTCTACAACGCTGTTTTGTAGCACTCCGATCCCGGGGACTTCGAACTCGACGTGGTCTCCAGCACTCAACCAAACTGGCGGCTCCATAGACCCACCTGTTCCCTCAGGTGAACCCGTAGCAATAATGTCGCCTGGTTCGAGCGGCATAATCTGCGACATATACGCCAGTAACTCTTCGACGCTAAAAATCATCTCGCTCACGCCGGAATTTTGTCTTTGCTCACCGTTTACTCGAGTGGTAACTGACAGAGCTGAAGGATCTGGAAGTAAATCGCTGGTGACGATCCAAGGTCCGCATGACCCCGACCGGAAAAAATTCTTCCCGGCGGCGACCCCGTGCCTCTGCCAATCTCGGACCGAGCCGTCGTTCAAGATTGTGTAACCCGCAACGTGGTCTAGAGCATCAGACTCAGAGATGTGCCTTCCTGAGCGGCCAATTACTACAGCCAGTTCTACCTCGTAGTCCAATTGGTCCGACGCTACAGGCCGTACCAAAGGTGCCTTGTGGGCTACGAGCGACCCCGGAGGCTTATTGAAATAAACGGGTTGCTTGGGCAACTTTACTTCGCCGCCCAGTGGGTACTTTTTGTGATAATTCAAGCCGGCGCAGAGCAGTCGACGTTGATTCGGAATTGGGATATCGAATGAGATTGCGTCCCATGAGTGATCGGCCGGTGCATCCTCGAAAGCTCGCAATTGGTCTACTGCGCCCAAACAACTGCCTAAGTCCTGGCTGTTTGTCCGCGATCTCAGGTCTATGACCCCATCCTCGACCCCGATCCCGAAGCTAGATTGACCGTCTAAAGTAAAGCTAAGAAGTCGCATCCCATGACCCTACATATACCCGGCGCCTGCTGTGAGATCTGCTTAGCTTTCCGATAGTGAAACCCAAAGCCGTAATCTTCGACGTTGGGGGAGTCCTATTGGAGTCTCCGTTCGTAGCAGCCCTTGGCTGGGCGCAAGAGTGGGAGATTCCTCTTGACGCCCTTGTGACGATTTTCGGTGATTATTCTCAAACATCCCCACCCGATCAATCGCCCATGTGGCACGAAGTAGAGCGTGGTCGCGTTGAATTGGAGGCATTTGTGTTGCAAATGCAAAAGACCCTCGGGGGAACACTGCCTTTGAATCACAAAGCCATGACTTTAACCGCCAGCGACTTCAACCCATTTGCTGAGGGAGAGCCAGTGGTCGCGATGACGAAACTCGTCGACGAAGTTAGAGGTCGGGGTGTCAAGACTGGAATTTTGACCAACAATGTCAGAGAGTGGAGCGCCTGGAGAGAAAAAATCCCCATCGAGGCATTTGATGCAGTTGTTGATTCCTGCGAGGTAGGAATGAGAAAACCGGAACCAGAGATCTATCAACTGATCTGCAAAAAGTTGTCATTGATGCCGAGCTCCTGTCTATTCCTTGATGACCACCCAGCAAATGTCGAAGCGGCAGTAGCAGTCGGTCTTGATGCACTGTTGGTTACTGGAGACTTTGATGCTGCGGTCTCAGAAGTTCTATCCCGTTTCTAATCGGCGCGAAGTTCTCGTACCGGTTCGCCTCCTCCGTCACGAATAGTTCGCTCCGCTCGTTCGATGTCGGCGCCATGCAACATCCCTGTCCATCCTGGTAACTCAAGAGGGACTTCGGGTTTATCTGGGCGGAGGAGCAAACGAGCCTCAGTGTCTACTCCCCACTCATGACTAAGTGAGGCTCTCTGTCCTCTAATAGCGACTAGATGCAGACCTGCCTTAGTGGCAACCAAAACCGATCGCCTTCGTCGGGCAAAGTGATCCCATCCGGCAAGCAGAGATAGCGCTAAGGGTAAAAGAGTGCTCCACGATGCAGCCAATACGAATCCCAGAGCGCAGATGGCAGACCGCGCAACTAGTTCTTTCTTCTGTTTGGAAACCAACGCAGGATCGCCTACAGCAACCCCTGACCTCACCTCGTTACTGAGAATTTGAGCTACCAGGGCTCGATCTGCGAGAGAACGGCGATTCATTGAGGGACCCGTGTGAAGACAACGGAAAAATAACTTCTGGTCATGACTAGGAAACCCACACTGCGGGCTTTCGGTTATACCAGGATGAAGCGTCCTCAAGTTGCTGGCCAACTTGAAGCAACAAAGCTTCTCCGTGCATGGCTGCCACCAACTGAACACCTACTGGTAGTCCCTCGCTGCTGGTATGCATCGGTAATGAGATTGCCGGTTGGCCAGTAACGTTAAATTGAGCAGTGAATAGAAGCAATTCACGGAGGCGTTTCGTGCCCATTTTCGGATCTCGTAACTCGCCAATTTTTGGCGGAGGCTCAGCGATGACCGGAGAGAGTAATAGATCAAACTCCTCCCACCAGTTAGCCATTTCTCGAGTATAAGAATGAAACCATTCAACGGACGCCAAGTATTCGGTTGCTGAATATTTTCGCCCGAGTTCAACTAGGGCTTGTGTGTCAGCCTCCATATCGCCGGGCTCGAATTTCCTGCCAACAGCGTCCTGTAGTTTCTCAACTGAGAACGCCTCGCTTGAAGCTAAGACGACCTTAAAGTGCTCAAACAAATCGTCATCAAATAAAGCAGCCGGTTTCGCTAACTCGACTCGGTGACCGAGATCTTCCAGTATTAGGGCGGTTTGCTCCACGGCCATAATGCAGTCAGGGTGGACTATTCCCCAGGAAGATTCTGTAACCATTCCTATTCTTAACTGTTTAGGAACATCAGATATCGCTTGTTCGAAAGACGTCGCTGGAAGCGGAGCCCAATATGGATCTCCGAGCCATGGTTGAGAAATTCCATCCAGAACTCGCGCAGTGTCGCGAATCGTTCTGGTAACAACGCCGTCAATTGCTGCTCCTGCCCACGCCTCTCCGAGTTTCGGGCCAAAAGAGACGCGACCCTTGCTTGGTTTTAGCCCGACTAGTCCACATTCTGATGCGGGAATGCGAATAGATCCGCCTCCGTCGTTCGCATGAGCGATGGGAACAATACCTGCAGCAACCGCAGCTGCGGACCCACCACTTGAACCCCCTGTTGAGTGATCTACGTTCCAAGGATTTCGACAGGCTCCATGAGCAATAGGTTCGGTTGTTATGGTTCCACCAAACTCTGGGGTGTTCGTGCGACCAAAATTCACTAACCCTAGTTGTCGAAACATTGTTGCAAGGTGGGTTGTGTGCCCAGCCCGAAAGTCGGAATCGCGTAATGCGACATTGCCTGCGTTGTAGGGGTCCCCTTCAGTCATAACAGTCAAATCTTTAGTGAGAAATGGGACCCCCCATAATGTTGCTTGCTCAGAGGCCTTCTGCTTCGACATATCTGTTGCTGCAGAACGGGCCGACTCCTCTAGCCAGTGAACGATTGCATTCAGCTGTGGATTAAGAGCATTCGCTCGGGCGATAGCGTCTTCTAAAAGTTCTGTGGGTGAAGCCTCACCCCGTTGCACTAGGCGAGCAAGCTCAACTCCGTCTACGACCGCATTTTGCATAAATGAAAATTACTCCGAACCGAGCCGGCTGTCTTGACTTTGATCGAACATATGTTCGATCATTGGCATATGGGCTTCAACAATCCAGTCATGCCATGGCGAGAACTTGAACGTCGACTCTCTGATAACCAAGCGCTGGCTACAGAGGTTTCTTCGAGTGAAGATGATGGGTCAGGTAGTTGGGCGCGCGAACCGATTTCTGGATCGTATAGAACGCAAGCTGTTCGGAAGTCAGTTCCCTATGCAGAGCTACATGTGCATTCACATTTTAGTTTCCTGGATGGCGCTTCAAGCCCTGAGGAATTAGTTCGAGAGGCTGCGCGACTCGAATTAGAAGCCTTGGCATTAACAGACCATGGAGGTCTATATGGAGTTGTGCGATTCGCCGAATGCGCAAGAGAAGTTGGAATTCCAACAATTTTTGGCGCTGAGATCACAGTAGATGCTTGGCAGCCTGAAGAGGGCTTGTCTTGCGAAGCAACGCCTAGAAACCCGTCTCGCGTTGGTTCTGTCGATCCGTCAGGTAGACGCCTCATTGTCCTGGCTCGCCACCCCGCTGGGTACGCGTCGCTTTCGGCCCTTTTGTCGCGAAGCCAAATGGCTGGAGAAAAAAATTCGCCACGTCTATCCATGTCCGAATTACTAGATGCGGCAGATTCCCACCGAGGTGATTGGGCGATACTCACTGCGGGTCGCCGGGGTGTAGTGCCAGATGTGCTTCAGAGGGAAGGCTTAGGGGAAGCAAAAAAAGAACTTTGTCGAATAGTTGAAGCTGCTGGGAGAGAAAATGTTTTTGTTGAACTTTGGCGCCACGGTGATCCCTCTGATGATGTTCGAAATGATTACTTGGCTGATTTAGCTGCTGAACAAAAAGTCGGTTTGCTCTGCACAAATGCTGTCCATTACGCCACTCCGACTCAACGTCATTTAGCGAAAGCAATGTCAGCAATTCGAAGTCGTCAGTCCCTTGATCAAATAGATGGGTGGCTTCCCGGTAATGGCTCGGCTCATTTACGGTCGGGAGTTGAACAAAAACTCTGGTTTGCCCGGTATCCCGGGGTTGTTGAGACATCTATGGAATTAGGACTTGATTGCGCTTTTGACCTCTCACTTGTTGCTCCCAAGCTTCCTCCCTATCCGTGCCCTGGTGATTTAGACGAAATGGCATATCTAAGAAAGGTTGCTTATGAAGGGGCCCGAAATCGCTATGGGATTCAATCAGATGAGAAAGTTCCCGGGGCTTGGGAACAGATTTATCATGAACTAGACCTCATTCAGCAACTTGGGTTTCCGGGCTATTTTCTTGTGGTCTGGGACATAGTTTCGTTCTGTCGGAGTCGAGATATTCTCTGCCAAGGTCGGGGCTCAGCGGCTAACTCAGCTGTTTGTTATGCCCTTGGGATTACAAACGTTGATGCGGTCTCGCTTGGACTGTTGTTTGAGCGTTTTTTGTCGCCTGAGCGAGACGGACCTCCTGATATCGACCTTGATATCGAGAGCGGAAGACGCGAAGAAGTAATCCAATACGTCTTTGATCGATATGGCAGGGAACACACAGCTCAGGTTGCGAATGTGATTACCTATCGAACTCGATCAGCAGTTCGTGATGCTGCCCGTGCGTTGGGTTATAACTCCGGACAACAAGACGCTTGGTCTAAATCTTTTGATCACCATCAGAAAGTTCAATCGCACCAAAAAACCGATGATGGAAATGAAAAACTGATACCA
Source organism: Candidatus Neomicrothrix sp. UBA814 (assembly GCA_002296525.1). Taxonomy (GTDB): domain Bacteria; phylum Actinomycetota; class Acidimicrobiia; order Acidimicrobiales; family Poriferisodalaceae; genus UBA6944. The sequence goes on along the minus strand of DBIA01000021.1, from coordinate 175,782 downwards.
GATGATGTTTTGCGGTTAGCTTCAGAAATTGAGCGGGCGCCGCGTCATCTAGGTATTCACTCAGGTGGGATGGTGATCTGTGATCGTCCCATAGTCGAAGTTTGTCCGGTTGAGTGGGCGCGAAAAGCTAAAAGGTCTGTGCTGCAGTGGGATAAGGATGATTGTGCCGCGGTTGGGTTAGTGAAGTTCGATTTGCTTGGCTTAGGAATGCTTTCAGCACTCCATGCTGCTGTGGATTTGATTGCCCAAACTCACGGAATAGAAGTTGACCTTGGAGCCTTACCTCAAGAAGAAGAGGTTTATGACATGTTGTGTCGCGCTGACTCGATTGGTGTGTTCCAAGTCGAATCACGGGCACAAATGGCCACTCTTCCGAGACTTCGCCCGCGTTGTTTTTACGATCTAGTTGTTGAAGTTGCTCTCATTCGTCCCGGTCCTATTCAAGGTGGTTCTGTGCATCCGTATATCCGTCGTCGTAACGGAGAGGAGCCCGTCACGTATCTTCATCCTCTTCTTGCATCATCTCTCTCAAAGACTCTCGGGATTCCGCTTTTTCAGGAACAGTTGATGCAAATGGCTATTGATGTAGCGGGTTTCACAGCGGCAGAGGCTGATGAATTGCGCCAAGCCATGGGTGCTAAACGATCTCGAGAACGAATGGAGCGTCTTCGATGTCGGCTGTACGCGGGCATGTCAGAACGAGGGGTTGAAGGCCAAGTCGCTGACCAGATTTGGGACAAAATGGTTGCTTTTGCTAATTACGGGTTCCCAGAAAGCCATTCGGTTTCGTTTGCGCACCTCGTTTACGCCTCATCATGGATTAAGTACCACTACCCGGCGGCTTTTTGTGCTGCGCTGCTCAACTCGCAGCCGATGGGGTTTTATTCGCCGCATTCACTAGCACAAGACGCAAGACGTCATGGGGTAAAGGTCCTCACTCCGGACCTCAATGCTTCAGCAGATCAAGCGATACTTGAATCTTGTGACAAATCGGTCGATGGAGTAGCTGTCAGGCTTGGTTTTTCATCTGTTAGAGGTATCGGCGCAGATCTAGCTTTTGAGATTGCTGCTGCCGGGCCGTATGAGGATTTAGAACAACTATCTCGACGTACTAACGCATCTCGTAAACAACTTGAAGCGTTGGCTACGGCAGGGGCTTTCGGGTGCTTCGGGTTTGCACGTCGCGAGGCATTGTGGGCAGTGGGCGCCGTTGCTGAATCGCGTTCAGATCGTCTCCGCGGAATCGTGACTGGTGTTTCTGCTCCGTCGCTACCGGGTATGTCATCGCGAGAGGAAGCAGTTTCTGACTTGTGGGCTACTGGAATAGCTCCAGATGGGCATCCGACTCGATTTATACGTAAAGAACTGAAACGTAAAGGTGTAGTGACGGCATCTGACCTTTCAAATTGTGAATTTCGTAAGGTCAAAGTGGCAGGTGTAGTGACTCACCGTCAACGTCCAGCGACAGCATCTGGAACAGTTTTCGTCAACCTTGAAGATGAGACGGGCCTCATCAACGTGATTGTTTCAAACGGTTGTTGGTTACGGTTCCGATCCATTCTCCGCTCTGAAACGGCCCTTACTGTGACTGGCAGGCTGGAACGGCACGAAGGAGTTGTAAATGTTATTGCTGAACGAATCGAGACATTAAGTGTTGGGTCAACTATCGCAAGCCGAGACTTTCGATAAATAGGATCCTCAGCCGAGGGGTCGACCAAACGGACGCTTCTCTTGCCAGCTTTCCATGAACGCTTCTGCTTTGTAACACGCAGCCATGAAAGTCCCCTCCTCGTGGCCGACAATCTCTTCGAGCAGTCCGTTTACTGTTTCAGCCGTAGCGTCTCGTAAGCCATCGTGGTTACTTTCTTCCGGGGCCCACCAAGCGAGCACTGGACCCACTCTGGTGAGGAAATCAGGGGCGACCGGCGCACCGCTCTTTCTCAGGACGGCTAAAGCCTTGGATGAAACAGCAGCCGCTGAAGTGGCAATGATTGGCGTGTCACTAGTGCTGCTAGCACCTTCGCCGGACATAGCGCCCGGCTTTGAGCCGACAAAAATAGCGTCCAAATCAGAATTCCAGACCTGCCATGGCTTTCCGACCGTACCTAGCTGCTCAACGCAATTAGCTCCTGATTGCATCCAAGCATCCGCAAGGGTCGCACTATCGAAGTTGCCGGACACGCATCCTTTAGCAGTAGAAATTGTGTGAATTTTACCGCCGCGCTTTTCGACTTCTCTTGCTATCGAAAGGCCAACCTGGTCGAAACCTTCTATGGCTACCTGCCAATTGTCACCGGATTTTTGAAATCGAGAAGCACAAGTAACCGCGCCAACTGCTACCAGCTCATCTTCGAAAGCGACACCGTCACGATCGCTTTTAGCGATCGGGTTGCGGTTGTCGTAGTGAAGCACTGGGGCAAGCGAGGCATTATTGAGTCTCAAGCCAGGATTAGTAAGTAGCTGTTGAGATTCGAATTCACTGGCTAACTCTTCAGCAAGGGCGGCAACCGCCCCCTCTGTATGTTCCGGGTCGACTTTCAAGCCTATAGTCGCCCCGCTTTTACGCTGTTCGGTCAAAGCAAACGCGTACGTTTGGTGCCGCACCAACATCTCTGCGTTACCCGGCGCGAGCTTGGCACCTAGGCGGGTTGGCCCCACGTAAGTGTCTGCGTTGGGGAGATCGTAAATTACGAAGCCTTGAGTTGATTCCAGTTGCTTAATTTCCACAATTGAATTGTGCCACTTAAGCGGCGTTTGGGCACTACGCGCCCCTAAAGTCAGCATGTTCAAGTAGCTGCAGTCAACTGCGACTTTCTATAAGCGAGATTCGATGCGATTTTCTGAAGCAATGGAGATGCAAGAATTAGAAGCCGGTCGATTAGTCGCTCATTTCGATCGTTCCTGGTGGGTCGTTAATGGACCCAACGGGGGAGTGATTGCGGCGCTAATGGTTAGAGCTGCTCAACACTGTTTGGCTGAAGACCGCTGCGTTCGGACAGTAACCACTCACTTCGTTTCTGCCCCTAAAGAAGGCTCAGTGACGATCGAAGTAACGGTGGAACGACAAGGCAAAATAGCGGGGTTCGCATCACTGCGGATGCTTCAACAAGACCGGTTAATAGCTACTTCTCTCGTCGCCGTTGCAGAGGTAGACCAAGTGCCGCACCAGTGGGAACAGCGAAACTTTCCGAAACTTCCAGCCCTCGAAGACTGTTGGATGATGAAAACCACCCCGCCATTGGTTCCTTTGCACAGCCGATGGGACCGACGCTGGGGTTTGGGGGTTCCCGGACAGCCAGACACTTCTACAGTGGCTGGGGGATACGAAGCCGGAGGTTGGATCCGACTCTCCGAGCCGGAGCCCTTCGATGAGGCTTTACTCGCGGCCATGGCAGACGCGTGGGTGCCGGCAATTATGGCCCACACCGATTTGGCGGTCCATGCACCGACTCTTGAACTAACGGTTCAGTTTCGGGCTGATCCCAGGGAACTTAAAATGACTTCAGACAACTACTGCGCTGCCGTCTTCCGCCAACTCTCGGGCGGAGAAGGATTCGTCGACGAAACGGGCGAAATATGGTCTCCGGATGGGCAACTTCTTGTTCTTTCTCGTCAGCTCGCGGTGCTGCTTCCCAGAGATGATGACATGGTCGGTAACTGGGAATTCGTTGGTCCGTAGTTCTGAGAACGTTCCTGAGTTAACGTCAAAGTTGTGATGCGCTGGCTGTTACCTACATTGATTGTCCCTATGTTGATCGCTGGCGCTTGTCGTGGCGACTCAAAGCAACTACCGGTCTCGCAAGCGGAAGACGTAATCACCGAATCTTCAGTCGAGGGAAGGGCCTTAGCTCCCTTTGAGACAACTGAAAACGACTCCGCTGTCGGGAAGCTGGCTCCTATTGCCACGGGTGTAGATCTGCTAACGAACGAATTGGTTCGTATAGCACCCGAAGGTCGCCCTCTTGTAGTGGCGTTTTTTGCCCACTGGTGTCCACACTGCCAACGAGAAGTAGACGCACTTACAGAGTGGCTTTTAGCGAACAAATTGCCTTCAAACGTTGACCTATTTGCTATCTCGACATTTGAAGCTCCAGAACGGGGAAACCATCCTCCTTCAAGGTGGTTTAAGGACGAGGGGTGGAAACACCCCGTCATCGCCGATTCAAGTTCTCTGGCGCTTTCAGATGCCTTTGGTGTCACGTCAGTCCCATATTTTGTGTTTATTGAGGCTGACGGGACAGTGGCTTTTCGCATCAGTGGAAACCTTGGTCCGCGCGAACTTGCGGCTGCTATGAAACGTTTAGCCGGGACCTCCATTTGACGGATTTGAGGGTTAATAGAAAAGGAGGCCCGCTAAAAGGCGACTCAAGTGCCACCCTAGAGCCATGCGTCTTCTTCTTGCTTCGCCGCGACTGCATCGTCGTGACCGCAGAAGTGAGCCGCGTTTTCGAGTTCGACGGGTAGCACGGGTCCGCGATTTGCTTGGCCCCGACAGGGTTGGAGTCAGACAGAGCTTGGTCGCTTTGGGCTTCAGTAGCCTCACCGCGGTTGTGGCTGGTGGTTTCTTAGCAGCGATGACTGGAACCCTTGAGCAGTATCCGGGTCTTCTCGTCTTAGTGCCAGCAGCTATTGGAATGCGTGGAAATATTTTCGGGGCTTTGGGGAGTCGGCTAGCCACCTCTATTCATGCTGGAACTTTTCGGATGTCTCGGCGACCTGAAACTTTGGTGATGCAAAATGTATTTGCCTCAGGACTCTTGTCGTTGATTACGGCAGTGGCTCTAGCGCTGTTGACCAAAATACTGTCTCCAATATTTGGACTTGAGTCGGTGGTCTCCATTGCGGACCTACTGGTGTTGTCGACGATAGGCGCTTTGCTTTCGTATGTCGTGTTGATCGCAGTGACTCTCGCCTTGGCTGCTCGATCTGCAGCGCGCGGATGGGATCTAGACGACGTAAACGCCCCGCTTGTGTCTGCAGTGGGAGATGTTGTGACGTTGCCTGCGCTGTTGGTGGCTAGTTTGCTCTTAGAAATTGCTGTCATTTCCAAGTTGTTTGTTGCCATTTTGATTTTGGTGACTGCTGCGAGTCTTTGGTGGGGCCGCCGCACCACGTTGATGGTCATGCGACAGATCCTGCACGAGTCCTTGCCTATCTTGCTCGCAACTGGAATTTTGTTGGTAATTGCTGGGGTCGTCATCGAGCACGAATTGTCGGCCTTTGTAGCCAATCGAGCAATGCTAATTTTGGTTCCGGCGTGCCTTGCTACGGCGGGCGCAATAGGCGGTATCTTGTCGGGCCGCCTCTCGTCTAAATTCCACCTCGGATTGATCGAACCAACAGTTATCCCCGGTCGTTTAGCGCGTAGAGACCTGATAGCGGGCCTAGCTTTTGCGCTACCAGTACTAATTCTGAACGGGTTGTTAGCCCAAATGACAAGTCTAATTTTTGGATTTCAGTCGCCGGGCATGGCCGCTCTGCTCTGGATGTCAACGATCGGTGGACTGATAGCAACAATGATCGCCGGGGCTATCGGCTATTACGGCACTGCACTAGCCGTACGAGCCGGCGTCGATCCCGACACCTATGGAATGCCGCTCGTAACAAGCTCTGTTGACCTTGGCGGGGCGGCGGCTCTAGTACTCACGATCGGTTGGATGGGGTTGTCATGAACAGACAGCGATACTCACTGACAGGTCACCTTAAAGTTCAAAAATCTAATTGTGTACAACCACTCTGTTCCTATTGCCTAGCCTGTGAGACACGCCATGGATGACAAACCAAGGAATCTAAAGACCCTGCTAGCCGAGTCGAAAGACGCGTCGGAACTCATGGTCGACCTTGCTTACGCAGCCTTGTACTTCGATGACGAGGGGATGGCCGAAGCTGTACTTGGTCTAGAAGAAGAGATGTCGGATCTCGTTCACGAGATGCGATCTTTGGCCATGCTTGCGGTTCGGCACCCTCGTGAAGTTGATGGCATGAGTTCGGTCTTACAAGTCGTTTCTTCGATCGAACAAATAGCTAACGCTGCGGTCGATATAGCCAAGATCGTGCTTCGCAACATAGGGATCCCTAGAGCTCTGGTAGTCGACCTGGCACAGGCTGCTGAGGTGTCGCACCGTCTTATCGTCGCTGACGGCAGCCACCTAGCCAACCGTCCTCTTTCCGATATGGAGTTGCCAGTAGTAGTCGGTATGCGCGTGGTTGCTATTCAACGAGGCCGACGTTGGCTGACTGATGTCGGTGGCGACGACATAGTTGAGGCCGGCGACGCGCTGTTTATGAGGGGGGAACCAGCAGGAATTGTTCGGCTTCGAGAACTCGCCGCTGCTCCTTCATGGGTACCGCCCGCTGTTGAAACTTCAAGCCTGCTAACTGATCTTGATAGAGCGGTTGACACGCTGGTCGAAATGAAAAACATTTCCGAGACAGCTATTGGTCTGGCCTACTCAGCTTTGGTTCTGCAGGACCTCTCCTTGGCTAGGGAAGTACGAGCGCTTGAAGAGCGTTTGGACGCTATGAAGGTGTCATTGCAGACGTGGGTACTTCGGGCCGCTGCTGACGACGTCGACCCTTCAGAACTGCGCGGATTACTCCACTTAGCGGAAGCGGCGGAAGACATTGGTGATCAGGCGCTCCAAATTGTTTCTCTCGTGCTGGATCAAGAAGACGTTCACCCGGTGTTGGCGCTAGCGCTTGGCGATACCGATGATGTTGTGGTTCAAGTTCCGGTTGCACCTGGTTCAAGCGCCGATGAAGCCACTCTTGGTTCGCTTGGGCTAGCCGTCGACCCGGGTTATCACGTTCTTGCTGTCCGTCGCGCTTCTGGATATATCTATAATCCGAGGAAGACAGTGACGTTGAGAGCTGGTGATGAACTTCTTGCATCAGGCCCTGAAGAAGGTCGAGAACGTTTAGCTTCGCTCTGCGGATACGCCGTCTCTGTAGACGAAGAAACGGGCATGGTCGAACTCAGTCCAGCTCGGTAATTTGAACCGCGAATAGCTGCCCTTACGGGCGGCGATTGCTAGTTTGGCTTTGATGTCGCTGTCGCTTCTCGCCGTTCATGCTCACCCTGATGACGAATCGTCGAAAGGCGCGGGAACTGTTCATCTCTACTCGTCGCAAGGTATTCGTACGACTTTGGTTTGTTGTACAGGAGGTGAGGTAGGTGACATTCTCAACCCGGCGATGGATAGCCCAGAAATAAAGGACAATTTGGCATCAGTGCGTCGGGCAGAGCTTGATTCTGCTGCGGCCATTATTGGTTATGACGAAGTTGTCATGCTTGGTTACCGTGATTCAGGCATGCCCGATAGCGAGCCGAATAGTCATCCGGACGCTTTCGCCAACGCCGACCTAGATGTCGCTATCAGAAAATTGGTAGAGGTTATTCGTCGTGTGAGGCCCCAAGTAATGATGACCTATCCCGAGGTTCAAAATCGGTACCCGCACCCCGACCATCTGCAGGTGACTGCTATAAGTATTCCGGCATATGAGAGAGCCGGCGACCCTTCCTGGTATCCCGAAGCGGGAGAACCCTTTGAGCCGTCGAAGTTGTATGCCCCTATATGGTCCAAACAAAGACTGCTACTTACTCACCAAGCGTTTCTAGACCGCGGACTTGAATCCCCCTACGACGACAAGTGGCTCTCCGGAAGAGACAGAGATGATCGCATTAATGCAATGGTCCCAGTCGACAACGCCGTAAGAAGAAAAGCCTTGCTTGCTCATGCGACCCAAGTAGATCCCAATTCGCCCTTCTGGTTCGGATTGCCCGACGAAGTTCAAGATGCAATCCACCCATACGAGGAGTACATGTTGTTGAGGTCTCGTATTGAGACGGATGAATTCGAAGACGATTTGTTTGCGGGTATCAGAGATCGAATCGGGGATTCAGGTGAATAAATTTCTCAGCGAAGAATTTATTGCTCAATGGGCGACCACCCAACGTCCGAAGCTTGGTAACTCGAGCGGAATGGTAGTTGCCAAGATTGAGGGTGCTCCTGACGGAAAGATTGCTGTTACCGCTCTCATTGAAGAGGGAGACATCACCGAGGTCTACTTAGGTTCGGGTCGTGGTCGAGATCTAGAACTGACTATCCCTTACGACTTAGCTATCGATTTGTTTCGGCACAGCGCTGATCCTGCAGTGGAATATATGAAAGGTCGCCTAAAGACGAGCGGGGACATGGCGCTTTGGCTGGAAGTGTTGCCAGTGTGGCGGTCGCGAGTTATGGACAACAAAGAACCAGAATTGGCGAACCACACTGAATTCTGATTACCAGCTGCGAAAACTCGATTTGTTCTCTCACATGCGTTGAATAATGGTTCCGGTCCCTAGACCACCACCGCAACACATCGTTACCAGCCCGAACTCCTTATCGGCACGGTGTAATTCGTGAACTGCTTTGGTCATCAAAATTGAACCAGTGCCCCCAAGAGGATGCCCCAAAGCTATGGCTCCGCCATTGGGGTTAACAGTGTCCATATCGGGGCTCATTTCACGAGCCCAAGCCAGGACTACCGACGCAAATGCTTCGTTTATCTCAACTACATCAATGTCGCTCATTGACATGTTGTTTCGTTCGAGTAGGTGATGGGTTGCTTCGATTGGGCCTGTCAACATGAGTACAGGATCACTTCCGACTAAGCAGGTGTCGATAACTCGACCTATCGGCTTCAACCCTTGTTCTTCGGCCTTTTCGGCGGTCATCAAAAGAACGGCGCCACTTCCGTCGCTGATCTGCGATGATGCGCCAGCCGTATGTACGCCGTCTTCCATCACCGGGCTTAGTTGGGAGAGCGCTTCGAGAGTAGTAGGTCGAATCCCACCGTCTTTTGAGACACGTTGCCGTTTACCGGTATCGGCGCCTTCTTCGTCGAGTACTGGAACATCGATTTCCACTATTTGAGTTGCGAAACGGTCCTCATCCCAAGCGCGAGCAGCATTGTTCTGGCTTCTTAGACCGAACTCGTCGCACTCTTCTCGGCTGATGTTCCATTTCTTTGCGAGAAGCTCGGCTCCCTGAAATTGAGTCGTGTACTCGTAATGTTCCTTATATTTAGGCGTCGCCGTGAGTTGGCCTTTCTTGTAGGAAGAACCCATAGGGTTGCGGGTCATTGACTCGACGCCACACCCGACGGCGCTATCAACTACGCCGGACGCAACGAGTCCGTACGCTAAGGAAATCGCTTGTTGGCTAGAGCCGCATTGCGCATCGACCGTCGTAGCGGCTACGGACAAAGGCATACCTGCCCCGAGCCAGGCGGTTCGGGCGATATTTGCGGTCTGTTCGCCGGCCTGGCTTACACAGCCGCCGACAACTTGCCCGATAGAAGCGGGATCAACGCCACTTCGTTCGATAAGAGCCGTCTGCACTTCACTGAGAAGATCAGCCGGATGGATATTGCTTAAGTCGCCGCCGCGTCTACCGACAGGTGAGCGGACGGCCTCAACGATCACAATTTCAGACATACCGCAACTCTAGTCAGTGGCGATGCTGGACGGCTAGGTAAAGGTGATCGTTCTATGCCGGTGGAAGTCTTGCATTACACGGTAAAAGTCGGTCTGTTTACGCAGCGTCTAAATCCACTTCTGGTAGCTGGCGAGCGTTCGCGAGTGCAACCCTGGCGGCAGCGACTCCCCGCCGCCCCAGATTTCTGGTCGCCAAGTCAAGTTTGCGATTCCGTTGCTCGGCTTGTCGCGGTGACAGTTCGATAAGGCGTAGCTGTGCGGTCATAGGATTAGTTTGCGATAGGGGTAGGACACCGAACCCTTTATCGGCTAACTCGCGCGTTGGGCGGTAAATAGTTAAGTGATGTGACTAGTGTCAGGAACAGAGTTTTACTTGAACAAGGGACATAGAAAAGTGACATTCCGCTACGGCATCACCGTTCCATTTGACGCTCCGTTAATCGAGCAAAAGGAGTTGTACCAAGAGTTTGCTGATCTTGGATATACGGACTTGTGGAGTTCGGAAGCTGATGGAACAGATGGATTTACGCCGCTGATTTTGGGGTCTCAATGGGCCCCTACGATGCGTCTTGGAGTCGCGATAATTCCGGCGTATACCCGTGGGCCTGCGCTAATGGCGCAGCACATTGCATCAGCGTGTGAAGCTGCACCAGGCAGGTTTGTTATGGGAATTGGCTCGTCTTCGAATGTCATTGTTGAATCTTGGAACGGCATCCCGTTCGAAGAGCCTTATGCGCGGACACGCGACATGGTCCGATTCCTGCGCAAGGCGCTAACCGGCGAAAAGGTGACAGAAAAGTTTGATGGATTTGAAGTTCAAGGATTCACTCTCAGGCGAGTTCCCCAACAGCAACCACCGATACTCATAGCTGCGTTGCGGGCAGGAATGTTGCGTCTCGCAGGGCGAGAAGGCGATGGGGCGATTATCAACTGGCTCTCAGCAGAAGATGTGGCGACGGTTAGACCCTACGTCGAAGAAGGTGGTCCCGATAAGGAGATAGTCGCCCGAATTTTCTGCTGCCCTAACCCAGATGCTGAAGTGGTTCGTGCCGGCGCTAGGAGAGCAATAGCGGCATATTTGAATGTCCCCGTTTACGCGGATTTTCATCGTTGGTTAGGTCGCTCCGGCGACCTAGAGGGAATGTGGACTGCTTGGGCCGCTGGAGATCGAAAAGCAGCATTGGAAGCTATTCCGGATCATGTCGTTGACGAACTGATCGTTCATGGCCATCCGGAAGAATGTCGAGAGCATATTGACAGGTACCACGCCATGGGGGTAACCACCTCGGCAATTTCGATCATGCCGTTTGGAGATGTTGACCCTGTACAAGCTGCACGGGATTTAGCTCCCGCAGCACGGTAGCGAAACGCAAGAAGCTAAAAATCCGAAAGGACGGACTAATGGATTTACAGACAATTAATTATGATGTGCGCGACGGTGTCGCTCATGTTCGCTTCGCGCGAGCTGATGGGGCTAACACGGTTAACCCTCAATTCTCGCGAGACCTTCGCGATGTCATGCTCGAGATTGAGTGGGATAAAGAAGTCAAAGCGGTGTCGGTAACGGCTGAAGGACCAGTTTTCCACGCGGGGGGTGACCTCAAAGAATTTCATGAGGCTGGTGCAGGCTTACCTAAATTAGCGAGCGGGATGCTCACCGACTTCCATGGCGGGATTTACAAGATGAATCGCATGCCCAAGCCTTTTGTAGCCGGTGTAAATGGGGCTGCCGGAGGAGCAGGCCTTTCGATCGTTAGTGCATTTGACCTGGTAGTTGCCGGCGAATCAGCAAAATTTACAATGGCCTATACCCGTGCAGGAGTTACCCCGGATGGCACATCAACCTATTTTGTGGCTCGCCACATTGGGGTGCGAAGAATGCTTGACCTAACTCTTACCAACAGAACCCTGTCGGCTGATGAAGCTGAAGCTTGGGGATTAGTCAATCGGGTCGTACCTGATGACGAAGTCGATTCCGCCACCGCAGAAATAGCGCAGTCACTTGCTGATGGTCCTGCATGGGCTTTAGGGCATGCCAAGCAGATTGTGTACGCCGGTTTTGATAGTCCCCTTGAACAGGCAGGGGAGGTCGAGGGAGTGATGATCGCCACTGCGATGGGAACCCATGATGGCAAAGAAGGGATCGCTGCGTTTGTAGAGAAGCGGAGCCCTAACTTTATTGGCGAATAGGGGAAGTTGACTTGGGGGCGATGTCAACGCGTCGAATCCATCGCTCTACCAAGAAGCCTCCCAGAGGAATAGAGCCCAGAGCCATAGCGACCACCGCCTTCTTAAACGACCATCTCAGTTGTTGGAATTGGCGAAGGATCGCCGCGACAAAAACCAGATAAAGCACGCCGTGGATGGGGCCGATTATTCGTACACCCCAATCGAAATCTGCCCAGTATTTGAAGGCTGTGGCGACCAGGAGAACCAGATAACTAGCTGCTTCTAATCGAGATATCAGGCACAAGATTCGGTACATAGCCCTAGTTTTGCCTACGGTTCTGCTCGTGACACCACTTATTGGCATTACCGGAAGAACAGCTCTGGGTTCGGATATAACACCCAAAGCGCCGCACTTAGCTGATAGTCCGGTGGATTGGTTTTTCGGGGAATACGCCTCTTGTGTCAGAGAAGCCGGTGGATTACCGGTTGAATTGCCAGTTATCGATAACCCCTCGGAGTACGTGGAACGTTTAGACGCGGTCATCCTGAGTGGCGGTGGCGATGTAGACCCCAAGCGATGGAACGGGCCTTCGGAAACCTCTTTTCAAGTTTCCGAAAGGCGCGATGCGTTTGAGTTCGCCTTGCTTCAAGCAGCGATAGAGACAGGGACACCAGTGTTAGGAATATGTCGTGGTCTTCAAGTCATCAATGTCCACTTTAAAGGCAGCCTCATTCCTCACCTAGACCCTGGTGAGGGGGATAGCCATTCGAACCCAACCGTGGATCGCCAAGAGCTTGTCCACTCTGTCTCGTTTGAACCTGAAAGTATTTTGTTTGGGCTTTATGGGTCATCGACGATGGTGAATTCATTTCACCATCAAGCAGCAGATCGGATAGGGCTGGATTTACACGCCACCGGCCACTCGTCGGACGGAACAGTGGAAGGAATTGAACACTCGGGAGGTCGTATCCTGGGCGTTCAATGGCACCCGGAAATGCTCAAAGACCTTCAGCCCGTGTTCGGCTGGGTCGTTCAAATTGCTAGATCTCGTTAGATAATGCCTTGGTCCCGGCGGTTCGCTACCTCTTGAGGCGTGAGCCCAAGAAACTCGCCGAATATGGACTCGTTGTCTTCGCCGACTCCGTGGAAAATTTCTAGCTCTCTAAGCGGGGAACCATGGAACCGAATAGGGCTATGAGGCAACGGAATTTCTCCTAGAGCGTCGTGGTCAATCCACTGAAGAAATTCTCGATTAATTAGATGGGAATCTCTGACTACTTCGTCCAACTCGCGCACTACGGCTACCGGAACGCCGGCATCAGATAGTTGGGACGCGACTTGGTGGCGTTCTCGAGTACTGGTCCAACCCTGAACGAGCTCATCGACCTCGTCCATATTCATTGCTCGGTCGGTGTTATGTCGGAATCTAGGCTCATCCAATAGGTCAGGTCGACCAATGACCTCGAGAACCGCGCGCCAATGTCGGTTGGTAACTGAAATAAGGGCTATGTGACCATCGGAGCATTGGTAGACGTCATAAGGTGCAACCCCCAAAGCGGCATGTTTGTTGCCGGTTCGGGGTGCCACTCCGGTTTGATGCCAGGAAAGCATGTTGGAACAAAGAGTGTGATAGGTGGCCTCTGCCATCGAGGTTTCTACGATCCTCCCCACACCAGTTTTCTGAGCTTCAAATAGTGCTGTGACGATTCCCCCGTAAAGGTGGGTGCCGCCAAGGAAATCAATAAATGCCACTCCAGCTTTGACTGGAGGTTGATCTGGATGTCCAGTGACGCTCATAGGGCCCATGTGAGCTTGAACAGTTATATCCATCGCCGTTTGCGTTGAGTCGGGGCCACTTAGTCCAAAACCTGATGCGTGCGCAAAGACCAACTTTGGGTTGACCTTCCATAGAGAATCGGCATCTATGCCCAAGTTCTCGGGGACGCCTGGCGCGAAATTGACCAGCACCACATCTGCCTTTTCGACTAAGCCAAGAAACATTTCGTGGCCAATATCGGACTTAAGGTCGAGGGTAATCGTCTCCTTTGAGGAGTTCAGTGCCGCGTATGAGATGGAGTCACCTCTTGCTCTTAGCGGCTCCCCGCGAGTCTGTTCTACTTTGATAACCCGAGCGCCGGCCATAGCGAGAAGAAAGCCGGCGTACGGGCCCTGATAGATCTGACCCAAATCAAGCACCGTGATGCCGCTTAATGGAAGTGGCCTCGGTTCAGGACTCATTTAAAGCTTCCCCCGAGGATGTCGCGAGCCATAATCAATCTTTGAACTTCGCTAGGGCCTTCCCCTACGCGTCTAATCCGCAACTCTCGGTACCACCTCTCAAGTGGCAAATCTTTGGTTACTCCCACCCCGCCGTGAATTTGGATGCACCTGTCGACGACGCGACTGCTGGCCTCTGTGGCCACTAGCTTCGCCATGGCGGCCTCTGTGCGGAACCGGTCACCGCTATCTGCTTTCTGGGCAGCTTCCAGAACGCAATAGCGAGCGTGCCTGATATCGATTTCGTTGTCGACGATCATCCATTGGATGGCTTGCTTCTCTGCAAGAGGCGAACCGAAAGTTTCTCTGCTTTTTGCCCAGTCTATAGCCATCTCTTGAGCCTGGATGGCTGGGCCAATACACCCGGCAGCGTAAGGAATGCGTTGTCGACTAAGTCGATCATTGGCGATAGCGAAGCCCCCATTTACTTCGCCAAGAATATTTTCTTCGGGTACGCGCATCTCATCAAATTGGAGTTCTGTCGCGTAGTGAGTAGCCCTCAACGTATGAACTACGCGTCGAACATGAAACCCAGGTGTGTCCGTGTCAACTATGAACGCAGTGACTCCGTTGCGCCCCGGGTCATCAGAAGTTCTAGCGAAAATCAGTGCATAGTCCGCTTTATCAGCCCCAGATATGTAAAGTTTCGAACCTGATAGAACCCATTCAGCTCCATCCTTCAATCCGCGGGTTTGAATAGCACGCGCCGGGTCAGACCCTCCTGATGGCTCCGTAAGCGCAAAACAGCCCTTCTTCTCTCCCCGTAACGTCGGATAGAGCCACCGTTCTTTCTGGGCATCGGTCGCCTCGTAAAGTTGGGCTAAGCCGGCCCCGCCGAATACCCCATAACAAGGGTTGTATAAACCGGCCCTATGTTGAGACATCTCGATAGCCATCAAAGCGCGAGTTGTTGTATCCAAGCCGGGGCCGCCGTATTCCTCGGGAATGTCTAAACCGTAGAAGCCCATACTCTTTGTCTTGCCTACAAGACGATCGTGGTCTTGGGGATCCAACGCTCCAGCGTCAGGATCCAAATGGTCCTCCAAGGGCACAATCTCGCTCTGAACAAAGCGACGGGTAGTTTCAACAATCAGTTGTTGTTCATCAGTAAGGCTGAAATCCATATTGATCTCTCAGTCTGGGGATAGACGGCCGATTCTGCGTTCCTCATCACGTTGGTGATCTGGAAGCTGACCATGATCGCATAGGTGGAGCATCAAGAGCTCATCCCAGCGGCTGCGGTAGTTGGATGTAAATTCGTAACGGAACTTCGTTGCTTTTTTGCCAAGAAATTGAAGTTCGTCGTCAAGAGCGCTCCGAATGCCAAACAGATGCCGAGCGCCCGCGTAACCGACTGACAGAACGTTTTCATCCTCGTCAGCTACCTGATATACCCCTAACTGTGCTGGCAGCGACGCAATAGTTTCTGCATCAAGAGTTTCCCAAGATTTGTCGAGTCGTATACCCATATCAATTAGAGGCACCCAGTAGCCCGGACATAGCAGTACCCATTAGATCTTCAAAGTTTGCGCGAAAGAATCGATCCTGCGTCTCGTCAGATAAGGCCGCAACCTCATTGTCAAAACGCCGAAGAGGGTTGCGGCCCCCCTCAACATGCGGAAAGTCGGAGCTGAACATACAGATTTCGGCGCCAGTGTTTTCTATGATCCAACGAGTTGGTTCAGTAGGAAATGGGGTGACGCGCACTTGGCGTCGAACATAGTCCGACGGTCGCAATTCCAAAATTTTGAGACGTTGCTCATGTCGTTCAAAAGCTTCAAACGCTGCTTCGAGCTGTCTCATAAAGGACGGCAACCAGGCGGCGCCAAGTTCGATGACCCCCATTTTTAATTTAGGGAACCTTTCGAAAACGCCATCAAAAATCATTGTGGACAGAGCCTGAATTGGGGGAGCGGAAATCGCCATGTAGGACACAGATCGAAAGTTCTCCCCTCCACCATGAAAGTCTGGTTCCGGCGGAAGGCCATTGTTCCTGTGCTGTGGCGGCATCACTAGATCAGGTGTAGCGACATGCATCACTATGGGTATGCCTGCCTCCTGAGCCTGCGCCCAAATTGCATCGAATGCAGTGTGGCTGTGGGCATGATTCTTAGGCATACGGTTGGGAATAAGTAACGCCGATGCTCCTGCCTCAATCGCTTCCGTTGCGCATGGAGCCGCGAGTTCCAAACTTTGAAGTGGAATGTAGGCGACCGGTAGCAGACGTGGATCATTACTACAAAACGCAATTTGTGCCCGATTAGCCGCTGAAGCTGTGTCGTACGTGAGCTGGGGTGGGGACTCATGTTCCATGACTTCAAGCAACGTGTTGGGCATGGTCGGAAAAATCAGTTGGCTTGCGAAGCCCATATGATCCAACGCCTCGCTGCGATCAAGAGAATTCCAAGCTCCATGCGCGTGGTAGTTCTTGCGCAGCATTATCTCTTTCTCGGCTGACGCACGAAATTCCGAGTCAGATTGGAGAACCCTGCACTGGTCTATTTCGTTGAAGATGGGGTTTCCCTCGTTAGCGATGAATTTCGTTTGCGCGTACTCCATGACCTCTGTAGACGCGAACTCGTCAAGCCACTCAGGAGGCTCCATTGTGTGGGCGTCGGCATCATGGATTACCCGATCCGTCACATAGGTCATAAATTGCCCCTTCAAATAGATGAACTCGATGCTACTTGCGACACTTGTCCGCGTGTTGGCGACTAGTTGTCGTGCAGCGCTTGGTTAATGCCTTCCCACTTGTCTGGGTCTAGTACTCGCATCTCTATGGCACCTGAGGTGCTGTTTCGGATGAGAAGCATTCCAGATCTGCCAGATAGGTCTTTACCTTTCGCTATGGAACCGTCTGGAAGAGTCACTCTGCTTCCTGCGGTTACATAGCAACCCGCCTCAACAGTGCAATTGTCACCTAAAGAAATACCGATTCCTGAGTTAGCGCCGAGTAGACAGTTTTCGCCGACGGTGATGGTTTCTTTTCCGCCTCCTGAAAGTGTTCCCATTATCGAAGCGCTTCCACCTATGTCGCTATTAGCCCCAACAACTACTCCAGCACTGATCCTTCCCTCGATCATCGATGGACCGAGAGTGCCCGCATTGAAGTTGCAGAAGCCTTCGTGCATGACTGTTGTTCCCTCAGCTAGATGTGCTCCTAATCTGACCCTGTCAGCATCTGCGATACGAACACCGGAGGGAATCACGTAGTCAGTCATTCTGGGGAACTTGTCAACTGATGTGACAGAAATCCCGATGCCTTTATCAGCTGCGCTGCTCTGAAGTTCGTCTACACGATCAGGTAACACTGGGCCTGCGCTGGTCCATGCGCAGTTGGTCAAAAGCCCGAACACTCCTTCCAGGTTGGCCTCGTGAGGACGTATCTCTCTTCGGCTCAGCATGTGAAGCCTCAGATATGCGTCGGCGAGATCAGTTGCGGGTGCCCCGAGATCATCGATGGTTACCTCAACTAGTCGACCTTCAATAAGCCCTAACTGTTCGGCGAGACATGATCTTTTAGGGTCGATAGAAGATTCGGGATACCACGCATCAAGTTGCGTACCGGTTTGAACGTCGAAATAACTATGACCAACTGCTCTCAGACTCATAGCAGTAGTGTTGCAGCGCAGCGACGCCATAACGACATCAGTTCACATTTATCCGCAAATTTCGATGAAAATTGTCTTCACGAATCTTCTGTAGTCGACCAGTGGGTTGACGTTCTCTGTTTTTGAGTAGCCGAGAAGGCACTGTTCGGCCTAGTTTCGCGTCTATGAAGACACCTGTATGCGAAATGCTTGGCGTTGATGTTCCCATCCTCGCGTTCACTCACTGCCGAGATGTCGTAGCTGCTGTTACGAAAGCTGGAGGCTTTGGCGTTCTTGGTGCTGCCGGTCATACGCCCGAACAACTTGATGTTGATTTGCAATGGATTCGTGATGAAGTTGGTGACAAGCCCTTCGGCGTCGACATCATTGTTCCCGCGAAATACGAGGGCTCCTCCGAAGGCGGAAAATCCCTGGGTGACCTGACGGAAATGATTCCGCAAAGTCACCGGGATTTCCTTGACGACATGATGGAGCGTTACGCAGTTCCTCCGCTACCAAAAGAAGACTCCAAAGATAATGGGAGAGGCGTGCCTGTGGACTCTGAGCCGCCTATGACATATGCCCAAGCCGTACCACTAATGGACGTGGCGTTTTCTCACCCAATCAAATTGATCGTTAATGCTTTAGGTCCGCCTCCACCAGACATGATTGAGCGGGCCCACGCAAATGGAGTACTAGTCGGTGCCCTTGCAGGTAAGAAAGCTCATGCCGTGCGTCACGTCGCATCGGGCGTCGACATAATCATTGCTCAGGGGCATGAGGCCGGTGGTCATACCGGTGATATCGGAACGATGGTTTTAGTGCCGGAAATCGTCGACGCCGTGGCCCCGACACCAGTGCTAGCTGCAGGCGGTATAGGTAACGGGCGGCAAGTAGCTGCATCGATAGCGTTAGGCGCACAAGGGGTCTGGTGCGGGTCGGTTTGGTTGACGACACTCGAAGCAGAAACCCACCCGGTGGTCAAGGAAAAGTTTCTTGCTGCAACATCGTCGGACACCCTGAGATCTCGCTCGCGAACTGGAAAGCCGGCTCGTCAACTCCGCTCCGCCTGGACCGACGAATGGGAAGGAGAGTCGTCGCCGGGCACTTTGCCGATGCCTCTGCAGCCGATGCTCATCGCTCGTGCTAGTCGTCAGGTTGATAGGGCGGCGATGAACCCAGAAAACAAGGGTGCGATCGAATTGTCTAACTATTTTGTTGGCCAAATTGTGGGTTCGATGAACGAATCGATTTCGGCTACTCGAGTCGTGGAAGACATGATCACTGAATACCTCGACGTGATGGAGCGCTTCGAAGGTCTCAACAACTGAGCTAGTTTCAGCTAAACGGTGCTCTTTTTAGATACGAGAAACGGGGGATGATATGGAGATCATGGATGGACGCGTAGCTGTAGTCACAGGTGCAGCATCGGGTATCGGAAAAGCTTTGGCGTTCGCTTTCGCCAACGAAGGAGCGAAGGTGGTTTTAGCTGACGTAGAAGCCGAAGCACTTGAGAGTACCCAGCTTGAAATTCAGGCCCTTGGTACCCCTGTGTTAGCTGTCCCAACAGACGTCACGGATACAAACTCCGTCGAAGAGCTATGCAAAGCAACACTTGAAGAATTTGGCGGAGTCAACATTCTTTGCAATAACGCAGGGGTTGGTGGAGGAGGATTGGTCAAAAACCAACAGTTAGTGGATTGGAAATGGGTGATTGACGTGTCGCTATGGGGCGTGATCCATGGATTACATCATTTCTTACCTCATCTGCTTGAAGCCGAAGAAAGTCACGTCATGAGTACAGCATCCGTAGCGGGTCTAATGGCTGTTCCCGGTCTTGCCCCTTACAACGCCGCAAAGTTCGGTGTAGTGGCAATTATGGAAACACTGCACCACGAAATGGCTCGCGATGGTGACGCCAAACTTGGAGTGTCGGTTCTTTGCCCCGGTGTTGTGCGAACGAACATAGCGACAGCCCAACGAAATCGGCCCGATCATCTGCGCCGCCAGCGAAACGAGGTCGGAAATGTTTCGGCTAAGGCTCCCGAAGAAGCCCGTTCCAGAAACGCCGCTATCGCCTCAGCGCTCGAAAACGGTATGGACCCTGAAGAAGTCGCTGGCAAAGTAGTCAGCGCCATGTACGAAGAGCGGTTCTGGATTTTGAGCCATCCCGAATTACTTGATGAGATCAATCACCGCAACCAGCAACTAGCGAATCTAGAAAATCCCACATTGATCTCCAGCTTTACTGACTGAAGGTCCCTGCTGCTTACATTGTGAATCGAAGATTCCTGGCAGCGTGCGCGCCCAGTTCCTGGTCGCCGGACCAGGAGATTGCTCCTTCTTCGATGGGGATCTCAGGATCGATGCGACCACAGGCTTGATTCATGAAAGCCATCGAATCGCAATGCAGAGTGACCGTTGGTTGATCGACAAACTCCAGTTCAGTTGCCCGCTCGTCGACCTGGACGTAAATATTGCGTTCGACTGCACCCGTAATGTCAAAGTGAATTGACTGACCTTGGCCCAAACCAATTTTCTTACCAGCTATGTACCCGATCGAAAGGTGAACTTCGTTAAGGGCCATCTCTGCAGGAGGACCGCCATTATCGGTATGTGCCTGAAGAGGAGCGCGGCAGTCACGTTCATGCATCCAAAAATCAAACTCTCTAACTGCCATGAATCTCCCGTAAGTGGCCGGACCAACTGGAGTTACACTCGGTCGCTCAAAGTCCTCATCGGAAGTTTCCGCAAGATTCTGACGCCGTACGTCAAACGTTGCTTGCATATGTTCAACTAACTCACCCTCCGGCATTTTCATCGCCGCTGTGAAATAGTCAGCGACTTTTTCAAACGGTGGAGGAGTGTCCCCACTAGTTGGCATCCAACCCGATAGGACTTGCTCAACCGATACCAAATGAGCCGCCACTCCCTTAACGGTCCATTCAGGACACAATGATTGAGTCTGCCAGTCCGAGCCATCGATGCCTCGGAGAAATTCGACGACGCTGCTCCAACACGCATCAAGATTGCTGACGATTAGATTCCGTTCGCTCATATCCCAAACGTAGCTTCGAAAGAGACGTTGAGGACGAGTTCCATGCCATGATTTGACAACTCAATGGTCTAATCGGCCGGAAATGGACCACGTTGAATCATGAGGCCGGCAGAGGAAGCCTGTGAACCCAGCTGACATGACCCTAGTGGGAGCATATGGCTCGCCTTACTCCATAAAAATGCGGGCGGTGCTGCGTTACCGACGGATTCCGTACAGGTGGGTTGTGCGCAATTCAGCTCAAGATCGAGATTTCCCTGACCCTCAGGTCCCTATCATTCCTATCTTAGTGTTTCACGATGATGTGGGCGGTTATTCGGAGTCGATGGTGGACTCGTCCCCCCAAATCATGCGTCTAGAAACCGAGTATGCAGAGCGCAGCTTGTTGCCAACAGACCCGGTTGTTTGCTTCTTGGACCACCTCATCGAGGATTACGGCGATGAATGGCTAACTAAAGTTATGTACCACTACCGGTGGCATCATCGATACAGGGACGCGATCGCTAAGGCAAGCAACATGTTGCCCCTAATGTCCGATAACCAGATGGATGCCGAACAACATCGCGTTATGAGCGAGTTCATTGCTGAAAGGCAAATGGGGCGCACTTCGCTCGTTGGTTCGACTGACGCTAACCGAGACGTGATTGAAGAGAGTTTCGTTCGTTTACTGACACTCCTCGAGGATCATTTCAGTCACTTTCAGTTCTTGTTGGGGCCCCGTCCGTCCCGAGCAGACTTTGGATTGTTCGGCCAGTTCAGCCAGTTATTTTTTTGGGAGCCCGACTCGGCACTCCTAGCAGCGAAGTGCAGTCCGCGAAGCGTTATTTGGGCGTACCAGATTGATGACCTCAGTTCGTTGGAGATTGACGACACTCAGTCGTGGTTCAACCGCGACAGCCTTCCAGACTCTTTGTCGAAGTTATTGCATGAGATCGGGCGAACCTATGCGCCTTTCCTACTCGCGAACGAACGTTCGCTACTGGAAGGAGAGACCGAATTGAGTTGCCTGATTCACGGACATGAGTACAAGCAGAGCCCGTTTCCTTATCAACTCAAGTGCCTGAATTGGATTCGAGAAGCATTCGAAACACTTCAACAAGAAGAGCAGAAGGCGGTTCTACAAATACTGGAAGGAACGGGTTGTGAGTTGTTACTGAGAGAACCCGATGCATAAGGCTGTCATTTTCGATAAGGACGGCACTCTGTTGGATTTTGACGCCACCTGGAATGAGGCTGTGGGTGCGGCCTTTGATCAGATATCTGATCAAAAGGCAAGAATGCAAGCAGCAGAGCTATTTGGTTACGACCTCAATCGTCGATGTGTTCTGCCTCAGTCGGCCTTCGTTAGTGAAACTAGCGACGTCACCGACGAATTAGTTGCTGACTTGATTGATATTGGCGCATTTAAGCAAACGCTCAACGAAGCATCACGACGAACCGTAGTCGCAAATAAGGGCGCTAGAGAGACCCTAGAGTCACTCCTAAGAAGAGGTTGGCGATTAGCTGTTGCGACTAATGACTCTGAACTTCTTGCAATTGAACACCTAGAAACTCTGGGATGGGAAAGGCTGTTTACGTCAATAAAAGGGTTCGATTCTGGTCACGGCGCTAAACCGGGCCCCGGAATGGTGATTGCCGCAGCTGAAGACTGCGATGCGCTGGATGGTCTTTACCTGATGGTTGGAGACTCGGTCCACGACATTTTGGCGGGTAAGGCGGCGGGTGCCATTACCGTGGCGATCGGAAGCCATCCAGCGGCGCTGGAACTTGCGGACCACAAGATAGATCAGCTTGGAGATTTACTGGAGATCGTTGAAAGCCTCTAATTGTGAACGGTTGCTCATTTACTCAACCTCATTCCTTATTCGGGCATGAATTAAGTCGAGTTGTTCCACCATTGCGTCGACTGATCGAGCTCCCGCCTGAAAAATTGCCGTAGCGTTTACGGAAGTCCAGTCAAAACCCATCGCCCGGACTACGGCTGCCCGCTCAGCGACAGAATCAAGATCGGAATAAAAGAGCTTGTCTATGTCGCTTCTAGGAGGTGGTTGCAACATCAACTGGAACCCAATCTGTGAAGGGTCCCGTCCAAATCGTTCAGCCTGGCTGCAAATTTCGGTCTTACAGAGAAGAGCTTGCTCATCGGTTACTCCCGATGCCATCCATCCGTCGCCTCGCTGAGCGGTTCTCCGCAACGCTGCCGGGCTGTCACCGCCTACCCAAATAGGGATATTGGCGCCCTGAGGGGAGACTGGTTCCATGCCCATGTCATGAGAGTCGTAGTACTCACCCCGAAATTCGATTCGCCCTCCTTCCCAATATCGGCGCAGTAAATCGATCGCCTCGTCCATACGTTTTCCGCGGTCAGCGAAGTTTTCTTCAAGAGCCTCATACTCACTGTCCTGCCAACCGACACCGACTCCTAGTCGGACACGCCCTCGAGAGAGGGTGTCCAAGGTGCTGACCTGTTTAGCTACCAAGACCGGCTGTCGTTGAGGCAGTACTAGGACCTCAGTTGAGAGCGATACTCGAGACGTTACGGCTGCCACGTTCGCGAGCAACATCAAAGCTTCTAGTACAGGCATTTGCGCCGGGTAAATGGTGCGACGCTGCTCTTGCGGATAGCCCATCACCACATGATCAAATGCCGCTATCTCGTCATAGCCAATGTCCTCGATCGCCGTGGCCAAAGCCAACACTTGTTCCGGCCCTTCCCGATAGGCCACAGAGGGAAAATCTACGGCTATCTTCACCTAGGAACCGCCCAATCTCACCGTTGCTCGTGCAGGCATCAATAAGCTTCCGTCTTTCTTGCGTTCCTCAATTTCAATTTCTACGGATCCATTCGTTTCGTCTATTGAACTTACGACTCCAAAGAATTCAAGCTCTTCGCCGACAAAAGCGCTAGCTCGGTTTTGCCACTCGACTGATACCAAGCGTGCCTGAGGCCCTGCCCAATCAGTGACGAATTGAGTGAGCCAAGAACCTTGGAGCGGTCCGTGAACAACGATGTCTTCATGACCTTCATATTCGGCGTAGGAACGGTCGTAGTGGATGCGATGAGGATTAAAGCTTGCAGCGCTGTACAGAAAGAGTTCAGCCTCTGAGGCTGACTTCCGCATGACAGGTAACTCATCGCCAACTTGCACGTTGTTAATTGTTGGATACTGACTCATCGCGCTATCCCTACCTGACGGGACCGAGCCACAATCTGCTCATCTTGATTAGTAAAGGTAGTTTCCCGAACGAGCCGTACAAATGGTCCCTTCTTCCCTTCTTTTTGGTCTAGGTCAGCCAGACGCGTAGTCCCAGTGATCTCATCGCCTACGTGCACCGGCCCTAGAAAGTCCCACTCTTCACCTCCGAACATCATTCGAGAAACCTCTAAAGATACGGCGGCGGTGTCTTCGTAGAGTCCATCGAGCCGAAGCTCGTCCGCCGGCTTTGGTCGGACCAGCGCATGGGTGATGAAAAGAGGAGGAACCGTTATCGAGTGGTATCCAGCCGCTTGTGCCGAACCCTCGTCGAAATAAATCGGGTTTAGATCACCGACGGCGTAAGCGTATCGCTGGGCTTCTCGTTGATCGATGAGAACGGTCACAGGCTCCGAAAGAATCTCACCAACACGAGCCAAAGATTCTGGAGGTATAAGAGAGGTAGACATGCAGTAAGGCTAGAACAGGGTGGTGCTTCTATGCCGAGGCTGGTCTAATCTGAACTTGAGGTGTGAGTTATGTCGCTATGGAGCAGAAAGCTAGAAATGCCAACCCCTGAGACTGCGTTACCGGGGCGTGATATCAAAATGCCAGTCCCTCCAATACACGAGGTTCTTAGCGAGCCGCTTACTCCACCTTTCGCGGAGCCAAGCGAGCGGATTGTCTTTGGAATGGGTTGCTTTTGGGGTGCCGAGAGAGTTTTTTGGCAAACCCCGGGTGTCGTTACCACCGCTGTGGGATATTCGGCTGGTCTAACCAAGAACCCCACATACGAAGAAGTCTGTAGCGGCCTTACTGGGCACAACGAAGTAGTACTAGTGGTCTACAACCCTGAGCTTGTTGACTTTGCGAACATATTGACTCTCTTTTGGGAAAACCATGACCCCACCCAGGGCATGCGTCAGGGAAATGACATTGGGACTCAATATCGATCAGGTATTTATGTCTCCAACGAACAGCAGCGAAGCCTGGCCGAATCAAGTAAGACAGAATTTCAAAAAGCGCTGAACGGTGCGGGTTATGGAACCATAACAACCGAGATTCTCCTTGAGGATGAGTTCTATTACGCCGAGCACTACCACCAGCAATACCTACACAAGGTGCCCAACGGATACTGCGGATTGGGCGGAACTGGAGTCTCTTGCCCTTCTGGGATCACCATTCGAGACTAAGCAGCAGAGCGGCTGACGATTGCCGCTAGCTCGTTAAAGCGCGTAACGAGATCCCCGTGATTTGTGTGAGCGTTGAGGCCACTTGGATTTGGTAATACGTAGACAGTGCGGCCGCCCAACCGAATCGTTTGTTTACCCAATCGAAGGTCTCTGTTGTTTAACGCAGAACGCCAGCCGGTAATTCCCAAAACGCAAACCACTCCAGGTGATAGCCATCCACAGAGCCTGTCTAGTCGCGCAACTCCGGCCTGATACTCCGCACCCGATATTGCTGAAGCTTTCGTGCTGGCTCGTTTCACTAGATCTGACATCCCGATCCGGTGATGCTTTAAAGCGTGCACGGGGTCACGCTCTTTGCTAACTAGACCAGACTCGGTTACAGCGGGCCAAAAGCGATTCCCCGGACCGGCGAAGCCATAGCCAGCCTCGACTGAATGAAGACTGGGATTTAGGCCCACTAGCAGCATGCGCATATTTGAACTGACAGTGTCGGGCAAGGTGCCAAGTACCCGACCTTTAATGCGGGCGTCCGTCCCCTGGGAAGTGATCGTTAGAGTTTCGAAGCCTGCTCCCTCCAAGACATCGGCAATTCGCTGCGGGTTTGGACTAGCGCGGAAAAGAAGCTTTACCACCTCTCCCGGGGACCGAGATTTGTGAAGGTCATGCAGGGTCGCGGGTAGCGCTACATCAGCCAAGTCACGCAAGTCGACCTGAGCATCACGATTGGAAAGCAGCTGCTGCCTCCAGCGTTTTCATGGCTACGAGCTTGCGGTCCTCTCCCCATGGCATGGGCATGATGATTGGGTATTCCACGCCAGCATCCACATATTCGCGGACGAAGTCAGCTACTTCGTCCTCAGACCCGATGAAGTTAATTGCTTGAATCATACGTTCGCTTATGGCGTTGAGAGCGCTCTCTCGATCTCGTTGCTCCTGATGTGAGCGAAGTTCATTCACTTCAGCGTCGAATCCCGCTGAGCGGAACATATTTGCGTAACCGTCAGCCATTGCGTAGTTGAAAAGGTCTTTGCGGGCGGAACGTTGAGCTTCGCCGAAGTCGGCTACGGCAACATGAACGTTACTCATGATGAGCGCGTCGCCACCTTCGCGGACATGACGAATTGTTTCAGGAACGTGAGCCGGGGGAATGTAATTGAGGAGCACCGCGTCAGCTATTTCCCCTGCGAGTTTTAACATTTGTGGGTTGAGAGCGGCCACGACAATTTTTGGTGTGCTCTCTGGTTTTCGAAGCGCTAAGCGAAAGCGTTTTACCTCCCAAAAATCGCCCTGAAAGGTTACGGACTCACCCGACAAGCATTCCCTCAGCAAAGCAACGTATTCCCGCATCATCGCGATTGGTCGGTCGGGCGCCGGTATTCCATGTTGACTCAATACCCCGGGTGCTGACACACCCAATCCGACCCAGATGGTCCGATTGGGATTTAGTGCTTGAAGTGTTGTCGCTGTCATGGCGGAGATCGACGGGCTGCGAAGCTGGACCGGCATTATTCCAGTGGCCAGATCGAGGTCTGGAGCCGCTTGTGAAACGGCTCCCAACAGACTGACAGCGTCGGTGCCTGTGGCCTCAACGGTCCAGAAAGATTGATATCCCAGCGAGGCCGCCGTCTGGGCTATTTCCGGTACCGCGCCTGGCCCAAAAACTCCCAAGCTTCCGTAGGTGACGCCAAGAGGAAGATTTGACTTGTTGCTCATCTCCTTCAACCTACTCTTCCAGCGCTAGTTGTTTCTTGTGTCAAATATGTTCGGTATGAGGCAATCGAGAGCGCTAGGGTGAGGTAAGAAGTTGGCAATTTGATTCCAGCGAATAGGAGCATCTGGTGAGCGAAACTCAGGACGTCCAAATAGTTGTCCCAGGAAACGTTAAAGAAGCTCTCTCAATAGTCGATGATTCTCTCGGGACCTTTATGCAGCGAGAGTTAATATCGGCAAGTGAAGCAACTGATGTGCTGCTTGATATCCGATCAGCGTTAATTCGGGTCGAGGAGCCATCGGCCGATATAACGCTTGATATCCCTGATGTTGAATCTGAGATGGAAGTTTCTGCGCAGGCTTAGCGTCACTGCAATTCGGCGCCCGCGCCGCTCTTAACCCTTGGGCACAATTCTCCCGATCGTCTTGCCCAATAAGAATCCTAGGCAGGCACCAGCTGCCACATCCGAGGCGTGATGTAGGCGCACGTGGATACGGGAGCACGAAACGACCGCCGCTACTAGGTGCCACATCGAGCCGAATTTAGAGCGGTTAGCCAGAACGGTTGAAGCGCAAAATGCTGCTGACGCGTGACCGGACGGAAAACTGGATGTGACCGGTTCTCTAAGCTGATGCTTCGTGGTGTTCTCATCGGCTGACCCGGGCCGATTACGAATAAAAAGTCTTTTGATCCCTTGGTTTACAAGTAATGACTCAATTCCCAAAAGGGTGCTGAACCTAATCGCTGATCCTGGCTTTCTCCCGGGGGGCAGAGCCCGAAGTCCGCCAACGATGTGCCATATGAGACTGAAGTCACCGAGGTTGGAAGCACCGAAAAATAACCGGTCGACCATGGGTATGCCCCTCCAACGTTCCCACCATTCGTCGACTTGGTTATCAAGTTGGTCGATTCTTGAGGTGAATTGACTTTGCTCAGTCACTCGCGTCTCCCAGGGATCAGGTAATCACAGTTACACGCTTCGCAGAACAAATCCAGGCAGCTCAGGGTGCCGCATCACCGTGGTGAGGTTGACGTAGTTGGTTCAAGCGTTGGTAAAAGAGGATCGGTTGGTGGAGGAATGGTGAGTAGGGGTCCGTCGCCTTTGTCGGGAGGAGGGGGGATTAGAAGCACTTGTCCAACATAGATAAGGGTCGGATCAGCGATGTTGTTCTCTCGCACCAAGTCGTTCAAGTCGATACCGAATCGGTCTGAGATAGCGATGAGTGTGTCACCCTTAAGAACCGTGTACTTTTCGCGGAATTCGTCTACAGCTGATGTTGTGGTTTTGAACATAGATGAGGGTGAACTATCGACCGGAAGGGCAGGGTTTTTTTGTGCTGCGCACGCGATAGTACCTACAGTCAGTAGGGCAACCCACCCCATACGGGACCCGATGGACGTCAGTGTCATTCAGAAATATCGCTTGACGCGGGAGGGATGAATAAGGTCTCGCCGATACCAAGGATTGTGTCTTCTTTGCCGTTTTCGCGCATCAGATCCGATACGGATACATTGAACGCTTTGGCGATTTTGCTGAGCGTGTCGCCCGGCTGGACCGTATAGGCCATCCGCTGAATCACTTTTTCAGTTGTCGTTGTCGTCAGCTCTGGACGCAAGGTTGTCAGAACGGGCGTCGTAGAGGGAATTGGACGAGCCTTGGGTTGGCTCTCACAGCTGATCAGTAGCGATAAGACCAGGCACAGACTTATCGTTAGTTTTTTTCCGTCCATGCGTTTATTCCTACGAATTTTGAGGACCGGTGGGGATCGTTTGCGGCCAGGTGGCGCCATCCCTACTGGTTAAGAAAGGCTGAGGTTCGTCGTCTTCCAGCGTCAGAATCTCAACTCCGTCGTCTCTGACCAAGATCGTATGTTCGAACTGAGCCGTGCGACTTAAATCGTTGGTGGCTGCCGTCCAACCGTCTTCCCATAGATTGGCCGACGGTGACCCAATGGTGATCATGGGTTCAATTGTGAAAGTCATTCCAGGCGCGAACTCAAAGCGGGCTGAGGGCTCGTAATAATGCGGGATATTTGGTAGGTGATGAAACACTTCGCCAACGCCGTGACCGATAAATTCCCTCACCACACCCAGCCCTGCTGCCTCGGCGTGAGTTTGAATAGCTTTGCCGATTTCGTTCACGACCCCACCGGCGCGCACTGCGCCTATCCCTAGATATAGGCACTCTCGGGTTATCCGAATAAGGTCAGTTGACGGTTGATCAATGCTGCCGACAGCGAAAGTTTCGCTGTGGTCACCGTGAACTCCGTCCAGAAAGATTGTGACGTCACAGTTGATAATGTCACCCTCTCCAAGCGGACGGTCATCTGGAATTCCGTGGCAAATAATTTCGTTGACAGAGGTACAAAGTGATTTGGGGTATCCGTTGTAATTCAGCGGACTTGGGTAACCGCCCTCTTCAATACAAGCTTGATGGCATACCTGATCAAGATAATCGGTAGTTACTCCTGGGCTTATTTCGCTGGCTACTCTCCGAAGCACTCTTCTTGCCGCTGACCCGGCGAGACGCATTCGTTCGATAGTCGCGGGGTCCTTACGGAGGTCGCTGGGCGCCGTAATTTGTGGAACACCGCTTTCGGCGTAGTCCGGGCGCGCTATGCCTAACGGCACCGATTTAATCGGTGACACCGCGCCGGCTAGTACAGGTTGTGAACTGTGATGAGGGTGACGCATAGCTGGTCGTCTCTTTTTGCGCTTCGCCATTACGGTGAAACTACCTGAGGACATAAGCAATGAGGACGCATAACTGCTTGTCGCGTGACAATCTTGCAATTATGAGTGTTGAAATTCATGGAACAGTAAGTGAGGGATGGGAACCCGTTCATGAGAGGTTTGTATCTAACTTTGATTCTTTAGGAGAACTGGGCGCTTCCGTTTGCATCACATTTGAAGGTGAAACTGTCGTGGACCTGTGGGCAGGGGAAAGCGACACACTAGGGAACCCTTGGGCCGAAGACACGATCGCTGTAGTGAACTCATGCACGAAGGGGGCAGTAGCGCTCGCTTGTCATCTCCTTGCCGATAGGGGACTACTTGACCTCGACGCGCCGGTTTCAGAGGTTTGGCCAGAATTTGCTCACGGAGCAAAAGCTTCAATTACTACTCGCATGATGTTGAATCACACCACAGGTGTTGCCGCCTTCAGGGAAGATTTACCGCAAGGAGCTGCTTTTGACTGGGACTACATGTGCGACCGGATAGCGGCAGAAGAACCCTGGTGGCCTCCCGGAACTCGGAACGGTTACCACTTGATGTCATTTGGATGGGTTGCTGGCGAGTTAGTGCGTCGAGCGTCGGGCAAAAGCCTAGGAACTTTCTTTAAAGAGGATGTCGCCAATCCTGTAGGTGCTGACTTTTGGATCGGTTTACCGTCAGAAGAACACCATCGCGTTTCAGCCTTACAGCCGTTCCGACCGGGAGCCGACGAAAAATTCTCGGCGTTTACGCAGGCTTTTCTTGCTGACCCTGACGGGCTACAGGGCAGAGCTTGGCGTAACCGTGGTGGAGCAAAAGGAGATTCTCCGGAAGTGTGGTCTGCTGAGCTAGGAGGTGGGGGTGGAATAACTAATGCCCGTGGTCTGGCCCGGGTTTATAAACCATGTGCCGTAGGTGAGTTTGTGAGCGCGAGACAGGTTCAGCGCATGACCAACGTCTCGGTAGCAACTGAATGTGATGCGATGCTCCTGCTACCGACACGCTTTTCTGAGGGTTTCATGTTGAGAATGGATAACCGACGGTCAAGAAATGGCGACCATGATTCGGTCAATATTCGTGAGGGAGCTTTCGGTCATGTTGGCGCCGGCGGGTCAATTGGTTTTGCAGATCCCCAATTGGGCCTTTCCATGGGCTATGTCATGAATCAACTCGGTAAGTCTGTTCTACTCGACGCCAGAGGCGAAGGACTTGTGGATGTGGCTTATCAGTGCGCGGATCGGCGACACACGTAATGAGGGATTTCGTAGCTTGGCGGACTTAATCGAAACGACCTCGAAGCACATCGATCTCCCCTAAAACCTCATCAGTATGTTCACCGAGCCGAGGGGCGCGGCGGTGGATTCCGGTAGGGGTCTTCGTCATTTTGATTGGAGAGGCGACTTGAACGATTGGTCGCCCACTCGGCTGCTCGACGGCTACGAGCATTTCTCGGGCCTCAACGTGTGGATCTGAAAACAAATCGCCAGGTAAGTTGACAGGCCCACAAGGTACCTTGCCGCCAATTAAGTCCAGGATTTCTTGGTTGGTTCGGTCCTTAGCCCACTCCGTCAACGCTTTGTCCAAAGGCTCGCGATTCAGTACCCGCGCTCGAATAGTGGCTTTGTCTTCGTCTGCTCCCCATTCAGGGTGCCCCATCGCAGTCGCCAACTCCTGCCAATGATGATCCGTTGGAGCTGCGATAGCCATAGAACCGTCTTTAGTCTCGAATACATCAAATGGGACAGCAAAATCATTCCTATTGCCGCTAGGCGGGGTATCCGGTCTACCCAAGTAGGAGTAACGCATCACTCCCATTTCAGCTAGCGCCATTATCGAATCGACCATTGCTACATCGACAAACTGACCCTCACCGGTCCTTTGCGCATGAAAGAGCGCAGCTAAAACACCCATCGCCCCGATGGTTCCCGGATATATATCTCCGATAAATGGACCAACCTGAATCCGATTCTCGGGCCCGTTGCCATTTTGCGACACGAGTCCCCCCATCGCCTGTGCGATGACGTCATAAGCGGGCCAGTCGGCATGAGGACTCGCTCCAGTTCGGGGATCTCCGAACCCCCTAATTGCTCCATAAACCAGTCGGGGATTGCGTTCTCGAAGTGTTTCCCAACCTAAGCCGAGATTATCCATGACACCGGCGCGCATGTTTTCTACGACGGCGTCAGCAGTCTCGACAAGAGCGAGAAACTGCTCTTTGTCTTCGGCTTTGTTGAAATCGAGAACGATTCCCCTCTTATTCCGGTTATACGTAGAAAAAGAACCGCCATAAGAGCGTTCCTTATCCTCGCGTGTGTATGGCGCCATAGGCCTTTGTAGGTCACCCCTAGGCGCTTCGACCTTAATCACGTCAGCGCCAAGGTCGCCGAGCATCATGGTGGACCATGGACCAGCTATAGCTTGCGTGCAGTCCAGAATGCGAATGCCCTGTAACGGCCCAGTGGCAGTGTTTGCCATCGGTGTGACATCTTCGTGTGCGGTTAGGTGTTCTTCCATTAGCTCGCAGATTATCCGCGCTATGACAGTCGCGTGCTACCAAGATGGGAGACAGGTAGTGAAAATTCGAGGAGACTACGTCCATGGCAAATCCGAACGATGCGGTACTGGAAGCCTTGTCGTTAGCCGTCTCGGTTCGTGTTCCGGTGCTGCTTTGGGGTCCTCCTGGAACCGGCAAGAGCTCGGCCGTTGCTTCAATGTGCGAAACCATAGGTGTGCCTTATGAAGTCGTAATAGCCAGTATTCGCGAGCCCAGCGATTTCAGTGGGCTTCCGGTCGTCAAGGAAGAGCAGGTTGAGTTCGCCCCTCCTCGATGGGCAAAACGTCTTTCAGATGCCGGTGGTGGGTTGCTGTTTCTCGATGAAATTTCGACTGCTCCGCCCGCGGTTCAAGCTGCGCTTTTGAGAGTGGTGCTGGAACGGGTGGTGGGAGATTTGTCGTTACCGGAAGAACTATCGATAGTGGCTGCCGCGAACCCTCCTGATCAGGCGGCTGATGGTTGGGATCTATCATCACCGCTTGCCAACAGGTTTTGTCATCTTGATTGGTTAGTTGACCCTGTCGGTGTGGCTACGGGTTTGATGGCGGGCTTTCCGCCGCCTCGTGTTCCAAATCTCCCCGCAAGTTGGGAAAAGCAAATTCCTGGCAGCGCTGCTCTTGTTGGTGGCTTTCTAGCGGTCAGACCGTCGTTAGCTGTACAGCCGCCGATCGAACGTGCACTTGCTGGGAAAGCATGGCCGAGCCCTAGGACTTGGGAAATGCTATCTAAGTTGCTAGCGGCTGCGCAGACTATCGATGCCTCACCGGAAACCATAAGAAACTTAGTTTTTGGTTGTGTCGGTGAAGGCGCCGGAATTGAATTTCTCGAGTGGCTCCAAGACCTCGATCTGCCTAACCCTGAAATAGCCCTCCAAGATCCAGACGGTGTTGTTTATCCCGAACGAGGTGATCGTTTGTATGCGGCTCTTTCTGCGGTAGCTGGAGCTGTAGCTGCAGATCCGACTCCCGAAAGGTGGTTAGCTGGTTGGCGCGTGCTGGCGGTGGCCACTGCACAAGCTCCCGATGTGGGGGCTATGGCCGCGCGGGTGTTGGCACAAATTCGTCCGGAAGGGGTCAGTGCCCCGACAGAGGCAGCGGCATTCTTGCCAGTTTTGAAGGCAGCTGGGCTTGTTGAATGAGTTCTGAAGAGCGAATGGTGGCAGCTCGCCTGTGGGCGGCCTACAAATACCCATACCTGGCATCTGCTTTGTTTGCTATGAGATTTATCTCTGACGAAACAGTTGGTGGGGTGGCAGGAGACGAATATTTCCGAATTTATGTGGACCACGAAGAGACGCACGATTGGGAAGTTGAAACGCTTGGGGTGGAACTAGTCCACCAAGTTGGCCATTTGCTCCGAGGACATGCGAGCAGAGCTAGAGAAATCGGAATCCAGCAAGCGGAACTGACCCATTGGATCGATGCTTCAGACGCAGAGATCAACGATGACTTGGATGCGGATCACCCGTTGCCAGTCGATGCCGCGAGCCCTGATGAACTCGGAATGCCTGACTCGCTCTTCGGAGAGGAGTATTTCTACAAAGGAACGCCGCGTATTGCTAGTTCTCGTGACTGTGGCAGTTCGGCACACGGCAGTCCGCGATCCTGGGACAAACCTTATGCCGATGACAACGACCGAGGTATCGGATCAGAAGAACGGGACTTGATTAAGAGAAGAGTGGCTTCTGAAACAGTTGCTCATTACAGAAGCTATGGCTTAATTCCCGGCGGTTGGCTTCGATGGGCTAACCGGGTGCTTGAACCCCATGTCGATTGGCGCAGGGAGTTAAGAGCCACTCTTCGTAGAGGTATCACTGAGGTTGCTGGTGCCGTTGACTACAGCTACAAAAGACCCAGCCGCAGAGGTATAAACAACTCAAAAGTCGTCCTCCCAAGTTTGAGGAGTCGACTCCCCGAAATCTCAATAGTGCTCGACACCAGCGCGTCTATGAGCGAAGAACTGCTGAGTCAGGCACTAGCTGAGATTGAAGGCCTGATGTCGGCAGCAGGAATTCGGTTCAATTTCTTGAAAGTCTTCACATGCGATTCGGCCGTAGGGAAACCGCAAACAGTGCGTCACTCTTCTGACCTGAAGCTCATCGGAGGCGGTGGGACAGATCTCAGTCAAGGAATCGAAGTTGCTGCCCGAAGCTATCCACTTGCAGATTTGCTGATTGTCATCACCGATGGCTTTACCCAATGGCCTGAGTCCAGCCCTAATGGGATCCGGGCTGTGGCAGTCCTTATTAATGAAGACCCACCTCCCACTCCACAGTGGCTCAATCGGGTAGAAATAAGAGAGGTCGCAACGGCCTCACCAGTCACCTAGCGAAAGAGACGCAAAGGCGTCTCTTTTGGACGAATTAGTGCCCTAGTCAGAGAACTCAGAACTGCTTGGAGGTTCGAACGCGCGTGACCGTCACATCGAGCGAATCAAACATTGATGCCGTTCTTTTTGATTGGGGAGGGGTCATAACAGTGCCGCCGGGACCAATCGTAGAAAAGCTATATAGACAAATTGACGTAGACCAGGACCAGCTTCGACTGCGCCGTAAGGCATACAGAGACGATGACCCAGATTCACAATTTGCTCGGCTTGAAAGGGGAGAGCTGAGTCTTGAGGCTTATCTGACCTGGTCTCGCCAAGATCTTCCCGGGGCCGAAACAATATGGGACCCGGAGAGTGCTCATTTCTTGTTCCGCCATCTGACAGTGGTACCTGAAGTAGTGGAGCGGATTTATCAGTTAAAGGAGCGAGGCTTCCTACTTGGGCTTTTGACGAACAACATTGCTGAAGCTTGGCCCACCGTGAACGACGGCTTGCCGATTGATGACCTTTTCGATGTCGTAATTAATTCTGCATTCGTTGGAATGCGCAAGCCGGAGCACAGGATCTATGTGCACGCGTTAGAAAAGCTGGGCGTCCGAGCTGAGCACGCTGTGTTTCTAGATGACAATCGAGTCAATCTGGAGGCAGCTCGAGCATGCGGTCTTAATGTCGTTGAGGTAAAGCAGCCCGTTGCTGCCCTGGAAAAACTTGAAGCCGTCATAAAAGAACTAGCAAGGTAAACCCTCTAACCGAAGTTGGGTTTCCTCTTCTCTGTTATTGCGGCGTGACCTTCCCGTACGTCAGGACCTGTAAAGCCCAACATTTCTAATGCGACCGAGGTATCGAAAGCTGGCCCGGCTGAACGAAGCCAGTTATTCAAGCTGTACTTTGTCCATCGAATGGCGGATTGACTGCCCGTGGCTAACTTTCTGGCGATCGCATAGGCCTCGTCGATGACATCTTCATCGTCAACACAGACGCTCGCTAAACCCATAGCTTCGGCTTCTTCGCCAGACATCGAGTCGCAGGTCAACAAGTAATACTTTGCCTTCGCCATACCGCATAAGAGAGGCCAAATAATGGCAGCGTGATCACCGGCCGCTACTCCAAGCTTGGTATGGCCGTCTAAAATTCGAGCGTTTTTGCCCACAACTGAGATGTCTGCCATGAAGGCAGCAGCGAGGCCTGCTCCCACAGCTACCCCTTCTATCGCAGAGATGACGACCTTGGAGCAGTTGATCATGTTGTAGACAATGTCGCGAGCTTCGCGAAGAGAATTAGATCGATATTCAAAGTCGTCCATGATCTTCTCAATCATGGCCATATCACCGCCGGCCGAGAAAGTTCCGTTAGCGCCGTGGATCACCACCACGCGAGTATCGGGGTCGCTGTCAACTGCCTTCCATACGTCTGCAAGAGCGAGGTGCTTGGCTTCATCGACAGCATTTAGTTTGCCTGGCGTGTCGATGCAGATATCCAGTATTCCGTCTTGGTCAGGGCCAGTTATGGAAAGAGCAGAAAATTCTTCGTAGCGTTGCGTCATACTGGTGAACCTAGCTTCAAGAAGCTTTATCTGTCCTCTTCGGGTCTGGGAAGTTCTCGTTCGCCGCGGAGAATTTCGGCTATGGAACGAATTTGATCTGGGTTGCCGTACGACCTTTCCCAAGGGTGCAGCAGGCGATCGCGACCGTATCTCGGCACGAGATGCATGTGTAAGTGGAACTGTGACTGATCAGCCGCTGACCCATTGTTGTTGATCAAATTGATCCCTAAAGGTTCAAGGCGATTACGGATAATTTGGGCTACGGAACGGCACGCGACCAAAAGATGAGATGCGGTGTCGTCGTCAAGTTCAAATATGTCTCTTACATGGCGCTTGGGGATGACTAGGGAATGACCTGGGGTCATTGGCAGAATGTCCATAAATGCAAGACAATGCTCATCTTCGTAGATTGTGTTCGAAGCTGAGCTGCCGTCAACGATGGAACAAAACAGGCAGTGCACGATCGGCGACAATACTGGAGTTGGCGAAGTCGAGCGATTTTTGACTTCTAGTATGGCAATCAGGTCAGTCGGAGTTGAACTGACTGTATTTCATGGTCGGCGGCTTTTTTGAGGACTAGATCTGCTCTGGCTCGTGTTGGCAGGATGTTCTCTTGAAGGTTGACGAGGTTTATGGAACGCCAGATTGTTCGCGCTACGGCTTCCGCTGCATCGACGGGTAAGTGAGCGAACTGACTGAAGTACGCGCTTTGCTCTCGAAACGCCGTGGAGCGAAGTTGCTGAAAGCGTTCGACGTACCAGGATTCAAGATCTTCTGTATCTGCGTCGACGTAGATAGTGAAATCGAAATAATCGGAAACGAAAGGAGTATTTGAAGGAGATCCTGTTTGCAGAACATTCAATCCTTCCACGATCAAAATATCGGGTTGCTCAACTAGCTGAACTTCATCGGTGATGTCGTAGGTCACATGTGAATAGATGGGGGCCGACACCTGGGGTGCACCGTTAACTACTTGTCTAAGAAACTCCACTAAGGCGCCCTGACGATAAGACTCCGGGAACCCTTTTCGACCCAGCAAACCTCGTTCCTCGAGTTCGGCGTTGGGTTGTAAAAAGCCGTCAGTAGTAATTAAATCGACCCGCGGGTGCTCTGGCCATGTTGCGAGCATCGCTTGCAAAATTCTGGCAGTGGTGCTCTTACCTGCAGAGACGCTGCCAGCGACACCGATCAAGAACGGCCTTGACGAAGCGTTTCTTCCAAAGAAGTCCGAGGTGATGTTTTGGAGTCGAAGTTGAGCTTCGACCCGAAGATTCAGAAGTCGCGACAAGGGAAGGTATATGTCCCGGACACCAGCGAGAGTGATTGGCTCGACGCGACCAGCGAGGTCCCTCAGCTCATCCTCGGTGAGGGTTAAGGGCGTCGCATCGCGGAGCGCGGCCCATTCAGACCTTGTGAAGTTGAGATGTTCGCTCAACGGGTTCGCTTCGGACACCCCCAAAGACTGTCTTGTCAGGCCGCGATGTGCAACTGGTTGCCTGTTTAGTTGGATTCGGCCCAGGCGCCATCCCGATTAAATAATCCCCGCCGCCACCGTCTGGGGTCGAAAAGGGAAGCTCTCGGGTAATCCTCAAACATCCAACGGGCAAATTGTGTGCGAGTCCATTCGTTAGTGTCTACGGCCCGAAGCGATGCTTCTGCCAATCGGGGGCGGGAAAGAACGCCACTAAGTCGTTTGGCGAGACGATGATCGAGTTGGAGAGCTGCTCGAGCTGAAATTTCGTAGCTCTTTGCGGCTAGCTCTGGCGTCGCTTCTCGGGCGACTGCTTCGGCAGCTAATCTGCCTGTCTCTAACGCCTGGCCGATGCCTTCGCCAGTTAGAGGGTCAGTCGCAGTTGCGGCGTCTCCAACAAATAAGACCGGGCCCTCAGTTAGCCGAGCCTTAGGCAGCTGAGCTGGAATGGGCCACGCAGTGTGGGAATCTTGAGGGGTTGCGTTGCCGAGAATTTCTTTAATCGCGGGTCTATCTAGGAGTCCGGCCCATATGGCAGCGAGCTTCTTGCCGTTGAGATGGCCTCCTCTTACCACCCCGAAACCTAAGTTGACTTGGTCATCAGCCAAAGGGAATGACCACGCGTAGCCAGGAAGTAGATCCTTTTCGAACCAGACCCACAAATTTCGGCTTTGAGGACCGTCGGCTTTTACGTACTGTCTGAAGCCATGCCAGTCGCCCCGGTAGCCTGTGGGTGTGCATCCAAGAGCCTTTCTCACGGGTGACCACATCCCGTCAGCCGCGACCACGTTGTTAGCGAGGATTCTCTCGCCATTGTCGAGCGAAACCTGGACACCCTGTGCCGTCAATTCGATTGCAGCGAACGAACAGCCTTCACGAATATCAGTTCCCTCGTTACGTGCTAGGTCTACTAATTCGGCATCAAGTTCAACGCGCTTAACTATGGCAGCGTAATGGCCGCGATTTTGGGGGAGTTGCAGGTGTACCTCTCTGCCTGACGGCGATCGAATATAAGCATCGTTGATCGTCAGCCAGCTGCTGCCAGATGGGGTTAGCCCTAACGAGTCGAGCTCTCTTAATGCCAAAGTCGTAAGACCATCGCCGCAACATTTGTCACGAGGAAAGACGGCCCTATCTATTGCCGTTACTTTCAGACCCAGCCGCCTAGCGGTAATGGCCGCTGCGCAGCCCGCCGGACCGGTTCCCACAATCAAAACGTCACATTGAGGCACCTGAATCAGGCTATCGATTTGTCCTCTGCTGGCACTTCACTCTGAATCAAGAGTGGTCGT
Source organism: Candidatus Neomicrothrix sp. UBA814 (assembly GCA_002296525.1). GTDB lineage: Bacteria > Actinomycetota > Acidimicrobiia > Acidimicrobiales > Poriferisodalaceae > UBA6944. The sequence goes on along the minus strand of DBIA01000021.1, from coordinate 137,208 downwards.
TGTGGTGACTGTGTCGCCATTGCTGGGCGCTTCATCTTGAGTTCCACCGTTCTCTTGGGATTCTAAATCAATGGTGGTCGTAGTGGTCTGGTCTGGATCAGAGGGTGTCCCGTCACAGTTGAGACCTTCTTCAGGTCTATAAGTAGCAAAGAAGTAGTCAGTTTCTTCTGAGCCATTTTGCCAAACTCGAAGGCGTTCGGTTTTGACGCGTGTGCACTGATCCAAGGGCGTCTCCGTCGGTTCTTCGAGTGTCACCCGGACATTAGTGGTCGAATAGATATCAACAGTTATTGACTCATCGGTCCAACTGTTCCAGATAAGAACCCCGAATGGAGTGGGATTAGTGATGACTAAGTCAGGTTTCGGGTAAGAGATAGTTGCCTCCAGGCCATATGGATATCGATCGAAATAGATCGAATGAGCCTGGTAGTAATCAAAGTCGAGCCCGGCTCGTACGGATGCATTGAAAATAGTCGTTGCGTATTGCGAGACACCGCCTCCGATGTCTTCTACTAGATGACCCTTCGAGATAAAGCCGCCGGGCACAAAGCCGCTCTCCTCGGTACGTCGCCCAACCGTTTCGTTGAGTGATAGCCGTCCACCAGGCTTGATCCATTTTCCACTCATGATTTCGGCGAATTTTTGTATGTTGGTTACCCGACCGACACAGCAGGCGTATTCCGTTGTGAAAGACGCAACCTTCTCTACCACCCCGAGTGCTTCGAGGCGCTCGACTGCTTCTCTGGGCGCAGCGGGTCGGTTGGGAAGGATATGAGTTCGATCTCCGTGTCCTGCCCGTAAAGCTGCGACAACGATTTCAACAGCCGTAACGTCACAGCAAGCCGTTCCTCCGTCTGATGAAATAATTCTGACCAAGCCGTTTCGTATATCGAATTCAGCTTGCCCGGCGCCGGTGTTGCCTGGCATCAGTAATTCTTCCAGAGACGAGAGAATTAACGCATGATCGAGGTCGAGAGTGGGAACTGAATTTTCGAGGTCAAGGACGAACCATCCAGCCATGACCTGAGGCGCTATGGACGTTTCGTAGTCGTTGAGTCGTACTTGAAGTGGGGTCTGCACCGCTCGGTTTGCTTGAGCCACGAGTTCGCCGACTGCATCGTCCGAGAATCTGGTAGCTACCTCCACCGTCTCAACTTGGATGGTTGGATTAGCTCCTTCTTCGATGACACGCTTGATGGACTGGGCGGCATCCTTGACATCAATTAGTTTTCCCGGAACGCCTGGCACTAGCTGAAGTTGGTCGAGAGCGACGCGGGCTGATGGTTCCACGGGTGATCGCTCGAACTGATCGTTTGCGTAAAGAGCTTGCTCAAGTGTCGCTAAGTCAACTTGAACATCGATCTTCGATGAGGTAGTTGAAACAAGTGAGGAAAGCCAATTGAGCGGTCGATTGATTAGTCCCTCGCGACGGGTGTTCATGACGGACTCAAATGTGTTGAGGACGTTCACAGATACCCCGAGATCACCGGCGACCCAAGTGGCGTCACCGAGCTCAGTTTGAATGACAATTTGTGTATTAGCGACGCGGTCGGCTACCGCTTGCACTCGAGCTCGCAGAGCTACGTCGGTGAGCCCACCAACAGTTTCGCCCGCAACTTTTACATTCCGTACCACTCGATCTCGATGCGCCGCTGTGTCAATCATCCATGCTCCGACAACGAGCGCAGCCAAAAAGATTGGCAATCCAAGCATCAGAGCCCAACGTGGGAGACGGAAAAGCTCAGGCACGTAACTGGATGGTAGGGGCATATGGTCCGATAGTGTGCGCGCGTCGAGTTGCCGGAATATTTTTGCTGGGTGTGCTAGGCAAGATGCCTGACGTCACCAAGTCCCTTGTGGGCTTGGTGCGCAATTTGTGAAACTAAACCGATTCAGACTTAATGAATCGACGAAGGGGTCGAAAGATGAGCAAGCTGTGTGAAGGCCGGGTAGTGATCGTTACGGGCGGCGCCCGGGGCATAGGCCGTGAGCACTGCCTGATGCTCGCAGAGCACGGGGCGAAGGTCGTCGTAAATGATTTGGGCGGCGCCCGAGATGGAACTGGTTCTGATCTGGGTCCCGCTGACGAGGTCGTAGCAGAAATAGAAGCGATGGGAGGTGAAGCAGTAGCGAACGGAGATGACGTGTCAGATTGGGAAGGTGCTCAGGCGATGGTGAATCAAGCCATCGAGACTTTCGGGGATCTGACAGGCATTGTTAGTAACGCTGGCATCCTTCGTGATCGAATGTTGGTCAACATGACAGAAGCCGAATGGGACGCCGTAATTCAGGTTCACCTAAAGGGCACTTTCGCTCCCGCTCGCTGGGCTGCTGCATATTGGCGCGATAAGGCGAAAGCCGGGGAACAAGTTAACGCCTCAATCGTTAACACCACGTCCGTTTCGGGTATCTATGGCAATCCTGGTCAGACAAATTATGGCGCAGCAAAAATGGGTATCGCAGCGTTCACAATCATCGCCGCCCGTGAAATGCAGCGTTATGGGGTGCGCGTAAATGCCATCGCTCCGGGAGCACTGACTCGAATGACGGAAGACTTAGGTATGGGTGAAGCGTCTGAGGAGGATAAGGCTCTGATGCACCCCAGATACATAGCCCCAATCGTTACATGGCTGCAAAGCGCTGAGTCGTCGGACGTTACGGGCCGAGTGTTTGAAGCGTCGGGTCGCCTGCTGGCAGTCGCGAACGGGTGGCATCGTGGACCTACTACCGATGCCGTTGACGACCCCACCGAGATAGCCGAAGTAGCGCGACGGCTGGTATCAGAAGCACAACTCAATTCCGGCATGGACGGTCAGCCGTTTGATGGAGGGCTACTCACATAACCTACTTAACTAGTATCGCAGGAGAGAGGAAGGACGAAACATGTCTATTGATCCCAACGCCGTAGGTGCCACCGCCGACCCAGTCGAACGATCATGGGGGTACCGCGACTCCTTGCTGTACGCAGTTGGTATTGGAGCAGGAGCTGAAGATCCGGTCGGCTCGGAGCTTGAGTTCACAACAAATAACTCCAAAGGAATTGAACAAAGAACATTTCCAACCCAAGGAGTCGTAATTGGCGGTTCGGGTGGTGCGCTTGGCAAGGTGGGGGAAATCGACTGGGGTCGAGTCCTTCACGGTTCGCAAGGGGTGACCTTGCATCAGCCGATCCCGGTATCAGGAACAGTAGTTATTGAGGAAAGTGTTAGTGGCATTTGGGATAAAGGTGAGGGCAAGAACGCGATCATTGAAACAGAGTCCAAGGTGTCCTTGAAGGAAACCCACGAACCCCTCTTTGATCTGCGCTTTTCGATAGTTGTGCGAGGTTCGGGAGGCTTTGGTGGCGAAGAAGGAAACACTGCTCCGCAAGTCCACGCTCCGGATGCTTCACCAGACCACGAAGTGACTTATCAGACAAGAACCGATCAGGCTTTGACCTACAGACTTTCTGGCGACTACAACCCACTGCACAGTGACCCATGGTTTGCTACCGAACTCGGGGGCTTCCCCAAACCGATTTTGCATGGTTTGTGTACTTATGGTTTCACGGGTAGGGCTCTGCTACACCAACTGTGTGATGGTGATCCGTCCAGTTTTAAGAGCATGGACTCGCGATTTTCGTCTCCGGTATATCCGGGAGATTCACTGACCGTTCAAATGTGGGTAGAAGGTGGCCAGGCGATTTACCGGACAGTCGCCCAGAAGGACACGCCTGAAGAGCGAGTCGTAATTGACAATGGACTATGTCTATTCGCTTGACAAGAACGGCGATCCGGTGAGAGCTAGAACAACTTGAGTTCGTTGCTCTCTATCCCTCTCAGTTCGTCGTAGTTAAGCACTAGGCATTCGATCCCGCGATCTTCAGCCAGTACGCGGGCTTGCGGCTTAATTTCTTGGGCAGCGAATATCCCCGACACAGGCCGGAGATTGCCGTCCCGGTTGAGGTAATCCAAGTAACGGCTCAATTGCTCCACCCCATCGATTTCACCTCGGCGTTTGATTTCTATGGCGACGGCGGCGTCATTGGAATCTCGACAGAGCAGGTCAACAGGACCAATGTCGGTCGGATACTCGCGCCTTACCAACACCATTCCGGCACATACGTCACCAATATTCGCGGCCAGTAACTCCTGAAGGTGTGCTTCAACTCCATCCTTCTCAAGGCCGGGGTCACTGCCCATGTCGTGCGCAACATCAGACAAAATCTCATGGATCTGAATAGTTAACTGCTCGCCCTTCGGGTTGGTGACAATCCACGTGAGTTCGTCCTCCTCCTCTAGTTCGCGAACGTTGTTGGGGGCGTTCATCCAGTTGAGAGGTTTATATGCGCCACCATCAGCATGAATAGCGATGCAACCGTCGGCTTTCACCATAATGAGACGGATGGCCTGAGGTAGGTGCGCATCAAGACGACCTGAATAGTCGACTGTGCAGTTGGCAATGACTAAACGCATCGAGTGGAAAAATTACCCACGGGGGGAGTCAGAAGCGCGGATATGTGGATTCTCAGTCAAAGGAGCTGGTATGTGGCGGTTAATTTTGGCTCCCTGTGGTCGTCGGTGACCTCCGCCCGACCGGTCTCGACCATGTGCAACAAATGGGCGTGAACTGACCCTGCTGCTGGATACCAGAGCCTTTTGTCATATTTTTCGTACATCTCCGGCACAAAGTCGGCGATCTTTCGAGGTCCGTGCTTCAGGTACTCAAGAATTTGATCTTCGCGTTCTTCTCTGTGGCTGATGAAGCTTTGAACGTATTCAATGGGATCGGGAATTGCTGGACCGTGGGTCGGCCAATACTGCTCGTGATTGAAGCTGAGGAGTTTCCTCAGAGAGACCATGTAGTCCTTCATTGAGCCGTCGGGGGGTCCGACGACGCTGGTTGCCCACCCCATCACGTGATCGCCAGAAAATAAGCAGGCTTCTTCGACTAGTTCGAAGCAAAGATGGTTCGAACAGTGACCAGGGGTGTGAATGGATCTGATTGTCCAATTGGAACCGGAAACAATGTCGCCGTCGCGAAGGAATACGTCAGGTGAGAACTCGGTGTCTGCGCCTTCCTTCTTTAACTCTTCGGGTAATTCGTCGTACTCTTTTCTGTACTGCTCTTGCTCTTGTTCCGAGATGTATGCAGAAAAGTCGACTCGGTCATCTGGGTCATCCTCCCGGACCGCCCCATGTGGACCGAATCCATAAGAGATCGCTCCCGTCCTTTCTTTCAGCTGCCTAGTTAAAGGTGAATGATCGCTGTGGGTATGGGTGATAAAGGCATGGGTGACAACCTCGCCTGGTTCTAAAGCACTGAGAATGTCATCGAGATGACTTTCCAAAGGAGGCCCGGGGTCGATGACTGCAACATCGCCTTGCCCGACTAAATAGGTGCCCGTTCCCTTGTATGTGAACGGTGTGGGGTTTTTGCATATGACTCGGCGGATAAGCGGTGAGACCTGATCGCTAGTGCCATAGTCAAAGTCCCCGAGATCTTGATAATGCTTGATAGTGGTCGCCATATGTTCCCGCTTAGTGCGCTGGGTCGGAGTTATTGATCACGGCCAGCACGCTAGCCGGTGTCAGGGTTCTGAGTCCTTACGATACGGACTTTGAGCGGTAACTATTAGGCCCTCTTGACAGAAAAAGATCTTTCAGATCAGCTGCAATCGCAGTTAGGAAGAAGCGAAATTGGCTATTGGGCATCGTCACAAATATGGCTATTTCAGATAGATCCTGAGTTGGCCCCTCTCAGTCTCTAGACTTCAAAGTGGAGGAACTCATTGTGCTGATTGTCCTGTCACCCGCAAAAACGCTCGACTTCGATTCGGACTTGTTAACAACAAAACATTCGATGCCGGCGCTAATTAAAGATTCTGCCGTCCTCGTCAGTGAGCTTGTGAAGAAATCTCCCGCCGAGTTGGCACACCTGATGCAATTGTCACCTGCCCTAGCTGACCTTAACGCGGAGCGTTTCCAAGACTGGGAAGAAAAATTCACCACCGAGAATGCTCGTCCGGCGTTGTTGGCCTTCAAAGGTGACGTCTATGTAGGCATGGACGTCAGCCGTTATAGCGAACGTGACTTCACTAGAGCCCAAAAGGATCTGCGCATATTGTCAGGACTTCATGGAGTCCTGAAACCCCTTGACCTTATTCAGCCTTACCGACTTGAGATGGGCACGAACCTAGTTACATCGCGGGGTGAGACCCTCTATGAGTTCTGGGGCGACCAAATAAGCGAATCCCTCTCCGCTGACTTAGATGGGCATCGTTCACGAGTGGTGGTGAACTTGGCTTCTAAAGAATATTTCTCTGCCGTAAATGAAGATGTACTGAAGGCCCGAGTTGTCAGCCCGCGATTTTTAGATGAGAAGAATGGTCAGTTCAAAATAGTCAGCTTTTACGCGAAGCAGGCCCGCGGAGCGATGGCATCATGGCTCATACTTAACCGCATAAATAGTGCACGTTCGATCAATGACTTCACTGAAATGGGCTATGCCTACTCGCCCGATCGAAGCACCCCGGACGAACCCACATTTGTACGACCCGAAAAGTCGCGCGGCTGACATTTAGCAGATACCCATTTTGCGAGCAGCGTCTCTGAGCTCTTCACGATGTTCGGGATGCGCAATAGAGATCAAACTGTCCGCTTTCTGGCGGACTGAAACGTCTTTCAACCGAGCGATACCGAACTCTGTAACCACTACATCGACGTCGTAACGAGTAGCCGTGACAGCGTTCATATTGATTTGAGGCACAATTCGCGATGCAGTGCCTTTCTGAGCGGTCGCTGGCATCAAATGAATTGACATCGCTGAGTCTGACATTTGGCACCCACGCAAGAAGTCGAGCGCGCCACCAACACCGCTGTGCTGCACGCCACCGATCATTTCCGAATTCACCTGACCCCAAAGATCAATTTCCAGAGCCCCATTCACGCATCGCATATCGCGGTTATCTGAAATTGTCTTGTGATTCAGCGCAATGTGCGCCGGCACGATCTGACAGTCGGGGTTGTTGTCGAGAAAGTCAAATGTTTCCGGCAAAGCGATAGTGAAAATCGTTTTGTCAGGAAAGACTGATTTCAGTCGGTTAGTTGCGGCGCCTGACTTCATGAGCTCCATAAGCCCTTGGCACATGACCTCGGTATGGATTCCGAGGTCCTGTTTGTGAGTTAAACGAGCCAAGGCGACCTCGGTTAGGCCGCCGACTCCTGATTGGACGGTCGCTCCATCGGGAATGAGTTCGTCAAGCGCATCAACGAACGGGTCGAGATTCGATGGAGGCGTTCGCTGGTCAAAAATTGGCATTGAACCTTTAAGGGGAACATGAATCAGACCATCGAAGTCATTTACGTGGAAGGCATCTCCGTGGATATAAGGGACCACCGGGTTTACTAACCCGAACACAAGATCACCTGGCCTTCGGGCACGACGAACCAACGCATCATTGCCTGCCATAGCCGACCCCGGCGGAACTGTTCCATCGGGCAATGGCGTGCCTACCTGAACGCAAGCGATTCGAGGTGGATTTCGAATACTGAATCTGCCCCAATCTTCAAGCCTTACCGGAACTAGCTCTGCTTCGGCTCCTGCTTCCCGCAAGATTTGAGTCAAGAACGGAGCGCGCAACTCTATGTTTGGATTCATTGCAACGGCAGCCCCGCCGCGTCGAGGTGCAGGAACAAAAACCGCAACATTGTTGAGATTCTTGCGATCCGCGAGAGCATTCAGAAAAGCAGTTGGCTCAGGCAAGCTAGTACCGACGAGATCCCCGTCTTGAACTGTTTGTGCCGCCGCTTCAGGGGAGGTGACTAGATGAGGCCATGCCTCGGTCCAATCAAAAGTGTCGCCGTCATCCGAAACCACGGCTAGAAGGTATCTCACACCGAAGTTCGCAGTGACCTAAAAGACACGTCAGGGAGCATTACTTAACGATCGTTTGCATAAACAGGGGTATCGATGCCTATAGTGCCCGCAGTCGTGATTTGCGATCTGACGCAAATCGAAGATTTTCACCAACGCTGGGGGGCTTAGGAAGAAAGATCGAGATCTGGCCGGGTGGCTGCCAAGAGGGGGAGGCAGTCACCCGGCCCATCGGTCTAGTTGTTAGGTCGCTCATAGAGGAGGAGCACCAAATGTCTGAGGAATATTTTGTCGGAACTAAGACTTCGGACCGCTACCCGATTTGGACACGCGCGAATGTCGGAGAAGTGTTTCCAGACCCAGTTGCGTTAGCCACTTTCGATTTCGCTTTTCAGAACGAAAGTGGGCTTCAGATGAGCGAGTTGGGTTTTCGAGATGCGTACATCAGAATTGGTGCTTTCGAAGAGAGTGAGTTTGACCCCGATAACCCTGTGTTCCTAGGAGTATTCGGTGGCTACACATATCTAAACGCCTCGCTGATGCGCATTTTCGGTGAACGAGCGCCGGGCTTGTCCGCTCAAGACATAGACGAAGCTTTTTTTGGTGTGCAACCCGGTATCCCCGCGTATGAACAGCACCCTGATGACCCGAGCCCTGAAGCTGAGGCTCGTATAGGTCAAGTGTTCCTCTGGGCTCTCACGACGCCAGATCTCCCAGATGTTCTTGAACAAGAACAAAGAGTTAACGCGTTACGCGCTAATCGACCCGATTTCGACACTATGGGGGACCATGAACTTGTTGACTGGATAGAAGATTTCTTTAACGAGGGATTTCGGGAACTTTTTGCTCAACATATCTTTATTAGCTTCCTCACCACAGTTCCTATGGGCATAGTTTCAGCTGTTTGCGAGGCGGTGGGCCGGCCCACCGACGCTATGAAGATTATGGCTGGTCTTGGGGATGTCGAATCTGCCGCCCCATCAATGGCGATGTGGGACCTAGGTCGAGCCGCCGCTAACTCGAGCAGCATCAACTCCATTTTTGATGCTGGTATCACCGACATAAATCAGCGATTGAGAGATAGCGCAGAACCAGAGATACAAGACTTCGTTTCCCAGTTCGACGAATTCCTAAAGTCCTATGGCTCGCGGGGCCCAAACGAGTGGGAGCTTTCATGTCCTACTTGGGAAACGAATCCAGACCTCGCGCTGGCGGCGATAGACAGGATGCGCGTTTCGCCTCCATCGGCGGCTCCTCGAGATCACCAAGCTGAGCTCTCCGCTGAACGCGAGCGTCTGGTAGCAGATATCGGTGCGATGCTCGAAGCTGATCCGGAGGCTCAAGGCCAGTTCTTAGCAGGCGCACATGGAGCTTCCGTTTTGATGCCTGGTCGCGAACGCACCAAAACAAACTGTGTGAAATTCATTCAGGAAGGGCGCATGGCCGCCCGGGTGTTAGGTCAACGCATGGTTGAACGCGGAGTCTTTCCTGAGATCAACAGCTTCGCGATGTTGCGATTTTCTGAACAGCATGCGGCTATCGATAACCCCGAGGGATGGCGTGAGAAAATTGAAGAGCGTCAAGCGATTTTTGATCTAGCAGCGGCGCGGCAAGAACCTTTTGTGATCGTTGGTGATGCCGAACCTCTCTCGTCTTGGCCTGAACGCGACGCGGTCGTTGTCGAACAAGTCCAATCGGGGGACTCTATACAAGGACTCCCAGGCTGTCCTGGGGTGTCAGAGGGGCGAGCCCGGGTCATCTTAGATAGTCATGATCCGACGGCTTTGGAGCCGGGGGACGTGCTCGTAGCTCCGTTAACTGATCCCTCGTGGACTCCATTGTTTGTTCCTGCCGCGGGTGTAGTCGTGGACGTAGGAGCGGCACTAAGTCATGCAATCATTGTCAGTAGAGAATTAGGTATTCCATGCGTTGTATCTGCGACAGACGCAACGAAACGTATCCCCGATGGAGCCCTGGTCCGAGTCGATGGTGACACCGGGGTTGTGACAATTCTCGATACTTAGGCGAACTCTTAGGGCGCTATCGGTTTGAGTATGTGCCCTCATTAACTCCAATTAGGAGTTCTGCGCTCGGTAAACGCCTTAACTCCCTCGTGGTAGTCGGCGCCGCGCATAGCCGACTCCAGTAGTTCCTCGGAGGCTGCGACGGCAGTGCCGACGTCTCTATGTTGATCCAAGTACACCTGAAGTTTGGTCATTCTCTGTGCTGACGGAGAAACTCGAGTATTGATTTCCGTCGCGTAATCCCAAACATGAGGTAGCAACTGTTCCGCCTCTAGAACCTTGTTGAAGAGACCCCACCCATCTGTCTCGCCAGCAGTTAGCACTCTGCTAGATAACAGTAGGTCGTTTGCACGAGTCAGCCCTATAAGGCGGGGCAACAACCAGGAAAGACCAAACTCAGCTGGAAGACCGAGGGGGCCATGAGCTGTAGTTAGCTTGGCGTCTTTAGCTGCGAAACGAAGATCACAAAAGCAAGCTAGAACGAAACCAGCACCGGCGGCCGCCCCATTGACCGCCGCTATGGTTGTGACGTTGAGGCCGAACATGAAAGCGAAGTTTTGGTCGAACTCATTAGCGACTCCATAGCCGGGCATGGCTAGGTCCGCACCAGTCCCTGAGTCATAGCCGCCTTTCTCGAGATGACCCTCTAGTGCTTGACTATCCGCCCCAACACAAAAGTCATCGCCTGCGCCGGTGATGATGACTGTCCGAATATCAGGGTTCCGGTCGGCCTGGTCGAGAAGGTGGCGGACTTCAGTGTGCATTCTCCCGGTCCATGCGTTCCGTCGCTGCGGCCGAGACAGCGTAAGTATTGCTATTGATCCGTCTATTTCGAACTTTGTCGTCTTGAGTTCCATCGTCTTTCCTTATCCATCGATAGCGCGTCTAAGCGCAGCGACTGCTTCATCTTTAAATTCTTGTCGACAGATCAGCAAGTCTGGAAGCCAGGGGTCCTCATAGTTGTAATCGAGAGGAGATCCGTCGCATCGGCTGGCATGCAGGCCAGCAGCAAGGGCTACCGCAGCTGGAGCACAATTATCCCACTCATACTGACCCCCGCTGTGAGCATAGATATCGGCGTGTCCGAGCACGACCGCCATTGCTTTGGCGCCGGCGGACCCTAAAGCAAATAGTTCGGCATCTAATGCTTCGGCAACAATCATCGCTGCGGCGGGCGCTCTGGAACGACTAACCACCATCTTTGGTCGTCCACCATGGGGCGCAGGCAGTTGCGGCGCAGGGTCAGTAGACAAAGTCCTCTCGATAGCAGGAAGAGCAACGGCTCCGGCCGTTGGGACGCCGTTTTCAGTTAACGCGACATGTACTGCCCAGTCAGACCGGCCAGGCTCACCGAACTCGCGAGTTCCATCTAACGGGTCGACGATCCACACTCGCTCCTTATCTAGTCGGGCGAGATCATCTCGGCCTTCCTCAGAGAGCACCCCATCCTCTGGGAATTCTTTTTTGAGTTCCTCCATAATGAAGCGGTGAGCTTCTAAGTCGCCTGTGTCTTTAACAGTCCAACTATCGGCTCCTTGGTTGAAGAGACGCTCTCGAATATCGACCAACAACCTCCCTGCGTCGGTGGCGATGCGAGCACTAATCGCGTGATCTTGAGGATCAGCCATGGTTTCTTGGGCTCCTAATAGACAAAGTCAACTCCAGCGTGGTTTAACGAGCGTTTAGTTGGTAGGGTTTCGGCTCGGTAACGAGATTGTGAACAAAAGATCACAAGGTGAATGTTTGCCCTGTTGACCGTATACCGTTCTCAGTCTCATAACCGAGCAGAATGCTGGTCGCGGGACCGGCAACCGCAACAGAGAGGGACTCAAACAGATGCGGAAAAACATTATGTGGCGACTGCTTGCCACGTTATTCGCTGTCGCATTGGCCGCTTCGGCCTGTGGCGGAAGCGACTCTTCTGATGACAGCAGCGCAAGCGGCTCATCAGACGCAGCAGAGGAGACTGAAGTAACGCTCGCTGCCAGTGGCGAAAGCCTGCTGGACACGATCCAGAGCCGTGGCACCGTTAATTGCGGTGTGTCGGGTTCTGCCGTAGCGTTCTCAGAACTTCAAGCTGATGGCAGCATGGCTGGCTTTGATGCCGACTATTGCCGAGTTGTGGCAGCAGCCATTCTCGGGGATGCCAACAAGGTCAACTTTGTTTCCTTGACAGCAGCCGAGCGCTTTACTGCAGTTCAGACCGGTGACGTTGACCTTTTGATGCGTAACACCACCTGGACCCAAAGCCGCGACTCTGAAGTCGGCATGGACTTCGGACCTACGACTTACTATGACGGTCAGCAACTAATGGGCCGCGCAAGCGACGGATTCTCTGGATCCTCTCAAGTAGCCGATATCGGTGGCTCGGTTGTCTGCACAAGTGCAGGTACCACCACTGAAAAGAACATTGCTGACGCTGCCTCCGAAGCAGGTGTGAGTATCGAGCTTCAAACCTTCGAAGATTTCGACACTGTCACCAACAACTTCATCTCAGGCGCTTGTGACATCATCACAACCGACGGTTCAGCTCTTGTTGGCCGAAAGGCAAAGCAGCAACCAGACGGTGAGAACTGGGTGATCTTCCCGGCAACACCTATCTCGAAGGAGCCGCTTGGCCCGACATATGGCCAAAATGACTCAGCCTTCGCTGACGCTGTTAACTGGGCTGTATATGCGACCATCATTGCCGACGAGAAGGGCGTGACCTCAAGCAACGTTGATGAAATGCTCGCCAGTGGCGACACCGAAACCATCCGTCTTCTTGGTGGCGAAGGTGAACTTCAGAGCGGTATGGGCCTTCCAGCAGATGCCTTCTATCAGGTGATCAAGCAGGTCGGAAACTACGACGAGATCTATAGCCGTAGCCTCAACCCTGTTGGGCTGAGTCGAGAAGGGTCAGCAAATGCTGCCTGGACCGCCGGCGGTCTTGTTTACGCACCACCAGCGCGCTGATTTAACCATTTGGTTCTGAAAGTAGCCCTTGGCTACTGAATCAGGATCTCGAAGGGGCTGAAGGTCAAATGGACCTTCAGCCCCTTTCTTACCTCTAGGCTAAGCAATCGTTAATCCGAGGCTGTCGCGTTTATCGGAGAAGGAATCGCTCGTGGCAATTAATTCGCCGCCGTCAATTCATCATGAACGTCCTCCCCTTTACCGGGACGTCACGGTGGTCAAGTGGGTCGTCCAGATCGTGGCGCTTCTATTGACCCTTGGGGCTCTCTGGTTTCTTGCGAACCAAGCAGGAGACAACTTGCGAGCCTCTAACGTGCCTACCGACTATGACTTCTTGTCGGTCAACCCCGGAATTGACCTTTCATCGGGCATAGATACCGACCCTGATACTGGCGGTCGTGCTCTTTGGGTCGGCATGGTCAATACGTTGCGTATGGCTATAGCGGGCATTCTTGTTGCGACGATTTTGGGGGTTGTAGTCGGCCTTGCAAGATTGTCGAACAATTGGCTCTTAAAGAAAATAGGAACGGTCTTCGTAGAAACCCTCCGAAATGTCCCGTTACTTGTGCAGATTCTATTTTACGGAGCAGTCTTTGCCAGCTTGGACCGTGTAACGGCCGAGGTAGGTCCGATCAACGGATGGCTACACATATCCAATAAAGGCCTTTCGATGCCAAGGGTGCATATAGCTGACGGCTTTTACCAATGGGTAATCGTTCTGTTAATTGGATTAGTGGTGGCCAACTTTGTCCGAAAGCGTCGCATAGCCCAACAGGACGCAACTGGGGAAGAGTCGTACCCGATTCTGACTGCATTCGGCCTGATGGTCGTCGTGGCAATCATTGGCTGGTTTATTCACCCAATTTTTGGGTGGGTGGGGAACATTTTTGAAGCGCTGTCGTCTCTAGTGTCGTCTGTCCCGGAGAGCGTCCTCCAAGTTGTAATAGCGGTCTTGTGCGTAGGAACAAGTGCTTTCTGGATTCGGGGTTTTCTCAATACCCGACGCACACCTGCTGGATTAGCAAAGTTGACGGATGACGACTATTTCCGAATGATCTTTGCGGGCGTCGGCGGGGTCTTAGGCGCATTTTTCTTCTTGGTGCTTTGGCCTGGACTCTCGAGTTGGATGATCAATTCGACCAGTGACCTTTTCGAAGTTCTAGGCAATAAGTTCGGTAATGGTCGAAGCGGACGACCTCTTGATGTCGATTTGCCGAACATCGTTCAAACAGGAAAGTTTCCTAACTACGGGCCTTCTGGGCTTAATTTTTCAATTGGCTTCGCAGCTGTGTTTTTCGGAGTTGTGTTTTATACGGCGGCCTTTGTTGCTGAGATCGTCCGAGGCGGCATTCTGGCCGTACCAAAGGGTCAGACTGAGGCAGCGGCATCATTAGGACTTCGGCGTTCCACAGCATTGCGCAGAGTGATAATTCCCCAAGCCCTGCGAGTGATGCTTCCACCTCTGGGCAACCAATACCTAAACCTGACTAAGAACACATCACTTGCCATAGCTGTCGGATATAGCGACATTGTCCAGGTTGGTCAGACGGTCTATAACCAGACGGGTAAAACCCTTCCGGTTGTTTCGATTTGGATGTTCTTTTACCTTTCATGTTCGTTGTCGATATCGGTAATTGTAAATTTCTTTAACGTCCGTATGAAGATCGTGGAACGCTGATATGGAAGAAGAAGACCCAATATCAGTAGCGCTGAAACAGGAGGAAAACATCTCCCCGAACGAAGCCCCGAGGCTTTCGGTAGGGCAATGGTTGAGGACAAATCTCTTCTCGAATTGGGCAAATACTATTTTGACCATATTGGGAGCGCTAGCTGCTTTCCTCATGCTCCGCGGCGTTCTCAATTTCGTGTTTAGCGAAAATCGCGAGTGGGTAGCGGTTCGAACCAACCTCCGTGCCCTGATGACGCTTTCATATCCAGAGTCTCAGTACGTGAGGGTCTGGGTTGCCCTCGGGTTTGTCGTTGCGCTTGCTGGGTTGAGTGCTGGTATTTGGGCCAATTGGGGTGGGTTGCCACTAAGGCGGCTTGGGACTTGGTTCATGGGCGTCGGTGGATTAATAGCCCTGTGCGTGCTGGTTCGGGAACCCAGTGTGCTAGTGGACACTGAAGGAAAGGCATTACTAACTCTGTCAGGCTCACTGCAACGTGAATCTTTCGGCGCGGCGATGGCTGATCGTGTCAACTGGTGGATTGCGGCGTTAGTTCTC
This sequence comes from Candidatus Neomicrothrix sp. UBA814, assembly GCA_002296525.1. GTDB lineage: Bacteria > Actinomycetota > Acidimicrobiia > Acidimicrobiales > Poriferisodalaceae > UBA6944. The sequence continues at coordinate 122,150 of DBIA01000021.1, read as the reverse complement.
TTTGGGTTTGGAATCGCGCTCTGGAGCCGATTCAGCTCCGCTGAGCGCCGGCATATTGAGTGGCCCATTACTTCGATTGTCTACGTAGGCATCGGAATTGCGATTCTGACTCTTTGGGTTGTTCCCTATGGGCACTATGCGTTTGATGATGGCACCTACATTGCTGAACCGGGCACCACGGTTGCGTTTTCAACGCAGATGCCATGGACGGTGATGTGGGCACTTCTTGGTCTCGGGTTTCTCCTAGGTAAGTTCCTTCGTTCAAGCCGATATGTCCGCATGTCGAAGACTGGTAGTAATCTGCTTTGGTTGATCTGCCCATTCGCACTGTTCTGGGTAGTTCTTCGAGATCCTGCCCTGGACTACGGGCATGTGATGTCAACCGACTTACCAATGGGCTTGGCCTTTGGGCTTCTAGGAGCTGGAGCTCTTTGGTTGTTAACTCGAAGCGATATTGGAGAGGCGGGCCGCATAGCTGCGACAGTGCTACTTGTAGTAGCGATCTTCAATTGGGTAGCCGCTTTCTTTGGCTGGTACCCGATGCTTCAAAAGGCTCGTATTAGTTTCCTGTTACTAGCCTTCGCCGCTTTGCTCGCTCCGAACTTCATTGGTGATGTTGCTAAGAGACGCCAGTTAGTCCTTGGATGGATAGGGGTTATGGCTCTCGTCCACTATCTGGCAACGATGATTAACACCCCATCGACTCTTGACCTTCAGTCAGATGAATTTCTTGGTGGTTTAGGTCTGACTCTATTCGTAGCCGTAATCGTGGTTGTGCTGTCCTTTCCCTTGGGTGTTCTCCTGGCCTTAGGACGGACCTCCAAGTTCCCGATATTTCGGATGCTGTCAACTAGCTACATAGAAGTAATCCGCGGCGTTCCTTTAATTAGCGTTCTGATTTTCTTCTCAGTCATGGTTCCGCTCTTCTTGCCTGACGGAATGGAATTGGCAGAGCTTGCTGCTGTTTTAACGGGATACACCCTGTTTTCAGCGGCTTACTTAGCCGAGAATGTCAGAGGGGGCTTGCAGTCGATTACGAAAGGCCAATATGAAGCAGCCGATGCGATTGGCTTAACGGCTGCGCAACGAACTGGTTTCATTGTTTTGCCTCAGGCGCTGACGGTTTCGATTCCGCAGCTTGTCGGTCAAGTCATTTCATCGTTCAAAGAAACGTCCCTCCTAGCAATTATTGGGCTGTTTGACTTCTTACGAGTTGCTAATTCTGTCATACCCGCCCAAAGTGAGTTCATGGGTGTAAAACGCGAAGGCATTCTGGTCGTCGCAATGATTTACTTTTTCTTTAATTTCGTTATCTCGAAGTACAGTCAACGCCTTGAGCGTCGAGTTGGGCTTGGTGAAAGATGATGAATAGCCCGGCTAACTTCCAGATTGGGAGCGAAAAATCATGAGCATAGATGACGCAACTACTGCTGCTAATGACCGTTTGGCGGACCGCGACGACATGATCGTTTGCGTAAACGTCGACAAATTTTACGGTGATTTTCAAGCGTTAAAGGGCGTGACGGCGACTATCAAAGAGGGTGAAGTAGCAGTGGTCTGTGGCCCCTCAGGTTCAGGAAAAAGCACCTGGATTCGTTGTATCAACCGGTTGGAAGTCCATCAAGGTGGTGACATTGTCGTAGATGGCATTGAGCTCACCAACGACCTTCGGAATATAGAAAAAATTCGATCTGAAGTCGGGATGGTGTTCCAACAGTTCAACCTCTTTCCGCATCTGACTGTCCTAGACAACATCACGCTCGCGCCGATCTGGGTCCGAAAGAAACCTCGAGCCGAAGCTGAGAGCACAGCTCGGGCGCTGCTGGAGCGAGTGGGTATCCCTGAACAGGCAGAGAAGTTTCCTGGGCAGTTATCAGGGGGTCAACAGCAGCGTGTGGCGATAGCTCGGTCTCTCGCAATGGAGCCTCGGGTGATGCTTTTCGATGAACCCACTTCGGCCCTCGACCCTGAAATGATCAAAGAAGTATTGGACGTTATGAAAGAACTAGCCCGGTCGGGAATAACAATGATGGTTGTTACTCACGAAATGGGGTTTGCTCGTGAGGTCGCGGACAGGATCATGTTCATGGAGGGTGGCGAGATCGTAGAGGTGGGAACCCCTGAACATTTCTTTACCAACCCAACTGAAGACCGAACGAAGCTGTTCTTAAGTCAAATTCTCTAAGGTTGCTCTCAGTGGCGGGTCAGTCCGCTGGAGCCCCATAGGGTGATTTAGCCTTCTTGTAACACTCGGGATGGTAGTGCTCAACGCGGTCCCACTTGTTGTTGACGTACACGTTGCAGATAATTTGGTCTGCACGGATTCTGGCCCGAAACTTGATGAGCTCCTCGCATACTGCACAGTAAGCGGAGTTTCCTGCATCAACGGTTCTTGTGACCGCCCGGCTGCGCCACTTTTTGGTTTTTGTTGCTGATTTGGCGGCCACGATACTCTCCTGTTAACTCAGTCACTATGAGTGCAAAAGGGAAACTAGTCACTAAACGCGCGAGGGAGGTGGATATACGCGCGATTCGCGCGAAAAAATCGCGCGGAAGGTGCATTAATGTCGCATATGCGCGCGAATCGCGCGAATAGAAGGCGGATCAAGAGGTATAGGGAAGAATAGATTTCGCGCGGACCGCGCGATTATCGACCTATGGGCTTGTACTTGATGGGCTTAGGTCCCGCATTGTCGCCGAATTCGCGCTGGCAAAATTCTTCATACTCAGAAAAGTTTCCCTCGAACCAACGAACCTGGCTGTCTCCCTCGAATGCCAATACGTGAGTTGCCACACGATCTAAGAACCAGCGATCATGACTGATTACCACGGCACAGCCTGGGAAAGCCTCCAAACCGGCCTCCAGAGAACGCAGTGTGTCGACGTCTAAATCGTTGGTTGGTTCGTCTAAAAGCAGCACATTGCCCCCAGTCTTTAGGACCTTGGCCAGTTGAACCCTGTTTCTTTCGCCCCCAGACAGGTCGCCAACCTTCTTTTGCTGATCGGGCCCCTTGAAGTTGAACGATGCGACGTAGCTGCGACCATTGACTTCTCTATTTCCAACTTGAACTATGTCCAATCCATCGGTTATTTCTTCATAGACCGTGCTGTCGTTGTCCAACTCGTCTCGAGACTGGTCGACATAAGCCAAATCCACAGTGGCACCTATCGTGATCTCTCCCGAGTCCGGCGCCTCTTCACCGGTAATCATTCGGAACAGAGTGGTCTTGCCGGCCCCATTGGCACCTACCACTCCAACAATTCCAGCCGGCGGCAAGATAAAGGAGAGGTCTTCAATTAAAAGTCGATCGCCGAACCCTTTCATGACGCTCTTCAGCTCGATTACCTGATCGCCGAGTCTTCTGTTCATCGGAATGCTCAGCTCGAGTTTCTCGTCTCGTTGTTCACCCGCCTCATGTTCGGCCAATAGCTGGTCGTATGCAGAAAGCCGAGCCTTACTTTTGGCTTGCCGAGCGCGTGGAGAAAGACGTACCCATTCGAGCTCTTGAGCGAGTGTTCGCTGCCGAGCGTTTGACTGGCGTTCTTCAGAAGCAAGGCGTGCCTGCTTTTGCTCGAGCCAGCCGCTGTAGTTCCCCTCGTAGGGGTAGGCATTGCCATGGTCGAGTTCAAGAATCCAGCCGGCAACGTTGTCGAGGAAATAGCGATCGTGGGTTACCGACACCACCGTCCCGTCATAGTCCTGAAGAAAACGCTCCAACCACGCAACTGATTCAGCATCCAAGTGGTTCGTAGGCTCGTCCAAGAGCAAGAGGTCAGGGTGAGCTAATAAGAGCCGACACAAAGCCACCCGCCGTCGTTCTCCTCCGGAAAGAATCGCAACCGAACTGTCCCCTGGAGGCACCCGGAGCGCTTCCATGGCTATCTCTACCTGGCGTTCTAGATCCCATGCGTTCGAAGACTGAATTTGATCTTCCAACTCTGCTTGCATCGCACCGACCTGTTCCAGGTCTGCGTCAGGGTCGCCCCACATAGCCAGTACTTCGTTATAACGGTCGATAAGAGACTGGGTCTCGGCGACTCCATCCATAACGTTGTCAAAAACACTTTTTGTATCGTCAAGCTGGGGCTCTTGTTCAAGAAGGCCAACCGAATAGCCCGGCGATAGTCGAGCTTCTCCGGTGAAACCGTCATCGAGGCCTGCCATTATTCGCAACACCGATGACTTGCCCGCACCGTTATGTCCCAAGACTCCGATTTTTGCGCCGGGTAAAAAGGCGAGCGTCACGTCTCTTAGGACTTCGCGATCAGGCGGATAGAACCTCTCGAGATTGCGCATTGTAAAGATGAACTCAGATGTCATTTGTTGCTTCTTTTGTGCATGGGGACCAGTGGATCATAAGCCCTTGTTAGGACCCGGGTTGGAGGGTTAACGCAGGGAAAAGCCAACTACGTTTTCGAGGTCCTCAAGTGCCTGCTCCGGACTGACCACTTTGATCGCGGTCATACCAAGCTCAGCCGCAGGCTTGCAGTTGATACCTAGATCATCCAGATAAGCGCAGTCGGACGGGTTTACCTTCAATTCGTTGCAAGCCATTTCGTAAATACGAGGGTCGGGCTTGCGAACGCCCACCTTCGCGGATTCAACTACAACTTCAAACATTTGCATGATGTCTGCAATGACGGCCGCTTGATCGGCTGTTCTGGACATGCCCGAGCCGTGTCCAGATTTCATGTTGTTGGTTATGCAGCCGATAGTGACCCTTTCCTTAAGAATTTCTAGAGCTCGAACCATCTGAGGTCTCACGTCACCGCTAAGGCACCCCAAAACTCGTTCGCCTGAGAGTTCCAGCCCGAACGCTTCAGCTTCCTTTTCGAATAGGTCACAGAATTCGTCGAGGCTTACCTCGCTCCGTTCCATCTTTGCCCAAGCATTGTTATTTGGATTAGTGGAATTAATTTTTCTAATCGAATCTGTTGGGACGCCTACCTCTGCTTCGTAACGTGCGAAAGCTTCGAATGGGCTCGCGGTGATTACTCCACCAAAATCGAATAGAACTGCGGAAACTAATGATTCGCTCTTCACGATCGTGGAGGCTAGCGGGAGCTAGATTCTGGATGTGCGAATCGCGACATGGAATGTCAATAGCCTCAATGCCCGAATGGAACGAGTGGACGAATGGCTTGGCTACGCACGTCCTAATGTTCTCCTAATGCAGGAGACCAAAATGTCAGAAGACCAGTTCCCGCATGACCATTTCGCCCAACTCGGATACGAGAGCGTGCATTTTGGTGAAGGACGTTGGAATGGTGTAGCTATTTTGTCATCGGTCGGGATCGAAGAACCTTTTAAGGGCTTCGCTGACGGTGGCGAAGAAGACTCTGAAGCAAGGATTGTTTCTGCAATTTGCGGTGGCATCAAGGTTTCTTCTGTCTATGTTCCCAACGGGCGTGAGGTCGATCACGATCACTACCGCTACAAATTGTCTTGGATGGCGCGCCTAAAAGGACATCTCGAGGCGACTTGCCAGCCTGATGACCTCCTGCTTGTGGGAGGCGATTACAACATCTGTCCCGACGACAGAGATGTTTGGGACCCCCAAAATCCTATTTCTCGTACTCATGTGACGAAAAAAGAAAGGGATGCATTAACTGCCTTAGAGCAATGGGGTCTGGCGGATGTCTTCCGTGAATTTTATGAAGATGACGGACTTTTCTCCTGGTGGGATTATCGGGATGGGGCTTTTCACAAGAAGATGGGCCTACGAATCGACTTGTTGATGGCGAGTCAACCACTCCTCAAGCGAGCTAATTTTTGTTTAGTTGACCGGACTGCTCGCAAAGGCAAGAAACCCTCCGACCATGCACCCGTCTTCGTAGATCTGGACCGTTAGTCGGGCAACTCGATCAGCTTCCGTCTGCAATCGAAGCTGCTTCTCCGGCAATAACTTGAAGAATCTCGGGGCCAACACGATTGAGACGGTTCTCACCTAAACCGGTAACCGAAGCTAACTCCGACAGCGTAGTTGGGAATTTCTCGGCAACTTCAGAGATTAGATAGTCCGGGAGCAGGGCTGATGGTTCAATTCGACGGGCCCTAGCCGTTTCCTCGATCCAATTTCTGAGGCGACGGTCGCGTAGGTCTGCGTCAGTGTTGAAATTTCCAGCTAATTCTTGTCGTGCCTTAGCCAAATAAGAAACGCTTACCTCCTTAGCGGAGGCCGAAGGCACCTGATCCGATGTCACGATGAGATCGAGCCACGGAGATGGTTCGCGGTTCTGGAGCGATTGTCCGACGCGTCTGGACTTTGACCAAGTCAGATGAAGATGTCGCTGCGCTCGCGAAATAGCGACATAAAGAAGTCGACGTTCCTCAGGATCGTCGGGTCGAATGGGAACTAATCCCTTCTCAACACCCGCGATGACCACACTGGGCCACTCAAGACCCTTAGCGGCATGAAAAGTGGCCAAATCTACGCCATCGACCTCAGAGTCCAAATCGCCGGGGCGTAGTGTCTTGAGCCAGTCTCGGAATTCTGAGCCGGAAGCATTGAAATTTTCTTTGCTGAACTGAACTGCAAGCTCAGCCACTCGTTTTTGGGTCCCTTGATCGAAGTCTTCGAATAAGTCTGCTGCGACGGTGGGAAAATCTGACCCAGCGTCGCACAACTGTTCGATGAGGTCTTTAACTTCCGGGAGCTTGAAAATGCCGCCTTGGCTTCTAAACCTAAAAGGCACTTGAAGCTGAACAAATGTGTCAGCTATCAGCTGTAGTTGATCGTTCGTGCGGGCGAGAACAGCATGATTTGACCACCTCGTTTCTGGCGATCGGAGTTCTCGGAGGTATCGAGCGATGCCAATCGCTTCCTCAGTCTCATTCGCAAAACTACTTTGTGTTGGAAATTCACCTTCGGAGAAAGCGTTGCCATTCGAAGACGGAGCTTCATGAAGAACAGCGTTTGCGGCATCGATGATTCTCGGTTGACTTCGATAGTTGTCTGTCAGCGCAACGGTCTTGGCGGATGGAAAATGATCTAAGAATTCGGTCAGCAATGAAAAATCAGCACCGTTCCATCCATAGATTGCCTGGTCCGGATCGCCAACTACCGAAAGATCTTGCCGGTCTCCGAGCCACGTCTTGAGAAGCTCAAATTGGACCCGGTTGAGGTCTTGGAACTCATCGACGAAGAAGTGACGAAAAACCCAGTGTTGAGCGTCGCGAAATGCTTTGTCAGTTCTCAGCAAGTGGGTGCATTCAACGAGAATGTCATCGAAGTCAAGAAGTCTGCGCTTTCGCTTATATGAAATAAAAGAATCTTGCAGATCGGCTACTTGGTGAGCCCAAACTTGACCAACTCGTGCGATACCTGGCCCGTTTCTGTACTCATCGGAAGTCAGATTTTGGGAATTTAGCCAATCGATTTCGGTGACGACAGTACTGAGTGTTAGATGGGGAAAGTCGCGAATGATTTCTGTGAGTACAGCGCGTCTGCCCGCCAATACAACTGGAGGGCGCTTGCCATGATCAAGTCTGTACTGCCTAATTTGGGCTAAAGCGATTGCATGAAACGTTCCGACGGCCCCTAGATCCCTAATACCCATTTTGTTGAGCCGAGCACGAAGTTCATGAGCTGCGCGCCGCGTAAACGTTAGGGCCATCACTCGCCGCGCATCAGCGCTTCCATCGTCGATCCGGCGAGCGATGAGGTGAGTAAGGACTCGAGTTTTGCCGGCTCCCGGACCGGCGAGAATCCTCAATGGCGTTTCAGTGGACTCCACTGCCGTCCGCTGTTCGCCGCTCAAATTATCGAAGCGCGTGCCGGATGCATCCGATATCGACGGTATTGAGTCGAAGTTTTCGACGCCTTGCCGGTTGCCCACCCCTCTGACGCTACCTCCTCGGTAGGACTGTGGCTTCGTTGCGTCTACTCTCGCACTATGGCTCACTCGATGACCGTCGTTAGTTTGGTTCCTAGCGTGACTGAAACCCTGATTGCGTGGGGCATCCAACCGGTTGCTTGTACCCGTTTTTGTGAACGTCCGGAAATTGAAAGCGTCGGGGGGACGAAAGATCCAGATGTTGAAGCGATCGCGGCGTTAGCTCCCGAGTTGGTGATAGTGGATCGCGAAGAAAACCGATTCGAGGACTACCAATCCCTGCTGAGACACGATCTCACTGTCGAGGCTCTCGATGTAACGTCCTTGTCAGATGTCAGTTCTCAGATATCGCGACTTGCATCGATCTTCGGTATCGAATGGTCGTACTCGCCAGGGCCGCCCAAAGTCGCTCGAGACCTGACCGCGTTTGTTCCCATCTGGAAACGCCCGTGGATGACCATTGGTTCGCGAACTTATGGGGTTTCCTTGCTGGAACATTTAGGGATTGAAGTGCTTTTTTCCGGATCTAACGAGTCGTATCCCACTCTTACCGATGAAGCTGTGTCGACTTTGAGCGCCGACATTATCTTGGCTCCGAGTGAGCCTTACCCGTTCGGAGAGCGGCACTTGAAAGAGTTGGAGGCTATCGCCCCGACGTATTTTGTCGATGGGCAAGATCTCTTTTGGTGGGGCTCGCGTACCGCCGATGCGATACAGCGATTAGATGCACAGATAGAAACCATTATTCAGAAAGATTTTTAATGTCTTTGGAACGAACTGGAAAAGCTCACAACGAGGACACGGAATTGTTCTATGTGGCGTCAGGGAATAGCGCAGACCCCTCGGTGATGTTCATAAATGGTCTGGGGAGCCAGCTAATTAACTTCTTACCCGGTTGGGTAGAAAAATTCTGCGCTGCTGGTTTTTATGTTGTTCGTATGGATAATCGAGACGTTGGAATGTCATCGAAGACAAACGGTGAACCGCCGACGATGGAAGCCTTAATTGAGAGTTGGTCTGGCGATCGGTCAGTAACCGAGGTCGAGGCTCAATATGACCTATCTGATATGGCAATGGACTGCGTTGCAGTCATGAACGAATTGGGTTTGCAGCAAACCCACGTGTGGGGGATGTCGATGGGCGGCATGATTGCCCAGACTTTGGCCATTAATCACCCTGACCGGTTGGCTTCGATGACGAGTGTCATGTCTACGACTGGTGAACCCGGCGTGGGCCGGTCGACATCCCAATCTGCTGCGCAACTCCTGACTGAAGGAGCAGACCGTGAAGAGGTTGTAAGCAATGCGGTGGCAGCCCGAAAGCTTCATGGCGGATCTTTATACGACGAAGGTTGGGCGCGTGCGCTCGAAGAAGCGGCATATGACCGTTGCTATCACCCTGACGGGAAAATATGGCAACTGCTGGCGATTATGGCATCAGGCTCTAGAGCCGAACTGCTGCCCAAGGTGACTGTTCCCACCATGGTCGTTCACGGAAGACTCGACCCCTTGGTTCAGTTAGATGGCGGTATTTCAACAGCGGGTCTAATTCCGGGCGCAGAACTGGTCATCCATGATGAAATGGGTCATGACACCCCTGAGCCATTGTGGGGGCGATACTTAGCTGATTTCCAACGATTGGTGAGTACAACACAATGACATCATCCAACTTAATTACAGACATAACGCAGCTTGATGCCCTATACGGAGATGCCTCGCCCCGATCGCTCACGAAAGAAATCGACGCTCTCAACTCTCAATATCAGTCCTTTATCGAAGCCTCGCCCTTTATGGCCGTTGCAACTGTTGGCATGGAGGGCCTTGATTGTTCGCCTAGGGGCGAACAGGGCAGTGTGGTGCGCGTTGTTGACGCAAACACAATTCAATTTGCTGACCGTAGAGGAAATAACCGACTCGATACTTTGCGGAACATTGTCGAGGATGACCGCATAGCGCTCCTGTTTCTAGTGCCAGGAATAGGTGAGACCATGCGGGTTAATGGTCGCGCCACTATTTCTATTGCTCCAGAGTTGATTGAAGCCTTTACCGTCGATGGAAAATCACCTAAGACGGTGGTCGAAGTGAAGGTGGAGCGGGTCTACTTCCAGTGCTCGAAAGCATTAGTCCGTTCCGGTATCTGGGATAGTGATATAGCCCGGAGCTTCGGCGATGTTCCATCAGCTGGTGAGATGTTGGCGGCAACAACCAATGACTCTTTCGACGCCCTTGAGTATGACCGAATGCTAGAAAAGCGCTACAGCGACGAGCTTTGGTAAGACATTCAGCGAGCAAGGGCAACTGTTGGTTAAGTACTAGATTGTCTGAGACGTATGTAGGGAGACGTGTATGGGTCCACTTCAGGGAATTCGTGTAATAGAACTTCAAGGCATCGGCCCGGGGCCGTTTTGCGGCATGATGCTAAGCGACATGGGCGCCGAGGTCATCAGAATCGACCGGGCTGGGAACGTTACGGGTGGTGACCCGGACACTCCCCCCAAGGATGTACTTGCCCGGGGGCGATCTTCCATCGGTGTGGACTTAAAAAACCCAGAAGGAGTTGAGGTCGTTTTACGACTGATCGAGACGGCCGACGCGCTAATTGAAGGTTTCCGCCCTGGAGTTATGGAACGATTGGGATTAGGCCCCGAAGAATGTCTTGCGCGAAACCCCCGGCTTGTTTTCGGGCGTATGACAGGGTGGGGGCAAGAAGGCCCTTATTCGATGGCGGCAGGGCACGACATTAACTACATCGCTCTAGCCGGCGCTCTCGAGCCCATTGGTCGTAACGGAGAAGCACCGGTGCCCCCGCTTAACCTCGTCGGTGATTTTGGCGGAGGAGGTATGTTGCTGGCATTCGGTGTCGCGTGCGGGATAGTAGAAGCACAGCGATCAGGGCAGGGCCAAGTAGTCGACGCGGCAATGGTTGATGGAGCTGCCACTTTGATGGCTATGTTCCACTCAATGAGAGCCATGGGCGTGTGGAACGACGAACGTGGAACCAATTTGCTTGATACAGGAAGCCACTTCTACGACGTATATGAATGCTCTGACGGAAAGTACATTTCGATTGGATCAATCGAGCCGCAGTTTTATTCCGAACTTCTTCGTCTAACAGGACTCGAACAAGACGAAGCATTTGCGGATCAGATGGCTAGAAGTTCTTGGCCCGAATTGAAAGAGCGCATTGGTGATGTGTTCAGGACCAAATCAAGAGACGAGTGGTGTGAGATCATGGATGCCACCGATGTGTGCTTCGCTCCGGTTCTTTCGTTGGCAGAAGCACCTCAACACCCGCACAATCAACATCGCGAGGTGTTCACCGAAGTAGCAGGAGTCATGCAACCCAACCCGTCTCCACGCTTTAGTCGCACTAAAGAAGGGATACAGGGCCCACCATCGCACGAGGGACAAGACACTGACGCAGTTCTTCGATCCGCGGGCTATGACGCTGATGACATTTTGAAGTTACGCGACGTGGGGGCAGTGGCCTGACAGCGGAAAGCAACCCTGAGTTTGGCGGGGCGCCTGCCGGGTTACCCCACAACCTTGTTCCCCTCTATGCGGAGGCGCAAGGAGTCATGGAAGTTTCGCCTGCTTCAGCTTGCGCTCTTCTCAGAATAGTTATTCGCTCAGTCATTCAAGAACGCGGTCTTCGCGGTCGGCATATAGCCCGCGACGTCGCAACTTTGGTTGACCAAGGTGCACCTGTAGGTCTTCTTCGAGCTCTTGACGTGGTCTCGATGAGTGAAGAATCTTCGAAGAACCCGGCAGAGTTACAACTTATCGATGGTCACAGTGACGCCCAGAACTTGACCATGTTTTTGCATCTCCTCGCAGATCAAACGAGTTAAAACGCTGATGCTTGGCACGTTCCACGTGTTCGCTTGCTGGGTGCTGGTCATCGGAAATGGCTTAGCCGGAATATGGGCGTTGACCGCCAACCGCCTTTCGTGGCTACAAACAGTGTGGTTGTGGTGGTTCACAGGGTTTTTCCAGCTTTGGGTCTTTGTCCAATTGACAATCGCCGCGCTTCACCTGAACGCAAATGAGGGAGCCCCACAGTCGTTTCATGTCTTTTACGGAGTTCTGTCAGCAGTCACAGTAGCAATCCTGTACAGCTACAAGAATCAGATGAAGCAACACCAAAATGCGTTATATGGATGGGGCGGACTTTTCATAATGGGACTTGGTATACGCGCCCTTGTGCTGCTCTAACACAGGACCCCTGGCCCTACTCGAATCAGCCTGCTAGTCGCTCGGACAGTCTGCTTAGTTGAACCCGCATCTGGTCAGGAAGTCTTTCGCCAATCGACTCATAATGTTCTTCGATCAGCGCAAGCTCGCTTTTCCACTCATCTTCATTTACGGCCAAGAGAGTTTGGAGTTCTTCGGGCTCAAGGTCGAGTCCCGAGACGTCTAAATCTTCAGGCTTCGGCACCATTCCGATCGCAGTTTCAACGGCATCAGTTGTTCCGCTGATGCGTTCTAAAACCCATTTCAAAACTCTTGCATTTTCGCCAAATCCAGGCCAAATGAAATTTCCCTCATCATTTTTACGGAACCAATTTACGTAGAAGAGTTTCGGCAGATTTGCCCCGGGGTGATCTCCGATATCAAGCCAATGTTGGAAATAATCACCGAAGTTGTAGCCGCAAAATGGCAGCATCGCGAATGGATCGCGGCGAACTTGCCCGACGGTTCCCGCGGCTGCGGCAGTCTTTTCAGATGACATCACTGACCCCAAGAAGACCCCGTGTTCCCAGCTAAGAGCTTCTGCGACCAGAGGGACGGTGGTTGCTCGCCGCCCGCCGAAAAGAATGGCCGATATAGGAACTCCAGCTGGATCTTCCCAGGAAGGTGCGATCGATGGGCATTGGGAAGCAGGCACAGTAAATCGAGCGTTGGGGTGGGCAGCAGGACTCTCCGATTCAGGAGTCCAGGTCTGGCCTTTCCAGTCAATCAAACGAGCCGGCGCCTCGTCGCTAAGTCCTTCCCACCAAACATCGCCGTCGTCAGTTTCGGCGACATTTGTAAATACACAATTTCCGGACAGGGTAGCTAAAGCGTTCGGATTGGTTTCTTGACCTGTGCCAGGTGCAACTCCGAAAAACCCTGCTTCAGGATTTATGGCATACAGCTGACCATCTTCACCGAATTTCATCCACGCGATGTCGTCCCCAATTGTTTCAACTTTCCATCCCGGAAGGGATGGAATCATCATCGCCATGTTCGTTTTGCCACAAGCGGATGGGAAAGCTGCCGCGACGTACTTGGTTTCACCCCCGGGAGGAGTGACTCCGACTATAAGCATGTGCTCAGCCAACCAGCCTTCATCGCGAGCCATCGTAGAAGCGATCCGAAGAGCGAAGCATTTCTTGCCGAGAAGGGCATTGCCCCCATAACCGGAACCGTAGGACCAAATTTCCCGAGTTGCCGGGAAGTGCACAATGTACTTGTTGTCCGCATCGCAAGGCCAAGGAACATCATCCTGGCCATTGGCTAGGGGCGCACCCAGTGAGTGGATACATGGAACCCAAGCCTGATCCCCGAGAGCATCTAAAGCGCCTTGTCCCATACGAGTCATTATTCGCATCGACGCAGCGACGTACGGTGAATCAGTAAGTTGAACACCGATATGAGCGATAGGTGACCCCAACGGCCCCATTGAGAATGGGACAACGTACATCGTGCGACCCTGCATGGCGCCCCTGAACAACGAGAGCATCTCCTCTCGCATGGATTCTGGGTCACGCCAGTTGTTGTTGGCCCCAGCATCAATTGGATCTTCCGTGCAGATAAATGTCCTGTCTTCGACTCTGGCGACGTCGCCTGGGTCAGATCGGGCTAGGAAGCTATTTGGTCTTTTCGCGTCGTTTAAGGGCAAGAGAGTCCCTTGTTCCACCATCGAATTGGTGAATCGGTCGTACTCTTCCTCTGTTCCGTCGCACCAATAGATCGAGTCGGGAGTGAGCACTTCGGCCCAGCTATCAACCCAATCGTGAAGGTTTTGGTTGGTGGTCATTCCAGGCATTCAGACCTCCGCTGGTTCTCAGGCGTCAACTGGGGCAAATCCCCAGCATCTGATCACGCGTCGCCCCCCGCGGCTGTGATCCAATCAGGTGTACCAAGGTCCACTTCGCTGCCCAACCGAAGATGGGTGGCTAATCCTTGTTCGTCGAGGTCAAAAATGACCCTCTGCCCCTGTCTAACCATCCGAAAAACAGAACCTTCAAGCGCATCGAGGGCGAGGTCGTACTCAGAGCGGTCGACGTCGTCAACTACGACGCCTGTTCTCGATTGTGGGTCATATGACTTTATGACACCCTGCACAGCTGGCCTCCGGTGGCGCTCCTGAAGTTTAAAATTCGGAAAATAATGCTTGCTTCCATGTTGACCCTAGGGCGCTAAGAGAAGCGGGCACAACTTATCAAGTGCTGAAAGCAATGGGGGGGAGGTTTAGCTTTCGGATTAGTCACCTATTCATAGTGCCGCTCACCGGTAGCATCGGCGTTTGTGGAAACTGTCTCCTCATTGACTACCAAAAACGTTGTCGAAGCTCTCTCAATGTTTCATGCTGCGTTGGGAGACCACAAAGAGTCGATCAATAGGCTAAACGTCTACCCAGTGCCCGACGGTGACACGGGCACCAATATGTTCTTGACTGTGGCGTCGGTATTGGAGGAATTGAACGGCGTCGACCCAAACGACAGGACAGCGGTGTGCGGTGCGATTTCACATGGATCGCTGATGGGTGCTCGCGGAAATTCCGGTGTCATTTTGTCGCAAGTGCTGAGGGGGATGAGCAACCGCTTCGCTCAAGCAAATGAAATTGATGCGGAAGTACTAGCGGTAGCCCTTAGCGAAGCAAGCGTTGCAGCGGACGGCTCAGTGATGAAACCGGTAGAGGGCACCATCCTTACCGTGGTGCGTGAAGTTGCAAAAGCAGCACGAGACGCCGCAAATTCCGAATCGATACTGCGAACCGTTGAACTTGCTCTTGAAGAAGGGAAAGCTGCGCTAGATCGCACGCCAGAACAGTTAGAGGTGCTGCGTGAAGCTGGGGTAGTCGACGCAGGAGGAGCTGGATTCCTTTTGTTGTTGCACGCGTTTCTTTCGATTATCGACGGACGCGAACTACCGGAGGCAACGGAAGAGGGGCCATTCGTCGCTGTGACAGAACCGCCTATCGGTGACGAACTATCTGAACTCCGGTACGAAGTTATGTACCTACTCAACGCACCGGACCAGTCGATCGAAGAATTTAAAAAGATTTGGGCTGGCCTGGGAGATTCAATCGTCGTGGTTGGCGGAGATGGTCTTTGGAACTGTCATATACATACAAATGACATTGGCCCGACTATTGAGGCGGGAATCGAGGTGGGACGGCCGGAACGGATAAGGGTCACTGACCTAAGCGAAGAGGTTATGGAGGAGAGATGGGTTCGCGAGGCAGCAGAAGTTGGAAAGATTGACGAGAGAGTTGTGGCTGATGAAGTGCCATGTGCTGTGGTTGCAGTGTCACCGGCAAGTGGTATCAGTCGAATCTTTCACAACCTTGGTGTCCAGGAGCTTGTTCTGGGTGGGCAAAGCATGAACCCGTCTACCTCTGAACTGCTAGATGCTGTTGAGCGAGCGCCTGGCGAAGAAGTTCTCATATTGCCAAACAATTCGAACATCGTGGCCGTAGCCCAAGCTGTCGACGCCGAGACATCAAAGACCGTGGTCGTCATACCAACTATCTCAATCCCGGGAGGCTTGGCGTCGTTACTCGGATATGACCCGCAGGCTACTGCGGCACAGAATTCCCTAACGATGACTGAGCTCGTTGACGGAGTGAAAGTTGGTGAGGTAACCCAGGCCGTTCGTCCGACTAATACCGGTGTCGGCGAAGTAGCAACGGGCGACTGGATAGGTTTGGATAGCGACGGTATATGTTCGATAGGGAGCTCCCTGACGCAAGCTGCGACCGCGCTGCTAGAGCAGCTTGTCGATGATCATGACGAAATCCTTTCCGTAATTGCGGGTGATGAGGCAACTGATGCTGATGTACGCGCCGTAACAGAGTGGATGTCTGAAAACCGACCGGGAGTAGACACTGAAGTTCATAAAGGCGGGCAGAGCCATTACCCGTTCTTTTTTGGAGTGGAGTGACAGAGCCGATCTCTTTGCGGGAACTCGACGCCATAGGTGTTGATCGACTCCAAGGAGTAGGCGAGCAGCGACGAACTTCTCTGGAAGAAGCGCAGATTCACTCGGTGTTTGAGCTACTCACCCACTACCCAAGGCGATATATAGATCGAAGCCACGAAGCCAAACTTGGTGACGTTCATCCAGGTCAAGAGGTAATGGTTGTAGGTGAAATCGAAAGTGTCGCATCTCGAAGGACCCGAAATCGGAGGTCCATAGTTGAAGCGTCATTATCCGATGACACCGGCAGTGTGGAATTGGTCTTCTTCAATCAGGCGTGGCGAGCCAAGCAACTCTCTCAAGGCCTAACGGTTGCATTGTTTGGAAAGGTCGATCGTTATCGAGGCCGTCTTCAAATGACGAACCCCCTTGTAGACCTAGTCGGGGATCGGACCGGACGGATCGTGGCAATTTACCCGCAGTCGAGTAAGGCTGGACTTACAACTTGGGATATAGGGCGTTGGTGCGGCGAAGCCTTGCGGCGCTGTCGGGGTCGACAGATAGCAGATCCGATTCCTGAGGACTTCCTCAACAAGATGGGTCTCATGGATCGTATGAGCGCATTCGATGCGATTCATCAACCCAACTCGATGTCAGAGGTACTTGGGGCTCGAGACAGGCTGGTACTGGACGAATTATTGAGAGTGCAGCTCGTCCTGCGCATGCGAAAAATGAAGCGCCTGCACGACGCTTTGGGCGTGAAGCACTCAAATCAGGGCGAGCTTCCCGATCAGTTTATTAGAGGTCTACCTTTCGAGCTCACCGCCGCACAGCAGAGAACAATTGCTGAGGTCAGAGCTGATCTCGAGTCGGATCAACCGATGCACCGACTTCTCCAGGGCGATGTTGGAGCGGGCAAAACACTAGTGGCGATGTATGCGATGTTGGTGGCTGTTGCTGATGGTCATCAAGGTGCTCTTATGGCTCCTACTGAAGTCTTGGCTGAGCAGCACCATCTCAATTTGTTTGAGTTGGCGAAACATTTAGAAGTGTCGGATGAGTCGACGCTTAGCGGAAAGAGGCCCCTGTCGATCAAATTGTTAACTAATGGCGTTACCGGAACGGACCGAAGTCAGATCCTAAGGGGAATGTCGGAGGGCAGAGTTGATCTTGTCATTGGGACGCACGCCCTTATCCAAGAAGGCGTCAACTTTGACTCTCTCAGCGTGGTCGTTGTTGACGAACAACACAGGTTTGGTGTCGAACAGAGATCTGTTCTCAGGGAACGTGGGCGGCAAGATGGGCGTTTGCCTCATCTGTTGGTAATGACCGCCACCCCAATACCTCGAACTGCGGCTATGACCGTTTACGGTGATCTTGAAGTCTCGACATTGAATGAACTCCCGCCGGGTAGATCGCCGATTGCTACGCGCTGGGTTTCGAAAGACCTTGTGTCCGTCTGGGAACATGTTCGCTCCGAAGCCGGTCAGGGACGGCAGGCCTACGTGGTTTGTCCATTGATCGAAGAAAGTGACAAGTTGGACGCGAGTTCTGCTGAGAAAACGCGGGAAGAGTTAGCCGAAGGCGAGCTTTCGGAGTTGAGAGTTGGCATCCTTCACGGTCGCCTGAGTGCTGCCGAAAAACAAAAGACGATGGACTCGTTTCGGGAGGGCGATCTAGACGTTCTAGTTGCGACCACTGTGATTGAAGTTGGCGTCGATGTTCCCAATGCCACAACAATGGTTATTTTGTCTGCGGACCGGTTTGGCATAGCGCAGCTTCATCAGCTTCGCGGAAGAGTAGGCAGAGGCAGTCACGAATCGGTTTGTTTTTTGGTATCTACCGACGAAGTATCAGCTGATGCCGAAGCGCGCCTCAGAGCGCTGGAGGAATCGACTGATGGCTTTGCGCTGGCAGAGCGGGACTTAGAACTTCGAGGGGAGGGAACTATTTTTGAACAGCGACAGTCAGGTCGAAATGATCTCAAGCTGGCGTCGTTAGCCAGAGATCGGATCTGGGTTGAACGCGCCCGCGATATAGCTACACAGCTTGTCGACGTGCAAGGCTCGTTAGATGAACACGGATTCCTTGAAGATGAGGTCCGTTGGTTTGTGGAGCGACGTGACGACGATGCGGAGAACCTTTCAAGGGGATAGCGAAATTTGACCTAGTCGGGCTCAATAACAATGTCCCACCGGTCGAGACAGTCTCTACAGCGATAAGCCACTACGTCGCCAGGTTGAAACCCTTCGTCAGGTTCTTCGAAACTAATCAGACCGCATAACCCTCCGCAGTCGACGCAGATAATCGATTCAGGGACTTCCATGTCCATAGTGTGCCGTTAGTGTCGTGACATGCGCATTGTTGGAGGAGAATTGAGCGGTCGCCGAATCGCGGCTCCCCGGGATGAAACAGTTCGACCTACTTCCGATCGAGCGAGAGAAGCGATCTTTAACATGTTGTATAGCCTTGGCTTACCTAAAGGTTGCCGAGTCGTAGACCTCTTTGCAGGTTCAGGTGCTCTTGGTATCGAAGCCTTATCGCGCGGAGCCGAGGAAGCCTATTTTGTTGATAAGAGCGCCGAATCCTGTCGAACCATCAAAGACAATCTAGAGGGGCTGGCCATATATGGAAGGGTGATCCAAGGAGACGCGCTCCAAAAGCTCGAGTCGCTTGAGGTCGATCTCGTCTTAGCGGATCCGCCCTATGGATTTGATGATTGGAACCGATTGTTGACGGCAGCGGGTAAGGCAGTTGTGGTGGCTGAGAGCGATAGTGCTATCGAGGCTTTAGAAGGCTGGGAGGTCGTGCGTTCGCGAAAGTACGGGCGAGCAATGGTGACTATTTTGCTGCCGATCAAAAGGGATGACGGTTGATTTCCGTGAATTTGAGGTGTTGACAGTGGAGGATTTCGCTCAGGATCGGTACCGTTTTGTATAGACCGAACCGTTAGGCGAGGAGACGCTCGTGGTTAAGGTTCTTTATCCGGGGTCGTTTGACCCTGTTCATAACGGCCACATGGAAATTTGCGCTGCGTCAAGTCGCATGTTTGATCACGTTGTGGTGGCGGTAATGAGAAATCCGCAAAAGTCTTCGCCTCTATTTGATGACGAAGAGCGAATCTCAATGCTTGCAGAAGCATGCGCGCATTTGACGAACGTCGAGGTTGTGCAGTTCGGAGAACTCGTTGTCGACTTAGCTCAGCGCCTAAATGTTGATTTCATAGTGAAAGGCCTCAGGAGTTCAGCCGATTTTGAGTCGGAACTGCAGATGGCTCAGACAAACAAATCTGTTAGTGGCGTCGAAACAGTGTTTCTGCCTTCAAGCAGCGAAAACTCATTTATTGCGTCCAAGTACATTCGGGATATCACCCTATTCGGGACTGACTGTTCACACCTTGTACCCGACTCAGTCGCTGAGCGCCTCCGAGAGAAGATGCCCAAGTGACAGAGGCCGCACCCTTAAGCGGTCCCGGTGTAGAAGCTTTAGTGCGTCGGGTGATTGACGTGATTAACGCGGCACGCCCAATGCCTCTTTCTACGTCGGTGATGGTCAGCAGGGATGAAATTGTTGATTTATTGGAGGCCGCTCTAACGGAATTGCCCGAAGAAGTAAGAGAAGCAAGATGGCTCTTAAAAGAGCGAGAGGATCTTCTGTCAAAGGCGAGGGTCGACGCGGGACTTGTTATTGAAGAAGCTCGAACCCGCGTAGCTCAGATGGTTCAGCGAACCGAAGTCGTGAGGTCAGCTGAACTAAAGGCTCGTCAAACAGTTGAACAGGCGGAAGCTCAAGCTCGAAGACGACAACACGAAGTTGACGACTACCTCGATGAAAAGCTTGAGAAGTTCGCGGTAGCTCTTGAAAAGATTCAGAGTCAAGTGATGAACGCGAGGTCGCTCTTGCAACCGCAAATGCCCGAACCAGAACCTGATGTCGAGTCGGACCCTCAAACCCCCTCAGCTTCTGGGGTCTTTGACCAGGATGAGAATTGAACAATGAGAGTTCTTTGTCTGCTCTGAGGGTCCCATTGGAGAGACTTCAACGCCTAGAGCCGATTCGAACCTGGCAAGTTGAGGTAAGTGCGGCACAGTTGGAAGACTTGGAGGCTCCTCTGCAGATTGGTGATGTTCTTATCCCTTCGGACCGTCTCGTTGCGATAAATCTCGTGTTGGACAAAGTTAGTGAAGGAGTCGCAGTTAGTGGCAAGGTTGCGGTTAATTGGATTGCCGATTGTGCGCGCTGTTTGCGTCAAATAGATGGCCAAGCTGCGGCAGAAATCGAAGAATTATTTGAGCAAAATCCGCGAGAAGGTGAGTCGTATTTGTTGGGCGACGAGTTCCTTGATCTGACGGTCATGGTTCGAGAAGCGATCCTCCTGGAGCTCCCTGTCGGTGTGGTGCGATGTCTAAATGTTCAAGAGTGTTCTGAAGCAGCACCGAGTTACGGGGAGAAAAAAAATGAGTCCTCGGAAGAAGTGTCGGAATCTGACTTGAGAGACCCGCGTTGGGCGGCATTAGACGAGCTGGTGTTTGAGGAAGAGTGAAGAATGAACAAAGTGTCTCAGTTCGCTATTCAAGTAGGTGCTTCAGTAGTAGGTCGAACTCCATTCGGGTAGCCTCTAAGTTTGCGCTGGTAGTTGTTGGCGCTTGAGACACCGATCCGCGTTGCTTGGCTAAGACTGGTCACTGGAACTAAATCGGGCCCCTATTCGCTTGCCGGCGAGTTTTGCCGTGCCAATTTGTTGAGGTCGACGATGGCCGTTCCAAAGAAAAAGACTTCTAAGTCAAAAACACGCAGTCGTCGAGCAGCAGCATGGAAACTTCGTCCCTCGTCTCGCAGTACTTGTCCGCGTTGTGGTGCAGCGAAATTGCCTCATAGGGTCTGTGGCAACTGCGGTTGGTACGCGGGTCGCCAAGCGGTCGAAGTCGGCTAACGAGTCATATCGAATATGAAGCCGGTTGTTGTCGACGCCATGGGTGGCGATAACGCCCCTTCAATCGTGGTTGAAGGCGTCCGCGCAGCGATAGATGCCGGTATTCCTGTCGAGTTGGTCGGAGACCCCGGGTTAGTGGGTGACTGTGGCGACATTGTTTTGCATGCTGCTTCCGAGATTATAGGGATGGCAGAGGAGCCGGGACGCGCTGTCCGGAATAAGAAAGACTCATCGATAGTGCGCGCCGCGGAATTGGTTCGAGATGGACATTGCTCGGCAATGGTGAGTGCTGGAAACACAGGGGCCGTAGCAGCCGCAGCCCTTTTAAGGATGAAACGGATCAAGGGCGTTAGTCGTCCTGCCATAGCAACCACTCTTCCAGTGCCGGATGGGCCTCCCAAGGTTCTGCTTGACTCAGGTGCCATGGCTGACTGTCAGCCTGATTGGCTGCAACAGTTTGCTCGGATGGGTTCAGCGTTTAGCCAAGTTCGCTACGACTTGCAGACACCCCGTGTTGGATTGGTCTCTATTGGAGAAGAGCCTGAAAAAGGCAACCAGTTGGTGAAAGACACACATCGACTGCTGGCAGAGGACACCACAATTAACTTCATTGGCAATGTCGAAGGACGTGACGTTCTCAGTGGTGATGTGGACGTTCTGGTGGCGGATGGATTCACCGGGAATGTGATCTTGAAAACATTAGAAGGCACGCTCCAATTTCTCGTTGGAGAGATAATCGCTGCATTGACCAGCGAAGAAGCAGCCTCTGTAGGAGTCGAGGCGCTAGGTCATCTGGCGCCAATAGCGGCGGAACTCAATCCGGATGCTGTGGGTGGAGCAATGTTGCTTGGGGTTAATGGGGTGGCCATTATCAGCCATGGTTCAGCTGGGCCCACTGCGATTTTAAATGCATGTCGAGTGGCTAAAGATATGGTTGAACGCGAACTTGTCGCCGAACTGACCTCAGCGGTCGCTTACTAGACCCAATCACCTTGCAACTACCTTTAGTGGTATTTTGGTGATAAACCTCACTCAAAGTGCTATATAGGTGTTTCTGCTATGGTTAGAACATCGGATACCGTCCATAGGAGTCGTATTGCCCGCCGAAACACACGTCGAACAAAGCCAACCGGACCGAGAGTCAGTATTTGACATAATTCGCGACCAACTGTCGGACATCCTTGAAATTGATCCGGGCCGTATCACAGAGTCCTCATCGTTTGTAGAGGATCTCGAGGCAGATTCCCTTGCTTTAATCGAACTTGTAGAGGGCCTCGAAGAGGAACTCTCTGAACGTACGGTGGGATTTCGGATAGAAGATGAAGATCTAGAAGACCTAAAGACAGTTCGCGACGCTATCGACTATGTGATGGCCCGAATTGGCTAGAACCTTAGAGGTCGAAGATCGGCTGCGACTGTTTGCCGATCGCGTCGGGTACTGCTTTGAGGACCCCAGCCTTTTGCAACTTGCCATGTCTCACAGAAGTTGGTGCGCTGAGCGAGGCAACTCTCCGTCGAACGAGCGGCTGGAGCTTTTGGGTGACGCTGTGCTTGGATATTGCGTCACCTCTCACCTATACCGCATTCATCCTGACTGGAATGAGGGCGACCTAGCCCAAGCGAGATCGTCGGTGGTGAACTCTTCGTCTTTGGCAGAGGTAGCGCAGCGCTACGATCTAGGCAGCGCTTTGCTGCTAGGAGTCGGCGAAGAACGATCCGGGGGTAGAGGCAAGGAATCACTTCTCTGTGATGCCTTTGAAGCGCTTTTAGGGGCTATTTACCTTGACGGGGGTATGGAGCCAGCAGAAGCCTTCGTACTTGAAGCCTTGAAGCAACGAATGACACAAGTAGCCGATGACCCTGGTGTCGACGACGCCAAAACCAGGTTGCAAGAATTCGTCGTGCGGTCCTATGGCGACTCACCGAACTATGTCGTGACCGATAGCGGCCCCGATCACAACAAGTCCTTCCATTCGCAGGTCTGGTTCGGCGGCAGCGTTCAAGGGGAAGGTCAAGGAACATCCAAGAAACAAGCTGAGCAAGCGGCTGCCGCCCATGCCTGGCAGACCCTCAAAGCAACAACCGAACCTGATCGATCGACCACGTAAGGAATAATTGAACATGCTGGAACTCCCTGAACTTGAAACCGCCCGACGTGATCTCGACCGGGAAATCGGTGGCCTGAAGATAAAAGAGGTAGATGTGCTCGGGCCAAAGCGTCTAATTCCGGGTCAAGCAAATAAAAATGGGCTGACGAAGTCACTCTCTGGGCGCAAAATCTCAAGTGTCAAGCGTGTTGGCATGCTGATTTGCCTTGACGTGGGTAGTGGTGAATCTTTAGTCATCAACCTTGGCCCCGGCGGAACGCTGCGCAGAGCAGTCAACAAAGACCAGAAAGAACCTGACACGCAATTGATCATCACTTTCACCCAGAAGGGACAATTGCGATTGCTCGACGGTGAGAAATCAGCGACCGTTAACTTGGTTCAGAATGAAGAAATTGATCAAGCCTTCCCAGAAGTAGCGGAGCTTGGCTTTGATCCGGTCGACGAACCCATCTCGTGGACGGACTTTGGCCGGAGATTGCTCGAGTGCGACACGAAGCTGCGACCATTACTCATGGATCAAACGTTCGTAGTTGGTTTGGGCCCCATTTATAGCGACGAGATCCTTCATGCAGCGCTTCTTCGACATGACAGAGTTGCTAATCAACTGATTACACAAGAAATACGTAGGTTGTATCGGTCAATCGTTGAGACGATCCACAACGCTGTGAAGCACCGTGGGGTAAGCCTCGACCAAATTTCGGATGTCTTTGGAGAGCCTGGCGGGTACGACGAATATCTAGAGGTGTACGGAAGAGGTGGCGAACGTAGCCGAAATGGTCGTGGCGATGTGCTGACGGCGAGAGTGGGAGGAACCACTCACTACTACTGCGACTATCAGGTCTAGTCACCAAATTTCCTTGGCATTCAAAATACCTACCCGAGGGTCAACCAATAAGCGGCGATGACAGGGCATGATGTCGGAGTGCCACTCTGTTCAGTGGTGTTTTCGTTTCCCGGGTAGGTCAAATTCAGTGTTTCTTAAATCACTTACGATGAAGGGCTTCAAGTCTTTCGCAGACCCAACTCTGCTCGAGTTTGAGCCCGGTGTAACAGTGGTCGTAGGGCCGAATGGCAGCGGTAAATCGAATGTTGTAGACGCCATAGCTTGGGTTTTAGGTGCTCAAGGACCAACCACTGTCCGCTCGGGGAAAATGGAAGACGTGGTATTCGCTGGCACCCCGGACCGGCCGGCTCTTGGGCGCGCCGAAGTTAGTCTGGTAATCGATAACTCCTCTGGCTCCTTGCCGGTTGAATTTACTGAGGTAACCGTTACGCGAACTTTGTACCGGACAGGTGATTCGGAGTATTCGTTGAATGGTGTCCCGTGTCGTCTTCTTGATATTCAAGAACTACTCAGCGATGCAGGAGTAGGGCGACAACAGCACGTCATTGTCGCACAGGGCCAAATCGACCAGGTGCTTAATTCGAGGGCAGAAGACCGCCGCACGATTGTCGAAGAGGCGGCTGGGATACTTAAATTTCGGCGCCGTAAAGAGCGTGCAGAACGTCGCCTTCTGGCTACTGAAGCCAATTTGACAAGGCTTCAAGACCTTCAAAGAGAAGTTCGCCGACAACTGCGTCCATTAGAAAAGCAAGCTGACGCAGCTAAACGCCACGGAGCTGTCGCCGACGAGTTGCGATCTATTCGCCTGTTTCTCACCGGACAAGAAATCCGCAGCCTTGAAGCGGCCCAAGCCGCAGCCAAAGACACGGCGGATGAGGCAGCGAATGAACAGGTGCGACTGCGCGGAGAAATAGGCCGGCTCGACATCGAAATTAGTACCTCGGAAAGTCAGTTAGCCGCTGCCGGCGACCCCAGCACGGATCTACTTCCGAGAGTGGAATCTTTACGTGAGCGGTGTCGAGGTTTGATTGCTCTCATAGACGAGCGTTCGAAATCGACGGAGCGTGACCGGGGAGCGTTGTTGGCGTCCGACGTAGTGTTAACGCTTCAAGCAGAGTTATCTCGACTCGCGGAAGAACTTAATGACCTTTCTGTGCGTGGTGCAGATGTTGAGCAACAACTAGGGGAGATAATTCGCACTGAGAAACAACTGCAATCAGAAATTGAATCACTTGAGGTCGATGGACCGCTAATTGGATTGGAGGCAGCCCGAAAGGCTGCTGAAGTCAGAGGTGAACTTGGACCACTCAAGCGAGGGTTGGAGCAAAGCAGCGGAGAGCAAGAACGGCTGACGCGTCGGATCAACGAACTCACAAAGCAAATTGATGAAGCTGATGAGCGTCTGGACCTCCTTCAAGTTGCGCTTGCATCAGCATCCGATGCCGAACCAGCATTGGTAAAGGACCTAGACCTGGCGCAGAAAGAAACCGAACTTGCGGAACAAAGGGTTGCTTCTCTAGGCGAGGAACAGCAATTAGCGACCAAAGACGAGCAAGCCTGGAGAGCTCGTGTGGAAGCCCTCGAGATTGCAGCTGAGGCAGCACTCGCAAATTCGGGCCTACAGCAAGTGCGTGAAATCGATGGGGTCCTAGGAGTGCTTGGTGAACTCATCGAGATCGAGCCAGGATGGGAACTAGCCGTCGAAGCAGCAATTGGCGGTGTTTTAGCTTCAGTTGTTGTCGAAGATGTCGCAGCCGCCCGCGCTGCGTTGGAACGGCTAGGCACCTCCGAAGCGCCGGGTTCGATACTTACCGCCCATAGTCCAAGTAACGATGCAGAGAAATCAGAAGTCACCAATGCCTTACGTGGGCGAGTCACCGGATCAAACTCTCATGTGGACACTCTCCTTGATTCCCTATTGTCGACTGCCATCTGTATTGAAGGCGGCTGGGTGCAAGCAATAGACGCAGCTTTAGAGCAACCAGAATTGACGGTTGTAACAACAAATGGGGACTGTTTTGGGCCGAGCGGCTGGAGCGTGTCGCCTCGGGAGAGGACATCGGCTGCTCTAGCGCTAGAAGAAGCTCGTGACTATGTTCAAATCGCAGCCGCTCGAAGAGAGGCTGCAGATTCTGAGCGCGTGGTCGCGGAGGCTGACTGCGTGGACGCTCGTCGCATACTTAGCGAAACGCAGCAGCGGTTAGATACCAACGATGACCAGCTGTCTCGGTCAGCCGATGGAATTGAAAAGGTGCAACGTCAGCGTCGCGATTTAATTTCTGAACGCGAAATTTTCACCGCGAGAGTTGATGAAATTAGTCAAGCGTTGGAGCGGGACAAGCCCAGGGTTGCTGACCTAGAAGGACGACTTCTGGAACTCGAAGCGGCCGAAACTCTTGAGCGATCTGCTGCAGCGGAAGCTCACAGTCAGCGGCAGGACTTAGAGCAACGAATTAGGGCAACGGCACAGAGTCGAGTTGAACTCGAAACGAGTAAAAAAGCAGCGGCGGAACGGGAGCAAAGAGTCAAAGATCGTCATGCGGAGATCTCTGACCAGTTAGACGCGAACAATAAGAAGGGCGAGGAGAACAGCGAGCATCTTCTCCGAGTAGAGGCAACCCTGGCAGCTCTGGCTGATCTCCGAGATTTGTTGCAAGAGCGGTTCGAGCTTTTGGACTCAGAGGTAGGAAAATTGCGTGCCAAACGCACTGAACTTTCCGCAGAAGTAAGGCTGATTGCTGATCGTCTTGAGGCTCTACGAAGCGAACGCACGGAACTAGAAAAGAATCTCGCCGAAACACAAGAATTGTTGGGGTCAAACGAGTTAGCTGAAACCGAACGACGGTTCAAGCTCGACAGCCTTAGAGAAATGCTTCGCAACGAATTGAACGCCGAAACATCGGAGGCTTTAGCGGCGCCAGAACCATCGCTGGAAGAAACAGTGACGCCATCCGCAAGGGTCCGAGAACTTGAAAATGATTTGCGCCGCATGGGCCCAATCAACCCCCTGGCACTTCAAGAATATGAAGCGCTTAAAGAACGCCATGACTTCGTAGCGGAGCAGCTAGACGATGTTCGTAGTGGTCGCAAGGAGTTAAACAAGGTTATCGCTGCAGTCGACGCAGAAATAGTCGACGTGTTCGAGGCTGCGTTTAAAGACGTTGCGCAAAACTTCGCTCAAATCTTCTCAACGTTATTTCCGGGAGGTCAGGGTCGACTGACTCTCAGTGACGCGAACCAGATGCTAGAGACAGGGATCGAACTGGAGGCAAAACCATCAGGGAAGAACGTTAGGAAACTTTCGCTTCTTTCGGGCGGAGAGCGATCGCTGACAGCATTGGCCTTCCTATTCGCGATTTTTCGAAGTCGGCCTTCACCGTTCTATGTCATGGACGAAGTCGAGGCTGCTTTGGATGACATCAACTTGCATCGATTCCTAGAACTAGTTGCTGAATTTAGAGAAGAAGCTCAGTTAGTTATCGTCAGTCACCAAAAACGTACGATGGAAGCCGCTGATGTTCTTTACGGAATATCGATGGCCTCGGGCGGATCTTCGCGGGTTCTGAGCGAAAAGGTCACCTCATAGGATTAGCTCATCCCAAAACCAAAATTGTCGGTAGGTTGCAGTTTCAGTGAATACCCCTTTCCTCATAGTTATTTTCGTTCTGTTGATGGTCGCATTGGCGTTGCTGCCGTGGGCTCATCGAGCGTGGTCTGAACGCAATGGACGCGCTGACAGCACAAAAACCTCTCCAATCCCAGATGAAGGCTCGATGTTCACCGACCTCGAGCACCCAGAAACTTCCGACGATGAGCTGAACAGGCAGACTCAAGGCCAGCAGTCTGAATCCGGGCCAGATTTACTAAGGGTAAGAATTACCAAAGCTCGGGACTTGGTTTCGAACCGGCTGAAAGATATACGCGGAGATTCAGTCGATCCTCAGATATGGGAGAAAATAGAAGAACTCTTGATCCTTGCGGACGTTGGAGTGCACACCACTATGGACACCATTGCCCGATTACGTGCCACGGCCGAAGATCGGGGCCTGAGTGAAGGTGGGATGGTTTTAGACCAACTCAAGTTGCAGATGATGACCGAGCTGTCTCGAGATAGGGCTCTGCGGACAGTTGCGCCAAAGGGAGGTGTGCCCATTTGGTTATTTGTGGGCGTCAACGGTGTTGGCAAAACGACATCAATAGGGAAAGTAGCCCGACGGTATAGCGATGAAGGTCGAAAGATTCTTTTGGCTGCAGGAGACACTTTTAGGGCAGCGGCTGCAGAACAACTGGAACAGTGGGCGCTAGCTAGCGAAGCGGAACTAGTACGCGGAAGCGAAGGAGCGGACCCCAGCTCCGTCATTTACGACGCGTCTGAGGCGGCAGCAGCGAGGGGAGTTGACCTTGTGCTTGCTGACACTGCGGGCCGTCTTCATAACAAAGTCAACTTGATGGAAGAGCTAGCCAAAGTTCGAAGAGTCGCTGATCGTGAGCCGGGAGAAGTCTGTGAAGTGTTGTTGGTGATTGATGCGACCACCGGCCAGAACGGACTGAGCCAGGCGCGAGAATTCTCTGATGCCGTAGATGTCACCGGAGTGGTCCTCACCAAACTCGATGGATCCGCAAAGGGTGGCATAGTTTTTGCTATTGAAAAGGAGTTGGGATTACCGGTGAAACTTGTAGGCCTCGGCGAAGGTGACCGTGATCTAGTCGATTTTGACCCGGACCTTTTTGTGGAAGCACTTTTCGGCGATGAGTGAACGCAAGGAAAGTAGCGGAACCTCGTACCGCTAGCCTGGCCAAGAGTATGTTCCAATCACTCACTGACCGTTTCGACGGAATCTTGAGCCGCCTGAAAGGAAAAGGTCGGCTAACCGAAAATGACATCGCTGAAGCGACGCGTGAAATTCGACTAGCGCTGTTGGAGGCTGATGTCCATTTCAATGTCGTTCAGGGGTTCATAGAACGTACGCGCCAGCGATGCCTCAGCGCAGATGTTTCGGAGAGCCTGACGCCAGGACAACAAGTCGTAAAGATTGTTAATGAAGAACTCAAAACAATCCTGGGTGGAGAGTCCTTTCAGGTCACATACTCCTCAAAGTCACCGACCGTTGTTCTCATGGCCGGTCTTCAAGGTTCTGGAAAAACGACCTCGTCGGCGAAGCTAGCTAGGTGGTTTAAGTCGCAGGGGCGTAACCCGCTTCTAGTCGCCGCAGATCTGCAAAGGCCTGCGGCAGTTGATCAATTGCAGACGCTCGCCAAACAAATAGAAGTTCCAGTGTTTACCGCACCGGAAGGGGCCATCGAAGCAGCGCGTGGCGGGCTGCTCGAAGCGCAACAAACAGGACGAGACGTTCTGATTGTTGACACCGCCGGCCGATTAACAGTGGATAGTGCGCTGATGGATGAAATAGCGGGCATATCCGACGCAGTGGAGCCCGACTATACCTTCCTCGTTGTTGACGCCATGACTGGTCAAGACGCAGTCAATACTGCTGAAGCGTTTCACGCCACTCTCGAACTCGATGCGGTCATTCTCACAAAACTTGACGGGGATGCTCGAGGCGGAGCGGCTCTATCCGTCAAAGAAGTCGTAGGGCGCCCGGTTGCTTTTGCCTCAACGGGGGAGAAGCTCCAGGATTTTGACCAGTTCCACCCAGAGCGAATGGCCGAACGCATTCTCGGAATGGGGGATGTCTTAACCCTCATTGAGAAAGCTGAAGAAGTATTTGAACAAGAGGCTGCTGAGGCAGCTACTCAGAGACTCTTAGAGGGGACTTTCACACTTGATGACTTCGTGGAGCAGCTGAGACAGGTTCGACAAATGGGCGACCTTTCCAGCATTGTTTCGATGATGCCTGGCATTCCGAAAGAAGTGAAGGACGCAGACGTCGACGAGCGAGAAATCGACAGAGTTGAAGCCATCGTTCTTTCGATGACACCAGAAGAGAGAATTAACCCTGATGTAGTTGACGGATCCCGCCGAGCGCGAATAGCGAAAGGCAGCGGAACGACCCCAACCCAAGTAAGTAATTTGTTGAAGCAGTTCAAAGAGATGCGAAAAGCGATGAAAGGCCTTGCGGGTCTCGGTTCAAAATCTAAAGGCCGCAAATCTAGGACGAAGAAAGGGAAAAAGGGGAAGAAAAACTCCGCTAAGGGAGGAAATAGCCGCGTCCAGCCTAAAGAGTCCCCAACAATTCCGAAGTTAGATATTGATGGTCTAGACCTCACCTTGCCCGGTAGATGAAATGACCTTGACGTCAGACGTGCCCGTCGGGCGTCTAGCCAGGTAGGCTTCCATACTGGCTTTTAACTGTGCCACCCCTAGCTGCTCCACCGGCTTCCGAGTCGGCTACGCAGAGTAGTGATTATTTCTACAAGATGACCCAGGAGAGACCTGAATAACTATGGCCGTACGACTGCGCCTGATGCGCATGGGCAAGAAGAAGCAACCGACCTACCGTGTCGTGGCCGCCGATAGCCGGTCCCCCCGCAACGGGCGCTTTATCGAAATCATCGGTACCTACCAACCCCGTTTAGAACCGTCGGTCGTCAAGATCGATAATGAACGCGCCGTGCACTGGCTCCAAGAAGGAGCGCAGCCGAGCGAAACCGTCGAAAAGTTGCTGAAAATCTCAGGAGCTTGGGCGGAGTTCAAGGGCGAAACCTTCGTTCCGCCGACGGCCCCTGCACCCAAACAAAAAGGCTCGTCCAAGAAATCCGAGTCGAGTTCCGCACCAGCGGCAACCGAGGATGCGAGTGACGCCGGCAATGAAGAAGCTGCTCCGGAAGAAAGCAGTAAACCAGACGAAGCCGTAACCGAGAATGACGCTCCCTCCACTGATGAGGATGACTCGACATCGGAAAGCCAAGATGAGGAGCAGTCATGACCGAACAAGAGGGAACCACTGCTGAAGAAGTGCTCCTGTATCTGATTGCGCAACTGGTTGAACATCCAGACCAGGTTGAGTTGGAGATCGAAGAGAGCGACACGAAACTAAGCCTCATGGCGAAGGTGAGCTCGGAAGACATCGGACGCGTGATTGGCAAACGAGGGCGCGTCGCTAACTCAATCCGCACGCTAGTAAGAGCAGCGGCGGTTAAGGACGGCGTCGATGTTGAGGTTGATTTCAGCGACTAGGGCGGGGTGCAGTATCCCCGGCAACCTAGATTATGTCTAACCTCGAAGACCTACTAGAGGTTGGGACCGTCGCTAAGGCCCATGGAACGGCCGGAGAAGTAGTCGTTCGTCTAATCACCAACCAAACAGAACGATTGGACCGCGGAAGTTCGCTCATGAGTGATCTGGGTGAACTGGTCGTATCGAAATCGCGCCAACATCACGACAAGTGGCTCGTGCAATTCCATGGCGTAGAAAACCGCACTCAAGCAGAAGAGCTGCGAGGGTTAACGCTCAGGGCTGAGCCGTTAGATATTCCCGACGCTCTGTGGGTGCACGAACTAATTGGTTCGGTAGTGAAAGAAGTGAGTGGCGTCGAACGCGGGACTGTGAAGACGGTGGTGGCCAATCCGGCGTCCGACCTTTTAGAGCTGGACACTGGTCACTTAGTCCCATTGACCTTTGTAATTGAATTTACGGAGGGAATTATTTTGGTTGATGTTCCCGATGGGCTATTTGAATTGAGTTGAAGCTGTGCGCATAGATGTCTTTACAATTTTTCCCGGACTAGTTCGGGATATGGGCATGCTCAGCGTTTTGGGTAGAGCTCAAGAAGCAGAGTTACTTGACCTTCGCGTCCACGACCTTCGAATGACGACAACAGACCCGCATGGAACGGTTGATGACAAACCATTCGGCGGCGGCCCCGGAATGATTATGAAACCAGAACCTTTTTTCGAGGCCGTAGATTTAGTTGAACCACCCCGGCCCATTCTCCTACTGGACCCAGGAGGAACTCGACTCGATCAGTCCAAGGTCAAAGAACTGGCAAATTTGGAGGGATTCTCACTCCTATGCGGACGATACGAAGGGGTAGACGAACGGATCAAAACGCACCTGGTCGACGAACAAATCTCGATAGGTGATTTTGTCCTTGCGGGGGGAGAGTTCGCAGCAATGATTGTCATCGAGACTGTTGCCCGGCTCGTTCCAGGAGTACTAGGTAACGAAATCTCTACGAATGAAGAAAGTTTCGACGACTTGTTGTTGGAGTACCCACAATGGACTCGGCCATCGGAATTTCGGGGACTTGTGGTTCCCGAAACTCTTCGCGGCGGAAATCATGCCCGAGTTGGCGACTGGCGTTTAGCGATGGCGATAGCCCGCACCGCGGAACTAAGGCCCGACCTGTTAGAGGAACGGGGCGTAACGAGTAAAGAACTGGCCCTACTAGATGAGTTCGAGATAAGCATTGCCGAGCGCTTCGTTTCGGAGTAACAGGCCGCTAGCATTACAAGGCGTTGTTGATGCGGTACCTACTGCCTTAGGTAACGGTGCCTGTTGACAACTACCAGTCGTCCTTCCTTTATTTGGAACCCGCAGTAGGAGCAAGTGCGCTATGCACAGCACCGATCTAGTAGATCAAGCACAACTCAGAACCGACCATCCCGAATTCGGCCCTGGTGACACGGTCAAAGTGCACGTCCGCGTGGTTGAAGGCAACCGCGAGCGAACACAAATATTTGAGGGATATGTAATCGCCCGACGTGGTTCAGGCATCCGCGAATCCTTTACCGTTCGCAAGCTCAGTTTTGGCGTCGGTGTCGAGCGAACTTTCCCACTACACGCCCCGACAGTAGCGGAAATAGAGCGCGTAGCCGTTGGTGATGTTCGCCGATCGAAGCTCTACTACCTCCGGGATCGAATTGGTAAGTCTGCACGCGTAAAAGAAAAACGCTACTAAGTTCAGCGACATCCCGGAACGGCTCTTAGCCGCGGGGTTTTCGTCGATGCCGAGCTTTCCAACACCCATAATGCCAATGACGCCTTAGGTCGGGCGCATCCAATGGAACAGCAACCATGTGTCCCAGCCCGGGCGGTATCTCGCGATTACAACCGGGGCACAGGTATGTCTTGGTTGCCTGAAAAGGCTGAATACGGTGGACTTCAAATCCGTCCTCGGGCTCTAGATCAAACATGCTGCCCTATCCGAATAGGCCCCAAAGAACTGCCCCGATGGCGATCAAGCCAGCGATAGCGACCAGCAAGTAATCGACCCCCGTCGCGGAATATTTCCTGTACGGGTTATAGCCCATGCCCGAAGTATGCACCCTCTAGCCAAATTTGACGATAACTAAATCAAGAAGTCAGTGACTGACAGTTTGTTTCTATGCAAACCGTTCAATACATGGCTACTAAAGAATATTGCCAGCCGAATCTTGTAGCTATCGGTACCGTTCATTGTGTGAGCCCTGACAATTGGAACGTCGCAGAGTTTCTTCGCTCTCGTACGGCGGCGTCCCGCAACACTGTCCAAGCCTATGAACAAGACCTCAGCGTGTTTATCAAGTGGAGCGAGGATCAGGGTTACGCCGGGCCCGATTCCATTGAACGCACTGATGTCCTCGGCTGGGTAGTCGCGATGCACGACGAGGGGTGCGCACAAAAAACCATGGCCCGTCGTATCTCTGGAGTGCGGCAATACTTTCAATGGCTGACCAGAAAAGGAACAATTAGCTCAGACCCAACAAGCAAAGTTCAAGCTCCCAAAGGTGCACAGAAACTCCCGCGGCCTCTGACCAGAGAAGAAATAAATCAGCTACTTGATGAAGGCCCGCCGGAAAGCCCACTTGATCTCCGCAACAGGTTGATCGTTGAGCTTCTCTATGGATCAGGGCTTCGCGTGAGCGAACTATGCGGCTTGAACTCCACCAGTTTCGATAGAGAACGAGAGCTTCTGGAGGTAGAGGGAAGCAGTAAGAAACGTCGCACGGATCTCGGAAGTAAAGGTAAAAGAGGTCGACGAGTTCCTATGAGTTTGATTGCTCGTCAGCTCATTGAACTTTGGCTCGCCGAAGGAAGCCGTGAATTCGATGACTCCTGCACCCCCGGTAGAAGAGACAAAGCGGCGTTATTTCTCAACCGACGTGGCAATCGCATGGGGCGCCGTGACGTAATGAGAGTGATTCACAAGTTGTTGGAGTCCAAGGGTCTGCCGGGCCGCTCGCCACACGCGCTGCGACATACGTTCGCTAGTCACCTTTTGGAGGGCGGGGCAGATTTACGCGACGTTCAAGAACTCATGGGCCATGACTCAATAGCCACAACTCAGATTTACACGAAGGTAACTAACTCAGAACTTGTGACAGAACACCGCATCTACCATCCACGCGGGAAACCTTCTAGGCGCAGCTAGGGGATGCTGCTGGTAATTGAGCGACGCCTTTAGTTGCCGTATCGCTAGACTTCGTGACCGGATACAAGGTGTATCCAAAATGACTAACAGCCGAGACGACCTCACGGTCGCCGCGCCATATGGTGCGGTGTCGCCCTCGGTGCAGCAAGCTAACCGTGAGGGGAGAAACCATGGCTGCAGTTGTCACCATGTCAGATCTGCTCAAAGCAGGCGTTCACTTCGGTCATCAGACCCGAAGGTGGAACCCCAAAATGGACCGTTACCTATGGGGGGAACGCAACGGAATTTACATAATTGATCTCGAACAAACGATTCATTTGCTCGATACCGCATACACATACGTTCGTGACACTGTCGCGAAAGGCGGAACTTTGCTTTTTGTGGGGACAAAAAAGCAGGCGCAAGACCCCATTGAGACATACGCAAAGATCTCAGGAATGCCGTATGTGAACCAGCGGTGGCTAGGGGGCATGTTGACAAACTTTCGGACCATAAGAGGCCGTGTCGACAAGATGCTCGAGTATGAACGGATGCAAGCAGCGGGTGACTTCGACAACATGCCGAAAAAAGAAGCGTTGCTGCTGACTCGTGAACTTACGAAACTTCAACGCAATCTCGATGGTCTGCGCAATATGGACAAACTTCCCCAAGCCGTATTCGTTCTAGACACTCCGAAAGAACACATAGCTGTTGCAGAAGCCAATCGTTTAAAGCTTCCCGTAGTAGCGGTCGCAGATTCAAACAGCGATCCCGACCTAATTGACTACGTCATTCCCGGCAACGATGACGCGATTCGGAGCACTGACCTATTGACAAGAGTCATAGCGGATGCCGTTCGCGAAGGAAAATATATTGCCGAGAGCAAAGGGACAGTTGTTGGCTCTCCCGGCGACCGCACCCCTGAAGAAGAGGCCCGGGTTAGTGCAGAACAATCAGAGGCGGCCCAAAAGGCCCTGGCGGAATCAGCAGCACGCGAGGCTCGCATAGCTGCCGAACAGGCAGCGCAGGCGACCCCAGTTGTTGATCGACCATCCGAAGTAGAAGCAGATGGCTCAGAGAGCACCGAAAGCTCTGAAACGTCCGCTGACGATACAAACGAAAACTAACTATCAATCAACGAGGTATATCGAAACAAATGGCAGACTTCACTGCGAAGGACGTCCAAAATCTTCGCCAACTAACCGGCGCTGGGATGATGGACGCCAAGAAAGCCCTGGTCGAAAACGATGGCGACGCTGAAGCGGCTGCCCAATGGCTAAGGGAAAAGGGTATAGCGAAAAGCGCCAGCCGTTCGGATCGCGAGAACAGCGAGGGAGTCGTCGTAGCACGAGTCGACGGCCAAAACGCTGCCATCGTCGAGTTGAAGTGCGAAACTGACTTTGTAGCTAAATCGGAACAATTTGGCGAAATGGCAGACAAGATTCTGACAGCGGTTCTAGCTCGGGGAGAGGAAGCGGTAAGTGAAACCTCGGATGCGCTAGAAAACATGAAAATAACCCTCAAAGAAAATATCGACCTAGGAAAAGTAGTTCGATACGAAGCAGGTTCGGACTCTGTTCTCGATGCTTATGTTCACCAGCAAAATGGCAGAGGCGTGAATGCAGTACTTGTAGAAATCAAACAGGGGACATCAGAAGTAGCCCACGACGTCGCGCTTCACATAGCAAGCAGTAGACCCAAATACCTAACGCGGGATGAAGTACCGGCGGAAGTTGTAACTGCCGAACGAGAAACTCTGGAAAACATCACCCGTAACGAGGGCAAACCTGAACAAGCCATAGAAAAAATTGTCGATGGCAGGATGGATGGCTTCTTCAGAGACAACGCCCTCCTTGAACAGAAATTCGTTAAAGACGAAAAGGTTAGTATTTCCGAACTGCTAGGCGGCTCAACAGTCAGTCGCTTTGTTCAGGTGGAGATAGGAAGCTGAAGTGAAGGATCAAACTCGTCGCTGGGAGGGCACCTGCCCCTGGAAACGAGTTATCTTGAAGCTTTCAGGCGAAGCTCTAGCCGACTCAAACGGTGACAACATCAGCGGTGACGTCCTGCACAACCTAGCTTCTGAGATCGCGGCGGCTCGCGACGCTCACGATGTTGATATAGCAATCGTCGTAGGTGGCGGCAATATCTGGAGAGGAATGTCAGGCTCCGTTGGAGGAATGGATCGAGCCCAGTCCGATCACATGGGCATGCTCGCCACAGTAATTAACGCCATTGCGCTGCAGGACGCGTTAGAGCGAGCTGAGGTTCCGACCCGGGTTATGACTGCTATAGGAATGGCCCAAATAGCAGAGCCCTATATTCGTCGGCGGGCAGAACGACACCTTGATAAAGGGCGAGTCGTGATTTTCGCCGCAGGTACGGGTAACCCGTTTTTCACGACAGATACTGCCGCTGCGCTTAGAGCAGCAGAAATCGATGCCGATGTAGTACTAAAGGGAACCCACTCAGGTATCGATGGCGTCTATACATCTGATCCGCAAACCAACCCGGACGCAGAACTTCTTGATGAAGTTTCTTTTCTGGATGTCCTTTCTCGAGAACTCGCAGTGATGGATAGTGCAGCGATTGCGGTATGTAAGGACAATGCAACACCCATAGTCGTGTTTGACTTAATGACACGAGGAAACTTCGAGTCCATCCTGGATGGAGTCGCGATCGGTACGCTGGTCAAGTGAGCGAGTTTGCGCAAGAAATCTGCACCGATGCCCAAGAACGCATGGATCGAGCAGTTGGACACGCACAAAACGAATTTTCCACAGTCCGAACTGGACGCGCGACACCTGCATTAGTTGAAAAGCTCAAGGTTGACTATTACGGCGCCGAAGTACCGTTGCAGCAGCTCGCAAGCTTTTCGGTGCCTGAGGCGCGAGTCTTAGTTGTGCAACCTTTCGATCGGGGTTCGATTGATGGGATATCCAAAGCGTTAATGGAGTCCGATTTGGGTATTAACCCCAGCAGTGACGGCGAAGTCATTCGACTGGTTTTTCCCCCTTTGACCGAAGAACGGCGACGAGATCTGGTACGAGTGGTCAAGCAGATGGCCGAAGATGGCCGTGTTGCAGTCCGTAACCTTCGCCGGTCCGCCCGCCAGGATTTAGATGCACTCGAAAAAGACAAAGAGATTTCTTCAGACGATAAAGAAAGATTCAGTAAGGATCTCGACCGCTACACGCAGCAGGCGGTTGATGAGATTGACCGGGCGCTCACTGCCAAAGAGCAGGAGTTGCTTGAGGTCTGAAGTAAGGACTGGGGGAGCCCATGGCTGATAACGATAATGGCGATCTAGATCCCCGCCGGAACGAAACTCAACAAGACGACGCCGACGATGGCCCGTTGCTTTCCTTTGACTTTGATGAAGAACCTATGCCTCACTGGTCTGAACCCGGGTCAGGAGAAAAGCCTGATGGAGGTGACCGCCCGGATCCACCGGAAATAGACGTAACAACCCAGGGAAAATCCCGCCTGTTCCCGCAATTGCCCGACGACCCACACCTCGTTGATACATCGGACACGGGTCTCCTGGATGCGGTTCGGTCCGACACGATTCCAACAGTTTCACCCAACACCGAAGAAGAGTTCTCTGATTCGAGTCGTTTGTCAGCAGAAGAAGCGGCGAAGACCTCTGGGCGAACCAGCGAGACAAATACCGAATCCGGTACCGACGAGTTTTTTCAAGATGAGGTGTCGACTGATGAGCTATTCGGCGAATCCTTATTCGAAGATGAGGAGGTCTTTGACGAAGAACTGTTTGATGATGCTCCGATTATCGGTGGAAATGACGGAGACGAAGGCCCTGTATTTGACACTGGACCTATCGACGAGGTCGGTATACAAGAACGAGATAACGATCGCACCGATGTGGTCATCAGCGCTGACGAGGGTGCCGAACCGGACAACGAGTTGAGGATAGAGAACGAAGAGGTCGAGTTAGTTGAGACTTCAGTCGATGCTGACTCTTTGTCCTCCAGTGAAGCCTTCAGTGAGGCTTCTGAATCAGTTGAAGAACCGACAGCTGAACTAGTTCTTGATGAAGAAACTCCACAACTGACGGAACAAGAGATCGAGAAACAAGAGATAGGGATCGAGAAAGACGATGTTTTGACGTTGGGCGCAGAACAACGACGAGTAGAGGAACAAACCGAACTATCTCCCAGGGTCATTGAACTTTTTGACACCCCCCCGAGTCAACGAATAATGGCCAGTGTCGACGAACATCAGCGTGGACCCAATGAACAGAGACAAGATCGAGAAAGCGGAGACTTGACGGACTTTGATGGTCCAGCACCCCATTGGCGAGAAGGCCGCCAAGATTATGAGGAATCGACGAGTATGAACGAAGATGATCGAGTGGTGACACATGGCTCCGTTAAGAGCGACAATCAAGACGGCGGAGGGCGATCTTCCGGACGTAATTTGCCTGTTGCGATAGCGGTTGGACTTGCGTTGGCGGCGGCATTTTTTGGGTTACTCAAAGTTGGACCCTGGGCCATCTTGATCATGGTTTTAGTCGCATTAGGTCTAGCGGCTCTCGAGTTCTTCACCTCTGCGCAAAATTTGGGTTATCGTCCTGCGACCCTGCTTGGCTTAGCGGCGGTCGTAGGTTTGTCGCTCGGGGCTTATCACCGCGGATACGAGGCTTATCCCGTTGTCTTTGCCTTGCTGGTGGTCACCGGTCTCTGTTGGTTTTTATTCGATGTTGAGTCTCAGCACGCGACGGCAAATTTCGCGGTTACTTTGCTTGGCTTCGGATGGGTAGGTGGACTCGGGTCTTTTGGAGCGCTCATCCTGGCGCAACCTCACGGTGACGCCATACTTATTGGTGCGGTGATCGGCACTATCTCCTATGACGTAGGTGGTTATGTCATAGGTAGCACTACAGGACAATCAAAGATCGCCCCCCGTGTGAGCCCCAACAAGACATACGAGGGACTTATAGGTGGAATGCTGCTCTCGATTGTCGTAACAACGCTCGTATTGAACCGATTCCCAGGCATATATCCGTGG
The DNA here is from genome assembly GCA_002296525.1 of Candidatus Neomicrothrix sp. UBA814. Classification (GTDB taxonomy): domain Bacteria; phylum Actinomycetota; class Acidimicrobiia; order Acidimicrobiales; family Poriferisodalaceae; genus UBA6944. The sequence continues at coordinate 82,983 of DBIA01000021.1, read as the reverse complement.
TCCGAGTCAATGATGAACTGTTTTTGGCTCGGGGTGGCCATTGCTCTAGCTGCGCCAATAGGTGACCTAGCGCAGTCAATGATTAAACGAGACATGGGCGTTAAGGACATGGGGACTTTGCTCCCTGGTCATGGTGGAGTCTTTGATCGTTTTGACGCACTCTTGTTCGTCCTCCCCACGACATACTTCGTAGCCGATCTTGTGCTCAGCTGAGAGGACACAGAGTGAAAACGATCTCCGTATTGGGTTCAACAGGCTCAATCGGCACTCAGACTCTTGAGGTTGTTAGATCGGAATCCGAACGGTTTCGAATCTCGGCGTTAGCGGCTTGGTCGTCAGTTGAGGTCCTCATCGCCCAAGCAAACGAATTCCGACCTGATGCAGTAGCGATTGGTCAAGCAGAGTTAGCTAGTGAGCTTAAATCTGGGATCCCGTCCAATGTCGAAGTATTGGCTGGCGAAGGTGCATTCGAGGAGTTGGCGACTAGGGCTGAGGTGGCTGTTAACGGTGTGGTCGGTTTTGCAGGACTAGGTGTGACGCTCGCGGCATTAGCTTCGGGGCGACGTCTAGCTTTGGCTAACAAGGAGAGCCTCATAGCTGCGGGACCACTAGTTCAACCTCTTCGCTCCACGCCCGGTGCTGAGCTGATACCCGTTGATAGCGAACACTCCGCTCTCCACCAATGTCTCAGAGCAATCGAACAAAATTCTGAGTCGAAGCATCTCCGACAGCTAGTGCTCACAGCGAGCGGAGGGCCCTTCAGAGGGCGTCGGCTAGAAGATTTAGAGCAGGTCACGGTGGATGATGCGCTAGCTCATCCGACCTGGTCCATGGGCCCAAAGATTACTGTTGACTCCTCAACTTTAATGAATAAAGGCCTCGAAGTTATCGAAGCCCATGAGCTATTTGGTGTTGCCTATGAAGACATCGAAGTAGTGGTGCACCCAGAATCGATTGTCCACTCCATGGCCGTATTTACCGATGGAACGACGATGGCACAATTATCCGAGCCAGACATGAAATTGCCAATAGCGTACGCTTTGTCTTATCCGGACCGCACTAGTACGCCGTTTGGTGCCATTGACTGGAGTGCGACAAAAACACTGCACTTCGAGCCCCCTGACATGGGAACCTTTAAGTGCCTCGGGCTCGCCTACGCAGCTGGTCAAATCGGAGAGACCGCCCCGGCGTGGATGAACGGAGCTAACGAAGCGGCGGTTGACGCGTTTCTTGCAGGGAACATTGATTGGTCGTCGATTTCGGTTCTGATCGAACGTGCATTGGAAGAATATGACGGGAATGCGGCAGACTCGATTGAGTCGGTGATCCGAGCGGACCGCCGAGGTCGTGAATGCGTTACAGGATATGTTGCTAAAAGAGTTCCTTAGTGCCTGAAGGTTCGCCCATGAATGAGAACGTGCAGACCAGACCACTATTTGGATTGTGTGGCGTAGTTGGCGCGTTAATTTTGCTCGGTTGGATTTCCAAGGCGATGCTTGTGGTGGCGTTGGTCATAGCGTTCGTTGTGTTTGCCCACGAACTTGGGCACTTCGTAGCTGCTCGAATCACCGGAATGAAAGCGACGGAATTCTTTTTAGGGTTCGGTCCTCGCCTTTTCAGTTTCCGAAAGGGAGAAACTGAGTTCGGTCTGAAGCCAATACTTGCTGGGGCGTACGTCAAGTTGGTCGGGATGACCAACCTCGATGAAGTGGAACCGAGCGACGAACCAAGGGCTTACAGAAGGCAGAGCTACCCGAAAAGGTTGTTAGTAGCGTCGGCCGGTTCACTGATGCATTTTCTGCTCGCCACGGTGGGTTTGTTGGTGTTGTTCTCATTTATGGGGGAACCGGTAGTTCGGGGAGATAGGTGGGAAGTAGCGAATGTTGTTGAGCGGAATAGTGATGGCAGCATGACCGCCGCAGCGCTCTCTGGAATAAGACCGGGGGATCGCATTGCTTCTATTGATGGCGCATCAACGATGGAGTGGTCCGAACTTGTAGACATAGTTCGCGACCGGCCAGGCAAAGTGGTCCAAATCGAAGTTGTTCGCGACGGAGCCAATTTTTTTGTCGACACGGCGCTTGGAGAAGACGACCAGGGCAGGGGTCTACTGGGAATTGGAGGTCAGAAGTCGACAGAACTGATCAAGTACGGCCCGGTTTCAGCGACTACGAAGACCTTCACGGAATTTGTTTCCATGGTCGGACAGTCATTGCAGGGAATATGGTCGATCGTCACCAACCTGGGTGAGGTAGCCAGCCGAATCCTCTCTCCGCCTAACGACCCCAACGCGAACGATAACTTAGAAACGCGACCAGTATCGCTGGTAGGTGTGGTTCAAATAGGGGCAAGTGATCAACTCAGCGGGTCGGAGAGGATGCAACTATTCGTCGCATTCAACATATTTATCGGTGTCTTCAACCTGCTTCCGTTCTTACCGCTTGATGGTGGCCACATAGCGATTGCCACGTATGAACGTATTCGTGAAGGCACTAGCGGCCGGCGGCACATCATTGACACCAGCAGACTGCTGCCCATTACTTATGCGGTAGTCGCCTTCTTGGCTTTTTTCGGTTTAGGGGCCATCTACTTGGACATAGCGAACCCTTTGGGCTTCTAAGTGCATTTAGGAGCAGGGATTATCTGTTTAAGGTGACAGACTGTTCTTGATGTTTGAACGTCGAATTACTCGCAGTGTGAATGTCGGAGGAGTGCAAGTGGGCGCAGGAGCGCCCATAAGCGTTCAGTCAATGACGACCACTAAGACAGCGGATGTCGATGCCACCCTTGAACAGATTTACTCTTTAGCAGCAGCCGGCGCGGAGATTGTTCGGTGTACCTGTAACGACCTTGAGGCTGCCGAAGGGCTGGCTCGCATAGTTCCCCGATCTCCGGTGCCGCTCGTGGCTGATATTCACTTTCAGTATCGATTAGCTCTGGCAGCACTTGATGCCGGGGTAGCTTGTCTGCGCCTTAATCCGGGCAATATACGCAAGGCGGACCACATCAGAGTCGTTGCCTCCGAAGCGCGTGATCGCGGCGTTCCTATTCGAATTGGAGTCAATGCTGGATCGCTTGACCCTCAGATTGAAGAGAAATATGGCATCACTCCGACTGCCCTTGTGGAATCCGCGAAACGAGAATTGGGTTATTTTGAAGAAGTTGGATTTCAAGAGGTAAAGATTTCAGTTAAAGCCAGTGACGTTCGACTAATGGTTGATGCCTATCGCATGTTGGCCGATGTCGTCTCTTTCCCCTTGCATCTCGGAGTAACTGAAGCAGGTCCGCCACCGGCCGGGATCTTGAAAGCAACCGCAGGTATAGCCACCTTGCTGAACGAGGGCATAGGCGACACCATCCGGTACAGCCTTACGGCGGACCCTGTTGAAGAAGCCCGAGCTGGCCGTCAGCTACTTGAAGCCTTAGGTTTACGAGAGAGAAGCTCTGTCGATCTCATTGCATGTCCCTCATGTGGGAGAGCAGAAGTCGATGTGATTTCGATAGCAGCAAAGGCTCAGGAGGCGCTAGAAAGTCTTAATTTGCCGATCCAGGTAGCGGTAATGGGTTGTGTTGTGAATGGGCCTGGTGAGGCTAAGGGCGCCGATATCGGAATAGCGGCGGGTCGACAGAGAGGACACCTCTTCGTTCGTGGCCAAGTGGTCAAGGTCGTTCCTGAAGGGGAGATGGTAGATGCTCTTGTTGAATGGGCACAGAAAATTGCGTCTGAAGGAATTGATGTGGCGTTGGCCTCAGCGGATGAGTCTGCCGCGGCTGAAGCTGAGGCTGACCGACAAGCGTTGTTAGAGGTTCAAGGCGAAGACGTAAATCAAGCCGAAGCGCTAGTTGAGACGATAAGGAAGCGCTAGCACGCTGCATAGGACCTGCGTTGGTTAGTGCATTGCTACTGGTACGATAAATCCCACAGGTCAGCTTTGTTTGCTGGGCGTGGGCGTTGCCCACGTCCTTTTTCTTGGCCCTGAAGAATTTTTTGCCCGTAGTTAAAGTCGAATGGAGGTGTGATGAGCATGAATTCTCAGCATCACCTCGACGTAATGTTCTCCCTAATCAAACCTGTTGTTGAGGCTTCAGGTCATCAGCTATACGACATTCAACATAACGCTGGGACTTTGGCAGTACTCGTTGATGGTGATGAGGGCTTAGGGGTTGACCAGTTGGCTCAGTTGAGCCGTTCAGTTTCGAAGGTTTTAGATGAACACGACCCGATACCCGGTCGATACACGCTCGAAGTCTCAACACCGGGCGTGGAACGGCGACTGCGTAGCGAAAGTCACTTCAGTGGGGCGATCGGCGAGATCGTCAACGTGCGCACCACTCCAGAACCCGACGGCCGCCGACGAGTGGTGGGTACTTTAGTTTCGGTCGAAGGCGACACATTAACCATCGATGATGCGAATACAGGTGTCACCGAAGTTCAACTAACTCAAATCGAAAAAGCTCGTACCGTTTTTGAATGGGGCCCCGCTCCAAAGCCCGGAACTTCATCTGGGCCCAACGGTTTGAAAAACAATCACAAAGGAGGAAGTCGAAAATGACTACCCCGGACATGATGGAAGCCCTTCAAGCTCTGGCTGCTGAAAAAGGCATGACAACTGAGTTGCTGTTGGAAGCGGTAGCTAACGGTCTTGAATCTGCTTACAAAAGAATGCCAGATGCCGCTGACGACGCATACGTCGTTATTGACGAGACGTTTAATATTTCGGTGATAGCGCAAGAAATAGATGAAGAAGGCAATGTTGTTCAAGAATGGGACGACACTCCTGAGAACTTTGGGCGGATAGCGGCGCAGACGGCCCGTCAAGTTCTTACTCAGCGAATTCGAGAAGTCGAACGCGATATGAAGTACGACGAATATGCCGGACGCGAGGGTGACATAGTGACGGGCATTATTCAGCAAACAGATTCGCGCTACACCCTTCTTGATTTAGGTCGGGTGGAAGCTCTCCTACCGCAGTCAGAACAAGTGCCATATGAAAGACCTGAACCGAATAGTCGTCTGAAGGCCTACATCGTTGAGGTTCGTAAAACAGCCAAAGGCCCTCAGATCGTTGTGTCGCGCACTCATCCTGGATTGATTCGCGAACTTTTCAAGCTTGAAGTTCCCGAAATCAGTGACGGGATAGTGGAAATGAAAGCTTGTGCGAGAGAGCCTGGTCATCGCACCAAGATTGCTGTCTGGTCGAACGACACCAACATTGACCCCGTGGGAGCATGTGTTGGGGCCCGCGGAGCGCGCGTGCGTCAAGTCGTAAATGAATTACGGGGCGAGAAGATTGACATTGTGCCCTTTTCTGAAGACCAACACGATTTTGTTGCTAAAGCGCTTTCACCTGCAAAGGTGCGTGAGGTTCGCTTTCACGAAGTTGAAGGTGTCGCTGAAGTCGTAGTTCCCGATCATCAGCTGTCACTCGCTATTGGTCGAGAGGGCCAAAACGCACGACTCGCTGCGCGCTTAACGGGCTGGCGGATTGACATTAAGAGTGAAACTCAGATTCTCGACGAAGAAACAGCATACGCCGAAGGTGATTGGGCTGAAGGTGAGTGGGTTACAGACCCTGAAACCGGAGAACAGACTTGGGTTCCAGCAGATGGCAGTGAAGCGATGTCGGCAGACGACTGGGCGACCGCCGCAGAAGAAGCTGACCAAGCTGATGGGGACGAGCTCATCGAAGACGATTCAGAAGCCGTTGGTGAGGAACTGGGTGAGGGAGACGCGCTTCCCGATGAGGAAAATGGCGATGACGGCCCCGCAGATGAACGAGATAATCAGGAAGAGACAGAAATCGAGGAAGAAGAGCTAAGCAACTGACCAACTGTGGGTGTTATACCCGGTAGCGTTGCTCAACAGTCAATAGCACCGTTATCTACCGGAAACCCGTCGCTGTCTGCGAAGATAGAAGACGGTACGAATCATCCGCCGCTCACAGACCCCAACGAATAGTAAGGAACGCGTTTGCCCAAGAACCCCCGGGTGCATGAACTCGCAAAAGAGTTAGGTCTCACTAACGATGAGACTCTCGCGCTCTGTGACGCGCTCGGCATCGAAGTAAAAAGCCACTCCTCGAGTATTCAAATAGCGCAAGCCGACCGGGTGCGTCGCAAAGCTGATCGAGAAGGTCTGATTCGGGAAACGCAGCCGGAAGAGCCAAAAGCGGCGAAGAAAAAAGCCCCCGCGAAGAAAAAAGCTCCCGCGAAGAAGAAAGCTCCCGCGAAGAAGAAAGCCCCCGCGAAGAAGAAAGCCCCTGCGAAGAAGAAAGCCCCCGCGAAGAAGAAAGCCCCCGCGGTTGAGGCAGCGGCTCCAACCGAACCTGCACCGCCGGATGATGACGCGCCGGAACAACAGGACACCAGTGTTGCTGATGATCAAGAGGCTCCAGCTGCACGACCGCTCGTTACTTCAAGTGGCCAAGAGCCGGCTCGGCGAGTCGTCGAAGACACATCGGCCCGCCCCACACCTAAAAACGAAGAAGCGCAAGGAGAGCGCGAAGCGCCAACCAGCCGCGATATAGGTTCAGCGCCAGCAGGACCTCCTCCACGCATGCCTGCGCCGCCGCGATCGGGTAGCGGCAAGCCAATACCACCGCCGCCGGGCGCCGCCCCGCCGCGGTCAGGCTCCGGTCGAGCTATTCCGCCGCCCCCAGGTCCTCCGCGTGCCCGTAAGGCAGATAACGCCAATTCTCCGAGTGGTGGGCGACCCGGAAGCGGTGGGCCCCGTAGACCGAATAGACCAGGTGGACAAAGGGGGCCAGGAGGCGCGCCGGGCCCAGGAGGCCCGCCAATCGGTCCTGACGGACCTGGAGGTCGTCCAGGTGGCCGCCCAGGCGGACCTCGAGGTGGTCCGCAGCAACGACGCGGTCGTAAACAAAAGCGGCGCAGACGTCAACAAGAAGAGCTTCAACCACAAGAGTTAGCTACGTACACACCAGCAGACGCCCCGGTGCCTGAGGGCGAAGTAGTACTTGAACGAGGCTCCACAGCTCAAGAAATAGCAAGCAAACTCAATCGATCGGCTGCTGACATAGTGAGATTCCTCCTTCAACAAGGAGAAATGGTTACGGCGACCCAATCGCTTAGCGATGACATGGTCGAACTTTTTGCTGCTGAATTAGGAGCCGAGATACGTCTGGTCGACCCCGGTGCTGAGCAAGAGGAAGAAATTCTTAAAGCCCTGGAAATTGACCTAGATGACGTTGGGGCTGCGCCGCGACCACCGGTAATCACCGTTATGGGTCACGTAGATCATGGCAAAACCTTGCTTCTAGATCGCATTCGGTCGTCGAATGTCGTAGACGGAGAAGCTGGGGGTATTACTCAGCATATTGGCGCCTACCAAGTAGAGCGGGGCGGACAAGCACTGACCTTTATCGACACCCCAGGTCACGCTGCTTTCACCAGTATGCGCGCACGAGGAGCTCAAGCTACTGACATCGTTATTCTTGTTGTCGCAGCCGATGATGGAGTAATGCCGCAAACACTGGAAGCGATGGATCACGCGCGTGCTGCGGAAGTTCCCATTGTGGTTGCAATTAACAAGATCGACCGTGAAGGTGCTGACCCCAATAAAGTCCTGGCCCAACTGGCTGAACGAGATTTAATCCCCGAATCCTATGGCGGCGACATTATTACGGTCCCGGTATCAGCAATGACCGAAGAGGGCATCGACGACCTCCTTGATCAGATAGTTCTAGTTTCTGAGCTAGAAGAATTGAAAGCCACACCGGACGGTCGGGCTGTTGGAACCGTACTCGAAGCCAACCTAGACAAAGGAAGAGGACCGGTAGCTACTGTTCTCGTCCAACGAGGGACTCTCTCGATTGGAGATCCGATTGTGGCGGGGGCTGCGTGGGGAAGAGTTCGGGCCATGACCGATGATCTCGGTAACGCTGTATCCGAGGCTGGGCCTTCAACTCCCGTTGAAGTCCTCGGGCTTTCAGAGGTCCCTAGATCCGGGGATATCTTTACGGTTGCCCCCGACGAAAAGACCGCAAGCCGAGTAGCGGATACGCGTGAACATTGGCAACGCCAAGCGAATATGGCAACAGTGTCATCGTCTGGAGGCGGCGGAGCAAAGCTCGAAGACATCTTCAAACAGATTCAAGCTGGCGAGGCAACCACTCTCAACCTAGTCCTCAAAGCTGACGTTCATGGATCGCTTGAGGCGGTGACCGAAAGCTTACGGAAACTCGAACGCGACGACGTCAAACTGTCTTTTGTTAGCAGGGGTGTTGGCGGTGTTAATGAAAACGACGTTCAGTTAGCGGTCGCTTCGAATGCCACAATTTTGGGCTTCAACGTTCGCCCGGACCGAAAAGCACGTGAAACTGCCGAAACCGAAAACGTCGAAATTCGACTATATGAAATTATTTATCAACTTCTAGAGGACATTGAAAATGCCATGCTCGGCATGCTCGAACCAGAGTTCGAGGAAATCGTTACCGGAGAGGCTCAGGTACGGCAGGTATTCCGAATATCTGGCGTAGGCCCGATTGCCGGCTGTCTTGTTGAAAATGGCACCATTAGCGACGGAGCAAAAGTTAGGTTCTTGAGAGAAGGAGCCATTATCTGGAAGGGCGAAGTCGCATCACTTCGTCATTTCCAAGACCCGGTCAATCAGGTGACCGCAGGCATGGAATGTGGCATTGGTTTGTCAGACTTTACAGATCTCAAAGAAGGTGACGTGATCGAAACCTACGATGAGCGTGAGATCCCGATTGCGTAACTGCTAAACAACAGCTTCAACTCGGAGGCTGCGAGATGAGCAACAAACGAGGGCATCACCGCAGAAGCGGTCAAAACTATGAACGTACCGACCGCGTTTCGGGGCTAGTCAAAGAAATAGTTGCTGGGGAATTAGAACGTATCGACGACTCCCGACTCTTTTTGGTATCGATAACCGGTGTTGATGTCGACCGTGAGCTCGCCAACGCCACTGTTTGGTTTTACATATCCGACGAAGAAGACGTAGAAGTGGTTGCCGATGCCCTCGAACAACATCGCCAAAGAGTCCAGCAGGCCCTAGCCCGACAGTCGCGAATGCGTCGGACCCCAACAATCCACTTTGCTCCCGATACATCGATACATGACGCGGGCCGAATTGAGTCCATTTTGGACGAACTTGGAATGGGTGACTCTGAGACGCAAACAAAAACCGATTAATGGCACGTAAACCCCCCGTCGTTCATGGAGCGGTACTAATTGACAAACCGGCTGGCATGACCTCGCATGATGTTGTCGGGCAGCTACGAAAACGGTTTGGTGAGCGGCGTATTGGCCATGCCGGAACGTTGGACCCAGATGCTACGGGGGTGCTGGTCATCGGAGTTGGTAACGCCACCCGATTGTTGCGGTTTGCAACGGCTTCCGAAAAGACCTATGAGGTCGAAATAGTCTTCGGGACTGAAACAGACACACTTGATGCATCGGGTCAGATGGTCGCGGAACACGATATGTCATTCGATTATCAGCAAATCGAAGCTGCCACGGCATCTCTTACAGGCGAGATTGAACAAGTACCTCCGATGGTGTCAGCGCGCCGAGTTGGCGGACGGCGACTTTACGAAATTGCCCGCGAAGGACTCGAGGTAGACCGAGAATCACGCTCGGTGGTAGTGAGCAGGTTTGAGGTTGAAGCAACCGATGACCCATTGATATGGCGAGCCCTAGTGACTTGTTCAGCGGGTACATACATCCGAACATTGGGTGCTGACCTCGGAGTGGCGTTGGGCGGCGGCGCCCACATACGGAACCTTCGTAGAACACGAAGTGGCCACTACTCAGTTGAGGAAACTGGAACGATTGATGAGGCGCCCCTTTTGCCGGTTGTGGAATTAACAAGAGGGATGGAACAAATATCGTTGAGCCAAGACGAGATTTCCTTGGTTCAAAACGGCGGGAAACTCAAAATTGACCGGATGCAGGGTGACGGTCCCTGGGCGCTCTTGGACGCCAATCGGAATCTGGTGGCCGTGCACGAAATTCAAGATGGCGTAGTAGTAGTAGGTGTCGTCATTCCGAAGTAAACGACCGAGCTCATAGTCACAATTCTCTTGCTGATAGAAGTCGTGGCGGCGGCGTCCGGCGGGTAGTTTAAAGAAGTGGAGATCATCCGCGACCTCGCTTGGTCGCCAACTTTGGAACAAGGCAGCGTAGTGACCGTCGGTGAATACGACGGTGTCCACCGAGGCCATAGAACTGTCGTGGCTGAAATGCATCGGATGGCAGCCGAACGTGGTTGTGCAACTGCGGTCGTGACCTTCGACCGCCACCCGGCGACAATTGTGCGTCCGGAATCTGCCCCTCTGCTGCTATGCGACTTAGAACACAAACTTGAACTATTGGCGGAAACAGGTGTCGATTACACACTGGTCGTCGAATTCACAGAAGAACAAGCACAAGTTAAAGCTGAAACCTTTGCACAGCAGATACTCGTGGACTGCCTGCAGGCACGTGCGGTGATTGTTGGAGCTGACTTTCACTTTGGAAAAGGTCGCCGAGGCAATGTTGAAACGCTGAAGGTGGTCGGAGATGAATGCGGCTATGAAGTGGTTGGGCTGCCTTTGGTCAAGCAACTAACAGGGGAAGGCGAAGTAATCTCGTCGACCTCAATACGAAGTGCTTTGACCGATGGGGACGTGGAAAAAGCACACCGCCTTCTCGGACGCCCTTTTGAAGTACGAGGGGTGGTTACTCCCGGCGATAGGCGTGGACGCACAATTGGATTCCCCACAGCTAATTTGCCGACAACACCTGATTTGCAGGTGCCCGCAGACGGCGTCTACGCAGCGTGGTATATCAGGGAAGACGGAACGCAATATCCTGCGGCGGTCAATATTGGTAAGCGACCGACGTTCTATGACTACGCTGACCGTTCATTGATCGAAGCGCACCTCATAGGTTTTCGCGGAGACTTGTACGGCGAAATAGCAAAAGTTCGTTTTGTGCGCAGACTTCGAGGCGAGAAAAAGTTTGAGGGCATCGAACAACTGCAAGAACAGTTAGGTAAGGATGTGGCGGACGCGGCTAAGTGTCTCGAAGAGTAAGTCAAGACCTAGACGCCGTCTGTAATAACTGAGGACTTCGCTGTTAGAATGCTTTACGGCGCAAACATCCGCGCCGGCCAAACAGCCGCCAAACCCTCTACGGAGCGGCAAGACGTTGTATATCAAGGAAAAATTCATGGCCGAAAAATCCGACACCATGGCAGCGCATCGCCATCATGATGCAGATACAGGTTCACCTGAAGTACAAATTGCGTTGCTGACCCAACGGATAAACGATCTCACCGAACATTTGCAGACTCATCAAAAGGACCACCACAGCCGGCGCGGCCTACTGAAGCTCGTAGGCCGTCGACGCCGACTATTGAACTATCTCGACAATAATGACGTTGAGCGATACCGAGCGCTAATTGCGAAACTCGGTTTGCGTCGCTGAGTGACCTTCGCGACCCAATTCGGTTGCTAGTTGCGTTCACGACTGAAGCTCAAAAATCCAGATTGCACAGCAATTGGTTGTCGCCGACCCCTCCCCACCTCGGAGTGATCGACGTCTACCAACTGAATGCAAATAGTGGCGAGAACGTCTCGCCGAAGGAGTAGAAGAAAACCATGGCTGATGCCATATCCGTATCGGGCCCTATTTCAGGTACCGACAAAACCATTTCATTTGAAACCGGCAAGTTAGCTGGACTTTCAAATGGAGCCGTAACAGCAAAGATAGGGTCAACTCAAGTCTTAGTTACAGCGACTGCTTCGAGCAAACCTCGAGACGGCGCCGATTTTTTCCCACTGACCGTCGACATTGAAGAGAGAATGTACGCCGCTGGCCGGATTCCAGGCTCTTTTTTCCGTAGAGAAGGGCGCGCTTCAGACGACGCGATTCTCGCCTGTCGACTTATCGACCGGCCATTACGCCCTAACTTTCCTTCCGAATACCGACATGAGACACATGTCGTAGGGACAATCCTCGGCGTGGACGGGGAAAACCAGTACGACGTGATCGCCCTAAACGGTGCCTCGGCTGCTTTATGGGTTAGCGGAATACCATTTGAATCTCCTGTTGCGGCCGTCCGAATCGCATACAGCACCGACGGGGCATGGGTACCGTTCCCGACTTATCAAGAAGGCGAAGAATCTACATTCGAGATGGTTGTTGCTGGTCGACAACTAGAGAATGGCGATATTGCCATCATGATGGTGGAAGCTGGTGGTACTGAACGCGCTTTCGAGTATTACGACGAAGGGGCACCTAAGGTCACAGAAGAGGTTTTGGCCGATGGTCTCGAAGCATCGAAACAGTGGATCGACGATGTCATAGAGCTACAAAAATCTTTGCGAGCCAGCGTTGGTGAAATCGAAGAGCTTGAATGGGTTCGAAGTGTTGACTACAGCGACGAAATCGTGGAACGCGTTCGGACCGTAGCGACCCCACAGTTAACCGAAGTTATGGCTATCGCCGATAAGGCGGAGCGTGAAGGTCGTCAAGATGAAGTGACTGCCGCAATTCGGGCACAGCTCGAAGAAGAGTTTTCCGAAACGGAAGATGCTGCAAAGCAGATAGGCGCTGCAGTGCGTTCGGTTACGAAGGAAATTGTTCGTCGACGCATAGTGGAAGATGGTTTCCGTATCGATGGGCGGGCTACGGATGAAGTTCGCCCGCTGTCTGCGGAAGTTGCGTATGTGGGTGAAACGGCTCACGGGTCGGGTTTATTTCAGCGTGGGGAAACCCAAGTGCTAAATGTCACGACATTGGGCATGAGTCGTATGGAACAACTCATCGACACGCTCAACCCGAACGACCGCAAGCGCTACATGCACCATTACAACTTCCCACCTTTCTCTACAGGAGAGGCCGGCTTCATGAGGGGCCCCAAGCGTCGAGAAATTGGACATGGCGCTCTCGCTGAACGTGCATTGTTGCCTGCCATCCCTTCAAAAGAGAAGTTTCCATACACTCTGCGCTTAGTTTCAGATGTGTTGTCATCTAATGGCTCCACATCCATGGGTTCAGTGTGCGCTTCGTCGCTGTCGCTTATGGATGCAGGTGTGCCGATCCGGAGCCACGTATCTGGCATTGCGATGGGCTTGGTGTATGCAGAAGGTAAATACGTCACTCTTACCGACATTTTGGGCGCAGAAGATGCGTTCGGAGATATGGACTTCAAAGTCGCTGGAACCGAAGATGCCATCACAGCCCTTCAACTGGACACAAAGATTGATGGCATTCCCGCTGAAGTTCTCGCTCAGGCCTTAGCGCAGGCGAGAGAGGCCCGGATGCAAATTCTGTCAGTCATGAATGATGCAATCTCTGAGCCGCGTTCTGACGTCGGAGGTAATGCTCCAAAAATTGTCAGCTTCGAGATACCGATTGACAAGATCGGAGAAGTTATCGGTCCGCGAGGCAAAGTCATCAACACCATTCAAGAAGAAACCGGTGCAGATATATCTGTTGACGATGATGGCACTGTAGGAGTGGTGAGTATCGGTTCACCAGATCGCGAAAAAGTCACCGAGGCTGAGCGTCAAATTCGACTGATCGTCAATCCGCCCACTGCTGATGTAGGTGCTGAATACGAAGGTCGAGTGGTCAACATCACCAAGTTCGGTGCATTTGTGAATATCTTGCCCGGCACAGACGGCTTATTGCACATCAGCAAACTCGGAGGTGACCGCCGACTCGACAAAGTCGAGGAGGTGCTTAACGTAGGTGACGCAGTTCAGGTTTTGGTTGACGACATCGACCCAAATGGGAAGCTTTCCCTTTCGATGGTGGGCGACGCTGTAGTCGAAAGCGAGACTCAGTCTGAAGAAGCCAGTGAAAATGCAGCTTCGGCCGATAAACCAGAAACGGCATCTTCAAACAATGAAGAAGATGGCGGCGAAGGTTCGTCGAGCGACGATAACGGCTCTTCGACGGCTCGAGAATACGTTTCATTTGAGGAACACTTCTCCGAAACTGCCAAGGGTCTGTACGGCGATATGGGGCCAGAACCCAAAGATGATGGACGGGGAAGACGTCGTCGTAGGAGCCGTCGATAGAGCTTCGCTTGCGTGAAATAACGCTTATTTCGAAATAGATGCTCTTAGTGTGAGCCCTGTACTCCAAAATGGAGGCAGGGCTCACTAGGTTTTGAGAACTATAGAAGGGACCACCTATATGCGAGTAGTAGTCGTAGGTTCAGCTGGTCGAATGGGTTCAGCCGTATGTCGCGCGGTAGACGCCGATCAAGATTTAGAGCTAACAGCTGCCGTTGACCCGTCATCAGTGGGGTCAGAAGACCCCACCGGGACACTGACTGTGGTCAAAGCTCTAGAAGATGTAGACGCGTCCACGGTAGACGTAATGGTCGATTTCACAATCGCCGAAGCAGCGAGATCAAATATCGCCTGGTGCGCAGCAAATCAGGTGCACGCAGTCGTTGGTACCAGTGGGCTTAATGAGCATGACCTAGCTATCTTTGAGCAGACCTTTACTTCAAGTAACTGCCTTGTCGCCCCCAACTTTGCAATAGGTGCCGTCCTCTTAATGCGATTTGCTGAAATGGCGGCTCCGTTTTTTCCAACAGCTGAGATTATTGAATTGCATCATGATGGAAAAGTCGATGCGCCTTCTGGAACAGCGATGCGCACAATGGAACGGATGACGGAAGCGTCCGACGAGTGGGGAGAAGACCCGACACAAGAGGAAGTGCTACCCGGAGCGCGAGGGGCAACGGGTCCTTCTGGTATAAACGTGCACTCAGTTCGGCTAAGGGGTCTAGTCGCGCATCAAGAAGTTCTATTAGGAACTGAAGGAGAAACTCTCACCCTGAGGCACGACAGTTTAGATAGAGCGTCATTTATGGGAGGTGTTGTCCTCGCTTGCAAGCTGATCAATGAACACCCGGGAGTCACCCTGGGTCTTGACTCATACTTAGGGATTTAGTTTGTCTACGCGAGTCGCCGTCGTGGGGAGCCTGAATTACGACATCACAATATGGGTTCCACAACGACCAGGAGCAGATGAGACTGTTCATGGGACCGACTGCGATGAGAACGCTGGAGGTAAAGGGGCCAACCAGGCAGTGGCAGCAGCACGACTCGATGCCGAAGTAAGCATGATTGGTCGTGTAGGCGCGGACAATCGAGGTGATTACTTGCTTGCGCAATTAGATGAAGCGGGCGTCAACCGAATGCACGTGTCGAGAGGACGTGCTGCGACAGGTACCGCGGTGATCACCATTGACCCAACTGATGTATCGATCATCGTTATAGCAGGAGCCAATGGAGAACTCGGTGCTAAAGACGTCGAGCGAGCAGCATCTACAATTGGCGATGCTGATGTCCTGCTGTTGCAAGGCGAGGTAGGAGTTGCAGCAGCAAGGGCCGCAGCGGTACTTGCGGCAGCGTCCGCTACGAAGATTGTTTTTAATCCCGCGCCCTTTAACGACGTGGCAGCAAGCATCCTGCCGTTGGCCGATGTCGTCATAGTTAACCGTCAAGAAGCGAAAGAGCTAAACAACTTTTCGCCTCCGATTCTGATCACCACCCTTGGCGCAGATGGCTGCGAAGTTCGAGTTGGGGACGAAATTACCAAGGTAGAGGCACCATCAGTTGAGGTCGTCGACCCAACGGGTGCAGGTGATGCATTTGTCGGAGCGTTCTCGGTGGCGTTCGTCGATACAAATGATCCAGTGGCGGCTGCCCTGATAGCTGTTCGGGCAGGAGCGGCGGCGGTCCGCAAAGTCGGCGCGCAGCCGAGCATGCCGCGATGGGTCGATATTGACAACCTATGAAAGCACTTTAAGTTCCATCTGCCCGCTTCTTATTTCGCCCGCTTTGCAACACCACCAAAACAACCATTAGCAATGTAAACGGCAATGAGAAACGGCTGATGAACCTGACGACTGCGCCGATGGGTCCCTCGAAAACCGAGCTCACCCAATAAATCAGCAAAAGTCGTGAAAGCGTTCCAGCTAAGTTGACTGCTACAAAAGGAATCCTTTTCATCCTCGCGATACCCGCAAGTAGACACATTGGATACCCAGGCACCAAAAAAAGTAATAGCCAGCCAACCCTTGGAAACCATCGCTCCAAGACCGCAATTGTTCGTAACAGGCCGCTGTTTTTGCCGAATTCTTCCGCCAGATAGTTCTTTGTAGCGGGGCCAAATTCCCAACCCAATTGATGAAGGAACAGGTCCGGGGCGAAGAGTCTGATTGCCCCTACAAGCAGGAAAGCAACTGGGCCGCTTTGGTTAGCGGCTAGCAGCAACATTGGATCTGTGGCATTAAGAGAGATCAAGACCAGAGGCTGTGAGTCGATTAGCGAACTCGTCAAAATCTGACCAACATACGCGGCGAGCGCGAGCGCGACCGGGAGGGCAGCTAGTTGCTTAACTCTGCGTCGTTCGTTATCTCCAAGAGATGCTTTTGGAAGCTCAGATTCAGTCATTTCGAACTTTCACCCTATGCGGATGTAGCCGTTCGCGAAGTCTTCTCATACGATTTGCCATATGCAGTCAACCATGATGGATACCCCTCTCACCCTCGACTTCTTCTTTCGCCGAGCAGAAAGTTTGTTTCCGCATAAGGAACTCATCACGGCTACAGCAACGGGAATCGAGCGGAGCAACTATGGACAATGGGCCGACCGTACTCGAAGGCTCGGTGGAGCTTTAAATGATTTAGGCATTAAAGAATCTGGTCGAGTGGGAACCTTTGCGTGGAATACGGCGAGACATCTGGAACTTTATTTTGCAGTGCCGTGTAGTAACCGAGTACTACACACATTGAACATCAGACTTTTTGCGGACCAGATCGTCTACATCGCTAACCATGCGGAAGACGAGGTAATTTTCGTCGATAGGTCCCTCATGGCTCTCCTGTGGCCACTGGTCGATCAGCTAGAGACCGTCAGACATTTTGTTGTCATGGATGACGGTGACGGGGAGATCCCTGATGACCCTCGAGTCATTGACTATGAAGAGTTGATTGCCGCTGCACCTGCAGTCGACTTCGAAGTACGTGACGAAAAACAAGCTGCTTCGATGTGCTACACGAGTGGCACTACCGGAAATCCCAAAGGTGTGGTGTATAGCCATAGGTCGACGTATATGCACACCATTACGACGATGACGACTGATGGATTAGGGGTATGTGAATCTGATGTCATCCTTCCGGTTGTTCCGATGTTCCATGTCAACTCATGGGGTTTGCAACATGCGGCAGTTGCGGCAGGGGCAACATTGGTGAACCCCGGTCCTAAACTGCAGGCTCAACCCATCGCCGAACTGATGGAGTCTGAGCGCGTCACAATTGCAGCGGGAGTCCCCACCATATGGATGGGTGTACTTGAGGAGCTAGACGGTCGCGACGTGTCGAGTTTACGAGCGATCCCGTGTGGCGGTTCGGCAGTTCCGAAGTCGTTGTCGGAGGGCTATCGGGAGAAGATCGGATTACCGATCTTGCAGGCATGGGGAATGACTGAAACTAGTCCGCTCGCGGCGATAGCGCACGTAAAGTCGGCCGAAGCCGACCTGGACGAGGAAGCTAAATCAGAAATTCGATCTTCGGTAGGCACGATCGTCCCCACAGTCGAGTTTCGAATCTGTGAGCCAGATTCGATAGAAGAATTGCCGTGGGACGGTGAATCAAGTGGGGAACTTCAGGTGCGAGGATCCTTTATTACCGGCGAGTACTACAAGAGGCCTGATGCCTCAGACTCATTTACTGAAGATGGTTGGTTGCGAACTGGAGACGTAGCGACTTGTGATGAGCGTGGATATATCCGCCTCGTCGATAGGACTAAAGATCTCATCAAATCTGGGGGAGAGTGGGTCAGCTCCGTTGAAGTCGAAAATGAGATAATGAGCCACCCCAAGGTCGCTGAAGCGGCGGTGATAGCGGTCGCATCGGAAAAGTGGATGGAACGGCCCATGGCCTGCGTCGTTCTTAAGGATGGAGAATCATTGACTCATGATGAGTTAATCGAGTACCTAACCCCACGAATGGCGAAATGGTGGCTTCCCAGCGCAACTCAAGTCATTGATGAAGTGCCCAAGACATCGACCGGCAAGTTTTCGAAACGAACCCTTCGCGATGCATTCGCAGATTTGGTTGTCGAGTAATTAGCAGCATTCAAGTTGATGAATGGGAAAGCTGCCGTAGTTACCGGGGCGAGCACTGGAATTGGTTATGCGGTAGTAGAACAACTTTCCGCTAGTGGCTGGCAAGTTTGGGGAGGTACCCGATCTGACAGCGACGCGTCCAAGTTAGAGATGTCTGTCGGTGTGTCATCTCTTCAGATTGAAGTGACTGACGAATACTCAGTTAAAACAGCCTTCGATGAAGTTCTGGCTAGTCGCGGGTCTTCGGGTTTAGATCTGTTGGTCGTCAATGCCGGAATCGTCATTGGTGGCCCATTGGAATATGTTTCTCAGAGCGCTTGGAAACAACAGCTAGATGTCAACGTTGTTGGCGCAGCGCTTTCGATTCGCTACGCGTTGCCTCTTTTAGAGATGTGTAATTCGTCGCGAATTATTGTGGTGGGGTCGATTAACTCGCGAATTGGACTTCCCTTGTTGAGTCCATATGCAGCTAGCAAACACGCTCTAGTTGGACTTTTGTCATCTTTGCGACAGGAGTTGGGGCCTCAAGGGCCGCGAATTACGTTGCTCGAGCCTGGCGCAATCCGCACTCCTTTGTGGGAGAAGGTCGAGCAGATGTCGCATCAAATATATGAAGACGTTTCCCCTGAAGGGCGTCGGAAATATCAACCGTTCCTAGAGCGGGCCTTAAACAATGCAACCCGGGGTAAACGAGGCGGTCTTGAGGCCCATAAGGTCGCGATTCTCATCGAGAAATATGCAAATCGGCGGTATCCACCGCGTCGTCGCCTGGTCGGGCGCGACGCGCGAATTGGTGCCCTTTTGAAGGCTCTTTTGCCCGAAAGATTTTTCGACTTTCTTGTTCGTAGATTTCGGTCTGTTAAGATCTCGACCTAAGTTACTAATGGGTAACCAGTAGGAATGTTTGAGACTAGGGGATTCTTATGTCATCAGTGGAAGAACTGATCGGTCGTACCGACCCGAACGACTTTGAGGCGGTTTTGGCGATGACCAATACCGATCCGAACGAAGTTATCCATGCGGTCGAGGACAATGCGGAATGCATCTATACCTGGGACTACGAAAAAGGTGCACGACCTCAACTGGCCAAGCTTTACGAGAAAGCGAAGGTAGGCCAGTGGAACGGCGAAACTGACTTGCCCTGGGATACAGACGTTGACCAAGAAGCACTAGCTGTCCAAGAATACGAGACAAACGGTGGCGCCGGAGAGGTTATGGATCTCTCTGGAACTGGAGTTGAATCATGGGGCCGTGACGAATGGGTTCGATTCAACATGGAGTCGCAGAACTGGGCCCTGAGTCAGTTCATGCATGGAGAGCAAGGTGCCTTAGTCTGCACAGCGAAAATTGTTGAGACCGTGCCCTGGATGGACGCAAAATATTACGCATCAACTCAGGTTGTGGACGAAGCACGGCACGTAGAGGTCTTTGCGAAATACCTTGATACCAAATTGTCGGACACCTACCCCATAAACGTCCATTTGCGGATGCTGCTAGACGAGATCATCGAAGATTCCCGCTGGGATATGACATACCTAGGAATGCAAATCATGGTTGAAGGCCTCGCCCTTGCAGCCTTTGGGTTCATGTACCAGCAGAGTGAAGAACCGCTTCTAAAGCAGTTACTCCGTTACGTAATGAGCGACGAGGCTCGTCATGTTGCCTTTGGTGTTCTTTCCCTCAAAGAGGTGTACCAAGACATGACTCAAGCGGAGCTTCTAGAACGTCAAGAATTTGCGTTCGAAGCAGCCGTCCGAATGCGCGACAGGTTTCTGCAACAAGAGGTGTGGGAACGCATGGGCGCTGATGTCAAAAAGGTAATTCCCTTGGCGTATCAAGACCCGCTTCGGCAGGAGTTCCAACAACTGCTGTTTACCAAGATTGTTCCAAACTGCAAAAAGCTTGGGTTGTTGGATGCAGGAGATGGCTGGCTCCGAAAGAAATTCGGAGAGATCGGTGTAATCCAATACGAAGACTGGGTTGATATAGAAGATGAAGTCGACTCTTTCGCGATTACCCGAGAGCTTGAAGCAGAGGCGGCGTTAGCCGAGTCTTAGAAAAATATGTCTCATCAATCAGATCCTCAATTGTTGGTGTCGCTGGCTTTGCGCCTCAAAGGATTTGGGGACATCGACGCTATCTCCTCGGTTCACGCACTTGATAGCGCCGTTACTCAAGGCGCTCTCTCGTTAATGATTGACGAAAACAAATGTGTAATGCGTCAGGTAGAAGGCGTTGACAAATACGTCCTGACCCCGTCGGGAAGAGAAGACGGAGAAAAGCTACTCAGAGAGGAGCTTGATCGCCTGGGCTTACGAGCCGCAGTACAGAGTGGCTATGAACAATTTCTTGACCTGAACCCAGCTATGTTGCAGCTTTGCACGGACTGGCAAGTCGTTAATGATGGTTCCGGAGAACAGAAGCTCAATGACCATAGCGACTCTGCGTACGACGATGAGGTCCTCCAGAGATTGGCTGACCTTGATCGACAGGTGACTCGAATTCTGAGTGACCTCAATGAGGTGCTCATCAGGTTCTCTAACTACCCGTTTCGCTTCGGAACAGCCCTAGACAAAGTCCTCGCAGGGGAGCTCGAATGGTTGACCAAACCGATAATGCCGAGCTATCACACTGTGTGGTTTGAACTCCACGAAGACCTACTCGCGACGCTTGGAATCGATAGAGCGAGTGAGTCGGCCCTCTGAGAGGCTACCCTCGGCTTCATGACTGCGCGATTTGGTCGAGTTATTCCAGCGATGGTGACGCCATTTAACGAAGATGGCGCGTTAGATGTTGACGCATCGGTCACCCTTGCCAAGTGGCTCGTAGAACAAGGAAGTGAAGGGTTGGTAATTACCGGTACTACCGGTGAAGGTCCAGCCGTAACAGATGAAGAAGATTGGGAGCTGTGGCGAGCTGTTGCGGAGGCGGTCACTGTTCCTGTTATTGCTGGTACCACTACTAACGACACGGCTCACTCTGTTCATCAAACACGCAAGGCAGAGGAACTTGGCTGCGATGGAATCTTGGCGGTTACTCCGTACTACAACCGTCCATCGCAAGAAGGAATCTATGCTCACTTTGATGCAGTGGCAGCAGCCACCAGGTTGCCAGTTGTCTTATATGACATTCCGGTGAGGACAGGTCGCAAAATCGAGACGACTACGCTTCTGCGTCTAGCGCACGAAATTCCAAATGTCGTAGCAGTTAAAGACGCGGCAGGTAACCCTGGTGAGACGGCAAAGGTTATTCGAGATGCTCCCGAAGGCTTCGAGGTCTACAGCGGCGACGATAACTTGACTCTGCCGTTGCTCGCTGTGGGAGCAGTTGGTGTCATCAGTGTCGCTGCGCACTGGTCGGCACCCGAATTCGTGGCGATGATGGATGCTTGGGAAGCCGGTAAAGCAGATGAAGCTCGTCAAATAAACGCCCGCCTATTGGAGAGTTTTGACTATGAGACCGGCGACGAAGCTCCGAACCCAGTTCCTACCAAAGCAATGATGAGAACCCTGGGCTTACCAGTGGGCGAACCTCGTTTGCCTATGGGACCCACACCTGATGGTTTGGAAGACAAAGCCCGAGAGGTCTACTCGCGGTTAAAGGCTTGAATTGGTATCGCCCGACGTAACTATCACGTTCCTTGGGGGCCTCGGCGAAGTTGGACGTAACTCCACTTGCATAGAAATCGGTGGGAAGCTGCTTCTCATAGATTTTGGGGTCATGTTTCCTGATGCGACCATGCCGGGTGTTGACGTGATTCTTCCAGATACCAGGTGGTTGCAAGCTCGCAGCGAGGATCTCGCTGCGGTGATTGTTACCCATGGTCACGAAGACCACCTAGGTGGGGTTCCTCACCTCCTCAAACAGTTCGAAGTTCCGCTCTACGGGTCTGAACTCACGATGGCTCTTGCTCGACAGAAGGTAATCGAAGCAAGGTTGGAGGATCGCACTTCGTTTCACACGCTTAGTGATGGACAACGACTCAAGATTGGGCCATTCGACATAGAGGTGCTGCCAATCACCCACTCGGTTCCTGAAAGCCTGTGTGTTGTCCTGCATACGCCTCAAGGGGTAATGGTCCACACTGGAGACTTCAAAATCGACCGGGAACCTATAGATGGTCGGACTACGGATATTGGACGCCTGAAGGAGCTGAGCGAAGAGGGCGTACGTTTACTGATGGCGGACTCGACAAATGCTGATAAGCCTGGATGGAGTCCGTCAGAGTCCACTGTTGGTGACACCCTGCGACAACTCATCCCACGCTGGGGAGGTCAACGCCTCATAGTTAGTTGCTTTGCTAGCCACCTCCACCGAGTTCAACAAATTTGCGATATTGCTATCGGCGAAGGTAGGACTATTTTTCCTCTTGGGCGATCAATGGTGAGCAATATAAGGATTGCCCAAGAACTCGGTGTTCTAAACGTGCCGCACCGTGCAATCGACTCCATTGACAGAATCGGAGAATACGACTCAGAAGAAATATGTGTGATTTGTACCGGCTCTCAGGGTGAAGCCAATGCAGCGCTGTCACTGCTGGCGAGAGGCGATCATCCTGATCTATCGCTGTCTGAAGATGATGTAGTGCTTCTTTCCAGTCACCCCATACCTGGAAATGAAATCCCGGTTTATCGGATGATTAACCGACTAACTCGACTGGGATGTGAGGTGATTCATGACGGATTTGAGCACGTTCATACCACAGGTCACGCCCAAAGAGAGGAGTTGCAACACCTATATGAAGCCTTACTTCCAGAGTGGTATCTACCTGTCGAAGGCGAACACCGAATGCTGCGACGAAACGCAGATTTGGCCATCGAATCTGGTCACTCGCCGAACCGAACTATCGTTGCCAACGATGGAGACCAAGTCACCATAAATGCCGATGGGCTCCGTATTAGTGGTCGCATAGCGGCGCCTTACCACTACCTCGACGGCCTGTTAGATGACTTGTCACCTGATCTGTTAGAAGAGCGTCGAAAGCTAGGGGAGGGCGGCTTTGTTCACGTGACTGTGTTAATTAGCCAAGAAAGCGGTCTAGTCGGGCACCCTGACATATCGACGCTTGGATGGCTCGACGCTGAGCGAAGTGTGCAAGTTCTAGCAGAACTAGAAATAGAGGTGACCGAGGCTGTGAATGCGGCAATTCGCGCTGAAGAAAACAGAGAAGCGATTGAACGGCTTGTTCGCCGGACCACCGGCCGATTTGTGGGAAACCGGACCCGACGTCGGCCTCCTATCTCGGCATCGGTGATTCTGGTTGACTGAACCCGAATTCGACCGACGTTTCGGTACTCTCGCCAGTGTGGGATCTGAGCGTCTAGTCAACAAAGGTTCAATTTAGGTTTGGGCGAAGTTAAGCGGTCCAGCAGAAACGCCATGAACAATGAAGTCAAGTAAGTCATCGATATTTCGAAGAATGAGTGAAGCGGGATTACGCGGACGCGGTCATGACGTCGCCGGTCTGCTGCTTCTGGTAGTCGCAGCTATTTCGCTCTTAGCTCTTTTCGGAGATAGGGCGGGAATTGCTGGACGTCTCCTAGAGAGCGTCATGAGTGTTCTCGTAGGAATTTTCCGTTATGTAGTTCCGTTTGCCTTGGTGTTATGTGCATACGCGATACTCCGCGATAAACAGAGCGAGAGAACCTGGCGTATTGCTTTTGGAGGCTCGCTTACAAGCCTTGCATTGTCAGGAATGGCTCACCTTGTGGGTGATGCGGATGGCATTCGTACGACCCTGGACGAGCTTCGCTCATCAGGAGGAGTGATCGGAGCAGTAGTAGGCGAACCGTTGCGTCGAGCTGTTGACGACCCAGGGGCCTGGGTTGTGCTTTTGCTTGGCGCCCTTTTTGGGGTCTTGGTCGTAACCGATACCGGTTTGCGACAAGTTTTGGGTTTCGCAGGCCGGATTGCTCTGTTGGGAGGTCGTCAGCTTGGTCGGGGCTTTAGAAGCCTCCAAAGTCTTGGTTCTGAGCGAGAGATTTCAGAGACATCTCGGCGAGAGCGACAGCGACCGATGCCCACTATTTCAATTCCAGGCAGAGGTCTTCCCGTGCCAGAAATAGAAGACGCTTCGGCCGCCGACGAGTTTGAGACAGTAGAAGTAGCCGCCGAGGAGATTC
Organism: Candidatus Neomicrothrix sp. UBA814; assembly: GCA_002296525.1. Lineage (GTDB taxonomy): Bacteria > Actinomycetota > Acidimicrobiia > Acidimicrobiales > Poriferisodalaceae > UBA6944. The sequence goes on along the minus strand of DBIA01000021.1, from coordinate 58,738 downwards.
TGTCTGATGAATTGTCGACAGAGGAGCCCGGCCTGCGTGAACCCGGAGACGATTTACTCGAAGAAGCTAACGGACCTCAGATGGACGCCTCTGCTAAAGACCGCCCGCCTGAGCAAATGGAAATCGATTTGACGACGAGGCCCACCGGGGACTGGCAATTACCGGGAGCTGGAAATCTCGAACGGTCGGGCTCCCAGGATGTCGATGAGCGGCTCTTACAAAACGGGGCGCGCAACTTGGAGGCAGCGCTTGCGAGCCATGGAGTCGAAACTCGAGTTACCGGTATGGAAGTGGGCCCCACGGTAACTCGATATGAGTTGTCCCTTGGAAAAGGCGTCAAAGTATCCAGGGTTACGAGTCTCCACAAAGACATTGCGTACGCGATGGCGTCTGCTGACGTTCGTATTCTTGCGCCGATACCGGGGCGTTCCGCTATTGGTGTTGAGGTTCCAAACGCGGACCGTCACCTCGTTGCGCTAGGCGACATTCTCGCGACGGAAACCGCGTCCAATGCCATTCACCCTCTTGAGGTAGCGCTTGGCCAAGATATTTCAGGCAACGCTGTAATGGCCAACCTCGCATCTATGCCGCACGTCTTGATTGCTGGTGCAACTGGTGCAGGAAAATCTTCTTGTATCAACTCAGTGATTACATCGCTGCTTATGCGAACCACTCCGGACGAGGTTCGCATGATTCTTATCGATCCGAAGCGAGTCGAACTTGGCCAGTACGATCGTCTCCCTCACTTACTGACTCAGGTCGTCACGAATCCGAAAAAAGCCGCTAATGCATTGTCCTGGGCTGTCAAAGAAATGGAGCGCCGTTACGACGTTCTGTCTGAAATCGGCTTTCGCGATATAACCGGCTATAACGCGGCATATGACGAAGGACGATTGGCATCTGACCTCAACGAAGAACGCGAATTTGAACGGATGCCGTTCGTCGTCGTCGTCGTTGACGAATTAAATGATCTGATGATGGTCGCAGCTCGAGATGTAGAGGAATCAATCACTCGCCTGGCACAAATGGCTCGCGCCGTAGGAATTCATCTCGTTATCGCAACTCAACGTCCATCGGTCAACGTAATTACTGGCGTCATCAAAGCAAATATTCCTTCCCGGATGGCATTCGCTGTTTCTAGCCTTGCTGACAGCCGAGTCATTCTGGATCAGCCTGGAGCGGAACGTCTCATTGGGAAGGGAGATATGTTAGTTCTGAGTTCGAACAGCAGTATCGCCCAACGTGTACAAGGTTGCTGGGTCAGCGAAGCCGAAATCCATCAGGTGGTGGCCCATTGGCGTCGGCAGGCGCCCGAAACTAATTACCTTGAAGGGGTTGAAGGTTCCGCGGACGCCAATCCAATTGTGATTCCAGGGGGTTCCTCGGGAGATGAGGACGACGATGATCTGATGATGCAGGCAATGGCAATCATTGTTGAAACGCAACTTGGCTCGACGTCGATGCTGCAGCGCAAATTAAAGGTGGGTTTTGCTCGAGCCGGAAGACTCATGGACCTCTTAGAGCAGAGAGGCGTGGTTGGCCCTTCGATCGGGTCGAAAGCGCGTGACGTGTTAATGACGCAAGAAGAATTAGACACGCTCCTCGCTGATCGTTAAATCGATTACCAGTCAGCTAGCGGGGCTAGGGTCAAGCTATGAGTAATTACGAGGTCATCGCCACCGGTTTAGAATTTCCTGAGGGGCCCGTTGTAATGCCGGATGGATCCATCATCTTGGTTGAAATTAAACGGGGAACGATTACGCGAGTCGATCCAGATAATGGCTCCGTTGACGTTGTTGCTCGGCCAGGAGGAGGACCGAACGGTGCAGCTATCGGCCCCGACGGTGCTCTGTATGTGTGTAATAACGGCGGTTTCGAATGGGGCGAAAATCGTGGTTTAACCATTCCCGGCCTAGTTGCTGATGATTACTCGTCGGGCCGTATCGAACGCATCGACCTAGAGACGGGCGCAGTTGACGTGGTTTATGCCGATGTTGACGGTGTCCCGCTAAAAGGACCCAACGATCTGATGTTCGACTCGACAGGAGGGTTCTGGTTCACCGACCATGGAAAGATGAGGGCGAGAACTCGCGACAGAGGTGGCCTTTATTATGGGAAAGCAGATGGATCTTCAGTCCGAGAGATTGCCTTCCCGCTTGATGGTCCTAACGGGGTTGGATTATCTCCTGAGGAAGACAGAGTGTACGTAGCAGAAACTCACCAAGGTTCGATTCTTTACTGGGAGCTTGACGGACCCGGCGAACTGGCTGGTTCACCACACGGTCGCTTTCTGGCTCGACCTGCTGGCAGGAAATTGTTTGATTCCTTAGCTATGGATGCTGAGGGCAATGTGAGCGTAGCGACAATTCAAACAGGTGGGGTAAGTACCTTTACACCTGACGGAGAAGAGCTGGACTTTTTCGCGGTTGAGGATCCGCTTTGCACCAATATTTGCTTTGGGGGAGCAGATATGAAGACAGCGTTTATTACATTGTCAGGGACTGGCAAGCTCATCCGATCTGACTGGCCACGGCCCGGGCTGGTCTTGCCGTACTAGGTTGTGGCCTCATCGTCACGCTAGACAGTGGGGAAGTTGTCCTCCATTGAAGGTAATCATGTCGGCGATAGCGGACTCGAAACCCACCCATTGGTAGTTGGCTTTTGGGTTCTCGCGGTATGCCACGTGAAGGTTCCCAGCGAGCCGTTCGCTGTCAGTGAGGTGTTCGAAGTCACCTAGGTCGGTTTGTGAGGCTTGTTCAACGGGTGTTCGGCCAGCGGCTATTCCCTCTTCTGCTGTTTGCTGTACGAAGTTCAGGTATGTGCGCTGGCTGTCTAAAACGTCTTTGATTTGTGAGCCAGAGAACGCTGGACCATGACCGGGCACTATTACCTCTGCTTCTCGACGTTCTATGACATCTAATGCGTCGAGTGTTCCTTGTACTGATCCGAAGAGCGCAAACGGAGTTCCACCGTGAAAAATCAGATCGCCTGCAAAAAGGACTCCGTTGTCTGGAAGCCAAGCTAAGACGTCCCCTTCGGTGTGGGCTACGAAACCTAAGTCGAAGAGGTCAATTGTGATGTCGTCTAGGTGGATGGTAGTGGAGCCTTCAAAGGTGATATCTGGGGCCCGAAATTTAAGATCTCCCCAGGCAACTGTTGGGAAAGCGGCGCGATAGTCCGGAATGCCTGTAGCCAGCATCACGTCCCGGCACGAAGCGTGGCTAATAATCGTGGCTTCGGGGAATAGATAGTTTCCGTGCGTGTGGTCAGCGTGGTGGTGGGTATTTACAAGTATTTTGACTGGTTGGGAAGTTACTGAGGCTATTGCGTCGATATAAGCGCGGTTGCGAAGTTCAGTAGAAGTTGTGTCGATGCTTACGACACCGCTGTCTCCGATGATGAAGCCCGTGTTGTTAATGAACCATGTTCCGTCAGGTTGTACATAGCTAAATACGTTCGGAGCTACTTCCTGCAGTAGTCCTGGTCCCAGGTCCTCATGTAAGTGGTTCGTGCTCATATTGAGAGCCTACGTGCACGGCACCTGCTTCTGGATCTACGCTTATGGAATGAGCGATAGTTCCAATCACGAACTTGATATTGATGTGTTCGGTTCAGAGTATGTCCAGGAAGCCCCGAAGGTGTGGGAGCGGCTGAGATCTGAATGCCCTGTGGCGCACACCTCCCTCAACGGAGGTGGCTGGTTACCGACCACTTATGAAGATATCTCTTCGGTTGCGTACGACACCGAAAACTTTTCGTCTCGTGACATAGCCGTGGCGCCAACTCCCGAAGGAGTCAGTTTGCTTGTTGCGCCGCCAATCACTTCGGACCCTCCGTTTCATACGGATGCTCGACGTATGCTCTTGCCCTATTTCTCACCAAAAGCAGTCGAGGAGATGCGAGAGGTAACTCGGAGTATTGCTGTTGAGTTACTTGATGCCATCGACCCCGCGGATGTAGTAGACGCTGCAGAACAGTACGCCCGGTATATCCCGGTTCGAGTAATCGGAGCAATGATTGGTCTACCGGAAGAAGATTGCGAAATGTTCACCAGGTGGGCCACAGACATTCTTCAAAGTCACCCGGAAAAAGAGTGGGAGCGTTTAACCACAGCGACAAAAGAAATCCTTGAATATTTCGATAAGACAATTGCCGATCGTCGAGTGAATCCTCGTGACGACTTGATTAGCAAGCTTCAGGCAGAGACCCTTCCCAATGGAGACCCTCTCACAGATAAACATGTACTGGGTACGTGCTTTCTTTTGTTGGTTGCGGGTATTGACACGACATGGAGTTCTATCGCTTCCAATTTGCTTCACCTCGCGACCCATGACGATGACAGGCAGCGTCTTGTGGCGGAACCTGAACTGATCCCGACGGCAGTAGAAGAATTTCTTCGTGCTTACTCTCCGGTGACCATGGCGCGCGTCGCCGCTGAAGATACCGAAATTGCTGGATGTCCGGTAATGGCGGGAGACAAAGTTTTTCTTCCATTCGGAGCGAGTAACCGGGATCCGGAAATGTTTGATCGGCCAGAGGAAGTCATTATCGACCGTGAAGAAAACCGCCACTTTGCGTTCGGTATCGGGATTCACCGTTGCCTTGGTTCGAATCTGGCGCGGATGGAGCTTGTCGTTGCGATGGAAGAATGGCTAAAACGATTTCCCGAGTTCTCGTTAGCAACAGACTCTGAAGTGCAGTGGGGAGGCACGCAGGTTCGCGGTCCGCGCTCGGTTCCGGTAAGAGTGACCTGAAACTAGCTGTCGTTGATTTCTGTGACCTCTTTTTTGGGAATCATGGTCATCACTACGACTACAGCGATTGTCGTGTAGGCGAAGTAGCCGATGGCCAAGGGGGTCACTGTTGAAGCGATTTGACGATCAATGACCGCTCCCAAAATGGCGCCTAAAGCCAGGGTAATGAAACCAATAGTTGATGCCGCAGTGCCTGCGAGGGAACCCATTGGTTGAAGAGCGAGAGTTGTCATGTTGGGCATCATTATGACCATTGCAGCTATTTGAGCTGACATGATTATCATCCACATTCCGACGGGAGGAACACCACCGGTGGTCAGTGCCAACACGAGCATCAACAAGCTGACTGCTAGTTGGAACCCGAGGGCACTGTGACCCAACCGTCTTGCCCCGACTCGTCCCACAACTCGCGAACCTGTCAGGGCGACGGCCGCCATTACACACATCGTGATACTGAAGTACGGAACAAACCAGCTGGGGCGATCGAAAATCTCGCCGACGATCAGTTCAGAGCTACTTAGAAAGCTGTAGAAGGCCCCTCCCGAGAACAGGAGAGTAAGTGCATAGCCGATAGTGGTTCGGTTTCCGAAAACAATTCGTATTCCCTGCCGAGTGGTTGCAAAGCTCAATTCGCGGCGATTTGACGCTTGTAGCGACTCCGCGACGCGAAAAGACCAAAGCCACATGACCACTGCTATGACGAGACCAAACAGCATTGTCAGTCGCCACGTACCACCAGCTCTAAGAAGGAGGTCACCGACGACTGGCGCTAAGACGGGTCCAGCGAAGAAGACGGTTTGTACTATCGCCATGACACGAGCCATGTCGTCGCCGTCGAACTTGTCTCGGATCATCGCTTGACTAATTGTTCGAGGAGCTGCGCACCCGATGCCCCAAAGGACCCTTGAAGCTAGGAGACAAACCAAATTGGGAGCCAAAGTGGCGCCTAAAGCACCTAGAGCGAATAGTGCGATGCCTATCCGCAGTATTGGAAGGCGGCCGAAAGTATCGGCTAGGGGGCCATATATAGGCATTCCGATCGCCATACCGATAAATATGCAGGTGATGGTTAAGCCAGGGAGGTTCGAAGTTGGTTCCATTCCGAACGCAGACCGAAGCTCAGCAAAGGCAGGTAAAAGCATGTCGATGGATAGTGCAATAGCGCTTGTCATCAGCGCAGCGAAAGCAATAAATTCCCTTTCGTCTCTAGGACGGACAGGAGATTTCACTTCAAGCCGCCAATGATTGGTAGACCGTCTGTTCGAATTGGTCAAGAAGGGTTGCGACTCGGGGGAGCATGAAGGGAAGTGTCTGGGTCATTAACAAAGCACCGAATCCCGAAGTTCGATCAATCCAAAAGTGGGTGTTAAATAGCCCAGCCCAACTTAGTGACCCGGCTTTGCGACCTCCGACAACATTGTCCTCGTTTATTTGAAAGCTAAGTCCCCACGACTTTGGCACCCCACGCATAAATTCGAAATCTGCGCTCAGGTTTTGGTTAATTGAAGTGACGGGTGTCACGCGCAAATGCCCCATGTTGTTCGATGACATTGTCGACACCATCTGCGTCGAAAGAATCTCGTGTCCTTCGTATTTTCCACCACATAGAACCATTTGGATGAACTTCGCGTAGTCGATCGCTGTTGAAAAGAGACCGCCGCCGCCGCTATCGAACTCTGCAGCAGTTTGTGGGGGTTCGGTAGGTAGCGCTTTCCATTGATCTTTAGTGAGAACGTGCACAGCAGCTTTGCGTTCTTCCATTTCGGAGCTGCAGCTATAAGCGGTGTCAGACATACCCAGAGGGCTAAAAATTTCTTCGCGCATCCAATCACCGAGTTTGACACCGCTCGCCGCTTCAAGAAGTTGCCCGGCCCAGTCGATCCCTATGCCGTATTCCCAGCGTTGACCGGGTTCGAAAGATAGTGGCCGGTTGAGAGATGCCAACTCTCGGCTTGCGATACCAGGGGTGCCCTCGTGCTCTATCCATCGAGCGATTTCAGAATTCCAGACTTCGTAGGTAAAACCGGATGTGTGCGTCAGTAAGTTACGCAACGTAACGGGAGTCTTAGGAGAACGCAGCACGGGACCTGATTCGTTTATCTCCTCGAGAACCTGTAAGTCCGCAAGCTGCGGAATAATTTCGGCCGCGGGTTGGTCGAGTTTTAGCAATCCGCGTTCGACCGCTTGCAGACACGCGACTCCAGCTATCGGCTTTGTCATCGATGCGATCTGGAACACGGTGTCGGCTTCCATAGCACTGTCTTGGGATTTCGCTCCGTGGGCACGAATAGCAACAAGTCCGCCTTTATCGACGATTGCTCCGACTGCTCCCGGAACGATTCGATCGTCCACGGCTTTGCCTAGGCAGTCGTCGATCACATGGTCCAAGCTCACTGATCGAGTCCTTCTAACCAGGGTGTTATGTCGATGCCTTGGTAACGCTCCTTTAAGGCTTCGACTAGTTCGGGGGTCCAAAAGGGGTGCCCGGGTCGTGGTGCCCCGAATAGCGCTAATTCGTCGGGGCTGCAGCTTGCTGCGAACTTCGACCAAGGACCTCTATTCGCATTTTGTTGAAAACTGTCAAATCCAATCCACTCATGATGGGCGTGTTTGAAAGCGATATTCATTAAAAACCTGGAGCCACCCTCTCGCGTCAGGTCGACTCCTCGATGCCAGACATCGGTTCGGTAAGCCAAATAAGAACCGCGTCGACCTGCCGCGGATTGAGGATTAGCGCCCGGTGGAGAATCTCCGATGCTCAAAATCTGAGTAGGGCCAACGCCTTCCTCAACGTCAGAGAGATACAAGAAACCCAGCATGTTCCACCACCCCGGTTCGACCCGATCTGGAACGATCGTGTGATTACGGTCTTGGTGGAACGGCTGTTCGTAGTTGGTGACTCCGGTGTACTTTCCCCAAATTCGTGCCTGGTATAGGCGGATGTCCTCATCACCCATTGCTTTTTTGGCGAAATCCACCACGTTGGGGTGAATTTGCAATCGATTGAGTAGATATGAGTCGTATGGAAATAGCACATGGCCTAGAAATTGTCGCAAACGAAACTCTGCGCCTTCGTTCTGAATGTCTTTGAGTTGATGTGCGTTGCCTTGCTTGGTGGGTTGATAGCGAAGATCGGTGCTTTCGCCCTCAAACTGAGCTTGAGCGGCCGGGTTACCTGAGTGGTAGTCAACCGGATGTGGGAAATGGCCCCAAAGCTCCTCGACGGCAGCATCTATCTCTTCAGTCGGAACTAAGTCGTGGACCACGGTCCAACCTTGCGTTCGCCATTGTTCAACTGCAGTGCTGATATCGGTGGTCACCACCTGGCAGACTAGCTCGCCTGGAGGCAATGAACGCTAACGGGCTCCCTGAGCGTCATGAACTCTGATTGTCGCACCTGTTACGAAGTCAGATGATGGTGACACCAGGTAAAGCAAAGTGCTATCGAGCTGAGAAGCTTTGCCTAGTCGCTTACGAGGGAAGCCCTCAGTGATGTCGCCCATTCGTTCAAGCATCCCGTCCATCATTTCGCTCTCGAAGGCACCTGGAGCAATGCAGTTGACATTGACGTCATATTTGGCGAACTCTAAGGCCAACATCTCGGTCATGCGCACAACGCCGCTCTTCGTGATTGCATACCAGGAGGTACCGATCCCAGCACTGTAGGCAGCTCCAGAAGAGATATTGACTATTCGTCCCGGAAGCTCGGCCTTGATCAGACGTCGCGTCACTTCACTTGCAAGATGGAACAGCGACGTCAAATTAGTTGCGACCATTTCATCAACGAATGCGGGATCCATCTTCAAGGCGAGTCGAGCGTCGGGTTTCCCGGCGTTGTTAACCAATATTTGTACGGTGCCCAATTTCTTTTCAGTTTGATCTATTGCGGCGAAAAGAGCGTCGGTATCAGTGACATCTAACGGGACGGGTAGAACTTCTGTCCCCATGGATCTGAGTTCCTCGGCGAGCACTTCGAGTCGTTCCGCTCGACGCCCAGCAATAGCCACATTCGCTCCGCAGGCGGCGAGAACCCGAGCGAATCTTTGACCCAACCCTGAGGTTGTGCCGGTGACAAACGCAGTCTGCCCCGAAAGGTCAACCGTAAAATTTGGTATATCTGACATGTTTCCCCTAGGTGATGCAAATCTCTGACCTTCTGTTTAGGCGTAGAAGGAATGAACGTCTAATCCTTTTCCTACCGATTAGGGAGCGCGTCATTGGATGAACGACTAATTCTCGAAGCTGGACGGGTGAAAGATGGTCTCCGAGTCCTAGTTACGGGAGGGGGATCTGGCATTGGAGCATCGGTAGTTGATGCCCTCCGTTCTGCTGGAGCCAAAGTGTTTGTTTGCGATATAGATCCAAGCACTAGCCCAGACCACGTTGCAGATATATCTCAAGGGCAACAGGTAGAAGAGATGTTTCGTGCGATAGAACGCGACCTCGGCGGACTTGATGTACTGGTCAACAATGTAGGTATAGCGGGTCCCGCAGGCTTGGTAGACGAGATTGACCCGAATGATTTCGATGAAGTATTACGAGTCAACCTAAGCGGAACTTTTCGAGTGACAGCTTGTGCAGTTCCGCTTTTGCGTTCCGCCGACAGTGGCTTAATCGTCAACATCGCTTCAACAGCAGGAATCTTTCCCTACCCCTACCGTTCTCCCTATGTGGCAGCGAAATGGGCGATAGTTGGGCTCGGGCGAAGCTGGGCTATGGAATTGGGTGAAGACAACATCCGAGTAAATGTCATTTGCCCTGGTTCTGTTGGCGGCCCTCGTATGGATCAAGTAATTCAAAAAGAAGCACAAGCAAAGGGGGTCGGTGAAGCGGAGACTCGTTCGGGATATGAGACTCAGGTTTCGATGCGGCGCTTCATGGACGCTGCCGACGTTGCCGGCGCTGTTGTGTACATGGCGTCCCCAGCTGGTCGACACGTCTCCGGTCAGGTTCTGTCGGTTGATGGAGCTACTGAGTCTTTGCGAAGTTCCTGAGCAATCGAGTTTCTGGTGAGGCACACTCGTGGGAGCCTTTAATACCAGGAGCGACCAAAGTGAACGTCAGCGAAGCCACCCAACGGAGAGCGTCAATCAGATCATTTCTTGCTGATCCCGTCAGCGATAAACAAATCCGCGATCTTTTGGAGGTGGCATCACGGGCCCCTTCAGGCGGCAACGTTCAACCTTGGAAGGTCTACGTAATCAACGGTGATGCTATGGATCGTTTTCGCACGTTCATCTCTAGCCGCAGCCCGGGAGAATCTGAATATCCCGTTTACCCGCCTAGCTTGCAAGAGCCGTATCGGACTAATCGATTCGAGTTGGGTGAAGCAATGTATGAAAAACTAGGGATTCCCAGGGAAGACAAACCGGCACGATTCGCGCATCTTGCCCGTAACTATGAGTTTTTTGGTGCCCCGGCCGCATTCTTTTGTTTCATTGAAAGAAATATGGGCTCCGCGCAATGGTCAGATCTAGGGATGTTCCTTCAAACCTTTATGCTTCTGGCGGTCGAGGCAGGTTTAGATACCTGCCCGCAGGAGGCTTGGGCTAACCATTGGCAAGCAGTCCAAGAATTTTGTGGAGCGCCACAAGAGGAGATGCTGTTTTGCGGAATGGCGATAGGAAAACGCGACGAATCAAAGCCTGTGAATAGTCTCCGAAGTGAGCGAATGGCTGTCGATGAATGGGCCACCTGGCTCTAAGGACCAAGAATGAATGACATTTACGAAATGATGAGCACCCTAAGAGCGGTGCGACGCCTCCGACCAGATCCAATACCGGATGATGTAATGGATCGCGTGTTGCAAGCCGCGGCATGGGCCCCCACCGGAGGCAACATGCAACCATGGCGCGTAATCGTGGTAACGAGTTCTGAGCGAAAGCAGGCACTTGCAGACATCTATAAACCTGCCTGGTATCGCTATGCGAAAGGTTATGACAAAAGGATTGAGCAACTACCGGAAGATGAAGCAGAAAAAGCGCGAAGAAATCGAATCGCCGGTGACTATTTGGCTGATCACCTTCACGAAGCTCCAACAATCCTTATGTTCGTCGCGGACCCCCAGATGATGGCGATCACAGATGCGAAGCTCGACCGTGTGTCCATGGTGGGAGGTGGCTCGGTGTATACGGCAGTCCAAAATGCAATGCTGGCAGCGCGGACCGAGGGTTTAGGCTGCGTCCTAACGACGCTGCATTGTTTGGCTGAAGAAGAGGTTAAAGAGGCGTTACAAATTCCTGAGGGGTGGGCGACTTTGGCGATGGTTCCTCTTGGATACCCAATAGGTGCAGGCCATGGGACCATTACAAGACAACCCATCCAAGCACTTGCATTCGACGATGCATTTGGAGTGGCTTGGAATTGAGCGGAGGATCTTCTCGAACCCCATCAGTTTTTTCAATTCAAGAAGCTGAAGACTCTTATCCTCACGGAGTCAGAGCGGGGACAGGTGACACCCTGGCCTTGGCGGTGATGGGAGTTGTTGTATTGGTTTGGGGCTTGGGGCCTCCAATCACGAAGCTCGTCACGGCACCTCCTCTGATCGGAACATTCGTTCGCTTCGGGATATCGTCCCCGTTCCTACTGCTAGTACTCGCGGCGAGAAGACGGATGCTGTCGCGTCGCGTTCTCGTAGCTACAGCACTGCCCGGGCTGTCTTTTGGGGTAAATCTCATCTTTGTATTCGCCACTCTTCAAGAAGCCACGGTTTCCGTTTTATCGACGGTTGTTGCAATGCAACCTGCGTTGCTGTTGGTTTTGGCTGGTCCTCTGTTTCGCGAATACCCCACGCAGCGCCAAATCGTATTCACCTTGTTGGGGGTAGTCGGCGCGACCGGGGTAATCCTTGGAGCGGGTTCGGAATTAAGGTCTTCGTGGGTTGGTATCGGCCTCGCGGTCCTATCGCTTCTAACGTTCTCTGTGTACTTCGTGTTGACTCGTCTCGCTCGATTCGACAATTACGTCGATCCCATAGAGTGGATGGCGGGGATCAACGTCTGGGCTTTTGTATCGACCGTTCCACCAGTTTTGCTGATAGCTGACCGATCTGACTGGGCCCAGTTCGGGGGGATTGACTGGCTGTGGATTTCGATAGTGGCGTTTGTTACCGGAGTATTTGGACACGTATTGATGACGTGGCTTCACGGTCATCTGCAAGCCGCTCGGTCGTCGCTGTACATCCTGATGATGCACTTAGTTGCCGTTGGTCTTGCATGGCTGATTCACGATGAGGCAATGACTTGGCTGCAAGGAGCTGCCGGGGGAGTGGTCCTGCTGTGCGTAGCTCTAGTTATAAATGTTCCTGATCGGCGTGAGGTTCGATGATGGGGAAAAGACGAAACTCGGTTAAAGAATCAAAAAGTTCGAGAACTAGTGACTCATCGCCGTCAATGGTGACGTCATTTTGATGCAAGGCGTCAGACAATGAGATCGCGCCGCCGAGCGCCTCGGCAAGAACGTGACGGGTGATAGTGATAGCGGCTGCAGCGTCATCTCTGTGCCTATTGGGCAAGTGGTGAATAGCGCAATTGCGGATACCGAGAACGTGGAGTTCGTTAAGGTCCGAAAATGTCCAGTTGATTGATACATCGAGTTCGTTCAGAGCAGCGGTGCTGAGCCGTACTCCGATCGAATCGAAAAGCTGTTCCGCGGTCATCGCGTGTGCCAACTGACGGCCTCGACCAACTGAAACATCAAGAGACCCGTTTCGCAGTTCGTGGGCGCCGTAAAGGTACGCATTTCGCCAAGTTCCAGATTCAGCCTGGTACCCCATTTGTTCCAAAGCGTCTGCCTGCAGTTCTCTGGCTTCTCGAAGCGACGGTTCAGCAAAAACAAGATGATTTACCACTTGAGCGACCCAGCGGTAGTCGCCATCTTCAAAGCTGCTCCTTGCACGACGTAAAAGTTCATCTGCGCCGCCCATGAACTCAACGTATTTCTTACTGCTTTCAACCGGGGGGTAAGGGTTCAAATGTGCAGGGTTACCGTCGTACCATCCCAAATACTTGTTGTACACGGACTTGACGTTGTGGCTCACCGTCCCGTAGTAACCCTGAACATGTGAGTCGGAAGAGAAACAGGCCGGTAGTTCTAGAACCTCCGCAATCTCGCTTGGTGTCCAGCCGCGGTTCGCTAGTCGCATCGTTTGATCGTGCATCCATCGATAGACATCGCGCTGTTTTACGAGAAACTCTTTCAAATCCTCTCTGCCGAAACGGGGCCAATGGTGCGTGGCGATCATGATGTCGGATCGATCGCCCCAAAGGTCTAGGGCTTCGTTTATGTACTTCGACCAAGCGAGCGCATCTCGGGTTTGTGCGCCCCGAATCGGGTAGAGATTGTGCATGTTATGAGTGCAGTTTTCAGCCATGCAAAGCAGGCGAAGATCCGGAAACCAAAAATTCATTTCGGCAGGCGCTTCTGCGTCGGGTGTGTTCTGAAAGATGATGCGAATACCATCGACTTCGAGTTCAATCCCCGTCTTATCGATGGTCTCGGTTGGCGCGATGAGGCCAGAGGGACTCAGCGGTAATGCCTTACCAAGACCGTTGTCGATGTGTCCGTTAGGTCCAGGGGGTAGAAATAGACCGAACTGGTACATTGCCCGACGCGCCATAGCTGCGCCCGCAATGACGTTCTCGTTCACTACTTCATCGAGAAACCCTTCCGGGGCGATGACTCTTACGTCGCCCTGCTCCACTGCCTTGGGGTTGGTGACCCCTAATATCCCGCCGAAATGATCCGCGTGAGAGTGTGTGTAAATAACTGCTTTTACGGGTCTGCTGCCTAGGTGCTTATTTGCAAGTTCCAAACAAGCTTGCGCGGTTGCGGTGGTAGTCAATACATCGACCAGGATCCAGCCGGACTTTCCTTCGATGAGCGTCAAATTCGAAATGTCGTACCCGCGTACTTGCCAGACGCCTTCCATTACCTCAAAGAGGCCATGAATCGCGTTGAGGCGGCCTTGACGCCAAAGACCGGGATGAACGGTATCTGGTGACTCATGTTTGTTGCGCAGAAAGTCGTAGTGAGCGCAATCCCAAACCACCTGATCGTCGACGAGAACTCGACCTTCTGGCAGAGTCGCGATTAATCCCTGCTGGGCCCTCTGAAAGTCTGCTTCGTCGTCGAAGGTGACGGAGGTCGCTGCAGCTTGGTTAGCTACCGTAGTTAGTTCGGCAGCGCCTTTAGGTCCAGTGGGTGTTTCTGGCATTCTGTTTCCTTGGATCGATTAGCAAAACCTATCCCTATAGTCATGGGTGCCTGGGCTAGGTGTAGGTGCTTCGCAGGGATTTGGCTATCCGATCGGTCATGATTTCGGTGGAGCCATCAACGTAGTTGGCAACCCGCGCAGCCGTAAGGCGATGTCCGAGAAGGAATTCTTCCTTTAAACCGTTAGCTCCCATTGCTTGGGTGCACGCAATCAAGGCTGGTTCTACGAATTCGGTGGCAAACTTTTTGGCGTGCGCTGCAGGAAGGATTGCGGCCTCGTTATCCCCACCTTGAATAACCGTTATGGCATTTGTCGTTAAAGCCCTGGCTGCTTCAAGTTGATTTGCGACGCGAGCTAATTGCCAGGAAAGGCCTTGATGCTCAATTGTTGGTCTTCCAAAACTTTCTCTCTCCGACGCGTAATCGATAGCCGTTCGCAGGGAGGCCTCAACCATGGCACAGCACATTGATGCGACATAAGTTCGTGCTTCGTTAATCGTGGCGAGGGCAGCTGAGAATCCTTCTCCGGCTGGGGCGAGGAGATCGGCATTAGAGGCGAGGTAATTGTTAAGTCGAAACCCACCCGTCCCAATGGCATGACTGCCGATTAAGTCATATGGAGCGAGTCGTTCGAAACCTGCTTTGGTCCCGTCGATAAGAAACGAGGCGATTCCGCGAGCTCGTGCACCTGGCTCGGTTTGTACATACGCGACTATGACTGTCGAACTAGCGGCGTTAGTGATCCAAGCCTTTTCCCCGTTGAGCCGCCAGTTGTCTTTTTCAGGAGTGGCTTGGGTTGTAATTGAAGAAAAGTCGCTTCCTGCTCCCGGCTCTGTCAGGGCGCTAGATCCCAATTTTTTTCCGTTCAGTAGATCTTCGAGAAATCGGTCTTTTTGGTCCTCGGTCCCGTGCCGGGCTAGTCGTGCAGCGACATTGTGTGAGTTCACCAAACTAAACGCGTAAGGCATCGAAACTTCGGAAAGAACATCAAGCACTTTTAACTTTTGTGCGAAAGTCATTCCGAGGCCACCCAGTTCTGGGCTGATTTCCATGCCCAGAAGACCTAGCTCGCTAGCGGCAGCGATCGCATTTGCGGGGAAGGTACGAGTTTTTTCCCACTCGACTACATGTGGAGTTATCTGCTGATCACGGAATTCGATGACTTGCATCAATAGGTCTGTGAACTTGTTTTCGGGTAATCCATTGGGATGGCTCATACTTTGACCCTAGATGCCTGCGTAGAGTCATTCATCGTGGATGACATTTTCTCTCCTGAGGTAATGGAACGGGCACTTACGCCAGGTGTTGCCCCACCAGCTGACGGCCCATCAGCCGCAGTCGCAGCTGTTATTCGGACCGGTCTTTCAGGGGCAGAGATGTTGTTTATCGAACGGTCCTCTAAGGAGGGCGATCCGTGGTCAGGCCAAATGGCGTTTCCTGGCGGGCGTACAGCGGCGTCTGATGAGCACAGCCTTGCTACTGCAGTTAGGGAAACAAAGGAAGAGCTGGATTTAGATCTGTCTGAATCACAGTTACTTGGTCGACTATCCGACCTTGAGGGAGGTCCCCGCGGAACGCGTCAACGGTTGAGAGTGACCCCGCACCTTTTTTGGCTCGAAGGCGAACGGCCTGTTGTTACTCCCAATCATGAAGTTGCTGCAGCGGTATGGGTTCCGGTTACCGACTTGTTGGACGATGCGCGATATATCCAATATCCATACCCCGCGCTGGGCGCTGATTTGTGGCCTGGTATTGCAGTCGAGGGAAATCGAGTTATTTGGGGACTGACTCTGCGTATGTTGATCGATCTCTTCGAAAGACTTGATCGACCACTGACAATCGGGCTCTAGCTGCCCAAGGTGAATAGGCTGGTAGTCATGGTCGATCATTCGGACACAACAAGCTCAGATTCCAGGTTAAA
Organism: Candidatus Neomicrothrix sp. UBA814; assembly: GCA_002296525.1. Taxonomy (GTDB): domain Bacteria; phylum Actinomycetota; class Acidimicrobiia; order Acidimicrobiales; family Poriferisodalaceae; genus UBA6944. The sequence continues at coordinate 42,850 of DBIA01000021.1, read as the reverse complement.
GAGCACAACGCGGTGCGACGTTGATGTAGTGGTGGTCGGTGCGGGTTTCGCTGGCATGTATATGTTGCACCGACTCCGCTCTCTTGGTTATAGCGCCAGGGCGTTTGAGGCAGGTACTGGAGTTGGTGGAACGTGGTATTGGAACAGATACCCAGGTGCACGATGCGACGTTGAAAGTCTGGAATACAGCTACAGCTTTGATGAAGAGCTACAGCAAGAATGGGAATGGACGGAACGGTACTCAAGTCAGCCGGAAATACTCGCGTATGCCAATCACGTCGCGGATCGCTTTAGCTTGCGAGACAGCATTCAATTTGAAACTCGAGTCGAGGCTGCAAAGTTTGATGAAGGTGACAACGTGTGGAGTGTCCTCACTAGTGATGGACAAACCACTATTTGTCGATTCTTTGTTATGGCTACCGGATGTTTGTCTTCAACGTCCCTACCTGAATTTGACGGCCTTGAAAATTTTGGTGGTACAACAATCCACACCGGTCAGTGGCCAAAAGAAGGCGTTGTCTTAAAGGGCAAACGGGTGGGCATCGTCGGAACGGGGTCTTCCGCCGTGCAAGCGATACCGGTACTTGCCGAAGAATGCGATGAGTTGATCGTGTTTCAAAGAACCGCTCAATACACGATCCCTGCTCGAAACGCCCCTCTGGACCCGAATAAACAAGCGGATATCAAGAGTCGGTATTCAGATTTCCGTGATGCGAACTTTGCGATGCCTCAAGCATTAGGAGCAGAAATCCCAAAGTTCAGTGACTCAATTCATGATGTTTCAGATGCTGAGCGAGAGCGCCGGTTTGAAGACGCATGGGAGCGCGGGGGAACGTTATTCATGAGCTCGTTCAACGATGTGCTAGTAGATGAGTCAGCGAACGTCTATGCGCAAGATTTCGTTCGTCAAAAAATTTCGGAGATCGTCAAGGATCCAGCGGTAGCAGCCAAACTCACCCCTCAACACATCATCGGTTGCAAACGACTAGTAATCGACACCGATTACTTTGAAACCTTTAATCGTTCCAATGTCAGGCTCGTCGACGTGAGTGGTGACCGGATCGAGAAAATAACCGCAAATGGGCTGTCGACTCAAACCGCCGAATTTGAACTTGATGTTCTGATTTTCGCGACGGGCTTCGATGCGATGACCGGGTCGATAATGCGCATCGAGATTATTGGTAGAGACGGGCTCACCATACAAGAGAAGTGGTCGGCTGGTCCGCGAACTTATCTTGGGCTTACTGTTCCGGGTTTTCCGAATATGTTCACTATTTCCGGTCCGGGAAGCCCTTCAGTCTTAACCAATATGATCATCTCGATAGAACAACATGTTGAATGGATTAGCGACTGTATTGAATGGCTTGATAGCAGGGACGCCTCAACAATCGAGGCTGAGATCAGCTCCGAAGAGGAGTGGGTCAATCATGTCAACGCGAAGGCGGACAGAACTCTATTCCCAAGCTGTAATTCGTGGTACTTAGGGGCAAACGTGCCTGGAAAAACTCGCGTGTTTATGCCCCTGCTCGGATTCCCCGGTTACGTGCGTCGGTGCGAAGAGGTAGCTGCGAACGACTACGAAGGATTTGTGATTCAGTGAGTGCACTTGAACTATTGACTGAGGGCTGGGGACTAATTGAAGCACCCAGAGTGGATGAAGAAGACCGCCTGTATTTTTCCGATGTACCTAATGGAGGGGTGTATCGACGTACACCTGATGGTGAAATCGAGACCATAATTCCTAAACGTCGAGGTGTCGGTGGAATGGTATTTCACCGCGACGGAGGTCTTGTCGTGGGTGGACGCAATATTCAGCACGTCCGCGATGGAGAAATAAGAGTTCTGTTCGACCCGGGGTTTCCAGGTTTTAACGACCTACACACTGATTCTCTGGGCCGAATATACGTTGGATCACTAAAAATTGATCCATTTGAAGAAGGCGCAGAAAATCCGGGTGGAGAGCTTTGGCGTCTAGGCCCAAATGGCGACGCCACTGAGCTTTATGACGGAGTTTTGCTCACAAACGGTATTGGTTTCTCCCCAGACGGATCGCTTTTATACCATGCTGACAGTGTCCCTGGGAGAGTTTGGGTATCAGATGTAGATGGGGACGTCGTTTCCAATAAGAGAGTCTTTGTCGAAGATCGTGTGAACGCGACCGACGGTCTTGCTGTAGACGTCGAAGGCGGGATATGGGTTGCGCAACCTAGTGGTGGCAAGGTTCAGCGTTACGCGCCAGATGGCACAGAAGACATGCACGTTGCGATTCCTGACCCGATGGTTACTAGCGTGTGCTTCGGAGGAGCAGATCTAAAGGATTTGTACGTGGTGACGGGGGGTGAGACATCGCGCGGTGGTTGCGTATACCGAATAACAGTCGATGTTTCAGGTCTACCGGTTCCTCAGGCCACAATTTAAATTAGACAGAACTTCGGACTGTTAGAGACGAACTGATGAGAGAAACACCGTTTTATTGGTCACATGGACAAGACCGCGAGGAGTTGCTCTTCTGTATGCATGGCATCGGGTCATGTGCTGACGCCTTTCTCCCTCAACGGGATCTAGCAGACGACTTGGGCTATCGACTTGTGGCCTGGGATGCGCCGGGGTATCGCTATTCTGCGGACCCAACGAGTGAACAAGGAATTGATGGCTGGGCTGACGCGGCTGCTGACCTGATCATTTCTTTAGGATATGAACGAGCCGTAATTCTTGGTGTTTCCTGGGGTGGCGTTACAGCGACACGGTTGGCTATTCGCCACCCCAAGCTGGTTTCGGCACTTATATTGGCCGACTCCAGCGTTGGGTCCGGCACTAACTCGAAACAGGCGGAGGCTATGCGCAGTCGAGCAGGGGCCCTAAGCGAACTCGGTGCTGCGGAGTTCGCTCGCCAGAGATCACCGCTTTTGGTGGCTGAGGCCGCTCCCAAGCAGGTCATTGACGAAGTTGAACGTCTATTCGCGGATTCCGTTCGGATGCCTTCATACCAATGGGCTTGTAATTCAATGGCTGAAACTGACCACCGGGATTCCTTGGCTTCAATTGTTGTTCCCACTTTGGTGGTCTGTGGTGATGAAGACAGGGTTACCCCGCCAAAGCTGTCTCAAGAGTTGGCCGAAGGGATCAAGGGATCAACCCTCGCATACGTTAAGGGCGCGGGTCATTTGGCCAACCAGGAACACCCTGCCGATTTCAATGACATTGTGGCGCGGTTTGCCAAATCTCTTACCTAGAGAGTTTGATTCAGAGGTGATTCAGGAGCGCGATCCTCAGCGCGGAGGCATCCGTATGCCTCCATCGCATCGAATAGTTTCTCCGTTCATGTAGGGGTTTGTAATGCACTCCATCACCATAAAAGCGAGTTCTTCTCCGTAGCCCAGGCGCTTCGGGAAAAGAACGCTTTCACCGAGGTGCGCCTTGAACTGATCTGACTGTTCACCCTCACCGTAGATCGGAGTATCAATTAGTCCGGGAGCAATAGTGTTCACTCGAATACCCGTTGCGGATAGATCACGGGCGATTGGCAAAGTCATTCCTACAACTCCGCCTTTCGACGCGGAATAGGCAGCTTGTCCAATTTGACCATCGAACGCAGCAGCGGAAGCCATGTTTACTATCGCCCCTCGCGAGCCGTCCTCGTCCACTGGTTCGGTTTGCGCCATCGCCGATGCAGCTTGAGCCAACATGTTGTAAGTGCCGATCAGATTGACTTTCACAACAAACTCGAATTGGCCGAGATCAGCAGGGACGTTGTTGCGGTCGATCGTTCGTGCCGCTCTTCCGAGACCAGCGGAATTAACCAGCGCGCGTAGGGGCCCCATTTCGGAGGCAGCAGCAACTGCCGCCTGCGCATCTTCAACATTTGAAACGTCACATTTGACGAACAAACCGCCTAGTTCTGAGGCAACAGACTGCCCCTTGTCTTCTTGCAGGTCGGCGATAACGACTCGCGACCCAGCGTCGGCAAGCTGACGTGCAGCCGCTTCGCCAATACCGGACGCGCCACCGGTAACTATCGATGAAGACGAGTCAAGGTTCATTCTTGGCATTACGCGTCCAACCTTTCGATGATCGTTGCGTTTGCCATGCCTCCGCCTTCGCACATTGTTTGAAGCCCGTACCTTCCGTTGGTGCGTTCAAGTTCGTTCAAAAGCGTTGCCATCAACTTGGTACCTGAACATCCGAGTGGGTGCCCCAAAGCAATAGCTCCACCGTTCACATTTGTCTTGTTGAGGTCTGTGCCATGCTCTTTTTGCCAAGCCAACACGACTGAAGCAAAAGCCTCATTCACCTCAAACAAGTCGATGTCTTCAAGAGTTAGACCCGAGCGAGCCATGACCTTTTCAGTCGCTGGAATTGGGCCTTTTAACATGGTTACTGGATCAGCACCCGCCAAAGCGAAACTGTGAAACCGAGCTCGCGCACGCAAGCCTAATTCGGCAGCCTTTTCGGCACTCATGACGAGTACTGCTGAAGCACCATCAGTGATTTGGCTTGAATTACCGGCCGTGACTTTCCCATCCTCGCGAAAAGCGGGGTTCAACTTTGAAAGCGACTCGGATGTTGTTCCTTCACGAATTCCTTCGTCGGCCGTCATTACCTCTGTCGTGCCGTCGATTTCCACAGGAACAGGCACGATTTCATTTTCGAATCTACCTTCTGCCGTTGCGACAGCGGCTCGCCTTTGGCTTTCGGCCCCGAATGCGTCAAGGTCTTCGCGGGTAAACCCGTACTCGTCGGCGATCATTTCTGCGCCGATGCCCTGAGGAGGAAGTCCCGTTTCTTCGTAACGATTTTGCATCGTCTCGCTGAACGGGAAGCCCATACCTTTTACGACGCTCGCCCCCATTGGTGTTCGGGTCATTACCTCAACACCGGCTGCGATGGCCACATCGTAGGCACCTGCTATGACGCCTTGGGCGGCAAAGTGCAAGGCTTGTTGACTTGAGCCACACTGGCGGTCAACGGTGGTAGCTGGAACTGACTCTGGCCAGCCCGCAGCAAGTACAGCGTTCCTACCGATATTTAGAGATTGCTCGCCTACCTGCATGACGCAACCCATGATCACGTCATCAACGATTGCAGGGTCAATGCCCGTCCTCTCCTCAATGGCTTTCAACACATGTGCCGCTAGATCGACTGCGTGCCAATCCTGCAGCTTGCCGTTTCGTTTGCCGCCGGGTGTTCGAACTGCGTCGACAATGACTGCTTCTCTCATAGGTCAACTCCTAAATAGGCGTATGTTCGACAGGAAATGCCGAACCTCATTAGCGAATCGTAGATGGCATTGCGAGCGGTAGCGAACTGGGAGCGCTACTTTGCTTGAGTGGCGTTTCCGAGCAGCAAGAAAAATGGTTCAGCAACCTTTGCTTCTTTGAGGGTTCCGTCCTTTCGACTCTTTTGGTGGAGCGGAGCGTTCTCATATTTGGGTGTGCAGATGCAGTTCTTGTTGAGAGGGTTGTTGGCTTGGGACCTAACTGAACGCGAAAGCGGACTTGGCATTGTCTATCTTTCTTTTGGATTGGGTTTGCTGGTCTGTACTCCTATTGGTGGTGTTCTTGCTGACCGGTGGGCGAAACGCACGCTGCTAGTTTTCGGTCAGGGAACCATCGCGGTAGTTGCTGCTGCTATGGGCCTTGCGGCTGTATCGAATAACGCCCAATTTTGGATGTTGATGGTGGCGAGCTTGGCTCAAGGTGCGATGTTTGGGCTCATCGGCCCGGCGCGAGTGACAACGGCAGCAGAGCTAGTGGGTCATGAGCAACTTGGAAACGCGATCAGTTTGACATCGATGTCGATGAGCCTCACCCGAATCTTTGGACCTGCGGCGGCCGGAGTGTTGGCCGGAGTAGCTGTGTTCGGCATCGGTGGGGCGTATTTGGTGGCAGCGGTATTTTCGGTGGTGTCGACGCTGTTGACTATGCGATTGCCCAAGCTTGAGCCCCAAGCAGCCACTCGCGGGCATCCCGTTACTGAAATCTTGGACGGGGTTCGCTACGTGAAAAGTGAAAAGCAATTGAAGTGGCTCATCGTGACGACCACCTTAGCGATCATGATTGGATTCAATTACGTAGCGTTCCTACCGGCCCTGGTTGAAGGCGAATTGGGTTTATCGGAAAGCCACGTTGGGTTTTTGACTACAGCATCTGCGATCGGAGCGGTGCTAATCACGGCCTTTGTCGCATCGAGAGCGGATGGCCCTGGGTCGGTTCGGTTGATGATTTGTTGCGGACTCGCATTCGGCGTTGGTGTTGTCTTGTTCGGATTAGCCCAAAATTATTTTTTGGCGTTGGTAATCATCGCGATTCTGGGACTCGCCACAAACGGGTTCATGGTGTTGACGAGCAGCCGTTCGATGGCAATTTCTGACCCCTCTCACCACGGTCGAGTTCAGTCACTGATGCAATTGGCGTGGGCCGGCTTCGGTATCGCTGCCGCGCCCCTAGGCGCAGTGGCCGAGATCATCGGATTGCGTCAAACAATAGTGGGTATGGGTTTAGTAACTTTCCTGGTCGTAGCGCTTTATGCCACCACTGTTTCGGGTGACTTTGTTCCTAATCGAAAGTCAGAAGAACTTAATCTGTGATCCGAATTGGTACAGAACGGGGCCCTCGCACGTGCCCTCCGCTATAAGTGACTGCACTTTCGTCCGTCAGTTCGAAATTGGGGAACTGTTGTACCCACATCTCCAAAGCAATCTGCATTTCTAGCCTCGCGAGATTGGAACCCAGACACCTGTGAACTCCCAAACCAAATGCAGAATGCCGATTTTCTTCTCTGTCGATGAGTACTTCGTCAGGTCGGTCGAACAGATCAGGGTCTCGGTTTGCAGATGGAAAAGCCAGCACGGCCCACTCACCGGCGCTCACAGGACAACCTGAAACCTCGGTGTCTTCTTCGGTTACTCGCGCAATGAAGACCGGCGAATAGGCCCTCAGAAACTCTTCAACCGCCGTGGGAATAAGCGACTTGTTTTCGGCAATTCGGCGCCGGTCTTCGGGGTGAGTCGCAAGATGCAGTAACGAAAATCCGAGGGCCGACCATGTTGTGTCGACTCCTGCAATCAGAAGCAGAAAGAGTGTTCGAGCGATTTCGTCGTCGCTGAGTTCCGCTCCTTCTATCCGTTGATCCAAGAGGTACCGGACCATGTCGCCGTCCTTGTTGTCTGTCCGGCGCTCTGCGGTCAATGCAAGGAGATAGTCCATCATCTCGTTTGTTGTTTCCCTTGCCACTGTCGGTTGGGTGGGTCCGACTTCTAGGAGATCATGTAACCAAGCTCGAAACTGTGGCGCATCTTCCAAGGGAACGCCCAACATCCGAGCGGTTACATCGCCAGGAATTTCTTGTGCGTATTCAGTGGCGGCGTCAAATTCTGTTTTCCCTTGCAGACCGTCGAGTAAGCCTGAACAGATTTCCCTGATCGTGGGTTCCCAATCAGCCGTCGCCTTGGGAGTGAAAAACGGTAGCAATAGGCGGCGATAATCGGTGTGATCGGGGGGATCGATATTGATGGGAGGCAAAATCAAGCCGCGTCTATCTGTGGATATTTCGCTAATGATGGTTCGTCGACTACTGAAAACCTCTGTGTCGTTCGCTGCTGCTGAAACGTCACTCGCTTTGGTCAACCAAGTCATACCTCCGTATCGATCGCTGTGAGCGACAGGACACTGATCGCGTAGCTCTTCATAAATTGGATACGGATCTGAAATGAACTCCGGGTCGAAGTGATCTAAGTCTGAGTGCCAGTCTGCGACAGGGGGACGGTGCGTTGGTTTGTTCATAATGCCAAGTTGAGGTGAGATGCGAACGGGATCTTGTAGATCATAGCTAAATGTGATTATTCACATTATGAAGAGAGCGTCCCTAGAACTATTTCGAGTTATAGAGACGCAGCATCAGGGAGCTTCAACGCTGTGGGCGAACCGCCTTGCTACCCTTCGACCGGTGAAGTTCGCGCCTTTTGTGAATCTTTTGAGTGGGCAAGGAGCCGAAGCTTGGGACATCTTGACCGAGTCTCGGATGGCCTTAGATCGTGGCGAGGACGTCATCGTCCTCAGCATCGGTGACCCTGATTTTCAAACCTCAGCTTTTGTAGTGGATGCCGCTGTTGAAGCGATGCGCAATGGAGACACCCACTACACCGAACTAGAGGGTCGTCAATCATTACGCAGGGCGATAGCTCAGAAAGCTTCTCGATCGGCGGGCATAGCGATTGATGGTGATTGGGTGACCGTCCTAGCCGGAACCCAAAACGCTTTCTACTCAACCTGCAGATGCTTGTTCGGTGTTGGAGATGAAGTCATTGTCCTGGACCCCGCATACGTGACATACGAAGCGTCTATAGCCTCCACAGGAGCGCGACAGGTGCGTGTTCCGCAGCCAGCCAATTCAGGCTTCCGACCAGATATAGAGGCTATTTCTCAAGCTGTTACCCCTTCAACGCGAGGCATTGTGTTCTCGAACCCCTCGAACCCTACTGGTGTAGCGCTGACGCTAACTGAGCTAGAAGGATTGGCCAGACTAGCTGTAGAACGCGACTTATGGGTTTTGGTTGACGAGGTCTACGGGGACCTTGTGTTTGATGGGGCACATCATTCGATCATGGGCCTGCCAGGGATGTTGGAGCGCACAGTAACGGTAAGCAGCGTTTCGAAGTCCTATGCGATGACGGGATGGCGATGCGGCTGGGCAATTGGCCCCCCTGAGTTGGGACAACACCTAAGAAAAATGGCCCTCATCAATTTGTATGGTCTGCCTGGATTCGTGATGGAGGCAGCGGACGCAGCTCTTCGACACGGTGATCAAGAGATTGAGGTTGCGAGGAATATTTACCGTGAACGACGCAACTTGGTAGTTGAGCAGTTACAGGCAGCTCGCACTCTCCCTGTCTTGGTTCCAGAGGCCGGCATGTTCTTGATGGCGGATGTGCGAGCCCATAACCCTGATGCTAATTCTTTTGCCTGGGACCTCTACAAAGCGACTGGTGTTTCTGTGCTTGATGCCGGTGCGTTCGGAGTCACCTCGCAAGGGTGGATCAGAATTTCGTATGGCGTAAATGAAGAACTCCTTGAGGAGGCCTGTCAACGAATCATCGCTTTCACACAAAGCCGAGGCAGTTAAGATCGAGCTAAAGGGTCAGCCTTTGGCGACTGTTTAGTTGTTTTCGTCGCAGGGCGCATTACGTTTATCGCGACGGTGGATCATGCACTCCCGATGTTGCACTCGCCAACCGTGATCGGTTTTTACGACGCGGTCATAATAGGACGCTGTACCCACTAGGCCTTTGCCGAGTAGTGCGACGATCCGAAAATTCATGGTCACAGTTTCTTCATGTTCGTCGACGTAGATGTTGGTCATCATGTGCGTTTTCGGATGTGCCGCCTCAATATTCATGAAGTGGACTATGTCGTCAATGCCTTCTAAGCGTCGAGCACCAACACCGGTTAAATCAAAAACTGCGTCATCGGTAAATATGTCCCTTAAACGATCCCAGTTCCTGTCGTCAATAGCGTCGCCGTAACGACCTGGAAGTTCGTGGAGTTCTAAGCGGTCAGCAATATCGATAGTCACGATTTGATACTAGACCTAATGAAGTCCTCAGGTATCTAGGTCAGTGACGGTGGATGAGCGGAAAAACTTTGTCGTCAGAGATGAGTTCACCGGGCTTTAAGAAAGTGTCTCGTTGCTGAATTATTGGGTCGGCACCCGGCTTCGGATCCCAGAACGCGTCGTCGCCTAGCCATCTCCATGAAATAGCGGCTCTGCGTTGTGTGCCGTCGTTCGGCCCGCTCCGGTGAACCGTACGGAAATCGAAAAGTAAGACGTCCCCAACCTCCACGTCGAAGGAGAGGATGTTGTACAGATTCGGAAAGTCTTCGAACGCGGGGCACTCGTCGGTGAAAGACCGAATATGGTCAGCAACGCCCCGCCAGAGAGCTGCTTCGACTTGTTCGGGAGGGAGACCTTCAAGAGCTGGGTATTCGGGTTTAAAGGTCTGATCCCAAAGGTGTGAACCCTGAACAAATTCGAGTGCGCTTGATTGCGTATTCGCGTCAGTGAGCGCGAGCCACGATGAACAAATCTGGGTTCCGTCAACTGCCCAATATGGTCGGTCTTGATGCCAGGCAAAGAGCTCTTGGGTTCCGGGCTCTTTGACAAATACATGGTCGTAGTAAAGACGCATTTGTGATGAAGCTGTTGCCTGCGCCGCAGTTCTAGCGAGGCCGCAGTCGGTGGCATAGCTGCGAAAATCGGAGCGAATGGGATGCAAATAGCGGTCTTGGAAGAACATCCCTTGAGAGTCTTCAGGAGTCATTGACCCTCCGAAGCGACCGGGCGAATCCATTAGGCCTTGAACGCTATGAAGAATTGAATCAACTAATTCTCGTTCGACTGCATTCCGGATGTGAACGACGCCGTCTGAGCGAAACGTAGATATTTCAGAATCATCCAATAAGCGCATTTGACCCCCTGACGGAAGCTTAGATTGTTTCTATGACGTCGCCGTCGGAGAGCGTCGAACGAATATCGGTGTCCGCCTGAGCGGGGATGTCTGGACACCAAATTTGCATCGCTTCCTCCATAGTCGCTTTGACAATTGATGCTATTGCCGGGGCTTCGTTGCGGTGACACTCCACTACGACACTGTCGTGGACCGTTTGAACGCCGAATGCCTCACTGAACGCCGCAAGGCGCATGTGTAGTAGCCCATAGGCTTCGAGCATGACGTCCGCGACGCCTCCTTGAATGGGCGCGTTTCTATAGGCATTAGCCATCTGCGATATGCGCGTGTTAAGTGATTTATCGAGTAGTAGCGCCAAAGCGTCTGAGCCCATACTGGCTTCAACTTCTTCAACTATTTGCCTGCGTAGTGTTCGGTCTTCCAACACTTTGGATATATCTGCTGCTGTAAGAAGTTTCCCCTCTTTCTCTAAGCTGATATTTTGTCGCGCCGTTAGTACCTCACGAACTTTGCGAGGACCCTCTTTCGATGAAGCCATAATCGTCTTCGCGGCCTGCTCTAGCACTCCTTCGGTATGGAAAGTGAACTGTTGCCTTCTGCCGGATTGGGTAAATGAATTGAAACCGAAGCTACGGCCTTCGTTGTCAATGACAACTGACGCTTCGAAGGAAAGTATCCACGCAACTTCGTCAATGCCCCAACTTGTTCCGAGGCGTTCGGTTACTTCTTCGGCTGTTGGCCAGTTGCGGTGCTCGTGTCGGTGTTGGCGCACTGCTTGGCGGACTAGAGGCCATCGCTTATGTAGCTGAAGAGTGAGCTTCCAATCTATTTCCTTGTCAGATGTGGCTATCTGCTCCACGAACCTGTCGCGTTCGGAAACCCAGGAAGCGATTTGAGGATAAGCATCTAAATACTGGTCCAAAAGGGCAGCCCCCTCCGCCTCACTCGTTTCAACACCTGATTGGGAAAGGCTTCTAGCTAGTCCGCTCCCACGCTGGCCGTAAACAATTCCAAAGTTGATGCGCTTTGCCTTATCGCGATACTCGCTGTACTGCTCCGGGCTGGCGCTGCGGAGTGATTCCATATCAACTCCGAACATTCGCTCAGCGGTAGCTGAATGGATATCTTCTCCGTTGCTGAAAGCGCTCTTTAAATTCGCATCCCCGGCGATTTGAGTAGCGAACCTCAGCTCTGCTTGGCTCAAGTCCGAATATACGAACACTCGACTGGGGTCTGGCGGCCGAATGTGTTCCTTCATCTTCGGAGAAAAATTTTGTGCGTTAGGTCGACGGCTTGCCAGTCTGCCCGTATTGGTGCCGACCACCTGCAGATACTCCGAGTGCATTCTCCCGTGGTCATCAATGTGCTCTCGAATTGACTCACCGTAGGTGGAAATGATCTTGCTTAACTCCCGATATTCGAGGAGTAACACACAAATTGAGCTACCGATTTCAGAAAGCACTGTTGCGGTTAGAGGGTCCGTAGGTAGCAACAACCTAGGTGCCCCGAACTTAGAAGAAGACCAGTTCAGGACTTCATCGGAGTTCCACTCGTTAAGTATTTGTTTAGCTTGTTGTTCGCTCGCTGGATTCCACGAGGGTTCAAGCGTGTCGCCGAACAAACTTGCCTGGCCGCCACCTGTCAATGCGGCGAGATTGGTTGATAGTTCGATTCGACGTTGTTCCATTTCTGTGAGCCGTTGTTCCCAACTTGGCCAATCGAAGGGAAGCCCCACTCGTTCCATGTGGTCTAGGAATGGTCGAGCCGCCTGCTCGAGTCTGCACACTGCTGACAGACCTTCATTGCTAATGCGAGATCTGATTTTCTCAGCTACCCAAAGAGTCTCTACCGCGTCAGCTGCTGCATACATAACCTGCTCTTTGGAAAGAGTTCCGGTTTCGGTGTAGGACAACTGGGTAGTCCCTTTGCCTTTCACACTTAAGCCGAGGTACCACTCGACCGCCCAGGCGAGGCCGTGATAGAAGCCAAATCCAGTACGCCCCTGATGCAGAAGAGCGTCTGCAATCTGAGCGTCCCACCAGGTAATCGACCGAACGGGTCTTCCGGCGACTTTTGCGGGCCCAAAAAGATCTCGATCTAATACCAGCGAGTCGAAGTCGGCGTTCCATGCGTCCGCGGTGACTCCGCTTAAGGTTTCCGCGAGTTGCAAACAGTCAATTGACGCGGTGTCAACGACCCATGCTTGCTCGAGTCCATCGCCGTCTCTGGTGGCAGCTGAAATCACGCGGAGGGCACCAGGTGCTGCATTTGGGCCGGTGAATGCTTCGGGGGTGTAGACAGTCTCAGTGTCTATTGCCGTAGCGGTTGACTCGCGGATTGCGAATCCGAACTCTTGCAAAGAGGAGGTATCGACCAGGGTCACCGGGACCTGTTCGACGCTTTTGGATGACCGGGGTCGGGGATCTACAGGAACGGTCACCCTATGACAATAGATCTGGCATTAAACGAATTCAGCCAATCGGGCAGGTAACTCGCTGATTTGTTGGGGCTCCAGGTTGGCGAAGCTGAGACGAATCATGGACTCATCGTTGACGGTAAAGGCAGTCCCGGGAATAGCTAGAACGTCATGTTCGAGAACTAATTTTCTGACCACCTCTTCCGTTGGCATATCGGATCGGGGATGTCTCACCCAACCAAAATAGGCACCCGAAGATTCGACTTTGAATCCCCCTGGTTCATCTCGCATTGCTTCAAGGAACTTTTGCTCCAAACTCTTGATGCGGTCGACCTGACGCAGTCGCCACTCTTGAGCGTGAAGAAGGCCCGCAAGTGCGGCCTCCTGTCCAATCCGAGGTGCGCTGATTGCAATACAGTCCAAAACTTTCAGAGCTTCAGTTATCGCTAGTTGCCCACCAACCGCAGCTCCGCACCGATAACCCGGAATAGCGAAATCCTTCGAAAAGCTATGGAGACTAATTACATTTTCCACCCAGTCCGTGTTGCTGAAAAGTTGATGGGGGCTATGAGTTGCGTCTCGGAATGAACGATAAGTTTCGTCAACTATGAGGGCGAGATCGTTCCGTGCTGCCAAGTCCGCGAACTCATGAATGACTTCATCAGGAATAGTGACGCCGGTTGGGTTCCCGGGAGTGACCAAAGTGATCAGCTTTGTTCTCTCGTTTATGAGACTCTGAGCTTGTTGGGGGTCGGGGATTAAGTCTTCAGCGGGCTTCAGATAGCGCACTTTTACGCCCTCGATTTTCAGCCACATGTCGTGGTTGAAATAAAACGGTGCTACCAGAACGGCTTCGTCGCCTGGTGAAGTCAAAGCGCTTGCAACCACGCAGAACGCCTGGTTGCAGCCAGCGGTTACCAACACCGAATCGGGACTGATTTCAGATCCATAACCCGATGTCAAATCCGCTGCGAAGGCTGCCCGCAGCTCGGGTAGACCTGGTTGCGGAGGGTATCGGCCGGAATCTGGTTCGCTAACGACTTCGGCGATGCGGTTGGTGACGGCTTCAGCAGGTGGAAAAGATGGTGCAGCTTGAGACAAGTCCAATAGTGGACGGTCGTTGGTACGCAAACCCACGAGGGCATGAGCTGCCCCGATCGGTGAGTGAACGAGCTCACTGACTCTTTCACTGAAACGCACTGCTCGCGGCCCCTCTCAATCTTTGTAATTCACGTCGATGAAGTCGGTGGGATTACCCAGCAATTGACCAAAAGCTTCACCCTCGAGTAGCTCCAGCAGACGTTTCGCTATGGGCCCAACCTTTCCGTCGCCAACCGCTAGACCATCCCAGGAAACCACTGGGTATAAGTGCGTGTCACCGCCGCAGAGAAACATTTCAGTGACCTGGTCGCCGGAGACGTCTGACGCCAAGACGGGCGACTGGTCAACTGAAGAGATCAGACCTTCCTCTATAAGAACTTCTGACGCAAGATCCATTACTCGTCGAACGGTTGTTCCGAACAAAATTCCGTCGAATGGGGGGGTGCGAAGAGTGTGATCTTTCGTGATGAACACCGCATTCAAAACGCATGACTCCGCGACGTACCCGTCGTCGTCTACCAAGATTCCGAAGGTCCCGCCGAGGTCGATGGCTTCCATGTGCGTGAGAACGTTGAGTAAGTAGTTATTGGATTTTATTGTTGCCAGTAACTGCGGCTTCATTGGAGTGTCGCGCACCGTGACTTCCGGGATGCCGGCGCTTAGCGGATCAGAGTCGGTGACTCCTAAAGGCATTGGGTCGAAAATGACACAGTAAAAGCAAGCCTCTGGACACTCCCGTGGGCTGGGTGAAAAGCCGCCCGGACCGACGCTAAGCCAATATCGCACTGCGCCATCTCTGATACCGGTTTTGCTAGCGGTATCGACGACCATTTGAATGATGTCTTCTTTGGTCCAGGAGTGCTCAATTCGCGCGAGCGATGCGCTTTGCAATAGCCGATCAACATGGATACCGAGGCGATATAGACGACCATCACTCAAAGTGCAGGTATCGAAAACCCCGTGACCCCGATGCACTAGGTGATCATCGAGAGGTATTTGCATCAAGGCTGGATCAGTGACTATCCCGCCCAGCCAAGAACTAAACATCGCTCGATAACCAGTTTGCCCTCGTTTGGAACGTAAACGAGAAAGCACTTCAGACTCTGAAAGCACGTCAGGGGTTGAGCCAGTCACGAACTTGAGACTACGCGAGTTAGACCACTAAGTATGCGACAACCCCGACAGAGTAAGTGAGAACAGAAATCTGGTGCCCTCGTTTGCTGTTTAGGGAACGGGGTTATGGAGGCTGGAGAACTTGCGAAGTCGCATGCTGTTTATGACGACCAGGAAAGATGAAAGAGCCATGGCTACGGCCGCTTGGGTAGGTGAGAGAGTTCCAGTTAGTGCGAGCGGTAGAGCGACGAGATTGTAGGAAAATGCCCAAGCTAAGTTGGTCTTTACTGTGGTCAGAGTTCGACGTGACAACGCAATTCCGTCGGCGACCGCTCGTGGATCATCGGTCATTACGGTTATATCTGCGACATTTCGAGCAACATCTGTTCCCGACTGAAGCGCGATACCAAGATCCGCTGCTGCGAGCGCTGGAGTGTCGTTTACGCCATCGCCAACCATCGCCACGCATCTGCCCTCGGACTGAAGCGTTGAAATATGAGTTTGCTTCTCTTCAGGCAAAACCTCAGCGACAACGTCTTCGATGCCTATGACTTGCCCGACCTGTTGAGCTATTGAATGTCTGTCACCTGAAAGCAAAATGACATGAAGTTTCAGGTTGCGAAGCAATTGGATGGCTTCAGCGCTAGTAGGCCGAATTTGGTCGCCGACTAGGACCACTCCCTCAGCCGTGGCTCCTCGACCCAAATAAATGAGCGTGCCCTCTGAATTTGCAAGGACTAGCTCAGGTGGAACCTTGTCGAAAAGTTCGGCTTTCCCGACTCTGAATTCGATTTCGTTAACCAGGCCTGTAATTCCCTTACCTGGGTGGCTAATAAAGTTCTTTACCTCGGCATCTACATCTCTGAATGAATCGAAAGCTCTGCTAAGGGGGTGACCAGAGCGAGATTCGAGAGTTCCAGCGAGTGAGAACAGGACTTCCTGGTTGGACGGAACGTTTGCTTCAATAATCGACGGGCGACCGTCAGTGATGGTTCCCGTCTTATCGAAGACCACTGTGTCTACAGCACGCGATGAGTCCAACACATGTGCACCAGCTACGACTACTCCTAACTCGGCTGCGCGACCTGTTCCAACAAGCACTGCTAGGGGAGTGGCAAGACCAAATGCACAAGGGCATGAGACCACGAGAACGGCAACTGCTGCGATCAGAGCGTCATTAATACCGTGACCAAGCAACCAACGGATAACGAATGTTCCGAAGGCGACTCCCAATACAAATGGCACAAATTTGGCTGCCACTTTGTCCGCTAGACGCTGAATAGGAGCCTGGGTGGCCTGTGCTTCCTCGACGAGTCTCGCGACTCTGGCTAACTCGGTATCTTCTCCAACAGCGGTAACTTTGACGACCAGCGCGCCGTCCCCGTTCAGTGCGCCTCCAGCGACCTCCGATCCGGGTGCAACCTCAATTGGTGTTGACTCGCCAGTGGATTGAGAAGCATCAACACTGGACAAACCTTCGATAACTTCACCGTCGGTCGCCACGCGCTCTCCTGGAGCCACAATGAATTCCATTCCTACTACTAAGTCTTGAGCGCTTATTGCGGTTCCATCTCTTAGGTTTGCCCACTTTGGAGCCATGTTGGCGAGTGCTCGTAAGGAATCTCCGGACGCCCGCATTGCGCGTGCTTCCCACCACTTTCCGAGTAAGACGAATCCGATTATCGAAGTAGCGCCTCCGAAATGAAGGTTCTGGTTTGCATCTGAGATCAGAACCACCATTGACCAGCCCCAAGCGGCGATGGTTCCGAGCGATACCAAGGTATCCATGGCTAGGGCCCTTTGGGCGATTTGCACGCGCGCAGAGCGGTGAAAACTCCAACCTGCCCACCAAACACTGAAGGTCGACAATGACGCCAAAATCCAGCGGCTGGCGGGAAATTGAATAAACATTGTGATCATCGCAAATGCTGCGATTAACAGCGCCGGAGTAGCTCGTCTTTTGAGTGCTGCTTCATGTGACTCTTGAATCGACTGTTTGTCGGCGTTGTCGTGAACTTGGTAGCCCAGCTGAGTAACGATCTGGACTATTGCTGAGGCATCAAGTTGGCTCGTGTGGCGAACCAGTGAGCTTGCTGTAGCGAAGTTGACGTAGGCCGCTTCAACTCCCGGCAAGTCTTTTAGCGCGCTTTCGATGCGAGCGGCACACGCTGCGCAACTCATGCCCTCGATAGAAAATTGAGTCCGTTCCCTGTCCGATACAGGAGGACCCGCGTTCATATCTTGATGTTAGCCCTCATTTCAGATCGACTAACTGTTGTTAAGTCGTACCCTAGAGGTGTGATGACGCCATCTGCTCAGAGCTTCCATCTTCACACCTTAGGGTGCCCCAAAAACCAGGTTGATTCCGACAAGATTGCCGGATCGCTCATTGATGAGGGCCTTACTCCCACAGACGACCCGTCTGTAGCTGATTTAGTAGTGGTCAACACCTGCGCATTTATTGAAGAAGCGCGAGAAGAATCGATTAACACTATTTTGGCTTTGGATAGCGAACGGTCGGCAGATTCTCGGATCGTTGTTACGGGTTGCATGGCCGAGAGGTATGGGGTTGAGCTTGCTGAAGCCCTACCAGAGGTGGATAGAGTCGCTGGTTTCGGAGTGCCGGTAAATTTTCGAACTCGGCCCGAAGGCTTGTCTGCGATAGCAGAAGTCGAGGCGCCACAGTTCGATTTGCTTAACTTGCGACGGCCGGCGTCAGACCTTCCGTGGGCATATGTGAAAATTGCCGAAGGGTGTGACAGAGCATGTGGCTTCTGTGCCATACCTTCCTTTCGAGGACCACAGCGGAGTCGCGACTCTGAGTCCATATTGAAGGAAATAGAAGACTTGGACGTTCGGGAGGCTGTTCTAGTAGCGCAGGATCTTGCTAGCTACGGCTCGGACATGGGGGAGCGCGGTTCAATTGTCTCGCTGGTAGAAGCGGCGACGAAGATCGTCGATCGGGTGCGGCTTCTGTATTTGTATCCATCTGATTTGTCGAATGAGCTCATCGAGGCGATCTTGGCGAGCGGGGTGCCTTACTTTGACCTGTCTTTGCAGCATGTTTCCCGGGGACACTTGAGGCGGATGAGGCGTTGGGGCAACGGAGAAAAATTCCTAGAAAGGATTGAGCGAATCCGCAAACTTTCTCCCGACGCGGCGTTCAGATCTAATTTTATTGTTGGCTACCCCGGGGAAACGGAAGATGACCAAGCAGAGTTGTTGGAATGGTTAGAAGAGGCACAACTTGACTGGTGTGGCTTCTTCACTTACTCGCCCGAAGAAGGCACTTACGCGACGTCTCTTGAAAATCAGATACCGGCTGAACTTATGCGGGAACGCCATGCCGAATTGAGTGAAACTCAGGATCTAATAACCGCTACACGTCGCGATGCAATTGTGGGGCAAACAATCGAAGTGTTAGTCGATAGTGAAGGTATCGGTCGTTCTCACAGGGAGGCGCCCGAAATTGATGGAGTGGTGCGTGTCCCCCGCGACCTCTCACCCGGAGAGATCTATGATGTGCTCGTAGTTCAGTCGGAGGGTCCCGATATCGAAGCTGTACAGGTGGAAGCCCAGTAATGGGAAAACACGAAGAACCGCCACCTACTTACGGACCAACAGCTTTAGCGACCCCCGCCAACTTCGTGACGGTAGCGCGCATACTTGCCACCCCAGTGTTTGTGCTGCTGATAGCCACTCAGGAGTCATCGTGGCTGACCTTTGCAATTGGATTTGCAATTGGGATGTCTGACTTTGTCGATGGCTGGCTTGCGCGACGGCAGGGAGCTACGCGATCGGGAGCGTTTTTGGATCCACTCGCTGACAAAGTGCTGGTGTTGGGCGGAATGTTCGCCCTAGTAGCTAATGGGCAGTTCCATTGGGTACCGGTAGCAATAATCGCGGTTAGGGAGCTGGTGATTAGTGCTTACCGTTCCCAAGTCGGCCGTCGCGGTATTTCGGTGCCGGCAACCAAGATGGCTAAATGGAAGACCTTTGTGCAACTGTGGGCAATAGGGTTTGGAGTTATTCCGCCGATTGCGGAATCGGCGCACTGGGTGGCCACAGCGACGCTATGGATAGCTGTGCTCATGACAGTTCAAACCGGAGTCGCATATCTTGCCGGTGCTCGAAGAATAGCTAAAGCACAATTAGGGAAAGACGTCTAGCTTCTCTAGCGGCTGCCGCCAAGATGCTCAGTAATAAGTTGCGTTAGAGAAGAACAATAGGGTCAAGAAATGAATTGTGAAATTATCGCCGTAGGTACAGAGTTGTTGCTGGGCCAGATCGTAGATACGAACTCGTCTTGGATGGGTGAGCAATTGGCACTGGCAGGAATCGACAGTCATCACCAAACCAAAGTGGGCGATAACTGGTCTCGAATAGAAGAGGCTTTGCGGTTGGGCTTAGAGCGGAGTGACGCAATCATTGTTTGTGGTGGGTTGGGTCCAACCCAAGATGACATCACTAGGGATGTCATCGCTAGTGTCGTCAATTCTGAGCTGGTATTTGATGAAGCGATCGCTGATCGAATACGAGACATGTTTCGAAGTCGAGGGCGCGACATGCCAGAAAACAACCTTCGCCAGGCAATGGTCCCAGAAGGAGCCCACACCATAGAACAACAGCCTGGAACTGCTCCGGGCCTAGTAGTACCCGTTGCGGTTTCGGGGGGCGACGACAAAGTTATATACGCCGTTCCCGGCGTTCCCTACGAAATGAAAGAAATGGTGCTGGGGACCATCTTGCCGGACTTACAACATCGCTCAGGTGTCACCTCGGTCATAGAGAGCAGAGTCTTGAGAACATGGGGTCAAAGTGAGTCGGGACTAGCGGAATTGTTGGGTCCGCGAATTGCCGAGCTCGAAACTGCAGGCAACCCGACGTTGGCGTTCCTTGCGAGTGGGGTCGAAGGAATAAAGGTGCGGATAACAGCGAAGGCCGAAACTTCTAATGAAGTCGAAGACATTCTCCGTGAGGAAGAAGAGGCTCTCCGTCACCTATTGGGCGATCTGGTATTCGCAGTAGACGAAGACAATATGGAATCAACGGTTCTCTCCCAGCTCGCGCAGCAAGGACTGAGTCTCGGTGTTATTGAGACGACGACGGGCGGTTATCTTGCCCACCGACTTTCGACAGCTAGAACCGGGACAGCGGCCTTCGCGGGGGGCGTAGTGGCCCGAGGCTCCGGAATATTGTCCTATTTATTGAAGGGTGATCCTGCGTCGTGGCAGCCTGATGACGCTGCGATGCAAATGGCGCGAGTCGCGCGCGGGATTCTCCTATCAGACGTTGGTATCGCTACGACCTCGATAGAAGATCCAGCTCGTGCTACAGAGTCTCGACCATTTGGTACTGCTTGGTTGGCTGTTTCGATGGAGGGATTCGAGACTGTCGAACAAGTACAGCTTCCAGGT
Source organism: Candidatus Neomicrothrix sp. UBA814 (assembly GCA_002296525.1). Classification (GTDB taxonomy): domain Bacteria; phylum Actinomycetota; class Acidimicrobiia; order Acidimicrobiales; family Poriferisodalaceae; genus UBA6944. The sequence goes on along the minus strand of DBIA01000021.1, from coordinate 22,341 downwards.
GACCTTGAACGAATTAGGCAGTTCAGCGTTATCTCACTGCTGAATCTACTAAGGCTTCACCTGCAAGGGCTTCGCCCTTAGTCGTGGCTAGAGCTTTCATATCAGTTCCGCTGGACGAACAAACTCAAGAATTACTGTTGCGGCTCGACCGTAGACAAGCTGACGTCAATTGGGTTCATCCAGAGAAATGGCATGTGACGATGCAATTTTTTGGTGCAGTCGACTTAGATGATTTGCGTGATTGTTTCGAGAAAATCGAAGCTTTCCAGGCGACGGGTACTCTCGGGCCGCGCATCACGCAGCTTGGAGATCGAAATCTCGTTGTGCCCGTTCGGGGGCTTTCCGAATTAGCTGACAATGTTCGGAAGTCGACAGGCAGATTAGCCCCGAAACAGGAGTTACCCTTTGTGGGTCACATAACCCTCGGTCGAACCAAGGGCGATGTTGTTCCGGAAATAGTAGGTACGACGATCAAGGGAAATTTTCGGGTCGACCGGCTGATGCTGATAAAGAGCGTCATTGGATCTGCAGGGGCGGCGCATACCGTGGTCGATTCAAGGTCACTAATTCCTATGGATGTGTCTGCGCATAGCAACGACATCTGACAGGCTGTTCGAATGCGATTTAGTTTCTGGACAGGTAATGGTCAAACGTGGCAGGACACTCTCGAGGGCTGCCGTTATGCGGAAAGTACGGGCTGGGACGGCATTTGGTATGCGGATCACTTTATGCCCAACGAAGAAAATGTTGACCAACCAATTCATGAAGCTTGGTCGATTTTGGCCGCCATCGCTGCAAGTGTCCCACGAGTCAGAATAGGCCCGTTGGTGGCAGGGAATACGTATAGGAATCCGGCGCTTACGGCGAAAATCGCTGCGACTATTGATCACATTTCTGGCGGACGGCTAGTTCTGGGACTTGGTGCTGGTTGGCAAGAAAACGAACATGAGAAATATGGCTTCGAGTTTTCTACTGTCAAAGGCCGCCTGGACCGTCTAGACGAGGCGGTTGAGATCGTTACTTCGTTGCTTTCGAACAAGCGCACTGATTATCAAGGCGAGTACTACACAATTCTCGATGCACCGCTTGACCCGAAACCCATCCAAACCAAGATCCCTCTGATGATCGGTGGTGGTGGACGTAAACGCACCTTGCGCACGGCGGCCATCCATGCCGATGAATGGAACTACTGGGGAATGCCTGCTGATATCGCAGAACTATGTCAGGTGCTTGACGCTCATTGTGACGATGTCGGGCGTGACCCGGATGAAATTGAACGATCGGCATGCGCTTTGATGTTCATATCGGACAGTGAGGAGAAACTAGAACGCTTCCGCGATATGGACTTTGGTCGTGCCACCATCGTTGGAACCCCACCAGAAGTCATCGACATAGTTGGTGAGTACGCAGATGTGGGTTTGGATGAGTTGATTGTGCCGGACTTCACTTTTGGGCCGCTTGAACGCAAGAAAGAGTCGATGGATCTCTTTATCGAGCGAGTCGCGCCCGCCTTTCGTTCGTAACGTCAGGTATTAGAGATAGCGGCTAGGACCAGTCAACTTCAGTAACTAGTCGACCCATTCGTTTCTCTGCTTCCCGAGTTTGGCCGCCAACTTCTAAGAAACTGCGCATCGCGGGTTCTGCTTCATCAGTCCTGAGGAGACGCTGAAAGAGGTAACGCTCTTCCAGTAAACCCTCGTTAAGGGGCATGGTATCCGCGTTGTTTACAGCCTCTTTGGCTAACGCGACCGCAGTAGGAGGAAATCCGGCGATACGCAGGGCCAGCTCATTGACATAAGGACGCAATTCTTCAGGGGGTAACGCTCGGTTGAGATAGCCCCAATCCGCAGCTGTCTCCGCATCCACGTCAACTCCCCCTAAAACTATTTCCATCGCTCTACCCCTTCCCACTAGACGCGGTAGGCGCTGTGTTCCTGTCCCCCCGGGAAGAATTCCGATCGGAACCTCCATTTGGTTGATGACAGTTTTCCCCAAAGCCCCGAAACGCATGTCGCACGACATGGACAGTTCACTTCCGCCGCCGCCCACTCGGCCGCCGATTTCCACGATCGTGACCTTGGGCATAGTTCGGTAGGTCTCGCACATGAGGTGGAATCCTTCAAGTTTTTCGGGCTTTTCGGCCGGACCTTCAACAGGGAATTCCAGAATTGCCGAAACATCGAAATGGGCAATGAAAAAATCTGGGTCGTCGCTTCGCAACACAACCACTCGAACTGAATCGTCTTCCGCCACTTGGGCGCCAAATTTTGCTAGTTCTCTGAAAAGTGGGGGAGTCATAACGTTCATTGGTGGAGCGTTTACGGTGACAAACGCAACACCATCGGTGCGCTCGATTAGTAAGAGTTCAAAATCACTGTCGGCTAAGTAAGTGCTCATCGGCAGAGTCTCGCGGGTTCAGGCACAAAATGCTCAAAATCGCTCTGCTAAGAACACTTGTTCGATACTTGACCGAACAAGTGTTCGTATGTACTTTAATTATGTCCGCACATTTTCGGGGTCCGACCCCGTTCGTACGGTTTCCACCATCGGGTTTAGCTATTTGACCCGTTTGAGAAAGTTGACTTCGCACGAAGTCGAAATACCAGTCCGAGGAGGACATGCAGCGTGGAACGAGATAAAGCACTCGATATGGCACTGTCGCAGATTGAACGTCAATTTGGCGAGGGCGCTGTCATGAAGATGGGTGAACGAGGCCAAATGAAAGTTGAAGCTGTCTCGACAGGCAGTTTGGCGATCGATATGGCTCTTGGCATTGGGGGGCTTCCCAGGGGTCGTGTCGTTGAGGTCTATGGCCCTGAGGCATCAGGAAAATCTACGTTAGCGATGCATGTCGTAGCGGAAGCTCAACGTACCGGTGGTATCTGCGCTTATGTCGACGCCGAACATGCGATGGACCCCGCGTACGCTCAAAATATTGGTGTCGATGTTGATGAACTTCTTATTTCTCAGCCCGATACTGGTGAGCAAGCCCTTGAGATTACTGACATGCTTATCCGCTCAGGAGCAGTTGATGTGGTGGTCATCGACTCGGTCGCTGCTCTAACGCCAAGGGCTGAAATTGAAGGGGAGATGGGCGACACTCATGTTGGTTTGCAAGCCCGCCTCATGTCGCAAGCGTTACGCAAACTGACCGCGAATCTAAATAAAACTAAAACCATTGTTATCTTCATCAACCAGCTCAGAGAGAAAATTGGTGTCATGTTTGGTAGTCCGGAGACGACACCAGGTGGGCGAGCGTTGAAGTTCTATTCGTCGGTTCGGATAGATATTCGTCGGATCGAAGCCATTAAGTCTGACGGCGAAATCACGGGTGGTCGAACCCGAATCAAAGTTGTGAAAAATAAAGTAGCGCCTCCATTTCGGCAAGCTGAATTCGACATTATGTACGGGAAAGGCATTAGCCGTGAGGGCTCACTCGTAGATGTTGGGGTGGAACAAGGAATCGTCAAGAAGTCCGGTGCTTGGTACACCTATGAAGGAGAGCAGCTCGGACAAGGTCGAGAAAACGCCAAACAGTTCCTCACCGATAATCCGGAAATCATGGTTGAAATTGATGGCAGGATCAGATCTCAATTAGGAATTGGTGATCTGGGTAGCGAAGCTGAAGCCGCGGATACAGATCTGGAAGCCGAAGAATCTGTTGACGTCGTTGACGAATAACAATTAAAGAGGCATCGCTTCAGGTTGGCGGGCAGCTTCATTAGCAAGAAGCGTTGCTTGTAGCTCAAGCAAAATCTGCTTCCAAGCAATCACACAGGGTCCTGGCGCTATAGCTTGGAACGCAGTCAAACGTTCCCCAGGAAAGAGTCTGATGGCGAAGAAGCAAGACAAGCCGCAAAACATTTTCAACTTTGATTACAGCAGCGATAAACAAGATCGACCGCCGCAGGAGTATTACGACCAGATCAAAGAAAAGTTCGCGGAGGAACGCGACTTACGCCTCGACTATCGCCCTCCGGGAACCGATAGCTACACCTCAGACCTCACCGGAGAGTTAGCTAAATATGCGACAGACCCTTACGGCCACCAGGTAGAGGAGCGAGAGACTCTAAACGATTCAGTTGAGGTGCTCTTTATTGGCGGCGGATTTTCGGCGCTCCTGACTTCGGCGAGGCTCAGAGAAAAGGGCGTCGAGAGTATCCGGATTGTTGAACGAGGCGCTGACGTAGGTGGGACTTGGTATTGGAATAGATACCCAGGTGTCGCCTGTGATGTCGTCGCGTATGACTACTTGCCGTTGCTGGATGAGACCGGCTACGTGCCGAGTCGTCACTATGCGGGCGGTCAAGAGATCTACCAGTACTGCAAATCCATTGCCGAACGATTTGATTTGTATGACCTAGCCGTGTTCGGGACAACGGTGACGTCAACAGTCTGGGACTCAGACGAGGAAGTTTGGGTGGTCGGAACTGATCGAGGAGACAGCATTAAAGCGCGTTTCGTCGTCTGCGCCAACGGCACACTGTCGAAACCAAAATTGGCGAAGATCGACGGCATCGAAACTTTTGCCGGTCACTCGTTTCACACGTCTCGTTGGGACTACGAATATACGGGTGACAATCTTCAGAATCTTGCCGATAAGCGGGTTGGGATTATTGGGACTGGAGCAAGCGCTGTCCAAGCCATTCCTGAATTAGCGAAGGCGGCGAAAGAGCTATATGTCTTTCAACGCACCCCGTCTTCGATAGACGTGAGAGATGACTGGGAAACCGAGCCCGAGTGGGCCGCGAGTCTGGAACCTGGATGGCAAGCGAAACGAAGAGCCCGAGCGATTGAGGGGCCCCGAGTACCTGACGCGGTCAAGGCCAAACGAGCCGCGATGTCGCGTGAAGAAAAGATTCAACGACAAGAAAACGCCAATATTGACGCGATGATGCGTATTCATAAACGCATTGATGAGGTTGTAGAAGATCCCGAGACAGCTGAGTCTCTGAAGCCCTGGTACATGCTGATGTGTAAGCGCCCCTGTTTCCACAACGAGTATTTGCCGTCGTTCAATCGACCCAATGTCACTCTTGTCGACACCAAGGGCGAAGGCATTAGTCAAATTAATGCGAGCGGACCTGAATTCGACGGAACGCAATACGAGTTAGACGTACTGATATACGCGACTGGATTCGAAGTACAACAAACAGGGATTTATAACCAGATCATTGGCGAAGGTGGCCAGGACCTCAACGTCAAGTACGAGGACGGAATTCGTACCTTGCTTGGAATACATTCTCATGGGTACCCCAACCTCTTCATAATGGGCGGCTACCAGGCGTTCTTCGCTTTCAATCTGACGGACGTGCTGAATAGCCAAGGCGAACATATAGCTGAATGCATCGATTTTGTTCGACAAAATCAGATTCATAGCTTGGACTGCACTTACGACGCAGAAGAGCGTTGGGTGCAAGAAGTTATTGCCCACCGTGGGAAAACGAGTAGAAACCGCGATTGCACGCCGGGTTATTACAACTTTGAGGGTGCTGAGAATCGGCGCCAGGACGGCAACTACAACGGAACTATGAAGCAATACCTCGACCACATGTCAGAAATAAGAGACAAGATGTCTGAGCACTTTGCGTTCACTGAGAGATGACCACAGCAGAATTCTCTGACCTATTCCGCCGTAAGTGAGTTCACCCTGTGCCGTTGCCCAATAGCCTTGGTGGGGTGAACGGTCGCTACTTCGTGCGCACTTACGGGTGTCAAATGAATGAACACGATTCGGAACGGATCGCGGGTCTGCTCGAAACAGATGGCCTGGAAGAAGCTGAATCTTTCGATGACGCTGACGTCATTGTCCTAAACACCTGCTGTATCCGAGAAAACGCAGACAACAAGCTCTACGGACAACTCGGAAATTTAAAAAAGCTGAAAGAAGAGCGACCGGATCTTCAAATTGCGGTGGGCGGATGTCTCGCTCAAAAAGACCGAGAGACGATAAGAGAAAGAGCACCCCATGTTGATGTGGTCTTTGGAACTCACAACGTTGGTCGCGCAACAGAACTGCTTACGGAAGCTCGGACTAACGGGCCGGTAACCGAAATCCTGGAGGAATCAGAAGCGTTTCCATCCGCGCTTCCCGTAAAGCGAGATGCCAATCATGCAGCATGGGTCACTATTCAGATCGGCTGTGACAATTCGTGTGCCTTTTGCATAGTTCCTGCAGTAAGAGGCAAAGAAATTTCGCGCCCCTATGGCGAGCTTGTAGAAGAAGTTCGAGCATTAGCCTCGACGGGCATCACCGAAATCACGCTTTTGGGCCAAAACGTGAATAGCTATGGCCGCGATCTCACCCTCAAGCTGCGAGGCTCGGAACTCCCCGATGACTCGGAGCTGCTTGTTGGCCGGTCGTGGACAGAAGGCCGTCACACCGCTCGGCCACTTTTCTCCGACCTGCTTCGATCGGTGTCAGAGATAGAGGGAATTCGAAGGGTTCGCTATACCAGTCCCCATCCCAAAGATCTGCGCGTTGAAACCATCGACGCTATGGCCGAGGTCCCTGAAGTATGTGAACACCTCCATTTACCTTTGCAGTCGGGTAGCGATGACGTGTTGACATCTATGCACCGCGGCTACACAGCAAGTAAGTATTTGACGAAAATAGAAGAGGCCAGACGGCGAATCGTCGACTTAGCGGTGACTACCGACATAATCGTGGGCTTTCCAGGCGAAACCGATGATGACTTCGAAAAGACGTTGGAAGTAGCAGCCGAAGTTCAATTTGATAATGCATTCACGTTTGTCTACTCGCCGCGACCGGGCACTGAGGCAGCTGACCTAGTGGATCGATATGTATCGCAGGATGTTGCAGCAGAAAGAATGGAACGCTTGCGTCAGGTTATTGAACGGTCAAGTCTGCAGAGCAACCAAACAAGAGTTGGGCATAACGAAGAAGTCATTGTTGAGGGTCGCTCCAAGCGTGACAGCAGCATGCTTACGGGTCGCACGCGTCACAATAGGCTGCTGCACTTTCCTTCTCAGGACACGATTCGACCGGGCAGTTACGCTCAAGTCCTTGTAACAGGAGCACGCACTTTCAACCTCATTGGCGAGTTGTTGGAAATAACCGCGCCTGCGAAACACAAAACGCGAATACCGGTGGCGTCTTCCTGACTGCGATAGAGCGACTGAAGGCGCAGCCCATTGTCGTTGTTGGGCCAACCGCATGTGGGAAGTCCGCGCTTGCGATTGAAGTTGCACGTCGCTTTGACAACATCGAGTTGTTGTCGATCGATTCGATGCAGGTTTATAGAGGTATGAATATCGGCACGGCGAAAGCTACTAGCCAAGAGCAGTCAGAAGTGCGGCATCATCTGATCGACCTGGTCGATCCGCATGAAACTTTTACCTTGGTTGACTTCCAAGAGGCTCATGCAAGAGCTCGAACCGATATTGACGAACGTAGCGGTGTTCCTCTCCTAGTTGGAGGAACAGGCCTCTACCTGAGAGCGATAGTTGACGGGCTTACACCCCCGCCGAGGTTCGCTGAAATCGCTCAACAGTTAGATACAGAGCCCGAAACTGAGTTACTTCACCGTCGACTGGTAGATCTCGATCCGATCGGCGCGAGTCGGATGGAGAGCAACAATCGTCGGCGCATCATACGAGCGTTAGAGGTCACTTTGGGCACAGGACGACCGTTCTCGTCATTTGGTCCTGGGCTGAATAGCTACCCAACAGTTCCGTATCGAATGTTAGGTATTGAAATAGAACGCAGTGAGCTCGATGACCGAATAGAGCGCCGCTATCGAGACCAAATGGAAGCCGGCTTTCTGGAGGAAGTCCGAGGCTTGGCAGAAGTCGAACTTTCGGTTACCGCAGGCCAAGCACTTGGCTACAAAGAACTACTCGCTTACATTCGAGGCCAGACATCACTCGATGAGGCCTTACAGCTAGCAATACAACGGACTAAACGCTTTGCGCGTCGACAGCAACGTTGGTTTAAGCGTGACCCGCGAGTTGAGTGGGTGCCGAGAAGTCAGCTGAACTCACTGATTAACGAAATTTCATCGCAGTTATGACCCAGAGAACTGGGACAATGGTGCAGGAGCTTGCTATGCGACTAACAAAACACCACGGCCTAGAAAATGACTTTCTCGTAGCGCTCGCGCGTGAAGTTCCCCGCGACATCGAAAAGCTAGCCAGAGAACTTTGTGACCGACGCACTGGCATCGGAGCAGACGGACTCTTGCTTGGGCTACCCGGGAGCGACGGAGCTGACTTAGCTATGGTGCTTCACAACGCTGATGGCTCTCCGGCAGAAATGAGCGGGAATGGCATCCGCTGTCTTGCACAAGCGCACGCAATGGCCAACAGCACTGGACCCACGTCTCTAGAAATAGACACTGCTGGAGGTCGCCGCTCGGTGACTATCGATGGAGATCAAAGCGAAGCTCAAGTAACGGTCGCGATGGGACCGGTGGGTCCTGGCCCAGGAGTTCATGCAGATATTCTTCGTGAACTCGGATCAACTCTTGCCGCCACAGCTGATCTCGGAAACCCGCACCTAGTCGTCGCTGTTGAGGACCAGGACCTCATCGATATAGCAACCATCGGCCCCTACTACGAGGCCTTCTATCCGGACGGCATAAATGTCGAGTTCATCTCGGTAAGAAAAAACGATCCGAACGCTCTCGATATGGTCGTGTGGGAACGTGGTGTTGGAGTAACTCGAGCTTGTGGAACGGGAGCAACAGCGGCCGCCGTTCTTGCACATCAGTGGGATCTGGTTGGTGGGGAAGTTTGGGTCAACATGCCCGGTGGCAACGTAAGGGTGTTGATTGAACAAGACCCAGTTCTAGTTGGGCCGACTGTTTTTATCGGGGCTATTGAAGTGTTCACATGACCAAGCCCCATGAGCATCGCGACGAGAAGAACAGCCATCGAGGTGGATTCGGAGAATTCGCAGGAGAGTCGACCGGCCTCATCGATCGTTCCTTTCGCGAACAAATTGTTCTTGTGGGAGTTCAGTTTCCAGGTGCTTCCGATGATCAAGTGGACGCTAATTTGGATGAGCTTGCCCAACTGGTCGATACAGCCGGCGCTGACCCCGTCGATCGAGTCATTCAGAAGCGAGAGGCACCCGATCCGGCTACCTATGTGGGCAGGGGTAAAGCGACTGAGATTCAAGAAACTTCTGATGATGCTGATGCCGATACGGTGGTCTTTGACGATGAGTTGAGCCCCGCTCAACAGTTCAACCTAGAGAAAATCCTGAAGCGAACAGCGTTGGACCGCACAGCAGTAATCCTGGATATTTTTGCTCAAAACGCAACGACACTTGAAGGAAAGGCTCAAGTCGAGTTGGCGCAACTTAAGTACCGACTTCCGAGGTTGCGGGGTCGGGGTGATCAACTCAGCCAACAGGGGGGTGGCATTGGCACGCGGGGGCCAGGAGAGACCCAGTTGGAAGTTGACCGACGCCGAATTCAGAGGCGTTTAGCGAAGTTAGAAAAAGACCTAACCGGTCTCCGCCGTACAAGAAAAAATCAGCGCAAATCGCGTCGACGTTCTCGATTCCACACGGTCGCGATTGTTGGATACACCAACGCGGGTAAAAGTACGTTGCTAAATCGTTTAACCGGGGCCGAAGTGCTTGTAGAAGACCGGCTTTTTGCGACCCTTGATGCTACGACTCGCCGATTGCAACTCCCTGGCGGCGAGACTGTGCTGGTCACGGATACTGTCGGATTTATTCAGAAACTGCCTACGGGGTTGGTAGAGGCTTTTAAATCAACGTTGGAAGAAGTTGCAGAGGCCGACCTGCTGTTGCACGTAGTGGACGGAGCTGGTCCAGACCCCGAAGGTCAAATGAACGCCGTCCGTTCGGTTCTTAGAGAAATAGGTGCTGGCGACGTCCCGGAACTCCTGGCGTTCAACAAAAGCGATCAAGCAGAGAAAGAGGGATTTGATCATTTGCTTTATCGTCATGAAGGCTCATTATCTTTCTCTGCGCGCACCGGTGAAGGACTAGATCACCTGCTGGCCTCCATAGGGGATCGTCTCAGAAGTCTCACTAGCGTTGTGGAGTTGCGGATCCCGTGGAGCCGCGGCGATGTGGTTGCAGCAGTGCACCGCGAGGGCGAGGTTCTATTGGAACAGCATCAAGAAGAGGGAACGCTGATCCAGGCTCGGTTAGATGAAGTTTCACGGGAGCTCCTCTCGGAGTTCATCGAACACATACATTCGGGGGAACAGTATGACTAGTACAAAAGGCTTCTCTCCACCGCCGTACCCTTATGACCGGCTCGATGAACTTAAACCGTTAGCTGAGCGCCATGCAGGCGGGATTGTTGACTGCTCAATTGGAACACCGATCGACCCGCCTCCGCGGTCGGTTGTCGATGCTCTCGCATTGTCCGACAGCGAACGAAGTTATCCACCTTCGATAGGAACACTGGCTTTCCGAGAGCAAATAGCCACATGGTTCGATGCTCGACTCGGCTGCGATGTAGATGCCGTTTCAGAGATAGCCGCTGCGGTGGGCACAAAGGAATTTGTGGCGGGCTTGCCGCATTGGATGAAACTGCGTGACCCTGATCGCGACACTGTCCTATTTCCGGCCGTTAGTTACCCCAGTTACGAAATGGGTGCCACGCTTGCTGGATGTAGAGCGGTACCTGTGCCCGTCAATGATGACTGGTCTATTCAACTTGATGCCGTTACAGACGAAGACAAAGAGCGAGCGTTGCTGCTGTGGGTCAACACTCCGGGTAACCCAGCCGGGGGATTAGATGACTTAGAAACCGTCGCAAAATGGGGCCGATCACACGGCATCCCGGTGTTCAGCGACGAATGTTATTGCGAGTTCACATGGGACGGACCGCCGCGAACAATACTTTCGTCAGGCACTGACGGCGTAGTAGCAGTGCATTCACTTTCCAAACGTTCAAATCTTGCAGGTGTTCGAGTCGGCTTTTACGCAGGAGACTCAGCAATCGTCGACTATCTACGAGAAGTACGAAAACACGCGGGCTTTATGGTGCCCGGACCAGCGCAAGCAGCTGCTGTGGCGGCATTATCGGACCAGGCTCACGTAGAACAGCAGCGAGAGATCTATTGGAATCGTCTTACACGGTTGTCGTCTGTTATCGCTGAGATGGGTGCAGAGGCACCTCTGCCTCAGGGTGGTTTCTACCTGTGGGTACCAGCCCCTAATGGAGATGCGTGGCGATTTGTCGAACAGCTACTAGAAGAAGTTGGGCTGTTAGCGTCCCCAGGTGAATTCTACGGTCCATCAGGCTCTGGATATGTCCGAATAGCTGCGGTTCAAACCGATGATCGAATTGCTCTGTTAGAACAACGGCTCAGGAACTGATAAATCTTGCTTCGCTAAGCCGTAACCTTTCAGTAATGATGGACCTTCTCGATTTAGCCGCAGAGCTTGTAGACATTCCCTCAGAAAGTCATCAAGAGGCTGCGCTAGCGGACTTCTTTGAGTACCGGCTAAGGAACGAATCGCAATTAGATGTGCATCGAATTGGTGACAGTGTGATTGCAAAATCGGAACTAGGGCGAGAACACCGCCTTGTGATCGCCGGTCATCTCGACACCGTTCCCGCGAATGACAATCAAAGCGCACGTATCGAAGGAGATCGGCTCTACGGATTAGGTGCTTGTGACATGAAGGGGGGGCTTGCGGCGCAGCTGGCGACAGCTCTAGCACTTCAGGACCTTGCGGTGGATGCGACCTTCGTCTTCTATCCCTGCGAAGAGGTAGCAGCGGAGCACAATGGACTCAAACATCTGTTTGAAACACATCCAGATCTAGTTCAAGGCGATGTGGCTTTGCTAGGAGAGCCGACATCGGCGGCAATCGAAGCGGGATGTCAAGGCACTCTCAGAGTAAACGCTCTCTATTTAGGTGAACGAGCCCATACCGCTCGTCCATGGAAAGGCCGCAACGCGATCCATAGATTGAGCAGCGTTTTGCAAGCGTTAGAAGAATACGAAGGACGTCGACCAGTTGTCGATGGGTGTGAATATCGCGAGGCGATGCAAGCGGTCCGGGTTGAAGCGGGGGTTGCGGGAAATGTCGTTCCCGACGAAGCAACTATCACTATCAATTATCGATATGCCCCTGATCGAACTCCCGAAGAAGCCGAACGACATGTCGCGCAATTGTGCCTGGAGTGCGACCAGCTGACTATCGATGATCATGCGCCCCCTGCGACGCCAGCTTTGAAACACCCGTTGCTGGACGCTCTTATTTCGCGTAACGAGTTAGAAGTTAGAGCCAAATTGGGTTGGACAGACGTCGCTAGGTTTGCCTCTCATGGAATACCGGCCTCAAACTTCGGTTCGGGCGATGCATCGTTGGCTCATACCCAAGGCGAGTTCGTTGAGCGACATGAAATTGAGCAGGTGCATTTAGCGCTAGTGGAGTTACTCGAGAACGGTGTCGGCTAAGCGCTGATCATCCTTTCGAGCACTATTGCAACCCCGTCGTTTACGTTCGAATCGGTGATCTCATCGGCTGCATCTTGAGTCGATTGGTGCGCGTTGCTAACGGCAACCCCCCAACCCGCGAATTCCAGCATCGCGTTGTCATTAGGCATATCGCCGAAGGCCACTACTGCGATAGAGCTGACCTTTCGCTGCTCACACAGTCTTCTAAGCCCAAAAGCTTTATCGACTCCAGGGGGCATCAACTCAACAAAAGGAAGCCCTGCGTGCATCGCGTTTGCCCGGCCTTTAACCAAAGGGTCAATAAGACTCAACGTTTCATCCGCTGACCTATTTGGCAAGTTGATTAATAACTTATGGACTCGCTGATCTAGGAGAGGCACCACATCTGTGATGTTGCTATCTGCTGGGCGAGCCGCGAGTTCAAGCCATCTGCGTTCCGCGACAAACTCGCTGCCCATCTCGGCGCAAAAACCCGCTTCAGGAAATGCTTGCCTGATCTCGATAAGCAAGTCGCGAGCATTGTCCAAATCGAGTGTGGCTAGTTGATTGATTGCCCCACTGGCTGCGTCGTACTCCACAGCTCCGTTAGCGCATAGCAAAGTGGTAGGAATTCCGGTTTGCTCTGCAATTGAATCGCAATATCGGGGAGGGCGACCTGTGGCTACTACAAATTCGACCCCGAGTTCGTGTAGCTGTCGCAAAACTTGTCGCGTCCTACTAGATATTTTCCGCTCAGAGCCGAGCAAAGTGCCGTCAAAATCGGACACCACTAGGTGCACATCCTGTATTTCGCGCCCGATCATCACAAGCTGTAACGAGAAGGTTCGGTGCGCAACCACTCACCGATTGTCTCTCCGACCATGATCGAAGAAGGATTGGTGTTGGCCCGAGGCACCGTGGGAAAGATCGATGCATCTGCGACAACCAGACCGTCTATGGAATGGCAACGACCGTATTGATCCACAACCGCTTCAGGGTCGTCAGACGGCCCCATTCGAGCGGTTCCGGACGGGTGGTATCCAGAAGCGGAGAAACGTCTCAATAAATCGATGACGTCGGCCCGGTCATTCACTCTGTGCAGGTCAGGGAACATCACTTCATCGGTGAGAGCCCCTAGGGGACCGGTCTCAGTAAAACGTAAAGCATCCAAGAAACAGTCAGCGAGGCGCTCCGCATCGCGGTCTACCTCACAGAATCGAGACCTAATTGTTGGGTTAACGAACGGATCCGCATCTGGGAAAATTAGTTCCCCAACACCGTCAACCTGCTCGAGAACTGCTGCGACACCAAAGTAGGGAACATTTTCCCGACCCGTAAATGTCAACTGTTCGATCTGTAAATCCATTCGATCGTTGTTATCAGGAGACGTGTACCTCAAGATCGTCTGAATAATTGGCTGGTCGCTGTTGACGAGTTCAGGGTGAGTCGGTCGACATAAAACAAACAAACCCGGGTGGTCTGACAAATTTTTACCAACCCCAGACATTTCGGCAGATACATCCACCCCCATCTGAGCTAGATGTTGTGACGGGCCTATGCCGGAACGCAACAAAATGCCAGGCGTGTGAATAGCTCCCGCACATAGAACCACCAGCTTGGATCGGATCTGTTCAATGGATCCATCCGCAAGGATTATTTCAACCCCGACTGCCTTGCCTCTTTCAATTATTAATTTGTTGGTGTGACACCCTCCACGAATTTCTAGATTCGGGCGCAACCTAATGGGAGCCAGATAGGCAGACGCAGTCGATACACGAAGCTGTCCGAGCTTGTTCATGGGCTGAGGCCCGGCCCCCCAGCCATCAGGATCGTTTTGGTCCGGGCACTCCGGGTACCCCAACTCCTCTGCGGTTGCGAGAAAAGCCTGGTGCAACTCGGTCAGCTCCTCATATGGATACCTGCGCACTGTGATTGGGCCTGCATCCCCGTGAAAGGACTCGTCACCAAAGTCCAAATCTCGTTCGATCCTGCAGAAGGTCGGAAGAACGTTTTCCCATCTCCATTCGGAATTACCGCGGTCGGCCCAATCGTCATAATCTTCCGGCACGCCACGTAAAAAGATGCACGTATTGACAGCGCTTGACCCGCCCGTAACGCGACCCCTGGGAAGTGGCTGATTGGGTCGCTGCTCAGTCGGGGAATAGTCGAGATGCCAATCGTGGTCAAACACGCTGTTGTGGTGACCGTTGCGTAAATCTGCTGGTGTGTCGGTTAAATCTGAATAGTCAGGCCCCGCGTCGAGTAGCAACACGCTGGTGTTTGGGTTCTCGCTGGCACGAGCCGCTAGAGGCGCTCCCGACGCGCCAGCACCGACGACAATGATTTCGAAATCGCGGACACTTGCCATTGCTTTGACGCTAGTTGCCCGAACGAAAGAGAGGTTGCCCATTAGTTGATCTAGGCTTCGCAGATGGCTGACACCATTATTCGCAACGCCACAATTATTGATGGAACAGGTGCTGACCGATTCGTTGGCGACGTCGCAGTAGATGATGGTCACATCACCGAAGTTGGTGACACTTCTGGCTCGGCTACTCAGGAAATTGATGCCACTGGACTTGTATTGGCGCCCGGTTTCGTAGACGTCCATACTCACGATGACGGTGCGTTGCTTTTACATCCCGATATGGAGTTCAAGATCTCACAAGGCTGCACGAGTGTCGTAGTCGGGAACTGCGGCTTCTCGGCTATTCCAGCTGTACCCGGGGAGCCCACCCTAGACCTATCTGGGATGCAAGCAGAATGGCGTGACCTCGACGGATACCGCCAGAACGTAGAGAAATCGACGCCGGCGGTCAACGCAATGATGCTTGTTGGGCATAACACAATCCGGTCATTAGAAATGGGTAGCGATCGCCGACCGCCTAGCGACGCCGAACTCGAACGAATGCGCCATCATGTCCAGTTAGCAATGGAGCAAGGCGCATGCGGATTCTCTTCTGGCCTCATCTATCGTCCGGGCCGGTGGTCAGATACAGAAGAAGTGCTCGAACTTGCCAAGGTCATAGCTCCATATGACGGCATTTACGCCACGCATATGCGAAATGAAAACGATTATTTGCTTGAAGCGGTTGACGAAGCTTTGGAGATAGGTGAGCGAGCAGGTATCGCCGTGCAAATTAGTCACCACAAGGCTGCGGGTAGGAGAAACTGGGGCAAGGTCAAAGATTCGCTGGCGAAAGTCGATGCTGCGGTGGCTAATGGGGCTCGAGTAACCCTTGATGTTTACCCGTACACGGCAGGTAGTGGCCCAATGATCCAGTACTTCGATTTAGATAGCCCAAACCCAGAACTGGCAACAGCAATTCAATTGGCCTCATGTCCCGCCTATCGACAGTACGAAGGCCGAATGTTGGTTGACGTAGCGGAAGAGTTAGAAATATCGGTAACGGAAGCAGTGAGACATATCCTGACTGCCCCTGAAGGAAAAAACACGATCTGTATTCAACACATCATGGATGAAGGCGACATCGTTTCTAATTTGCGTCACGAACGGGTCATGATTGGATCTGACGGCATTCCAGACCTGGCAGGTAAGCCACATCCCCGGTTATTTGGAACATTCCCCCGGGTGCTAGGCAGATATGTTCGAGAACAAGGTGTTCTGGGTCTGGAAAGCGCTGTGCGAAGAATGACCTCGTTATCCTGCGATGTTCACGGCCTGCAAGACAGAGGGCGGATAGTTGAGGGGAATTGGGCGGATCTGGTGTTGTTCGACCCAAATGTGGTTGCCGATGTTGCTACTTATGAGGACCCCAAACGAGAATCGGCTGGCATTCGAAACGTGTGGGTCAACGGTCAGTTGGCTTTTCAAGAGAGCCTTCATACACAAATCGGGGCAGGTAAGGTTCTCAGCTACCGCAAACACTAAACCTCGGAGATCTGTGAGCGCCGGCTACCCTTGACGAATACGGCGCTGAAGAAGAGCGCTACATCTTCCCCGCCTTAGGTAATCGTTAGGCGGCCCCGCATACGCCGAAATATCGGCCACCACCTGAAAGCTCACACACGTGACTCCGACTTTTGCAGACCTCGGCGTACCCCAGGACCTCATAGCGGCCTTAGCTGAACAAGGAATTGAATCACCATTCGCGATTCAAAGCCTTGCTATTGGAGATGCGATGGCCCGCCGAGATGTTTGCGGAAAAGCCAAAACGGGTTCAGGAAAAACATTGGCATTTAGTTTGCCAGCGATAGCTCACACGACAAGAAGTCACGACGGTAAACCCACCACCTTAATGTTGACTCCCACTCGTGAACTCGCAAACCAAATAACCGGAGTAGTTGAGCCCCTAGCCAAAGCGCGCGAACTTCGAACCATCGCCGTCTACGGCGGCACGAACATCGAAAAGCAAATCGAAACTATAAGTAACGGGATAGATATCGTTATTGCCACTCCTGGACGCCTCATTGATCTCATCGAACGAGAAGCAGTCGACGTAGCTTTAGTCGAACGTGTTGTTGTCGACGAAGCTGACCGCATGGCTGACATGGGGTTCCTTCCACAAGTCGAATGGGTACTTAGGCACATTCAGGTTGATCACCAAACGATGCTCTTTTCCGCGACTCTGGATGGAGCAGTCGACACGGTCGTGAAACGGCATCTAAATGACCCGGTGTTTCACGAGGTAACAGAACCAGAAGTCACAGTAAGTGAAATGGGCCATATTTTTATGTCCGTTCACAAAATGAACAGAGTTCAAGTCGCAGCGAGAATCATTCACCAAGGCACCAAAACGATGCTTTTCACCCGCACCAAAAGGGGAGCGGATCAATTAGAAAAAGAGCTTCGGGCCGAAGGAGTCAAGGCGGCAGCAATACACGGTGATTTACGACAATCTCAACGAGAAAAAGCCTTAAAGGATTTCAGCGGTGGCGGGCTTAAGGCCTTGGTGGCTACCGATGTGGCAGCAAGAGGGATTCACGTAGATGAGGTAGATGTTGTTATTCACTACAACCCCCCTGAGGATCACAAGACCTACCTGCATCGCTCCGGTCGCACAGCACGAGCTGGTTCAACTGGAACAGCCGTAACCATGTTCCTGTGGGACGAAGAACTCCAAGTTCGACAACTTCAAAGGCGTTTGGGTCTCAAGCTCCCGCTTCATGAAGTGTTCTCAAATGATTCTCGATTAGATGATCTACCGGCATGGGTACTTCAACAGATCTGACTTTTGGCGCAGCACAACTTCCACCAGCTGTCGCGCAGGCGGCTCAACAAATCCTCGACCGTATAGAGAATGACGAGGTTGACGAAGATTTAATTCATCAACTTGCCAGTCTCGGTCCTCTTAGAGAGAAAGCGCTCATTGACCATCGAGCAACCGGCGCGGTCTTCACCCCATATCCCATAGCCCAAGAATTGGTTGATCTCCTTGACGTTGGCGCTGGAGAAATTGTCTGTGACCCTTCGGCTGGCTCAGGAGTCTTCCTACTAGCGGCGGCAGAACGGAAGTTCCAGCGCGGTGAATCTGTGACTTCGATTTCGAAAACCCTTAGAGGCATAGATATAGATCCCGTGAGCATCGAAGTTTCGCGACTGACTTTGAAACTCTGGGCCGCTTCGAAAGGAGGACAATGGCCATCGACGGATCACCTGGTCGTCGGAGATGGCTTACTTGACGTGCCCGAAAAATGGCTCGGAACTTGTGATGTCGTAATAGGAAATCCGCCGTTTCTCGGACAGTTAAAGTCTGAGACCAGTCGTAACAGAGGCCGAGCGCAAGCCCTCAAACAGAGATTCGGCTCTCTCTACACGGCATATGTCGACGAAAGCATGCTCTTCTTCCTTCTGGCGGTTGAGTTGAGTGGCGAAGATGGACGGGTGACGTTAATAGCTCCATCTTCGACATTGGGATCAGACTCGAGTCAACTAGCCAGGGAATGGATCGACAGCCGATTAACGCTCAGTGGAATCTGGATCGGAGGCAGATCCGTCTTCGAGTCGGCAGCGGTTGATGTCGTAGCTCCCATACTCCGAAACGACAAACGCGACGAATGCCTAATCGTTAGGTATGAAACACAAGACGTCCTAGCGGTGCAACGACCCCTTCCGGGATGCTGGTCCTCGCTGTTGGCTCGCGCCAATGGGGTGCCCGCCATAGCGATTACGGCCACAAGACGTTTAGGGGACCGAGCGGTGGTAACAGCGGACTTCCGAGACGCGTATTACTGGCTCGCGGAGCGGGTGGTGGAAGCCACTCGAAACGATCATCGACCTAAACTCGTGACAGTTGGCTTAGTTGACCCGTTCAGTTATCGGTACGGCGACATACCGACACGATTTGCCAAGCAGCGGTTTCAGCGTCCAGTGCTGGATATAGAAGACAACCCGCCGACCCAATTGGGCGCCTGGCTCGAACAGCGACTAATCCCCAAGCTACTGGTAGCCACCCAGACGCGGATTGTTGAGTGTTACGCAGATATCGAAGGCAAGCTGTTGCCGTCGACACCCTTAGTGTCAATCATCCCGGAACAAGAAAGCGAACTGTGGCATCTGATGGCCGCCGTTAGTTCACCTCCGGCTGCGGCCTGGCTAGCCAGCGCTGCCGCAGGTACTGGTTTGAGTCAGGGCACGATGAGACTGCGTGCTTCACTAATTGCTGACCTCCCGCTACCAGAACCATCTAAAACTTGGGATGTCGGAGCAGAACTAGCCCGCGAAATTCAAGAAAAGGGAGTTAATGATGAAGCAGCGCGACGCTTCGGAGAGGCCATGAATCAAGCGTATGGGCTGCCTTCGAGTGAGTTGCTTCACTGGTGGATTTCACAAATCCCAAAAAAACGGCCTTGACCTTATAGGTAAGGCCTCAGGTAGCCTTTTAGTTCAGCCCTGGAGTGACAGTGTCCGAAGCATTTCACACCCCTGAATCCATTGCCACAGATCCTCCTCCCGCGTCCGGAGGCTGGCTTGAAAACATGCCCGTGGCGAAAAGGCAATTCTTTGAGCTTTCTCCGGACCGACCGTACGTACTCGAAAGTGGCGGCGAACTCGTTGCCCCACAAATTGCTTATGAAACTTGGGGCAACCTAGACGCAGCCTCCGGTAACGCTGTGTTGGTATGCCATGCGTTAACGGGAGATGCGCACGCCTACGGTGAAGCTGGCCCAGGACAACCAACGCCAGGTTGGTGGAATGACTTCATTGGTCCTGGCCGCCCGATAGACACTGACCGCTTCTTCGTTGTGTGCATCAATGTTCTCGGCGGATGCCAAGGCACAACAGGACCCGCATCAATTAATCCAGTTACAGGGAAACGTTGGGGAGGCGACTTTCCTGTCGTGACGATACGAGATGTGGTTCGATCGCAAAGAGCGCTCGCTCAACACTTGGGGATTCAGAGGTGGATGGCAGTTGTAGGGGGTTCGATGGGAGGTATGCAGGCGCTTGAATGGGCGACTAGCTACCCCGATCGTTGCGGTTCTTTAGTAATCATCGCATCAACCGCTGCAGCTTCAGCGCAACAAATAGCTTGGAGTCAGGTGGGCAGACAGGCAATAGTCGACGACCCTGCGTATGAGGACGGTCATTATTACGACGCTGCACCAGGAAAAGGCCCGCATTTGGGTTTGGCCAATGCCCGTCGTATTGCAATGATCCATTATCGAAGCGACGAAGAGTTCGACCGAAGGTTCGGTCGATACAGCAACGATGCGATCGAACCGTTCCGACTCGATCATCGATTCGATGTCGAGAGCTATCTGGATTACCAGGCAGCAAAATTTCCATGGCGTTTTGACGCCAATACTTACCTAATCTTGAACAAAATGATGGACCTCCACGACGTTGGCCGCGGTCGGGGAGGGGTTGAGCAAGCTTTGAAGCGAATCACCTGCCCCAGCCTTTTGATGAGCGTTCGTACAGATTTCCTCTACCCGCGTCCCCAACAAATTCGGATAGTCGACGCTCTCAAGGGGCGCGTGCCAGTCGAACATATTGATATAGACAGCGACAATGGCCATGACGGATTTCTCACCGAACCGGAACAAACTGGTGGACCGATGGGTGATTTCATCGAAAAAATCTCCAAAGGTGCTATCGCCTAACGCTCACTGGCCCCAAGTTCAACTATTGGCTGTAGAGACAATGTCTTCTATTTCGTTCAAGTCGTTTTCGCTTAACTTCCAACCCGCAGCCTGAGAATTAGCAAATACCTGACTTGCACTCGTAGCTCCAGCAATCACACTCGGAATATGGGGCCTAGACAGAAGCCAAGAAAATGCCAAGTCCAATAGAGATTGATCCCTGTCATGCAGCCATTCACGCAGTCGTTGCACAGCACGCAAATTACGTTCGGTTAAGAAAAGATCCAGACGTTCTTGGGGCCATTCCGCTAAACGTGTTCCTGGAGTTGGCCCATCAGCGTTGACCTTTCCTGTAAGGAGCCCCGACTCAAGAGGGAAAAACGGTAAGAAACCGACTCCACGGCTTTCGCATACATCGAAAACTTCAGCCTCGGGTTCGCGGTATAGCACCGAGTATCGGTTCTGCACGGTTCGATAAGAAGCAAGAGATTCTCTTGTCGAAATATCAGCAGCATTGTCGAGCCGATCGGCGTCATAATTTGAGCAACCAATTTCACGAACCTTTCCCGCTACCACAAGATCGTTTAGGGCCTGAAGTGTCTCTAATTCTCCTACTTGATCATCAGGGGTATGTATCTGGAATAAGTCGATCCAGTCGGTGTCTAGTCTGCGCAAACTTCGATCAACCGAGCGCCTTACCCATTCAGCGCTTCCTCCTGTAAGACCTGGATCTATGTCTCTAAGCCCGAATTTGGTTGCGATGACTACTTGATCGCGATGACCTTTCATCGCTCGACCCAACATCTCTTCTGATGCCCCAGAGCCGTAAACGTCGGCTGTGTCGAAAAAGTTGATGCCGCTGTCTAAACAGGCCCTAAAGACTTCATCGGTTGAATCTTCGTCAATGCGGGTACCAAAGTTGTTGCATCCAAGGCCGACCTCTGAAACTTTAAGTTCGCCTATCCGTCTGAACTCCATGCTCGGATCATAGGAGCGTCTGACGCTACCGTCTTCATGTGCCCGAACTGATCGAAGTTGACCTTTATAGGCAAGCTGCCAAGCGCGCGTTGGGTCGCACCATTAAGTCGGTGGCAATTCCCAATGAGACTTACCTGGTCGGTGACAGCGATTTGTCTAAATTTCGGAAGGCGATTTACGGTCGTCAACTGCGGGGGGTTAGAAGAATCGGAAAGCTCCTCCTGTTAGATGTCGCCCATGTTTCAGTCGGAATGCGCTTTGGGATGACGGGGCGATTAATCGTTGACGACGAACCAGCAATTGACCAGCTGTTGTATACGACCAATGAAATGCAGAAAAAACACCTTCGTTGCGTTATCAACTTTGAAGAAGAAGGGGCGCTATCAATGATTGACCCCCGTCGTTTTGGAAATGTGGAGTTGGGGCCTGACGAGAGTCAAGTCGGCCCGGACGCAGCAAGAATAACTGCCGAAGAATTGACGATCTTTCAAAGCTCATCCGCGTCGATCAAAGCGCTGCTCCTTGACCAGAGGCGAATAGGGGGCCTTGGGAACCTACTTTGTGACGAGATCATGTGGAGAAGTGGAATAAAGCCCACACGGACAGGTCGCACCTTGAAGACAACCGATATACAGCTATTGGCGTCAACTATTCAGGCAACTATTACGGAACTAACCGATAGAGGAGGATCACATATGGGGGACCTTCAATCCCAACGCCGACACGGCGGAAGTTGCCCCACAGATGGATGTGAACTGACTCGAGACCTAGTTGCCGGTCGGACTACCTGGTGGTGCCCTGAGCACCAATGCTGAGTTGTGCTAGCTACTCTGAGACTGTGTTAGCCGTCGGTATATTCGCCCAGCAGTCACAAGAAGCTGTAGGCACTGGTTCGCAGAAGTGGTGGTTCCTCGTAGC
>DBIA01000006.1 GCA_002296525.1 Candidatus Neomicrothrix sp. UBA814 | reverse complement strand
TACCAATGAGCCTATTGATCGCATTTTGAGCCTGTCTATTGCTGGCAGTATCGTGGAGCGACATACCTTCGGGCGACGATCCCAACTTGGCAAGTACCTCCTCTTCTACCTGGGAGACGCCACGCCTTAGCCGCATTTCATCTCGTATCCAGAGGAACACACCGTCTGTTTCCCGCTGAAGATTTCTATCCAGTTGGTGTGTCAGAACTGTAATGAGTGATGGGCGTTCCGCCGCCGCCACAACCAAAGGGGTTGCTCGTGTGGGACCAATTGACAGAGGATCGTCGCTGAGGGGCAGATATTGGATGCGGCTATCTCCACCGATGCCGACTGTGTGGGCTCGAACAGCGCTCACCATAGTGTCATGACCGGCAACTACTGCGCCGACCGGAGCAGCGATCGGTCGCCCCTCAGCGATCATGACTACATCCGTTGTCGTTCCGCCGATATCGGCAACAACACCGTCATCGAGTCCACTGAGCGTTGCTGCCCCGAGTGCGCTTGCAGCCGGCCCAGACAAGATTGTCTCGATCGGCCGATTACGCACAAACTCAGAGGAGACCAATGACCCATCGCCACGCATCACCATCAGGCGGCCCGTAACGCCGGATGCCAACATTGACTCCTCCACAGCGGTTACTAACTCATTGATAATTGGGACCAGGCGAGCGTTAAGTAGAGCAGTCGTCGCCCGCCTCGGCGCATTTAAATTCGAAGACAACTCATAGCTGAGGGTGACAGGCTTGCCAGTTCGATCGCGAATAAAACTGCTCGCAAGGTCTTCATGTTCGGGATTGCGCACACTAAACGAGCTGGCTACGGCATAGGCCTCAAGCCATGGATCGTGTTCTGTTAACCAGTCGTCTATAGGGGCGAGCTCAAGGTCTTGTATGGCATTTCCGTGGGACGTGTGCCCACCAGCAATCTTTAGGTGCGGTGAGTGCTCTCCAATGCGCAACAGCCCCGCTCGATTGAGAGCATCGTCCTTGAATCCGATCGTTATAAGGCCAGCGGGTCTGCCGCTGTCTTCTACTAACGCGTTGGTAGCCAAGGTCGTGGAAACAGAGACGACAGAGACTTCTGAGCGCGCAGCCTTTGATTTTGTAAGAACAGTCTCCAAAGCTTCTGCCAGGCACAAGCTGAGGTTGTCGTGGGTTGTCGGTGTTTTGGTGTGCGCGAGGACCGAACGTGTCTCTGTGCAATAAATGAGCGCGTCAGTGAAGGTGCCGCCTGCATCTATGCCAAGGACAAGGTCCGCCACACTCGAATTCTGACATTCCTGATACACCGGAGCCAACAAGGATGCGGAACACCAGCTACCGACATAAGGTCTTTGGATGCTTCTCGAGAATGTCCGAGTCCTTGACTTTACGCAGTACCTGTCAGGTCCAAGCGCCACGAGAATGTTGGCCGAATTAGGCGCTGACGTTATCAAGGTTGAGTACGGGCCTCGCGGTGACCCGAGTCGTACCTTGCCTTTTGAGTCAGGAAGTGGATCGTCTTCGTATTACACCCAGCAGAACCGGGGAAAGCGATCCTTGTGTTTGGATCTGAGTAGCGAAGACGGCTGCCGAGTAGCGCGAGAACTTGCGGCTAATTGTGATCTGGTCGTTGAAAATTTTGGTCCCGGGGTACTGGAGCGAAGATCACTTGACTGGGAAACCCTCAGAGCCATCAATCCCGGGTTAATCATGGCCTCCATCTCCGCCTTTGGTAAATCGGGTCCCCTTTCCCATCTCCAGGGGTTTGACCTAATGGGGCAGGCGTTGTCGGGAATGATGCATCTCACTGGGGAGGCCGACGGAGCACCGCAGTTCACAGGGTCTCCGATATCGGATTGTGCCGCGGGTTTGACGCTTTTTGGGGCCATCGGCCACGCGCTGTTTCACAGGGAACGAACCGGCGACGGTCAGTACATCGAAGTGACGTTGGTAGACCCGCTCTTCGCAATGCACTCAATAGCTGTCCAGGGTCACAGTGCGACTAACGGCGAGTGGAAGCAAAAGCGGTCAGGGCGGCAGTTCAGCATAGTAGTTCCGTCAGGTACCTATAAAGGCCCCGATGGCTGGATTGTTCTGCAGGTCTTAGAACCGCAGTGGTCGAGGTTGTGCGCAGCCATGGGGCAGGAGAGTTTGGCCGTAGACGCGCGCTTCGCCACGGCAGACGCCCGAGTAGAGAACGCAGAAAACCTCTTAGCCCTGGTTGAAGAATGGATGCAAAGCTTTGGGAGTGACCAGGAACTTCTCCGATATTTAGAGGAGTGGCGTATCCCGGCAGCGCCCGTCTTGAGTCCTGAAGAAGCGATGCGTCACCCTCACTTCACGGAGCGGGGCATGGTGCGAGTAGTCGAGGACCCCCACTTCGGTTCAATCGAAGTTACCGGACTGCCGATTCGATTCGGGGCCTATGATCCACCGGAGCAAGAACCACTGGCGCCCCTCCTTGGGCAGCACAACGATGAGGTGTTACGAGAAGTGCTGTTTCTGTCCACTGAGCAAATCCGAGCACTCCAAGAAAATGGGACCCTGCTCTCGGAAAGCTAACGAAGTGACACTTGCAACTAGATCGGTAATGATTGTCTAACCGGCGAAAAGTTCGTCGCACCAAAACCATTTGGAGACTCAACAATGGCGATTGAATCAGTAAAGAAAATGGTCGAAGCAGCAAAGGCGGAAATCGACAACATTTCTCCTGAAGAGGCATCTCGTCGAGCGGCTGACGAGGGCGCCCTTATTGTCGATATTCGAGACGTTCGCGAGATGCAACGAGATGGTGCTATTCCGGGTGCGATGCACGCTCCACGCGGCATGCTGGAATTTTGGGTTTCCCCTGATTCGCCCTACACAAAAGAAGTGTTCGGAGAGGACCGCGAGTTCATTTTGTGTTGCGCCGGTGGAATGAGATCCGCTTTGTCAACGAAAACGCTGAAGGATATGGGTATGGAACGCATCAGTCATATCGAAACTGGATTCGGTGGCTGGCAGGCAGATGAAATGCCAATCGAGTCTTACGAAGATTGGAAAGCCAACCGCTCGAAGTGACGCGTGAGCTACTAAATCAGCTTTTCGAACTGCATCAAATGCCTCTTAACGACCGCAATCCGGACCCTAAATTGATCACTGGTTATTGCGAGCCATGGTCCTTGCGCGCCGGCGAAACGATCCAGTGGTTTGGTTCCAGTTTGCAGGCGACGAGCGGCGTACTTGATCTAGTGAAACTCAACTGTGGTGATCCAACTCGCAGCGGACCCGGCTTCTCAGAAGACGAGTGCGAAATAGTCCCCTCGGTCACAATAGATCTAACTACCCAGCCGCTTGTTCCTGGTTCATACGGTGAAGCCTTGGTAACCACGGGACAAGCGTCGCCTACTTTGGCTCTCAGTCTGTGGTTTCAACCGACGTTGCTAAAGCGAGACGGGGTAATCGTCTCCCTGAAGAACGAGGGATCAAGTATCGAGGTTTACAACACTGGGACCTCGCTTATGGGGCGCTTCGGGGATCTGGAATATCCGTTGAGGAAAACCCCTCTTGAACGTAGGCGCTGGTATCTCCTGACGGTGAACGTTGATGGGGGAGAAGGAGTCGCCACTGTGAGTGTGAGCGCTCCTCGCTCGGCATCGCCGGGTCGGGACCTAATGCAACATGGCGAAGAAGTCTCCACATTTGATGTACAGGAACTCACCTTCAAGGACGTCGTGTTGCGGTTAGCGGCCGGGCTAACTGGAGAGCGTTGGGATGGACGCATAGCCGAGCCGAAACTAAGGGTCGGCGAAGTGGTTAACGAGTGGCAGTTGGAAACTGCTATGGAACAGGCGGTTATCCCACCAGCAGTTGGCGAGTCCGATCTTCATCTGATGCAGTTGCCGGCAAGGGGTGTCACGGGCCCTCATTGGACCGGTGACCACCAGAGATGGACTGATCAACCGAACGAATGGAACGCAATACATTTCCATCACGACGACTTATATGACGCCGGATGGCAACCAAGTCATAGCGTGGCGCTGCCAGATGAGTTGCCGAGCGGCATTTATTGCTTTCGCTTCCAATCAGAGTTGGGCACTGATCGTGTTCCGTTCTTTGTGCGCCCGGCCGTTAACGCTCAGCATTCCGACGTAGCGCTACTGATGCCATCCGCCACCTATATGGCATATGCAAACCATCGTATGTTGATCGAGGGTGCAGATTTCGTAGGCGCAAGAAGCAACCTCCGCCCCGAACATCAGTACCTAGTCGACCACAACGATCTTGGGCTGAGCCACTACGAAAAACATCCTGATGGAAGCGGCGTAATGTTCAGCTCGAGGCGGAGACCGGTTCTTCAGGTCCGTCCGGGCGCCGATGGGTGGAACTTTACGCCGGACACAGACATCAACGCGTTTTTGGTGAACGCACAAGTAGAGCACGACATAGTCACGGACGAAGATCTACATGATGAGGGCTATGCCGCCCTTGCCCCCTATCGAGTGGTCGTCACTGGTAGCCATCCTGAATACTGGTCCACGGCCATGCTCGATGCCCTTGATGAGTGGCAACGGCAAGGGGGTCGACTGATGTATCTAGGAGGCAACGGATTTTATTGGCGTGTCGCATTTAGCGATCATTGGCCAGGGGCGATCGAACTGCGGCGTGCTGAAGATGGCGTGCGGAATTGGCAAACGGGTGACGGTGAGAATTACCACGCTTGGGGTGCTGAGTACGGAGGATTGTGGAGAAGAAATGGGAGGGCACCAAATCAGCTGGTGGGCATCGGGTTTGCTGCCCAGGGCTTTGAGAAGGCCACCTTTTACCAGAGGGACCCAGAGGCTAAGGCTTCCCGTGCCGCATGGATTCTGGAGGGTGTCGACGAAGAACAAATCGGAACATCGGGTCTAGGCGGTGGCGCCGCTGGCCAAGAGGTTGATCGCTTTGATCAGCGCCTTGGATCGCCAGACCATGCAGTCATCTTGGCTTCTGCTACCGATTTTGGGCCGGATATGCTTCGGACAAAGGAAGAATTCGAAGGAACAGTTGCATTCCCCACCCCAGATCCCCTGGTACGAGCCGACATGGTGTTCTATGAGACACCTGAGGGAGGTGCTGTGTTTAGCGTCGGTTCAATTTCGTGGTTTGGCGCCCTCGCAAGGAATGCCTACGAGAACGATGTTGCTCGGATTACCAGCAACGTCCTGGAACGTTTCTTGGATCCAACGCCATTTCCGGTCCCCGAACAGAACGAGACCTAGGACCGTTTAACTGAGGCCAGAAGGTCAGCGACGCGGTTATCAGCAGGGTAGTAGCCGTCGGGCATTTCGGGTAAAGAGGGTTCTAGCTCCAGATCTACGGCTGTTGGGCTGCTCTCCACCGCCTCTTGACTCTCAGTCTCGACTTCCTCCGGTTCTTGTTGCACTTCGGGTTCCGGCTCGGGTGCAGAGCTGTCTTCAGCATCGACGTCAACGCCCAGAGCCCTTCGAGCCTCGCGCGATTTGGCGGTGAGCGCCGCAAGACGCGGATCGTCACTTGAGGAACCGCTGTCACTAGAGGGCGCCGGCTCTGGCTTTTTCGCGGGGGCGGGTGGAGGCGGAGTTTCCTTAGGAGGTGCTTGCGCTACCGGGGGAGCCTCGAGCTTGGGTGACGTACCGACGGCGGTACCAACAGGTACCGCCGCAGAAACCGTCACGTGGGTGATTTTTGAGCCACTGTCAGTTTGGCTCTGCTTAAGGAATTCCCAGGCAGCAGGTGAGACCAGCTTTCCTTCGGCAACAGACAGTGCGTCGACGCCATTGTCGAACTTGACCCGATAGCGGGTTGTCTTGACGCCGATTGCGCGACCAACCCTGCCAGTGGTCCCAGCAGCGACGCCAGGAATATCTGTGATGACTACAACACGAGACCCTTTCTTAAGGGTCGAACTCTCAGGTGCCATGATCTGATCGTAGCCTTTCCGAGGTCGTAATCGAACCTATCCGGAGGTTATTCCTCCGTTGATTGACACTAAGTTTCATTCGAGTCGTGCGAGGCCTCACGATTCGCTTGGGATAATCCGAAGAGTCTGATCTGTGGGAGCCCTATGCTCAGCTAAGCAACGCTACGGAGGTATCGAAATGGCGACTGCTTTGGTCGTTGGCGGGACCGGGCCAACAGGTCCTCATATTGTTAATGGTCTACTCGAACGCGGCTATCAGGTTGCGATCCTGCACACAGGTGCACATGAGTCCGACGAAATTCCAGAGTCGGTGGAGCACATTCACACCAATCCATTCGACGTAACGGAAACAGCTGCAGCCTTAGGAGATCGTGAGTTTGATCTGGGGATTGTTATGTATGGGCGTCTTCGAGAACTTGCGGAACTACTCCAAGGTCGAGTCAATCGCTTCGTTAGTGTCGGCGGGGTTCCTGCGTACACCGGCTGGGGTGACGCCGATGCGCTTTGGCCCGCCGGAATGCGCGTACCCACGCGCGAGTGGTCGCGTCTTGTGATCAATGAGGGACCCGATTTCGCTGTAAATCGAAAAGTGGCGAATATTGCCCTAACGGAAGTCGCCGTATTCGACCTCCATCCGACAGCCTCTCATCTCCGTTACCCATGGATTTACGGACCCGGCCAAGTCGCAAGTTTGGAGTGGTCGATCGTCCGTCGTGTTCTAGACGGTCGAAAATCTTTGATTCTCCCAGATGGCGGGATGACGCTTCAATCACGTGCATATGCGATCAACGCTGCGCACCTATTGCTAACAATCGTGGACAGTCCTGAGGTTGCATCCGGCGAGATTTATAACGCTTCGGACGAATGGACTCCTACGCTTCTGCAATGGGTTGAAATAATTGCCAGTGCGCTCGACCATGAATTCGAGATAATCAGCGTTCCTTGGGAATACGCGACGCTCGCACAACGTCTCACCGTTAGAGGCACTCCGCATCATCGCGTAACTTCATGCGAAAAAGCGATGTTTGATCTCGGCTATCGAGACTTAGTTGACCCGATAGAGGGGCTATCAGTCACAGCGAAGCACCTTGTGGATCACCCTTTGGAAGCCGGAGGCTCCGCCGAACGTTCGCTATCGGACCTATTCAACTACGAAGGTGAAGATCTCCTTGCCTCGGCATGGAAAAGTGCCATGGTCAACGTGTCAGAGGTTGCAGCTAGCGTCGATTCGGGCTTGAAAGACAGATATTCATCCAAATTTGACGATAGCGACCGGACTGAGTGGACCACGATCAGGAAATAGTGCACTAACGAGCTTGAAGAGCAGCTCTAGCGTTGTTGCGAATGTTCGGCGTAGAGCGTAAACATTTCCAGCCAGCTTGTTAGAGACTGCTTGTCATCGTCGGGAAGCTCACCATCTATCAAGTCACCAACACCGCCAATTCCTATAGTGATCCCGTAGGTTCGGTCCGTCAATATCTGACAAGTCTTTAGTAGCTGTTCTCGAACGTTTTCACCGCCGCGAGAACTCGGCGACACAGAAATTATGCCCACCGGTTTACCAATGAGGCTTCCGGCCCCAAATGGTCGAGACAGCCAGTCAAGCGCATTTTTTAGGGGCCCAGGAATTCCGTAGTTGTACTCTGGACTGAATATTAGAATCATGTCGCTTCGCTCAACCCGAGACTTGAAGTCGGCTACTGGAGCGGGAAATCCGGTTGTTTCAAGGTCCTGGTTATACAGAGGAAGTTCTGCGAGGTCGGGGACCTTTACGCTTGCATCGGCACCAAAACAATCTCGGGCATGGTTTGCGGCTGCTCTATTTAGAGAAGTCGACCGAAGACTCCCAACCAGAAAAGTCACCGGCCGTAGTTCAGCCATGTGTTGAGATGCCGCCATCAACTGGGAGAGTGATACCAGTGAGCCAGGAGCCCGCACGGCTAGCGAGAAAGATAGTGGCGCCGACAATATCCTCTGGCGTACCGATTCGACCAAGGGGAGTTGATGCAACCACACCGGCTCGCCTCGTTGGATCATCGAGCATGTAACTCATCATCTTGGACTCAAACGGCCCAGGGGCAATTGTGTTGACGTTGATGTGTTCCTTGGTTAAGTGATGAGCTAAGTGGCGTGTCATCATGTGAACGCCAGCCTTTGAGGCTGAATATGAATAATTGTCGCCGAAGGGAACGCGTACGCCATCAATTGACCCGATCATGATGACTCGCGATGGGTTCTCCTGTGATGCTGCGGCGCTTAACTCAGGCAACAACGTCTGCGTCAACATAAAAGGGGCCTTCACGTTGACGTTGAGAACCTTGTCAAAACCGCTAGACGGAAACTCACCCAAAGGTGCCCCCCAGGCCGCACCAGCGTTATTGACGAGGAGGTCCAGATGACTTTCGTGGGTCCGGAACTCCGCAACAAATTCTGCCAAGCTTTCTTCCTTGCTTAGGTCCGCCGGAATAGCGGTGCAGGTGCCATATTCACTCAATTGCGATGCGGCCTGAATGCAATCATCGGCCTTTCTGGAGGTGATGTAGACAGTCACGCCGTTGCGCAGCAGGCCCTCGCTGATCATGTAGCCGATTCCTCGGCTTCCGCCCGTAACAATGGCGATCTTCCCATCGACGTCGAATAGGTCATCAATCTTCATACCTGAGACCGTAGTAAAACCTGGATCGCATGGCTGAACCCGTCAAGCTTTCGTTGTGTCAGGGCATACGTTCAGCCTTCGACCTCCTGAACAATAACTTCAGTGGCTTTTACAGAAGCCCAGACTGCGACGTCTTTGCGAAGTCCTAACTCAGCTGCAGCAGATTTGGTGACGTCCGCGTGGATCTTTATGCCTCCTGTAAGTGATACTCGGGCTATGTCCCCTACGAACTGAATATCGGACACTTGGCAATACCAGCTGTTGCGGGGACTGCCGCCCGGTGCCTCAAGGAATAACGACACTGATCCTGGATTAATCGCCACTGTTGTCTCTCCTTGTAGTGCAGAATCCGACGTAGCTATCTCGCTGCCGTTAGCCAGAACGACGGTACCGTTTCTTGCGAAACCCAAGAAGAAGTTCCAACCGATTAAATTCGCAATCCAGGGCGTGGCAGGCTGCGTGCTGAGCACATTCAGAGAATTAAATTGAGAAACTTCTCCATTTTCTAGAACCATCACCCGGTCAGCGAGGGCGAAAGCGTCCGCAGGGTCGTGCGTTACCAGCAATCCGCCTGCAAGGTGGGAGTCGAAAGCTGCCTTAATGAGATCTCTTGCGTGAGCCCTAGCGCTGGGATCTAACGAGGAGAGGGGTTCGTCTAAGAAAACCATCATGGGGTTACTGGCAAGGGTGCGAGCCAAGGCGACCCTTTGCCGTTGACCCGCCGAGAGTTCTTGAATTGGTCGTGAAAGGAGAGGTGTTAACTCCAGAAGGTCAGCTAAGTCGGAGTCGAGGCTCTTCGTGTTGCTGCCAAATCTGAGGTTTTGCTCTACGGACATGTGGGGGAACAAAAGCCCGTCGTCGAACACCATTCCGAGGTTCCTGCGATAAGGCGGGACCGGGCGTTCTTCGCCCGGAGCGTCAAGCGTTTGACCGTCAAGCAATATCCACCCTGATCGAATTGGCAACCAGCCGAACAGCGCGTACAGGAGGCTTGTCTTTCCGGCACCGTTGGGGCCCATTATCGCCACCATCTCACCTTGCTCAACCTGAATTGCCACTTGCAGTAATAAGTCACCTCGTTCGGCCACGATGTGGGCATCTAAGAGAGGTCGATCAATTCGATTCATCGCGCCGGCCACCACCTGTCGCGCATCGTAAGTAAGACTCCCAAAGACACAAGGATTAAGACGAGGCTCATCGCCAATGCGGCCTCCTGGTCTGTTTCCATAGCTACGAAAACAGCTAACGGCAACGTCTGGGTCTTGCCGGGGATGTTGCCCGCAAATGTGATCGTCGCACCAAATTCCCCAAGAGCGCGAGCCCAAGCGAGCACTCCGGCTGCGATAACTGAACTCCGGACCATTGGGAGCACAACTTTGATCATCGTCCGGAATTCATTCGCGCCCAAAGATGCTGCGGCTAGCTCGAATCGAGAATCTAAGCCGCGAAGGGACCCTTCAATTGTCAGCACTACGAATGGCATGGCGACAAACGCGTTAGCAAGGACAACACCACCGAGCGAGTAGGGCAGGACAACTCCGCTTGCGTCCTCGAGAGCTGACCCAAGGGTCCCTCTACGCCCAAAGGCGAACAGGAGAGCGGCTCCGCCTACGACTGGAGGCAGCACCATCGGAAGCATCATCACCGCTCTCGTTACTGATGCGAAGAGCCCATCGAGTCGAGAAAGGAGAATGGCCACAGGTATGCCTAGGAACAGGGCAATGAAGGCTGCGAGGACACTTGAGGTAAGAGATAGAACTAGGGCATCGGTGACAAATTCTTGCCTCAGAATCGAGGGTATACGCGCCCAGGGGACTCGGAGCAAAAGCGAAATAAGGGGGGTCGCGACTAGTGCAATTACCAAAAGTGCGACTATGCGCACACGCCGAGGTAGACGAGTTCTCATGGTTTTAGAAACCCGAGGTCTTCAAGGGTCATTGCAGCCTTTCGCCCCGTAAGAATTTCTAGAAACGAGAGTGAAATCTCGTCGGAATTTGCCAAAGCAACAGAATATGAGGTGGTCAACAAATCTAAACCTTCGAGATCAATTGTCCTTACCTCGCTAGCAGCCAGTCGCGCATCCGAACGATAAACGAAGCCATAGTCGACCTCACCTCTCAATACTTTCGCGAGGACAGACTTAACGTTGGGCTCTCTAGTAGTGCCCGACAAATCGAGGTTAGTTGTTTCGGAAAATTCAAGGGCCAACGCTCCGCAAGGAGCGCCGCGCACGCATATAGCGCCCTGCAATCCGGAATTTTGAAGATCTGAAATAGTGTTCACCTCCCGATGCGTCTCCGAACTCACAACAACGGTGAGGGTGTTACGAGCTATAGATACTGGGGGCTGAAATGCGGTGTCCGATTGCAGGCGATCCATTTGACTAGCGCCGGCCAGCAATACAGCATCCGCAGTTGCCCCTTCAGCGATCTGGT
Organism: Candidatus Neomicrothrix sp. UBA814; assembly: GCA_002296525.1. Classification (GTDB taxonomy): domain Bacteria; phylum Actinomycetota; class Acidimicrobiia; order Acidimicrobiales; family Poriferisodalaceae; genus UBA6944. The sequence continues at coordinate 13,661 of DBIA01000006.1, read as the reverse complement.
TGACCAAGGTGCCACTTCCGGCGATATTGACCTGTACTTGAACGTCTGGAAACTCAGCAGCCAATTCCGGGAGCATTATGTTGATGAACTCGGTCATTGAGGACGCTACGAATACTGTAAAGACGCCTTCAGAAGTTCGACAGCTGCCAAGCAATACGCAGGCACAGAGTAAAAAAATTGCGTACGCGCGATGCACGGTAGGTTCCCGGGTCTTACGCATTGGGGACATTGTCTCGTTCATTTTCGAGGAGCACTTGGTCTAGGTTGCATTTATGGCTACAACTTTGGATTGGTACGGTTGCGCAACATTCTCACTTCGTACGGCAGGATTAACAATTTTTTTGGATGCCTATATCGACCGACCTGCAGGAGCGCAGGGGACAGGGCTTTCTGCATCAGACATCACCGAAGCCGATTACATATTGATCGGGCACAGCCACTTTGATCATTTATGGGGAGCTGAGAGAATTCTCGCTAACACTGATGCGACCCTTATAGCGTCGTATGAGTCGGTTCGCGTAATGGAGCAAGCTGGCGTCCCGCTGGACCGTATGATTTGCGTGGCCGGGGGCGAAACGCTCGAGTTGTCTCCTGAAGTGCGGGTCTCGGTATATCCGAGTCAGCATTCCTGTGTCTGGTCTCACGCTCAGATGGAAGAACCGGATGTTGTGTGTATTGGTGATTTGGGAGTCACTTGGCAAGAGCAGCAGACTCGAATGGCTAATTTGATGTCCTACCTCGCGACTGAGACCACTTCTGCAGTGCAATCTCATCTCTCTGAATCTGCGCCAGGACATAGTGATCGGGGTGATGGTGGAGCATTACTTTATTTGATTGATGGCCCTGACGGCTCGGTGCTCTTTCAAGATACCTCGGGACGGTACGACGGCATTCTGGGTCGGATTAGTCCGGATGTCGCCATCTTGGCTGCCGCTGGGCGCGGCAATATCGATGGCGAGCCGATACAAGGGTCTCTGGCTCAGTTCGTCGCACAGCAGGTGGAACTGCTTGATCCTCAAAAGGTTTTGTTTGGGCATCACGATGACTGGTTACCGGGTTTCTCGGTCCCAGTTAATACCGACCCCATTATCGAAGAAATTCGGAAAGTAAACCGAAACGTCGAAATTCTTGAACCCGGGTACTTAGCTGGAACGAAAATCCTGCCTTGATCCCAGCTACTAATGTCTTAACGTGCCGATGTTTCAACCAGAGCAAATTCATGAATTCATAGTCCAGACTTGTCAAGCGCTCGGAAGTGAGCCCCGAGAAGCGGAGTTGGTAGCTGATCAACTGGTCGCCGCCAATCTCGCCGGTCACGACTCACATGGGGTCGGCATGTTGCCCTCGTACGTCGACGGTGTTGTGAATGGCCGACTTGCAGTCAATAGTCATCCGACCGTGGTAGTCGATGGAGGCTCCCTGTTGACCTTGGACGGCAATGCAGGCTATGGGCAGGTGAATGGTTACGAGGCTATGTCAATGGGAATGGAGCGGGCTGCTGATAATGGCGTAGCAGTGGTAGGTCTTCGCAATAGCTATCACATCGGCCGAATCGGCCATTGGGCTGAACAATGCGCCGCTGGCGGATTCGCTTCACTTCATTTGGTTAACGTCATTGGGCACCCGCCGCTTGTGGCGGCTTATGGGGGCGCCGAAGCGAGATTTGGCACCAATCCCTTCTGCGCAGCAGTGCCCGGCAGGGACGGCCGCCCCGGCTTCCTTTTGGATATGGCCACGAGCATTATTGCCGGCGGAAAAGCTCGAGTTGCAGCGAATAAAGGCGTCAAGGTGCCACCAAACACCATTATCGACGTCGACGGAAATCTAACTGACGACCCGAATGCGTTTTGGTATACCGATCCCACCGGAAAGCGTGGTGGTGCTCTAGTGGCGTTTGGTGATCACAAAGGTTCGGGGTTAGCGGTCATGTGTGAGCTTCTTAGCGCTGCTCTGATCGGAGGCGAAACTGCGCACCCTAAAAACGCTCGCGACGGCCGAATAATTAACAATATGCTCTCCGTCGTTATCGACCCCGCCGCAACTGGCGACACCGAGACCTTCTATGACGAGATCGAACTTTTCCGTGATTTCGTTCTGGAGTCACGACTACGTAGTGATTGCGACGAGATCCTGGTCCCCGGTCAACCAGAAGAAATTGCGCGAGCCGAGCGAGCCAACGGTTTCGATGTGGACCCGGTAACAGTGGATCAATTACGAACGAGTGCACGACGGGCTGGCATAACAGATGAGGCAATAGGTGCCCTGATCGGCAACGCTTAAAGCACTCCCGGCCTAAAAAGTGATCACTGTTCGAGCAACTGTGCCTTCCTTCATCCAGGAATAACCCTCGTTAACTTCGTCGAGGTCAATGGTGGCCGACACCATTTCGTCGAGGAGTAAACGGCCACTCAAATAGAGGTCGATCATTTGCGGAATATCTGTTCGAAACTGATTTGAGCCCATCATCGAGCCCTGCAGCTTCTTTTCGCTTAACAGTTCAATTCCTCTGATTTCCAGCTTTGTGCTTGACGGAACCATGCCAATCACAGTTGCAGTACCTCCAACTTCGAGCATCTCGAACGCTTGCTCTGCAGTTGCTTTTAACCCGATCGCTTCGAAGCTGAATTCAACGCCGCCCTTTGTGAGTTCGCGCACTGCGGCCACGACGTCCTCAACCTCGGAGGCGTTAATGGTGTCCGTCGCTCCCATCAAACGAGCTGTTTCAAGCTTTTCTATGCTTGTGTCGACAGCGATGATGCGACCGGCGCCTGCTACGCGCGCTCCTTGAATCGCCGACAGGCCGATGCCGCCGCAACCGATAACACAGACCGTCGCCCCGACCGGAACAGCAGCGGTTCTTACCGCCGCCCCAAACCCAGTGGTGACCCCGCACCCAATAAGGCAAGCTTTCTCTAAGGGAATGTCGGGGGTCACTTTGACCACACCGTTTTGGTGGACCAACATCTCTTCGGCAAAACCGCCTAAACGTGCCATCTGATCAACGGGCGTCCCATCGGTGCGAGACAACCGCGGAGATTCTTCTCGGCCCCGCGAGGTGGCTCTGCCGTTGCTGCAGCGATGCGGATTACCCGAAAGGCATTGCCGGCATTGGCCGCAGAATATGGACAAGCAAGCAACGACGTGGTCACCCGGTTGTACGTAGGTGACATCTCTGCCCACTGCTTGAACGATTCCAGCGGATTCGTGTCCCATGACGGCAGGGAGTTTGGTTCGAAACAAGCCCTCCATGAAATGCAGGTCAGAGTGGCATAAGCCCGCACCGATGGTCTGAATCAGAACTTCTTGGGGCCCGGGCGAATCGATATTCAGTTCCTCAATGACTAATTCACCAGGTTGTTCACATAAAACTGCGGCTTTCATATGTATTCCTTAAGGAGACGTTCTCGAAAGATTAGATCGCTCCCGCAGCGCTTGCCTGTTCATGGCGTCCTAAGATGCATATATGCATGCGATGGGTGTGTGCGTAATTCCCCCGTCGGATGAATAGTTGCTTCATGTTTGGAGACAGATTTGGTTAATCAACTTGGGCACCTGCCAAAACTTGACGATCTAAGTGCTGATCAGCGGGCCAGGCTTGATACCTGGTACGCGAAGGCGTACAAGGACGACAACCTTTTCCGCACGTTGGCGAATGATGACCTGACATTAGAGATGTTTCTCGGTTGGGTCGGCCTCATGTACGGCGGCGAGTCCGGCCTCGACCGTCAGATGATTGAACTTTGTCGAATTCGAATGGCAAATGTCAACGAGTGCTTTCATTGAAGCATGGTTAAAAGCGCATCGTTGGTGCGCTCCGGCCTCACTAATGAAATGATCTCGCAGCTCTCCGATTATGAGAGTTCCGATCTGTCTGAAGCCTGGAAGGCCGCACTTGCGTTCAGCGAGCATCTTTCCGGGTCGCCGAAGGGTCCCATACCCAATGAGCTTCACGCGCGTTTGCGGGAGAACTTTTCGGAAGTTCAGATTCTTCGCCTTGGAGCCCTTCTGGCGGTCGGTAGCGGTTGGCAACGAATGATTGAAGCCTTCGGCATACGACCTGATCACTACGAAGATGGCCAAAGCGGTCCGTGGGACGAATAAAAATCAAGACGCGATGGCTGTATTGACCGTGAGACCTCAAACCCACTCCGGTTTCTAATGGGCCCAAGTAGGCAAGAGGGTTCAGCGGCAGACCGAATAATCGACTTGAAGCCCGGTAGTGAAGCGAATGCCTGGAAGCTAGAGATCACCGATCAAGTGGCTGGTGCTACCGGCACCCTCCATGGTGGTTGCGGCCTTGCGGCGGCTGGCGATGCACTCGAAAAGACCACAGGCCGACGGTTGTCCTTTTTATCTGGACAGTTCTTGGCTAGAGCTCCGGTGGGAAGCGAAGTCGATATCGAAGTTACCGAGCTAGCGGTAGGAAACAGGGTTACGCAAGCAGCAGTTACCTGCCGCGATGGGGAGACCATTGTGTTTCGTGCCGCTGCAGCTTTGGGGGGTCACGATCTCAACGTTGATCGGCAGTGGTCGGCAATGCCCGAGGTGCCTTCCCCAGATCAGTGCGATAGTCGCGGCGCCACGTCGGAGAGTGGGAGATCGTTTAACGACTTTGCCGATATCCGCATAGCTGGACAGGAACCGGGAGAAAGAGATGTTTACTACTGGGCTCGACTCAATGGCGCCCTAGCTTCGTCCACGCAAGGACTAATTGCGTTGGCGGATCTGTTGCCTAGCGGTATGCGGGTGAGCCTCAATGCGGGCTTTCGTGGATCAAGTCTGGATCATTCTGTCCGGCTCTTAACCCAGGAGAAAAGTGCTTGGGTGCTGATCTGTATTCGGTCCGCAGGTATTTCGAACAGTATCGGCCACGGTAGCGCCGCGATTTATTCCCAAGCTGGAACTTTATTGGCTGTGGCGAGTCAGTCTTTTGCAATATCGTCGATTACTGGTTCTCTCGACCGCTGAGCCAGGCCCGGGGAGGTGCGCATGACTGCATACGTGGTATTCCAAGGCGAAGTCACAGACTTAGAACTATACGAAAAGTACAAACCCTTGGCGGCGGAATCCGTCCAGAAGTACGGAGGCTCATATCTAGTAAGAGGTGGAAGCTGGCTGGCTATGGAAGGGGAGGCTCCACCGGCGAGAAACGTCGTCATTCGCTTTCCGTCGATGGAAGCTGCGAAAGCTTGGTACAGCAGCGCCGAATACGCGGCAGTGCGCCCCCTCCGGCAACAAGCCAGTGAGGGTTCGCTTTACATCATCGAGGCATGAGCAGTCACGGCTTCAGCCTCGGCCTACCAGGGGCATACCGTTCGCCATTATGGTCATTTGCAAAATGTTGGTGTCTGCCGGCAACTCCGCCATTACAGCAACAGCCTCTCCGACATCGTCAACATTCATAGTCGCTTCAGCGGCCGTTTCTCCATTGGCTTGCATTACTCCGACACTCATTTGCGCTGTGAGCGGCGTTGCCGCGTTACCTATATCGATCTGTCCAACAGTTATCCCGAAATCGCGGCCTTCGAGCGAAAGGGCTTTAGTAAGACCAGTCATCGCATGTTTAGTGGCCGTGTAGGGGGCAGAAAATGGGCGTGGAGTTTGAGCCGAGACTGACCCGTTATTGATTATGCGACCGCCCGGTGGCTTCTGACTTTTCATCTGTCGAAATGCCGCCCTCGCACAGAGCCAAGAACCCGTGAGGTTGATATCGACCACCGATTGCCACTGCTCTACGGATAGCTCCTCTATGGGAATCGGTGGGGCACCAATGCCAGCGTTATTGAAGAGAAGGTCTACGCGCCCGAAAGTGTCAACGGCGGATTGAAATAGCCGGTCGACGTCATGAGGGTCCGAGACATCAGCGATGATGGCTTCAGCCCCACCATCGATACGCTCGGCGACTTCTGCGAGAGGCCCTGGTCGCCTACCACAAATAGCAATTTGCCAACCGCGTTCCCTTAGAGCGAGCGCAGCAGCAGCTCCTACGCCTGTGCCGCCACCCGTAATGATCGCGACTTTTTCGTTGAAGCTGGAGGTCAAGATATCGCCTTACTTTTGTTTCTGTAGTCGAGCCCACTCATCACGCAGTCCCACAGTGCGATGAAAATGGCCCTCTAATTCGGAGTCCGCAGCGAAATAACCGAGTCGCTCGAACTGAACAACCTCATTAGGCGTGGCATCGCAAAGCGATTGTTCCAGCTTGCAATCACGGAGTACCTCGACAGAGTCTTGATGTAAGTCATCAATTGGATTACCTGTGGTTTCGCCTGGAAGCTTTTCCTTGAACAACCGGTCGTATAGGGCAACTGAGCCGTCTATTGCGTGGCCGGCGTCTACCCAATGGATAGTTGATTTGACCTTACGGCCGTCTGGTGCCGAGCCGCCCGCAGTCTGCGGGTCGTATGTGCAGTGAACCTCGACTGGATTGCCCGCCTCGTCGCAAATGGCTCCAGTGCAGGTCACTAGGTAGCCGCCGCGTAATCGAACTTCGGTGCCCGGCGAAAGTCTGAAATATTTTGGAGGTGGTTCCATCCGAAAGTCGTCTTGTTCAATCCACAGTTCGCGACTGAAGGGCACCTCTCGTGTTCCGTCGGCGTCATTCTCCGGATTGTTTACCAAAGTGCGCATTTCGACGACAGGCTGCCCATTCTCGTCCTCAGGCCAGTTCGTAATTACAAGTTTGAGGGGACGCAAAACCGCCATTCGACGCTGAGCCGTCTGGTTGAGTTCGGTGCGAACAAAAGATTCTAGGAGTTCGATGTCATGTCGCGAATTGGTTCGAGACACGCCTATAAACATACAAAATTCGCGTATTGCACTCGCTGGATATCCGCGGCGTCTAAGAGCTCGTAATGTTGGGAGCCGAGGGTCGTCCCACCCAGTGACATGCCCATCTTCGACGAGCTGCTTAAGGCGTCGTTTAGACGTAACTGTGTACGTAAGTTCCAATCTTGCAAATTCTGTTTGATAAGGGGCCTCGCCCTCCAGAGGCAGCTGCTGCAAATACCATTCGTACAAAGCACGGTTGTCAGAAAACTCAAGACTGCAAAGCGAGTGTGTCACCCCTTCAATTGCGTCACCTTGGCCATGCGCCCAGTCGTAGCTTGGGTATATCTTCCAAGTATCTTCGGTTCGATAGTGATGTACGTCCCGGATCCTGTACATCACGGGATCCCTGAGTTGCATGTTCTCGTTCTGCATGTCGATTTTTGCACGAAGGACGCGTGATCCTTCCGAATGCATGCCGTCCCTCATTTCTCGAAACAGCTCAAGATTTTCATTGGGGCCCCTGTTTCTATAGGGACTTTCGACACCCGGGCGCCCAAACCCGCCGCGTTGGTCAGCTATTTGCTCAGCGGACTGATCATCAACATACGCAAGGCCCTTTGAGATTAGAAGTTCGGCCCACTCATACAGCTGCTGAAAGTAATCCGAAGCGTAATTAATCGAGTCCGGGTTATAGCCCAGCCACCGGACGTCCTCAACAATTGCGTCGACGTACCGTTGGTCTTCAGTGGTGGGGTTTGTGTCGTCGAATCGCAGCATGCATATGCCGCCGTTTTCTTGTGCAATCGAAAAGTCAAGCACAATCGCCTTTGCGTGGCCGATGTGCAGATAACCGTTAGGTTCAGGTGGGAAGCGTGTTTGGACGCCGCGGCTAAATCGGCCAGCGTCGAGATCCTCGGCAACTTGTTCTCGCACGAAATCAGACCGCTTGGGGTCGTGAGCCTCACTTGGGTTAAGCGAATTTTGGGTCAACTCGGTCACCACTCGTCTCGAAAACTGAACCCAAGCTATCGGTAATCTTGCTCCGAAGAGGGATCTAAATTGCCTAAATGAGCCGGTGGCCAACGTCCGGGCACCACGCCGGACTCAATCAAGTATTGAGCGGCAGCCTCAAGAGCGAGAAGCGAATTCGTGACCGTCGTTTTATCCAAGGCCGTGCAAAGTTCGAGGCATCCTCTGTCGGTGTTTGCTTCGATTAGCTTCCTCTGGGAGCGCCCGACGTCGGTGTAACGCATCGAAGAGTCCAGCCAACCCCGTTTCTTCAAGTACATAGCTTCGTTTTCCCATTCCTCTTGGGTCCATCCTCTGATTTTTTGGATCACTTCAGGGCTTCCTCTTCCATCGGCAACCATCAGCAAATGGCAGCCCAACCCGGAGATATCCGCTGTGCGGAGCGCCTGATTGTGTGCATCGAATCGGTACTCTCTCAACAACGTGCTTGCGTGCCACAATCCCAGTAGTGGGCTGTCGGGCCACGGCTCGTCCGCCCATGCGCAAAACAGCGGCCTTCCTTCGGTGTTTAAGCTCGGAAGAATGCCTGCCAAGGCGTCAACTAAAGGGTCCAGCGAGGTTGGAAAGCTGAAGCTGTCGAATATGCGACCAAGTGCGGCTTCGAGGAACTCAAGGTGCTTGCCTCGCGTCTCCTGGGGATCGAGAATACTCCAGCAGTTAGGTACCGCTCGTTCCACCATTCGTGGGGCGAAATTATAGAAAGTGTCAGTGACTTCTGCCGCTGAGGCCGCGCCTAACGGTGCGGACCGATATGCGAAGTACGCGTGCCACCATCCCCTGTAGCCCAAGTCGGTGAACTGAGTAATCTCTTGAGCGTAATAGCCACAGGAATGGAGTGGCTCAGCTGCTCGAGCGAAGCGTCGTACTAAGGCTTCATCATCAATTGACACAGCGCTTTAATCTTGAGTGGCTTGCTTGCGGAGGCCACGCCTAAAATCAGCTGGCATGGACACCCGGTCTACTTGCATCTGTTCGTTATACGTTTCCCAGATTTGACCATTCTTTGCTTCCATTGACAGCAGAATGACCGCGCCCTCGGCCCCGCCACCCTCGATGTGGGACTCATCACCAGTGTGAGTCGAATAAGTGCCTGCAACGCGCCGGTCAGTGGGTTCTGAAGGGTCGTCAATCGCAAAAATCTGGTGTTCGCCTTCTAAAACTAATGTCTGGACGGGTCCTATATGGCGGTGTGGAATGCACTTCACCCCGGCCTCAAACTTCATTAGTAACTGGACGAAGCGATCCTCGGGGTCAACATCTAAGACGTTGTAGTAGAGACCAGGAAAACCCGGAAACTGAATCCAGTTGACGTTTGAAGAGAGCGTTTGTGATTCCATAGCGATCCAACCTTTTGACCTAAGGGGCTATTCCCTACCTTATTCTTTGTTGGGCGGGCTGGGTTCTTTCGGCAAGCCCAAAACCCGCTCAGCAAGGATGTTCTTTTGAATCTCATCGGTCCCGCCGGCAATGGACTGAGCGGGCGTTGAGACCAAAACCTCCGCAAGCAGCTCGTGGGGTGAAACGCTATTACCACTTAGCATTCCGGTCGCTCCTAGGATCGTGGAGTGGGCGGCAGAGCTCCTTTGGGCGGTGACACTCATATTAAGTTTTGCTACAGAACCCTCAGGACCTGGTACGCGACCCGCTGAACGTGCAGCGCTTGCTCGTTGGGTAGTCCATGACGAAGTTCGCTGAAGTGCCTCAATTTCAGCGACCATTTGGCGCACTTGAGGGATTTGAGTCTTCCCAAAAAGCCGAGCCTGTGGCTCCACAAGACGCGGCCGGCCAGCACGTTGCGGATACCAGCTGTAGGTAGCGAAATATTCGTCTGCCTCAGACTTTGCTGCAAGCACCAATGGGGTGGTGCTTGATGGGAATTTCGGTCGCGGAGTGGCCACGGCACTTCGTTCGTGAGCCAGAGTGGTCAGAGCGACACGCCACCCCTCACCCTGCGAGGCAATTAGATTGCCATGCGGGACACGCGCTTCGTTGAAGAAGACTTCGTTGAAGGATGAATGTCCATTCATTTGGTGCAAAGGTCGAACTTCAATTGCGGCCTGTTTCATTGGGATTAAGAAACACGAGATTCCCTGATGTTTCGAGCCGCTGAAATCCGTGCGGGCGAGCAAGATGCCGTAGTCGGCCTTTTGGGCGCCGGAGTTCCAAACCTTTTGGCCGGAGATCACCCATTCGTCGCCGTCCCGCTCGGCGCGCGTCGAAAGGCTCGCTAAATCAGACCCAGCCCCGGGCTCGCTGAACAGTTGGCACCACTTGTGTTGACCAGTCAAGATCGGAAGCAGAAACTGCTGCAACTGAGTATCTGTTCCCCACTCCAACAAAGTGGGCGCTACAAGATACATACTCACACCGGAGGCCATGCCGACTGCCTGTGCTTCGTAGAGAACCTCTCTACTTATCCTTTCGGTGGATACAGGAAGCTCGCGCCCGAACCATTTTTTGGGCCAAGATGGCGTACCCCAGCCACTTTGGGCCAACTGTGTTCGCCAAGATACAAGATCGCCGGATGGGTCCCAGTGGTCCTCAACCCATTGACGCATTTCACCTGCGACGGTGTTGGAACCTTCCATTTTACCAACCGTTAAAATGAACGAATTCGGCGCTTGGCTTTCTCCTGCCGGATTTAAAGCTCGTACCTATCGTGTGAGCGACTGGACTTAAAGCAACCTGTTGGATGCTCGCGAATGGTATTCCGAGGATGTCAGCGACGTCTTCTTCACGTTGAAGGTGAACCGTTGTCCAACAGGTGCCAAGCCCACGATTTCGAGCTGCAAGCATGAAACTCCACGCTGCCTGGATGACCGAACCCCATTTGACCGCCTGCGTCATGGCGTCGGCGCCCTCGAGTCGTCCCGAGATACACGGGACGAAAATCGCGGGTACCTCGGGAAAAGTTTCAGCGAGGTGGCGAGCTGAGCCCATCATGTTGAGCCAGGACGCTTGGTCACCCTTCTCTCCCTGTCTCGATGCCGAGGCGTTGAGGTAATCGTCTGTAACCATCTTTGTCCAGACTTCTTGGTAGATAGTTCCAACTTCACGGCACTGGTCTCTGTCAGTCGAGACCACGAAGTGCCAGTCTTGTCTGAGGGACCCAGTCGGAGCCTGTAAGGCAATATTTAAACACTCCCTCAGAATCTCAGGGCTGACTTCCTTCTCTAAATCGAGGCGTCGCCGCACCGACCGCGTTGTGGTTAAAACCTCATCAGCGCTGAGCTCAAGGGTCATAGTGTTATTTCCTTCTGCCTTACGAGACGACTTGTACTTGAGCGGTGCCGATCACGCCAGTTCGCCCGTCTTCGGCGACTATTGCGAGATCGAGCTCGACTGTCCGCTCATCCTCATCTATATCGGTAACTGCTCCGGTCATAGTTATCTTGGAATCAACGAGGAGCGACCCTCGAAACACGGTGTCAATTTCCAAAATCGTGCTCCCTGGAGCCCAACGATGAATCATTGACGCTAATAGCCCTTGACTCATTATTCCTGGAACGATGGCTGCAGGAAATCCCTCCTTTTTTGCGGCTTCATGGTCGATGAAGCGCTCAAAGACATGTTTGGCTGCGTGACAAAAGGCAGTCACTGTAGCCATGGAGACATCTGGTGATTCCTCAGGTAGGTCATCTCCAATTTCTAACTCTTCGAAATTGGTTATCTGCATTATGCCCACTCAGCCTTTTTGATCATTTTCCAGTCCACTGTGGAGACCAGTTGGTCTGCGTCATTGCGGAACTCCATCCTCTGAACTATGAAGATCATGGTTCCGCTGCGGCCTGTTTTTTCGAAAATATCAGCGATGGTGGTTGTTGCCGTTAACGTTTCTCCCGGGCGAATTGGGGCGTGAACCTCAACGCGTTTGCCGCCGTCGATTCCGAATCCGCCTCCGATTTGAGGGAACTCTTTTGGAAACACTCTTCCGGACATGCAATGGGTTGTAAACCCGGGGTGTGCTTGAAAGTCACTATGACTTGGATCAACGAAACGCGGGTCTGTCTCACCACATGCTTTAGCCCAGGCAACCATGCTCTCTGCTGACATCTCAAAGGTTGTCCAGTCAAATTCAACACCAACCCATTGTTCGCGCACTGCTGATAGCTCGGGTCTCGTGTTCTCATTCTCCATTGGTTGGGCCACTCCGCTTTTACCTTCTAACTACCGTCTTTCAGATCGAAAGGTAACACTCGACGACAAATTTCGTTGGATCAGGTAATGATTACCTCTATGCGTATCGGAATTGATGGCGATTACCAAAAACGTATTGCTCAGGCCTGGGCCGGCCGAATTAGCGGTTGTATGTTGGGAAAGCCGGTCGAAATGATGTCGATGCGCAAAGGGCCGGCGAACCTTGCGGATTATCTTGACCGGGTCAAGGCTTGGCCGTTGCGGGAGTACATACCATTTGCGCCTGAAGTTGATGACCACGTAGAGCATCCTGAGGCTTGTAGAGAGATGATGTGTGCGGCGGTACCGGACGATGACATCAATTACACGGTAATTTCGCTTCTTCTATTGGAGGAATACGGACCTCACTTCACCACTGCTGATGTTGGTCGGGCCTGGCTTCGATATCTGCCAGGAGCGATGGTGTTTACCGCTGAACGCGAGGCTTACGCAAAGCTTTTAGCATCCGCTGGTATGCGCTTTCCGTCCGGTGCTGAACCAACGATGGACCTCGAGGAGTGCAGCGATAACCCCTACAACGATTGGATTGGTGCCCAAATACGCGCGGATTTGTATGGATGGGTAAATCCCGGTAATCCAGACCAGGCTGCGAGCATGGCAGCCCGCGACGCCTCGTTAAGCCACCGTGGTGAGGGTGTCTATGGCGCCGTAGCTATCGCAGTAATTGGGGCGTTTATAGGCGGTGGAATGGAGATCCATCAAGCACTAGAGGCGGCAGTTACTTTCCTTCCCGCTGACTCTGAATGTGCGAAGGCCTTAATGCTTGGGTTGTCGGAGGTTTCGAGTCCCAACGCAAATCGGATCCACGATGCGTATAAGGGAATGTCCCCAGTGCACACGGTCAATAATTTGGCGTTGGTTGCTTGGGGCTTGGCTCGAGGGGCAGAGGATTTCGGTATCGCGGTGGGGGATACAGTCGCCGCTGGTTGGGATACCGATTGCAATGGCGCAACCGTGGGAGGGCTATGGGGTCTGGCGGGAGGAGAAATTCCTAAAGAATGGACAGCGCCATGGGGTGGGCGAGTTCAGACAAGTTTGAGTGGCCTTGGTGAGGTCCAACTGTCCGACTTAGTAAGCCGCACATCGGGGATAATCGCCTAATTGCCGGTGTCTGGCCGCATCGATATCGGACTGAAATTGCCTCCGTATAGGGCGTCAACCAGAGTTTCCATGTCGAGTATCTGCTGGTTTGGGAAATCGGTAGCGCAGAATCCGATTCGACTTACTACATGGCTGTCGCTGCCTCCAAAGCCGCGGTAACCAAGTTTTTCCGCCATATTCAGCGACAATTCGTCCTCTCCAGGAATTGATCCACCATTGAGTACTTCGACCGTATCGATGCCGTCCACGACACCACGATCCTCGTAATGGGCAAATAACCCAACCCGTTTTCGACCTGGATGACAAGGTGCTGCGAAGGCACCCGTCTTTCGGCTTTCGTCGAGTACTACCTCTATAGGTAGGCGGACATCGGTAAAATCTATGGCGGCTAATAGGTCTTCGTTCACGCCGAAGACCAGCACATGGCCGTAGTCAGTCTCAACTTCGCTGGCCTTCATGATTGCTAGGCCATACTCGTCTTCTAATTCGCGATAGTCAGAGTCTGCGTCGAACTGTCGGTGCTCCGTTAGGACGAACCCATCAAGGGGTAGCTGCTTTTTCTG
>DBIA01000024.1:42692-46017 GCA_002296525.1 Candidatus Neomicrothrix sp. UBA814 | reverse complement strand
TCCATGTCCATGTCCATATTCATGACTGCATCAGGGTCTAGACCTGGAGCGACACTTGGATCGAAGATAATTGCAACGGCCCAGACCACAGCGACAACGCCGACCAGGCGAGCGAACCTTTCACCATGACGCCAATGCTTCTCGATTGCTATCACCAGAGCTAAACCGACCATCGCCGCCATATTCATAACGCCAAATGCGACCATCAGGAGCATTAGCGCCCAGCAACATCCCAGGCAGAAGAGCCCGTGATGCAGTCCAGCTCGAATGTCTTTCAGCGGACCACGAAAGCCGATGTAGTGAATGAGATGACCGAGAGGGCTGCGGCAGTGGTCAAGGCAACGCATTTTCAACGGTGTGAGCTGATACAAGCCAGCTGCGACAAAACACACCACAGCGACCCACTGGGCGAGAGTCGCCCTGTCAGCTGCCATATCACCAAAGACGCCAGCGACCACGAAGGCCACAATCCCTGTGGATCCCCAAGCCAGCACGTAACCGACGGCTAGCGCGGCGAGGCGTGGCCCCCGTTGACTGGTCACGGTTCGTTCGTACAGCGTCGCTAGTGGCGCTACCGATGAGAGCATCATCGCGGCCATCATCAACGTCCACATAACTAGGAATGACCCGAAGGACATGCCCATGGTGCCTGGCATACCCCATAGACCCATGTCCATGCGAACAGCCCAAAGCACGGTGATCAGCCAACACCCAGCTGTGATGGTGTGAATAACTGTTGCGGATAGTCGCGAAGTTTTTGCCGGCTGCGCCGGTGGCTGCGTTAAGCCGCCCAACTGAACGGGTTAGCGAAGCCGCTCAAGCCCTCGCCTCCAAAGGAAATCCCCATAGCAGATATCGACGATGTCGATACTGGAGCTAGTTCTAACACCGGGCCAGCAGGATGAGTGTCGACTCCCGTCAACGAGACCACCTCTCCGGAATCGTTCGTGTGTGGACGACCGGTATAGGAAGAGTCTCCGAAAGTGACCGTGTGTTCACCATTTTCTGTTGAAATCGACACAGGCATCTGCTCAATGCCGAGGAAGTTGCCTAGCAGTGGCCCCAGTGCCGCCGGTGGTCCACCAAGAGCGCCACTCACCACTGCTCCAAGAGCCTCCACTTGCTCGGGTGACGCACCATCATCAACGATCACGCCGACATTCCAGCCACCTTCAGACATCAGGGGAGGGGAGTCAACCATAAGGACAAAAGTACGACCGGAGACGTCGACTCCGTCGATGTCCCCGTCGTCAATAGCGAATGCCAATGTCGCGTTACAACGTTCAGTGGTCGCAGCGAATTGCATATTCGACCAGGTGCATGGGCACGTTGCGGTGCAAGAACAATTCTCGTAATACATGCCATTGAGATGCCAAGCCATTAATAATCCCCTGTGTTGATCCGCCACCCACCCCGGACGACACAACCAGGCTCTCATGGCCAGATATGAGGCGTCAAGCAAGCTAGTTCTCGCCGGAGCCAACGGATCCCGTCGCTTGTTGGAGGTAGGTAGGTATGGTCGACCTACAATCGTCGCATGGTGCGGTTAAGCGATCTACACCCTGTCGAGGCGACCCATCTCGCTAAGCGAGCGGAAGCTATGCCAGCTATAGGGCCAGGTGAATGGGTTACACCCCCAGCGCTTGATCAAGCGACGGTAGCGATTGTTTCTACGGCCGGACTTCATCGCCGCATCGACCCTCCTTTCACGGTCGGATCATTGGATTATCGAATCATCCCCGGAGACACGCAATTTGACGACCTCGTCCTCTCGCACATCAGCGCCAATTTCGATCGCAGTGCATTCGGGCAAGACCCCAACATCGTGTTCCCAATCGACCGTCTTCGGGAAATGGTTTCCGACGGCGAAATCGGGCGATTGGCACGTTGGCACTACTCGTTTATGGGTGCCATGCCTGACCCATCTCAATTTGAAGAGGCTGGAGAAGAAATCGGTCGCTTGATGGCGCAAGACGGCGTGGACATTGCTTTGTTGGTGCCCGTTTGACCTGTATGCACGGGCGCGGTCGGTGCTCTAGGGAATTACATAGAACGCGCAGGAGTTGCGACTACTTCAATAAGCTTGATTCGAGAAATGTCCGAAGCGGTTGTTCCACCGAGAGCATTGTGGGTGCCATTCCCGTTAGGGCGACCTCTCGGCGCAATCGGTGACCCAGAGTTCCAAAAAGACGTTTTGAAAGCGGCCTTCGACCTTTTACACACAGCGGTTGAACCGACTATCGAGAATTACCCGAACGCTGCGCCGGACATAGAAGCAGTTGAAGATTGGGCATGTCCACTGAACTTAGGTCCTGCATCTTCGGGCTCACTGACTGACCGTCTATTGGCCGAGATTGCACTCCTTCGCCCCTGGGCTATTGAAACCCGACGCGAACGGGGACGAACACTGTTTGGAGTCAGCGGGGCAGAAGATGACAACATCGATGAACTCGCTCGCTGTTTGGCTGTAGTTGCTGAAACTGGGGACGTCACAAATAAACCGGCTACCGAAGAAATCAGTTGGGCTTTCGAGATGCCACTTCTGCTACGTCATATGGCGGACGACCTACGAACGTTTTATCACGAGGCAATTGCCTCCCAACCGGGCTCAAATTCACCTGATCATGACGCTCTAACTTTGTGGATATTCAACGAAACAGTCCTTGGTGAAACTCTTCTATCAGTGGCTGATGGGCTAACGGACACCTCTGACTCACCTATGGCCCAACTTGTACGTGGGCTACTAATCCCCGAAGGTCACTATCGAGGCGGAAGTGCTTTCCCAGCTGAAGTGAATTTCCCGACACCGTGAACACCAGCCCGACCCCATGATCGCACTCCAAATAGCCAAGTCGTTGACAGGCATGCTGTGCGCGCCGATACGTATTCGTCGTCGCCCGCCACTTCCCCCAGAGAACGTGCTCCACTATGAAGTACCAACGTTGGCTCCATCTCAGGAAGAAGCCCAGCTTTTGTCAGCTGACGTACCAGCTGCCCGCACGCTCGACGGGCGATGGAAAGAATGGCCTCCGATGATTTTGGCTGGTTGCGATGAACCTTTGGTTCCAGATGCTCCCGATCTTCGTGGGGTTTGGCAGGTGTACAAGGGACCACTGAAAGGCCATATCGAACGTAACCAACAGGCGGGGCCGCGAGTAGTCATCGCCGCAGGTGGAATCATTCACGATTTGACTGTCGGAGCCTCACCGATGGTCGACGAAGGAATTGGCGGAGCAAAGATAAGCGTTACAGCACGTTATGAAAATAAACGGCTGAATCTTTATCTCAATGGCAAATGACTCGTGGTTACGCGCTACCGAAATGG
>DBIA01000024.1:0-42369 GCA_002296525.1 Candidatus Neomicrothrix sp. UBA814 | reverse complement strand
GAAATGGTGTGGAGGTGGGGACCATACGCGAATCGTCTCCGACGTCTAACAGGCCCGCAAGCTAATTAACGCCTTGCGAATTAACGGAGCTGCACTGTTTTACTTGTAGAGCAGGGCTCCATCATCCAACTCGACAACAGGTAGCTCGTCTTTATCTCGCCAATAGTCTTGAGTGTGTTTCCAGGGGTCGACGGTGCCCTGCTTAGGCATCAGGTGTATTGAGCGCATCAGATATCCAGGATTGAAATTTTCCGGGTCTACCCACGGCAACAGTTCCATGTCTTCGTCCTCAGGGCGCAAAGTTGGAATAACTGTCTGAAAGCCTTTGCTGTCCATGTGCTGGAGTAGGCGACACACATATCCGGCGATCAAATCCGCTCGCAAGGTCCAACTTGCTCTGAAATAACCGAAGACCCAAATCAAATTCGGTAAGCCAGTAAACATCATGCCGCGGTAACCGACCGTCTTGGAGAAATCGAGTGGCTCGTCGTCAATGGTGAAGGAGATATCACCGAGAATGCTGAGATCGAAGCCCGTCGCGGTGACAATGATGTCGGCTTCGAGTAGCTGGCCGCTCTCTGTTTCTATTCCATTTTCGACGAATGTCGCTATTTCATCGGTCACAACTGATGCGTCGCCTGCAGCTATTGAGTGAAACAAATCGCCATCTGGGATAAGGGCGATTCGTTGTTGCCATGGTCGATAAGCAGGTTCGAAGTGCTCTGAAACGTCGTAGTCCTCACCAAGAATTTCTCGGATCCCTTTGTATAACTCTTCGCGCACAAGATCGGGATATTGGAATGACATCTGCACGATCTGTTCTTGGTCGAACAGAATCTTTTTTCGAACGATCTCGTGAGTCCACTCGTCGGGGATATCTAGTTGTCGAAGAGTGTCTGCAAGTTCGTTGTTGTTAGGGCGAGCAACGAAGAAGGTAGGTGACCTTTGAAGCATCGTTACGTGCTCGGTTTTGTCCGCCATAGCTGGAATCAATGTCGCAGCGGTTGCTCCGGAACCAATCACAACGACCTTTTTATTGGTGTAGTCGAGGTCATCAGGCCATGTCTGTGGGTGGACGATCGTTCCTTGAAATTGTTCCATTCCCTCCCACTCTGGCGTGTACGGGTCGGTGTGTCGGTAGTAGCCCTGACACATCCAAAGAAAGCCGCAAGTGAACTCGACCTGCCTGCCTTCTTCTAGATTCTTAACGCTCAGCGTCCACCGCTTTTCGCTGCTTGACCATTGTGCGGTTTCAATAGTGTGCCCGTAGCGGATATGGGTTGAGATGTCATTCTCTTCGATCACTTCACCCATGTAATCGAGGATTTCCTGTGCGGTTGCTATAGGTGGCCCCGTCCAAGGCTTAAAGCCATAACCGAAGGTGTAGAGATCACTGTCAGAACGAATACCCGGGTAAGTGTGTGTCTTCCAAGTGCCGCCGAAGCTATCCATTGTTTCCAAAATCACGAAGCTTTTGTCTGGGCATTCCTGAAGCAGGTGGTAGGCGCCGCCGATCCCTGAGATGCCAGCACCGACGATTAATACGTCGAAATGCTCAATGGTTTCGTTCGTCATATCTCTAGGGTCGCCGATAGGCAGGGGTCGTAACAAGTTCAAACATGGATTCGCCAGAATTCAAATCGTTTTCGACTGAAAGCATGAGAGTGTCGTTGGCTTGGTCGATGATCAGTCTTGTACGACGTGAGCGGAAAAGTCTGTTAACGAACGACTCCAGGCTTGTGCGTCGATACTCCCTATAGAGGTGATTGTTGATGCTGCCTGACTCCCCATCGACAGGACGTGATGCAGATTGTCGGGGACCCCCAATCCCTGACGCCCGAGACTAAGCACCCGATCGGGGTGACGTAGCCAGTTATCAATCACGGTTCTCGCGGAGCTTGTTGCCTGCTCATAAACCGGATAAACAGAAGGCAGACGACGCACTTCAACATGTGTGTGATTCGCTTTTGGGAGGCCAGCTCTCGTCAGGTCTTCTTCCACCATCTGGCCGATGGTTTCGGGGCTGGCTCCCCAGAGTTCATCATCTACCCAGCACGGAAGCTCGGCACATAGGACAGTGAGATCTGGTGGATCGTCACCGGTTCTGTAATTCTTCGCTTCTGAAAGTCGAGCAGTAGCAAGATCAAGCCCTGGGAAATAGTGAGCATCGAAGCTTGTGTACTGACTCTGGGGCACCACCAGATGAGCTATAAGCATGCCTCGAGTTCTTTGCTGATTGATAGCGCTGACAACCTCCTCAGGCGGGCTGGGGGAGAGCGCCCGAGCCAGGATGGGAAGAGGGATAGAAGACAAAACGTTGCCGGTATTTAACAGCGTGTCACCAGACGCGATTTCAACGCTGCCTCCGCTGACTGTTATGCGATCTACTGGTCTGTTTAATTGAATCTTCACTCCATGGCTGATTGCCGCGTCGGCTAACGATTCGGAAATTTGACCATAGCCCCGGCGGGGATAATAGAAGATCCTTCCTTCTGGCTTCGCTGCTCGAAGAGCGTTCTTGATTATTTGCGCGGGGCCTCCCGCCGAAACACGCCGATCTGACAACTCAGTGGTGAGAGAGCTTGGGGCAACGCCGTACAGCTTGGTTGCGTAAGGTCCGTAAAACTCTCGTGCCACTGTGGGCCCGAGTCGACGCCGAATTTCGGCATCAAAGTTGGAACCGCTTTTTGGACGAAGCGGCTTAACCAATGTGTCGAATGCGACCGCGGCGCTAAAACGTAATGGGAGATTCTTCACCATGTCGCCAGTGCGCAACGGGAAGCCAATCCATTTGTTTTTTAGTCGAATTCGACCATTGCGTTCTCGGGTTTGAAGGTCGTCGCCCAACAATGACTTAATAAGAGACATGATTGATGGGTCAGTTGCCGGATGGAGACGATGACTTCCTAGATCTACTCGTTGACCGGCGACTTCGAGGCTTGCGGCCATCCCGCCTACTTGGCTCGACGCCTCGAAAACAGTTACTTCATGACCGTTTTCTCGCGCTTTTAGTGCCGCCATGAGACCGGCTGGACCTGCTCCCAGCACAGCGATGTCACTCATAATTCAGTTCCTTCGTTGTTGTGAGAAGCACTTTTCCTCATCTCCAGGATTAACGGTAGACCGCAGGCAGGATGTAAAGTAGTCCTTACTATGACCGTACAGACTGCTGATGTCTTTGAGCCAAGTGGTGCAATAACTTTTGAAGGATTCTTTGGCACTCCGACTGTATCTGTAACGGGAGCGGCGGGTTTCATAGGCTCTCACCTCGTAGAGCGCTTACTTCAGTTGGGGTGTCATGTCATCGGAATCGACGATTTCGATCCCTGGTATAGCCCGCATCAGAAAAGGAGCAACCTTTTCGCTACAGCTAATAACAGCAAGTTTGAACTCGTTGATGGAACCTTGAGCCCCGAAATAGCTCGGGAAGCGTTCAGTCGATCGTCGGTGGTGTTTCACCTAGCTGGGCGCCCCGGCGTTCAGGACTCTTGGGGTGAAGGTTTTGTTGATAGTTCACGTCGCAACATTGAATTGACCCAACGGGTATACGAAGCATCAGTTGATTCTCAAGTCGAGAGAGTGGTCTATGCCTCTAGCTCGTCAATTTATGGATCAGGAGCCACAAATCCAGCTGCGCGACCAGAACCGCGACCTATAAGCCCTTATGGCGTGAGCAAGCTAGTTGGCGAACAACTCGCTCACGTGTACAGAGCTCAAGGGCTTCACATCACAAACCTGCGGTACTTCACCGTCTATGGACCGAGACAACGACCTGACATGGCAATGCATCGCATGTTTGAGGCGACCACCCCAGATGGGCCTGTTTTTGTGCTGCGCGGCGATGGTCAGCAACGTCGCGAGTTCACTTATGTCAGCGATGTGGTGACGGCCACAGTAGCGGCGGGATTTATTGGCGAAGCGGCAAACGCGACATTCGATGTTGGAGGTGGTTCGTCTGTCTCTCTCCAACAAGTCATGACATTGATCGAAACACTTGCAGGTGCACCTATCCGAATGGAAACAGTTGAAGCCCCGGCAGGTGACCCGGCAATAACGGTTGCGCGCACGGACCACACGGCAGAAACTCTTGGTTGGAGTCCCAAGATTGACTTAGTCGAGGGTCTGACCCGGCAATGTGAGTGGCATCATCAACGTGCGGCATCTGAGGAATCGGTGCTAGTTGCAGATTGAGATCGAGGCTCCCCTTGCGATCTCGTCCACACCCACCAACATCCGCAGATAACTGCTGCGCTCCAAAGCGCCGTCAGTAAATGGTCGCCGACAGACATTATCTGGTGGTCGGGTAACGCTACGCTCCAGAGTCGATAGAGCGGGTTGGTTGTGCGTTCAAAGTCAACGATGAGCGTGTGCTGGCCAGTGGAGGTTTCCACTACGAGCCACAGCCACGAAAAAGTGCCCACTAGCGTTGCCGCGACCACTAGTTGGAGTCGCCGACGGTTCTGGTCGACGGCCATTGCCAACAATATGGCCATCACAGGAAGGACCGGAACGATCTGGCGTCCGGACCACCACCAGCCATGCATTGTCAACGCGATCCAAGTCGCGACAGCCCAGCCCACCGCACATAGCGTTATCGCAACGTGCCAATTTTGATCACGTCGACGAATAGTCCTTGCCACAACAAGAGGAACAAGGAGATAGACGGGGGTCCAGGCTGCTATACCGAATCTTCGGTCGACGATGAGTCCCAAGAGTCGTCTGGTCCGACCGGCGTAATTGGGTGAATTCCCTACTACAGCCCATTCGCTGTCTACGAAATGGTCACCTGTTGCATAAACCGTCCAGCTACCGTAAATCCTCTGATGAACAATCAGGTAAATGGCACCCGAGAAGAGCAGACTGAAGAGTTGAAGTTTGAGGATCACGCCGGGATCATCTTTGTGATTCCACACCAAGAAAATCGCTAGTACGAGAGCCAGTGGAACATACTTGATGCCCAGCCAAGGTAAGCAAATCATCATCGTGACACTGACCCAAGACCAACGATTGGACGCGCCTGGCGTTACTCCAGCAACTCCTAACACCACACAGAGCGCAGCAGGCATAGCTGGATACACCTGCGTGCCGTAACTCGTTAACGGGGAAGCACAAAATAGAGCGGTAATTACCCATGTAGCGCTAGAGACCCCAACCCCGAACCGTCGTACCGCTAACCACAAAGTTGCTGCGGCGGTAAGTCCGGCAACTATGGCAAGAAAACCCTTTGCGAACTCCCACCCACCTAGCTTCATGGGTGCAGCTAGAAGGATTGGAAGCAACGGGTCGTGAGGACTGATTTTTTGACCGGAGTCGTTAAGAGCGATCGTTTGAGGATTGAGGTTCACTTCGTGAAAGTCTCGGAATTTTCCGTCCTCGATTTCATCTGAAATATCTAAGTCGAAGTCTTCCCCGAGGCTGAGCGCAGTCAACAGATACTGTGGCTCGTCTGCTGTTACTTGGGCGTTGTAGGTAGCTCGAGCTTGGATGCTAAGAGCGGCGACAACGGACACTGTTAGCGCGACAAGGAACATCCGGGCCCTGAGACTTTCACGCTTTAGGTTCATTGGGTCCTTACAAGTGATCAGCGCGCCGCAGCACAAGAAACCACGATAGAAGCGCGGATGCGCAAACGAGTGTCACCGCCATAATCCCAGCTTCTGCCACAAATGCATCTTCGAAGGATCCAAATATGCGGGTGGTTAAGGTCGGGAAACCAATGGGAGCGACGATAAGGCTGATCGGTAGCTCTTTCATTGTCGACAAAACAACTAACCCTGCTGCGGCCAGTAAGCCCGGTCTCATTACTGGTAGGTCCACGCTCCGAAACCGTCTCCATCTGTCAGCACCCAGTGTTGCTGCTGCATCGTGGAGGCCGTCTGGGACGCTCCGCACAGCGACTAATGCAGTTCCCATTGCTAAGGACCCGAATCGAACGACATACGCAAAGATAAGCAAGGCCATTGAGTCATATAGAAGGTCACCAAAGAAGCCCGATTTCAAAGTCCAAAACCGAAGCGATAATGCGATGAGAATTCCTGGTATCGCAAAAGTGGCGATTACGACTGAATGAGCGAAACGGCCGATTCGATCACGATGTCGAGCAACGAGGAAGGCGATGGGGGTCACCGCGATGAGAGCTACGAGACCAGTCAATACGCTGGATGAAAGCGTGTTGGAAGCAGCTTCCACGACCTTGGAAGCATCAATGGTGAGTGGTCGACCTCCTCTTTGGGTCCGCAACAGTCCGTCGCTTGCCCAGTCGATGAGGGCTGCGCTAGGAGCTAATACCGCAAATGTGAGCGTGCCTATCACCAAGGTAAGGGCCGAGGCCTTCCAACGCCCAAGAGCATGTGTCATTGCTTGCGAGGTGCGACGGGTCGTAATCTCAGGTAAACGACGGTTGATCGACCTTTCCGCCAGAACGACCACACCGGCAAACACCAGCAATATGAGACTTAAGGCAAACGCCATCGGCGGACGCGCCAGATAATTTGATTCGATTGCTCGGGTCAAGGTGTCATATCGCATCAGTTGAACGGCACCAAAATCGCTGATCGTGTAGAGGAAAACCAGAAGAGTCCCTGCGGTTAGTGACCCAGAGATCTGACGGAGAACTACCCGTCGAAATGCTTGCGGAACGGTGTCACCGAGAATCAATGCACTCTGTTCAAGGGACCCGGGCAGTTGACGCAGTCGAGCAGCTACTGGCAAATAGACATATGGATAACAAAATAAGGTAAGTACAAACCAGGCACCGAATAGGCCGCGAAGCTCTGGAGTCTCGGCGATTCCGACGAAGCTAAATGCGTCGTTAGCGAGCCCGCCTGGGTTCAAAGTTCTGATGAATGCTGCAGCGCCTATGAATGTTGGAAATACCAGCGGTATAGGAAGGAGTACTCGCCATAGTCGCCGGAAAGGAAGATCGGTTTTGGTTGTGCACCAGGCCAACGCAGTACCCAAAGCGGCTGTTGAAATTGAGACGAGAACGGCAAGCCGAACGGTACGCCAAAAAGGTTCCAGAGTCTGGCGCTCGAGCAGGAGACCGAGGGGGTCTGCTCCCGACGTAAAGTTTCGCCAGATCAAATACAACCCAGGGAAAGCGAACGCCAGGGAGCAAATGAGGCCGAAAAGCCTCAGCTCCCTAGGCGTTCGCGTTTGGGTCATTGATTCTGAATGCCACTCGCTTCGATGATTCGAGCGGTTTCTTCAAATCCGCCTCCCAAAGCATCAAAATCGACCGAGCCAATTTCTAGAGCAGTCAGCGGCGGCAGCATCGAATTGGGTTCGACGCCGGCGGCCAACGGGTACTCGAAGGTGCGGTTTGTGAAGTAACTCTGCACCGGTTCGGTTAGTAGATACGCGAGCAGTTGATTTGCTTCGTCAGAATTCTTTGCTGAGTCCAAAACGGTGGCGGCGGTGATGATGAGAAGCGAACCAATGTCATCGTCGTCAAGAGAATGGTTCTTTGCCCGGTGGTTGTCTCCTTCAGCAGCAACCTCTTGGTAGTTGTAGTAGTGGTTCACTAATCCCATTTCTATTTCACCGCGGCCAGTGGCCTCGACAATCGATCTGTTGTTTGGGTAGTAGCGGGCGTCGTTGTCCACCATATCGTTAAGCCATTGGGCGGCTACATCAGTGCCGTACTGATCGCGAAATACTGTGAACCAATCAACGAATGAGCC
The DNA here is from genome assembly GCA_002296525.1 of Candidatus Neomicrothrix sp. UBA814. Lineage (GTDB taxonomy): Bacteria > Actinomycetota > Acidimicrobiia > Acidimicrobiales > Poriferisodalaceae > UBA6944. The sequence goes on along the minus strand of DBIA01000024.1, from coordinate 34,687 downwards.
GTTGGTTCCAGGTATAGCCACCTTGCCTCGCCACCTTTCGTCAGTCAGATCGAATACTGATTTAGGAAGGTCGGCCTCGGCTACTAGGTCAACGTTGTGCACAAGGACTCTCTTGCGTCCAGAAAATCCAATCCAGCTTCCTTCGCTTGACCGATTTTCTTCGCTGACAAGACCGAGAACTGAGTCATCGATTGTGCCGAGCAAGTTTTTCGACTCGAGGAAACCAACTGGTCCCGGTGAGCGACTCAAAAACACATCTGCGGGACTGCGAGCTCCTTCTTCGTCGATGAGGAGAGCTAATTGGGTTGAACTGCCCCATCGAACCTGAACACTGATACCGGTAGCGCAAGCAAAGGCTTCCAGCACGGGCTCAATTAGATTTTCGGTGCGGCCTGAATAAATGGTGACCTCGCCTCCTTTGCCATCTACGCACTCTTCAGGATTGATCTCTGCAGCCAATCCGTCGATTTGTAGTTGGTCCGAGCCACCGCAAGCGGTGGCGAACAAGGTCAAGGTAATGATGAGGGGGAGTAAGCGTTTCAGCATAATTCCTTAAACTATCCACTCTTGAGGAAAGATGTAAAGTTAGCTTTACGTCGTAGAGTGTGTACCGTGAACTTCTTATCGGGAATACGAAGTCGTATATCGACCAAAACCGCTCTAATTGTGGGCGTTCTAGCCGGTTTGGTGGCAGCGCTCCTGGTGACCCCATCAGTCGATGGGGAAGCCTTCGCCGAGGCTGCCCGACAGGCGGCGGACCAGCCCGCTGGCGTCATCGGTGCGTTGGTTGCATTCGGTCTAGCTTTCGTACTACGTGCCATCGCGTGGCAACGAGTGCTGCCCGACCTTCCATTCAGCCACGCGTTAGCAGGCATTCATTTGGCCTTAGGAGCGAACCATGTGTTGCCGTTCCGCTTAGGTGAGCCGCTTCGTGTTTTGGGTGTTGTTCGCCGTCGACGCGTCGGCATTGAAGCAGCCACTGTCTCAACAGTCACCTTGCGATCAGCTGACATGGTTGCGGTGATCGCCTTGGGTGCGGTTGTTGCCCCGAGCGCATTCTTTGGATTGGTTGGGTTTGCAGGTTGGCTGCTGCTCGCTCTCGTCGCTGTTGCTGCAGTGGTGGGTTGGAAATGGCTCTCCAATGTCGCGCAACGTCGCCCCGACGTGGTGATGCCCGGTTTGGTTGCATTAAGCCTGTCTGCTGTTGCGTGGATAGCAGAGTCGATACTTGTCCGTCAGGTAGCGACCTGGGTCGGAATCAATCTGTCATGGTCAGAAGCGATCTTGGTTACAACCGTCGCTGTGGCAGCTCAAATAGCGGCGATAGCACCCGGAGGTTTTGGAACCTACGAAGCTGCAGCAGTCGCTGCCTATGCCGTACTTGGATACGACCCAGAATTAGCGTTGATCGCAGCTTTAGGAGCTCACGCCCTTAAGACCGCGTACTCCCTTGTTGTCGGCGTGATCGCGGCATTTCTTCCGGCTCCAGCGCTGACAGGTAGATTCCGACTGAGTAAGACATCTCACACCATGGTTGCTAGGCCGATCGCAGCGGATGCCCCTGTCGTACTGTTCATGCCGGCCTATAACGAAGAAGAAGCAGTAGAGGCATGCATCGAACGCGTCCCTGATCAAGTTCACGGTCGTCGTGTTGAACTGATTGTGGTCGACGACGGCTCCCGCGACTCGACGGCGAAACGCGCCGAAGCAAGTGGGGCAGAGGTAATTCGCTTAGGCGATAATCAGGGTTTGGGAGCAGCAGTTCGAGTTGGCCTTGAAATCGGTGTCGAACGCGCCGCTGCTGCAGTGGTGTTCTGCGATGCAGACGGTGAATACCCGCCCGAGGAATTACACAACGTTGTGGCTCCAATCTTTGATGGAGAAGCTGACTACGTAATCGGAAGCAGATTCCTTGGTCGAATCGACCACATGCGACCACACCGACGCTTCGGCAACCACGTCCTGACTCGAGTGCTACAGGTAGTTGCTCGTCAACGAATCACTGATGGCCAATCGGGATACAGAGCCCTGTCATTTGAGGCCGCGCGCAGCGCTGAAATCATTCATGATTTCAATTATGCGCAAGTCCTCACACTCGACTTGTTGGCAAAAGGATTCCGCTATCGAGAAGTTCCGATTAGCTATCACTTTCGCACCACAGGGGAAAGTTTTATCAAACTCGGCAGATATCTGCGCAACGTCGTGCCCGCCGTTTATCGCGAAATTAACGCTGCCTAACCGGCCGAAAACGCTAGGGCCTGCTCCCCGATAAATGCCACCCGGACTCGGTCACCTCTGATGAGGTTGGTCGACGCACCGCATCGAACTCTTAGCTGTTGGTCGCCCAGATTGACAAAAACCATGCTGTCGTGTCCGTAGTACTCAACTAACTGAACTTCGGCTTCGTCGCCTGCCTCAATCGACAGCTGCTCCGGCCGCAATATGACATCCACTAGACCGTTGAGTTCCGGATCGGTCGGTAGTGAACCCAGCACGCAGTCCACGAGCCCCGAATTCGCGTCACCGGGAATTACCGACATCGTGCCAACAAACTCTGCTGTCCAGCGATCTGCTGGTTGATGATAGAGAGTTTGTGGGGAATCTGCCTGGACGATCTGTCCCTCGCGCATCACAGCGACTCGATCTCCCACGATAAATGCCTCATCTTGATCATGGGTGACGAATATTGAAGTGATTCCCAACTTGGCGAGGAGTCCCCGGACCTCGGTTCTGACTTCTACTCGAAGGTTGGTGTCGAGGTTAGAGAACGGTTCGTCCAACAGCAGCACCCCGGGTCGGGGAGCCAAAGCTCTGGCTAAAGCGACCCGTTGTTGTTGTCCCCCCGACAACGTTGCCGGCATTCGATCTTCCAACCCGGCGAGGTTCATCATCTGAAGGGCGTCAGCGACTGCCTCGTCTTTGTTCGGCGACTTTGCGATGCCGTAGGCGACATTTTTGGCAACTGACAAATGTGGGAATAGAGCCCAATCTTGAAATACCATGCCGACTCGACGACGATCGGGCGGCACCCACGTAGTACCTGCGACTTCCTCTTCCCCGATAGTGATTGAGCCAGACGAAGGCCGTTCCAGGCCGGCGATCAATCTCAACAATGTTGTTTTGCCGCAACCACTTGGCCCTAGTAGAGCAATGGACTCGCCAGGTTCGGCGTCGAAGCTCACACCGTGTAGCACCGGCTCTTGCTCATAGGCGTGTTCTAGGCTTTTTACGGTAACCCCGCGTGCAGCGGCTGCCGTCATGCGCCTGGAGTTACGACAATGCGTTCTGCAGTTGGTCCGCCGACACCGAATGGGGTGTCGCCTACATCTACCGTCGCGGTTCCATCGGGAGCGAAAGAGAGAAGAACCCCGGAGCGGCCTGGCATCAGACCGCTGTTTTCGAGAAACTCAAGCTGACCGGTTTCCCATTCAAGCTCCTCGGGTATCCGAAGAACCGTGAAGGAATCACCAGCGTCGATTTTGGAGAGGACTACGGCGTCCTCAGGCTCGGTGTAACCGCTACCCGGAATTGGATTTCCGTGGGGGCACGTCTGTGGCTCTCCAAGAGCCTTTAGCATTGCAGTCTCCACTGTTGGTGAAATTACGTGTTCCCAGCGACCCGCCTCATTATGAGCGTCGGTCCAATTCAAACCAAGAACATCGGTAAGGAAGCGTTCCGCTAGTCGATGGCGTCTCACGATTGTTGTCGCCAGTTCTTTGCCGTCAGCTGTGAGGGTGATTTCGCCGTCGCCGTTGACGTTGACGAGCTCCTCACGTTCCATTCGTCGAACCATTTCACTAACCGCAGGTCGAGACACCTCAAGGCGTTCTGAGATTCTCGCCTGAATGACGGGCACTCCGTCTTCGGCTAGTTCGTAGATGGCCTCGCTGTATTCTTCGAAAGCGGGGTGATGTTCTGTTGGTTCATAAGCCACACCCTGACCCTATCAGCCATCTTATTCGAATTGTGACAGCTGTTTGTTAAGTATTCTTAACATAAAAATTGGACTGATTTTCAAGGCTTTGAGCGCATCCGACCCGAAAATATTTATTTCTGGCGATCGTGAAAAATTCTTCGCTACGTCAAGCCAGCAGCGTTCGCGACTGCTTCCAAATGGGATGCGAAATCCTTTGCTGGAACGGGCGGAGCAAGTACTAGCTCATCTACTCCGAGCTTTGCGGCCAGCGCGACTTTGCTTTCAATTTCATTCGAATTGATTTCTGACAATGGAACACCAAGCTTGAAATCGAAGTCTTCGTCGCTTAGGTCTCTCTCGTGGTTGTTGAGGATTTTGTCTAACTCACCTAAATGTGCCTCGATATCTGGTTGAGCCCACCAGCCGTACCAACCGTCACCCAAACGGGCGGCTCGTCGCATAGCCGCGGATGAATCTCCACCAATAATGATCGGAGGACCTCCCTCCGTCAGCGGCTTCGGATTCATTACAGCGTTTTCGAAATTGACAAATTCGCCCCGATAGGTCGCGCGGTCATCTGTCCAAACCACCCGGAGAGCCTCAATGTATTCATCGAGACGGCGTCCGCGATTCGCGAAGTCCACTCCCAGGGCCCCGTATTCCTCCCAAGACCAACCGGAGCCAACTCCAAGTTCGAAGCGCCCCCCAGTGAAATGGTCAAGAGTCAATACCTCTTTCGCGGTCAGTAAGGCTGGTCGCTGCGTCAAGATCAAAACCCCGGTAATAAACCGAAGCGTGGTCGTCGCATGAGCCGCCGCTTGAGCGACAAAAAGAGGATCAAAAATGCCGGTGTCGGGACCCCAGTTTGGTTCACCATCGTCGGTGTACGGATAATCAGATTCGTACTCAGGAAAAAAGACGACATGTTCAGGCAGAGAAAGAGTCCGAAATCCGAGGCCCTCTATTGTTTGGGCAAAGTCTCTGACAAATGTCAGATCTCGACGCGGCGAGTTACCAAAAAATCCGGCGATGCTGATATCCACGAGTCCCCCTCACAGTGCGCCGAACCAGATCCTGTTTCATGATTAGCGCCCTAACTGCCTGCACAGACTGATACAGGACCGAATTTGACGCAAATAACCTTGTAAAGGTCGGTAACTTCAACAACTGTGACTGAACAGTTCAATCCGGCTGCTGACCGACTCGTGAGTCAGAACAGCCAATATGCGGAGTCCTTCAGTGACGCAAATATGGGTGCTGCACCATCACTCAGACTGACGATTGTGGCCTGCATGGACGTGCGAGTAAATGTTTTGGAGCTTTTGGGACTTCAAAACGGAGAAGCTCACATCCTCCGTAACGCTGGCGGAGTAATTACCGACGACGTCATACGTTCTTTGTGTTTGTCGCAGCGGCTGTTAGGTACCCAGGAAATCATTCTTTTGCACCACACCGACTGCGGACTCCAAAAAGTGAACGAAAGCGACTTTAAAGCTGACCTGGAAAGTGAGCACGGGTTTGCACCTTCCTGGCCGCTAGGAGGATTTGATGATCCGTACACCGACACAGCACAGTCCATGCAGCGGTTAGTCGACAACGTCTTTGTTGAGACCAACTTCTTACGTGGCTTTGTGTATGACGTAACGGACGGCCGAATCAAAGAAGTAGCTCAAGCGCAGACGAGCGAATAGAACTACGGTCCCCGCTAGATGACCCGTCGAGAGGTCCGCGTGAACACCGCGAAAAATAGCCGTCCACTAGTGCCCTTGTATGTGTGCGGAATTCTGGGACCTTTCGGAGGAATCGTAATCTCGCCGATGATTCCAGAGCTCCGCCAGTCGTTTGACACCAGCACAACCACAATTGCTTGGGGAATTGGCGCGTTTTTCTTTCCTTTTGCAGCACTGCTATTGGTGTCAGGAACCCTCGGGGAAAAGTGGGGTCGAGAAAAGACCATCCGAATGGCCGTGGTGCTGTACGCCCTCGCATCGCTGGGCTGCGCAGCTAGTTCCTCTCTGTTTGTTTTCTTTGGGAGTCGAGCAGCCCAAGGCGCGTTCAACGCGTTTATGACCCCGCTTCTCATAGCCACCCTGACTGATTTAACCCCGAAGAAACGAATTGGTAGGGCGGTCGGCACGTACGCGGCATTTCAAGCGATTGGAGGCGTTCTGGGAATGCTTGTCGGGGGTATCGCCGCCGACCTCGGATGGAGATGGGCGTTCACAGTCATAGCAGCAGTCGCGCTAGTGCTCTCTTTGGTCTTACCCAAGACTCCGACCTCTCAGAGGTCCGCAGTGCCGGGCATTCGGGCGGTAGTGAACCGAAGAATGCTCATGCTGGGCCTGGTAGCTCTTACCCAAGCCATTGGCCCCGGCGGGGTTCAACTCCTCGTAGCTCTTGTCAGCAGAGATGTTTTGAGCTTGTCTGGATCCGCTACTGGTGCGCTTCTCATTACCGGCTCGTTAACAGCAGCTGTTCTGACGCCAATATGGGGGTCGCTCATAGATCGGACCGGCGCGAAGCGAGGAACGATCCTTGCGCTGGTCCTATCTATCGTCGGTGCGCTCGTGTTGTCGCAAACCAAAACCACGTTGGCTCTAGTCTTGGCTTGGGCCGTCGTGGGCGCAGTCGTTCAATGTGTCTCCACTGGGTTTCAGTTACTTGCAGCCACGGGCGTCCCAGGAAATAGGGGGGGCGGCATTTCCTTTGTCTTATCGCATCGCTTTCTAGGCCATGCAATAGGACCGTTACTGTGGGTCCCTATTTTCGAAAGAAATATTTCTGTGGCTTACATCGGGGCAGCCATGGTCGGAGGGTTATCCATAGCTTTTGTTTATGCAGCCCAACACGACACATTGTTGGCTGACCAAGAGGGTTAATTTACTGCGTCGGAAGCCAATCAGAAATGGCTTGGCCAATCTCATGAGGGCTGTCTTCCTGAATGAAATGAGCACCACTAACAGTCACTTCGGTCTGGTTCGGCCATGTGCGACAGAATTCTCGTTGAGGACCAGTCAAAATTGATCCAGGATCAGCATTCACGAACAATTTGGGCACATCGGAAGTCGCCAGCCATGCCGCATACTGTTCGACGATCGCCACGACATCTGCAGGTTCTCCTTCGATAGGTATTTCTGTCGGCCAGGTAAGGGTGGGTCGCCGATGTTGCGGGTCCAAAAATGGTTCACGATAAACAACCATTTCTTCTTCGGTTAAACCCCGCAAAACAGCGCTTGGGAGAACCCTCTCAACAAAAATATTCTTTTCAATAACCATTTCTTCACCAGCAGGTGATCGAAAGCCCTGAAATACTCGACGGCCCCCCTCATCGAAGTTTTCCCACGAAATAGGAGTCACGATTCCCTCCATGTACGCAATTCCTGCCACACGATCTTGATGACGATATGCCCAGTCAAAACCGAGAGCGGAACCCCAGTCGTGAATGACAAAGGTCACCTGATCCCCGAGATCTAATTGATCCAGTAACCCATCGAGGTATTCGCGGTGATCAACGAAGCGGTAAGTGCCCGGGCTGACATCATCAAGTTTGTCCGAGTCGCCTTGACCAATGAGGTCCGGTGCAATGCATCGAGCTTTTGTTGAGACATGAGGAATGATGTTGCGCCACAAATAAGACGATGTGGGGTTCCCGTGTAAAAAGACGACCGGGTTTCCCTCACCCACCTCGTGATAGGCCATCTGTTTTCCCGCAACGGTCTTGTATTGCTTAGAAAGTCGTTCGGTGGAAAAAGGCGCATCAGACATAATCAGTTCTTTTCTTTAGGGGTGTCTCTTTCCTACACCAGTCGCGCACCTATTTTCATAAATTGCGGCCTGAACTTTTAGCTCTTGGGATACGAAGATGCCACTAGTTAGGGCCGACTGAATGTCGATAAGCCAACACCCACATCACCATCGGTCACGACTGCCGAAGTCATAATTTCCGAGAGCCACGCGGGTCGACCAAGCGACGCAACAACGATGGCAACATCGAGGCCTGCCAATATTTCGATTTGGCGGACGTGATCAGCGGCGTAGTCGCGGGGGCGAATATCGGACGCAAGTTCGGCGAGAGCCCAAGGGTCAGGCGTCTGTCCGATCAAATCCGCAGCTTTGACGTGCAACAGTTGAGGAGAAGTGGCCTTATCTCCGCCACCGTCTAATCCCGGACCATCAGAAATAATTAAACCCTTAATTTCTTTAGGCCGAGAACCAAACAGCAGCAAACCCACGTAACCCCCCAGGCCGTAACCCATCAACGTGAGGGGACCAAGTTCGGCGAGAACTGCGTCGGCATCAGACATCAACGCTTCACACGTGTAACCACCAGCCAAAGGCACACTTGATTCGCCGTGCCCGGTGAAATCTAACGCGAACACTGGACCGACCCACTGCTCAAGACTGATAGGCACAGCCGACGGCGATTGTTCACCCAGACCATGCAGGATCAGCAACGGTTGACCATCACCTCCACGCAGCTCATGCAAGGCCAACTTGCTGCGAACATGATCCAAGAAAACTGTTTTCATAAGACACGCCGTAAGAAATCGGCAACGAGGCTAGCGATGTCCTCAGGTCGTTCTATGTGAACAAAATGCCCTGTGTCTGCCAACGCATGAAACTCTGCTCCATCAGGAAGAACGGGAAACGCTTCCTCTGGGGTGGTGCCCCAGCCCATCTCCTCTTCCACGGTGCCGATTACTCCGAGATAAGGCACCCGCAAACCACGAAGGCGGGGGATAGCCCATTCGGGTCGCCACGCTCCAGATGGTCCGAACCGCAAGGTCGGATCAATCTTCCAACGCCATCCATCAGGGTCCTGTTTAGCGCCGACGGTCACGAGATACCGGAGCCAATCCATAGACAACCGGGGATTCATCAATTGTCTTCGCTCAGCCAATCCATCGATGGTGTCGGCGCGCCTACTGGACTGACCAGCGCGACGTCGGTGGTCAAGCCAGCCGCTTAGCTCAGCTTCGAGCGCCTGAGGGTCCGACCGATCGATCTGGGTATTGAAACCCCGTTTGTTAGGTATTCCGTCAAGATTGATGACTGCACGAACACGGTGGGGAAGGACCTCAGCGAGCTGATTCATCATCCCTCCACCCTTGCTGTGCCCCAAAACGGGGACCGGATCTTTGGTCTCAAGCGAGTCGATGACGTATGCGGCATCGCGAATGTCAGCTTCCCAGGTGTACAGCGCAGCCACGTCGCTGTCTCCGTGGCCCCGCTGATCCCACGCAACAACCCGAAACCCCGAATCCGCCAACAAAGGTGCGAACAGATCCCACGTGCCCGCAAAATCGAAGCCGCCATGAGCGAGCGCCACCGGCTGATCTTCTTCACGACCCCACTCAACAACCGCAACCTCGATACCGCCCACATCAACACGTCGCGAACGTTCTGGTCGTTTCGCCCCGGGAAGACGAGAACGGACGCGGTCTACTTCGCTACTAGTCATCGCCGCATGGCCCCGCGACACGACTCGGTACGACACCTATGAGAAAACTTGATTACTGGAGCCAAGGGAGAACTATTTCGCACGCAGGGACCCTGCCAGATTGGCACATTCGCTCGCTGCGCGCATCATCGCGTAGCTTGCTGTTATGGCAAACGAAATTGACATTGGGCTTTTCTCCATCAATACCGACCATTTGGTCGACCATGAAGCACTATCAAAGGTCGCGATAGCGGCAGAACAAGCAGGATTCGAATCCCTTTGGACTGCTGAACATGTCGTTCTACCCGACCCACAAGTTCCACCTTCCCCGCTTCCTCCCAACGCAGAACTACTCGACCCGGCAGTCGCTTTGGCTTATATCGCAGCGGTCACCACAGAAATCAAATTAGGGACAGGCATCATCATTCTCCCGCAACGTAATCCCCTCGTACTCGCAAAAGAACTCGCCAGCGTCGATGTTTTATCCAACGGCCGCGTGATCTTCGGCGTAGGAGTCGGCTACCTCGGACCCGAGTTCGCTGCGATAGGTGTACCCATGGAAGACCGCGGACCTCGGACTGTCGAATACATCGAAGCAATGCGATCCATCTGGAACGACGAAGAACCCGACTACGACGGCGAATACGTTTCATTCAAAGGCGTCAAAGCATTTCCTCGCCCAATCCAACGCCCAGGACCCCCAGTAGTTATGGGCGGCCACTCCAAACCCGCTTGGCGCAGAACAGTGACTCACAGCGAAGGCTGGTATGGGTTCATGCTTGACCCCGAGGCAACCTCGCAAAACCTGGCGGGGCTCACCGAAGCACAAGAAAAATATGAACGCCCAGCCGGCCTTGGACAGATCGAAATCACAGTAACCCCCCGCATGCGCCCCGGCCCTGAAATGATCGATCGATACAACGAACTTGGAGTGGACCGACTCGTGTTGCTGTCCGGCGCACGAACAGTCGATGAATCATTGACGTTCATCGAACACATCCACGACACACTTTTGAGCTAAGGACACGAACCGCTGATGCAACCTTTGGAAGGAATACGCGTAGTTGAGCTAGCCAACAATGTAGCCGGCGCTTATGCGGGCCGATTGTTGGCGGGATACGGCGCCGATGTCATAAAAATTGAATCTGCGAGCAACAATGCTGTTCGAGAAGCGGGTCCTTTTATAGGAGACGATGTCGATCTCGAAAAAGGTGCGTTTCATTTGCATCTCAATGCAAATAAACGCTCGGTTCTAGGTGATATTGACGATTCGAATGGCCAACAACTTCTCGCGGGCGCAGATATTCTGCTGCACTCAGAATCCCAAGTGGATGTCGAGCAGTTGCGAGAAAAATTTCCTCAGCTGGTCATCCTGAGCGTCACATCTTGGGGGATGACCGGGCCCTACGCCGGATTCAAGGGCGAAGAAATTATTCACTACGCATATGGCGGACCAATGTCAGCTACGGGCAACCCTGAAAAAAGTCCGTTGAAAATGGGAGGCGACATTGGTCAATATCAGTGCGGAAATATGGCGGCGGTAGCTGCTCTTGCGGCGTTGAGCGTTGTTGAACGTTCGGGTCAAGGAGTACACGTCGACTTGAGCAACATCGAAACTCAAGTGGCATCAATTGACCGACGAATGACCTATCTGCTTTACGGTTCATACCGCGACGAAAACGTTGAACGAACCGGCGGCTATACGGTTTCCCCATTTCCTATGGGCTGTCGTCCGGCAAGTGATGGTCATGTTCAGGTGAGTACTCTGGTTCCTTGGATAGGACGAATGCTCGCCACTCTCGATGACCCTGAGATGGAGGCGCTGTATTCCGACCCCGATTGGATTACGAACGAGAACGTTCCCGTCTTGGCCGATGCGCAGCTTTTAGGTTGGACCGTTTCCAACACCCGTCAAGAAGCAATGGAGAAAGCTCAAGGTAACGGCTGGCCAGTCACTGCAGTCAATGCCCCGCTTGACGTTCTAAACGACAAACACTTTGCCGAGCGAAAATTCTTTACCGAAGCCGAACACCCCCAAGCGGGGACATTTCGCCAAGTGGGAGCTCCAATACGTATGACCGGTGGTTGGAGCGACCGATGTATGGCACCTACTCTCGGCGCCGACACCAATAATGTGTCGTGGAATTCAGATAGGCCATCAGTTGCCTCCGATGAGCCCCAAACGCTTCCGCTTGAAGGCGTCCGTGTTCTGGATATGACAGTTGTATGGGCTGGACCGTACGCAACTCAATTACTTGGCGATCTGGGTGCGGACATAGTGCGAGTCGATAACCCGTGGATTTTCCCTACTGTTACGAGGGGGCTTCTGCCGCGCCCGCCACAAGAAATGGTGCAGGATTTGGGAGGTATTTTCGGAGGATATCCGGACACGGAGCCAGGCTCCCGACCTTGGAACCGCATAGCTCTTTTCAACGCACACTCGCGCAATAAGCGAAGCATTACTCTTGACTTGAGAAAAGATCTTGGTCGCGAAACGTTCCTTGAGTTGATCGAAACCTGCGATGTAATGATCGAAAATAACTCTGTCGACCTCATCGACAAGCTCGGCATCGGTTGGGACGAGTTACACGAACGAAACCCAAATCTGATTTTGATTCGTATGCCATCAGTTGGGCTTTCCGGGCCCTACCGGTCTTATCTGGGTTTCGGAGTCAACTTTGAAGCTCTCTGTGGCCTCGGAGCAATTCGTGGTTACCCCGACGCAGACCTGTCCGAAAACGATGGGGTGTACCACATGGATGCGGCATCTGGATCGGCAGGAGCACTTGCGGCCCTTATGGCTCTGCGAAAGAGAGACAAGACTGGCGTCGGAGAGCTAGTCGAGCTGTCCCAATGTGAAAACATGTTGAATCACATAGGTGAACTATTAGTGCACGCAAGTCAAACAAATACGGTTCACGGCCCTCTAGGTAATCGACACCGAAAACATGCCCCTCAGGGCTGTTACGAAACCCAAGGCGATGATCAGTGGGTAGTGATTTCTGTCACTAACGATGATCAGTGGAGAAAGCTCTGCGTACTAATGGACGCTGACGACATGGCGAACGATGTCTCAATGAAAGATGCCATCGGTCGCCAAGCGAAGCATGAAGTGATTGACGAGCGGATAAGAGAATGGACAGAAAGCAAAGACGCCCACGCCATCTTTGATCTCTGTCAATCGAACGGAATTCCGGCAGCGCCGGTTCTAAAAGAACTTGACCTCATGTCTGAGGAACATCTCCTCAAGCGGGGACTTTTCGCTCAAAACGGCAATGAAGAAATAGGTTTTCATACGTATCCAACACACCCATGGCGTTGGACAGGCCCCGAATTGAACTTCGGTGAAATTCCGACTCTCGGCCAACATAACAAAGCAGTTCTGCGAGATCTCCTGAATAAATCAGATGACGAGTATCAAGAACTTGAAGTTGATGGTCACTTGCAGGTCGATTATCTGCTCCCCGATGGAACTTCCCAGTAGGCGCTCTTTTTAATCAGGTCGATCCAAGCGAAATTGGTCACGAGTCGTGGCGTACTCGGCGCCGGCAAGGCGTCCCAGCGCATCGAGACGGGTCGGATCAATTCTGGTTCCATCGAGCACGTCGTCGTCTATGTGAAACGCAATTACCTCTCCGAACGCCACTACATGATGTAATCCCTCAGGGTCACCGAACTCCACTTCTTGGATCGCTCGACACTCTACGACTGCCTTAGCCTCTGCGACGCCAGGTGCACTTACGTTGCCAAAATTCGCTGCGGTCAGGCCAGTTTTCTCAAACTCATCGACTTCTGGAGGAAGGGTCGCGGATGAATCGTTCATAGCTACCGCAAGATCGTGGTCAACGAGACTTGCTGTGAACTCCCCAGTTTCGCGAATGTTCTTTAGCGAATCTTTTATCACGCCGTGAAAAACGCCAGTTGAAAACATCAGCACGGGCGGATTTGTGGCCACCGCGTTAAAAAACGAGTATGGGGCTAGGTTGGCGACTCCATCAGCGCTCTGAGTACCAATCCAGCCGATCGGCCGCGGAATGATCAGGCCTGTTGTGAGCTTGTACAACTCTGCAGTATCGAGCTCTTCAACATGGAACGATGTTCTTTCCATGGCTACTGCGCCTCCGCTGGCCGGAACCGGAGTAGTGGTGGCCCCGGGTTGCCATCACGATCTGTTGCTTCTTCGAAGACTGCTTCGACTCGATCGCCGATGGCAACTTGCTCAGGGTCACAATCAACAATGTTGGTCATCACTCGCGGCCCCTCATCTAACTCGACATATGCCAACACAAACGGTGTCGCCTTTCCCCAGCTTCCTGGAATGCGACGAGTCACCGTGCAACTGTAAATTGAGCCGCTCCCCGAAGCTTCGAACCAGTCGACATCTTGGGATCCACACTCGGGGCAAATTTCTCGGGGAAACCAAATAACAAAACCACATGCCGTGCAGCGGGGAAGGACAAGGCGGCCTTGTTCTGCCCCTTCGAAGAACTGCAAGTTCTCTGAGTTGGGCTCCGCTGCTTTTGCTGGCAACGTCATAGTGACCTCCCCAAAATCATCGTTGAACTTGCTGAACGCGTCGCCAAACTTCCGCCTGTTCCATGAGCTAGTGCCAACTCGCAATCTGGAACCTGCACTGCGGCATTGGCTTCATTACGAAGCTGCCTCACGGCTTCAATAACCTTTGTCATGCCGCCTCTGTTCGCGGGATGGTTGTTACACAAACCGCCACCGTCGGTATTAAACGGAAGCTTGCCATTTGAGGCCTGTAATCCTCCGTCGGCAACAAAGCGCCCTCCAGTACCGCGTTCACAAAACCCTAAATCTTCTAGAGTGATTAACACTGTGATGGTGAAGCTGTCGTAAATCGACACGTAATCGATATCGCCTGGCGTGATCTCAGCTTCGTTGAACGCCAAAGGACCAGACCGCACAGCCCCAGTGTGGGTCAAGTCGATGCGCCCCGATTGAGATGACTTCACGAATGAACCCGTCCCCAAAATAGGTACGCAATGTCGCTCAAGCTGCGACGCCACGGCTTCGCTCACTATGACCATCGCGCCACCCCCGTCGGTGATCACACAGCAATCAAGTCGATGTAAAGGATCAGAGATCATTGGTGAATCTAAAACTTCCTCAACGGTCACCACGTCTTGAAGAAAGGCATGTGGATTGTGTTGCGCATGCGTTGATGCCGCAACCTTGATCTCTGCGAGCTGCTCGGAGGTGGTACCAAATTCGTACATATGTCGTTGAGCGGCTAACGCATAGCCACCCGGCACCGACATTCCCCACTGACTTTCGAATGGAGCCTCGGGCGCTCCGCCTACCCGACCGCTTCCACCGGGTCCAGCGCCCCCGGTGCGAGGTTTACCGGCAAGCGTGATCAACGCAACATCTATATGACCGGCCGCAATTGCCGTCGCGGCGTGTTGGGCGTGCACCAGATATGAGGATCCGCCTGTTTCAGTGTCGTTGACGTAATGACAATTAAGCCCCAAATAATCCACCATTGACAGCACACCAAAACCGGGAGCGTCACCTGCGGAGTAGTACGCGTCAACGTCAGAGGTTGACAACCCGGCATCAGACAATGCTCCCAGCGCTACGTCTGCATGGATTTGAGGGAGAGTTCGGTTGGGTAAATGACGTTCCGGGTGTTCGTATACACCAGCGATGAACGCTTTGCCTTTTATGCTCACGTACTGGAAGCTAGCGGGGATATGAACGAATTGTCGGACCGTCGCACAGGCCGGCGCACACACGCGAGTCGCCTGCAATGAGTTCAGTATTTCGCGCGCTCAATCCGGTGCATCGCCGCTGGTGGATTCTTGGGTCCTTGTGGACCCTGTATGCCTCATTTGGGTTGGTAGCCGGTTCGTTAGCGCCGCTGTTGAGCGATATCAGGATCGACCTCAACATGTCTCACGCATCCATGGGAGCAGCTTTGGGTGCATGGCCGTTTGTGTACCTAGCGGTGTCAACATTCGCAGGCAAATTTTTGGACCGCTACGGCGTTCAAGTCGGCCTGACCCTCGGGGCGGTGTTGATTGGGGCATCGGGATTACTGCGAGCCGCTGCCCAGTCTGGTCTGGGATTGTGGCTGGCAGTGGCGGTATTTGGGCTTGGAGGACCGTTTATTTCAATCGGGGCTCCAAAGTTGGTTACGGAATGGTTTTCCTCAGAAGAACGAGGACTTGCCGTAGGTCTATACAGCACAGCTTCCTCATTGGGTGCAATCACGGCACTCATAGTCGCCGACCCCCTGAGAGCTCTCACTGGACATTGGAGGTGGGTCATGATCATCTTCGGATCGATCTCGTTGATTAGTGGCCTGGCCTGGCTGGCTGTCAGTAGCGCTAACCCTTCCAAACAAAATATTGAATCCGTCGATGAACGACAGGACGGCTTGTGGCGCGACCCGACCGTGCAACGGATCCTGTTTTTGGCGTTCATGATTTTCTTCGTAGGTCATGCTCTCAGCGGATGGATGCCCGAAATGCTGCACACAGGTCCCTGGTCAACTCGTGGAGCAGCATGGTTAACCGCTGGTGGGATCACAGTTGGGGTGATCGGATCGCTCATTATTCCGAGCCGAGTCAAAGCTCACAAACGACCCCAAGTTCTTATCTTGATGTTCGCTGCGATGGCCCTAGCGGTCTGGGCATTAATGGCTTCGTCGCAAACTCCCCAAATCTTTGCTGTTGCAGTCATTGGCATCGTCCGAGTTTCAAGTGTTCCAATGGCCATGCTTCTATTGATGTCGAGTCGATCAGTTCCTGACGCGAGGATGGGTGTCGCCGGCGGCTTATTTTTCACCGCCGGTGAACTCGGGGGAGTGTCCGGCCCTTGGGTCATTGGTGTCGCCCGCCAAAACTCGGCCGACTTTGGTTCCTCTGTCACCATCCTCTCAGTTGTTGCGGTTGTCTCAGCATTCGCATGCTGGCGGTTTTGGAAATCTGGATTCTTACAAGATGCATGACCTCGCCCTAGGCGTAGCCTGGCCAACCACATGAGTGGACGCAACGCACAAGAACGATGGGATGCGATATACGAACTGCACCGCGCGAGCGGAGACCCGGACCCATTTGTTGCGCTCTCAGAGTTCTTACCCGAGCTGCCGGCGACCGCAGTAGATCTCGCGGGTGGAACTGGCGGGACAGCCTTATGGCTCGCCGCTCACGGCTATGACACGACGCTCGTAGATGTCTCCCGGGTTGCGTTGAACGTCGCCGAAAAAGAAGCAGCTGAGAAGAAGGTGTCGTTAACCACCATTTGCCACGACCTTGAATCCGGTGAACCACTCGGTTCTCTTTGGGACATAGCCATCTGCTGCAACTTCTACGACCCTGACTTTTTCACCCAGCTGCGCACCTGTGTCGTTCCCGGAGGCATCGTTTTTGTCCGCGTTGCCACCGTCACCAATTTGGAACGGCACAGCAAACCCAGCCGAAAATATCTTGTTGAATCAGGAGAACTCAAAGATCTCCTGACAGGCTTTGAACCACTGACCTATGTTGAAGACTGGTTCGACAATCGCCATGAGGCGCGAATAATCGGGCGCCGCGTAGTCGACTGAACGGCTATCGAAGAGAAACCAAATCGACTACGAAGATCAGGTGCTCATTTGGGCCGATGACCCCTCCAGCTCCCGCGCTTCCGTACCCCAACGCAGGGGGAATGGTGAGTTCACGTCGACCGCCGATACGCATCCCAACCACACCTTGATCCCAACCCGAAATGACTTGCCCACCGCCGAGCTTGAAACTAAATGTTTGGCCGCGGTTCCACGAAGCGTCGAACTCATTACCAGTGTTCCACGACACCCCGACGTAATGAACTTCAGCGATCTGCCCAGCCTGGGCTTGTTCACCGTCGCCGTCGATGATGTCAACGATGCCGAGCTGCTTACCAGTCGGGTCTCCTTCAGGAACGTTTACTTGGGGCTTTTCACTCATGACAGCAGCGTAAGCGCCAGTTGTCAGAGAAGAAAGTCAGTCCAAGCTTTCCAGGAACGCGAGTAGTGCCGTGTTGACTTCCGAAGCGCACTCCTGTTGAAGCCAATGTCCAGCCCCGTCAATGATCTCGCAATGACGAAGGTCACCCAACGCGTTTTGCATACCCCCGATCGCTTCGGGTGTGTTCCCAGCGATTAAATCGGTAGAGCCTCCCATATAAAAGGAAGGCTGTTCGATAGTTGAACCAAGGAAAGGAGCGGTGATAGCGGGGATCTTGTTGATATTCCGATACCAATTCAGACCGCCTCGAAAACCGGTCCGAGTGATTTCCTCTACATAAAAACGCAAGTCCTCTTCTGTGAGCCAAGCGGGTAGCTCATCAGGTGACACGAGCTGATTAGTCAGCGACTCACCAGCAGGGAAGTGACCGTCAAACGGTTCGCTGATGTCGCCATTTCGGAGCGCGTCGCCGCTAATTGCGTACAGAAAGCCGCGCATGGTTTTGTAGATGTCGGCCTCAAGGTCTGCCTCGGCCTTGCCTGGCTCTTGAAAAAATAAACGGTAGTAATCGCGATCTGGTCCAGCGGTTTGAGCCATCAACCCATTTAGATCAATCCCCTCAGGTAACGCACCAATAGGTCCGGTGTAAGGGACGCTCAAACATGCCACCGCCCGAAACAAATCCGGGCGCATTAACGCAGCGAACCACGCAACAGGTGCGCCCCAATCATGACCAGCTACAACTACCGGCCCCTGATTTAGGTGATTGGCGACGGCTACGACATCTCCGACAAGATGGTTGATGTCATAAGCGTCTATGGCTTGAGGAGCACTCGATTTTCCGTAGCCTCGCATGGACATAGCAACTGCCTGATAGCCGGCATCTGCGAGAGCTTCGATCTGGTGACGCCACGAATACCAACTTTCGGGGAAGCCATGACACATGACCACCGCAGGGCCCTCTCCCTTGGTCACAAAATGAATCTGTATACCGTTGCCTTCGATGACGTGTTCTTCTAATCCGCTAATCATGAACAGAGTTTGTCACTACTTCGACCTCCCTCCGCAACCTAGGGTGCAGCTATGAGTGAACTGAGATTTGACGGACGAGTTGCCCTGGTGACCGGAGCAGGCGGTGGATTAGGTCGAGAACACGCATTACTGCTGGCATCACGAGGCGCAGCGGTCATGGTCAACGACCTCGGTTCGCCAACCATGGGAGGTCAAGATCACGACCCGACACCAGCAGAAGACGTAGTGCAAGAAATACGTGACGCAGGCGGAGTAGCAGCCGCGAATAGCGATTCGGTAGCGACCCGAGAAGGAGCTGAGTCGATGGTTGCCGCCACCATCGAAGAATTCGGCGGCCTTGACATAGTGATCAACAACGCAGGCATCATTCGCAACAGAACCTTTCTCAATATTGGTGACTATGAGTTCGAACCCGTAATCGACGTGCACGTCAAAGGATGCTTCTACGTGACTCGGCCGGCATACGAACACATGAAGTCAGTCGGTTACGGCCGCATTATCAACACCAGTTCAGGATCAGGTTTGTTCGGTTCGTTCGGCCAAAGCGCCTACTCCGCAGCCAAAGCAGCGATCTACGGATTCACTCGAACCCTCGCAATCGAGGGGGCACGCTATGGCATTCACGTCAACGCGATCGCCCCAGGAGCCTTGACGCGCATGACCGGAGACGTTCTTGGCGATGACGGCGCCATAGCCGACATGACTGGACTCACCGGAGAGGACCTCCTGTTACAGATGGGCCCTCAGCAGGTCGCACCAGCGGTCGTGTATCTCGCCCACGAATCATGTTCGCTCAATGGTGAAACGCTGTCCGCGTCGGGAGGGAGAGTTGGTCGAGCGTTCATGGGAGTGACTGCAGGTGTGTACGAAGAAGATCTGACACTCGAATTAGTTGCCGAACGCATCGAAGAAATATGTGACGAAGACGGCTACATGGTGCCCGACAACGTCGACCAAGAGATCGAACTACTTCTCCAACACCTCAACAGTGAAGAGAGCTAATGGCTGGTTGATCAAGCGGTGAGGGCAGCCAATGCTGCTTCATATTCAGCTTGTTCTAAACCGTGTGGATAGGCGCACACCAGATCAATTCCAGCTTCAGCCCAAGCGGTTAGTTGTTCTCTAGCTTGACCAACATCGTCGCTTCGTAAACATGTGCCAGCCACTACCTCTTCAGGAGAGGTCAAACCTTGCCGCTCGAAATGATGATGGTAATTGGCCATAGCGTCGTAATTCACTGCGTCTGTGTGCAACGCCTCATAGGGACTGAGACGAACATATAACACCGTGTACGGGGTGCGACCGTTCGCCGTTCCGATTTCGCGCGCTAACTCAACGGTTTCCCGAGCATGTTGAGGGGTTAACCAATTCAGTACAAGGCCGTCTGATCGTGCTGAACCCAACTCCACCATTTTGGGTCCCAAAGCCCCAACCAGCACAGGAAAACCTTGCCCGAAGGTCACACCAAACCGTGATTGACCCATCAACTCGTCGCACGCGACTTCCATCCAACGCAATGGTGAAGTGGGGAAGGGAACACCTAAACGATCAGCTGCTTCCCGATGGGAGACACCAACACCCAATGAAAACCTTCCTCCTGACTGTTCCTGCAGCGTCGCAGCGGACAAGGCAAGATGAGGGAGCGATCGAAATGGTGCCGCGGCCACACCCACTGCTCCACCCACATGTTCAGTTTCGGCAAACATCGCAGCGAGACTTATCCACGGACTTCTACCACCCAGGCCCCCTTCTGGAGTTCGGTTCCCGGTTTCGGGAAGATAAATCGACGAAAAGCCGTGCTCTTCAGCGAACTTTCCCAACCGCACCACTTGAGCGACCGGAAGATCCCGCATACAGATACCAAGTTCCACAACCCGACCTCCTAAAGGCACTACAGCAACGAATCTACGGCACATCGCGATGGCTTGGCCGCACTTGATTAGATGAACCGTCCTTGGCAGATAGAACCGTTGTTACTTGAGTTCTTTATGGGCTAAATAACTGACATGTAGTTCGAAATCCGAGGTTGCTTCCCTAATGGTGTATTCCTCGACTCAATTCCAATAGGGTGCCCACCGTGGAACGGCTGCTTTCCGAGACGCAAGCACAAAAGCTCTCCGATTTCGTAGATACCTCTAGTTTCGGGGTGCGTCGTCGGCTTCCTGAAGATCAGATTCAACGCATTTCTCAATATTTAAAGATCAGTCCAGAAGAAGTTCGCTCTCTTTTGGCTGTCAACGACAGCGTTAAACCCGACCGGTCTATTTGTGAAAGCGATCTGGAAGAAATCGAGAAGAAAATTGAAGCAATAAATGATCGTTTAGACCTTCTGTCTAGGGTCTTTCCCGAATAAACCGAGTTGGGTGGCATAATTTCTTAACCACGGTCATCGTCGATCGGGAGTCCGCGGATGCTTAACACCAACAAACAATGTCTGGAAGGTCCGAGACCCCTGACACAGTTCTCCACCGGCCACCTTCGATCATTCAAATACTCTTACCCCCATCTGAGTCGGACCGTTTCCCGACCTTTGTGGGGTTGGTCGAGCGAGGACCGTTACAACTTGGGTACAGAACCGGCAGGACGACCAATCGAGGTACAGCGGTTCCCCCGACATGGCATCGAAGAAGGCGGCATGCATGGCAGCTCCAATTGAGAGGGATCCTAACTATTGGGTTCTGTCTATTGATGACGATCCGTTCTTGCGCCTCGGCCTCCAAAATGCGTTGGATCAAACCAAAGACATAGAGCTTTCGGCGGCCTCCACGAAAGCTGAAGGCATGAAACTCTTTGTCGAAATGTGGAACGGCTCCAATAAAGAGGAAAGTCGAAAACCTAGTTTGGTGCTCCTAGACCAAGATCTTCAAGATGGCGACAAAGGCACTGATCTGTTGAACGACATAGTCGAGTTTTGTGGTGGTTCACCCCAGGATGCGGTGAAGGTTTGCATGCTCTCTGCCAGTCAACGCCAACGAGACTGGGTGAAGGCATTCGAACTTGGAGCCATCGGATGGATTGATAAGGCGGCGGTCACCGATCTGGACCAATTTCCTGGCCGATTGAGGGACATCATCAACAACCGTCAAGTTGAATGGGATGGCACTCAGGCTCAATACATCATGCGCGTTCAACAAAACCGAGACCAGCGGCCTGTGCTTACACCGCGAATGAAACAAGTACTTGTTGAAACGGCTCGACAGGGCGACCTGAAAGCAGCGGCATCAGAAATTGGTATCGCGTACAACACCGCGCGAGCGACACTGGGAACAGTTTTCGAAAAACTTGGTACTAAAAATCAAGCGTCAGCGATTGCGACGGCAATTCACTATGAACTCATCACCGCAGAAGAGTGTCTGCCAAGGGTCTAAATATGAATGAGTTGCTAGCGGAGACGACTTCTTCCATCCAGGGTGGCGGTATCTGGGGGCAGTTGCTTATGGCAGCGATTTTGATCCTTCTTGTTAATGCTGTGATCTTTTTACCTAAGCGAATCTTGCAGGCTAGAAGGCTTCGTAGGGCAGACATCATCCCGAGAGTGCGTGGTTTGACCCTTTCTGATCTTGATGAGAACTTTTTGCAGCTCGAAATAGCTCCGTTATCAAAACAGTTTCTTGAAAGAGGTCTTCGACTAGCTGTGGCAGCCCAACTGCCAAACGACGCAACCCGTCAGGTTGTCACCGAACCTACTCCGGTTCCCAAAAACACTTTGGTTATACCTCGTGAGTTAGCGCCCGCCGGATCGACCCTCTGGGTCAACTGGGTATCAGGTACTCGAGTAGGTCCAGGCGCGTCGATTCAAGTCCCGACAAGGGATTAGAAGTGATGAACCAGGCTCACAACCAGGTCACTTCAGCGAATTGAGATACCTAACACGGTCCTTATCGGAAAAGTCGGCCGGCACGTGGATGTGTTCGTTGATTCCAGTTCGCCAATGAGTGTCCTTGTCGACCCAGATTCCGTCGCGTTTCACGAGAGATACATCGCAGACATCGCAGCGGACACCTTTCCGACCGAATAGCAAACCGAAGAGCCATATCCCTAAAGCACCGCGGAATAGCCAACTTAGAAGACCAGGGCCAGCTAAAGACGCAGCTGCTGCTGCTAAACCGACTGCTGCAACAAGAGCTGCGGCGGCGATAGCAGCTGGAGGTAAATCGCCTATGGCGTTAATGAAGCCTTTGTCTGAACTGGAAGCACCTGGTGTTGCTTGAGGAGCTTGAACTCCAACGTCACCGTTGCCATCTGAGTCAGAACCATCATCGTCACTCCCGTCACTGTCTCCGTCGCCTGGAGTGTTCGCTGATGTGTCTGTGGGTTCTTCAGGTAGCCCTGATCCGGGCACCCCTTGTTCTTGGTTGTCAGGGATGCCGTTACCATCAGAGTCTTCGTCTTCTCCGTCTGGGATGCCGTCACCGTCGGTGTCAGGGTTCGCGGGGTCAGGGTCAAGACCATCGGGTAACCCGTCGTTATCTACGTCAGGGTTATTTGGTTCCGAATCGGTACCGTCTGGCAGACCGTCACCGTCGCAATCCGCAACTGTCTCACAACCGGGTTCTTCTTGGTCATCGGGAACACCGTCACCATCAGTATCTGTTTCTGTGTTCGGTGGGTCTTGGGGTTCGGGAATAACTGGGGTTTGTGGATCGGTGGTTTCTGGTGGTTCTTCGATAGGTGGAGGTTCCGGGGCCGGTGGGTTTTCTGGTTTCACCGGTTCAGGGTCAGTGACCTCTGGTTTCTCATCCTCAACCGGATTGTTGTTGTCGGTGTCACAACGTGGGTCTTGGATACATTCAGGAAGCTCTTGGTTATCTGGAAGACCATCGCCGTCACAGTCCGCTACCAAGATGCACGCCGGTATCTCGTTGGGGTCGTTGATCCCATCGCCGTCGCAGTCCGCTAGCAGTACACAGCCGTCGACTTCGTCCTCATTAGGTATGCCGTCACCGTCAAGGTCAGGGTTCGGTGGCGGAGGTAACAGATCCACGTTTTCGTTGACAACATCAACGATCTTGTTCGCTAACGACGCGTATTCATACGACGATGCGTCATGGTCGATTTGCACGTTGATGTAACTCGTGATGTCACCATCTGGAACTCCGTCTGGGAGTCCTGTAGCGGTAACTCTTCGACCGTTGTCCCAGTTATCTTTGTCGAACTTGATCACGTCGTCTGAATGGGACACTGAAATCTCTGACGCATCGGTCCACGTGATGTTGAATACGACCTCAGAAGTAGGGCGAGAGTCCAACTGGAAGTTGAACTTATCTTTCTTGCCGTCTTCATCGGTGAAGAGCGTGGTTTTCGTCAACGTAAAGCCCGGGATGCCATCATCGGATGGGCAAATTTGAGTGAACTCCGGATACGTCTGTCGTTCCGTTGATCCACCGGGGTGAGCGAATGCTAAATACACGTCGTATTCGTCAAGATCCCACGTGTGCCCATCAACTCGTGTGGTCGGCGAGTACACAGGACGCCCGCCCGGGTTGGAGTTGGTGTTGTAGACGATGGTGTTTTGCCGGAAGTAGAAACCGACAGGGAGATCAGCAGTCGAATCGAGATCGTTGACTCCGTCGTCCCAACCGCGGAGCTTGAAGTTCTCGGGGACGTCAGCTGATGAACCGTCGGCGTCTAGTGCGTACCCGTCTTGCCAGAGAATGTTGTAGTTGGGGACTGTTCCGTTAGGTCCAGTGTGCAGCGTCCGTATTACATCTGCTGGTTCGATTGGGTCACCGCCGGATCCGTCAGCCAAATTGAGCGGAGTGGTCATTGCTGCTTTCTTGAGCATGTACTGACGGACAGCAAGTCCCGGTTGGGGTGTGAGCTGCCAACGGCCACCCGCACAGAGCGGCTCGTTCCACACGACTTCACCGCCCGGACCAATCAAATAAATACCGTCGTCTTCTATGGCCTCTGGGGTGACGATCCCATAACCGTCAGGAGCTACTTGAGGTACGTCCGGTGGCGCACCCAGGTCAACAGCTCCGTCGTTCGTGTACCTGACGACAAACCCATCTGGCTCGGTTTTGGTGTTGTGATGGAAAGCGAAAGTTCCAGTATCTGTGGTTCCAAACCACGTCGACCAGGTGGCGCGACCTACCGCATGCACCTTGTCTTCAGGACCGTACGCAACGTCATGGGTCCATGACCACTGGTATTTGTCGGTGTTGTCGCCATGCCAAGCTTGTTTATTTACCCACCGCCAATTTTCGACAAGCGTCGCTGAGTCGACAGTCATTACCCAACCGTTGCTGCCTCTTGCCTGAATATTGGTGAGACCTGTCGCTGAGATAGGGATACCTGATCCAGCGATAGCGAGTTCAGATCCGTCGCTGTTGATAGCGATAGCCGGGAGGTAGGCCTTCTCTAGGTGGGGATCTAGGAAACTGACGTTCTTGAAGTTGCCCCATTTATCTGTGTGTAACAGATACACGTCGTCGTTCTTCGGGCCGCTTTCATGTGCTGCACACCCAACGACTCCACCGGTGCGAGTGAACCTTGAGTGGTCGCCTATGCGCGGGAAGTCAGCGCTGGGGATCGTGGGTGCGAAATACCATTTGTGATCAACAGTGGTGCACGTTGCTCTGGTGTTCTCCCACAGTCCAACCGTGTAAAGATCACCGTTGGTGGGGTGTTCAACTACTGCAATAGCGTTACTGCGTTGTGTTGGGGACCCGAACTCTCTTGCGTACTCGATTTGACCGTTGGAGGCGTTGAAGAACGCCATGTAGCTGCGGGATCCGGTGTGGAGTTTCGTTGCGAAACCGTTACCTAAGCCTCGGGCTCCAAGCGCGGAAGTTACTGCCGGACCGCAATGCCACTTGGCTTCCCCTGTGTAACCACCTACAACAATGATCCTTCCATCAGCTCCGAATCTCGCATCCCAAACAGCTGAATGCTCATCGCCGGGACAGTGGTTGAAACGTGTACCCCATTTGAACGCTCCACCAGCTTCATACATGGTGATAAACGGGCACGTTTGCTTGCACATCTCTTTCCACCCTGAATTGGAGTGGTCTTTCATGTTGAACCACGTTTGCCCTTGGTAGCGACCACCAATGAGCACCTGGCCGGCGTCGTTCACGTCAACTGAAGTGAAGAAAGAAGAGCCGTTGCTTTTCAGTCGGTTGATGTTGCGCGTCGTCCCATCGGGGTTGATTTGTACCCACTGACCATTGGTTTTCGGGTACTCCCATGGCATCTCCCAATCACCTTTGATGAGTGTTGCGTCTTCTGTCACCGTGTCTCTTGGGTCGTCACCGGCCTTGTGATGCCAAGCATCTCCTCGACCTTTGTAATAACCAACGACGTGCACGGTTCCATCAGGCGCTACAGCAATGTCTCGCCACCATCCAAAGGTGCCTGCGGCTACAGCTCGAAGTTCCCACACCCATTGCATCTGTCCGTCTTTATCGACCTTAGTTACAACAAGATTGGGGGCGTCTCTCACACCTCGCCCGACGACATAGTTTTCGTTAACACCCAACTGTCGGGTGTGTAGGAGACTCGCGGAGTGCCTCACAACTGACGCCGTGTAGATGTTGCCGCTGTCATCCACTGCGGTTGCCATCGTGGTGGCCCAGTCCCTACTGGCGACGGGCGAGAAAAGCGCTGCCTCATCAAAGGTCGTGCCTATAGAAGATGTCGAGTTTGCTGCAGCTGGACTTGTCGGCAACAGAGGAAATATGACTGCCAGCACAGTTGTAGCTGCTAGGGCTCGAAGGATTTTCTTCATCGGCATCTCCTCTGTTTAGGTTGATTGTATGAGTGGGAGTTGTGTCGCTATATAGGGCGAACGCGCGTAGGGAAATAGCGCAAAAGCGTTACTTTGCTTATAAAGGAATACTCCTGTCATCGCTATCCATCGATTCGGTCTATAAGTTGCCCAAGTTCGCGCGCTTGTTTGCTTAACCCAGCGGGCACACATGTCGGGTCCTGTATACATGCCTTGCTTGTCTCGTATTTGTCGTTCACGCCGTCGCCATCACAGTCAGCCATCAAGATGCAGGCGATGATTTCACTGCCATCTGGTACCCCATCCCCGTCACAGTCTGGGTTGTTGACACATTTGCCGTGGATGGAGTACTCCAACGAGTCGTAAAGCCCGTCTCTGTCAAGATCGGATCTCGACTTGCCGCACAGTGGGCTTTGAACACAACCAGATCTCTCTGATGCGTCACCAACACCGTCGCCGTCGCAGTCAGACATAAGGATGCACGCAATCAGTTCAGACGCATCTCCTACCCCATCGCCGTCGCAGTCTGGGTTGTTTACACATTGCGCGAGTTCGTCTTTGTCGTTTACGCCGTCACCATCGGTGTCCAATGCTGCCAGGGTGCATTTCGGGTCTTGAATACAAGCAGCTCCACGTTCATCGACGTCCTTAACCCCGTCACCGTCGCAATCAGCCATGATCACGCACGCCCACAGCTCCGCACCGTCTTTTATGGAGTCGCCATCACAGTCAGGGTTCTTCATGCACTGCGCTAGCTCCTGAGGGTCCGACAGACCATCGAAGTCGCAGTCGTACAGCATCACGCAGCCGGGTTGTTCGAGCCAGTTGAAAATCCCGTCGGAATCAAAGTCTGGATCCACGTCGACTACTTGGTCGTTATCGGCAACAGAGAACTCAACTATTTGATTCTCGAGTGGGTCATAGGTGTTATCGGATGCTGGATCGTTCACAGCTGTGGTGACGTTGACTGTGGATGTTCCGTCGGTGTCAGTGTCATCTACTGCGGTCAGCGTGATCTGTTGGGTTGTTGACCAGTTCGCTGCTGTGAAGGTCACGGTGAACGTCGCCAAACTCAGTTCAGTGGCGTCTGAAGTGCTGATGTCGATCATGACGTTCGTGGTCGGAGCTGTTTGCAGAACAACAGAAACCGTAACGGATGCGCCTTCGGTGACAGTTGTTGCGCTAGGTGTCACGGTGAATGCTGCGTCGTCGTCATCGGTGTTCGCGACAGTGAATGACTGGTCAGCTATGTTGTCGAACTCGTTGCTGGAACTGGCGTCAACTACCGCAATCGTGATCGTCGAATTCACATTGCCATCGTCTATATCGTCGTTAACTCCGGTCAAGGTCACGGTTTGCGGGGTATCCCAGTTGCCGTTGGTGAAGGTGACCGTGGCCGAACCGGTGGTTACTTCACCGGTGTCAGAAGACACCACTGACAGCACAACGTCTGAAGCCGGTTGTGCGTTGAGTACCAGGGTGAAGTCATCGGCGCCGCCGCCTTCTGTGACAGTGGTCGCTCCTCCAGATTGAGCAATAGTGAATCCAGCGGTGTCGTTGTCAGTGTTGACTGCTGACACGGTTTGGTTAGCGACGTTGTCGTACGAGTCATGGCTATCTGCGTCAACTACAGCAAGTGTGATGGTTACTGAGATGTTGCCGTCATCAAGATCGTCATTGATCCCGGTAACAGTGACGGTTTGAGCGTTGTTCCAGTTCCCATTCGTGAACGTCAGCTGCGCTGTAGACACTGTCGCCTCACCGGTATCACCAGAGGTCACGCTCAGCACAACATCTGTTGCTGGCTGCGCGGTCAGAGAAACCGTGAACGTATCTGTGGAGCCGGTTTCTGCGACACCTGTAGAGCCACCTGACTGAGTGACCGTGAACCCAGCAGAGTCGTTATCAGCTGTCGTGTTCTGGACAATTACGTTTGCTACCGGGTCATATGTGTCATCTGATTGGCCGTCGATCACCGCCAACGTGATGTTGTGAGTGATGTCACCATCAACTGCTCCGTCATTGACACCAGTGACAGTGACTGTTTGCGGCGTGTTCCAGTTGTTGGTCGTGAACACCAACTCCGCAGCAGACACCGTTGCCTCACCCGTATCAGCTGACGTCACAGAAATATCTACATCAGTCGCAGGATCAGTTGTTAAAACCACAGTGAACGAGTCAGTCGTGCCTGCCTCAGACACAGAGGTGGTGGTTTTGGAGAGAACAATCGCTGCGGTGTCATTGTCGGTGATGTTGTAGGCAAACGTTCCCGTCGTTCCATACACAGACCACACCACTGTGGAACCGAACGTGTTGCCCTCCTCCAAGTCGTTATCAGCAATCGACAGAGTCACCGTTTGGGCAGTGTTGTAATTGTCATTCGTAAACGTGATCGAGCTAGGACTGAATGACGCCCCCGCATATGGACTACTAAACGACACTGTTTCCGAGGTGACTGGCGGTGCGCCTAGCTTCACATCAAACGTCGTCGACGAACCCTCAGGAATCGTCGGAGTGCCCTGGGTATGCTCAGGATCGTTTGATCCAACTGCGCGAACTGATACGCGCGATTCGTCACCTACGTCCTTATCGATCTCGTGGCGAGCCGCGAAACCAAAGTAGAGACGGTCGTCGCCGGTGCACGCGGTTCCGGTTTCCCCGTTTGGCACCTCGCTGTCATCGGACCATCGAAGTTTCCCATCTGAACCCCACACATATCTTTGTTCTGCCCCGCCACTAGCCCCGAAGTCCATATCTGATAGACCCACCCAGTTCTTGTTCCCAAACTGGGAACGCCAAAACGTCGTATTGCCATCATGATCAACCTGAGAACCGATCCAAAGCTGACTTGCCCATACTCCTGCCTGGCCAAGCGACCGAATGTAGTTACCGATATCCCCTCCGTGGTTCGCAAGTGCGGTCGGGTCAATGCAGTACCAGCGAACCCCGACACCGTTTTTCGGGTCGATGATGTACTGCTCGCCAGGTTGCATGTAATCGAGGTACACGACCTCAGCGGGAAATCCTTTAAGGGTTAGGCCGTCTACGGCACCGTTGACGTGGTCCCAGCCGTTTGTGACGTTGTGGTCATCGTCCCAGATCACGACGTTCTTCTGCACCGACATGACCCCATACATGTCGTCAGAGGCGGCGTCGTTCACGGTGGCGACAATCGCCCCGTTCTCATAACCCTCGATGACGTTGTCTTGCACTGGAACCACAGTGAAGGTTTGCGCGGTGTTCCAGTTGGCGTTCGTGAACGTGGCTTGTGTCACTGTGTTCCCGCCAGAGTCTTTGATGACTAAGTCAGTACCCAATGTGGTGTTGATCGCCGCGTGAGCGTCGTTACCAACCCACGCCCCAATCGAGAAATCCAATACGACGTTTGATGGTGGTTGCGCGCCTAACACCAACGTAAAGGTCCGATCGGTGCCATTGACATCGAAGTCATCGACATGTTCATGGTTGACATTTATGGTGTCACCGGCTTGGTAACCGCCAGGAACAGCTGTGACTCCTGCGTCTTCGTGTGTGGCGATCACAGAGTTAGCATCTTGTTTGCGGAACTTACCGCTCGCAGTCATAACGATCGACGGTGTTGACGATGCAGCCGCGAGTTGGACTAGTAAATGGTCACCCTGGCCGCCGCCTTCTACAGCGCCAGCCAACAAGATGGCTTGACCATCAGGGGTGAGTGCTGACCCCCAGATTTGATCAGCGTATGAATTGCCAGAATCGAGTTCTACTTTGCCGTCACCGCCGAAGGTCGTATCGAGGGTGCCGTTGGTATTGAGGCGGACTGCGGCTACGTCATTGCCGTTACCGCCAAGGTTCGTCCAGCCAGCAGCAATGATTTTCTGATTCGACTGAATTTCCAGCGTTGTGTACCAGTCGGTTGTTCCACCGTGATCAACGAGGACTTTGCCGTCGCCACTGAACGTTGTGTCCAAGGATCCGTCTGGGTTGAAGCGTCCAACGATGCCGTAACGTCCGTCGTCTGTTGCTCCGCCATAATCACCGACACCAGAAACAACGATCTTCCCATTCGACTGGATCTTCACGTCCCAACCGCGATCTTGATTGCTGAAGTCGGTGACTTGCCAACCATCCCCGCCACCGAAGCTCGTATCCAACGAACCGTCTGTGTTGTAGCGAGCGAGAAGCACGTTTCCAGCTGCGTGACCCCACTGTGAGCCGCCAACAGCAACAATCTTGCCGTCTGGTTGGATCGCTACCGCTTGGAAGATGTCGTCATTGTCGAAATGCTCGATCCGCTTCCCGTCACTATCAAACGTTGTGTCCCAAGAACCGTCAGCGTTGAGCCGCCCTATGGTCGCGTCGTAACGAGTCGCACCGAATTTCAAATAACCGACGATGACAATCTTGCCGTCCGCGTCAATCGCCCCACCTTTACACCAATCATGTTTCGCATTGTCGAAGTTCGGGCGGACAACACCATCACCGGAAAACGATGTGTCCTTCTCTGTGAAGTCCTTGTTAGCCGCGAAGCGAGTGACCGTGCACTGATGGTCACCACCACTACCTGTGGAAACTGTTCCAGCGGAACCCACCGCAACGTATTTGCCGTTGGCGTCGATCAGTATCTCGCTGATGTGGTCTGCGCGGGGACTAAAGAACTGTTGAGTTCCGCAGTTGCCGTCGAACTTCAGGGCATTCGTACACTGACCGGCGCCAGTGACGCGGTTAATCGCCCAAGAATGCTTCCCAGTTTGTCCGTTGTTGTTCCACCAGCCACCGGCGACGACATTCCCCGAACCGTCGAATATCACTGACTCCCAACCATCCTCACCTGACGCATGGGAGTTCTGAATCAACCAACCATCGCCAGAAAACGAAGTATCGAGATCCCCGTCAGCTGCAGCAGCAGGCGTTTGGGTGATCAACGCCAAGGACGTGAAGGAAATCAATGTCGCCAAAATAACGCGCAGGAACCGACCGAGGAATCTCACTGTGTTTCCCTCATTGCTATGGCTCTTTTGGTTTCCTCCGCGAATTGCTCGTCAGTAAAGAATCCAGCCGCCCATGAATACATTGCTCCCCTAAAATAGGTAAGAGACAACAGGGCCGTGTCTGGCTGTATTCCCCAGCCGAGAAAAAGGCTTTCAGGCGTGTTTTCTTGAGCGATCCACTGACCTTCTTGGGCTTGTACTGAGGAGTGCAAAATCACCTGCCGATTGACCGCTGAATCCGATGTAAGTACCTGCACCGCTGATAGGGCATAGGCCGGTGCTTTTTTCAATGGTTCTGCGTCGCGGATCAGGTCTCTGATTTCTGCGATGGTGTCATCGGCGAGAGCCCTGATGACTTCTCGGGGATGAGAGAAGTATCGGTATGCGGTGGGTCGAGCCAGCCCTGACTCAGCAGCAATTTTGGCGATCGACAGTTCGTATATGGATGAACTTCGAAGAAGAGTTCGCGCTGCTTCCAATAGCCTTTCGCGGACCAGATTGTTCATTTTTGGTGTCATATAGAGAGACCGACCGCATGCGCAGGAGAGACAAATGTCTCTCTGTTAGAGAACTGTCAAATCATACGGTCACAATGTCGGATCTGGCGCGAATTGTCTATTCGAGATAATGCGAAGTTCTAGGAGTTGTCAACGCCTGCTTCTGTTGTATAGGGGAGGCGTACGGTGGCGATCGTCCCAGTCCCAAATTGTGACTCGTAGCTGAGTTGCCCCCCTGAGCGTTCCACTAGTTTTCTGGAGAGCTGAATTCCGAGGCCACTGCCAGTAGCTACTGCTTTCGCCGATTCGGCACGCCAGAATGGCTGCCCAGAGTTGAGAATTTGTAAGTCGGACTCGGTCATGCCTAATCCATTGGGAGTGTCGTCCACCACGATTTCAAAATGGTTGTCGTCTACGCGTTGGAGTAGCAATGCGATGGTCGCTTGCTTGTTCGTCTGACGGTATTTCGTGGCGTTGGAAACCAAGTTTCTGACGACTTGACGGATGCGATCTCTGTCTATGGCGGCCGTGATGGAACGGTCCGGAACAGAACGTAGAGACAAAACGTCGTGATGAGGCGCGAACTCGTCGGCGATTTCGTCGATTATTTCGTGAACTGGAACCTCGGGCGTTATGGATAGCTCGAAAGCGTCCTGTTCTAACTTGGCGGTGTCGAACATGTCTCGGACAAGATCAGACATGTGAAGTAAATGGCGTTCTGCGTTTCTTAATGTTGCCTGCACCCCATCGGGAAGGTCGTCTCGTCGGGTGACGACGTTCAAACTCATTGCTGCCGCATTGAGTGGACCGCGAAGCTCGTGTGACGCGTCTCCTAACCATTTTTGGCGCTGAATTAGCAACTCTTCCAACTGACGGCTTTGTTCTGCGTGACTCTTCGATGGGGCTTCATCTCCGTCGGTCATGTCAGCGCCTGGTCAATTGCTGTTTCGAGTGCGACGAGGTCGCCTTTGCTGACGAGGCGTATTTCCTCGGGCAAGTTATTGGTTGTCCCTGACAGCATTATGAAGCCCGACTGCGGAAGCCCGCTTTGGATGGCGGCTTTGAAAATGTCGAGTCCTGCCCCTGCGTGAGGGATCGAGTAGTCAGAAATAATGAGTGAGAATTTGTTTGAGTCGATGAGAGTGAGTGCTTCTTGAACGTTGTCGGCGGTGTGTATGAGGGCGTTTGGGCGTATGGCGGTCATCCAAGTCGCAAAAACGTCAAGTTGGCCTTTGTCGTCATCAACCAAAAGAATTGATGGGGTGTCGCTAGAACGTTTTCTGTCTCGACCGAACATCATGTTCCTAACAAGGGCGTTAAACAACGATAGAGGCGTCGCGGCGCACTTAAGAACCTGAAGACCAATTCAGCGGAGAGCTGTTTTGGTTATTTCGAACAGAGCCAGACAGCGGCACGTACCTTCAAAATCACCGCTCTTGAGACTTCGAAGTTGAATTGCTCAAAGTAATAGGTGTGTACTTCATCTGAATGGGTGCTGAATGCAACGACGAACGCGTCGGCTAATAGTTCAGCTGGGTCCGCATCTCCGTGGGTAAAGTTTTGAAGCAGCAGTTCTTTAACTGTCGCTTCTGCTTGTTTTGGGAAATAGCAGTCGTCGAATAGGTTATGAACCACTGCGTGTCCTACTTCGTGAAGGACAACGTCAGGGACCTTGCCCGTGCGTACTGCCTGAGAAGAGATCCAGATTGTGTTGGCCCATTCATGTCCGTGGGTGTCATCGCTATCCCAGCCCGCAGGGTCGTAGGTTCCAAACGCGCAGTCACCTAGTTCCTTGGTTGTCCAGGGATGACAGCCGTTGACAAACTCGGTGCCTTTGAGAGCAGGCTGTAGCTCTGGCGGGATGGTGTTTGCCACTCGTAAAACTTCTTCTTGGTGTTGCCCATCAACTATTTGGTGTCCCGAGATTGCTTCGTGAAATGAAGCGAAGTTCAAGGCGGCTATGGGTGGGCTACTCGGACCTGGAGTTTCTGCCTCTCCTCGAGGAGCCACAATGACTAAAGCCAGTAGCACCGTTGCAAATAATGACGCCAGGAGGGCAAGTAATTTTGAAGCTGTGAACATGCAACTAACTGTAAGAAAGCCCTATTTCAAGGGATATGGTGCATTCGCGGGTAGTCATCTAACGCAAATGCACTACCAAGAACGAAGACCGCTCATGACAGACGGGTAGGTTGAGTTTGTGGCGGACTTCCGGTCAACTCTGGTGCACGATGTCCGGAATCAACTTTCGGCGATGCTGATGTTCATCAGCTTGCTAGAAAAGGTCGAGCTTCCCGGAGAAATTCATGCTCGATTGTCCGCTAGTGCCGAAGAGCTTCGAACGGTACTAACCGAACCAGATCTCGCGACAGCAACTCATCATGATCTCAACGCGATTGTGGGCGCCTTTTCGGAAGTGCTGAGAGACATCGAGATAACGCAGCTACCCGAAGAGCTGGTTCCATTACGGGTGGACGTGGTTGCCCGCATAGTTGCAACCACTGATCTTTGGTCATCTTTGACGCAGTTGTGAGATAGCACTAGCGGGTTCAGCAACCGCTCCCCAAAGATGTCGTTACGTCGGTAGACCAGTGCATTTGCGCTAGTTCTATACGCGCGATCGGCCCATATGGCGGCAAGGCCAACACTCATACGTTGATGGTCAAGCAACCACTTGGGAGAAATCATGAAAATCTTGCAGTCAGAATGCGGCGCTCAATTGAGCAGCAGATGGTTGTCCTTTTGGGCAATGAAGACAGCTCAACTAGCGTCAACAGTTTTCTTGGCGCTAATTGTGTTAGCGATTTTTGCTCCGATCGCGCAAGCTCAAACAACGTCAACCCTTTTGACTGCTGGTGCTATGCCCACAGCCGAAGGAGATGATGACGGGGATGGCGTTGCAAATATCAACGACATCGACTCGAATTTGTTCGACCCTGACGCAGACGGCTCCGTATCGCCCATCGGGGGCTTTGTTCTCGACATTCCCGTTGGTGAAGATGATCCTTGTTACAGCTGGTGGGTAGCGAAAGCTGAAACAGCCGCCACTCACGGAATCATGAGTATGGAACTTTGTGTTAGCGAGCCTTTTGTAATTCCGGGTCTGCGCTTCGGTACTGAGGACTCCGACAGTGACGACTCCGAC
>DBIA01000018.1 GCA_002296525.1 Candidatus Neomicrothrix sp. UBA814 | reverse complement strand
TTGTTTAGGCCTCCGCAACAGCTTTGAGGTTCGCCAATGTTTGGGCGATGTTGTCGAGAAGTAACTTGTGTCGATTGATCTTTTGGAAGAACTCTCCATCCAGAATTGGCGAGTCGAAACTTTCCGTTACTCGACATCCATCGGGGGTAGCTTCGATCTGGTAGCGCCATACGGTACTGCGCCCGTCATCTCCCGGTACCTCGAATGCCCATTCTTTAGCGGGTTCGGCAGCGACAACAACGCAGCCGGCGTCCCATTTGTTGCCCCCATTGTCGTTGTAGCCGCGGAATTTGGCGCCTACGACCGGTCCGGTTGCGTCACCCTCCCATTCTGCTTTGTAGCACTCGGGGCTTAGGTCACTGATTCTGGTGAGGTCGGTCAGAATGGCGTAGACCGCTTCGGGGGTAGCGTTGATTTCGATACTTGTGTTGCCTGTTGTCTCCACCATTTTGAGTGTCACTTTCTATGAAATCTGTAGCAATCAGGAACCTACTAGCCGGACTGCTCTTTCGCGGCGACCACAAGCCAGGGTAAGTGTCTACTCAGTCCGGTCGAGTAGGCCCAATATGGTTTCTACGCACCGGTCGGGTTGATGTTCTTGGATGAAGTGCCCTGCTTCTTCGACGATGATGTGCGGTTGGTCGGCTGCGCCCGGCACGTTGCTTGATAACAACCCTTGCAATGGACCGGTTACTGGGTCGTTGTCCCCAAAGGCTGTTGTCAATGGGACGTGACATTCGGCAAGCAAGGTCCAGATCTCGCGACAGAGGTGGGCGCTGGGATGCAAACCAGATGTTGGAACTAGTACCGGAAATTGACGTGCTCCAGCGGCGTAGGTGTCGTCAATAAATGGCGCGTCGTAGGCCCGTTTTTCTTCGTCGGTAAGTTGGAAACCGGCGGTTGAGGGCAGCGGCGAGGTGCTACCCGCGACACATTCCGATGCTGAAAATGGATTTATTTCTTGAGAGAATCGGCGCCATACCGCGAAGGGATCTTGATCAGTCATGCCGATATCGCGACCCAACGGGACACCAGTATTCGAGGCGACTACTCCTCGATACT
The DNA here is from genome assembly GCA_002296525.1 of Candidatus Neomicrothrix sp. UBA814. Lineage (GTDB taxonomy): Bacteria > Actinomycetota > Acidimicrobiia > Acidimicrobiales > Poriferisodalaceae > UBA6944. Next base: position 15,083 of record DBIA01000018.1, on the reverse strand, counting down.
TTTCGGGGTGTTGAGCGACATGACAAAGACCTAAGAGTCCACCCCAGTCCTGACAGAACAGGGTGATTGAATCCAGTGGTGATGTTGCATCGACTTGATTAATGGTTTGGGTGAGCCAACGAAGGTGCCGCCCATAGGTGTAGTCGTCGCGCATCAGCGGTTTATCCGACCTGCCAAAACCTACAAGGTCTGGGACCACGACTCGGCATCCCGAGTCGACGAGAGCGGGGATCATTTTTCGATACAGGTACCCCCAAGTTGGCTCTCCGTGCAAGAGCAACACTGTTGGACCTGTTCCTTCATCGATGTAGTGGACTCGAAGGTCGCCATCGAGGTTCACGTAACGGGGTTCGAAAGGCCAATCGGCTAGACCGTGGAATCGTTCATCTGGGGTACGGAGTTTGTCCATGTTTAGCACGTTACTTTTAGACGGCTTTTGGGTCATTACAGCCGGCGGATCTTCTCCATGTTTCCTCAGCGTCGTCGTCGCTGAGCAGTTCTTTTGCGTTTTGGGTTGGATTTCGGGTGGTTGTTGCTTCGTTTGGCGCTTTGAGGCTTTCCCTTGTTACTAGCGGCGGGCTTTCTCTTTCCAGATTTGGCCTTAACGCCAGCTTTGCCTTTAGCGGCAGGTTTGCTCTTAGCGCCAGGTTTGCTGCCGCGTCCAGGTTTGTGGTCATGACTGTTACGCCGAGTGTCGTTACCGTTATGGCCTTTACGTTTTCCCTTTCGTTGTTTATTGCGGTTTTGACCACCTGCGGGTTTGCGACCTTGCGGATGAGAAACGTTCTGGCTCCGACTCTCAGCTTTCAGTGGTTTTGAATTGAGAGGTTGGACATCACCAAATCTGTCCAGGTCAGGGTCCACGACTTGAACATCAATCCCCGCTTCGCGTTGTATGTGTTTGACCGCTTTACGTTGCGACTTATCGACAAAGCACACGACAGTTCCCGAAGCACCGGCGCGAGCGGTTCGGCCACTTCGATGCACATATGCTTTGCCGTCTTCTGGGGGGTCAAAATGAAGAACACATTCGACGCCGTCAACGTGAATACCCCTGGCAGCTACATCGGTAGCAACAAGGACTAGGGCTTCTCCATCAGCGAAATGAGCCAAGGCTCGGTCGCGTTGGCTTTGTGTTCGGGCTCCGTGTATTACAGCTGCTTCAAGGCCTTCTCGCCCAAGTTGTTTCGCTGCGCGGTCAGCTCCATGTCGTGTGCGGGTGAACACGACCGTCTTCCCTGCCCGTCTGATGAGGTTCACAGCGAGCTGAACTCGTTCGGTTCGGTCAACGGCCCAGAAATGATGTTGTAGGAGCTGAATGTTAGGAGTTTCCGGTCCTACCTCGTGGCGGACTGGATTGTTCTGGTAATCGCGTGTCAGCGCAGCTACAGCCTTGTCAAGTGTGGCCGAGAACAGCAGGGTCTGGCGGTCCGAAGGGGTCAAGTCGAGAATGCGGCGTACATCTGGTAAGAATCCCATGTCAGCCATGCGGTCTGCTTCGTCGATGACAACGGTGCGAGCCGATTCAAGGGTTAATGCTTTGCGGTCTAGAAGGTCTTGAAGACGTCCTGGGCACGCAACGAGTATGTCGACCCCTTTTTTGAGGCGGTCGATTTGGCGGTTGATGTTGGTGCCACCGTATGCGGACAACACCCACAAGTCGTGTGCTCTGGCAAGAGGGCGCAGTTCATCAGCGATTTGTTCAGCCAATTCTCGGGTTGGTGCCAACACCAAGGCTGAGGGTGCTTTGGGTAGCGACCCGGCGGTCCGAATGATGACAGGAATCCCGAACGCAATGGTCTTGCCGGATCCCGTTGGGGCTCGACCACAAATGTCACGTCCAGCTAGAGCGTCTGGGATAGCGACCCTTTGGACTTCAAACGGTTCGTTTATGCCCTGACGGGAGAGGACGCGTGTCACTGAGGACGGAACGCCGAGTTCGGCGAAAGTGACAGCCAACGGAAGGTCCTTGCTCTCGGCGGTTGTAGCGGTGGAGAGGGAGAACCGAACCACTGTTCCGAGGACTACCGAGGGTACCGGTTTAACAGTGCTCTACAGCGGAGGAACAGAGATCTGCGCCTCGTTGCGAATACTTAGTTCATTCTTCCAGCGTCGGTCCCGCACCTCGCACCCGACTTTGACGCATGTTCCGTCGGTACAGATCAGCGTCGTATCCGGTTCCTCGATGAAGAATGCATCGGTTGTCCCAGAGCAATGTGTCGCCCGGACTCCATCGTTGAGACCATCGATGTTCAGGCCGAGTCGCGAGATCGTTCAGTTCGTCGATCAGTTTTCTACTTTCAATTCCGCTCCAGCCGATGATTGAGCGGGCGTGTGACCCGACGTAGTAGTTGCGACGTCCATGGCTTGGGTTGGTTCGAACCAGTTTTTGCGCGATTGGCGGCAACGAAGCTGCATGGTTGTCGTGAACCGGTGCTGTCTTGGTGCGGCTAAAGACATAGTCGTGTAGAACACACAGATCGTTAATTTCGTTCTGGGTTTGGGGGTCCAATCGGCCATACGCGCTCCGTTGGCTGACGAACTCAGTTGCTCCTCCTTGCTTTGGGACTTCGTATGCGTGCAAGATCGAAACATACGAGGGCACCAAGCGAAATGAGGAGTCCGAGTGCCAAAGGTTGTTGCCCTTCATGGAGCGTGTGTGAGGGTCGGACTCGTCTCGTTTGGTGTCGTCGTCAATGACGTTACCCACGGTGCCGATGTAAGCAATCTCGCCTGTGCGGCCGAAGGTCACATGGTTTTCTTCGGGTTCTCCTAGAGCTTGGGTGAGACGCATTTGAGCCTCGTCACTCATATCTTGCTCAGGGAATAGCAACACGGAGTAGTCGTCAATCGCTTTATGTAACTCTTTGAGCAGTTGGGGAGAAAGCGGGCCGGTGAGATCAACACCGCTGACGCGCGCGCCAAACTCTTCGTGGAGGGGTTCGAACTCCATGGCTAACAGTCTCGCGCACCGCAGCCGCAGAAGTTAGAGAGTGCACAGCTTTGCCTGTTCTAGCCTCTGAAGAGATCAGCGGGGACCCGTATCGTCAGGCGCTGCTAGGTGGTTCGCTGGTGAACGCCAAGAAATTTCGAGTAGTCGGTGCTCATCGCAATGATGCTGTGTTTTTCCGTTCCATTTTCTCTGTGGAGGTTGGGTTCACGGTAATCCTCAGAGTTCATCATGTTGAGAAACGCTCCGGGTCTTGGGTAGAGCACCATCGAAACATAATCCCAGTCTCCGTCAGATAGATCCCCAAGGGCCATTGATTCGACTGGTCCCGCCCACAGGATTGTGCCTCCGTGGGCTTTCAACATTCCGATCACTTCTCTGCTGTACCTCTGGTAGGCATCCCATCCGCTGCCGTCACCATCTAAAGACTGTTCTCTAAATTTCATTAGGTTCAACATGACGACCGGTTCGTCTACATCAAGTCGCTCTAGGCCAGTTACGTGTAGTTCCTCACGGTGAACACTCATACTTTTCCTAACATCGTCGGCCATCAGCTGAGTTTATTGCAGGTCTTAATTCGCAACATTTGTGGTGCGTCTCAGGTTTCGCAATTCTGTGTTAGCAGCGTTGGCCTTATTGGGCTGACCATCCGCCATCGACCATCAGGGTTGTACCACTGACAAGCGCAGCGGCTGGGGATGCTAGGAACACCACTGCGCCAACCACATCGTTAATTTGCCCGAATCGACCGAGGGGAATCCGGGCAAGAAGGTCGCCTCCGAGTTCCGGATCTTTGAGTCGTTCATGAGTTAAGGGCGTGTCGATGGCTGTTGGGCCTACGGCGACCACGCGGATCCCTGCAGGTGCTAGCTCAACTGCTGTTGATTTGGTGAAACCTTCGATGAAGTGTTTGGTTGCTGAATAGACGCTGTTGTTTGCTCGTCCATTGACTCCAAATGTGGACGACATGTTGATTACGACACCGGAACCTTGCCGTTCCATGATCTGGACAGCTGCTTGGGCTACTAATACTGCTCCTCGACAATTGATTTGGAGCATGGCGTCCAAATCTTCTTCGCTGAGTTCGAGCAACGATGAAGCTCTGAGAATTCCTGCATTGTTGACCAAAATATCTAGCTCTTGGATCTCTGAAATGCGTTCCCGTACAGCTGCTCCGTCGCTGACGTCACAGACAACTGGAGTAGCTGTGCCTCCTGCATCCTGTATTTCAGCAACTACTTCTTTGAGTTCAGCTTCGGTGCGACTCATCGCAATAACTTCAGCGCCGGCTTCTGCCAGGGCGATGGCGCAGCCTCGACCTATTCCTCGTCCCGCGCCCGTTACTAGGGCTACTTGGCCGTCGACTCTCATAGAGGGAAGCGTTGATTCACTCATCACTCAAACCATAGCGGGGATGGTGGAAGCCGGTTTAGAACAAGACCATCAGTGCGCTCGCCTCGCCCGGCTTCGTACAGTTAACAGATAGCCGTCGAGTAGGTCGACTGACTGCCAGGAGCTTACTGAGCTAACGGACCGCGAAGGAGACGACCTGGAGTCGATCCAGTGGGCTCTCCGTTTTCTACGAGTACTTCTCCGTTCACGATAGTGGCAGCGAATCCGGTCGCTGTTTGACGCAGGCGTGGTGCCCCACTGGGGAGGTCGTGCAGTAGTTCAGGCATATTGGGGCTGACTGTCGATGCATCAAATACGTTGATATCTGCGGCCTTGCCTTCAGCAAGAATCCCACGATCATTGAATCCCCAGGCTTCAGCTGGGACTTGAGTCATGCGATGCACTGCCTCTTCCAAGGTGAAGGCTTTTTGGTTCCGCACCCAGTGGCCGAGCATATGTGTTTGAAGTGAGGAGTCCATGATCTGGGTGACGTGTGCGCCGCTGTCACTAAAGGTCGGTATTGCATAGGGGTGGCGCATGAGTTCAAGGACTACTTCCTGGTCTTGGTTTGCTGCGGCCTGAATAAAGAAAATATCGAGGTCATGTTTGAGTGCTATGTCAATAAAGACCTCCATGGGATCCTGGTTCAGTTCCTGTGCCCTGTCAGCTATAGAGCGAAAGGGGGGCAGCGCGGAGTGTTCCATCGGGTAGATATGTTCCCACTCAGGTTTTCTCGTTTCTGCGCCTATCGAACGTCCGTAGTCGCCTTGGTTGGCCTCTTGCACCAGTTGGCTTCGAGTCGCACTATCAGCGAGAGCGGCTCGCTGTTCAGCAAGAGATCGCGTCCTTAGTTCGTCCCACATCGGCAAAGCATCGAATGGAAGCCTCGTTGCGAATGATAAGAGGACGCCGAAGTAACGGGTGTGAACCTGTCCCCATGAACGACCGCCACCGTTGTTGATTCGGTCCAAAAGTTCGATGACTGGTTTCCAACCGTTGTCGCCCTGGCCTGTTGCCAACATGCCGTATGTGATCGGCACACCGGTTCGAACTGCCAGGTCAACGAGGCGGCTGATGTAGGTCTCACGCTTTTCAGGGTCGCGAGATCGGAGGTGATGGTGGTTCGCCAACTCGAATATTCCTGCTTTGAGTCGCCCCATCTCGGTTACTAGGGCCTCTATTTCATCCCAATGTGCTAGCCGACTGGCTACTGGTCGATCATCTGAGGTCGCGTGATTTACCGATATAGAAGTGGTGAATCCCATGGCTCCCGCCTTAATGGACTCCCTCAACTGACTTACCATTTTACGAAGATCTTCTTCGTTGGCTTCTTCTTCGAAAGCGCGCTCTCCCATTGCCCAGGTGCGCAGTGCGGAGTGGCCTATATACCCGGCGTAGTTGATGCCCTTTGGGGTGCGTTCAACGAAGTCGAGGTACTCAGGGTATGTTTCCCATACCCAGTCAATACCTGCAGCCATGGCATCCGCCGAAATGTCCTCTGCTCGTTCAAGGTTGCGCACCACCAGGTGTCGCTCGTCTGAACGTACGGGAGCCAAAGTGAACCCACAGTTACCCATGACGGCCGTCGTGACTCCATGAAAGCATGAACTTTCGCCGAGGGGATCCCAAGCTATCTGAGCATCCATATGGGTATGTACGTCTACAAAGCCTGGGCTCACGACGTTGCCCTCTGCGTTTATTTCACGATCAGCCTTTCGGCCACTGAGGTTTCCAATTTCAGTAATGACGCCGTCTCGAACTAACACATCGGTTATCTCGCCCGGTCGTCCAGTACCGTCGACGACTGTGCCCCCACGAATAATGAGCTCCCCCATCGTTACCCCCCACTTAGATTGGTTGAGGCCCTGACCTCTTGTCGACCACATTACTTGCGTTAAGTGAGCGCGGCGTCTCCTTCTTCTCCCACCTAAAGCCGTTCGTCAACGATCTAACAGGTCACTGATTGCTTTACGTGATCGCAGATGAGTCACGGTTGCGTGGGACCATGATCCATCCGACACGTATTTTCCGTATTGCCTTCGAAGCGAATGGAACTGTTTCCAACTCCAAAGAATCACATTCTTTTCGGGATTCAGACTCCAAAGATTGGTGAATGGTTCGCGATTGGTTCCCCATAGCCGCTGTCTGGTTAAAACGCGAACAATGGTGCGTGGTATGAGTTGCCTCATAACGATGCTGCGGGGTAAGTCGATCCAAATGATCTGGTCGGCTAGGCGTGTGTGAATCCCGTCTAGAGACGACCAATTTCCGTCAGTTATCCAGCCTGTGGCGGCGTTGTCGATTCTTCTCTGAATATCTGACTTGAATTCTTCTACGGGGCGTAAGGTCCAGTCCTCATAGAAGGCCATTGAATCTATTTCAATGTGGTCTAAGCCGTGTTTTTGAGCCAACTGTTCCGCTAAGCGGGTCTTGCCGCTACCTGAACAGCCGACTATGGCGATCTTCACACTTGCAGGCTAGGTCTTGGATGAGTCTGAATGGGGTCGCACGAGCAGCGCCGCGAGCGATGTGGTGAGAGGGAGAGCTGCTACAAGTCCAATCGATCCACATAGCGTGCGAACTACCTCCACGCCAATTAGCTCAGAGTTTGCCACCGCTCCTAGAGATTGATCTGAAACTGCGAAGAGCAGCAGCAAGGGGATACTCGACCCGGCGTAGGCGAGCAGCAACGTATTCACGGTTGAAGCAATGTGTTCTCTCCCGACCTTTAACCCCGACACGGTCAGTTGTTTGGTTGAAAGTTCACTGTTGCGGGCTCGGAGCTCCAGAACAGTTGCCGCTTGGGTCACAGTGACATCATCCAGTGCTCCCAGCGCAGCAATGATCGTGCCTCCTAGGAGCAAGCCGCGCACGTCTAGGGTTTCTGCGAGAAATGGCAAGATGAACGCCTCTTCGCTTGCGAAGCCAGAAAACTGTGCCACCTCGAAGAAGACCCAGGAGATACCTAGGGTCAGGCCCAATGCCATAAGCGTGCCGGTGAGAGCGACCGTTGTCATCAAGTTGAATCCGTGTGTGAAATACAAACTGAAAAAGGCGATTGCTGCCGCTGCTACGACACAGACCAGGACCGGGTCGTTGCCGTCGAGCACTGATGGTGCGACGAATTTAACTAAGACAACGACGGTGACCGCCATGGCTAATAGCGCAAGCACGCCACGAACTCTGGCTAAACAAATGACCGTGACCGCGAATAGAGCGATGAGCCACCACAGAGAACCCAGGCGATCTCTGTCGTGGTAGTGATACGAGTCGGTGACCGGATCGAAGCCGAGGATTACATCATCACCCACTGACAATCTTGGGAACGTAGGGTCGAACGCTGTGTTGACCTCAGGTAACGCAATCAGTGAGCCTTTATCGGGGCCTTCTTGTAGGACAACAGTTACGTTTCGACACAACTCCACTTTTGGTGAAGACGAGTAGTTACATCCTGCTTCACTCGCTTCTTGAACAGTCGCGCGAAGAAGTTCGGCTGTTAAGCCCATCTCCAAAGCATTCTGCTGTATCTCTTTAGGTCGCTCGTCGTTAGGCCACAACGTCACCAGACCAACGCAGGTCAAAATCATTGCCGCAGCGAGGGCGGTCATCAGGACGTAGAGAACCGAGGACCTAGATGCACTTAGGGTTTCTATCGACAGTGAGAACCCATGGCTGTGAGTATGCGCGGAGGCGGGTGGTTCGTGGCCGTCGTGTTCCATTCAGCGCTCCAAATATACGCACCGGGACGAACCCAGAGAGTGGTGGTCACTCTGAGTCACACGGTACACATTGAGGGTTAGCCGCTAAGGGACTCCAGTTTCTTCCACTGAATCCCCGATTGTGGCCTAGTAGATCGCCAACACTTCGGCGAGGACGATGAGCCCAATCACTATAAAGTTCACCGCTCTGAACATAGGAAGCGAAACACCGGAGAAACGTTTCCCCACGTTGCTGGCTTGGAAGTCTTCGGGTAGGTCTCGAGATATAGCGAATAGGTCCTGCATGCAGTCATCCATAAAGAACACTGTCCATAAAGATGTGAGGACGGTCACCGCTGTCAACGCAAGTTGAATTCCCGAGTCTTCTAGGCCGCTACCTCCAAAGCCCAACACCACGAGCAGCCCGGTATGGATGACTGCGAAGAACATGACCATTGCTCGCATGTCGGCCGCTCGGGCTGAGAGCATGTCGATGTAGTCCTCTGTATCCATTTTCATAATTTCCGCCTTTGATTCGCTATGGAAAGAGTGTTCCACATAAAGACCTTTGGCGATACAACCTCGGGGGTAAGAGGCCAAGGTCACTGCTCGAAGAGGTCACCGGTTGCCAGGATGGCTATTAGCCTTGCAGAATCAGCGCAGGCTTGTACCGGCACGGGCATCTGAAAGCTTTTTGGGCGACAATTGATGCATGTTCGATTCACGACACGTCGTAACCAATCCCGAAGAGCTACGTGACTTGGTGCCATCACCCCGCTCAGCTCAACAAACGAAGGTGTTGTCGAGCCTTGATGGGCACTGCCGTCGATGGATCCAGCGAAGCCCGTTCGTCGTCGTTTGCAGCACTGATTCTTCGGGCAATATGGATTTGTCTCCGAAAGGCGATCCAGCAGGTTTCGTTCAGATTCTCGACGATAAGACCTTGGCTATTCCGGATCGACCGGGCAATCGCCGGCTTGACACGCTGCACAATGTGCTAGAGCAACCACACGTGGGGCTGATGTTCATGGTTCCCGGTAGAGGCGAAGTGCTGAGGGTCAGCGGCGTCGCCCAAATTGTTAATGACCCCGACTTTTTGGCAACTATGGCTATCAAGGGCCGTCCACCAATTTTAGCCCTCGTAATAGAAGCTAACGAAGTCATGTTCCACTGTGGGAAGTCTGTGATTCGGTCGAAGTTGTGGTCCCCCAAGGACTGGCCTCAAATTGACGACCTTGCCAGTTACGCCGAGTGCCTTGGTGATCAAACCACATCCGATGAGACTGTGGCGCAAATGGAGGCCCGTTTCGGGTCATGGCACGAAGGAAACGAACTCTATTGAGTTGTGCTCTTCAGGTAGGTGATCCGGTGGGTGTCAGTTACCCACGCTGAGACCGATTAACAGTGTGGCCACTAGTTCTGGACGGTACACAAACGGCGAATGGTCAGTTTCCCATTCGATGGTGGTTGTTGCCCGAGCTGCCATGGTTCGTTGACCAGCAGGGGGTAGCGCGTTGTCGCGAGCACACACTACGTAAGTGGACGGTTTTGAGCGCCAAGCCAGCTGTGATTCACCCTCGAATGGTTTGTGGCTTTGAGCACGTAATTGTTGAGCTGCCCAAGAGAAATCTTCTGCGCTGTGTTCGTTGTAGAACACAGCATGACCTAAGTCTTCTATGACCGTGGTGGTTCCATCGTCGTGAATTTGCAGCGAGTTGTTTAGCTCATCGGAACGATACGGGGTGGTGTCCTCTTGAGCTAATCCGAGAAACGCAGCTAAGTACACCAGGTGACCAACTCTCGGATGGGTTCCAGCTTCGGTGATGACCATGCCTCCCCGTGAGTGACCGAGCAGGATGGCCTCCTTATCTCCAGGCAGAAGGTCAAGCGCCGCTCTTACGACTTGGTCGTCTTCGGCCTGATTAGCTCCGCTCGCAGCATCTGTGACACTTGGTAAATCTGGTGCTACCCACTCAATGTTGGCGGCGTCCAGGTACGGGGTAACTCGCTCCCAACACCACGATCCGTGCCACGCTCCATGAACTAGAACGACAGGTTTACTCATTGGAACAAACTAACCCATGCAACCGTTGTGTCTCCCACACCAGCAATGTCGGGCCTCTAAGAACTCAAGAAACTGCCTGCTTGCGGTCCCAGACAAGAAGTGTTTGAGTCTTATGGTTCTATTTCTCCGAGCCGAAGAAGCGTAATTTTCTCTCGTTGAGTGTTTAGTTCTGGTTCGGTGCGAGCGAAGTCACCGTCGTCGTCGCGCAAAAGCCCAATGGGGTTACCTTGCTCAACAAAACCGAGGTACGGACCTCCGAAGTCATATCCGATAAGGCGTTGGAGACGCTCAGGGAAGTTTCTGGCAACTTCGGGGGGTGAAGAGAGCACTTGATTTTCTTCCTGGCGCAGCCATCCGAGGCTGTAGTGGAGCCCCATCCCGGTGCGCACCGCATCAGACTGGTTCGCCTCATTTCCGTGCCAAACACTGCTGGTGTAGAGCAGCATCGATCCTTGCGGCATCACTGCTTGCACCAGTTCGTGATCTTCGGGTTGACGTTCTTGTGGCCACCGGTGAGATCCGGGAGCAACAAGAGTTGCTCCGTTTTCCTTGGTGAAATCTGTGTAGGCCCAAAACGCTGCGAGGGTCATCGGGGGCGCAGGGTGACGTACCGGGTAGATCTCTCCATCTCGATGGATCTCTTGGCGCACTTCGCCCGGCATCAGTTCAACCAGCATCGTCACGTGTAAGCGGTAATTCACGCAGTTTGGACCTAGGACGCCATCGCAGACCGCTAATACAAGAGGGTCGATCGCGAGTTCGCGGCAAGTCTCAGATTTGGTTAGTAGCCCATTACGTCGTCTTGAGGTTCGGCCCGCGAAATCGGTTTTACCTAAGGGCGCATTGTCTAGGTATGGCTGAAGTTCTGTGTGAAGTCGCCGCATTCGGGTGTCGTTGATGTGGCCTTCGACAATTACGCAGCCATTAGCGTCAAGTTCTGTGATCAGTTGCTCTGCCGTTACGTTGCAGTCGTACGTGTTGATCATTGGGACTTGAGTCATGTGTAATCTCGCCTTAGGTGAGTCGGAGATGTAAGGGCTGTTGTATCGATGAAATAACGGTGCCCTCGATAGGTGGAACGGTTCCGACAGATTCAAATGTTTGATATTTCGTAAGTAAAGCTTCGAGAGCCAAGCGGGCCTCAAGGCGCGCTAAATGCGCTCCAAGACAATGATGAAGACCCCAGCCAAAAGTCAGATGGGGGTTAGGGTCACGATCAAGCATCAAAGTTCCGGGGTTGGAGAAAACCTGGGGATCATGGTTAGCGGCAGCGACGCAAAGCAATACGTTGTCTTCCACCGCGAAGCTGTGCCCTCCTCTTTCATGCTCGACCGCGACCTTTCTATACATGCTTCGCGTAGGTCCAAGAACGCGGAGAATCTCTTCGATAGCAGTTTCGGTGTCGCTTGTTCGAAAATCTTCGACAAGTTCGGGTCGAGTTGCCAACAACCCGATCGTATTCATGAGCAGAGATGTCGTTGTCTCATGACCAGCGAACAAGATGAGTGTGCAAGCACCAACCAGTTCGAGGTCGGAGAGTTGGTCACCTGCTCCGTCGACGAGCAACGTCATCAAGGTGTTCGATGGTTCGACTCGTTCTCGGTCGATCAGGTGTTGAAAGAAGTCGCTGAATTCGTCGGCGGCTGCGATCGCTTGCTCCGGGGCAGTGGTGTGCGGGTCAGTGGCAAAAACTATGGTCGCTAAGTCATCAGACCAACCTTGAAAGAGATCTCGTTCGTCAGCCTGTACACCGAGGAGCTCTGCGATTACCCAAGCTGGTAACGGCCCTGCAAAGTCTTTCCGGACATCAATCTGTTTTGGTAGTCCGTCAACGACTTCTTCGACGACTCGACTGACAGTGTCTTGAAGGTTTTCTACTCGACGAGGTGTGAACACATTACGAAGCGGGTCTCGAAGGTGGGTATGTAATGGCGGGTCACGAAATACCATCCACCCCCCTAGGAGTTCGACAACCTTGGCGAAACTTGCGGGTCGATGTTGGGCGACCCGTTCGAGGGGTGTGACTCTGTCCGCAGACAGCAGACGTCCGTCGCGAAATGCTTCGCTGAGTTCTGCATGGTCGAGAATTACCCACGCTCGGTGAGCGTCACTCCATTGGACCGGTCCCATTTCGCGGAAGTGAGACCAATAGGCGTGAGGGTTCTCCACGCTCGCTGGGTCGTTGAGGTCGATGTCCTTCATCGATATTGCGTCTACAGGGCGATGTCGTAGAGGGTGTAGTCGCTCAGCACGCTCTCGATCGTTTCGGGTCCGTATCGGTAGTCATCTTCATCGCCCAGAAATGGCGCGTAGCGGTAGCGCCGTTCTTCTGGACGCGCCTGGTGTCGAGCATCTATCGCTACCTGAACTACCGCTGAGCGGCGTCTAATGTGTTCTTCGTCGTAAATCTTCTCGCCACTCTTGTCTTTATCGAGAGTTATGTTGAGCCCCCCAGACACCCCCAGTACGGACGAGTGCGGGTAGAAACCGAACGTGATGGATACGCGAGGGTCCGGAGAGGTATTAGCGAAAGAGCCGTGAAGCATATGCCGATTGACAATGGTTACGTCTCCGGCGTTAGCCACTAGTGGAATCGCATCGGGTAGCAGCTCCCCGTCTTGATTGTCTGCGACGCGGCTCTTTATATCGATGCGACCCTTTCTGTGGCTACCCGGGACGATCCATAACGCGTTCGCTGGGGTTGTGGGGTAAAGCTGTACTTGAAAGTTGAATCCATGGATACCCGGGTACCAGTCGGGGTTATCCCAATGGGTTGCTCCATCTTGATGCCATGCCACTGACCCACCCATTCCTGGCTTTTTCACGAATATCGAATCATTGTAAGGAACGAAATTTGGACCGTTGATCGCTTCAGCAATACCCAAAAGATCTGGGTGACCATATAGCCGAAGCGCCGCAGGCATCGAAGTGCACATCTGCAGCAACAAATGAACAACATGGTCAGGTGCGTCGTCATCAGGGCTCGGTTCAGTCATCTTGACTGGGTGACGTCCACTCAGCAGCTTGGTCCCACCCCAAGGATCAGATAGCGGTTTGATGAAAATGTAGGGACTAATCGGATAGTCGAGTCCGAGGGCTGGGCGACCTTGAGCGTCGGTGTCAGAACCCGGGGGTGAAGGTGCCCGTTCAATGGTCTCTTCTACCGCGTCACGCAATTCTTCAATCTCATCGATATCAATTACGCCTTCGAAGATGTAAAAGCCATAGTTTTCAAAGTCGGTGAGGATGTCTGGGTGTAATTCTCCGGCGGCACCATAGCGGATCGGTCCTCGACTACCGAAGTTGGCTGAGGCTCTGCCTCGCTCGCTGACATAGGTCGCCATTTTCTCAGCATGCTGGTTCGCGGAGAGTTCGGTGAGTGCCATATTGTCCCCCTGATATCTCGACCCCTGATCTTATGCGGTTATGGAACAGCTATGGGAGCCCGTTCGACTGCCTTTAAGGGCTCACACCAACGCTTCACTGCGCCTGTTCTGATTGGAGGCCCCTAGCCGCCCTTTCACTAAACGGGCTACCAGCACCAAGAAGAACTCTGAAACACATAAACCTGCAATGGTCGCTCCGCCCGCCGTTCCATAGTGAAAGCTCACGAGGAGACCCGCGATTGCTGCCAATGCCCCAAGGGCCATGGATAAGAGCATGATTGGAACAACACGGCTTACTAGCAAAGATGCGGTGGCAGGTGGAGCAACGATCAGCCCAAATACAAGCAGAGTTCCGATTGTTTGAAAGCTGCTGACGATACTTACTGAAAGCAACCCCAACAACGCCGCCTGGGTCAATTTTGGCCTCATCCCAAGAGTCGCAGCTTTTGTTTCGTTAAAGGTCGAGGCAAGAAAAGGCCGGTACAGCAACACCGTGCAAATAACCACAAAAGCGGTAGCAATGAACTGGTTTCTGACGTCAGACCTTGAAACGCCTAATGCGTCGCCGAACAAAATCGCCGTCACATCAGTCCTGAAAGAGCCTGCCGTTGAGACAATCACCACCCCGAGGGACAGCATTCCCACGAACAGCAACCCAATTGAAGTGTCATCTCTAATTACCGTTCGGTTGGACACGAAAGTAATTAGCCCCGTCATAACGACCGCTGCGACAAGAGCTCCCAGGAATAGGTTGTAGCCAAACAAGACAGCCAACGCTATTCCAGGAATCACACCGTGGGCTAGAGCATCACCCAAAAAAGCTAAGCCTCGAAGGACAACCCAAGTCCCAACAAGCGAGGATGCGACTATCGCCAGCAAACTTCCTATCAACGCCCTCTGCATAAATGCAGGCTCAAACGCGTCGACAATAAAGGACATCAACTATTAATGGTGCTAATCGCTGTGGTCATGGTCGTGGTCATGGTCATCGACTGCCAAGGACGTTGCAATTCGCTCGTAATTAGTTCTAAGCATGTCCAAGTATGTCGAGGCACCGGATCCCGCTTCGCCAAGTGATTCACTATAAAGATCTACAACAGCGATATCGCCAATTTCGTCGGCGATCATCGAAGCGAGCCTATCGCTTGCTTGAGCATCAGCAAAGATCGCCGGCACGTGATGACTCTCAATAACCTCAATAAGTTCCGTCAATTGTTTCGCACTGGTGCTATCTGTGGTGCTCAAACTCGGAATCACCGTTCCCACTACCTCGAAATCGTATTGCTCCGCGAAATAATTAAATACTTCATGGTTGGTAACTAGCACTCGTTTACTCGCCGGAATTGCTTCGAACATCTCTTGAATTTCGTCGTGAAGATCCCGGAGCTGTTGCACATAGCTGTCGCCACTAGCTCGTAATTGGTCTGCATCTATACCGGAGATATTGGCAGCCATAAAGTCCACAAGTGCCTCAACCACTTTGACCATCTGTAGCGGGTCTGTGAAGAAGTGAGGGTCAACACCGCTGTGGTCGTGGCCGTGGTGATCATCATGGCCGTCATGGTCGTCATGATCGTCATGGTCGTCATGGT
>DBIA01000025.1:5222-32609 GCA_002296525.1 Candidatus Neomicrothrix sp. UBA814 | reverse complement strand
CGTTGCTGCTCTCATCACCATGGTTGGGTCAGGGGCTGACATCGAGGCATTCGATAATGCTTGGTTTGTGACTGCTGCCACTGGGCCGATCGCAGCATTGGCGGTCTTTTTCATACGCGAAACAAAGTCAACAAGTAGCACCTAGTTCATTAGCTGCTAGCGTCCCGGCATTCGTCGAGCACTATGGTTTTGTCACCGTGTCTACGAAGAAAGGTGGAATCAAATGAAAGTCACTCACGCCACGCAATGGCAGGTAAAGATGGGCCGCCAAGGCGACTTTCTCAATGTGAATCGGAGGGCAGCTGAGATCCACAAACGTTTAGGCGCTTCGGAGATCAAAGTGTTAGCAGCACTCGCAGGTGCACCGCAGAGCCAGTGGACCTACGTGATGATCTTTGATGACGAAGCTGCGTTCGCTAACGCGATGGTCGCGATGGACACGGACGAAGAATGGCTCGCGTTGGGCGCAGAATTCGTTGCTGACCCACCTGCTGAGGCAACGAACTCGATGCTTGCTCGAGATCTATTGACCTAAAGCAACAACGAGCGAATCTACGAACGCGACCGTCCCTTATGGGGCGGTCGTTGGCGTTTTATGCAGAAAGTTCCGCGGCCGGTTTGTCGACTGGTTGGCTCCAACGTTCGACTGGGATATCGGTGCCGATCACTAGCCGGTGAGCTGGACTTACTAATTCCTGATGTAACCATCCTGCGGGAGCGCTAAGTCGGCAACCTGGTGTGGCGTGGTACACAGTGCCATCTTCAGTTGCGAGGTTCGCTTCACCCGATACCAGCCAAATTGTGGCGCTGAACTCATGCCAGTGCAGATCAGTATCGGCTGCCGTTTCGGTGTCGAACGCGAAGGCGTGAAGACCCAGCCTCTTTGCCTCAGCTAGCGCTTCCTCTTCAGAAATGGGGTCACCCTGGACGAACTCGAACTCCATACCTACTCCACTTTCATTTTCGTGCTTACATAGATTCTGCCAGCTATTGGGTCAAACAGGAACAGTTGACTGGATAGTTGACTGTCTGACCCCTCCGATACTCATTACTTCCATGCGAATACCAGGACCCAACGAACTAACCAGTCACGTGCAAGTCGAAATACTTAGGCGGTCTATAGCTATGGACAGACCCGGCGCACCAGTCGCAGTTTCTCTGCGGCTGACCAGAGAAGAAGCTCTCCTTATGCTCGACGGCTACTTAAGGCAAGCCAACGCGGCATAAATCGCACCTATAGCGGCCCGACATCCAACGGAGCCTGCGGATCTTCAGTCCACTCCAATAAAGATCCGTCATACAACGAAACATTGTCATATCCGAGAACCTCTAACGCCAAAAAGGCTGTGCTCGCAGCGATTCCGCCCCCGCAATAAGTGATCAGACGCTCAAAGCCATCCGCACCGGCATCACGAAACACCGTTTCGAGTTCAGAACGTTGACGAAGCGCCCCCGTAGCTTCATCGATGACTGCCATCGCAGGGACGTTGACGCTGCCCGGAATGCGCCCGGGTCGACCATAGTGTTGCCCTTCTCCTTCAAACTGCTCACGAGACAGTGCGTTCACTAAACCAACCGCAGGATCATCAACTGCTGCAGCCACAGACTCTTTATTGGCTATCCACTCAGGAATCTCGGTCGCTGTGAAGGCGCATGGCGACTTGTCAGGAACTTCATCAGTGACTGGTCGACCATCTTGCACCCAACGGTCGTAAGTACCATCCAACAATCGAACATCGGTGGCTCCCGCCTGCCTTAACGACCACCAACAACGATGTGTCACCACATGCACGTTCCCGCCATAAAGAACCAAAGTCTGATCGTTGGAAAGGCCCATAGAGCCTAAAAGGTCATGCACGTTCCTCGCAGCGAGAGCGGCGAACGGGAACGAGCCAGCAGGGTCGGAAAGATCGTCAACCATATGCAGGTAATGGGCGCCCGGAATATGGGCTCGCTCATAGTCGGAACGCATCGAAAAAAAGTCTGACGGCCCTGGAGGTTGGGGGCGAAACCCGGCACGAACGTCGACAATCGCCACATCGGGGTCGCCTAGATGGTCCTCAAGCCAACTAGCGCTAACAAACGTGGGGCTGTGGTCACTCATCTATCTCACCTAACTAGGTACCTATGGGTGAGGACTGTACATTGAACAAAGCCCATGAACCTTGCAAAAAACATTGTCGGATGTTTACTCGGTCTCCCGTTCATATGGATCGGCATCCAGCATTTCGTTAACCCCAAAGCGTTCAACGAAATCGTTCCTCGGTACCTGGCGGCACCGTCATTTTGGACCTACTCCAGCGGCGCGTTAGAGATACTCCTCGGCCTCGGAATCATGATTCCAGTAACTAGAACGATTTCCGCTCGCCTCTTAGTGATCCTGGTGCTGGCGATGTCGCTGGCAAATCTGAACATGTACCTCAACGACGTGCCGTTCAACGGCAATCTTCTAAGCGCTACCGGCCATATCATTCGTTTAATCGTTCAAGTGATCTTGCTAGCGGTTTTGCTGTGGCTTGGGGCAGTCTTTTAAGCCAACCTTTCGGTTGCTGAAACCTTGACAGGTAGGACACGGTTAGTCTTCGCGCTATGGCACTAATGGAATGGGCGAACCTCAAGGCACACGAACTCCGCGCACTCGCGGCTGACGACGCTGTGGTAATAGCACCGGTAGCGGCTATGGAACAACATGGGCCGCATCTACCGGTGCAGGTGGATAGCCGTTTGGCTACCGAGGTATCACACAGAGCAGCGCGAAAGTCTCACTCCGAGCAACCGACTGTCGTGTTACCAGTTGTTTGGGCTGGTTTATCTGAACATCACATGCCGTTTGGGGGGACCATTACCCTTGATTACGACACACTCCTCTCATTATTTCGTTGCATCGTCAATAGCGTCCAACGCCATGGATTCAACAAGGTTCTGATTTTGAATGGCCACGGCGGCAACATCGATGCATGCAAAATGATGGCGCAGCAGTTATCACTCGAGACAACTGACGTAACAGTGGTTGCAGCTACATATTGGCTTGAAGCGCAAAGCCGCCTCGAGCCTCTCTTGGAAGACCAGTCCAACGTCTTGCACGCAGGTGAAGCGGAAACGTCAATGATGATGCGCCTCACTCCCGAACTAGTCGACGACAGCGACCTCGCATCACATCGAACGGCGGGAGACCTCAGCTTCTTACTCGCAGGCCAAGCTTCATTCCGTTGGCGCGACCTCGCTTCGGTAACTCCCAACGGTGTCCTAGGGGATCCAAGTACCGCCAGCGCTGACAAAGGTGAACAGCTCCTAGAAGCAGCATCAGATGCAATCAGTGAACTGATTCGCGACCCAGATACGTGGAGTGCCGCTCCAGATATACGAAGTGACCACACAGGAGGAGTGCCCTTCGTTTTGTAAAGCTTGGATGTGGTGGGCGAGCAGCGGATACATTCTTGCGACGACCCGTACTGGCACCCAGTCGAGTCGTTCGCTTCACCAAGGAGGTAATCGGTGAGTGTTCACTATGAAGTTGAAGGACCAATAGCAGTGGTGACGATTGACCGGCCTGAAGTGCGTAACGCCATAGATGGCCCCACTGCTAAACAACTCGCTGAAAGTTTCCAAAACTTTGAATCCGATAGCGCGTTGTCGGTAGCTGTATTGACCGGAGCTGATGGCACCTTCTGTTCTGGTGCGGACCTAAAAGCGGTGTCTTCGGATCAAAATAATTTGAGGGTAGACCTTGAAGGCGATGGACCTTTGGGATGTACGCGCATGAGTCTTTCCAAGCCGGTGATCGCTGCGGTCGAAGGTCATGCAGTCGCTGGAGGTTTAGAACTTGCGCTTTGGGCTGATCTGCGCGTTGCTGCAAATGATGCAACGTTTGGCGTCTACTGTCGCCGCTGGGGTGTTCCTCTTGTAGACGGGGGGACCATTCGACTGCCGAGGCTTATCGGGCAAAGTCACGCGAATGACATGATTTTGACTGGCAGAGGTGTTTCGGGGCAAGAAGCTTTCAACATGGGACTAGCGAACAGGCTTTGCAGTCCGGGAATGGCGCTGAGCGAAGCACAGAACTTGGCTCAGCAACTTGCTGAATTTCCGCAACTATGTCTCCGCTCTGATCGGCGATCCTCTTATGAGCAATGGGGCATGAGCTTTGAAGACGCACTACGAAACGAAACTGTGCTGGGCCGTGAGACAATTGAGAGTGGAGAAACACGCGAAGGAGCAACCCGATTCGCGCAGGGAGCTGGCCGGCACGGGGATTTCTCTGACATCTAAATTGCTCAGTTGACCGGAGCGACAAACTAATCACATAACAAAACAAATCAGCGCAGCTAAGGTCTATTTGCCGACTCAAAGTAGCTATGCAACGAACAGAGGTGCCCGTGGAGGTCATTAACGAAGTCCTACCGACGAGTTCAGAACGAATCAAGGAAATGATGGAACCCGGCCCAAAAGGCCCCATCTACATGATCAATTTGCTGAAGTTTAAAGAACACGCCGAATATGAAGACGGTCGCGATACACAACTCACCGGCTACGAGGCCTACCAAATTTATGGCAAAGGTGTTGCACAGCTACTTCCCAAATACGGCGGAGAAGTGTTTTTCATGGGCGACGTCACCTTCCTTTCACTTGGCCAAGTTGAAGAGCTATGGGATGAGGTAGCCATCGCCAAATACCCAGACCGCGGATCGCTAGTCCAGATGACAAGCTCAGAAGAATGGCAAGCCCTAGCGGTTCACCGAGCAGCTGGACTAGCTGGTCAACTCAACATAGAGACCGTCGATCCACGCCCTTAAACAAGATTCCGGTCTGCGCTAATTCACTGTCGGAGAATTTCTTCGTAGTCAATGCCCAGTTGGCGTTGTAGCAGAAGATGAAAATGTCGAAGTTTGGTTTCTTGGTACTGAGCAAACACGACATGATTCCTCGCTAGATTCTTCAACCCATGCTGCACCTGCGGCAGGTTGTACAAGTCCTGATTGAAAACTTTCGCAAGCATCCCAAGTTGAGGTGCCAACGTCCAGTCATCGTCCGCCGCTAACCATTGCACCGCCGCCGGGGGAGGACGCTCTTCACTCAAAGGCGAAGGGAGAAACAACATACATTCGAAGATGCACTCATCGGGGTTATCGCCGTTAGGTCGGAATCGATACTGAATCGGGTTCAGACAGCCCCAGGGATGCCAGTTAGGGAATACTGAAAAAAAGATTGCATCTATCAGTTCGGCATCACAGATCGAATCAACGTTCAAATCGCCAACGGCATCTCCCATAAGCGAGCTGAGTTCTCTGCGTTTCCGTTCGGCGAGCCTCGAACGTTGCTCAGCGAAGTTGGAACGCTCAGTTGGAGGAATCGGCACGTCCTCAAACTTGGGGAGTTGCTCCCCTCCGATCCACAAACACAGATGCGGGTCGGCATGGGTTAATTCGCCTTCTATCCACATCCCATGTGCGTCGAAGACACTCACGTGGCCTTCAAGGTCGGTCACTTCAACTCGATTGAAACCCGAACGTTCATAGATGTGCCCTGTGATCGGATGACGAAACCTTGTGTATAGGCGTCCCCCGGGATCAGGTTCCCACTCCGTCGCCGCCGCCAAATGCGGACTCGTAACTTCAGCCGGCGAAATTGCTCGCGAATAATTTCCGTACGCGTCGTACTGGCTATTTGCATCTCCGAGAGATTCCATCAGCGTCGGGTGAGTCGCCACTACGTGGTAGGACTCCATGAATGCTTCTTGGCAGACTTTCCAATTGCAACGAACGACTTTGGCGACATGCACTGCCTTATAGCGGCGCTCCAAAGGCAAAGTCGTTTGATGTTCATCGAAGTCGCCTAAAAAGTCTCTCAACGGCTCAGCGGATATATCCGGGTTAATGAAAACAAAACCGCCATATCTCTCAACTAACGCCTCAGGCAAACTGCAGTTTTTAGGTTCAACGTCTGGAAAATCCCACTCACAAGGAATTTCGTTTAGTTCACCATTGAGTTTCCATGACCAGCCATGAAAGCTGCATCTAATGTTCACAGCGCGTTTCCCAGGCTGCTCACGAAGTTTGCGCCCTCGATGCAGGCAGGAGTTCCTGTACGCCTGTATGTCGTTTGATGCTTCGCCGGTGCGCACCAAGAGGTAAGAAAGGTGAGCAATGTCATAGACGACGTAATCGCCGACATCGACGAGTTCATCTTCGTGGCAAGCCAACTGCCAAACCCGAGACCAAAGTTTCTCTACCTCGAGATCGTGGAATTCTGGCGAAAAATACACTGAAGTTGGTATTCGAGATGGGCCTTGGGTCAGAGGAGATTCGTCTGATAGATGGTCGGGCACTGTTCGCGAATCGGTTGCCAGCAAATCTTGGTAGGAGATCCCCGCTGACCTGTTGGTCGCACTAACGGTTTCAACCATCGTTCATCCCACCCTTATCGTTAACCACTACCTCTACGCGTTCGGGTCCGCGCAAAACGAACCCCGGCAAATACCGAAGCTCTGATCGATTCGTCACAGAGATCGCCGAAAGTCGTTTCCCTAACTCTTCGGCGACGATGCGAACTTCAAGACGAGCCAACCCCGCGCCGACGCAGTAATGAGGGCCTTTGCCGAAACTTAGATGCTTTGCTTGGGCTTCTCTGGCAGGTTGAAACTCGTCGGGATTGTTCCACACTTCGGGGTCACGATTGGCGGCTGCGTAAACCAATACAACTCTTGCACCAGCGGGCAGCGTTGTAGATCCAATCTGGGTCTTTTCAGTTGCCACCCGGAACATCCCTTGCGTAGGCGCAGCGAGGCGGAGTGCTTCCTCAGCGACAGAGCTGCCGTATTTAGGGTCACTGGTTAGGCGCTTCCACTCTTCGGGGTGTTCTTCGAGAAGCAGCAACATTTCGCCAAGAAGATGGGTTGTGGTTTGGTTACCGGCAACCAGTAATTGCTGAATCATGCTCAACATTTCAGCGATTTCAAGTGGTGTGGAGTCGATCCCTTCGTTGGCATCTTTGTCGATGGTTGCGTTTAGCAGCGCAGTTAGCAGATCGTCTTCAGGGCTATCGCGACGCGATTCCAGTTGAGCTGCGAAATATTTTTGGAACTGAATAATCTCTCGATCTGCTGCGAGGCGTTCCTCAATCGAAATATTTGTTCCAATTCCGGCTACCGACGCGTCGCTCCATCTTTTGAAATCTGCTAGTCGGTCGTCTGGAACATTTAGTGCTTTAGCGATCACTGCGACAGGGAGAGGAACTGCGAACGCTTCCACGAAGTCCACTGGTGTGCCTTGCGATGTCGAGGAAATGAGTTGATTGATGAGTTCGCCGGTGAGTTCTCTAATAGTGGGCTCGAGCTGCGCGATGACCTTGGGGGTAAAAGCCTGACTTACCAACCTTCGGTAACGGGTGTGTTCTGGAGGATCAACGGTCAACAGGGTCCCGATGCGCTCATAGCCGCCTTCGGTGTCGTACAGCTCTTGAGATCTTCTCCCGTATTCGGAGTTACCTTCCATGCTTCCGGCATCAAAACGAGAAGAAAATGTTGTCGGGTTCATAGCGCACGCGGCGACGTCCTCATATCGAGTCACCAAGTAGATAGGGGTTCCAAAGACATCAGTCTCAAACACGCCCGACTCTTTTTGCATCTCTGCGTAGTACGCATGCGGGCACTGTTGGACCTCGGGATCAAAGAGATTGAAGCCCTCCAGTCCGCCGTCAGTTAGAGTCTCGCCAGCAACGTCATCCGAGTGGTTGGTGTGGGCGTTACTTGGCATGACAGTGAGCCTCGCAGTTACCGAGATTAGTGAGCGTTTGGTCAGATGCATTCTCGCGCGGCACAACGCTTCGATAAAACACAACCCGGTTCAAGAATACGTAGAACCGTGCACCTTGAGGTTGAAGCGACCCTATGCGGACCAGCAGAGGGTCAAGTATGGAGCGACAGCACCATCTTTTATTTCTTGCGACCACGACTCATATTGTCGGACCGTGAAGGCTTTCATTAAACCACTCAAAGAACACTCACATATGTCTTGTGCTGGAGCTGCCGCAGGGTCTGCCTCAGCTTGATCTTTCAGTACTAGAGCGCAAATGTCAGTCCAAATTGCTTGATAATCATCCGGCCACGTTGCAGCGTATGCTCCGGATTTCATTTGCTCGCTGGCAGCATCCAATTTTGTCTGAAGCACTTCCACTTTTGCCTCTAGCGCTGCCTCTGATTCGTTGGCAGCAGTCAAAGAAGCACTCAATTCGTCAACTTTTGTTTGGAGATCAGCAACAACGCTCTCGTTATCAGAACTCGACGATGAGCAGGAAATGATCGCTAGGAGACAAAAGAACGTGGCGGCTATACGCACGAGCGGACCCTCTTAATCAGAGTGAGCAGCGGACTAGCCAATAACCTAATCACCTCTCCTGGGGATGTCAGTATTACTCTCAAGGAGCCATGTCCCTTCATCATTCATCGGTTAACGCGGGTGAGCGTCTGAAGATCTTGGACGTTCTCCGAGGCTTCGCCCTCATGGGCATTTTTGCGGCGAACGTGTACATCTTTGATTTGGAGAGTCTCAGTGAGGTAGAGGACTCTTTCGAGGCGCTTGCCGTTGGCTTGGCGGACATTCCCTTCCTTGTATTTACCTCTGTGTTCATTCTGAACAAGATGATGGCCTTGTTTTCGATGCTGTTCGGAGCGGGAATATTGCTCCTTGCTGAACGTCTTGAGGCGCGCAAAGAAGCATCTCTGAACATTCACTACACCCGAAACGGGATCCTCGCCCTAGTTGGGCTCATCCATGGACTGTTGTGGTTTGGTGACGTTCTTCTTATCTATGCCCTATGTGCTTTCGTGCTCTTTCCACTGCGCAGGTGGTCTAGCCGAAGCTTTGTGTTACTCGGTTCAATGTTGTGGGTCGCTGTGCTCACCACCAGTTACTGGCCTGGTTCATCTGGGTTGATCGCTGACTACGCGTTGCGAGCAATAGCGATGATGTTGCTAGGTATGGCGCTGTACCGCTCAGGCATCCTCACTGCTGCAAGGGATTTGGAGTGGTATCAAAAAAAATGTGTGCGTCTACTAGCAGTGGGGCTTCCTGTATGCCTTGTTGCATGGGGGTTCTACGACGCCAACCAGTCCTTATCGAAACTCGTTCACAACATTGGAGTTCCTTGCGTTGCATTGGGATATCTGTGTCTCGTAATCCACTGTTATCAGCGAGGTGTGTTCCCTAAGCTCACTGCACGACTTGCAGCGGCGGGGCAGATGGCACTCACCAATTACCTATTGCAGACAGGACTAGGTGCAACGTTAGTGGCCATATGTAATGAGGTTCGAGGTGAACGGGTCAGCGTGTTTTGGATGATGCTGATCACGTTTGCGGTCTGGGCGCTGCAACTCGGATGGTCGAAACCATGGATGCGTCGCTTCGAGTACGGTCCCGTGGAATGGCTGTGGCGAAGCGCAACCTATCGACGCATCCAACCGTTCAAATCTGTTGGGTAGTAACACACGGTTGATAAGTGCATATACGGCAGCGTTCAACCCTGACGATTACTCAACTGCCCTCTAGGTCGACAGGAACCTCTGAAGGGTCAAGGGAGTAACGAAAATCGCAGTGGCTCGCTCCGCTCATAATCGTCTGGTTGCGTTCAAACTTAATGTTGGGATTGAACCCTTCGACCATGGTTCCGTCGCGGTTGCACGAAAGTAACGCCCCCAACTCGGCTATACCCAGACTTTTGTACATTTCTGCGTACTGGCATTGGACCACGTTGAAGGCGAAGGTGGTATCTGACTGCTCTTGGACCTCTATTTCTAGAGCACCGCCCTTAGTCCAGTTCTCCATAGAGTCAGCAAACTTCGCGAGATCGTTGCCGCCCATCATTTCAGCCAAAACAGCTCCCTGGCTTCGAGCTACCCCAACTACGGTCTCTCGAGCGAGGTCGGTGACTCGGTCGGCTCCGAATTCCTCAGCGAAACGCTCAATCAACGGGGCGACAATCCGAGCCTCAATCTCACGTCTTTTCAGTACCCCAATGTCGTTCAGGGTGTCCGGTTTCTGGTTATCTGGCGTGCTCTCCATATAGAAGAGAGTAGAACACGACGTTGAACAACTTCCTCCCGTTGCTATTGAGATCAGGCTCAGACGACAACACCTTTATCGCGTAGACCGCGGATTTCTTCAGAGTCATAACCGAGTTCGTTCAAGATTTCAGTCGTGTGTTCACCAAAACGTGGAGCGCCTTCGTTAATCACTTCAGGTGTCGCACTCATCCGCCATGCAGGTCTGGCGCTGCGAATCGAACCGATCACATTGTTGTGGTGCTCAGGCACGGAGTTCCTAGCTACAGCCTGGGGGTGTAAATGCAGTTGGTCCCGAGGTATAACCGGCCCAACAGGTACATCGTGAGCTCGGAATGCATTGAGGGCTTCCTCATTTGTCCACCTCGCAACTCGCTCCGCAATGATTTCTTGGAATTCGTTAAGATTTTCACTGTGTAACTCAGCGAATGTTGCGTCTTCTGCCAAATCGGGACGCCCAATTGCGTTGCAAATTCCAGCAGGAGGGGTCATTAAAGGCATGATCACAATCGCCCCGTCTGTAGTTGGATACACCCGGTAATACTCGGCTGGGTAGATGCTTGGGCCATCCGGTTCTTGAATAATGCTGTGTTGCATCATCGAATCAACCCACATGAAGGCAAGGCTTGCTTCATGCATACTCACCTCAACATGTTGTCCCATTGCTTGAGGGTGGCGTTCGCGGGCGAATAAGGCAGCCAAGATGGCTTCAAACATCGCGTGAGCCGTGATTTTGTCCGCAGGAAAGTGACGGGTCAGATCGAGAGCACCAGTGTTCGGATCTTGCTGGGCGTCAACCATGCCCGTCACTGCCTGAATCACGTAGTCGTACACCGGTTCGTCAGCCATCGGCCCGTCGCTGCCATAACCACTGATCGACGCGTAAATCAGGGAAGGGTTGCGTTTCATGCATTCATCGGGGTCAAGTCCGATGCCTGTTACTTTTCCGGGACGCATGTTTTGGACCACCACGTCCGCTTCATCAGCGAGCTGCCGCAAGATTTTTTGGCCGAGGGGCTGTCTACCGTCAACCGCAATTGCCCGCTTTCCTCGATTGGTGTTGTAGAAGTACGCCGTCATTTCATTGTGAGCTTGCCCAGTTCCTCTAGTGAAATCAGGAGCCGAGGGTGGTTCCACTTTGATGACGTCGGCCCCAAGGTCCGCCAGCAACATTGTTGTGAGCGGACCTGAGAGAACACTTGAGACATCAAGCACCTTGAGTCCTTCGAGAGGAGCGGACTTCGTCATTGAGCGTGACCAAAACTTGATTCGGCTAGCCCAGCAGACGTCAGAAGTCGTTGGTCGGACCAGCGTTGCCCAACCAACTGAATTCCCAAAGGAAGACCCGACGGTCCAGAAGTCACCGGTAGATGAACCGTAGGCACACCCAGCGAGGTCCAAACCCGATTAAATACTGAATCGCCAGTCGTTTCGATTGAGGGCGCTTCGCCAGGAGCACTAGGGGTCAAAAGTGCATCGAAGCCACTGGCGTTCATAAATTCATCGTGTGCTTCTTGAGCGGAACGTAATGTTGCTTGCGCTGAAAGGTACTCATCTAACCCTATGGCCTCAGCTTTCACGAGCATTCTTTGAACCAGGTCGCTGATCAAGTCGAAGTGGTGTGTTCGTTCCCACGCGAACACCCTAAAAATTTCATAATGCAAAATGGTGTTTGCCGCATCAAATACCAATTCCAGATGCGGCTGAGGCTCCACATCGACAACTTCTATACCTGCGTTCGTGAGTTCAGAGCAGGAATGATCGACAACGGTGGCTGTCTCCGGAGCCGCTGCTTTCCACTGATGGGAAAGATATCTTCCAATCTTGCCCTGAAAACTCCCACCGGTTGTCGCCCCCGCCGTTAAAGAGCGAAACATTGTTGCGCAATCCGCAACGTTGCGAGTAAACCACCCCACGCTGTCGAAAGAATGCGACAACGTAGCAACCCCAGCCATCGGCAATAGTTCTCGTGTTGGTTTGAAGCCAACTACCCCACAAAACGCTGCGGGACGAATGACGGAGCCAACGGTTTGTGTTCCGAACGCTGAGCGCACCTGTCCATCAGCCACAGCGGCGGCAGATCCACTCGAACTTCCCCCAGGGGTGCGGTTGAGGTCATGAGGATTTTTTGTCACGTTAGGCGTAAACAACGCAAATTCTGTTGTGACAGTCTTTCCTGTTACCAACGCGCCAGCCTCACGAGCTAAAGCTACGCAAGCGGCGTCTTCAGTTGGTCGGTTTCCGGCATAGATAGGAGAGCCCCGTTCGGTTGGAAGGTCGTACGTGTTAATGACATCTTTGACTCCCAGTGTCCATCCAGTCAACGGCCCACCTCGGGGAGTAGTAGATGCTTCGATGATGTCTTCATCGCTATGACGAGCAACCCACGCTTGAACGGCGCTATCTCGCTCGTTGACGCGCTGCAACTCTTCAAGCACACTCGATCCGCTATCCACGACAACAATCATTGCTCACCGAGCAGGTTCGCTGCACTTTTGAGCAATGAATCCCCGAAATGACAACCTGAGTAGATTTAGGTGAAGTTAGTTCCGCCGTTTACTTGAAGTGTTTGTCCTGTGATGTGTCTAGATGCATCCGAACTTAAGAAGACTGCGACATCGGCTATCTCATCGGGCGTAGCCATAGCCCCGATGGGAACCAGAGAGCTAGCGGCATCAATTTCTTCCTCGGTCATACCGTCGCGAGGTTGGGCGGTATCGACGATTCCCGGGGCGATCGCGTTGACTCGAATCCCGTGGGGCGCGAGTTCAGTTGAAACAGATCTCGTTAATCCGATGACAGCGCCTTTGCTCGCTGCGTAGTGAACACCGCGTGGCGAATTGCGGAAGAAAGCTACTGATGACAGATTCACGGCGGTGCCTGGCCGTTTATTGACGATTAGGGACCTTGCCATTAATTGCAAGCACCGAAAACCCCCCACCACGTTGACGTTCTGAACGTGATTCCAATCATCGTCGGTAAGTTCCAAAAAGTCGGAGCGAGGAAAGACTCCAGCGTTGTTAATTAACAGGTCCACGCCTCCGAGTTTGTGACCAACCTCGAAAGCGTTTTCGCAATCGGAGCGAACGCCGACATCTCCTTGCACTAGCGCTGCCTCGGCCCCATTCGACCGCACAGTTTCAACGATCTGCTCTGCAGCTTCTTGGTCGTCGAGGAATTGAACAACTACAGAGCCACCTGCGCGACCGATTGCTTCAGCGATCGCTTTACCGATCCCTTGCTGAGCGCCAGTAACAAGGGCCACCCTTCCGTCAAGAGTCAACATCAACCCAGATTACTAATCCGCCTGAGTCGAAGCTTCCAAGATTCCTCCGACGCCAACCTTGAGGCGATGATGGACGATAATGGTGGCTATGGACTTGGTTATCAAAAACGGCACCGTAGCTACCGGCAGCGGCGCAGCCGTGATCGACGTTGGGATTGAAGATGGTCAGATCACCCAACTTGGCGGCACCATGCGAGCTAGTCAATCCATAGACGCAGAGGGAATGTTCGTGTTGCCCGGCGGAGTGGACCCGCATGTGCATTTGACTCCACCTAGGACCGGACCCGGTGAGAATAGTTGGGCAGATAACTTCGAAATTGGGACTCGAGCAGCGTTAGCAGGTGGAGTGACAACCGTCGGCAACATGTCATTCCCCCGTAAAGGGGAATCGATGTCTGAAGGTCTTCAAAGAGATATTGAGGATGCGCGGACCCAGTCCCTTGCCGATTTTTTTCACCACCCCGTGTTGTTAGATCCGGATGAAAAAGCTCTGGACGAAATCCCGGATCTCGCTGCTCAGGGGCACCCCAGCGTCAAGATCTTCTTGTCGTTCAAACGATTTGACCGCAACGTTGAAGGTTTCCTCAAAGCGATGCGTATAGCTGCTGAAGTGGGTTCAGTGATGTTGCTCCACTGCGAGGACGCTGCTTTGATGGGTTGCTGTGGCGAGCTTGTTCGAGAAGCCGGTTTAACGTCGCATCGTCATTACCCGGAGACAAGACCAGTGGTGGCGGAACGCATCGCCACAGAACGTGCTATTGGCTTTTGTGAAATTAGTGGCGCTGCGACATACATCGTTCATTTGTCGAGCCAAGAAGCGTTAGACGTATGTCGAGGGGGGAGGGCACGTGGATTACCTCTCTATGTTGAGACAAGACCCATTTATCTTCACCTTGACCGGACTCGGTTTGATGAGCCTGACGGAGCTAAATATGCGGGTGCACCACCGCTCAGGCAAAAACAGGACCAGGCGGCCCTCTGGGCGGGAGTTGTAGATGGAGCGGTGAGCACCGTTGCGACAGATCACGCTCCATGGACGCTGGAACAAAAACTAGACCAAAGTTTGGGGCCCGCTGAGCTGCGGCAAGGCATGGCCGAACTGGAAACCAGCATGCCTATGCTTTGGGCTCTTGGAGTCGCGCAGAAGCGGATTTCTCTCAACAGGTTTGTAGAAGTAACCAGTACAAACCCAGCAAAATTGTTCGGCATGTACCCACAAAAAGGTTGCATTGCTCCTGGCTCCGATGCCGACTTACTGATTCTCGACCCTCATGAAACCAGAACAATCGACGGGTCTCAGATGCATTCAGCTGCTGGATATTCACCGTATGACGGCTGGGAGATAACGGGCTGGCCGCGGTTCACTATTTCTAGAGGAGAAGTAGTTGCTGAAGGTGCAACCGTTGATGCTTCGCCCGGTAGGGGACTTCTAGTGCCGAGGGAGCCTTTCGAGAGACCCTAAACATCGTTAGTCGTTGAGAGGCGGTGCAATTAAAGGATCCTGGAAAGAGGTGACCTCCACCAGGTCGCCTACGTTAATCGTCGAACCAGCGGGTCCGACGCGACAAGCCATGCCAAATAGCCCGTTGCCTTCCATTAGTGCTTTCAGGTTTCCTTCAAGACTTGGAGCTTCGCTGCACCACCGGTGCGCGCGCAAAGCCACAGCGGGTTCTCGATGTCTCTCACCGGAATCTTGGTCAATTTGTGGGACAGCGCAACGAGGCCAAGGAAGTTCGGCGGTCAAACTGGTTGAGCCGATGTTCATCTCGTGCCAAGTATCTTCAACCCACGCATCGCCTGCATCGACAATCACATTTGCCCGGAAGCGCTCTATGCCGAATGGTTCTACTGCTCGCTCTTGCAGCCATCTCAATGACGCGGAATTAGCGAGTAGGACAGGAGCTAGATCGACAAATGTAATTGTCTGGTCAAAGACGTCGAGAGAAGAAGGAGCCCGATGCTCAGAGGATGGGGTAACAGCTGCGAAACGGTGAGCGTCACCCAAAAAATCTGAGATCCATGCGGCTGCCTCATCTCCACCATCGACAGCGCTGACTGGTCGTCTCCCCACCAATGGGAGCACCGTCACTGAAGCAGCACCTTGCGTCGATAGTTTTACCGAGCCATGTTCAGGCGTAGAGAGAGTCACCTCATCGCCATCCAGTGCGGTGTCAACGGTCGCTAACTCAGGGCGGTTTCGTTGGGTTACACAGTTTCCGTCACTGTCGACTATCTGCCACTCGCGGTCATGAGCGAGTCCGGTCGCGATTATGTCGGCGTGCTCAACCTCAATTCTTCGACAGGACTTGACGGGGTGAATATGGATTTCTTCGACTCGCACTTCATGCATGACGCGACCGTAGCAAGCCCAGATTAACCACGCCGTTAGGAATCGCTGATGCGAAACACACCCTCAGCGAAACGTGACGAGGTTCTATACAAATAGTCAAGCACCCGCTCGGCCATTTAGTTCGATTCTTGAGCTCGATTCCGAAATGCTTGAATTGCGTTCACGAGTAAGAAGCCGGTGACAGCGATCGTTACGAGTTGAGAAAACAACGCCCAACCGGTGCTGCCGCGACCGATCAAAGAACCCAAACTCCCCAACAAAGCCAAAAGCGCCACCACAGCCATCAAGTGCATTAGATGATGACTCATCGATGGTTTAGCTGAAGCAGCAAGCCCCAAAGCTAACAGTATGACCCCCATAAAAGCCGGGATCAGCGATGTCACGCTCCCAGAATCGGAGACGATTGTCACGATTACACCTAAGGCGATAAGAATCGCGCCACAGATTGAGGTTTGCTTTGTCATTTGAATCCGTTCAACCGAAATTACGCCGATGAGTGTAGGCCCCCAAGAGGCCGAGCGATGAACCTTGAGAACAATAATTCTGGCGTGGCACCCTCCACAGTCACTAAAAGACCTGGCCATCCTCAAGCACGCGTCTCGCTCCAAGGTTGCCCGGCTTGAATATCGATGTCATGGGGTAAACCCAAGACTCGTTCGGCGACAATGTTTCGTTGTACCTCGCTTGTGCCTCCACCAATGGTCAAAGCCGGAGAGAACAAGAAGCCGCCGTGCCAACTCTGCCAACCTTCCACCACGGCATGGGTTACAGGAAACTGGGGACTTCCCCCTAACGGACCGTGGTCGGTGAGCATGCCGTGGGTCCCAGTGAGGTCCTTCGCTAACTGCATCACGTTCTGGCCGTGTTCATCAGCAAGGGCTTTGCGAACTGACGCTTCCGGACCCGGTTGCCGACCCTGGAGTTGCGCAGTCAACGTTCGAAGGCGAATTAACCGCAACACTTCACCCTCTATGTGTAATTGCGCAGTTCTATCCCGAAGCGTGGGTTCAGAAATTCCGCCAGCCTCGCGAATGAGATCAATGAGATCACTGGCGCTGGGCCCGCTGCCCCATAAAGCTCCCTCACCCGACAATGACACTCGTTCGTTTCCTAAGGTCACCTTCGCCAGTCGCCAACCGTCATTTTCTTCTCCGATTCGATTTTCAACCGGAAGTTCCATGTCGTCGAAGAAGGTCTGATTGAAAGAGTACGCAGTAGTCATGTCAACAATTGGTTGCAGCTCAAGACCAGGAGTATCCATCGGGCAAATAAAGTAGGACACCCCACGATGCTTAGGGACATCTGGATCAGTTCGAGCAATAAGAATTCCGAATTGGCTTCGGTGTGCGCCCGAGGACCAAATTTTCGATCCATTAATGATGTAACGATCGCCGTCACGTACGGCCCGCGTAGCAAGATTCGCCAAATCGGAACCACTATCGGGCTCACTAAACAACTGACACCAAATCTCCTCGCCCGTCAGAATTGGCCACAGGTAACGTTCTTGTTGTTCTGGGGTGCCGCCATACAGAATTGTTGGCCCGGCCCAACCCAATCCGATTCCCCCTGCGGCACGTTTCACCCCAGCAGCTGCTAGTTCCTCATCAATGATGAGTTGATGAATCGGATCAGCTTCTAGACCGTACGGCCTTGGCCAGTGGGGAGCCACATACCCCGAACGAGCCAACGCTTCCTGGCTCGGATCGCCACCGTGTTGACTCAACCACTCACGAATTTCCAGACGTCTCGGATCATCATCTGCCGGCCAATCAAAATCCATGCACGGAGGATAGAACGCTCGGGACTCCACCCGCAGAACCAGCTCCAAAAATAGATAACCAAGTCTGGTTTCTGTCACGCGAACGACCACGGGGCCATTAAAGAAGCGAACCAGCACCTCAAATGCCTAAGGTGAAACGAAAGATCGCAAGTGCAAAGAGGAGACGCGGTGGAGGACTACAGCAGCGAAGCAGCCAATTTCAGGTCTGAAATCAAAACCTTTCTGAACGAAAATCTCCCATCGAACTGGGCAGGAATGGGTGCATTCACGCCCGAAGAACGCAAAACATTCGTATCAAACTGGCGCAAAACTCTCTCAGAACGCCAGTTGCTAGCAGTCGCATGGCCGCCGGAGTATGGGGGAGCGGGACTAAGTCAAATGGAACGCACCGTACTTGCCGAAGAACTAGCAGCAGTAGGAGTCCCAAACGGTACCGACAACGACATTTTTTCCATTGGCATGATTGGCCACACAATTATCGAGTGGGGAACAGAGGAACAAAAAGATCACTTCCTCCCTCGAATACTCGATGGCAGGGACGTTTGGTGTCAGGGGTACAGCGAACCCAACTCCGGCTCAGACTTAGCTTCGTTAGCGACTCGGGCAGAACTTGACGGCGACGAATGGGTTATTAATGGCCAAAAAATATGGACTTCTCAAGGGCACAATGCGAATTGGATTTTTGTGTTGTGTCGCACCGAACCATCGGCTGTGAAACATGCCGGGATTTCTTTTTTGCTGTGCCCTATAGATCAACCAGGTGTTGAGGTCAGGCCAATCGTTAACGCCTCCGGCCACCACGACTTCAACGAAGTCTTTTTCAATGACGCGCGCACTCCCAAGGACAACGTTCTGGGAGGAGTAAATAATGGTTGGGCTGTCGCGAACACACTCTTGGCTTACGAACGAGGAGATGACGCGACAACTAATGGAATTCGGTACGGAGAAGAATGGCATCGCTTAGTAGAGGTCGCCCGGAGCTACAAGAGGCTAGATGACCCGATCATGCGACAACGTTTCATAGCGGCCTACACCACAACTCAAATCATGAAATTCATGGGGCTGCAGGCCGTTGCGCGTTCGATGCGCGGATACAGCCAAGGTCCTGAGTCATCGCTCAACAAATTGCTTTGGTCCGAACACCACCACCGATTCACAGAACTGGCAATGGACGTAATTGGCATGGACGCCACCGCTCCATCAGGCCGAGACGCAGCCACTGGGGTTGGAGTCGACGACGTCGGGTCCCCATTTTCTTCCCAAGCGTGGGTGACCACCTTCATTGGAGCCCGACCTGGGTCGATTTATTCAGGCAGTAACGAAATTCAGCGAAACATAGTTGGGGAGCGAGTCCTAGGGCTCCCCAAAGAACCTCGAGCAGATGCCGGACCCTGGAATGAAACGAAACGCTCCTGACAGCTACTAGATATCTGGAGCGAGACCCCGCACCACGCAATCAGCTTCACTCACCAGAGCACGAACTGTCTGCAAGTTGATTCCACACAGAATGGGCCGCTGGTTGCGGAAGCATCTCAAGAATTGACGGGCTACTAGTCCCTCTATCCCAACTTCCACCGACGGTCGGCATAGCGGCCCATTCTGTGCAGAGGTAACCCAACCAAGAGAAGCGCATACAACCAGAGGAGACCGACTCTGGTTATTTCTCCGCTGCTGCAAAGCCTTTCTCTAAGTCCTCAACAATGTCGTCAAGGGTTTCTAAACCGACTGAGAGACGGATCAATCCAGCGCTCACTCCAGCATCAAGCTGCTCAGATTCTGAGAGTTGAGAATGAGTCGTCGAAGCAGGGTGTATCGCCAAACTCCGAACGTCACCGATGT
This sequence comes from Candidatus Neomicrothrix sp. UBA814, assembly GCA_002296525.1. Taxonomy (GTDB): domain Bacteria; phylum Actinomycetota; class Acidimicrobiia; order Acidimicrobiales; family Poriferisodalaceae; genus UBA6944. Next base: position 13,300 of record DBIA01000025.1, on the reverse strand, counting down.
TTGCTACGTGACTGTGTAGCTCCAGGGCATCAATGAATTTACTTCCCGCTTCGGCGCCACCTCTGATAACGAAGGCCGGAACCGAACCGTAGCCTTGCCCGTTACTCAGTGATCGAAGTCGATCGTGCCATGGACTTGACTGCAGGCCTGCGTACTGAACTCGCTCGACTTGAGGGTGGCTTTCCAGGAATTCTGCGACCCCCTGTGCGTTGCTGAAGTGTCGTTCCATCCTCAAACTCAATGTCTCCAAACCCTGCAAAAAATAGAACGCATTTTGAGGAGATATTGCAGACCCAAGATCCCTGAGTAGCTGAACCCGAGCCTTGATAATGAACGAACCATCCCCGAGCGCCGGCCAGAATGCAAGGCCATGGTAACTCGGGTCAGGTTCAGTGAAATTAGGGAACCGCCCACTGGCACCGTAGTCAAACGTACCTCCGTCAACGATTACCCCTCCTACGGAGTTGCCGTGCCCTCCAATGAACTTCGTCATTGAATGGACCACGATGTCTGCGCCAAGGGCCAAGGGGTTCAACAAATAGGGGGTAGCAACTGTGTTATCAACCACTAAAGGAATTCCCGATTCGTGTGCAACTTTGGCGACACCGGGGATATCCAAGCAATCGTTACGCGGATTACCGATCGTCTCGCCGTAGAACAGTTTTGTATTCGGTTGAATAGCGGCACCCCAGGCCTCAAGATCGTCGGGATCTTCCACGAAGGTAGTTTCGATCCCCATTTTGGGCAGTGTGTAATGAAGCAAGTTGTAGGTTCCGCCATAGAGAGAAGCGGATGCAACAACATGGTCCCCGGCTTCAGCCAAATTCAAAATCGCTAAGGTTTCGGCAGCCTGTCCAGATGAGACTGCCAGCGCGCCAGGTATGCCAATAGCGGTCTCGGTCCCGGCCTCGAGGACTTGAAGCCGTGATTCAAGCACTGCCTGAGTTGGATTCATAATCCGGGTATAAATGTTGCCGACTTCGCTTAGCGAAAAAAGATCCGACGCATGATTAGTGTCTCTGAAAACGTACGAAGTCGTTTGGTAAATGGGAACGGTTCTGCTTCCCGTTGCTGGGTCCGGAACCTGCCCGGCATGAATTTGGTTCGTTTCGAACCCCCAGTTGTTAGCCATTGCTGCCTCCAATTAGCGCTGTGTTGTCTTGGAGGGGTGGACGAACATGCCTTCGTTGCCACGAGAAACAGCAAAAGCCATTCCTTAGGACACTTTGTTGCGTTGGTCACAGACCTCAGCCATATCCCTACACAGTAGGAAAGCACCTTGGGTGTCCACCCCAGGTTGCTGGGTGCACCAAAGTGCACCGCTCTTGATAACGACGTCATTTCAGCAGGTTCTGTCGCTGTGCGCAAATGAGTTGCCAAATTCATTGACCGTATTGAAAGGTCAGGAGTTGACCACTCTGCCACAATTAGTCGGTGCTGAGATTTCAGCGAGTCACAGAAACCGATGCAGACGGGACAACGCGGCTCGTAACTATAGAGATCGCCAACCAAGCCATATTTCGGACCTCAAAAGCAGAAATGTGGGAGGGCAAACTTCCACTCGCAGCTCTTATCGATGTTGAAGTCAGAAGAGAAGGCGCATCAGACCTGGTAACGGCAGAAACAAAACATGGCCGAATTCAATGGAACCTGAAGAATGGTCAAGCGTTGAAAACTGCGATTGAACAACACCTCGATTGACTTGAAACACTCCATGAATTGAGTGTCCACATATTTGTCTCATCGCGTTTGCTCGTCTACCTATGCCGTCCAAGGTTTAGGCTCTGCCTAACGAGACAGGAACTCCCATGATCACAGCTTTGCCACGAATCGCTATCGCAGTTAATGACTTTGATGCCGCCATCACAGTCTTTCGAGACCAAATGGGAATGTTTGTTGATGATTTCTCACCGGAAACAGTTCCCTCCCTGGGCGCTCACGTAGCGATGTGTCAGCCCCCGGGAGGTAGCAATATCGAACTGATGGCGCCCTCGAACCCCGAGGAGCCATTAAGTCAAGCTCTGCAGAAGTTTCTAGATCGACGAGGCGAAGGCGTATACGCAATGATGCTTGAAGCTCCTGACCCCAATACTGAAGCTGAAATCTTGTTGGAAAGGGGTATCAAGGTGCTTCCCCTGATGAGAGGTGCAGGTGGGCGCGACATTCACCCCAGTTCTACGCACGGTGTCCTTATCCGGATTTACCCCGATGGTTCGGTCGCCCAACCGAGCAACCCGACGAGTGCAGCTCCTTATTTTTCAGGCATACAAAAGGTCATGGTTGCTACCCGAGATGCGAGTATCGCGGGCGAGGTGTACGGGGAAGGTCTCGGTCTCGCTGCCGATGCCCCAGAAGTCGATGAAAAACGAGGGGTGCTCAGGCGTTTGGTTCGACCGCCACAAGGGGGTGTCATCGAACTTGTTTCCCCTGTCGACACAACTCAGCGAGTGGCATCAGAGATTGACGAATTTCTTCACTCGAAGGGCGAGGGTATTTGTGCCCTTGTGTTGGACGCCGGCGAAACAGCCCAGGAGCAAGATTTCGAGTTGTTCGGCACCCGCTTCTTGATCGAAAAATAGATCAACTCCGAAGTCATTCTGCGATGGCGATTCGGCGAGGGTAGCCACAATCGTCGTATCATGAAGGGCGATCAGAAAACGCTGATGAAAGGACTTGAAGCGATGAGTAGCGACGCGAACTTGGACTACGAGGTCATCATTGTTGGCGCAGGTGTAGCGGGTATCTACCAGATCAAGCGGCTCATTGACATGGGGGTAAAAGCAACCGTTCTTGAAGCAGATCCTGACCTAGGTGGTACTTGGTACAACAACCGCTACCCAGGGGCCCGCTTTGATTCCGAAAGCTACACATACGGGTATTCGTTCTCGCAAGAAGTACTTGATGAATGGCACTGGAAAGAAATGTTTTCTGGTCAACCCGAGAACCTCAAGTATTTGAACTTCGTGGCCGACAAATTCAAGCTGCGCGAACACATGCAATTTAACTGCAGGGTCCAAGCCGCAGTTTTTGACGAAACTAACGAGCTTTGGAACATAAGAGTTTCAGATGGTCGAGAACTCACCTGTCGTATTGTCATACTTGCCCTCGGGCTGTTGTCCCAACCAACTATGCCTCGCGTTGAAGGAGTGGACGAGTTCAAAGGACGATCCTGGCATACCTACAACTGGCCTCATGAGCACGTTGATCTCAGCGACCAGAGAGTAGGGGTCGTCGGTACCGGGGCCACAGCGATCCAAGTAATCGGCGAAATAGCAGACAAAGTAGGTGAACTCACGGTCTTCCAGCGGCGACCCAACTGGGTGGCTCCGCTGAACAACAGTGAGATCTCCGAAGAAGAGATGGATCAAATTAGGGCCCGCTACGACGAAATTTTTGAAACCTGTGCACGAACGCCTGGCGGATTCGAGCACGAACCTGACCGTCGAGGCTTCTACGAAGTCAGCGAAGCAGAACGTTACGAGTTATGGGATCAACTCTACGACGAGCCTGGATTCAGTATTTGGCTCCGAAATTTCCGGGAGATCTTCACAGATGAGCAAGCTAACGCTGAGATCTCTAAGTACATGGCCGAACGGATTCGGGGTCGAGTTGATGACCCGGTGGTCGCAGAGAAACTTATTCCGAAAGACCATGGTTTTGGTGTTCAACGAGTACCCATGGAAACCGGCTATCTCGAAGCGTTTAATCGCGACAATGTTCATCTAGTTGACATAAGCGAAACCCCTCTAGAACGGGTCACCGAAACAGGCATCCGCACAAGCGAACAAGAATTCGAGTTCGACATCATCGTGTACGCGACTGGCTTCGATGCGATCACCGGATCTTTCGATCACATAGACATACGTGGCCGCGACGGTCTTACATTGAGAGACAAATGGTTCGATAACCCGACAACCTTCCTGGGGATGATGGTGTCGGGCTTCCCCAACTTGTTGATGCCGTCGGGCCCGCAGAGTGGCTCGGCCTCGACTAACTACCCCAGAGGTATCGAGAATGGCGTGAACTGGTGCACTGACCTGCTTGAACACATGATCCAACATGACCTTCGATACGCGGAAGCTACGGCCGAGGCTGAACAGCGTTGGACCGATCATGTAGTCAAGATGTATTCGGTCATGCTGATGAGAAAGGCGCAGTCCTGGTTCACCGGCTACAACAGCAACGTAGACGGACATGAGGCAGGGAAGATTCGCTACATGGTCTACAACGGCGGAACTCCCAAATACGTTGCAACTATCAACGATGTCGCCGAAAAGGACTATGAAGGCATCCGTTTCTTCGCCGAATCCGAACCACCCGTAGACGTCGCCACAGCCGGGTAAACCCCGTTATCTGAAGCTCATTTCGATTTACGGCTCGAAGTTCGAATCGATACCGTCTTCCGGCGCGCTGGATGACAGGTCTTGGACGTTGCGGACACAATCGGGACACAGATAGCGGCGGTCATAAACGCTCTCGTTGCGGAGGCGCCCGAACCGGTCGGCCCAAATCTCATTCCAAAACACAGCGTCGTTGTCGGCTGACGAAAGCGAGTAAGCCACCCCACACAGTTGGCAAGTCACCAGACCTAGCTGATACAACAATTCAGTTCGCATAGCAGGAATAGGCCGATTCGTGGAAGCGAGCACCGAACGATGACACACCAACTCGTGGTCTATTCGAATGAGCCCGATTCCAAGATGCAACGCCACATTCATTTGCTCTTCTGAGAACTCCGATTCCGGTAAGTAACAAGCAAGATAAACCCGATCTGCATGTATCGAATGAGAACTCACATGTCCTAAGGCAGAAACCAATTTCTTAGTTGATAACTGAACCTCAACTGCTATCACCTCGAAATCTCCGCCTAGCTGTCCCCCCGTGTGGCGAATGCCAACAGCATCTGGGCGGGGATCTCTCAATGTGCTTGGAATCGCTGGAACAAACACACAATCAGCTCCCGACGGAGCAACCAGCCAAGAGGCAACAGCATCTCGCAGATCGTTGCTACTGATTTTGTTTGCCGTTGGTTCGATCATCTCCTGATACTAGCTATGAGAATTTCGTTTTGGATCTGAGCATTCGCGAAGTAACTAAGCTGCCGACATGCCGCCGAAAACAAAGCAAAAGCTCAACGGTAAGAAGTTGGCCCAACTCTTGGAAGTGATCCGGGATCGTCGAAGCGTTAGAAGTTTTGACCCGGGGGACCGAGTGCCTCGAGAGACGCTTGAGCAAATCGCTGATGCGGGCCGGTGGGCGCCCTCAGGCGCTAATTCGCAGCCTTGGGAAATATGCATAATCGAAGAACCCGAAAGAGTTCAAGAAGTCGCTTCGGTCATGGCAAGTCAAGCGGACCGTCTCAATGAGCACTGCAAGGGATTTCCCCATGTGCACAAAAAGCACTGGGTTCACGACTCAGTAGCAATAATGGCGGTATTCGTTGACCCTCGTTGGGCTGACACTTACCCGGTAGCTTCAGAAAAAGATCTTGATCAAACCGAATACATGGACAACCGATCAAATATCTTGCTGGTTTCAGTCGGAGCAGCGGTCCAAAATTTACAGCTAGCTACCACCGCAGTGGGGTTGACCAGCGCATGGCTCTCAGGAGGGGGAGAACCCCAAACAGCGAGCGCGTTGCAGAAACTTTTAGGCTTCCCTTCTAGCCACATTCCCTATGGAATCGTTCCAATCGGGTGGCCCCGACGCAAAGCCGAGAGCCGATGGAGGAGACCAATCGACGAAGTAGTCCATTGGAACGGCGTCACCTTGGCAAATCTCAGAACTCAAGAAGACATAGACCACTATCTGACCAAGGAACGGCGACACTCAATCTACAAAGACGCAGAAGCTCGAAAACAGCATTTAGAGAGGCTCCCTAGCGACGGAGAAATCGACCCAGTCGACGACGGAAGTCATTAGAGCTTTCGATTCTTTGAGCGTCGTACCGTCTTAACTCTGCGAGAGAACCACAACCGCAGTCGTCCACCTCCGGGTCACCTAAGTGTCGGTGAGGGCAGCCGAGTTGATGATCGAGCCAAACCACACACTCGTGTTTAGTTCCATTCGGATTGACCCGCATGTACTTCTGCGCGCCACCCGCGAACCGCCGCTCAAACTTCATTCAAGCAATGGTAGTCCTCGGTTCTCGCGGGCTACCCCAAATGAGATGTGGCCTGACCTTCGATAGGAACTCTGATTCTTGACCATCTAGCCGGACGGTATTTGACTGGTTCAGAATCCACCGAAAGGAACCGATGTGATTACTGTTGCAACCCGTTGGGAAGGAACCCCACAAGCGATACACGCAGTTGAGGCTGGCTCTAAGGCAGCGAAACCGCAACACGAAGCGTGGGGAGCCAAAAACCCCCGTTTGATGAGGCCCGTTACCGGATCGGGTGGGCTCGAAGTCGCACTTTACGTCACCGATTTTGACTCTATGGAAGAGTACGGACGTTTCTGGGATCAGGTGTCCGCCAGCGAATGGTATGTACAACTGCAAAAAGATGTAGCTGCTGCCCACCCAGAGTTGCGGATGGCTGAACAAATGATCATGTACAACGCCATCGCTGAGTAGTCGCTCAAATGACCCGCGTCATTAAGTGGTCATTCCCTCTTAAAGGGCGGGGTCGAAAGAGGAGCGGTCAGTTGACCTGGACTTCGGTCCATCAGCAGTATCAACTCAAAGCAGAACTGAATCCAAAAACACTGAAGCGAAAGTAGATGTGGTGTCGATTCGCAAGGATCCGGCGCAGCGGACCAAGGAAACTTTGTGCTGACTGCGAGCGAATCAACTGATCCGGAACCTTATGGGATCGGCCCCCCTCGGGGGGTCTTTCCGCGTTCCGGAGCGAAACATTCCATGTGAACTGAAAAAGACTTACATCCAGCCGCGCGAGAATAAGGGCGCTTCAGATAGCAAACGAAGATAAGAACGTCCGCGGTATTAAGTCAATTGAGCGAGATAGTTCTAGACGACCCGCACATTCTGAGCTTCGTCACCCTTGCGGCCTTCACCGATCTCAAACTCAACGGTTTGACCCTCTTCTAAGGACCTGTACCCGGCCCCTTCAATATTCGAGTAGTGAACGAAGACATCTTCAGCGCCTTCTCGAGAGATGAATCCGAAGCCCTTCTGAGCATTGAAGAACTTCACTGTTCCTTGTGGCATTGATTGCCCTCAATTTCTTTCTTAGCGTGTACAAGCAAATTTTGTACCCCTTGACCTTACGGGGCGAATTGCAAGAAAAGAATGCCAGGTGACAAATTCTTTATGCACTGTAAGATTTTTTTCGATCGCTAGGGCCGCGGACCCCAGGGAGCTGATTGCATTAACTGAATTTCTTGCTTGTGTAGCAAAGGGCGCAGTTGAACTGCGAACGCCATGAATTCGTCATCAGCGAAGAGGTTTTTCCAAAACTCGCGACGCTCGACGTCGCTACTAAAGCGCCAGATGTGAATCAGCTGATGCAGCGGTCCAGTATCTGACACGAAATAGCCCACGAGAAAATTTGAGTGGCCACCTGCTTCAAGCGCAGGCCAACCAAGAGTCGAATACAACTCGAGAACCTTGCTCATCTCGCCGACGTGTACGTCGTAAGTTCGCCGTTCGTAAAGCTCTAAGCCAGTCATGCGGAAACGTTACTTCAGTTACGCGCGTTAAGCCTGTGGCGGTCGTTGTTGAAAATTTTGAGGAGTGGCTTCAGCGGACCCACTCATGGTGCACGTCAAGATTTTGGTAGGTGATATCTGTCGTGGCCTGCGCCTCGGCAGCTCCCTCTTGGGTGGCATCAAGATCGTTGTTGGCAGTTGCAGTCTCCCAGGATTCAAACTCGACGATGGTTACGATCTTGCCCGGTACGTCTCGGTCTTCGCACAGGATCAACTTCTTGACCATCGTCTCGGTGTCAGCACTCGCGAAATAACCCTCAATTTCAGCCCGCGCTTCCTCAATATCCCCGCTTTGTTCCATTACTTGAATGAATTTCATTTTCCGACCTTTGCTCTCGGGTAAGAAGAAATCTATTGCGAGAAATCCCCGGTATCTACCACCTGCGGTTCGAGCAATTTCTAACGTG
>DBIA01000025.1:0-4835 GCA_002296525.1 Candidatus Neomicrothrix sp. UBA814 | reverse complement strand
AATGATGTAATTAGATGGAGTTGCAAGCGGCCTCAAATAGGAGTGTCTAAAGAATGTCCTCAGAAATTGAAGACCTAGAGCGATTGATTGCTCTGCGAGATGCAGGAGAAATTGACGAGGAAGAGTTCAATACCCTGAAACAACAACTTCTTAGTGCTGGATCTTCAGCTGAGCAAAGTAGTGACGAACGCAAACAAATAGTTGGACTGGCTGTTGTGGTGACTCTTTTAGTCTGTGGAGCAGTCTTCGGCATTTATAAGGCAGTCTCGGGGTCTTCAGATGGCAAATCTGACGAAGAACGGGCATTCATAGACCAGTTTGTATCAACGGGTGTTGTATCGAATTACGGGGGCTTAGGTGACGTGGGGTTTGAGTCTTCTGACGCCGAATGCGTAGGTACCCGCCTTGTTGATCGCGTGGGTGTCGAAGCGTTGAGTGCCTCAGAAAATGCTTGGTTGACCTCTGACGAACTTCCGCCAGAAATAGCATCCCCATTTTTCCAATCAATGGATGACTGCGTTGACCTCAGAGAACTTGCGGCAATCGGAATGGCTCAAGAAGCCGAAGTTGACGCAGAATTATTTGAATGCGCACTTGAAGATCTGTCCGACGCGGAACTTATCCAACTGCTGTCTGCGCCAATTGACGAATACTCGTTTGAAGAAGATGAAGCTATGGCTCGGTTAATGCTTCCCGTTATCGCTAGCATCTTCGATTGCGCAGCGGAACTTCCAGGCTTTGATCTTGATGAACTTATGGATTGGGGTTCTGATTGGTAGACCCGCTCTTCTTGCCAATGTACGCGCCGTAGAAATGCACGGCGCCAGCGATGATGCATCCCCACGCACCCCACCCCAACCAGGATGTCTCAAGAATCAGTTTCAGTAGCAGAGATCCCAACAAGATCGCGTTAACAATGAAAACAACTTCTTCCCAACTTTTCCCTTGAGGGCTTTCAGGAAGCTTGTCGCTGCCCAGGACCTGAGCAAACGAAATGAGCGAGGAGACAACCACCGCTAGGAGAGCAATCACGCCTAACAGCGCGTTAGGGGCTTGAAGCGCTGAGGAAGAGATTCCGTAAGGGCCACTGCCGAATTGATGCCAGGGGGCAAAAATTAGAAAGATTAGAAGAATGGGGCCGGTCGGCAACATCAATTGGAAGTGACGATCAAGTTTCTGGAAATCCATAGCTGCCCCTTAGTTCGCTAAAAGGTTTGCATCGCAATGTTAAGCGACCTTAAGGAAAATCTCGGTTAATTCAGACAGATATGTGTTGAAGCGACCAGGCAGGGAGCTCGGCGGAGTTTCTATTTATTTATTCTCGGCCGAACCTGATTTCCAGGCAGCGCGGCGATATCTCGATTCGCCTAGAGTCATCGAATGTCCGAAAATATTGAGGCGCAAACAATTAATGATTTTGTCGCTGGTTGTTTCCCTGAACTGGGGAGTCGTTGCATAGATATTGGCGACGACTTTGCGCTAGCTGAATACGATATGACTGGGGTAGCGAGACGTCCTGGAGGGTACATCTCCGGTCCAGACCAATTTCGGCTAGCAGACGCGACTCTATGGTTTTTGACCTACCCAGCTATCGGACGCATGGAAGAGATGAGCGTGACCAGCGAACTTTCGATTAGGTACCTCAGGCCTGCAGTTGGTGAACGCTTATTCGCCCGTGCTCAACTAGAGAGTCGGAGTCGGCGAAGCTTTGTGGGGACTGTTGAGCTGTGGTGTGACGAACAACAGAGAAAAAAGGTGTCTGTTGGTCAAGGAACCTATGCACTTCCATTGGATTAGCGAGTGAAGACTTAGATAGCGTCCACCAAATACAAATGCTTACCCGCGGGGCGTTGTTCATAATGAGCAAGGGAGCACAAGGTTGCTTAGCCGATATCGAATTCTTGATCTAACTGATGACCGAGGCCACTTCTGCGGCATGATTCTGGCGCAACTGGGCGCCGAAGTGATAGCGATCGAACCTCCGGAAGGTCAACGAGCGAGACGTCAACGACCGTATGCGAACAACACTGTCGACCCAGAGAAATCATTAACTCACTGGGCCTACAACAGAGGGAAACAATCGCTTACGCTCAACCTCGCTGATGGCCGAGACCTCCGACGTTTAGAACAACTGGCCGCGACAGCCGACGCTGTAATTGATTCAGGGGCTTCAGGTATTGATTTAGCTTCGCTTCGCGGTAAACACAGCCACCTGGTTACGGCTTCGATTTCAGGATTCGGCGGGACTGGCCCGAAGGCCGATTGGGCAACTAGCGACATCGTCAACACCGCTGCTAGTGGAACTATGGGCATCACCGGCGACCGGGACAGAGCTCCCGTCCGGCTATCGCTACCACAAACCTGGCATTTTGCTGCCTCGGATGCTCTATGTGGCGTGCTGCTCGCACTTAGAGAACGAAAATCTTCTGGATTAGGTCAACACATTGATATCGCAGCGCAACAAAGTTATTTGATTGCTTCTCAGTATCAGATGCTTTATCCATTTGCGGGAGTCCCAAGCACTCGGCGTCTTTCGGGCGGAGCGGAAATAGGGCCAATAACACTCAAACTTGTTTACGAAGCTGCCGATGGATACGTCTCCATTGTCTTTCTGGTGGGTCCCACCGTTGGTCCCTACAACACGCGACTCTTCAAATGGATGGATGCCGAAGGAATGTGCCCAGACGAATTCCGCGATGTTGATTGGGTTGGATTCGGAACACAGCTGCTATCGGACCCCCAGGCACCTGGACTTCTCAACCGCGGGGCAGAGGTCATTAACGAGTTCACCAAAACGAAAACCAAAGCTGAGCTGTTAGCTGGCGCTCTAGAGCACAACCTCCTACTAGGACCCATCACCACCACTCGCGAACTACTCGACATGGAGCACGCAGCGGAGCGCAACTTTTGGACTGAGATCGACGGCGTGAGATTTCCAGGGCCAATAGCTCGACTTTCCGACGCTCAACTCGACATTGCAGCCGCTCCACCCAACCTCAACGAACACTCACTCACAGATAGAGAGACTCCACCCCATACGCCTAACAAGGGTACGCGCGAAAAAACAGACCCTTTGGAAGGGTTAAAAGTTCTTGACATGACCTGGGCGATAGCAGGCCCCTACGCATCGCGCATTATGGGAGACTTTGGAGCAGAAGTGCTGCGAATCGAATCCGAAACTAAGCCCTGCATAATGCGAGGCGCCGGACCATTTGTTGACAACGAAGCTGGTGCCGACAACTCGTTGAGCTACTTGACGATCAACGCGTCAAAGAAATCTTTGGCGATTGATCTAAGAAATCCCAAATCAATCCAAATAATGGAAGAACTCGTTCAGTGGGCAGACGTTTTAATTGAGTCATATTCAGTTGGCGTGATCGATCGGATGGGCCTCGGCTACCAGCACCTAAAACAACTCAACCCAGGTCTGATCATGGTCTCGACTTCATTAATGGGGCAAACCGGACCGATAAGAGAGATATCTGGATTCGGGAACATAGGTGCTGCGGTTGCAGGTTTCTTTCCCTTCGGTGGATGGCCAGACAGGCAACCATGCGGTCCTTTTGGCGCCTATTCCGACTACATCTCGCCGCGGTTAACAGTTGCATTGGTGTTATCGGCTCTGGAACAACGCGAACTTACCGGACGAGGTCAACACATCGACTATTCACAAATGGAGGCAGCGGCTCAGTTGCTCAGCCCGGCGTTCCTAGATGACGAAGTCAATGGAGTCGAGGGAGGCAGGATAGGCAATGGCGACGTCAACTTTTGCCCACACGGCGCCTACCCGGTCGCAGGAGATGACAAATGGATTGCGATCGCCTGCGAAACTCAGGAACAATGGCGATCTTTGAGTCAGGCCTTGGGAGCAAATCAATTGGCGTCATTGAGCGAGCCCCAGCGCAGAGAACGGCAGCAAGAAATAGAGGGCTTAATTTCCGACTGGACTGCGAATAAAGACGGCGCTTCAGTCGAAACAGAGTTACAGCAACTGGGAGTTCCTGCTCACCGGGTGCTGTACGCCCCTGAAGTCGTGGCGGACCCACAGCTGAACCACCGGAAGGCGTTTAGTCAAGTCGAGCACCCTCATCACGACAAAGTTTGGGTAGAGGATTCAGCAATTCACTTATCTCGAACACCTGGGTTTGCTCGCTGGGCGGCCCCACCAGCCGGCGAACATCTCTACGAAGTACTCACCGAAACCCTGGGACGCACTCCTGATGAGGCTGCGGATCTGATAGCGAGCGGGATCTTTACCTAACCCTGTTCAATAAAGGCAAACATATGAGAACACATCTCTATAGAGAACAATTCGAAGCTGCCGTCAAGCGCATAACGGCACTTGCGAGCGAAGAAACACAAGGCGCGATACCACATATCGAAAATTGGACTGCAAGAGACGCCATTCTCCATGTGGGGTCAGTGTTCTCGTTCGTCGCGCGATCCATTGCTCAAAATGCACCACTCAACGACAACGGAGTGGCGGCATGGGCGAATGACTCGATCAATCATCCCGACACGGAAGAACTTTCTGAGTGGTTTAAATCAAAATCGGAGCACCTAGCCGAAGTTATCTGGAGCCACCTGCCAGACGACGAAATTTGGACAACTAGCCGTTCGATTAAAACAGCAGCATTTTGGATGCGGCGAATGACTCAAGAAGCAGCGATGCACAGGTGGGACATAGAGGCGGCTCATGCTGCTACGAATCCCATTGACGCCGAACTAGCCATTGATGGCATAGATGAGTTCTACGACTTTTTTGTTGCTGAGCGGCTATCTGATGCGTTCGCAGGAAAGGGAACTGTTCACCTGCACGCCACAGACGCGGACGG
>DBIA01000012.1:6656-14959 GCA_002296525.1 Candidatus Neomicrothrix sp. UBA814 | reverse complement strand
CAGGTTATTGATCTCTTCGGTGCTGGGATCAGGCAAGTTGAGTTCCTTAGCCAAACCTTCAAGCCATTGTTGTGCTGAGGGAGTTTCTTCTGACATGTCTTCTTCTCTATCCATCGACTGCGAATAGGGGCGGATCATAGGATTCCACACGAGGGGCAGCACCCTCAAAGCGTTCGATTTCCACCAGACAAGTGTGCGCTGAGGGACCCTGCGCTAACTGGGAGGTGCCTTTATCTCTTGTGAGCACGTTGGGGTTTCCTGCCCGGCACATTCCATCATCATCTGGGTCGTACCAGGCTCCAGTAGAAAGTTGCACCACTTCGGGCATTAATGAATCGTCAATGACTGCCCCTGCAAGACAAGTTCCCCGGTCGTTAAATACACGCACCACGTCACCGTCACATATCCCACGTTCTTCAGCAATTTGAGGGTGTATGCGGATGGGTTCTCGCCCCGCTACCTTCGACCCCTGACTTGGTTCGGTGTGGTCGTATTGGCTGTGAAGTCGACTCGTTGGTTGGTTCGAAACCAGATGTAGCGGCCAGCGTTCAGAACCCCTTCCTCCTAGCCGTTCGAATGGTTCGATCCATGTTGGATGTGGCGGGCAATCGTCATAGTCGAATTCCGCAATGGTTTCAGACCACAGTTCAATTCGGCCACTCGGAGTGCCCAATGGGTGGACGGTGGGATCATCTCGGTATTCAGCGAGAAAGACCTGTTCGTTCTCCCCCATTTCGCTCATTTCGGGGTGACGTAAATAACCCGCTTCCCTAAATTGTTCAAAATTGGGAGCCCAGTCATTCTCAGCTCGAAAAATTTCGTACAAAACTTCAACCCACTGGTCCGCGGTACGACCTTCAGTGAACTGGTCCTTTATACCGAGTCGCTCTGCGACCATTTCGAGAATTTGGTAGTCATCGAGCGCATCGCCAGGCGCTTCCACCGCTTTCCCATGAGAAATCAGCATGTTCTCAGCACCACCAAGGTCATTTCGTTCCAGCGGTGTTGTAGACGGCAACACGATGTCCGCTCGCCGCGCCGTTGGGGTCCAGAAAGGCTCTTGCACGATTACCGTGTCGGGGCGCTCCCAGGCTGACGAAAGTTCATTCAAATCTTGGTGGTGGTGAAACGGGTTACCCCCTGCCCACCAGATCATCTTGATTTCGGGGTACCGGCCAGTTTGACCATTGAAGTTATAAATCGCGCCTGGGTTATCCAACAACTCGCGAAAACGAGACACTGAAATAATCGGTGGGCCTTCAGGCCGTGGCGGGATGGGGATTCCTGGCACTCGTTTCCGAACCTGACCAGCGCCTACATTGCCTTGCGCTCCGAACGGGAAAGCTATTCCGCCTCCCGGCAGCCCGATCTGACCCAGAGCGCATGCGAGAGCCGTGGCCGTCCAATAAGACTGCTCTCCGTGGTCGGCGCGCTGAACCGATAGACCCAGGTTGATCAGAGTGCGGCGGCGCGACATTTCGTCAGCCAGATTCTTAATGGTATTGGCTTCTATTCCGGTAATACCTGAGGCCCAAGACGCAGATTTTGGTTGGCCATCGGTATCTCCGAGGACGTAGGAAGCGAAACGCTCCCAACCATGGACATACGTATCAACAAAGCCTTCGTCAACTCGACCTTCGACTAACAGCGTGTGGATACAGGCCAACATCAGCGCGACATCAGTACCTGGCCGGATGGGCTGCCATCGCGAGGTGATGCGAGAATCGATGTCGTCGCGAATGGGTCCGATGTTGAGAAATTCGGTTCCGTGACCACGAGCCTTTTCCATCCAGTCTGCTGTGTGGTGCGTTCCCTGACCGCCATAGGTCACTTCAGTGTTGGAGCGCCTGAGACCCCCGAAGGTGACAAACAAGTCGGTGTGTTTATCAATTACCGACCAACTGGTACCTCTACCAATTGCGGCGTGATATCTCATTCCAAGTACGTAAGGAACTATTGCTTCCGCAGCCGAGGAGGAGTACGTACCCCAAACGTCGGTGTAACCCCCGCACATGCGTAGAAGTCGAAACAGCAAAGCGCTGGGCGCATGAACGCGACCTGAAGATCCCCAACCGTACGAGCCAGCGAAAAGGGCTTCGGGACCATGTTCGCCCTGCACTCGTTTTAGTTCGTCTGAGACGAGATCAATGGCTCGGTCCCACTCGACTTCGACAAACGGTTCGTTACCTCTCCGGGGTCGACGCGTGTTGGGTCCATCTCGAAGCCATGACTGCCTGACGGAAGGGCGAAGAACTCGAAGTGTCGATCTATGCACATAAGCCTGACCTATATCAGACGGGTGTGGATCTAATTCATGACCATGCACCGCAATAATTTCGTCTCCGTCGCTCTCTATTCGATACGGCCCGAAATGCGTTCCGAGAGAAGTGATTTTGTTCATGACTATCCAAGAACAGCTTTGGGACGTTGCTCTGCGTTAAGACCCCAATCCTCAGCGATGATCTCAAGGGCTGCGATTCGTTCGCTCACGCCATAGCTAGAACAATGCAGAAACAGTTCGTTGGCGTTGGTTTGCTCCGCGAGTTCTTTGAGACCTTCCGTGACCTCTTGCGCTGTCCCAGTAATCGAGTTGCTTGGCATTGCGTCCGCTCGATCCCATTCAGGGTGCGATAACGCTTCATCGGGCGGCAACAAGGGCCAAAATCTCCCAGTTCGCATCCCATATTTTCTGAGACGACCCGGAGAGGCGAGAATTTGGGCTTGCTCAGTGGTATCAGCCGCCATAACTGATGCTGAAACGATTGTGTAGGGAGAGTCGAGCACCGGCGATGGGCGGAAGGCTTCGTGATACAGCTTCACTGCTTCGAGAGTTCCACCGGTGTCAAAGTGGTTTGCGAAGGTAAATGGAAGTCCCAACACTCCCGCGAGCTGAGCACTAAATCCACTTGAGCCGAGCAAAACCACCGAAGGTGAAGAAGTGGCAACCGGTGTCGCCGAAAACTTATTCCACAATCCATGGTCGGTCCTAACGTCACCTAATAGCCCCATAACGTCGATCAGGTCACGCGGGAAATCTTCAGCTGACAACGCTGAAGCCGACCCCCTTATCACTGCCATGGTCTGTCGGTCGCTGCCGGGGGCTCTACCAATTCCGAGGTCAATCCGACCAGGGTGGAGCGCTTCCAACAAGGCGAATTGTTCAGCGATTACTAGCGGTGCATGGTTGGGGAGCATCACTCCTCCCGAACCAACCTTGATTCGTTCGGTAGACGCAGCCACGTGCGCCATAAGTACCGCTGGGGAAGTACTAGCAACCGTATTCATGTTGTGATGTTCGGCAACCCAGAATCTTGAATATCCAAGTTCTTCTGCTCTGCGCGCTAGTTCTGTAGCTTCGGTGAGCGCTTGAGCGCTAGTTGCGTCGCTCGAGACAGTGGCTAGATCTAAAACAGAGAGCGGTAAAGGTTCCACGGTAAAAATCTACGCCCTAATGGCCTGAAGTGTTAGTTCTAAGGCCGCTATCGCAAACTCGAACATATTCGATTCACGATCGTTGCTTCCTGTCTGCAGCTCTGCTGTGAGTTCGGTTGATCCGCTACATGCCACCCAGCCGACACCTGGAACGTCGCCATAGGGATTACCTGATGGACCAGTCGCGCCTGTCTCGCCTATACCCCAATCTGCTTGATACAGCTGTCGCGCCCGACTGGCCTGAACCAATGCGAAGGCTTCGGTAGCTCCCCGCAGACCTTGTGGAAGCGGCTCATCGCCGGCTAGGACATCGCGCCCCGAACTCGTATAAACAATCATTCCACCCTTATAAAAGGCGCTCGCACCCGGGACCGCTACCAGAGCTGCGTTAATTAGCCCGCCAGCTGCAGATTCAGAAACAGCAACTGAACAGTCTGTCTGGCGCAACGCAGTAGCTAATTGTTTACCTGCCTCAAACAGATCGTTGAACGCCAAAGCCATCACCCCAGTGCGCCGCTGATCGCGATCTCTGCAATCTCGTCGGCATCTAGACCGAGGAGTGCTGCCAGCACGTCAAAGGTATGTTCTCCGAGCAACGGCGCAGCAGAGCGAGGCCCGTGGTCATAGTTATCTATGGAATATTGATGACCTGCGTAAGGGACTCGACCCATAGCTCCGTGTTCGTGCCATTTGTAGAAGCCGAGGTGGTCATATTGAGGGTCTGATAGGAGGTCACTACTCCGAGCGACAACGCCTGCTGGAATACCTGCTTCTAGAAGCTTCCCCTCAAGTTCTTTTCCTTCTTGGTTCTTTGTCCATTCGGAAATGTGCGCGTCTATAAGGTCCGCAGCTGCGATCCGGCCGTTGCTCTCTTCGAAGTCACTCTCGCAAGCCCATTTCGGGTTGCCCATGACATCGACTAGGGAAAGCCAATTCAGGTCATCGGTGATAGTCATGGCTATCCAGCGATCAGTTCCCTGAGTCGGATAAATCCCTTGAGGACCCAGATCAGCTTCGCGATTGCCAACCCGAGTCGCTTTTCTTTGGTTGATTTGAAAGTCCAATAGTTCTGGCGCCATGAGTTGTAGCCCACACTCCAGCTGTGCCGCTTCCAAGATAGGGGCTACCCCAGTTCGCCGGCGTTGATTTATTGCGGCCAACAAGGCTGACGTAATGAACCTGGGGGCAATCGTGTCGGTGTAGGCGAGGTAAGGGCCATCTGGCGGCAAATCCGGCCAGCCAACTACTTCGTAGTAGCCGGCTATAGCTGCCGCATGATATCCGTAGCCGGCGAGAGGTGATAACGGGCCGCCGCTAGCTAGCAACGAGGTATGAACAATGATCGCAGAAGGGTTTAACGCACGGATGACTTCATCGCTGAAACCGCTTCGAGCAAAGGCACCGGGACTCCATGCCTCAATGACGACATCGGCCCAAGCAATCATTTTTTTCGCTATGTCGATTCCGGTGTCGTTCTTTAAATCGATATCAATACTCATCTTGGAGGTATTAAAGGTTGCGAAGAACTGAGACATGTTCTCGTCAAAAATCTGATCTTTAAACGGGCCGTTAACTCTCAGGGGGTCAAGCCGTCCACCGGATTCGATCCGAACAACCGTCGCCCCATGGTCAGCTAACGCTTTGGCTGTGATAGGGCCCACCCCAACCCAAGAGAAGTCCGCAACCTTTAGTCCCTCCAAAGGAAGCTCCGCACGGTTGATCTCTTGGATGCTTCTGGTGAGAAGTCCAGCTGCTAGCTCGTCTCGTATTTCGCCTCCGTGTTCGTTTAGACGCGGAGGTCGCCTCGGCGCTTCAATCCGTTTACCGTCGAAAGATAGAAAACCTCCGGGGATTCTCTCGTCTGTAAATCCTCTGTCGTCAGCTGCCGTGCGCCAAAACTCTCTTATCTCGAGGTGGTCAAAAGCCAGGAGGTCCTCTACGTCATTGATGGGGGCCATGGTGGCTCCCAGCTCTAATCCACGCCGCATTAAGGTCTCGCGGGGATATCGGAGACACAGAGCGCTGACCGCTTGATAAATGTCGGCGAATGTATAGACGGTCTTTTCTCCGCTAATCGAGCGGTGATCAAATGTGTCCCAATCTTCTTCAAGCCAGTCCGAGTCCACTATCTCTTCTTCTATGAGCCAGGGACCCAATGCTTTCGCGAGGTCTCCCCTGCTGACAGCTATCAACCAGCCGTCTAATGCCTCGACTCGAATTTGTAATGGCGGGTCGGTAAGGATTTCTGTTCCGGTTCGGTGAATATCGCTTCCCTGAATAGCGTGAGCTTCCATGGCATTCAAGAGCGTCCACGTGATGCACGATTGCGCGGATACAGCTACGTGTTGCCCTTCTCCAGTTGTCAGCATGCGAGCGTGGGCAACCAGGCCCGCAACGGCAGATTCAGCTCCGGCGTGGCGCCAAACTTGAGGTATTGACGCCTTCACTGGTGGTCGTTCCGGGGTGCCCTGCAAGTTGGGGGAGCCCCCGAGCGATGCGATTGAGATCTCGCTATGAGGATCATTGGCTCTTGGCCCGCTTTCTCCAAATGGCGTAACGAGAACCTGTACGAGTTCCGGATTGATTGCTTCAATGTCGTTTCGGTCAAGACCAGCCTTCTCTGTTGAGCTCGGCAATCCAGACTCATAAAGGAAGTCCGATACCTCAATTAGCTTCAGGAAAAGCTCTCTATCGCCGCTCTCGTCTAGGTCCAAAGCAATCGATCGTTTATTGGAGGCATAGGCTCCGAAGTGCAAGCTACCCAGATCAGAGGTGTCATTTTTGTTCAAGGGATTCGCGTAGCGAGTGGCACAACCTTCTGGGGGTTCTACCTTGATGACGTCAGCACCCAGTTCTCCCAAAATCCAGGGCCCAATATCACCGCGGTGATCAGTTAGATCAATAACTCGCATGCCTTCCAACGGACGCGCAGAAGTACCGGAAACGTCATTACTTTGAGATTGGTCAACTGATTTCAACGTCACCCCTCTCCTCTCCTGGTGTGAGACGATAGTTTGCGTTTATGACGTCGACCTCTTTAGATCTCACAGAGTTGATTTCAGGCGTCGAGAAATTAATTGTTGACCGGGCAAAGGACTCCGATCACCTTCGACGCCCGGACCCAGAAGTCATGTCTTCATTAGGAAATTTAGGGCTCATGAGGCTGCTCGTACCGAAGGAATACGGTGGTCATGAGGTACATCCGGCTGAATTGATCGGATTCACTCAAGCTCTTGCCGAAATCCACGGATCGACTGCTTGGGTTGCAATGACGTGCAATGAGGAAGCCGAATTGGTTTCGGCGTATCTACCACCCGATACCTGCCGCAGTTTATGGAGCGAGAACCCTTCGCTGGTTATAGCTGGTTCTGGCGTAGCCAAGGGAAAGGCGGTGCGGGTCAATGGGGGTTGGCGAATTACTGGAAGATGGAACTTTGTTAGCGGGTGCACCACTGCAGACAAATGGGTGTTGAACAGCGTCGTAGCGGGGAGCTCTCCAACCGAGTTGTGTTTCGCTCTCATTGACGCGAACCCAGGCTTCATCGAAGACACATGGCACACGGTTGGTTTACGTGGCACAGGCTCCCACGACGTGGTTTTAGAAGATGTTTACGTCGAAGATGATTTTTGTGGTGTTGTGCCAAATAATTCGTTACCGCTGCCCGATTTACCGTTTTATCGATTGCCTTCGGCTTTGAGGTTCCCATTCCCCAAGACCGGAGTCGCAGCGGGTTTAGCAAGCAAAGCGATCGCAGATTTCAGATCCTTAGCCCTCGAGAAAAGGCCCCTGAACTCTAAGCGTTCACTTGGGGAGAGGCCCGATGCTGCCCTAGCAATGGCCAGGGCCGAAGCTCTTCTCGGCGCCGGGCAAGCGTGGGTTAATGAGCAGTTAGACGCTGTGTGGAAGGTCGCCAACGAAAATACTGTTGTGGCTGAGGATTTACATGCTCGGGTACGTTTAGCTTGCTCTTGGTCGGTGCAGAATTCCATCAACGCGATTCAGCATCTTGTTGATGCAGCAGGCAGTTCAGCAAACTTCGAGAAATCTGGGCTCATGACGCTTTTAGACGATGCCCGCGCCGTCGCAGGTCATTTCATGGTCGGCTCATATCAGATTGACACTGCCGGACGAGTGCTCTTGGGATTAGATGCGGGCGATCCTGCTTTTTGATATTTCGTGCTTTATAAACGTTTCAGGTTCAATCGACTCGAACTGCGATGCCCTTGAGGTCTTGCGACGAGGCTGGGAAGCGTTCGAATACAAGAGGGTCGTGGCCCGGGATGATCACACCTTCTGGGCCCGCTAACCGCCGCAGAGTTTCCCACCCTTCAACCATCTTGGAAAGGTCATCAATAATCGGAAACGGTCGGCCTTCGTCCATATTCGCCCAATAGTGACTCGCGTCCGATGCTAAAACCACTACCCCATGCCCCGTATCGACTCGCACGACTTGTAGGCCTCGGGTATGTCCGCCAATTAGGTGCAGACTTAACCCGGGAGCCAACTCAACATCGCCGTTATGAAAAGCCACCCGCTGATCGAAGACTCGACCGACTAGTTCTTGCACATGACGAACATTGAACGCGTGACTGTAGGCCTTACGCGTCATGTCGCGACCTGTAGCGAATGACATCTCTTGGTCTTGTGCGTGGAAGGTTGCATTGGGGAATTGCCTTACTCCGCCCGCATGGTCGTAGTGGAAGTGCGTCATGATCACATCTGTGACTTTGTCTGGGTTAACCCCCAACAGAGCAAGGCCCTCTGCCGCTGTCCTCAGCAATGTTCGTTGCCTGCTTTGCGCATCATCTTGTTCGAACCCGGTGTCTACGATCCACTCTTGGCCGGTGTCATCCTTAATTAACCAGACGAA
>DBIA01000012.1:0-6286 GCA_002296525.1 Candidatus Neomicrothrix sp. UBA814 | reverse complement strand
TCGGCGCGAACCGCATCGCGTTCTGCGTATTTGATGGCATGAACCTCGTAGCTAGGCACTGCGCCTCACCCTTCTAGACAGTCAAGTGCCAACACGCTAGTCCCACGGCCTGGTCTTTCCGGCTCTACGATGCCGTTAGCCAAAGTTTGGGGGCGACCGTTGAGTTTCGAAATCGGCAACTTATACAGGCAAGACCTTCCACCTCCCGAAAAGCCATGGAGTGGAATACCAGAATTTAGTTTTGTTGGCGGAAACAACGACGAAGCCAACGTTCCTGTTGCTGGCCTCACTGAAGCTGCTGCACGGGTGTTGCAGCGGGAAGGCAGAAGGCTCGCTATTTACAACTTGGGCGGCAGCCCTCTGGGCCACGAAGATCTCCGGAACTTCGTATCCGACAAACTTGGAATCCGGGCTGCGACGACTGTTGAACCTGACCAGGTGCTCATTACTTCCGGCTCACTTCAAGCTCTTGATCTAGTTAATGACCTACTGCTCTCGCCCGGCGACAATGTGATTGTTGAAGAAGCGACTTACGGTGGAATGCTGAGCCGTCTTCACCGTCTAGGGGTTGTGGTTCATGGGGTGCGATTAGATAGCAACGGAGTGTGCCCCGAACATCTCCGCGAAGTCCTTGATCGTTGCGTTAGCGAGGGACGACCAGCTAAGTATCTTTACACCATACCCACGGTGCAAAACCCAACTGGCTCATGCATGCCTCTCGAGCGACGCCTCAAAATCTTAGAGGTGATGGA
Organism: Candidatus Neomicrothrix sp. UBA814; assembly: GCA_002296525.1. Taxonomy (GTDB): domain Bacteria; phylum Actinomycetota; class Acidimicrobiia; order Acidimicrobiales; family Poriferisodalaceae; genus UBA6944. The sequence continues at coordinate 5,534 of DBIA01000012.1, read as the reverse complement.
CGAATACGAAACCGCAATTTTCGAGGATGACTGTTATGCCGACTTACTTTGGGGTTGCGCCCGCCCTCCAACATTATGGGAGCTAGATCAAACCGACACCCGAGTCATTTACTGCGGATCTTTCTCGAAATCGATTGCGCCAGCACTGCGAGTTGGGTATTTAATTGCCGACTCATCCATTCTTCAGCAGATCCTTGCACTCAAGGTTGATGCTGGCTCTGGTGCACTTGAGCAAATGATTGTCGCAGAATATGCAGCATCTCATTTCAATGACCACGCCGAACAACTGACGTCGGTACTTCATCGCAAGGCCGAAGTAATGGCCGAGGCAGTGGAAACCCATTTTGGAAACTCAGTGGAGTTCACAATGCCGAAAGGCGGTATTTTCATGTGGCTCGTTTTCGCCGAAGACATCGACACTGCTGAGTTCTCCGCTGCAGCAACGCGCAACGGCATTGAATTCAACGCGGGAGCTGGTTGGTCGGCTGACTCTGACTGGGGAGCCAACAAGATGAGGCTTTGCTTCGGAAACCCAACTGAAGATGTCATTCGTGAAGGCGTCCGTCGACTTTCGGAAATTATGGATCTCCCCTAAAGAAGAAGCGCAGCAATTCTCGAGTTCTGCATTCAAGGTTGCCTCCCGGCTGCTAGAACCGAGGCCTACGGGGATAACGGAGTACGCGATGCAGGATAACCATCCGCCAAAACTTAGATCTACGGCCTGGTTCGACATTCCAGGCGATCCGTTAATGACCGCTTTATACCTGGAGCGATACGTTAATTTCGGTTTAACACGCGAGGAACTTCAATCCGGCAAACCCATTATCGGAATTGCACAAACTGGATCTGACCTCTCGCCATGCAATAGACACCACCTGGAACTAGCGAAGAGAGTTCGAGAGGGCATTCGCGAAGCAGGAGGTATTTGCTTTGAGTTTCCCGTACATCCGATTCAAGAAACAGGAAAGCGACCGACTGCGGCCCTAGATCGTAATTTGGCCTATCTGGGTTTGGTTGAAATACTTCAGGGCTACCCGCTCGACGGAGTCGTTCTAACTATCGGGTGCGACAAAACAACTCCAGCCTGCTTAATGGCAGCTGCAACGGTGAACATTCCGGCCATTGCTCTTTCAGTTGGCCCGATGCTAAACGGCTGGCATCAAGGAGAGCGGACCGGTTCGGGAACGATTGTCTGGAAGGCACGCGAACTACATGCAGCAGGCGAAATTGATGATGGACAGTTCGCGGACCTCGTAGCATCATCGGCCACATCAACTGGCTATTGCTCAACAATGGGCACCGCCACCACCATGAATTCTCTGACCGAAGCACTCGGGATGCAACTTCCAGGGTCTGCAGCAATTCCAGCCCCATACCGAGAACGAGCGCAAATCGCCTACAAAACGGGGCTACGTATAGTGGATCTGGTACACGAAGATGTCCGCCCATCTGACATCATGACCCGCCAAGCATTCGAGAACGCGATCGTGGTGAATTCAGCTATCGGCGGCTCAACTAATGCCCCCATTCATCTGAACGCTATAGCTCGCCATCTTTCGGTTCCTTTGGACAACGACGACTGGCAGAAATTTGGTTTGTCGATACCTCTCATCGTGAACATGCAGCCCGCAGGTGAATACCTGGGCGAAGACTACTTCCACGCTGGAGGGGTACCAGCGGTCGTTAAAGAGCTGAACGAGGCAGACCTGCTACCTCACCCGGATGCCCTAACGGTCAATGGCTCAACTATCGGCGCCAACTGCTCTGATGCAAAGGTCCTGGACCAACGAGTGATTTGGCCCATCGACGCGCCACTGGTCACTGATGCAGGATTCGTTCATTTGTCCGGAAACTTATTCGATAGCGCCATCATGAAGACAAGCGTGATCAGCGAAGAGTTCCGAAATCGGTATCTGTCTAATCCAGAAGATCCCGATGCTTTCGAGGGGAAAGCAATTGTCTTTGAGGGGCCTGAGGACTACCACAGTCGCATAGATGACCCATCATTAGAGATCGATGAGCATTCGATGCTAATTATTCGGGGAGCCGGCCCTATCGGTTATCCCGGCGGAGCGGAAGTCGTCAACATGCAACCTCCTTCAGCCTTGCTGGTCCAAGGCATTCATTCTCTGCCCTGCATCGGCGATGGCCGACAGTCCGGCACTTCGGGCTCTCCCTCGATACTCAACGCATCACCCGAAGCCGCAGCCGGGGGGAATTTGGCAATTCTTAAAACAGGCGATCGGATCCGTATCGATTTACAGCGCGGAACCGCCGACATGTTGATCTCTCAAGAAGAGATAGAGACAAGACGGCGCGACCTCGAAGAAACAGGCGGCTTCCAATTTCCTGATAGCCATACTCCCTGGCAAGAGATCCAAAGAGGTATGGTCGGGCAGTTCGATGAAGGAATGGTGTTGGAACCTGCCGTGAAATATCAGGACACTGCTCGTACATTCGGACCTCCAAGAAACAATCATTAGAGGTCATGTGCTAATCGCAATAGTCTCGCTGCTACTCGGCCTTTTTGTTCTTCTAAAAGCCGGTGATCTTTTTGTTGACGGAGCCGTCTCTTTAGCAAAGTCACTCAAGATGAGCTCAGTAGTTGTCGGTGCAATTGTGTTGGGGTTCGGAACTTCAGCGCCAGAGCTAGTGGTATCGACCATTGCGGCTTCACAAGGAAATCCGTCCTTAGGGGTCGGCAACATTGTCGGCTCCAACGTCGCGAATCTGTCCCTAGTTTTGGGAGTGGCCGCTCTCGTGACCCCGATTGCTCTTTCCTCTTCGGTTATTCGCCGCCAAGCACCATTATCAATTGCTGCAGTCTTTATTTTTGCCCTAACTGTGGTCGATGGCGAACTAACAAGACTCGACGGAGTAATCCTATTAATTCTTCTACTCATAGCGATGCTGATTCTGATTAAGACGCCCGCTGAGGCCGAGCAGCCAAACTCTGTTGCAGATCAATCCCTTGCTCGTAGCTTAACCTTCTCGCTTTTGGGGCTAGGAGGTGTACTTGCAGGTGCTCAGCTAGCGGTTTCAGGAGCCACCGCCCTCGCTGATAAATGGGGACTGAGCGGAGGCTTTGTCGGCTTTTCCATTGTGGCCTTAGGAACGTCCTTACCCGAATTGGTCACTGCAGTGGCGGCAGCTCGAAAGAAAGAAGCCGGTCTAATCGTTGGGAACCTCTTCGGTTCCAACCTTTTCAACGGTTTAGCTGGCGGAGCTGCCATTGGGCTCGTCGACGCCGGACCAATAGGAGATGCCAAGCTCACTGGAGGGGGTCTGCTAGCAATGCTCGGCGCTGTAGCTGTGGCTTATTTGCAGGGGGCCAGAAAGCGACGTGTCGGCAAGATAGACGCTTTGCTATTACTCGCCATATACCTCGCCGCAATGCTGTGGTTGGGCGTTACGTAACCCTTCGCCACTCTCGTAGGCTTCGCCCAGATTCCAAGTTCTTCACAAGAAACTGACCGGATAGGAACAAAAATGTCGACGACAGTTATCACCGGCGCCAATAGGGGTATCGGGCTTGAATTAGCGCGTCGGTGCATCGAAAGAGGCGACAAAGTTTTCGCTGGCTGCAGAAAACCTGATGAGGCTCACGAGCTCGAGGCACTTCAACCCCACTCTATTTTGCCCCTCGACGTTGGAGACGAGGCGTCAGTTCTCTCGTTTAGCAAGGTCGTCGATGAGCACGTAGGTCTTCTGATCAACAATGCCGGAACAAGTATCACAAACTTGGGTTTCGACCGCGATGAAGTAGGTGTGATGAAGGCGCCTGTTGCTTTGACGCTTGACCTGATCAGAATAAACGGACTAAGCGCAGCAATGGTCACTCGGAGTCTCTCAGACCAGCTCGAAAGTGGCAGCAAAGTCGCCAACATCACCAGTCAAATCGGCTCCATGGTTGTCGGCTCCAACTTCAACGATCTTCCTTACGCTGCCTCAAAGGCGGTAATGAACATGGTCACCGTACAACTAGCGTCACAGCTCAAAGCCAAGGGCATAGCAGTAGTCGCCTTTCACCCAGGTTGGGTAAGGACCGACATGGGCGGTTCTTCAGCCGACATAAGCGTTGAAGAGTCAGCTCATGGCATTCTCTCGACCCTGGACACTTTTCAGCTTGAACAGAGTGGGGCTTTCTTGAAATGGGATGGCTCAATTCATCCCTGGTAAGCACACAATTCCGATCTGAACGTTCTAGGATTTCTCGCCGTGCGCAGAGTTGAAATCCAGGGAGCAGATGGCCTGAAACTTGTGGCTGACGAATGGGGAGACCCATCCGGCCCTCCCGTCCTAATGTGTCATGGCGCAGGCCAAAACCGATACGCCTGGAAATCTTCAGCCGAAGTTTTGGCGGAACGCGGATGGTTTGTAACCACCCTTGACGCGCGAGGACATGGCGACAGCGATTGGTCTCCCGACCAGAAATATGACTCGGAAGATATCGGAAGAGATATTACGGCGGTGCTCGACACGTTCGACTCCCCACCTGCCGTTGTCGGAGCATCAATGGGAGGCATGGGGAGCCTCGCTGCTCAACGTTCCTCAGAAAGTCAGTTATACACAGCAGTAGTCCTAGTGGACATCACACCCCACTTCGATATGGACGGCGCCCGAAAAATTATCGAATTCATGTCGGGCCATCCCGAAGGGTTCGCGACTCTCAACGAAGCAGCAGACGCTATTTCTGCCTATAACCCCCATCGCAGCCGGCCCTCAAATCCAGCCGGCTTGAGTCGCGTCTTACACCAAAGACCTGACGGTCGATGGATATGGAGATGGGACCCCGCCTACGTGACATCCAAGCCCGGTTTCCAGACGGGCGATCACTCAACCTTGCGCGTCCACATGAAAAGAGTCAGCGAAATTATGACTCAGGGAATGTTGGCCACCGACGTTCCGATCCTTTTGGTGAGAGGGGGACAGTCCGAACTTGTTACTGCCGAAGCAGTGAAGAGTTTTCTAGATCTAGTGCCAGAGGCAGAGTTTGTTGATGTAGCTGGCACAGGCCACATGGTCGCTGGAGACGACAACGACGCATTTACTGAAGCAGTTGCCGAGTTCTTGACTCGCCATCATCCAACAGTCGCTTAAACGACTCTGAACGGAGTTACCGGCGAGCGTTGATTAAGTGATCTTGGGGTTCCTGCTTTTCCAGGCATACAAAACAGGAAGCCCACTTGCCGCAAGGATCGCTGCTCCATAAAACGCGGCAACGGTAGTGCCACTCATCCACGCAACAATTCCCAACACCGGGCCGCCTATTCCACCAGACAGTTCGAAAAACATTGTGAAAGTGCTCATTGCTTGAGCGCGCTCGTTCTCCGGAACGCCGTCAACAGCAGCGACCATCAAAGCCGGGTAGAGCAATGATCCTCCGATAGCGAGAATTGCCGCTCCAACAAACAGCCCGGGCCTTGTCACAAAACTACCCATGATGACCATTCCGACGGAGGAACCTACGAGCGCTAACGCAGCTGTTCTAGTTGTCCCTAGTGTGTCGGGTAAGCGACTACACAGGAGACGTA
>DBIA01000030.1 GCA_002296525.1 Candidatus Neomicrothrix sp. UBA814 | reverse complement strand
ATGTCGGCGTCGTTGATTTTGCCGATGGCCATAGCTACTCGCCCCCAATTGGGGTCGCGTCCGTGGATGGCTGTTTTGACTAGCGGGGAGTTGACGATGGCTTTGGCTACTTGACGGGCTTGTTGTTCGTCTCGGGCGGAGGTCACGTTGACAACTACTAGCGTTTCAGCTCCCTCTCCATCGGCGGCAAGTTGGCGGGTGAGGTTGAGGCATACCTCTGAAAGTGCGGCCTCTAGTTGAGTTTCGTCGACAGGTCCGGCTTGTCCTGAAGCAAGTACGACTGCCATATCGCTAGTAGAAGTGTCGGTATCGACACTGAGGGCGTTGAATGTGTGATTGACGACGCGTCGGAAGATTTCGTTGAGGTTCTTATGAGAGATTTCTGCGTCGGTGGCGATGACAGCGATCATCGTGGCCATGTCTGGTTCGATCATGCCGACACCTTTAGCGATGCCGACAACCATTGCAGATTCTGCTGTTGCGGCTGCGAATTTGGGGTGGGTGTCGGTGGTCATAATTGCTGAAGCTGCGAGCTCCGCAGATCGTTCCGTGAAGGGCAGTTGGAGTTGAGAGAGGTGAGATCGGATGTTGTCCATCGGGTATTGGACTCCGATTACTCCGGTGGATCCGATGACGATGTCAGCGGAGTCCGCGCCGATTGCGTTTGCTATCAGTTCTGTTATTTCTTTGGCGTTTGCGTCGCCAGTTTCTCCGGTGGCAACGTTGGCGTTTTTGGAAATAACCGCGACGGCTCTAGTGGTCGGGGATGCCGTGAGGTGTTCGCGAGACACATGAATGCTTGGTCCTGCGAAACGGCTTTGCGTGAAGACTGCAGCGGTTGTTGCAGCGGTTTCGCAATGCAGGACCATAAGGTCGTTGGTGTCGTCTTTCACTCCCATGTTGGCAACGTGGACGGTGAACCCTCGGGGTAGATCGGTCACGTGTTCATTCCCATTCGATGGTGCCTGGGGGTTTGGAGGTGATGTCGTAGACGACTCGGTTGATGCCGTCAACTTCGTTGATGATACGAGACGACATGGTTTCAAGTATGTCGTGGGGTAGACGGGCCCAGTCTGCTGTCATGGCGTCTTCGCTGGTGACAGCTCGGATGATGATGGGTCGTGCGTAGGTGCGTTCGTCGCCCATGACTCCGACGCTTCGTATATCTGCGAGCACTGCGAACGCTTGCCATATTTCGCGTTCTAATCCAGCAGTTGCGATTTCTTCGCGGACGATGGCGTCGGCGTGTTGAAGCATAGACACCGCTTCAGGAGTGACTTCGCCGATAATTCGCACTCCGAGTCCGGGACCCGGGAAGGGTTGTCTCCACACAATTTCGTCGGGTAAGCCGAGTTCGGTTCCTACGGCGCGGACTTCGTCTTTGAAGAGGTTGCGTAATGGCTCGACGAGTTCGAATTCCATGTCGTCTGGAAGTCCGCCTACGTTGTGGTGACTTTTTATTTTTGCTGCTTCATCGGTTCCTGATTCGATGACATCGGGGTACAGCGTTCCTTGGACGAGGAAGTGCGCGTCCTCGATACCTCCTTGGGCTTGTTCGAAGATCCGGATGAATTTTTCGCCGATGATTTTTCGTTTGTCTTCCGGGTCGGTGACACCTTTAAGGGCTTCGAAGAAGACATCTGCTGCCCGTTCGTGAATCAGTTCAATGCCTTGAGTACGTTGAAAGGTTTCGACAACCTGATCGCCTTCTCTCAGCCGCATAAGACCAGTGTCTACGAAAACGCATACGAGTTGAGCTCCAATCGCTCGATGAACCAGTGCTGCGGCGACTGCGCTGTCTACTCCACCGGAGAGGCCACAGATTGCTCTTCCTTGCCCGACCTGTTGCCGTATGGCATTGATGCTTTCGTCGATCACATTCGTCATGGTCCAGTCGGCTTGACATCCCGCGACGTCAATCAGGAATCGTTGCAGTAGCTGTTGACCGTGAGGAGTGTGCGCTACTTCGGGGTGGTATTGCACTCCGTATAGCCGACGATCAGGGTTCTCTATGAGGGCCGCCGGAGCATCGTTGGTAGACGCACTGATATGGAAGCCTTCTGGGGGTTCGGTGATTGCATCGAAGTGAGACATCCATACCGGGTCGCCGTCTGCTAGATCCTGGGGAAGCAGCTGCGATGCGTGTTGGGTAAGGTGAATTTCGGTTCTGCCGTATTCGCCGCGTCCGCTGCGGTTAACGGTTCCTCCCAACTGTTGTGCAATGAGTTGGGAGCCGTAACAGATCCCAAGAATTGGTATTCCGAGTTCGTAAACGCCGGGGTCAATAGTGGGTGCTCCCTCGGTGTGCACTGATTTGGGGCCGCCAGAGAAAATTATGGCTTTGGGGGCGCGTTGAGCGATTTCGTCGATGGAAATGGTGTTCGGAACAATTTCGCTGTACACGCATGCTTCGCGGACTCGTCGAGCTATGAGTTGGGCATACTGGGCGCCGAAATCGACGACCAAAACTGTTTCGTGGGCGTTATCGACGTGAACCATGCGCGATTCGTTAGCTAGGGAAGTAACTGACTGTAGCGGTCAATCAGCCTTCTCTAGGGTTTATTTTCGGTCTTAGCTTTATCAGTGAGGGCGGTGACGAGCAGTTGCCGCAGCAGGTTCGCTGTTGCTCCCCAGATGGTGTCGCCATCAATTTCAAAGAAATAGACGGGTCTTTCTTGTGTTGATCCCGGCCATTTCCAGATTTCTTCTCGGTAGACGTCAGACGCAAGCAGTTCTGAAAGTGGTACTCGGAGGATTGCATCGACTTCGTCGGGGTTGGCGACGAGTGAGGGTGCCTGTTCAAGTCGAGCTACGAACGGAACTATGCGAGCGCGCGACGAGACGGTGGTGAGGTGGTCAAGTTCACCGATTCGTCGCAGGAGTGACGTGTCAAGTTGCACTTCTTCGCGTGCTTCTCGACACGCAGTTTCCCAGAGTGTTTCGCCCGGGTCCTGTGCTCCTCCCGGGAAGCTCACTTCGCCGCTGTGGGTCCGCATATTCTGAGGTCGACGTGTCAGCACGACGGTTACTTCAGGATCGGCGTATAAGGCAATCAACACCGCTGAGTCTCGTTTGGGGGGTGGAGCACCTGTCCGCTGGGAGGTAACGAGGCGCGTGGCTAAATGCCGTTCTATGGCGTCCAGATCTATGTTCGCATTAGGTGGCCAGGGCGCTGGGGAACCCAGACGCCACCCGTCTGGTCGAGGAATGCGTTGCTGTCCACCTCTGTTGGAAGCGCTCATTTCTGCAAACTAGGAGATCTATTGGGAAAACGCATCGGGGCGGACCTACTGGTCCGCCCCGAAACACACAGATGAATTGGATTACATCATGCC
>DBIA01000028.1 GCA_002296525.1 Candidatus Neomicrothrix sp. UBA814 | reverse complement strand
TCTACTCGTCGAAGTTGGTACTGGGCTTGGCCCGGCCAGACTCGAAGTTCGCCAGTTGATTGAGCAGCTACCTCGTAGATTACAAAGTTCGCGTTCACCGAGAACACGTCCTCAGGCGTCTCAGCAATCTCAATGTTGGAGAGTATGCGTCGCATCGGCGACATCGGGAGTTGCGAAAGGCGTTTTCCAGTTTGTAGCTGCCTTATTCGGGTGGCTACGCGTGCTCGGTTGTCGTTCAGATATGCAAGCTGCTTTGCGGGATCACCAGCGATACGGCCTGCCGGTACCCAATAATGGAAGTCTTCGGTGAGAAGCGCTTCCCATTCCTTGAGTGAAAACTCATCGGCGTACCGAGCTTCTCGATACAAGAATTGCTCTATTTCCGCTCTCGTCTCCAGCGAAGTCAATCTCATCTCTCTTCGCTCATTATTTCCAGATACCGGTACCAGAAGCCGCGATTCGTAGTTTCATCGGATGCGTCGCTTGATCGCACCCCGCTCGCATCGATTGTTTCTCGATGAAGACCTCTACTGAGATCTATCCAACCTCGGCTGCTGTTCGCCCAGGAGGTTGCTGCACCCGCGACTCCGGCCTGGACCCGCTCCGCAGTAATAGCGTCGTCTGTCGTGATAAATGAGGCCGGTCCGACAGCTGCTTCAGTCTGGCGGAGAAGCCGTTCGTTGAAAGCGTCGTCTGCTCCCTCAAATTGCACTGCGGTATGCCGGTGAATCATTTCCGTCGGACTCACTGGCTCCACAATTGCGATCACGGTTTCCCCTAAGAACAAATTGGGAAAAAGGAATGCGTGTGGAGGGCCGTCCCAAAGCATTTGTTGCGCAGCGTTTTCGCCTACACGTTCAGAAAGCGCGGAAAAGTAGTCCGCGACTCGTTCCCGTGTTACCCCAAGCCAGGAGAGCTCTTGCTTATAACTTGGACGCCAATCTAACTCAAGGTGTCCTTTTCCATAGTCAACCGCTCGTGAGCTCTTAACTGCGTCTCCCCCTACTGCAACATCGTCGTAGTAAGTGTCAGTGGAAGCCGACATTGACGCGTGAACAAACCCCACGTGGTATCCATCGCTGTCGCTTTCAGGCCAGAGTTTCCAATTTGACTGCACTCGGTGACCGATCCAACCCTTTGATAGATCTACTCTGCCGGTGGGGCTCATTTCGCAGAGCCGGTCTATGAGTTCGTAACCAGCATCTCCTAAGTGTTCATCGATTGACCCAGCTCTTCCATCTAAATTTGCGAATACAAACCCTCGATAACTCGCTACCTGGCCGGCCCGGTCTAACCCGAGGTCCGCTTTAGGCTTCGAATACCCATCCGGAAACGGGACTGCACGCAGGCTGCCATCTAGCCCAAATCTCCAATTGTGATAGGTGCATTGAAAAAATGAGGCGTTGCCACTGTGCTCCCAGCACAGCGCAGTTCCCCGATGCGCACAACGGTTCGAAAGGACATTGACATCCCCGTCATCTGCTCGAACCATAATTACCGATTCGTTACCCAGTTGACGTTTAACCCAATCCCCGTTGCCTTTTATTTCCGATTCGTGTCCGACAAAAGCCCAACCTCGCACAAAGATTCGTTCCATCTCTTCTACAAAGACTTCGGAATCATGGAGCAGGCTTGCGTGCACCCGGTCACCACGAACCAATTGCCGGTAATCAATACCCATTACCACAGTCTCGCATGATGCAGGCAGCGCGTTCAGAGATTCAATGTCCCACCTAGTCGCCCTGGAACCCTAAATTGAGTTGACCTAGGAGGTGTTCATGAAAACCATTGCCGTCACCCTCAACTCTGTCGGAGGACCTGTTCAGGTAGAAACTCTCGATTTGAGTGAGCCTCTTGACGGGGAAGTCTTGGTCAAGATGGGCGCAGCAGGAATTTGCCATAGCGACCAACACGCCATCACGGGTCAACACGGAGCCGAAATACCTTGTGTGCTTGGCCACGAAGGAGCAGGCGAAGTAGTTGCAGTTGGTCCGAACGTTAAGAAAATACGGATCGGCGATCGGGTTGCCCTCAATTGGGTCCCAAGTTGCGGAGTCTGCTTCTACTGCATCCGAGAACAGCAACATTTGTGTTCGGATGGCACCGAGAGGATTTGGAGCGGTCTCTTGGCAGATGGGACAAGTCGGATTTCTCGTAACGGCCAACCGATATTGCACTACTGCGGCATCTCAACTTGGTCCGAACACATGGTCGTTGCAGAAGTTAGCTGTAAGCGCATTCCCGACGCCGTGCCTTATGAGGTAGCGGCGCTCATCGGTTGCGGAGTGGCAACGGGTGTAGGCGCGTCCGTTCACAGGGGGCAACTCTCAGAGGGCGACACCGTGGTTGTAGTCGGCGCTGGCGGAGTGGGCCTAAGTGCGGTAATGGGTGCCAATATGGCGGGAGCCAAACGGATTATTGCCGTCGACCGCGCAGCATCCAAAAAGAACCTTTCAATTAATCTAGGCGCAACCCACTTTGTTACCGCTGACGACAGGGCGATAGATGAAGTCTTGAACCTCACCGAGGGTCGAGGCGCTGATGTAGTGATCGAAGCGATTGGCAACACCGCTCTTCAAGAGAGTTGGCTGAGAGCCGTTAGACCAGGAGGAACCATGGTATTGGTGGGCGTACCAAGCACATCCGATTCGACAAGTTTCATCAGCGCGGACCTCATACGTTCAGAAAAGACAATCAAAGGCAGCTACTACGCAGCTGCTGACACAGGGCAAGCAATTGATGACCTCTGCGCCGCTTATCTACAAGGACGTTTACCTGTCGATCGGCTGATCTCCAAACGAGTAGCGATTCAGGACATTCAGCTAGCGATAGACGCGATGCTTACTGGAGCAGAAGGGCGCACCGTAATAGCTTTCGACTAAGGCTTCGCAGGCCCAAAA
>DBIA01000015.1:1703-18817 GCA_002296525.1 Candidatus Neomicrothrix sp. UBA814 | reverse complement strand
GCCTCGATCTCCGTGACAGTCTGAACGATCGCCTCAGCCGTTTGTTGCGGGTCCCACTCGACGCCGGTGTCGTTGGTCACTAAGACAAAATCAGTAGCTCCGACGCTCGCCGCGTAGCGGAGCTGTTCTTCGGCCTCCGACGGGCCTACGGTCAGGACCGTAACCGATCCGCCGTGTTGTTCTATAAGTTGCGCAGCCTCTTCGACAGCACATTCTTCGTGCGGGCTCGTCGTGAACCCCAAATGGTTGGTATCCACTTTCAGAGAATCGGACGTAACGTTTATTTTTGAGCCCGGCGCTGGAACGCGCTTCACACACACGAGTATCCGCATTTATCGTCGTTGCCCCCTGGCGTTTAGCGCCGTCAAGCTTTCATCCGGTCGTTATGAGGATCGAAGAGAGCCAGATTGGGTCCTGTCGCCTCCACCGTGACGGGATAAAGCTCATTCTGATACATGACTTGGAGCTTTGTGCCCGGTTCGCAGCATTCAATCGGAAGGTATGACATACACAGGTACTTGCCGACTGATGGCGCGTTTCCGGCGGTGGTGACGCGACTTACTCGTCCCTCGGCATCGACAAGCCGTTCACCGGAAAGGGACAAGACCGGCTCGTTGCCGGCTCCCATGGGGAAGCGTTGGTAGCCGGCGGCACACGTGAGATCGTCGATGGACAAGACACAGAGTTGGGCGCAAGGACTGTCATCGCGCGCCTTTAGATATTCGGCCTTCCCGATGAAGTCGGCAGCCTTGACCTTTGGGCGGGCTAGTCCTGCCTCTACGGGGTTATATTCATTTTCGAGTTCCGCTCCCATGAGTCGGTAACCCTTCTCTAATCGGCCGCTCGTGCCATATACGGCCGCCCCAACAGGCCGCAGGTTGAACTCCTCGCCAGCTTCGGTAATGGCGTCCCAGAGGGCTAGCCCGTGCTGCATCGCAGCGTAGATCTCGAATCCACAGTCCCCGACGTAGGAAACCCTGAACATTTCCGTGGGGACGCCCGCTAATAGAATTTCTTGATGTGACCCGTAAGGAAATGCAGCCTGTTCGAGGTCTGATTCGGTGATTTTAGAGAGGAGTTGTGTGGCATTAGGTCCCCAAACGCCCAAGGTGCAGACAGCGTTGGTGCGATTTTCGAACTGGACGGACCCATCGCCAGGGAGGTTGTGGCGGAACCAATACTCATCTCTACCGCCATCAAAGGCCCCCGTGATGATACGGAACCGATCGTCTGCAAGCCTGAGAATGGTTAAGTCAGATCGGAAGCCACCGGAAGGATTGAGAACCGGTGTATAAATCGAACCGCCGATTGGGACATCACACTTATTTACGACCATGTGCTCGATGTAGGGAAGAACTCCTGGGCCCGAAACCTCGAAGATTTGGAACGCTGAAAGGTCAACAATGCCTGCATGATCTCGTAAGTGGAGGTGTTCGGCATCGGATATAGGGGACCACCAGCGGCTGTCCCATTCGTGGTCACGTTCCTTGATCCCGTACCTATCGACTAAGTCTTGATTCGATTCGTACCAGTGGGGACGTTCCCAGCCTCCTGCCTCAAAATAGAATGCTCCAAGGGCGTCTGTTCTGGCCTTGACGGGCCCCACGGTGACGCCGCGCCGGCTAGCCCACTGTTCACGTGGATGGACAATTCCGTAGGTTTTATTAAAGTGCTCGTCGCATCTGGCCTCGATGTGGTGGACATTGCGTTGATGCGGGTAGAAGCGTGCAATATCAGCACCATGGGGATCTGTGAAATGTGGATATCCGTCGGTCATCCACTCAGCGACTAGGCGTCCCACTCCCGGCCCTTCTTTGATCCACACCGCAGCCGCGGACCAAAGGTTTTCTACCTCAACTGTTGGCCCAAGTACGGGGTTTGCATCTGGTGTTAGGGACAGAAGCCCGTTGATGGCGTATTTGATTTCACCATCCCCGAGAAATTCCATTAGCTCTATGGCCTCTTCCATCTGTTGATCGAAATCGTCCGGGGTGAAAGGCATTTCTGTGGGGCTCAGCGCAGCTTCTTCGTTGGAGGGAATCTCGTCGACTCGATGGAGAATCGGACGGTGCGCGTAGGAACCCACTTCCATGGATCCGGCGGTTTGTCGTTCGTAACAGAAGGTATCCATATCGCGAACGATTGGATAGGCCAACTCTTGTTGCGTTTCTACAAGGACATCGAATGGCCCGACGTCAGCCATTTGATGGACGGCTGGTGTTAGGGGAATCGTCGCACCTGCCATCTCAGCAAGACGGGGGCTCCAGACACCGCTCGCGATTACCACTGTTTCGCATTCAATTCTTCCTTTGTCGGTGACGACGGCTTCAATTTTGGGTTTATTGGTTCCCTGCGTCGTCTCGATATCAAGAACTTCCGTGTTTGCAAATACTTGCAAATTGCCGGCTTCCTGTGCTCTTTTGCGCATCTGTGTCCCAGTCTCTAAGGAGTCGACAGCGCTGACACTCGGTGTGTAGAAGCCGCCGAGGATTACGTCTTCAGAAATAAATGGGACGAGTTCTTTGACCTCAGCAGGACTGAGAAGGCTAGACGGAATTCCCCAGCACTTTGCAGAGGTCATTCGACGTTGGAACTCTTCCATTCTCTCTTCAGATCGGGCTACCTCAATTCCTCCGCAGGTGTTTTGGAGACCGAGTTCTTCGTACTGGCGTTGGCTTTCTAGGGTGAGGTCAACGATTTCTTTCGAGTGATCGCATGGAAAGATGAAGTTCGAGGCGTGTCCGGTTGAACCCCCAGGATTTGGCAACGGGCCCTTATCGAGCAGAACGATGTCTTCCCACCCCATTTCGCTGAGATGGCCAACCAAGCAGTTGCCGACAATGCCGGCACCGATAACAACGCAACGAGCATGGGACGGGAATTCGCTCACTCTCAATCCTTTGATTACGCAAAGCAGTAGTGGGAGGCTAGCCCTTAACGGCGAACCTTAGGTAACACGAAGCGCTCCGTGAGGCCCTTTGAGGGCCCGAAGGCCTTCTGACTCTATTCTGTATGCTGGAACTGTTCCGAAGTGTGAAACGTTATCCGATCTAGTGGCACACTATCTAAGGACCGCTTTGCTGCACGTCTGGAATCGTTTTGAGACGTTGGAAAGGTAACCCATGTCGATACCAAGCGATCTAGAAATCGCTAGCCAGGCTCAAATACGACCGTTGGACGAAATTGCATCCTCGATGGGCATCCCGCTCGAGAACGTAGAGCTGTATGGCAAAGGCTCAGCCAAGATTCAATTAGAAGCAATTGAAGGGCTTTCAGGGCGGCCAAATGCCAAGTACGTCGTTGTTTCAGCCATTACTCCGACTCCCCTCGGAGAGGGTAAAACGACCACAACTGTCGGCTTGGGCCAAGCCTTTCGCCACATCGGAAAAGCAGCGACGATCGCCATTCGTCAACCGTCGATGGGACCCACGTTCGGCATAAAAGGCGGGGCCGCTGGAGGCGGCTACAGCCAGGTCGTCCCAATGGAGCTATTCAACCTCCACTTAACCGGCGACATGCACGCAGTAACGGCGGCGCACAACATGTGTGCCGCTGTGTTGGACGCTCATCTCTTTCACGGTAACGAACTCGGCCTCGACCTCCACAACATCACCTGGCGGCGAGTAGTCGATATCAACGACCGCGCCTTACGAAACGTGACGCTGGGACTCGGTGGTCGTCTGGACGGAATACCGCGCGAGAGTGGTTTCGATATAACCGCTGCCTCAGAGGTAATGGCTGCTCTGGCACTAGCGAGCTCGCTACAAGACCTTCGCCAAAAGATGGGCAAGATCGTTGTTGGCTACACCAAGGATGACGCCCCTGTAACAGCAGAAGATCTCGGTGTCGCCGGTGCTATGACAGTCATCTTAAAAGAGGCCATTAAACCGAACCTCATGCAAACTCTTGAGGGCACTCCTGCGCTGGTGCACACAGGCCCATTCGGAAATATAGCGACCGGCAACTCGTCGATTGTCGCTGACCAGATCGGAATCAAGACGGGCGACTTTCTTCTAACCGAAGCAGGTTTCGGCGCAGATATGGGTGCTGAGCGCTTCTTCAACATCAAGTGCAGATATTCAGGATTAGCTCCCGACGCCGCTGTGCTTGTTGCCACAGTGCGGGGGCTTAAGGCCCATTCAGGAAATCATAAAATCGTGGCTGGCCGACCACTTCCCGCCGCCCTACTAGAGGAAAACCCAGACGAGGTCCACGCCGGCGGTGACAATTTGCGCAAGCAACTTGAGAATATGCAAATTCACGGAGTGACTCCAGTGGTCGCCATCAATGAGTTCCCCGACGATAAGGAAGGGGACCTTCAGGCAATAACCGAGATCGCCCAGGAATATGGGGCTCGGTCGGCAAGGTGCACACACTTCACGGACGGCGGACTCGGCGCAGCGACGCTCGCTGAAGCCGTCGAAGAGGCGGCTACTGAACCAAGTTCGTTTTCGCCGCTCTACGAAGACGGACTCCCACTTCGAGAAAAAATCATCACAGTCGCCCAGCGCGTCTACGGCGCACAGGACGTGACTTTCAGCACTCAAGCCAATAAACAACTAACTAGTTACGAAAACAACGGTTTCGGCAATCTCCCCGTCTGTATTGCAAAGACTCATCTCTCGATTTCCTCAGACCCCAAGCTCCCGGGCGCGCCCACAGGATGGACTCTGCCGGTGCGCGAAGTCCGGGCGTCAGTAGGCGCAGGATTCGTCTACCCGATTTGCGGAGAAATGAGGACCATGCCTGGATTAGGTAAGAACCCAGCCGCCCACAGCATTGATATTGACGCTGACGGAAATATCGTCGGTTTGAGCTAAGGAATTGCAGTGTCGATTTTTCGGAGTAAAGAACTACCGGGCGACAAGGCCCACCGGGTCGCCCTCCTGAAACAGGCTCGCTTCGAGGTAATCCCATTGAAGAACCTTGCCGCCCAACTACCCTTCCTGCCGGCCGCCTCAGAGGTGTCTGTAACAGCCTCGCCGGCAAAGAGTCTCCAAGATACGTGGTCCTTAAGTCGCGAGCTGTCCAAAATGGGAATGAAACCAATCCCCCACCTAGCAGCCCGAATGATCACGGGCCAAGACCAACTTCGCATGTTGATCGACCAGTTGCCCGATATCGGGGCTTCAGAATTATTTCTGGTTGGCGGTGACGCTCCGGAGCCATTCGGGCCATTTAACGACTCGATACAGGTCCTTGAGGTGATTCTTGGAATGAAACATGAGCTCACCCACATCGGGGTCACGGCCTACCCTGACGGGCACTCATTCATTGACTCAGAGGTTCTTTCAGAAAGCCTGCACAAAAAAGAAGCTTTGCTAAAAGGCAGCGGAGTCGAAGGCCACGCTGCGACGCAAATGTGTTTCGATCCTCGGACTATTCGTACTTGGCTGTCGGAAGAACGGAAACGCGGTTTGAAGCTGCCAATTCATCTTGGTGTTCCTGGTGCCGTTGAAAGGACCAAGCTATTGTCAATCGGTGCAAGGCTCGGAGTCGGTGCGTCATTACGTTTCCTCAAGAAAAACCGAGCGACATTAGCTCGAATGTTCGCTCCGGGCGGGTATGACCCCGACAAGCTTCTTAGACCTTTGAACCCTGAACTCAAATCCCTCGGCGTTGAGGGTCTACACGTATTTACTTTTAATCAAGTGCAGAGCACGGTTACCTGGCGGGATGAGGCGATCGCCGGTTCCTGACTTTGGAAATAACAGAACTAGCTACGCCCCGAGAACGTCTATACGCAGGACATTTTCAAGCTTCTCTAGGGATCGAATAGTTGATACGGTCGGTCTTTGAGACACTCGAATCGTTGCAATCGCGGCTGTCGAAGCATTGCCCTCAAATATTTCATTTCTCATCTGCTGGACATTTATACCGGCGGTCCGCAAGCAAGAAAGCACCTCCGCAAGGACACCGATTTCATCGCGGTGGCGCACTGCAATAGCGCACTCCCCCAAAGGCCGATTAGCGATATTGACGCAATTTGGTGGAATGCCGCGCTCATACTCTCGAATGGTTTCTAAGGCCCCGTCTGCTATCGCGTCGCGAGCTTGGTGGGTGGATGCCCCTATGTGATGGGTCCCGACAAAATTTGGATGACCGCTGAGGGGTGACGTCCATTCGGAGAAACCTTCTGTGGGTTCCGATGAATACACATCCAGACCTACTCGAATATCGCGTTCGTTCATAGCTTGCAAAAGGCTCTCTTCATTTACAAGACCCCCCCGGGAGGTGTTGATCAGCATCGCCCCGGGCTTCATGTGATTAAGAAATTGGCTGTTAACGATGTTTTGAGTATCGACGGTTAGGGGCAGATGGAGAGTGACAATGTCGGCTACGCCGAGCAGGTCTGAATGAGTGCCGTGTAGCTGGATTTCTAACTCCTCGATCTTCTGTTGCCGTATCGGGCTGCGGTCTGCGCTCCTCAAAGCGTGCAGGGTGAGCCCAAAGCTTTTGGCGCGGGCGGCTACCTCGAAACCAATGTTTCCAAGACCAAGGATTGCAAGCGCTTGGCCCTTGAGTCCCTGCGCTTGTGCATAATGGGCTTTGTTCCATACGCCGTGAGCGAAATCGGCGTTAGCTGCAGGGATCTTGCGATCGATCGCAATCATTAATCCCATTACCAACTCTGCGACGGCCACGGCATTTTTCCCCGGCACATTGCACACATAGATTCCGGCCTCACTTGCAGCCTCGACATCAATAGTGTCGGTGCCTGCTCCTGCTCGTACGATCAAACCAAGCCTCGGCGCCGCTGAGATTACATCTGCGGATACAACGGAACTTCGAACGATCATGACGTCAGCATGGGCGATGTTGCCAACAAGGTGGTCCCGCTGAGCTGAGGAGAGAGAACTGCAGGTATGACCCATTGACTCAATTTGCGCAACAAAATGTGGTGCAACCGAGTCCACGAGCACTATGTGCATACCAACACCATGTGGTCCATTACCGGCTCTACCGATCGGTGTGGTGAGCCGTTATGCGTCATGTCACTAGTTCGCGGACGTCACCTACGACTAGGAACAACAGGAGGGCAATGACAGAGACATTGATGACGGTCATTGGCCATTTCCATTTGCGATTACCGCCCCAAAAGCGGTTAATGCTTAAGAGATTAGCGCCTATTGCGACGCCACCGAGAAGCAACCCGAGCCATGGGCCAACGCCCGAACCGATTCCTACAAGCGGTGCTAGAAAGGGCAGGATTACGTAGGTTAGGCCGCAGCGAACGCCGGAGATCACCATGGACACGCTGAAAGTTCGGGTTTCGTCCTCTGACATCGAGGCGACTGATGCTTTGCTCATTCGTTGGTATCTCTAGTTTTACTTGCGGGAGAATGGCCATATGACGCGCCAGCCACCCGCAGTCCTCCAGGGACAACCGTAACTGTTTGTGGCAGAGATCCCACGTCTTCCCCATCGGCTCGAAGATGGCAGGGTTCCGAGGAGCCGGATTCAAACAGATTTACCTCAAATCGAGTCCCGCTGGTGAGCTCAACTGCCGGATGGTTAATATGCGCGCCTTTGAATGTCTTAGGGAGCATTCGGAGTAGCGCTAGCGCGGAACTATCACGAATCACCACCAAATCAGCAGTTCCCGACGAAGGCTTCGCTTCTGGTGCTATCTGCATTCCTCCGCCAAATGCGCGGGTATTCGCGATTGCGAACATAAGGCACCTCCCGTCAACAGAGGCGTCGTCTACGGCGATTTTGAGCTCATACCTTTTCAGCCGCATGAGCTTCATCAGGGTAGCTGCGGTGTATTTGAGTGAACCCCGGGGCCACTTCATGGATTCGGCCTTGAGATTGACGTCGGCTGAAAAGCCTGCGGTAGCAATCGACGCGCCGTACCGGATTTTTCCTGTTTGGGACTCGAATTTGAGGACGTCGCAAGTCACGGGCGCTGTCAGAGCTGCCTGTGTTGCTTGTTCGACACTCGTAGGAAGGTTCAATCCAAAGGCAAAGTCGTTACCAGTTCCTGCTGGCACAATTCCAAGAATGGCTCCCGTTTCCGCACAACCCTGAACGATGTGGTGAATGAAGCCGTCTCCTCCAACCGCAATTATCCGCTTCTGGGTGGAGACAGCCTCGTCGACCATGTGGCGGGTCATCGATATATCTTCGGCAACCTGGTGCTGGACGCGATGTCCAGCTCGCGCCAAATATTTGTGAACTTCGTCTCCAGTCGTTTTAGCGCGCCCACGGTTCGCTGCTGGATTCGTCAAAAGAAGTACATCCAAGTTGCTTTGTGGGCTCAGTTGGCTCATCTTAGGACTTTCGGTTGCTACGGTAACTTAAGCGTTTTTTACTACGGTCACGTATCTTCTAGTTCATAAGGGGTTGAAATGTCGGGAGCCTTAGACGGCGTAAGAGTTTTGGATTTGTCGACTTTGGTGCAGGGGCCTCAAGCAGCCGCCATGCTGCATGATCTCGGCGCTGAGGTATTGAAGATAGAGCTCCCCGAGATCGGTGATATGGGTCGTCATGTTGGGGTAATTGAGGAGCTTGGCACCTCGGTGTTTTGGGAGGCTTGCAATAGAGGAAAGCGCTCGGTCACCTTAGATTTGCGAACCGATGCCGGACGTGAAGCTTTCCTCAAACTTGTGGAGTCATCCGACGTGGTGCTCTCAAACTTTCAACCGGGCACTCTTGACGGGTGGGGCCTTGGTTATGACGATCTCGCAGCCATAAACCCGCGCATAATTTGGGCTGCCGGCAGCTTTCTTGGACCAACTGGGCCGGACGCTTTGCGGGAAGGTGCTGACATAGTGGGTGAGGCTGCTGGTGGTGTAATCGCAGGCATCGGCAATGACGGTGAACCGGCTACGACAGTCGCCTCCTTGCTAGCCGATCATTGCGGATCGCAAAACCTGCAGACTGGCATAATTGCCGCCCTTTACGCCCGAGAGCGAACAGGTCGCGGTCAACGCGTAGATGTCAGCCTTCTCGGTGGCCAGATTTGGATGCAGGCGCCGGAATACACGCATTATTTTCTCACGGGCGAGCTTGCGGGCCGTTCTAATGGTGGGCACCCACTGGTCCACGCCCTCTATGGCGTATTCCCTACCGCTGATGGAGCTCTCGCGATGGCTGGCTGTCCCGAGCACTTATGGGAAGGCATGTGCAGAGCTATCGAACGCCCAGACTGGGTTGACCATCCAACGTACAACTCCTATTTCGTCACTAAAGAGATCGCGAGGGAGATGCGTCAAGACTTCATCAGCATCTTCAGCCAAAGAACCACAGATGAGTGGGTGGAGCGGCTCACTGCCGAGGCGCAACGCTTCTCACCTGTTCGCTCACACGATCAGGTCACAGCTGATCCGCAATCCTTCGCCAACGGCTACATAGTTGAAACTGAGCATCCTCAGTTTGGAACCATAAATTTGGTGGGTTGCCCAATACAAATGTCGGATACGCCTACTCGCTATGGCATTGAAGCTCCCCAACTGGGGCAGGACACCGAAATGGTTTTAGTCGAGGCCGGATACGACTGGGATGATCTTGAGTCCCTTAGAGAACGAGGTGCTTGGTAGACCTGTCGGGTGAATTAACCCAAGGGGCCGAAGGGCAGGTGAAGCGCACAAATAACTGCCGCCTGTTGTCCGGCCAGTTCGTTGTTTGCATCTATGCGCAGGTAACTCCAAACTCCGAGTAAAGCCATCACTCCAATCGTTGATGTAACTGCTCCGACAGCTTTGCGTCTGTTCCAGATTTTGGCCAATAAGCCGGTGTTGAGTTCACGAGGCCTGGGCGGATTTTTCAAGTTGTGGTAGGGCTCTTCATCTATAGAGAGATGCAGGATCGCTCCAGCGACACCGAGGAGCGCGGCTAGCCACCAATAACCGGAATAGGAGCCATAAGCATCTCTATATATGCCGGCACCGTAACTTCCAATAAAAGCTCCTATTTGGTGACTTAGAAACACGAACCCAAAAAGAATCCCTGCATGGTCGGGCCCAAATTGTTTAAGCACGATTGCCGAGGTCAAAGGAACCGTTGAGAGCCAGACAACCCCAATCACAGCGCTACTGAGTAACGCGAACTCCGGTGACATTGGTACTACCACCATTCCCGCAAAAGCGACGGCGCGGATGCCATAAAGAAGAGCTAATAGCCGAGTGTTCTTGAAACGACCACCGAGCCAGCCGATGGCCATCGTGCCCCCTATGTTAAAAAGGCCGATTGTCGCCAGAGCTAACGCAGCTATTTTGCTTGTCTGACCTGCATCCTCTAGGTATTTGGGAAGGTGTAACCCAATAAAGGTGACATGAAAGCCGCATACAAAGAATCCGATTAAGAGAAGTACATAGCTGCGATAACCGAACGCTATTCGGAGAATGGCTCGGCCGCCGCCCTTGGCGGCGGATGGCGCGGACTGTTCGCTGCGTGAACGTAGCGGCCAGACGCTGCTCATTGCCAACGCTAGAAGCGTTATTCCGAGCATGAGACTTTGACGCCAACCGAACGCGTCGATGGCGCTTTGAGTCAGGGGAACAAGAACGAACTGCCCCAAAGAACCGAAAGCTGTAGTGGTCGCTAAGGCAGTAGCCCGGCGCGATTCATCAACTAATCGACCCACTGAAGCCAATATGACTGCGAAACTTAAACCGGCGAGACCTAGGCCTGTTATGACACCCAGACTGATGCTTATGCCTGCGGAAGTGTTTGCGGCGCCAGCTGCGGCAAGCCCAAATATGTAAAAGACACCGCCCGCAACTAGCACTCGCGCAGAGCCGTATCGATCGGCGACGGCCCCAGCGATGGGTTGTCCGAGCCCCCAAACCAAATTTTGAATTGCGATCGCAAATCCGAATGCTCCGGTGGAGATTCCCAAGTCAACCGTTATCGGGTCGAGATACACACCCATTGTTGATCGAACGCCCATGGAAACAGCGGTCGCTAACCCGCCGGCCAAAAGAATGGCTGCAACGGGTGAATTCCGTTCGTTGAAACTCACCGACAGACGTTCTCCATAACACCGATGCCTTCGATCTCGGTCGTTATCACGTCACCACTGTTTAAGAATCGGCTATCTGGCATACCAACCCCAGCTGGGGTGCCCGTAAAGATAAGGTCACCAGCTTCCAATGTCATAATTTCAGACAGATAACTGACTAAAAAGGGCACGTCAAATATCAGACTGCTTGTGCGTGCATCTTGGCGCCGGTCGCCGTTGACATCACATGTAATAGATAGATCATTGGGGTCTGCGAAACTGTCGGGCGAAACCAGTAGTGGACCAGTTGGCCCGTAGGTATCCCTCGATTTACCCAAGCCAAAGTGAGCGGGACGTGCTGCTAACTGTAGGCCGCGATCAGAGATATCTTGCCCGATCGTCAAACCCGCAATGTGTGACCACGCTTGGTCGGATGGAACGTCGCGTGTCGTCCGGCCGATTACCACTACGAGCTCAGCTTCATAGTCGTTACTATCACCACGCAGCTGGACATCGTCAAATGGCCCAGTAATACAAGATGGGTATTTAGTGAAAACAACGGGCACCGTTGGTAGATCCATTTTTGACTCTTCGGCATGATCCTTGTAGTTAAGACCTACGCCAAAACTGTTCCTTGGCCTAGGTATCGGAGCGCACAGAGTTGCCTCGGAGATAATTCCGTCTTTTTCCTGAGAGCGAAGTGATGCGGCGATCTCGCGAAATTCATCATTCTGAGCTATGGCACGCATCGGGTCAGGGCTGATGGAGCCTTGTGAAATTCGCTCGAGGTCGAAATACGACTCTTTTTCGACGAGACACGCTCGCCCGTCAACATTTGCGAAGCTAAAAGGCACGGCACAACTTTCTTTTAAAGTCCACCTACATAAGTTAGGCCGCTTAACTGAAAATTTGACGCCTTCCGCTCCTCATTACGTTATGTGAGCGTTCCATGGTGAACGACTAACGCGCCGTTGCAAATCGTGTGCCGAACGCGTCCTTGTACGTCTTTGTGCGGCCAAGGAGTATTGACGCTCTTACTTTGAAGCTCGTTGGGCTCAATTATCCAACGCTCCCTGGGGTCAAATATCGCGATATTTGCAGGTACGCCGATGGCGAACGGAGCGCCATGCGTCGAAATGCCCGCTATCGCTGCCGGAGAGGCCGATAGGAGAGCTACGAAGCGCTGCGGAGTCATGAGCCCTCGTGCTACGAACTCATTCCAAATAACGGACGCCATTGTCTCAACGCCTAACATTCCCGGCGGTGCATCTGGCAAATCTACGGCCTTGCTCGAGGGCGAATGTGGAGCATGATCTGTGGCGACTGCGTCGATAGTCCCGTCAAATAACGCAGCCCTTAACCCCTCGACGTCAGCGGCGGTACGCAAGGGCGGATTCATCTTTCCGGATGTCCCCAAGCGTTCAACATCCTCTTCCGTCAAGATCAAGTGTTGTGGGGTTACCTCCGCAGATACACGGAGTCCAGCTGCTTTGGCATTACGAACGCGATCACTTGCGGCTGCCGTAGATATATGAAGTACGTGGTAGCGACCACCGGTTTGCTTAGCTAGTGCGATATCGCGTTCAACGATAATTACCTCAGCTTCGGAAGGTCTCCCTTTTAGCCCTAGGCGGTCTGATACGACACCTTGGTTGATGACGCCACCTTCGACCATCGCCGAGTGTTCTGCGTGTTGACTGATCACAACGTCTGGGAATTGCGAGCTGGCCTCTAAAGCCCCCCTCATCAGGTCTTCGCTATCAACCACGGTGCCATCATCTGTGAATACTCGAACGCCTGCTTCGTAGAGCGCAACGAAGTCGACCAAGCTTTCCCCTGCCCGGTCGACGGTGATAGCAGCCGATGTATATACATCGCAGGGTGTGTCACGCCCTAGTCGAAGGACTTCAGACACGAGGTCGGGATTATCAATTGTGGGGACAGTGTTGGGCATCATCAGACACGCGGTCACACCTCCTAAGGCGGCTCCCGCCGCCCCTGATGAAATGTCTTCGCTCTCTTCACCGCCCGGGGTTCTGAAGTGGACTTGGATGTCGACAAAACCTGGCATAACTAGGGCATCAGAGGCGTCGACTTCTAGGCCCTTGCCGTTAAAAGCTCCAGGATCACCGATGTCGGCAATCTCGCCGTCCGCAATTAACAGGTCGGCCTGCTGTTCGCTCTTGGCGTCTAGCAGGGAACCACCGGTGACGACTAAAGGTTCGGCCATTCCTTAACCATAAACGGAGAAAGAAGGATTCGGACACCCTATTGCTGGCCGAGATAGCATTTGGCCGTGACGTTAACTTCCATGAACCCCAACTTGCTCTCCGATGAGGATCTCCGCAATTACCAGAAGCGCGGATACCTTCATCTCGAGAGTTTCGTGGAAGCCGCGACCCTTGCGGATCTCCAGCGAGCAGCTGCGGAGTTCGTGGAAGTTAGCCGTGGCCTTGAAACGTCCAACAAAATGCTCGATCTCGAACCATCGCACACGTCTGGGAACCCCAGAATACGGAGGCTTAATTCCCCCGTCGACAACCATGAGACCTTCAGAAACTTCGCCCTTGAGGGCCCGGCGGCGGCTCTGGCTTGCAGTATTTTGGGTGGCCCAGTCCGCTATCACCATTCGAAACTCAACTTCAAATGGTCTGGCGGTGGCGAGGAAATCAAATGGCACCAAGACATACAGTTCTGGCCCCATACGGACTTTAGTCCCTTAACAATTGGCGTTTATTTAGCTGATGTGGATGATGTCATGGGGCCGATGGGGGTACTCCCCAGTAGCCACCAGGGTCCGCTGTATGACCAGTACCTTGATTCTGGCGAGTGGGGTGGCGCGATGAACCCTAGAGACGTCGCCGAGCTTGATATGAACGAAATAGTTTGGTTGACCGGCCCTGCAGGCTCCGTAACCGTCCATAACTGCTGCATGATTCACGGCTCGGTTCCTAACAACTCGCCAAACCCGAGGCCGCTTCTCCTACAGACTTATTCGGCAGTCCAGTCCTACCCGATTGCACATATCGGCGCGAACGGCGTGACTGGGCCGCTAAGCGGCACTGTCATTGGTGGTACTTCCGATCAAAAGATAACTATTGAGGGCCGGCAGATCGCCGGGGCTCCTGATTGGTCGCGAGCAGGTGCACCCACCATTTTTGGATCCCAGCAAGAGACAGATTAACCAGCCGATGCCGCAACCCGAGTTTTTCGAGGCCCTTGAACGAGTCGTAATCCGAGAGATACCAAGTTGTGTAGGTCTCCTTACCGTTGAGCGCTTGTCCGGGGGCGCAAGTATGGAGACATATCGCTTAGTGATCCGCACCGAGACCGGCGACCGAAAGCTTTGCATGCGACGAGGAGCTGGCGGGATTGATCGGGACAACGTCAGCGCTATTGGGCTTGCGGCAGAATCTTTGCTGATGCGCACAGCAAGGGCGCATGGTGTCGTAGAGCCGGAGGTCTATTACGACCTAAAAGACGAAGATGCCGTAGGCGTTGGCTTCATCATGGAATGGCTTGATGGCGAGACACTAGGTTCTCGGATAAATCGGGCTCCAGAGCTGCAACATATTCGACCTCTCTTGGCTGAGCAATGTGGGCGCGAGCTGGCAAAGATCCACTCCATCGATGTTGATGAGACAGGCTTGCGGGGTCACCTACCGACACTGTCCCCCAGTCAATATTTGGAACAAACGTGGGACCGTTACAGGGAGTGGGACACAGCACAACCGATGATTGATTTCACCGGTATGTGGCTTAGGAGGCATCTACCCGACCAGCACGATGTAGGTCTAGTACACAACGATTTTCGTAACGGAAATCTAATGATTAACGACGAGACGGGTCTGGTTGCAGTTCTCGATTGGGAGACCTCTCACATTGGCGACCCGATGCGCGATCTTGGGTGGATTTGCACTAACTCCTGGAGATTTGGTCAACGTGAATTAGAAGTAGGCGGCTTCGGCACTGTCGACGACCTGGTGTCTGGGTACGAAAACGAGGGTGGGAAGGTAATCGATAGAGCTGCCCTCAAATTTTGGGAAGTGTTTGGCAGTTTCTGGTGGGCTATCGGATGTTTAGGCATGACAGACCAGTATCGCAACGGACCCGATGCCACGGTTGAGCGTCCCGCTATAGGCAGACGGTCCTCCGAATGCCAAGTTGATTGCGTCAATTTGCTAATACCAGGCCCGGTGCGTCTCATCGAGCGCGCAAACTCTGGAACCTCATCAGACATGCCGCGTCTTGACGAGCTTCTATCTAGCGTTCGAGATTTCCTGCACGGAGAGGTGATGTCGGCTACAAGTGGCCGCACCAACTTCCTCGCACGGGTTGCAGGGAACAGTCTGGATATCGTCGATCGCGAACTCGCCATCGGTCCAGAGTTACGCCGCAGAGAGGAAGTTCAATTGAGCGCCCTACTGCAGCGATCGGGATCTACCGATGATCTGCGTTGGTGGCTTGTCGAGGCCTTACGCGATGGTTCCATGTCATTGGACCGCGAAGATCTGCATCAATATTTACGCGATTCAGTCGTCAACCAGGTCTCGATTGATCAACCCAAATACTCGGGCTTTCGTTTTGCGGTAATGAACGCTGAACAGCGCTAGCTTCCTTCCATGACTGTTCACGACATGCACTTAGAGATCACAACATCTATTAACGCGTCTCCACAAGAGGTGTACGCCCTGGTAAGCGACCTTGCGAGGATGGGTGAATGGAGCACCGAGAATATTGGTGGCGAGTGGATTAGCGGCGCCCCAGGTGAGCTCGGATCGCGCTTTTTGGGGACCAACAGAATTAAGAGCTTTGAGTGGTCTGTTCCAGTTGAGGTAACAGTGGCTGACCCTGGCGAATGCTTTGAGTTCGTCGCAGCGCCCGATGACGGACCTTTCGTGCGGTGGACATTCCAGCTTTCCGAAGGGCCTTCGGGTACAGAGTTAACAGAAATATGGGATGTAATGGAATTGCCCCCATCCCTGGCGAAGCTGGACAGCGACGGGCTCGCCGCTCGAAAGGCGGTAGTTCAGGGGACGATCGAAGCCACGTTAGAAGGTATAAAGGCGAGCGCTGAGCAATAAGCGAGAACACCACTAGGGCGCTAACAGGCGCACGCCACTGATGTCCCGTTTCCCTTCATTGGGTTCTGTCAGGAGGACGCCGAAGGCGAAAATGACTCCGATTCGAGAAGTTTCCGGATTCGGCTCCCGTGCCTAAGTCGATTCCGATACGGTTCGATGCGTGCCCGACAAGTATTTCGAAATCGGTGACCTAGCGATCTTGGTTCATCACCGGGGAGACACCACTCTTCCAGGCTGCCCCCCGCCAATAGCTGATGGGCAAACGATTCTGTTTCTTCACGACGCTGGCGGCAACGGCAACTGTTTCCGTAAGGTAATGGACCACCTAGATGGATCCCACTCTCCCGTCAGCTTGGACTTCCCTGGTCACGGTCGAAGTGGCTCGCTTGACAGCCTGTCTTCAATAGCGGCATTCGCAGAACATGCCGAGGAACTTATGCTCGACTGGCAGGTGCCATCGTTAATGATCGTTGGTGAAGGCCTTGGCGCCGCAGTCGGGCTCGAGATTGCTCTCCGAGGTCGGCTAGAGATTTCATCCCTAATATGCGTCGGAGCGGTAGGGCTTTCCGTCGACCTAAGCGCCGAAATAAGCGAACTAGAATCTATTACTGCCGGGAAAGCACGCCGAAATTTCAGTACCGACGGATACGCTCCAGAGCCCGAAGAATCGGTTCTTCGAGAAGCTTTCGCTCAGTGGGTTAAGACAGATCCGCGCGCGACGCTTGGAGCCCGCCGAGCGCAACTAGCTTGGAACCAATCGGTCGACCTCACCAACCTCTCTGTTGAAACGACCGTTGTAATCGGCGAGCACGCTGACCCCATATCAGCCGAGAAAAGCAAAGCACTTGCCCAGACCCTCATCAATTGCCAAATTGAAATCATTACCGGCGCTGCAAATCATGCGCCGATAGAGCAACCGGATGCATTTGCTTCCCTAATCAGTCGGTTAGCTGAAGAAACGAGGAGCTCCTCGTGAGCCAAGCCACCTTTCCTGCGGGCGCCGCTATTGCTGGTGTCTACGAACACCCGAGTCGGTTTTCGCCAAATAAAACAGAGTTTCAGATCATGGCAGAATGCGCCAAGGG
>DBIA01000015.1:0-1321 GCA_002296525.1 Candidatus Neomicrothrix sp. UBA814 | reverse complement strand
GCCTCGATGTCAATGGGCTTAATGGGAATCGTGGATTTAGCGGAATATCTGGATCTTCGCCCGGATTACACGGATGGCACCAATATCGGCGGTTCCTCTTTCGTCGCACACGTAACTCATGCTGCCGCGGCGATTCATGCCGGGCTCTGCAGCGTTGCCTTAGTCCTGTATGGCTCGACGGCTGCTTCAAATTCGATGGCGATCGGAACTGGGGGCTCTGGTGGCTCACGTAACCCAGACTCCGCTTTCTCTAGCCCCTATGGCATGACCACAGTCGGCAGCTATGCCATGTACGCGAATTTACATATGGACACCTATGGAACCTCCAGCGAACAACTCGCCGAGATAGCCGTAACGATGAGGAAGCACGCTTCTCTTAACCCCCACGCAAAGATGCGCTCGCCTATTAGCACCGAAGACGTTTTAGGAAGTCGCATGATTTCCCGACCGTTACACCTGCTGGATTGCTGCATTATTAGCGATGGTGGAGGTGCGATAGTGCTTACGTCCACCGAAAGGGCCCGAGACCTTGCAAAGCCACCGATTCGCATTCTTGGGTGTGGAGAAGCTGTACAGCATCAAGGTGTCGGTCGCAGCGACCTTCTTACGATCGCAGCGAAGCAGTCCGGTGAGAGTGCCTTTAACATGGCGAAGGTTGAT
Organism: Candidatus Neomicrothrix sp. UBA814; assembly: GCA_002296525.1. Taxonomy (GTDB): domain Bacteria; phylum Actinomycetota; class Acidimicrobiia; order Acidimicrobiales; family Poriferisodalaceae; genus UBA6944. The sequence continues at coordinate 661 of DBIA01000015.1, read as the reverse complement.
CGGTCGGACATTGATTTGGCGATGATCTACGACTCCTTCACTATTACCGTGCTGGCGACCCTCGAAAATCTTGGATTTTGCGAGCCAGGCGAAGGAGGCCATTTCGTTTCCGACGGAGGAATAAGCCTCGAAGGGGCACTCCCGGTTAATCCAGATGGGGGCGGGCTTTCATCTAATCACCCGGGCATGCGCGGTATTTTCCTGGTGATAGAAGCAGTCAAGCAGCTGCGTCACGAATGTGATGCGCGTCAGGTAGGTGACCCCGAATTGGCCCTTGCTCACGGTACTGGCGGCACCATAGGCGACAAACACAGCGGAGCAACCTTGATCCTTGGAGTCGATAGATGAGCCAAATAAAGCACCCATTGCCCTATGCAAGCTGGGAATCTCGGGGCTTTTGGGAGGGCGCTGGGAGAGGCGAGCTTGTCCTTCAACGCTGCCGCAAATGCAGTCTTGTACAACACCGCCCGCGCGGTATCTGTGCTCACTGTTTGGAAAGTGACAACCTGGAGCACTTTGTCGCAAGTGGTAGGGGCGAGGTTTACACCTTCACCGTTACCGAGCAAAACCAAGCTAAGGGTTTCGCAGAGGCATGCCCATACGTCATGGCGTACGTCACTCTTGAAGAAGGACCTCGCATTCTGACAGTAATCACTGATTG
>DBIA01000007.1 GCA_002296525.1 Candidatus Neomicrothrix sp. UBA814 | reverse complement strand
GCAGAAGTGGTGGTTCCTCGTAGCTGGCTTATTTTTGCTCTCCCTAAGTTTGCTGGCCGCATTTATCAAGGTGTGGCGAAGGACACTGCCCCCGGCAAAAGCACCGTATGTCCCACCCGACTTCGCGTTCTCAGTAGTAGAAGAAAACGAGACAAACACAAATGAAGAAACGCAGGGGGAGCAGCCCGGACTAGGTTCAGGTGATGGCCGATGGATTCAACCCCCAAGAAATGATTGACCGTTTTCGAGAACGAGCTGAAGCCGTAAAGAAACGGAACCTCCCGGCTGTAGGCGGTGAGGAAAGACGACTGTTTATAGAACAGGCGGAACGAGACTTCATGGACTTTTCCGTTATCGCTGATGCTGCGGCAACTTTGGAGAACGGAATTCTCACATTGTCTGTTGATCTGCGCCCCCCGGACAAGCAAAGCGATGAACAGAGCTGATCTGTTGAGTCCGCCGTCAGGCTTGGTACAGTGACGCATTGCTGCGGATGTAGCTCAGTTGGCTAGAGCGCAACCTTGCCAAGGTTGAGGTCGCCGGTTCGAACCCGGTCATCCGCTCAACATAATTTGTCCCCAACCCATAGCGGGTTGGGGACAAATTACTTTTGGGAATACCCAGAGGTTCTGGAAATTCTTCTCGCAGCATGTAGGGTCCAATATGTTCTCGGGATAACCCCGATGCACGACCCTAGGAGATCCATTGGTTGCAACCGCTGGGGTTGAACAAAACCGACCAGTGTTATCGCGCTTCTTTAAATTCACACTGCCTTACATGGCGGTGCACCTAGCGTGTCTGTTCGTATTTGTCGTGGGTGTGAGCTGGTTCGCGCTAGCGGCGTCAGTGATCGTTTACTTGCTTAGAGGCTTTGGAATCACGGGCTTTTATCACCGAAAGTTCAGTCATCACGCATTCAAAACGGGACGCGTTGTTCAGTTCATCGGAGCGTGGCTCGGAACTAGTGCCGCTCAAGGAGGACCCCTTTGGTGGGTCGCTCACCACCGTCGTCACCACAGAGTGTCCGACCACGAGGGTGATATACATTCACCGAAAGTGGAGGGCTTCGGCATTGCCCACCATGGATGGCTTACTCGTAGCGCTGCTGACCCAACTCACATGGAAGAGGTAGCGGATCTAGCGGTCTACCCGGAGCTTCGTTGGTTGGACCGTAACTCGCATGTGCCGATTCTCGCCACCGCCTTCGGACTGTTTTTCGCAGGGATAGCGATCGGCCGAATATTTCCTTGGAGTGGCACGAATGGGCCTCAACTAGTGATTTGGGCCTTCTTTATCAACACGGTGCTTCTATGGCACGTCACCTTCGCTGTGAACTCTGTCTGTCATCGGTGGGGTAAACGTCACCACAACACGAGTGATGACAGCCGTAACAACTGGCTCATAGGGATATTGGGCTTGGGAGAAGGTTGGCACAACAACCATCACAGGTTCCCAGGTACTTCTCGTCACGGATTCAAGCGAACCCAATTGGACTTCACTCATATGGTCATCAGAGCACTCGCTCGTATGGGTCTGGCGCATGATTTACATCCGGTACCAGCGCGCTTATGGCTCGGGTCAAAACCCTCCCGCTGGACCACTTAGGAAATAAGAAATTGGGGCATTTGAACGTGCGATCTGTGTTCGCGCTGTGAAAGAGTTAAAGAATTCGATCGATAGGGAGATCTAATGGGTTTACTTGATGGACGCGTCGTTCTTATCACCGGCGCGGGACGCGGAATTGGGCGAGAGCACGCGCTCCTCATGGCTTCCGAAGGGGCCAAGATCGTCGTCAATGACTTAGGCGGCGGCGTGGACGGCTCCGGCGAAGACATCGGACCGGCTGAAGAAACAGCACAAGAAATTCGCGATATGGGAGGCGAAGCAGTCGCCAACAATGACTCCGTAACCGACTGGGAAGGCTCTCAGCGCATGGTGAATGCCGCGGTGGAGGCATTCGGAGATTTACATGTGCTGGTCAACAACGCAGGCATTCTTCGAGACAGGGTCGTTGTCAATATGACCGAAGGTGAATGGGACGCAGTCGTAGATGTTCACATGAAGGGCCACTTCTGCCCCACTCGCTGGGCTGCTGCGTATTGGCGAGAGCAAACCAAAGCAGGAATCGAAGTTGATGCCGCGATTGTCAACACCGCGTCGGGTGCGATGTTGGGCAACCTCGGACAACTCAATTATTCCGGAGCGAAAGCCGGAATTGCAGCGATGACTCTTGTAGCTGCAGGTGAGCTAGCACGCTACGGGGTGAGGGTTAACTGTTTAGCTCCGATCGCCCGCACCCGAATGACTCTTCAGACTCCCGGACTTGAAGAAGTAGTCGCCGCGCCTGAAGATCCCTCGGATTTCGATCTGTATGACCCCGCAAACATCAGCCCATTAGTCGGCTATCTCTCAACAGCAAGCTGTCCCTTCACTGGGGGCGTCTTCCACGTAGGCGGAAACGAAGTTGGTCTCTACGGGGGATGGTCCTTAGCTGAAGACGACATATTGGCCACCGATGGGCGCTGGACAGTAGCCGACCTCAAGGACAAAGCGCCCGCTTTACTGGATGGTCGGAGCAACCTGGCGTCAGTTACCACTTCCATTGGCGACACCTTCAAAGGCTTTGGTAAGCGTCAACCGAGCAATTAAGCGGCGAATATTTAGTAACTAGCGAGAAACCGACCGCTGTTCGCATCCAAAGCGGCTGCGTACAGTCGCGTCAACATAGCCTCGAACAACATTTTGCTTTCAGTGCTGGGAGTTTCGATAGTCGAAAGGTTGTTTGCCAACATTCCCATCCACCACAAGTGCGCCTGTTCATAGTCGGTGCGGATGTGTTTAGTCGCGGAGTGATCTACGCCCAATGCCCTCAGTGTTCCAACGTAAGCGTCAATCAGTTCATCTTCAAGAGAGCGTCGGGTCTCAACGGCGAGATTAGTTGCCAAAAAGAAAGAAAGATCTGTTGCCCCACCACTGAACATTGCGGTTTGCCAATCAATTACCGTGATATCGCCGTTGTGGTCGAACAGCATGTTTGCCAGTCGATAGTCAGCATGAGTGATGGTCAACGGATTCGACATAAGGTTGCTCTGCCAACCACCCAATAGCGGAACAAATGAATGGAGCCAGTCGAGCCCTTCAGCTGGAAGCAGCTCGCCGAATCGTTCAACGAAACGAGGAAGGGCTAGCGACATTGCCTGACCTAAACCATCTACTAGCCGCGGAGCATCAATACCAGGGACCCAGTTGAGCGAAGGAGGACGTGACTGAGTCCAAAAAGGAGCGTGTAACCGTGCCAGGGCTTCAACAGCAGCACGGGCTTGTTCGCCCGAAGCTCCGCTGAGTTGATCACCTGGATTAGCTGGATGTAGGTCATCCAGAATCAAAACTGCTTTGTGGTTCTCCACGAAATTCGCCCGACAAGTCGGTACCGGGGTAGTAATCAGGGGCGCTAGACGAAAATAGAATTCTGATTCTCGCAACCACACATTTAACATCTCACCAACCTGACGTCCCCCTGGGTCTTGTGTAGGGACCTTGATTACTAGGCGGTCTGGAAGGCCTGTGTCATTTACTTTCCAGGTCACGTGCAACCGGGCGAGGCTCCCAAGAAAAGCGCTCTCTGCTGCTAAAGGTTCGCTTACGACTGCAGAAATTTCTGCTCCTGGATTGGGGGGAGCGAACCCGCCGTCACGCAACAGCAGGTTTAGGTGTTCTGGCGAAAACTCGGTCGGGTCTTCGGGAAAATCTTCGATCATTGTCTGGTATGGGCCTCGAACTTTTCGGGGATCCATGTAGCCAAACGATCGCGTACATGATCTGCGGCCTCCACTAAAAGATGACCGGCGCCGGCAAGTGGCACCAGTTCACCGCCACCGATAATCATGCGAACCAATTCGCTGGCTTGCATAGGCAGAATTTCGTCTTTGTCGCCGTGAAACAAGATCACAGGAACCCGGGTAGCCAAATCTTCTGCGGGCTCACACCCAGCTGACTGCGTTGCCAAGGTCACGACTCCCGCACAATGTTCTTGCAAAATAACGGCTGCCTGTAGAGCGGGAGCGCCTCCAAAAGAGTGACCCATGGTGATGAAACTGGTCGCTCCGCTTCTAGTTGCTAAATCTGCGGCAGCGACCAGATCATGGACACATTTGTCCGTATCGTTCGGTGCCCGGTATCCGACGCGAATCATGCCGATATTCGAGTCAGCTAGGGCTACTCCAAGTTCTTGGTAGAGCGCTTCAGCTGGGCCCAACACTCCGCCCATGGCGCCGCCACAAGCAAGTACTACATGTTTTGCTTCAGGGGAACCATGCCAAAAAAGGCTCAGTAACCCGTCCATTGTGTAGACCTCAATGTGGCGCAAGTTTTCGGTAAGCATCGATTCGACCGCTGCCATCGTCCGAAGTTGTTCTAGTGGAGTTGGCGGCGGATCCGTCTCACTTGATGAAGTTGACACAACACTCCCTCGTTTGGCTGTGTTGAAGCTTGAATTCTGTTTGAGGATTCGTCAAATGGTTTACAGAAACTGCGGATCAGGCTGCTGGGTTCGCTACGATCAATTCTCTGCTATGGCGGGGTGGCCGAGTGGTTAGGCAGCGGCCTGCAAAGCCGTGTACGCCGGTTCGATTCCGGTCCCCGCCTCCAAAGCTCGTATAGCTAGCAGCCAGAAATGGCTGCTAGGTTACGAGCAGTTAGGGCGATTGGCGCAGTTGGTTAGCGCGCTTGCATGACACGCAAGAGGTCACAGGTTCAACTCCTGTATCGCCCACCATCTCTGACCTGGGGAAA
>DBIA01000032.1 GCA_002296525.1 Candidatus Neomicrothrix sp. UBA814 | reverse complement strand
TATTCGTAGTCCCAACGACTGGTGTGAAACGTGTGGCCCTTAAAGTCTGATAGTCCTGAAATTCCAGGAAGCTTGGGTCGGTTCAAGGGGCCGTTGGCCATGGCAACGAATTGGGCTTTCATTCGATCGCCGCGATCAGTTTCGATCACCCATCGAGAGATGCTCTCGTCCCAAGACAGCTTGGTTACAGAGGTGCTAAAGCAGGCTTTCTCGTAGAGCCCGTAATGACGTCCGATGTTTTGCGTGTGCTCCATAATTTCCGGGGCGAAGGAATATTTGTGCTTTGGTATGTAGTCGAGCTCCTCGAGCATCGGCAAGTAGCAATAGCTTTCGACGTCGCACATTGCTCCGGGGTAACGATTCCAATACCAGGTTCCGCCGAAATCCCCACCGCGTTCGATAACGCGAATATCGGTGAAGCCAGCCTCGCGGAGCCTTCCCCCCATTAATAAACCACCGAAACCACCGCCAATAATCGCGATTTCAACCTCGTCGAACAGAGGCTCCCGTTCCACGGTCTCCTCGTAAGGGTCGTCCAGATACTTTGAGAACTCCCCGGTGACCTCTACGTACTGGTCATTGTGGTCATCTCGTAAACGCTTGTCCCGTTCGGAAAGGTATTTCGCGTGTAGTTCTTCGGGATCGAAGTCGATCTCGCCTAGTACTGCCGTGACGGCTTCGTGCATTTCGTCCATGCCCTGACCTTACCTGGAATCTAAGCCTTGTTAGTTAACAGGGCGGATAACTTATGTCCAAGCCACCCTGGCCCAGAACAAAGTTGAGCAATAATAAATATCCCGGTTGTCGCCAGCGGCGAGAAACATTCCGTTTGCCAGGCGGGATCCGGTCTTGACCCTGCTCAATAACTCACCCGTTGCTATATCAACGACAATTAAGTCGTCCGTTTGGTCAGTAGTGAAATCGTTGATCACTAACTCACCGGACTCCGGGAAAACGACTGGCTGCATGGATGGCTTGACGTTCAAATGCCAGATTGGAGAGAGGCCCCCGGCGGTAGAAATTCCGGCGAGTCCACCGTTAATCGAATCCCAGGCGATGGCCGTCTCGAACTCGGGGACGTTAACTGGGGGAGCGATAATCCCCCCGCCGGAGTTGCCGAAGGGTTCTAGCGAATCCAGGTGCGCAGAGTTTTGGTGTATTCGTAGCAAACGTTGGGGGCTGCCCCAAGGAGCGGGTCGTTGCCAAGAGAGAAGGTTCCCGGCGGGCTCATCGAAGCGGCCATTAGGCAGTCTGTGGTGGATCGCTCTAACGCCTTCGATGTCACCGCAGTCCATCAGCCACAGGTATCCGTCCGAAATGCATGAGTCCCAAGCGAGACCGGAGTCCGAGTCTATGCTCCGGTAACGGCATCGCCAGTCGGAGATTTCGGGTCGACCCTTAACCACATCGATTTTCCAGATGTGTTCTATTCCCGGTACGTAGATGAAATCTGTGCCGTCATGAAAATCTGCAGCGATTCGACCCATTGACCCTTCTGGAAGGAGCAATGTCTCTGTCACTTCCAAGCTTATGGGATCCAAAAAGGTAAGCGTGGTCCCACCCTGACCCTCCAAGCGTAAATCCTTAGTGACCAAAGTTCCGTCGGAGAGCGATAGCAATCCGTTGTGAGCACGGTCTACCGGAAGTCGTCGTTCGTTTAGCACCGACAAATCATCGGGGTCTAAGCGATGAAGATAAGAACCGTTGACGGACATAACGGTTCCGTCGGCATGAGCCAAAATTGCTCCACACCAAACGTGATCGCCGCAAGGAAGCTGTGGGGATTCGGCGAGCGTTTCGAGCGATGCTGGGTCGAAGCGAGCAACCCATCCGTATGGAGGTGGGCCGACGAACGCGGGCATGGTGCCCCCGAGGTACCACTCGTCTTCATCTCTCCGAACGGTCATTACGTTCCAACGATCATTACGCATGAGAGTGACGTGCGTCTCAGCTTCCGCAGCATCCAACCGGCCGCTGCGAGCCTTTTGCCGTCGATTGCCTCCGCATTCAACAGGCCAAGGAGAGTCCCAATACCCGGTTGCTGCTTCAGTTCGGTCAAGGGGGGTGTTTGTCATAAGTAACCCACTAATCTTTTTGTGGTTGCAAGTTTGCTAGCTAGTGATCTTGAGGGCAGCGCGATGGAGCACAACGAACAGTTAACCCAGATAAAAGTTCTCTTATCCAGGTTGGATTCGGGCACAAATGTAGATGCGGGCGGCGTCAGGCTCAATCCAACTAACAGTTATACCGATTTGGCCCGCGCGGGCCGAGAGCGGGAATTGTTCTTTGGGTCCCACCCACAGCTTTTGGGCCTTTCCTGTGATTTACCTCAACCGGGGTCATTTTTTACAGCGGATGACCTTGCCACTCCCATATTGGCGACGCGCGATGAGGATGGCCGATTTCGAGCCTTTGTGAATGCGTGTCGGCATAGGGGAGTCGTTGTTGAAGAAGAGGAACGGGGGATTAAGCGAAGATTCGTATGCCCATTTCATAGTTGGTCCTATGACCCTAAAGGTGCGTTGGTCGGGCTACCTAAAGAAGAACAGTTCGGCGAGATAGAGAAGGAATGTTTTGGTTTAGTTGAGCTTCCAACTGAAGAGAAATATGGGTTCTTGTTTATTCACCCAAACCCGTCAGGCTCAGTTGATGTGGACGATTTACTCGGCGAGGATCTTGCCCAAGAATTTGATGCTTGGGATTTTGGTTCGTTTAGTCGACTCGGTGGCGATCGATATGAGATCGAATGCAACTGGAAACTCGCGATGGACACGTTCGGTGAGACGTATCACTTTAATTCGTTGCATCGGGATTCTTTAGCGAACTTCTTTCAAGGCAACGTCCAGTGTTACGACACCTTTGGACAGCATCACCGCATGGTTCTTTGCAAAAAAGCGATACACGAAATGCGAGAGTGGCCCGAGGATCAGTGGGATATTACGGTCGCTGGTCTTCCTGTCTATTGGATCTTTCCGAACAATATTGTGATGCCAAGCGAATGGGGACTCTACGTGGTTCGGGCATACCCAGATGTAAATGACCCCGGCAAGCACACAAGCGTCATTTCGTTCTACGTACGAGGGGACAAAGCCAGCGCCGCCGGAACCAATAACGGTGTAGACGAGCGACAAGCCCTTTTGGAGACAGCGCCTATGGAAGCTCTTTCAGCGATCGCGCAGGGCTTTGCCGCCATTATCCGCGATGAAGACTATGTGGCCAGCGCAAGTCAACAGCGATCGGCGAACAGCGGAACATTAGAGCACGTAATTTTCGGCAGAAATGAGCCGGCGCTTCATCACTATCACAACACGTACCGGGCAGCGCTGGGTTTGGATCCATTGCCCCTCTTAGACCCGGCGTCGATGGCGTGAACGCTTCGATTGCCTCTCTATAGATCTGAGGCAGATGCCCAAGTGGAATGAGTTCCACTACAAATTCGCTCAGGGAGCCGGATTTGACATATCGGTCCCTCTGTAGGGTCTGCCGCGTCGAAGATGAGTGCTTCAGACAAGTCTCGGTTCATATCTGAGGAAAAAGTGACGAGATAGCCGTCATCTTCGGCCACAGCGCCCTCCTTTGGGGCCATGACCGTCTCGCTGATAAACACTCCCGGTTCGAATTCGTATAGATCTTCGCTGCCTGTATCCAGATCGTGTTTGATCAAACCATCGAATGCGAATAGCCCAGGCGCGCAGCGAGCGTTGTACGAGTAGCGGTGTCTTCTGCCTGCATGGCGCCCATTAATCATCGGAAACTCAGCACAGGTCTCACTCATTGACTCTTCTTTGCATTCACCGGTGACGATGTTGAATTTCCAACGGTGCGCTCTGGCTTGAAGGACGTTCATATCCAAAGTCTCGAACCCTTTATGGCTACCGGTCCCTCGGTCGACACCACGAGCGGTTGGGTTATGTTGGAAAAAGCCGTCCAAAATTACCCAGTCCCCGTCCTCGTAGGCGTTAGTCCAATGGAGAACAAAGGTCGGGTCTGCTTCGAACCACAAGATCTCTTCGGTTGAACCGTGTCTGGGAACTAAAGCGAACCTGCTCGGGAGATCGCGATCAAAAATATTCGAGTAATACCCCTCGGCGAGAGCCTCAGGACTCCAGAACAGAGGTAAATCGTTGAGAATCGACCAATTCTCCGTAAAGGCCATGTCGTGTGGGAGACGGGGTCCAGGTAATGGGATGTCCAAGTGAGTTGTGAGTTCGCCCGAACGGCTAACGACTCCGTAACGCATGTAGGGCGCATCCGTGAAATAGCTGAAAAACAGCAACTCCCCGGTGTGTTCGTCAATTTTTGGGTGAGCAGACACACCCTCGGCCGGGAAAAAGCCGTTCCAGGTTGTCTTGCCCAGATTCTCTAGGGTTCGCGGGTCGAGTCGGTACAGCTCCCCGCACTGATAGAAGCTCGCGAGAGCGACACCTCCATGAACCACTACGTCGGTAGAAGCATTATCTTTCATAAAGGTCCGGGCGCCCCAGCCGTAATCGGCTATCGCGTTTGACGGGTGCTCAGCGATCCCAGCCCAAAGACTTTCTTTAGCGTCTTGTTCAGCTAGGAAAGCATCGGTACGCACGAAGCGATTTGCATAGCGAGCCTCGCCGTTCTCGAAAGAGATCGAATGCATCATGCTGTCACCATCAAATGGGTGGTATCGCTTTATCGGCTCGAAAAGAGGGTTCTCGGTATTGCGAAGATATACACCGTTGAGGTCCTCAGGTATTTCGCCAATGATCTCCATATCCCAAGCGTCGTATTCGCGGTACTGGGGGCGCCAGACACCTGAACGATACGGGTGGTCATCATTGGGCGGTAGACCTGGTTCGAAGGTGTCTCGTAAAGTGACAGTCATTGTTCTCCCTTTCGTTGAGGGTAGCAACGGTTCCTTACTGCTATGGCCAAACAGCCCTCGCTTCGTTGGGGAACCATAATGCAAGAACGGCAATGAAAGGGAAGCGACCATGACGCAGTTGACATCTGAGGCGATCTACTCGTTGTGTCTAAACGATCCAGAGTTTCAGATGGCTTCAAGGCACTGGACTGGCGGAGTGCGATTTGAGATAGGCACAGAGGAGTGCGGGGTCTGTGTCAATGAGGGTGAGGTAGAAGAAGGGCTTCCAACAGAGGGAATCGGCGTCATAACAATCAGTGGACCGCAAGAGATCTGGGACCAAGTGTTGAGTGCCAACCCCCCTCGCTTCATGAACGACATCAACATCGCTACAGGGCGAGGAGGCCTTGCATGGCAGGGTGACCGCCTGACCTGGTGGCAGTACTTACCCGCTATCCAAAGGATTTGTGAGTTGATGCGCAGCTCAGCGCCAATGGCAGCGGATGCCGTACAAGAGGGGCAAGGCCACGGATCGTTCGATAGTCCTATTGGTCGCTATTTACGTATCGACCTGCGAGGAGTTGAGCACAGGATCTATATGGAAGAAGCGGGGAAAGGGATACCACTTCTTTTGCAGCACACGGCTGGTTCACACGGGGTGCAATGGCGGCATCTTTTCGAATCTTCAGCCATCACAGATCACTTTAGGTTAATTGCTTACGATCTGCCTTTTCACGGTAAGTCAGTCCCACCGGTAGGTCGTGAATGGTGGTCCGAGACATACAGACTTGATGGCGACTTTTTGCGGTCCATTCCAATTGCTATCTCTGAGGCTCTCGGACTAGACCAGCCAGTCTTTATGGGCTGCTCTGTTGGAGGACTTCTAGCCCTGGATTTAGCCCAAAAACACCCAGAGAAATTTCGGGCAGTGATTTCAGTTGAAGGCGCGTTGCACGTCGGCGGCAACCTGAACGCTTTGGAGGGCTTTTGGCATCCTCAAGTTTCTAACGAAACCAAAGCCACCATGATGGAAGGTCTGACTGCTCCGACCTCACCGCTGCCTTACAGGAAGGAAACCGCTCAGGCATACGCATCTGGCTGGCCTCCGGTGTTCTTAGGGGACCTCTGGTATTACATAGCCGAATACGACTTGAGAGACTTAGCATCCTCTATCGACACATCAGAAGTCGGGGTCCACATCTTTTCGGGCGAATACGATTTCAGTGCGACGTTAGAGAAGGGTCGCGAAGCTCACGATGCAATTCAGGGGTCGTCTTATTGCGAAATGATGGGTATCGGGCATTTCCCCATGTCGGAGAACCCGGCCAAATTCTTGGAGTACCTCCTCCCGGTGCTCGAAAACATCAGGGGTGCATAGTCCCAGGTAGCAACGAGAGGTTGTCCAATGGCTGAACAGTTCAACATTCGGCAAGCTGAGTTCGGGGATGTGCGGGAGTTGAGCCTCGTGCTGGCCAGGGCTTTCGAAGAAGACCCGTTTATGTCCTGGCTATTCCCTGAATCGAAATATCGGTTCAAACTTGCCCAGGCGTGGATGCGTGTTGAAGTTGAAAATGCCCTAGAGATGGATGCCAGCTGGGTTTCCATGATCTCCGGCGAAATCGTGGCTGGGACTATTTGGTCTCCGCCTGGTCGCGATCTCCATGAAAGTGGAACCTTCAATCAGCTCTGGTACCTGGTCTTGGGGGCGAACCCTGACCGCACATCGGAACTAGCGCAAGGCCTGTCAATGATTGGTAGCGGCCATCCTGAAGAGCCGCACTTCTACCTCAACACGGTGGGAGTCCAACCATCACTGGCTGGGCAAGGCCATGGCGGTGCGATTATTCGTCACACACTAAATTTTGCCGATGCCGATGGTCGGCCGTGCTATCTAGAAAGCTCAAGTCAGCGAAACATTCCTCTCTATGAGCGCCTTGGTTTTGAAGTGAAACACGAAATTGCTCTACCCAACGGTCCGACAATGTGGGGAATGTGGCGTGAAGGGATCGAGTCAGGCTAAGTCCTCTAAGGCAGGAAAGTCGCTTGGGGGCTTGATATCTACTGTCGCGGATCGTTGCTGTGCGAGCATCCCGCCGTCAACTTTGACCACGTCGCCCGTTACATATGCTGACTCCTCTGATGCCAAAAACAATGCTGGGCCGGTCATGTCATGGGGTTCCCCAATACGACCCATTGGAATGTTTTCACCTCTTAGCGTCCGTTGATCTGCGTCAAGTCCGCTTGTGTCTATGGAGCCGGGCATCAGCGCATTCACTCGGATTCCGTAGGGGCCAAGGTCAAGCGCTAGTGCCCTTGTGAAGGCTTCAATGCCACCTTTGGCGGCGTCATAAGCAGTGAACGCGCGATGGGCACGAGTGGCACCTCCCGAAGACATGTTGATAATTACGCCAGACCCAGCTTGAGCCATCGGGCGAGCCGCTCGATGCGCGCACAGAAAGTGTCCTGTCAGGTTGACATCAATAATTTTCCGCCACCAGGACTCATCCGCTTCGAAGAAATGCAACATTGGCCCGACGAGGCCGGCGTTATTCACCAAGATTTGGGCATGACCGAACTCAGCCTCAGTGGCCGAGAACATGGAATCGACATCTTCGCTATTGGAAACGTCCCCCGGTGTGGCGAGTGCTGAGCCGCCTGATTTAGTGATTTGTTCGGTGGTTGCCGCGGCCTTGGCTTCATCGACGTCATTTACGGCTACTTGAGCTCCTTGCTGGGCAAATCGGAGCGCTATCGCTTCACCGATCCCGCTTCCAGCGCCTGTCACCAGAACAACTTTATTTTTTAGATCTTGATATGAGGACACCGTTTCTCCTGCATGCACATTCTGTTATTGGGTTTTAAGTGGTCCCGGAGTTCCACCGAGATCTTGCCGAATGGATCCCTGAAGGTCTTCATCGGTCACGATATATCGACAAATTTGTTGACCATGCTTGGAGAGCGATCGGTAGATCTCACGAGGCATCGATCGGGCCATCGGCTCGTGGAACCATGGCGCATAAAACTCGATGTTTGGTATAGCGCGAAGCTCGTTAGAGAGGTTGGGCGTTCCGCCATGCCAGGCCCTTGGGTCTCGTATAAGGACACTGCCCGCGGGCGCAGGGCAAACGGTGCTGTATTTCATCCACAACGGTTCTTCGTCCAAATGAGGGATTGGTTCTCTTGAGTTTTGCGTCCCCGGAATTTGCCTTGTGGGCCCGTTAATAGCAGTGAAGTCTGTCATCAAGAAGTTGCAACAAACATATGGACACGGCAGATCTCTAAGAGTCATCAATCCGCGTGGATCCCAAAAGGCGCCGGAAAATTTTGACCCATCGCTGTCTGCAGCAGCGATGTGATCCGCTTTCTCCCGACGGTCGGCTACATCGCTGTGCAGAGGCTGATACTCAACTGCTCCAGGCAAGCAGAAATCGCCGCCCCCGCCTCTACATATGTAATCGGGAGACTCGAAAATTGCTTCGAGTATCGGGGTGACCGATGGAAGATCGATCAGCATTGCCCATTCCGGTTGGTGTACCTGGTGACCTGTAGTGCTCGCAGAACCAAAGCTGTATCTGTGAGATCCTCTGTTTCCATGTCGTTCGCTGTCGCGCTCCATGATGTCCTTTACAACGCGAGCGCACCCTTCTCTGATTGTCGACAACTGTTCTAAGGTCAAAGCGTCTCGTATGACAACGAACCCATCTCGATAGAAGAGTCTCTTTGCTTCGTTCAACTGATCGGGATTCAAAATTTCAAGTCCGTTTATGCCGCTGTGTTCGCGGAGTTGATTCCGGCGCTCCTCCAGCTGTGGGTCGGTGGGGTCGCGCCCAACCCACCCATACTGTTCACCTAGGGATAATGCATCACTCACCGTGAGTAGCTTTCACCAGGTTTCCGCAACACATCCATCGCCGCGTCGTCGGGTATCAAGCGACTTCGGTAAGTGGTTTGGAGAGTCACGCCTCAGCCTTGGTCGCAAGGGCTCGCCATAGGGATCGATAATTTGGCCAGGTGTTGGCATCAGTGATGTAGCCATCTTCTTCGAGCAACCGAGTAAGGCGAGGCAAGTTGCGAAACGGCACGCCACTATCTACATGATGAGCAAGGTGATGCCCAACGGAGAGAGGGACGAGAAAAAGTCGAGCGAGAATTCCTTGTTGGATGTGATGGGTGGTCTTGCGGCGATCGTTCGAACGAGTCATGCCTCCATGCTCGGCAATCGCTCGGAGTCGGTTAACGACCTGATACACAGTCATGAAGGGAAGTAGCCACAGATAGAAGTATGCGAGTGGGTTTCCAGCGACCATAAAGAGCAAAAGAATGAAGAGTTGTCCTAAATAGAACCGAAGACTGTTTCGCCAAAATCGTTTCCTGGTAATCCCGACCAAGCGGGGGCGTAAAATTCGGTAGCCCGACACGCCGCTGATATCTCGGCGAAATTTTCTTCTCATTGACGAGCCAGTAATTGGGTAGAGCGCATACAACAAAAAGTCCGGCTCCTTGTCCCCGAATTCATCACGGTGATGATTTACATGAGCTCGACGATAGGCGTGAGTTCCGGTTCCGAAAGAGAGCCAGCCGAAAATGGTGATGCCGATCAAATCATTAAATTTGCGATTCGAAAAGAGAAGGCGATGGGCGCCCTCGTGATGCAAGATAAACATCCGGTTTTGCACGAAGCCCATTAGGCAGACGATGAGTAGGGTCACAAGCCAATGGTTCAGCCATAAGGCAATGCCGATAAGGGTCACAGGCATTGCTAACGACAGCAGACACGTCCACGCATTGGCAAGATTGTTGATGGCGCGTAGCTCTGTTCTCAAAGCAGCTGCTGGCCGGCCGTCTGGCCGAAGATTTGTGGTGGCGACGAAGGGCGAATGCTCTCGAACCATTCCTCCGGTCATAGAACTGACAAGTTCGTCGTGGCTTGGGCTAGTAGCCATGCAGATACGGTACTGCGTTACACCTGAACTTGCGTCAGTCCGATTGTTTATGCGAAAAGGTTGTCGAAATCCTGCCGGTGCCTCTCGTCGACTAAAGACGGTTATCGGGAATGAAAATCTTCGCTTCGAGAAGTGGTGGTGGTGGTTCAACTCCGCCGGCGCCAATCCACCCACAAAGAGCAAGTGTGCTTGCATCGCTGTTGACCTCTCCGAGCCAGAATGAGCGTTTGCGGTCGAAGCGAACAATGACAATATTTGAGCGAGCGCACTCATTCACGCAATTCAAAGTTCTCACTCGCGCTACTGAACTCAAATCCTCAATTTGCTTTTCGAAGTCCACTTCAGGGTGTTTGCGGCTGGACCCACAACAGCAGCCGCGACAAACCAACGCACTTGGTCGAGAGTTGACAGCTGACGAGTGTGTCGCGTTCATAGCAGCCTGAGACGAAGTCTGTTGAGGTATTTGTGGTCTAGCTGGAACGACGCGCCGATTTCGAGTTGCTTTGCCTGTGTCGGTATGGTGAAGAACGAGAATCGCGTCATCCTCGCACGCTACCAGATTAAATAAGAATGAGAATCATTCTCGAAATGTACTCCCTATTTTCGAGTTCCGCCCGTAACTTTCGACGCGAATGAGGTGAAGCCACGGAAATAGCGTGGCGAGAGGAGGCGCTGTGGTGCTTGGATGGAACACTTAAACGTGAGTTCAGACCAGACCACTGTGTCCCTGCATCTATTGCCATATCCTTACGAGCGTTGACCTATAGGCTTCAGTTCGAAAAAATCCCATAATGGGTGTATTGCTACTGCGTTCTGCCCCTTTTTGGGACTTGAGTTCCAAAATGACTGGAGCGCTAATCCTTCGTAGTTTCGGTTTGCTATTCGACCCCAATTAGGTGCAAGGCTGTCTCATTGTGCAACGGATCATCGCATTAGATATGGAAGGCGTGATCACGCCTGAAATTTGGATTGCTGTAGCGGGTCGAACAGGGCTGCCTGAACTTCAGCTCACGACGCGCGACGAACCCGACTACCAGAAGCTGATGAACCATCGCATATCGGTGTTAGGGCAACACGACATTGGGTTAAACCTGATACAGGAAGTGATTTCGGGTCTTGATTTGCTGGTTGGGGCACGCCAATTTCTTGACGAGTTGCGAGCTAGTTATCAAGTAGTGGTCTTATCAGATACTTTCGAGCAGTTTGCTGGCCACTTCATGGACCTTTTGGGCTACCCGCATCTGCTTTGTCACCGCTTAAGCCTGGAGGGCGATCGAATAACTGGTTTTATCCCGCGAACGGAAGACGCCAAATTGAAGGCTGTGCTTGGTTATCAAGCCCTCGGGTATCACGTCACCGCTGTTGGCGATTCGCACAACGACATTGGGATGCTGCGCCAAGCTGACGCCAGTTCGTTATTTCGGACACCAGAAGGGCTTCCCGAAAAATATCCGGACTTAAGCTGCCTTGACGCCTACGATGAGCTTATTAATTGGATAGGAAACGTCGCTCAAGGGTAGGCAGAGGAGAGAAATCGTGACCTCACCGGCAAGGCTTGCGCACTTTGTGTTGCGTACCAGCGATATCGATGGACTCGCTGACTGGTACTGCAAGGTGCTAGACGCGAAGGTCGTGCATCGGAACAAGATGATTGCGTTTGCAACTTTTGACCATGAACATCACCGTATTGCGTTTCTGGATCGGGGATTCGAAAAGGGCCCCGACCCTGAGGGCAACGGAGTTGACCACGTCGCGTTCACTTACGACTCGTTGGGAGATCTCTTATCTAATTACGTCCGTTTAAGAGACGAAGGAATCTTGCCGGAACGCACGATCAACCATGGAATGACCACTTCTATGTATTACATGGATCCAGACGGGAACCGTATCGAGCTGCAAGTAGAAAATTTCGAAGACCCTCAGGAAGGTCTTGATTTCATGAACGGGCCTGTCTTTAGGGATAATCCGATAGGTGTGTTGTTCGATGCCGATGAACTCGTTGAACGTTTTGAATCGGGCGTGCCTGCAGAGGAGCTAGTGCGCCAAGGGGACTAGCCGGTAGTTGTTTCAACCAATTAGGGCTTTGTGCTGATGAAGTAATTGTTGCCGCGGTCGTCGCGGATCCCTTCGATCCTGATATCTGTGAATCCTGCTTCAGTCAGGTATTCGGTAGCTAGTTGATGTCCCCAAGCTGTACCAAGGCCATCACCGCCATAGGCCAGAGATACCGTCATGCAGTGCATAGTTGAAATTGTGTACATAAAGGGCGCCATCGGGTCGCTCATGTTTTCTTCTAACACGCTAGAAGCTTTGGGTTCAACACATAAGTAGGTGCCACCAGAGCGAAGCATTGCGAAAATGCCTGCCAGTGCGTCCTTGGGTCTCGCCTGGTCATGAATCGCATCAAAAGTTGTCACTAGGTCGAAGCGTTCACTCTGATTTAAGGCAGCAGCGTCTGCTACCTCGTACGAGACGTTGTCGAGATCTGCGGCCATCTCGGATGCGTTTGCGATGCCATCAGTGGACATGTCGAATCCTACAAAACGACTGTTGGGGAACTCCTTACCGAGGAGGTAGCAGGCGAGGCCACTCCCGCACCCTACGTCCGCGACGTCTATGCCAGCGGTGAGCGCCTCATTCATATCCAGCAACGGCACTACTTGGTTGACAAGGCCACCGCGAAATCTCCGTTCGCTGGACTCTGACATCAGTGCCTGGAACCGGGGAAACTTGTCGTAGCTCAATCCGCCGCCTTCTTTGAATACCTTTACGAGGTCATCCTCCACTTCGGCCAGCAAGGAAATCTGTTGCATGGGAACCGTTAGGTTCAGGGGTCCAGCACGTCGGGTTAGAAGCCCTGAGTGCTCTTGCGGTAAGCAGAATGTCTCGTTGCTGGAGTCATAATCCACTATGCCGCCACAGGCGAGCGCTGAAAGCCATTCACGTACGTACCGTTCATCGAGTTCTGCGTTTGCTGCAATTTCCGCAGAGGTCGCTGGATCTTGCCCGTCCATTGCGTCAAACAGACCCGTCTTGTGGCCGATACTCATCATTAGTGACAAGGCACCGTCGTTCAGTATTCCAAGTGCCCTGGAGGTAAATGCCTTTGCACGCTCTTTATCGAAAGATGTCTCGGTATCAGCCATGTAAATAATTATCTCATTCCCTTGAGTGGTTTTCCTCGCCGTTTTGTTGTTTCGGATATAGGAACCACATCAGGGGTGCGACCAGAACCATGAGGACCCCTAAGAGAAGCCACATCAAGCTATACCGCTGAACCTCATGAGTCCCGTTCAAAATTGTGATCGCGGTAGCTGCACCCATGCCTCCAACGGCGTACCGCAGACTCTGGTGAATGCCGTTGGCGGTGGCAGTCGACTCGGGGGGAATATCACGCAAGGCAGCGCTGTTGAGCTGACTAGCGAGAACTCCCATGCCGAAGCCAAACATTATCGATGATGGAAAGAACGCAAACCAGAAGCGCACTTCCTCATTGAGGAAGAAGTAAAGCCACAAGAAGCCAACGGTCGCGATTAGCGCAGCGAGGGTCATGATGCCTCGGAATCCCCGTCTGTCTGCCCAGCGGCCGCCGAGAACAGCGACGACTGCCGAAAGAACAGGAGACGGGGTGAAGGCCAGTCCGACTTGTACTTTGCTGTATCCCCAAACCTCAGTCAGATACAAGGGCCAAAGGAACCAGCTGGTAAAGGCTCCGACCATGGCGAATGTAACTGCAATGTTGGAAACGGTGAACGACCGGATGCGAAATAGCCCGGGATCAAACAGAGGTTCTGGATGCTTTGATGACCGAAGGAGGAATAAAGGAAGTAACAACGCCGTGCCGGCAAAGCACGCAATCGTCGATGGCGAAAGCCAGCCCCAGCTGCGCCCCTGCAGAGTACCTAGGACGACCAGGAATACTGAGGCGCTTCCCATGAGCACACCGAGAAGGTCCAGTGGGCTATCGGATTTGGTTTCTGCTGTTTCTTCCAAGTACAGCTTGGCCCCTAGAAGGCCAAAGGCAACAATGGGTACAAGCACTAGGTAGACCCAACGCCAAGAACTGAATTCAAGAACTAATGCGGCAAATCCAGGTGAGAGGCCTGAAGCGACCATTCCTGCTGCGGCCCAAATTCCGATAACGCTCGCTTGTTTGGTTTGGGGGAACTGCGGAAGAACTAAGGCTAGGGATGATGGAACCGTCAACGCTCCGAACATCCCCTGGATGGCGCGTGCGAACACCAAAATCAAGGGAGACGGCGCGAGACCCGCCCCTAATGCGCCGATTAGTAGGCCGAAGAGGCCAACACGGAAAATTGTTAGACGACCGTAACGGTCTGCCAAACGTCCCCCCGCCAACATTGTTGAGGCAAAAGCCAAGGAATATCCAGCGATAATCCAGCCGGTCATCCCGTTACTCACTCCAGGAAACGAACGAACAATTTCTGGAAATGCGACGTTGGAAACTGTCACATTGACCGTGCCTAAAACAAAGGCCAAGGAACCGGTCGCTAAAGCCAGGTAAGGGCTGCGCGAAGTTGTTTGACTCGCAACGCCTGAAGGTGAGACAGCGAACACGTCGGGAATGCGTTGGTCCGCTCGGGATTCGGTCACCGGCATCAGAGTACGCTGCCTGTCACCAGAAAGACATTGAGAAAGCGAGTGACTTGCTCATGGATTCAGAACTTGTGCGCACGGAGGTTGATGGGCCTGTGTGCATCATTACTCTCCATCGCCGAGATAAACGCAACGCGTTCGATCTGCAATTAACAACTGCACTGAACGATGCGTTAGATCGGTTTGAAGATGATCCAAAGCTGTGGGTAGCAGTGTTAAGTGGAGGCCCTGACATGTTCTCGGCGGGGAGTGACCTCAAAGAGGGAAGCGGGCAAACCGACCGAGGTGGAGAGTACGGAATTATTAGACGAAAACGCGTGAAACCGATTATCGCGGCCGCGGAGGGGATAGCTCTTGGTGGTGGGTTGGAAATTCTATTTTGTTGTGACCTAATCGTCGCTTCGAAAGATCTTCGCCTAGGCCTACCTGAAGTTAAGCGTGGGGTGTTACCCACTAGCGGCGGGTTATTTAGAGCGCTGCGATCTTTGCCGTTACACATTGCAAAGGAATTAGTTTTGACCGGCGAGGAGCTACCAGCGGATAGGGCCTTTCAATATGGCCTAGTGAATCGGCTAGTCGAGTCCGGTGATGCATTGAAGGAGGCAGTAGTTCTAGCGAAGCTAATTGCTGCAAACTCTCCGACCTCAACCCGCAACTCGGTTCAAGCAATGGAGCGAATCTTGGCTGATGGAGACACGCTCGGTTGGGCTGCTACGGACCATGCGCGCTC
>DBIA01000026.1:5467-55454 GCA_002296525.1 Candidatus Neomicrothrix sp. UBA814 | reverse complement strand
GGTCACCCAGCTTTAGATCTAGGCGCTGCGGTTCGTTTCCGAACAGGGCTTTCCCCTGACGTGCGCGAGGTCGCGATTTGCACGGTCGGCGTTCACTACAAAGCGAAGTTTGAGTTCGCTGCTCATAGGGCCATTGGGATAGAAGCGGGTTTAGATCCAGAAGCTCTCGACCGTTTGGCGGCCGGAGAAAATCCGGGTTGGTTTGGTGACCTGGAATTGGCTCATCGTTATACCGCCACCTTGTTGGCTGATCATCGCGTTTCGTCTGAGCTCCATGATGAGATGGTGGGGTCCTTCTCGAACTCAGGCGCTGTCGAACTGGTGACCACGGTTGGCTATTACTGCCTCATATGTCTAACCCTGAATGCCTTTGAAGTGCCTCTGCCAAAGGAAATGAGTGATCCATGGCCAGACGGGTGATGGCCCTCTAGGGTGGGGTCATGAACTTTGATGGTGAATACGGCCCGAGCACCTGGGAATGGGTAGCTGAGCAAGCTGACCTATATGAAAAGTCAAATGGCCAAGAAGGAAACACACTCAGAGATACCGGTCTGCCGATCATTGTGATGACGACTATCGGGCATCGAACCGGGCTCGTCCGCAAGGTGCCCTTAATGAAAGTTGAACACGAGGGTCGATACGCCATTGTGGCCTCAAAGGGCGGGGCGGTTAATCACCCCGGCTGGTACCACAATCTTATGTCCAACCCAACGGTCCTGATTCAAGACGGACCGGAGCCCTTCGAGACGACGGTGAGACTGGTCAGCGGAGAGGAACGCGCCGAGTGGTGGGAACGGTCAGTGGAGGCTTTCTCACCTTATGCCGAGTACCAAGAAAAGACCGACCGTGAAATTCCTCTTTTCGTCACTGAGATACCGACTTAACTCCTTGCCGAGCAACTGATGCGCCTAGAGAAGGTGCAAACGTATGTCACCGTTCCTCCTAGCGGCATTGGAGGTTCTTTTTGGGTGTTCGTTGAGGTCTCAACCGATGATGGCATAACAGGCACTGGAGAATGCTATGGGGTGCCCGTGTCCGGGGACGTAGCAAGTGCAATGGTCGAGGACACGTTTACTCGTTTCTTGGAAGGTGAGGACCCGCATCACCTCGAGACCATGTTCCGAAGGGTCTATTCAGCTGGTTTCACGCAACGCCCCGACATTTCAATGATGGGCGTGTTCAGCGGGCTCGAAATGGCGATTTGGGACATTCTTGGAAAGGCCCACGGAGTGCCGGTCTTCGAGCTCTTAGGTGGCAAGTTTCATGACCGGTTACGTACCTATTCTTACCTGTATCCAACCCAGACCAATCATTTAGGGAATCCCGCTGATGGCGAAGGTGACGTTTACCACGATGGGGACGCTGCAGCGGAGAGTGCATTGCGGTTCCTTGAGATGGGATTTACTGCGATCAAGCAAGACCCTGTCGGGCCTTATTCCTTTCAAGGAGGTCGGGAGTTATCGCTGTATGAGCTCAATCGAGCGGAATATTCGATTCGACGCATACGCGAAGCGGTGGGTGATCGAGCAGACATTCTCCTGGGAACCCATGGTCAAATGACGACGACTTCGGCTATTCGATTGGCCCGACGCATTGAGCGATTTGACCCTCTCTGGTTCGAGGAGCCTTGTCCGCCTGATCAACTTGAGGGACTGAAGACGGTCGCTGCGCGGACATCTATTCCAGTTGCTGCTGGAGAGCGCCTGACAACCCGGAAAGAGTTTTATGAGGTACTGCAAGCGGGAGTTCGGATGCTTCAGCCAAATGTTGGGCGCAGTGGAGGGTTATGGGAGACAAAGAAAATTGCAGCGGTAGCGGAACTGTTCAATGCGCAGGTAGCGCCCCACATTTACTGCGGCCCGGTAGCGCACGCTGCAGCAACTCACCTCGGTTTCACTCTTCCTAACTTTTTAATCCTGGAGACAATCCTGAGCGATTTTCACGAACAGGTTGCTTACAGCAGTTTGAAATGGGATCACGGCTGGATGATGCCCCCGAGCCAGCCAGGTCTTGGTATCGAACTAAATCACGAGAAACTTGATGATCACAGCTATGAATCTGGTGGCCGATTGCATCTAGAAATGACTCAGGAACCCCTTGACTCGAATAACCAGAGGGTGGCCGAAGAATTGAACTAGGTGGCTACTGGGCATGGTCGTAAGCTTCGGCAGGTTTGTCGATAACTGAACGAGAGGTACCGGCCCACCGCTAATGGCCGCTGTAGCTGCGTTTTGCAACTTCTTCCAACATGACTTCAGTCGCACCTCCGCCAATGGTCAAAATTCGCGCGTCGCGATGCATCCGCTCGATGGGAGTCTCGCGCATATAGCCGCTACCGCCATGAAACTGGAGACAGTCGTACATCACTTCATTGACCACCTCGCACCCCCAAGCTTTGGCTCCTGACATCTCTTTTACGTTGTCAATTCCCTGCTCTTCAAGCCAAGCGGCGTGGTACATGAGAGAGCGGGCTGCGTCGACCTTCGCCTGATTCATGGCCATGCGTTGGCGAATTGCTCCAAGGTCGAAGAGCTTTCCGCCGAAAGCCTTTCGTTCCTGAGTGTAAGCCGTGGTCATATCAATGGCAGCTTGAGCAGCCCCGACACCCATCCCAACCAGAACCATTCGTTCGTTTTGGAAGTTCTGCATTGTTGCGTAGAAACCTCTGTGGGGTTCGCCCAATAGCTGACTGTCTGGAACCCAAACATCGTCAAGGACGAGCTCAGCGGTATCGCTACATAACCACCCATGTTTGTCGAGTTTCTTAGCGACAGAAAAACCTTCCGTTTCAGATGGTACGAGGAACATGGAAATTCCGTACTTGTTATCGGGATCAGTCCTGGCGCCGAGGATTGTCATGTCGCCATAAACAGCGTTGGTGATAAAGGTTTTGGTTCCGTTAATTCGCCAGCCGTCTCCGTCTTTGACTGCCGAGGAGCGTATCCCGGCAACGTCGGACCCAGCGTCGGGTTCGGTTACACCGATAGAGAGAATAGTCTCCCCGGACAAAATGCCGGGCATCCATTCAGAGAGCTGCTCGTCGCTACCTGAGTTGACTAAGTGCGGCCCCGACATGTCTGTGTGAACCAATACCGTGACGTCGAAACCGGCGAAGGTTGAACTACCCAGAGCTTCAGAAAAAGTTGCCGACGCTAGAGGACCCATGCCGAGGCCGCCGTGGTTTTCGGGAACCCGGAGACCGAGCATGCCGAGCGACCCCATCTTCTTAAGGATTTCGCGAGGGACCTTGCCGCTTTTTTCCCATTCCTCGCCATTCGGAGTCACTTCTTTTGATACGAAATCAACGGTCTGGTCATAGATTTGCTGAAGTTCATCACTCATGTAGGCATTGCGGTGCGTCACTAATTTTCCTCTGTGTGTTGGTCTGTCTGTTCGAACGTTACGAGAGTCTGTTTGGCTTCGACTGATCCGCCCTCGCTAACCCAAATTCCCGCTACCGTGCCTGTTCCTGGTGCGCTCAGGGTGTGAAGCATTTTCATAGCTTCGATCACGAGAACCGCGTCTCCGGCTTGAACCGAGTCGCCTGCTGTAACCGGTATCTCCACAACGACCGCTGGGAATGGCGCGACCACATCGGCCAGGGCTCCGCGCGTTGTTGTTGCGTTGCCGATCCAAACCTGGCTTCGGTTAACAGGCCGAAAACTTAGCGTGTGTCCATCTTTGTTGATGCACAGGAGGTCTGGTTTGAGATCAAAGGTGGTCGGGACTTTTGGAGCGCCCGTTTCGGAGCGCAGCTCTTGGAGCGTCCCACTTTGATCTTCGAAAACTCCAATGAGTCGACGATTATCCGGCCGGATCCGAAAGTTGGGGAGTTGATGCCATGGCCCCATACAGCGATTGGAGGTTTCGTTTTGGAGGATTGCTATCGCCTGAGAACTGACTGAATCAGAATCCGGTGGATTTGGCGGAATGTGTTCTTCTAGGAAACGCGTAGTCATGTCCGCATCTCGAATCTCTGGTTGGCTCACAATCCAGCGGTGCAACCCGGTATTGGTGACAAGAGGACCGATGAGCACCGTGTCGAGGACCGACGCCAGGTTATTAAGCGCCTTGTTTCTATCGGGTGCTGAAACGATAAGTTTCGCAATCATCGAGTCGTAATGGGGCGTAATGCTGCCCTCGCGGTCGAATGCGCCATCCCAGCGGACACCATCTTGGTCATGAGGGATTCTTATTGTCTCGACCCTGCCAGTCTGTGGGGCATAGTTATTTGCTGGATCTTCAGCATTAATGCGTACTTCGATTGCGTGGCCGTTAAATGTCACGTCCTCTTGAGTTACTGGTAGTGACCCTCCGGTCGCGGCTACTAGTTGCAGCTCTACGAGATCAAGTCCTGTGACCTGCTCAGTGACAGGATGTTCAACTTGAAGGCGAGTGTTGACTTCGAGGAAGAAGTAATCGCCGTTATCGACGTCGACCACAAATTCGACGGTTCCAGCGTTGTCGTAGCTGATGGAACGTCCTAGGGCTAAGGCAGCTGATCGCAAACCGGCCTCTGTTTCTGGCCGCAGGTTCGGTGCGGGCGCCTCTTCGATCAGCTTCTGATAGCGCCGCTGAATTGAGCAATCCCTGGTACCCAGCTCCAGCAGGGCGCCGTTCTTGTCGCCCATGAGTTGAACCTCAACGTGGCGAGGTCGTTCTATGTAGCGCTCAACAATAATTGCGTCATCACCAAACGATCTCATCGCTTCTGTTCGGGCCTCGGTTAGGGACTCGGTGAAGTGCCCTGGTGAATGAACAATTCGAATTCCTTTACCGCCGCCGCCAGCAGATGCCTTTAAGAGAACGGGATAACCGATTTCGCTCGCAGCTTCGGCAAGTGTTCCGTCATCTTGCTGCGCTATGTCGGCGAATCCTGGAATCAGTGGAAGACCCGCTGATGCTGCGATGGATCGAGCGGCGATCTTTGAACCCATAGAAGAGATGACATCTGGATTCGGCCCGACCCAAATGATCCCGTTATCAATTACGGCCCGTGCGAAATCAGCGTTTTCGCTTAAAAAGCCGTATCCAGGGTGTACGGCGTCTACATCAAGTTGACGGCACTGCTCCAGGATCTTTTCTTGATTGAGATAGGAATCAGCCAGGTCCTGACCGCCGATGCACACACTTATGTCAGCGTCGTTGACGAATGCTGCATCATTGTCGGGTTCAGCAAAGATAGCGATCGTGGTCCAGTTCAGTCTTTTCGCGGTTCGAAATACACGCCGCGCAATTTCGCCCCTATTAGCCACCAAAAGTTTCATTGAGGTCTCATCCTCACATTCGGTAGACAAGGCCGCGGCCTCGTTCTGGTTCGTCGTCTCGAGCCGCTAAAGCGAGGCAAAGGCCAAGGGCGTCCCGGGTGTCTACGGGGTCGAGTAAGCCATCGTCCCAGAGCCGGCTGGTCGCATAGTAGGGATCGCTTTGGGTCTCATACTGCTCTGCTATCTCAGCTCTCATGGCATCGATTTCGGCTTCGGTGGTGTTCTCTCCGCGTAGTCCAGCGAGCCGTATATCGACGAGTACTGTCTGAGCCGTTTCGGCCGACATAGTGGCTATTCGACTGTTGGGCCAGGCGAAGAGGAATTTAGGGTTAAACCCCCTGCCGCACATTCCGTAATTGCCGGCCCCGTAGCTGCCGCCAATTAAGACGGTGTAACGAGGAACAGTCGCGTTAGCAACAGCAGCCACCATCTTGGACCCATTTTTGGCGATCCCGCCGGCTTCGGCGTCAGAGCCAACCATGTATCCAGTTGTGTTTTGGAGAAACAGGAGAGGTACGCGACGCTGCTCGCAGAGCTCAATGAAGTGAGTCGCTTTGAGGGCGCTTTCGCTAAATATGATGCCGTTGTTCGCGATGATCCCTACGAGGTGACCCCAAATTCGGGCGTATCCACAGGTGATGGTGTCGCCCCATTCGGGCTTAAATTCCGAGTACTCGGAGCCGTCCACCATGCGGGCAATGATTTCTCGTGCATCAAAGCCAATGCGATCATCAGCGCTCACTATGCCGTAAATCTCAGCTGGGTCATAGTGGGGAGGGCGTGGCTCTTGCCAGTCCATCCAGTCTTGGCGGTTAGCCACGCTGCGTTGGTTTGTGGCCTCACAAAGCTCGCGGAGTTTGCCATACGCCTCGCGCTCATTGCTGGCTATGTAGTCGGAAACGCCAGATGTGTGGGTATGTACCACTGCGCCGCCCAATGCATCGGGTTCGATGATCTCTCCAAGCGCCGCCTTGACTATTGGTGGACCTCCCAAAAAAATGCGACCGATACCGTCGACCATAATGACTTCATCGCTGAGGGCAGGTACGTAGGCGCCGCCCGCGGTGCACCCGCCGAGGACTACAGACAGCTGGGGTAGGCCTTGGGCGGACAATCGTGCTTGGCGGTAGAAGCTCCCTCCAAATTGGTCTTTGTCGGGAAAAATATCGTCCTGGAGTGGTAGGAACGCCCCACCTGAATCAACAAGGTAGATAACCCCGAGCCGGTTCTCTTCCGCTATCTGCTGTGCTCTCACATGCTTTTTTATGCTTACTGGTAGAAGAGACCCCCCTTTGACTGTGGCATCGTTAGCGATGAAGACATAGGGCACGCCGTGCACTAGACCGATTCCGGTAACGATTCCGGCGCCGGGGGCGGTGTTGTCGTATTGGTCCCAGCCGGCCAGTGTTGAAAACTCTAGAAACGGGGTTTGATGGTCGATCACCATATCGATGCGATCGCGAACCATGACCTTTCCGCGATCTAGATGACGCTGGATAGAGCGCTCGCGTCCATCTCCTCCGTCTATCGCAAATTGCAATCGCTCACGCAGCGTTGCTGTTAGTTGTAAATAAGCGCTTTGGTTGTTGAGGTACTGATCTGAATTAGTGTCAACGCGAGAAGAGAACCGGTTCATCTTGGTGTTACCCCGTCCCATAGTTGTCTGGCTATAGCTTCAGCTAACTGGTCGACGCTCTGGTTGCCACTTGGGTCAAACCATTCGATGGTCTGGTTCATGGCTCCCATGAGGATCAAGCGGGTCATACTCACGCTGCTAGGCAGAGTGATCGCGCCGGAGTCGCTCAAGCTCTCAAGAAGTTCCGTCCATAATGTTTCGTAGCCATCGCGGACCGGAACAATCCGTTTCCGTACTTCGGTTGGAGCATACGGAAAGGTAGTGACGTGAGCGGCAGTGTATGGTCCGTGCTCAAACAACGACCCTAAGTGGGCTCGAACGTGGGCTCGCAGACGAGAAAGAGCATCGCTTTCCTGGGTTTCTCGTTGCGTTTGATGGAAGGACTGGATCATGACGTCGATGCCTTGGATCAAGATGAGTTCGAGCATCTCTTCTTTAGAAGTGAAATGGTGGTAAATCGATCCAGCCTTCATTCCAGCGGCAGCAGCAATTTCACGCATCGTAGTTTCGGCGTATCCGGCAGTCAGAAACAGGTGCGCCCCTTCATCAAGTAGTCGCAGTTGCGCGGCAGTTCCCATAGGCAGCGGAGTGGGAAGATCAGAGCGAATATCAAGTGACCGGGCCATGGTTCCGTACCCTAACACTTGTTTGGTTCGCCAAACGCTCGTTAGGTCATCGAGGTTGTTTTGATGCCGTTCTCGCTAAAGAGCAATAGTGGGAGGTGCGGCGTTTAAGGACTCGATTGCGAAACCTGCCGCAGTCTTGTACCTACTCATGTAGTCCTCGATTTCTGTTCGAGGAATGACATCTTCAATGCGTTCAAATACGCCGCCGCAGCGTTCTTCAACTAGACCTAAGATCCCAATAGGGCCTGCACCGCGATTTCGTAAGATTAGTTCATTCATGTTTTTCAACGTTGCTGTCTCGTATGCAAGCAGAGCCGCCGGCTCGACGCCGTGGCGAAGAAATTCGGCGCCCAATAGGCGAGCGTCGACGATTGCCTGGCTAGCGCCATTAGAACCCACTGGATACATGACATGAGCTGCGTCGCCGATGAGGAGACAGCGTTGATCGACCCAAGTTGGAAGTGGGTCTCGATCAACCATCGGATACTCGTACACCGCTGAGGCGCCTTTGATGAGTTCTGGAACGTCGAGCCAATCGAACGACCAATCTGCAAATTCGTGGACGAATTTATCGATGGGAACTTTAGTGTTCCAGTCCCCGTCGCCCCAGGCTTGTGCTGTGTCGTAGGTCAGTTCTGCGATCCAATTGATTGTGGCTAAGCCGGTTTGTGGGTCGGGTTTACTTATCGGATAGCAAACGAAGCGTTGTTCTAGCTTGCCCACCAAGACAAATGAAGCGCCTGTGCGAATAGGTTTTGCTTGGCTGGTTCCCCTCCACATCACAGGCCCTCCCCAAATCGGAGGCCCTTCGTCCGGGTGCATTTGGGACCGGACGGCGCTATGAAGACCATCGGCGCCGATAAGGACGCTGCCTTGAACCTCTGTGGTTTCGTTCGACCGATTAACAAAGTAGGCGCTGACGGAATCGTCGTGTGATTGATATCTCGCGAGTCGGCTTCCGGTTATCACTGAGTTAGCACCGAGCCGGCGAACTACCTCTTGATATAGCAGCATTTGTAACTTTCCTCTGTGGATCGAATACTGGGGCCATTGGTATCCAGCGTCCAATCCGCGAGGTTCAGCCCAAACATCGTTTCCGTTGCGACCGACGAGTGCCCATTCTTTAGCTTGAACTCCTATCTCATCGAGTGGCTCTCGCAGGCCCAGGTCGTAAAGTTCTCGCACCGCGTTTGGTTGCAAGTTAATTCCGACCCCTAACGGTTCTAATTGGGCAACGCTTTCGTGAACTATCACGGGAATGTCGAGCTGGTGACAAGTCAAAGCCATCGTCATTCCGGCTATCCCGCCACCAGCCACAATTACAGTCATGGCAGAAGAATAGAGTCATAACGTGCAACACTCATCTCGTGTCTGTAGTTAATAATTCAAGAATTTCGGATATTGATTTAGCGCCCCAGGGTCACATGGCGATCGAGTGGGCCCGACGTCACTCGCCTCTCGTTGATGGATTCCTACGGGAGCGACTTCACGATGGCGCACTTGCAGGGCGACGGGTTGCTGTGGTCGTGCATCTAGAAGCTAAAACAGCATTTCTCGCAACAGTTCTTGCTGATGCTGGAGCTGAAGTCGTAGTTGCTGGGTCAAACCCACACTCAACGCGAGATGAGATTGCAGCCGCGCTGGTAGATCGAGGGATCGAGGTGCATTCGACCCGAAGTAGCGGTTACCCGGCCTGGGAAAAAGATTTACTAGCGATTGCTGATACTGGCCCAGAATTCATCATCGACGACGGTGCCGAACTCACAATTCGCATGGCCAACCACCGCCCAGATCTGTTCGCTGAACTTCAAGGTGTAACCGAACAAACGACCACAGGTGTATCGCGGCTTGTTGAGTTAGCGAGACGGGGCAGATTGCCTTGCCCTGCCTTGGCTGCGAACGATGCGGCCTGTAAACATCTGTTCGACAATAAATACGGAACGGGCCAGAGCACTATCCAAGCGGTTCTCAACCTCACCAATATGTTGATGGCCGGCAAAGACGTAGGCATTCTTGGTTACGGTTGGGTCGGACGTGGAATCGCCGCCCACGTCCGAGCATTGGGCGGAACCGCATGGGTTGTCGAGGTGGACCCGGTCAAAGGCCTAGAAGCATTCATGGACGGTCATCAGGTGGGAGACCTTGAGACGGTCCTCCCGTTAGCTGATTTTGTGATTACTGCTACAGGTGGGCGTCGAGCTTTGTCCCGGCCAGACTTCGCCAGAATGAAGAGTGGTGTCATCCTGGCCAACGCAGGCCACCACGACCTCGAAATCGATGTAGAAGCCCTCGCTGATGAAGCAGTGGACTTTCGAGTATCGAGGCAAGGAATCGACGAATACCTGCTTGACGGCAACCACTCAGTCTTAGTGTTGGCCAACGGGGCGTTAGTGAATATTGCTGGAGGCCTCGGGCACCCGATTGAAATAATGGACCTCTCATTCGCTGTTCAAGGAGTGGGCTGTCACGAACTAGCCCGAGGCGCTGTGGATGAAGGAGTTCAGGTTATTGACCAGTCAATTGACGCGGAAATAGCGAGGGCGAAGTTGGCGTTCCACGGCATCTCCTTGGAAGATAGAGGAGCTCATCAAGAAGATACGATCGATGACCTACTAGGGCCGGAGGGCTGAGATGTCAACTCCCCATATAGACGCCGAGGTCGGGGACTTCGCAAAAGTCGTACTCATGCCAGGGGACCCGCGACGAGCGGCCTACATTGCCGATAACTACTTACAGGACAGCCGGCTAATTACTGACGTCCGCAACGCGACCGGTTATACGGGTCGATATCAAGGAAACGAGATCTCGGTTATGCCTTCAGGTATGGGCATGCCGTCCGCAGCTATCTACATCACAGAGCTTTACCGTTCCTTTGAAGTGGAGGTCATCATTCGTATTGGTACAGCGGGAGGATTCGCGCCCCAGCTTGACCTCAGGGACATGGTTGTTGCTTCCGGTTGCATTACTAATAGTCGGATGCCTGAACTTCTGCTGGGTGGACCGGAATATGAGCTTGTGCCTACCGTCGCTCTTCTTAATGATGCGATGGCTCTAGGGGCTGAAAGCGGATTGAGCTTGCAAAGCGGCACTGTGTTCACTTCGGACATCTTTTACGAGCCTGATGAAGGTCTGAATGATCGGATGATCGCAGACGGGATCCTTTGCGTAGAAATGGAAACTGCCGCTCTATATGCGATAGCCCAGATCGAGAATAAACAGGCGTTGAGTTTGGTCACTATTTCAGACCATCTAACTACAGGAGCGCGCCTCAGCTCCGAAGACCGGCAAAGCACCCTGGACGAAATGATTAATTTCGCGCTACAAGTTGCGTCAGCGCAAGCAGAATCTACTGAGTGAACCAAGTTCGGTAAATGTCGACAGCTCGATTGAGCTGATCGATATCGACCCACTCAACTGCTTGATGGGCTTGATCAATTGAGCCCGGTCCAAAAACCACTAGTTGTTCGGCGACCTCAGTGTATTTCAGGGCGTTTGATCCGTACTCTGCGGTAGCTGGCGCTGTATCCGCGAGCTGAGCTAAGACAGTCACCAGGTCACAAGACGGGTCCTGAAAGAAGCCCGGACTGCCATCGCCATAGAGCACCTCGATCGTCGTTGACAGCGGAGCAGCGCTGTCTTCAATAAGCTTGCACAGCGCCGCTCGGACCTCGTCGATGTTCTCTTCGGGAGCAGTGCGGCGTCCGACATATAAGGTGCATGCGTCCGGAATTATGTTCCGAGCTAAACCGCCTGCCAGTTCTGTGACCGACACCGTGCCTTTACCCACCGGGGTGGCTGCCTCTAGCGCAGCTAGTCGTTCCTGTTCTTGGTCAATCGCTACCACGACTCGCGCGGCGGCGCTCAATGCGTTAGCTCCCAGATGTGGCTTCGATGAATGAGCTGCGTGTCCATGGACGGTTACATCGAGCCCAATCCCTCCCTTGTGGCCGTGGACCGGCGCACACATAGTGGGCTCAGCAACGACTATCTGTTCGACAGTTTGCCCTCGTTCGAGAAGCCAGTCTCGGTAACGAGCAGCCCCCAGGAGACCCCCGCCTTCCTCGGATACTGTGCCGACCAAGTTGATTGTTCGCGACGGTCTTTCGCCCAACGCTCGCATCTCTTCTAAAACTTGCAACACAACGGCAAGCGTGGGTTTGGTGTCAACTGACCCGCGTCCATATACCCGGCCGTCTTCGATTCGACCGTCAAACGGATCACCCTCCATGTGTTCCACTCCCACAGTGTCGAGGTGGACGTCGACCGTGACGGCTCGATCCGAAGTGCCCTCGAAACGTGC
The DNA here is from genome assembly GCA_002296525.1 of Candidatus Neomicrothrix sp. UBA814. Classification (GTDB taxonomy): domain Bacteria; phylum Actinomycetota; class Acidimicrobiia; order Acidimicrobiales; family Poriferisodalaceae; genus UBA6944. Next base: position 43,625 of record DBIA01000026.1, on the reverse strand, counting down.
ATATACGTTGCATCGGCCATCTTCCACTTCGTCTACCACGACGTCTGCCCCGAGTGCTTCAGTGTGATTAGCCAACCAGTCCGATAAAAGGCGCTCTCCATCATCACCAGATTTTGGTCCCGCCTGTAGCGGATTCACGCTCGGAATTTGTACTAGTTCAGCTACCCGTTCGGCTATTCCCACGTCAGTTACCCCTTCAGAAGGCAATACTAAACGCTCGGAGAACAAACTTATGCAAGGCAACCGAGGTGTTATGCCCTACCGTTAATTCCCTATGTCGAAGGTTTTGATGTCGCTTCCCCAGGGAGAACGAGTTGGGATCGCTTTTTCGGGCGGTTTGGATACCTCAGCAGCGGTTGCTTGGATGAGAGAACACGGTGCTATTCCGTTTGCATACACCGCTGATCTAGGTCAATACGACGAGCCGGATCTTGAGGGTGTACCGGATCGGGCGTTGCACTACGGAGCAGAAAAAGCTCGAATCGTTGACTGTCGAACGGAGTTGGTCCGTGAGGGGTTGATGGCCTTGCAGTGCGGCGCATTCCATATTTCCACCGCAGGCAAGACCTACTTCAATACCACTCCTCTTGGCAGAGCGGTAACAGGGACAATGCTTGTCGCAGCGATGAAAGAGGACGGCGTCGATATCTGGGGTGATGGATCCACCTATAAAGGAAATGACATTGAACGGTTTTACCGATACGGACTGATGGTAAATCCTGACCTAAGGATCTATAAGCCCTGGTTGGACCCGCAGTTTGTGGACGAACTCGGCGGGCGAACTGGCATGAGCGAGTTCTTGATCGCAAGAGACCTTCCTTATCGGGATTCTGTTGAGAAGGCCTACTCCACCGATGCAAATATTTGGGGCGCTACGCATGAAGCGAAGGCGCTCGAAGAGTTAAACCGTGGGATGGAAATTGTCGCTCCCATCATGGGGGTGGCTCATTGGGATAGCGATGTTGAGATAGTCGAAGAAGATGTCGCTTTAACGTTCGAGCAGGGTTGGCCCGTAGCAATTAACGGCGCCACCTTCCCGGACCAGGTCGCATTGGTAGAGGCAGCTAATGCGATCGGCGGCCGTCACGGTCTAGGTATGAGTGACCAGATCGAAAACAGGATTATCGAAGCTAAGTCGCGTGGTATCTATGAAGGACCAGCACTGGCTCTGCTGCATATCGGCTACGAGCGCCTCCTGACCGCTATTCACAATGAGAACACGATTGAGAATTACAGAACTATGGGCAGACGGCTAGGACGTCTTTTGTATGAAGGTCGTTGGTTCGATCCGCAAAGTTTGATGCTGAGAGAACCACTGTTGAGATGGGTTGGATCAGCGGTGTCGGGCACGGTCACTATTCGATTGAGGCGCGGCGACGATTATTCGATTATGGACACGGATGGCTCAAACCTTACGTATGAGCCGGACCGTCTGTCGATGGAGCGGGTTGAGGACCAAGCCTTCGGTCCACTCGATCGGATCGGTCAGCTCACCATGCGTAATCTCGATATCGATGACAGTCGCTCAAAACTGGATGTCTATCGGGATACTGGAACTCTCGACAGCGGCAATGTGCTCGGGTTGGATGCAGCGGATTGATCACAGAGCCGATGAGCGAACAGCGACACGTTGCTGAAGCCAATCGCCAACAAGGTTTAGAGACACGACTGTCAGGGTCAGGAATAGGCCTGGCCAGAAAATTGGCAAGATCGTCTGCCTGATGTCTCTACGACCTTCGTTGATCATGTTCCCCCAGGTCGGTTCGGGTATTTGAACGCTAAGACCTAGGTACGACAAGGTGCCTTCCACCACGATGACGTATCCCGCATTAATGAGGGCATACGCGAAAAGGGCGGGAAGAATGTTCGGGATAATCTCACGAAAAAGGATCGCCGTCCGCTTAGTGCCGATGGCTTCAGCGGCTTGGACAAATTCGCGTCCAGCTATTCCCAGGGTGCTTGCTCTCGCTATTCGGACATAGGTCGGGATTCCCAAAACTCCGAAGACAAGAGCGATCATGGTCAGATTGCGGACCTTGTATACAGCGACAAGCGCAAGTAGGAGGACTAACGGCGGAAAGGCGAGGATGACATCGAGGGCAGCCATAGTTACGGTTTCTGCTTTGCCGCGTGTATATCCAACGAACGCGCCGATGAAGCCTCCGAATGCGACTCCGAAAATAACTACTGTTCCGGCAACAATTAATGACACCCAGCCACCGTGTAAGAGGCGAGCAAGATTGTCTCGCGAGAGCACGTCGGTACCTAATAAATGGGAGCTGGAGGGACCTTCAACGGGCAATGCTTCTCCGAATAGAAAGGGTTGATAAAAAGGGTCTTGTAGAGGTAGTGCTTGACCGAAAAGTCGGTCAAGGCGGCTGTAAATGGCGGCCGCCACAATAAAGATCAGCCAGAGTAAGGCGACTTTGACCACGAGCGGCATCGCCGTAAATGCATTTCCGAACCTGCGAACCAGCCTGCGCATCATTGCCTACGAATTCGCGGGTCAAGGATGGCGTATAAAAGGTCGACGAGTGCGTTTACGACCACATACACAGTTGCAATGAAAAGAGTTATTCCTTGAATCATCATCACGTCGCGTTGATAAATGCCGCTAATAAGTCGAGTTCCGAGTCCTGGCAAAGCGAAAACAGTCTCGATGACTACGGTTCCACCGATTAGCCCACCTAGCTGGAGGGCAAAGACGGTGATAGCGGTAAGCGAACTTGGCCTAAGGGCGTGGCGCATAAGGATGTAACGGTCGCGTAATCCCTTTGCCTTAGCTGAAAGGATGTAGTCCTCCTTTAATGTTCCTATCATGTCGGCCCTGATCAACCGGGCGTTGATAGCCAAAGGGGCCAATGCTAATGATGCAGCTGGGAGTATCGCTGTTTGCAGGTTGGCGAAAAGGCCTTTGTCGGATATGCGATTCCATCCTGTCGAAGGCAGCCAGTTGAATTTTAAAGTGAATAGCCAGATGAAAAAAATACCAGCCAAGAATCCAGGAATCGAAAGAGCGGCCGTCGTGAAGGCCGACATCGCGCGATCGAAGTAGCCGCCTTCTCTATATGCAGATAGAGCTCCGATCGGGATTGCTAGTAGCGCGGCTATGAGGGTCGCCAACAGCGCTAACTCCATCGTTACTGGAATGCGATCTTTGATTGCATCCGCTACCGGTTGATCGGTGATGTAGGACTTCCCGAGGTCTCCTTGTAGGGCGTTGCCTACCCAACGGAAATAGCGGGTGAAGACCGGGTCATCCAGTCGAAGTTCTTTGCGGATCCGTTCAATATTTTCTAAGTCGTCCAGCCCCCCTGGCGGCAAGATAGCCAGAATCGGATCCCCAGGCAGTTGTTCAACGAGCAGAAAAGTCAGTAGTGACACAGCGAACAGCGTGGCGATAAGCCTGACTGTTTTAGCTGCTAAGACTTTGCCGAACACGTGAATTCCTGCCTGGGGATCGCGATTAAGGGCCTATTGGTATCAGTTGGTCAAGAAAGCTTGATTGAGCTGAGGTACGGACCAACCTTGCCCACCAAATGTCCCATCAGGAAGTACCCAACCATTGATTCCCTCGATCCCAGCTTCTAGCGCGAGCAATGTCGCAGTATGTCCTGAGTAGTAAACGGGGAGATCGGTGGCGAACTTCATCATCACCATTTCGTACAAGGCATAACGCTCCTCGAAGACGTCGGTGCCGATCGCTTTGACCAGTGCGCCGAATACCTCAATATCGAAATAGTTGAAGAAGTTAGTTGGGGTAAAGATTCCGTCAAGGCCGTAAGCAGCTGCTACTGCCAGAGTATGGGGAGCTAATTGCCGGTTGAGTTCAGTCGATGGGTCGAGGTTGTTTGACCAGCGCCAGCAGTGAACACTATGCGATCCTTGGAAGTCTGGTGGCGCTCCAAGTGCGTAGTTGATGTGTGTTTGCTGGTCGTAGTTAGTCAAGGTCACGTCAACCATGCCGGTTGCAGTCCATAGTTGCTCTGAAACTTGTACAGCGGCAATCAGTGTTGGATCTGGAGGGCATGACAGCTCGACCTCGATCTTTTCCCCGACGGCTTTCCCGTCGGAACGCTCTGGGTCATCGATGTACTCCTTCAGCAGTGCCTGGCCAGCTTCATAATCGAACTTCGGCCATGCTGCAGCCACCTTTTCTGAGTACCAGGGGCTGTCAGGGCTGAACCACTGTGTGCCTGGTAGGGAAATCCCGGTACCACCCAACGCCTCAATGGTCGCCTCCTGATTGTTCATCTGAGTCAGCGCCTTGCGGACTCGTACGTCGTCCAACGGAGGATTGTTCAGGTTGTACATGCCGCCACCGACGTTGTTTCCCTGGAATTCAAGGAGGACAATATCGGCGCCGTCTGCCTTAGCTGCGCGAGCGTCTCGGATCGTGCCTTGACGCAGGGTTTGCATCGCTTGAGTTGTGCCCGAAAGCAATGAATCTAAGCGGGTGCCTTCATCAGGAATTGGTCGGAAGTTGACCGAGTCAAGATATGGCAATTGGTTGCCGTCAGCGTCGGCCATCCAATAGTTGGGGTTGCGGACGACCACGGTCTCATTGTCGAGGTCGCGCTTCTCCATCATAAAAGCGCCGGTTCCAACTGGGTTCATTGAATATCCATCGAAATCTGCGCTTGCTAGCTCGGGGTCGAAAACAGCTCCTAGCTGTGGTTGTACTAAGAACGAAGGAAAAGCGGAATGAGCGGAACCGAGCACGTACTTCACGGTTGTTTCATCAACAGCGATTACCTCGGTGAGTGCTGCCGCCGTTACGACTCCGCCTGCTGCCGCACCAACCTGCTGTAGTGGGAACATGTCAACCAAAGTTTGAGCGGTGAATGGTTTTCCATTGTGGAAGGTCACCCCTTCTACAAGATTGAAAGTCCACTCGGTGAAGTCTTCATTGGCGGACCAATCAGTCGCTAGCCATGGGCCTACAGTCCCATCGGCTCGGATTTGAGTCACTGTGTCGAAGAGCGCGCCGATCATTGTCAGACAAGGCGATGAACAGGAATCTTCCCATGGGCGAAGGCCAGTTGCTTCTGCTTCTAGGCCTATTGTCAAAGAGCCGCCGTAGCTGCTCTCTTCGACTACTTCCTCAACCTCCGTGTCGACATCACCCTCGGCTTCTGTGCCGGATTCGATGACTTCTTCTTCGGTTGATTCGGTTGCACTTTCTGAAGTGCTTGTGGAGTCAGATGACTCCGAGTCGCTACCTCCACAGGCAGCCGCAATCAACGCAATCGCGAAAAACGATGCGATGATCTTTAACCATTTTGGTTTCATTTTGAACCCTCCCTGAGTTCTAATGGATCTGTTAAAGGCGGAAGGCGGACGCCCCGCCGCAAAACCCTTGTGGACAAGGGTGAAAAGTTTTCAGGCGCTCACCTCCGCCGGATCGGGCACGGAGACGAGTGGGTGATGGCATGCGACGAAATGGTCCTCGGACACTTGGCGCATAATCGGTTCTTCTTTGGCGCACCGTTCGGACGCGTATTCACAGCGGGTTCTAAATCGACATCCGCTAGGCGGGTCGATAGGGGAGGGAACGTCGCCCTCCTCAACCATGGTGACGTCGATGTCGGCTTCCGGATCTGGCACAGGGCTAGAACTCAACAACAGTTTGGTATAAGGGTGAGCGGGCGTGACGTAGAGGGAATTAGGTTCAGACACTTCGCACATCTTGCCTAAGTACATGACAGCAACGCGGTCAGAGACGTTCTTAACCACAGCGAGATCGTGTGCGATAAACACCAACGTCAATCCATAGTCGGCCTTGAGGTCCTCAAGCATATTCAGTATCTGTGCTTGCACAGATACGTCGAGTGCCGAGACGGGTTCGTCGCAGATGATTACTTGTGGGCCGAGGACAAGGGCTCGAGCGATTGAGATTCGTTGGCACTGACCACCGGAGAACTCGTGAGGACGTTTGTCGCGTGAAATCTGCGGGTCAATACCGACAGCTTCGAGCATGGAGTTGACCAATTCGGTTTGTTCGGTCGCTTCACGGGGGCCCCATACACGAAGCGGTTCGGCTACGACGTCGCCGATCTTGCGTCGGGGGTTGAGAGAGGAAATGGGATCTTGGAAGATCATCTGGAGATCGGTTCGGGCTTGCCTGAGATCCTCCCCCACGAGATCTGTTAAGTCGTCACCAGCGAAACACACTGTGCCGGAGGTTGGGGGCGGCAGTTGGATGAGGGACTTGGCTGTCGTTGATTTACCGCAACCAGACTCGCCCACGAGTCCGAGAGTTTCTCCTTTTTTCACATCGAGACTTATGCCGCTTAAGGCGTTGACCACTCGACCCTTGGAGAGCGGAAACTCTACAACTAAGTCTTCGGCTCTGATTAGGACATCCTCTGGGTTGCGAAGATGGGCCTTCCCGCTGCCAGCCATCACTTATCACTAGGCCCAACTGAAAGTGGGACTTCGTCAACTATTTGACCTTGCTCGACGGCGAGAGTTGATAAACGACCTGCAGCAAGGTTCTTATCCCAGGCTTCTTGATTTTCGGGGGTGCCGACGCGGTGCCAACAAGCGGTGTAGTGGCCTGGGGTCGTCTCCTCAAGTGGTGGAGCTTCTTCGAAGCAACGTTCCTGGGCGTACGGGCAGCGCGGACTAAAAGAGCACCCTTCGGTGAGTCCGATGAGGGTGGGGGGACGACCAGCAATAGCAGCGAGGCGAGTGTGGCTAGGTTGATCTGTCTTTGGAATGGATCGAAGGAGAGCTTCGGTGTAGGGGTGTTCGGTTGACTTAAAAAGTTCGGCAGTTTTGGCCTTCTCTACAATTTTGCCGGCGTACATCACCAAGATTTCGTCGGTCCGACCGGCTACTACCCCGAGGTCGTGAGTAACTAACACCATTGCCATGGAGCGCTCTTGTTGTTGTATTCCTAGCAGATTCAAAATTTGGTGTTGGACGGTGACATCCAGTGCTGTAGTGGGCTCGTCGGCGAATAAGAGTTTGGGGCCGCACGCCAAGGCAATTGCTATGGATATTCGCTGGCGCATGCCACCAGATAGCTCGTGGGGGTATCGGTCCACGGCTGTTTTGGCTTCAGGGATACGGACACTTCGGAGAAGTTCGACCGCCAGGTCTTTGCTTTCAGTTTTGGAAGCCCCTAAATGTTTACGCACGTGTTCGCTGACTTGTCTACCGACCTTCACTACAGGGTTAAGTGAGGTCATGGGATCCTGGAAGACCATGGCCATATCTTGACCCCATATTTTTGTCATCTCATCCATGGGGAGATCTAGAAGTTCCTTGTCTAGAAATCGAACGCTCCCCGAGGTTTGGACATTGCTTCCGAGATTCAAGCGCATGATGGTGCGAGAAAGGACTGTCTTCCCTGAACCGCTTTCGCCCACAATCCCCATAGTTTGTCCGGGCTTCAAAGAAAAGCTCACTTGGTCAACGGCGCGGAGGCGACCAGCGTCGATCGTGAAGTGAGTGCTTAGGTCCTCTACTTCTAGCAGCGCTTGGCCGCGCGAAGGAGTTTCCGATTCAGTCACTATTGCGCTGATCCCCTTCCTTCGCAGGGCCCCCGAAGGTCTCCCGCGTTAGGCAGCCTAACGTGCGTTCAGTGCCGAAAAACTAAGCTATTTGGCCTGGAAATAGCAAGAACTCAATGCGACAATCTCGCTACAAATTATTTTGGTCTTCGACCTCGGGCCGGCGTTAACTCAAAGCGCCTGCTTCAAAACCTCGACAGCTCAAGGCTGAACGCCGAACCCGTCAACTATTTGGTTGAAAGTTGAGCTAGGCCTCATCGCTTCGGCTGCCAGTGCAGGGTCCGGGAAATAGTATCCACCGATGTCCATCGGCTTTCCTTGGCATTCAATAAGCTCCTGAAGAATCGTCTCTTCGGCGTCGCTTAGGGCATCTGCCAGCGGAACGAACAAATCTGCTAAATCAGGATCGTCGGTTTGCTCCGCCATTGCTTGAGCCCACCACATTGCTATATAGAAATGACTGCCTCGATTATCTAATTCGTTGACTCTTCGGCTGGGGGATTTACCTTCGTCTAGGAGCCGTCCAGTGGCGACATCGAGTGCGGCTCCCAATGTGTTCGCAGTGGGGTTACTCGTTGCTTGAGCGAGATGTTCAAAGGACACCGCCAAAGCGAGGAATTCGCCGAGGCTGTCCCACCGCAGATGATTCTCCGCTTCGAATTGCTGCACGTGCTTTGGTGCCGAACCCCCTGCCCCGGTTTCAAATAGTCCACCGCCGTTCATCAAAGGAACGATTGAAAGCATCTTGGCTGAGGTCCCAACTTCGAGTATGGGGAATAGATCGGTGTTGTAGTCACGCAACACATTGCCTGTTACTGAGATGGTGTCTTCTCCGGCTCTGATCCGTTGAAGGGAAAGCTTGGTGGCATCAACGGGGGAGAGGATCTCTATCTCCAGTCCTTCTGTGTCATGATCAGCGAGGTAAGTGTTGACCTTTTCGATCAACTGAGCATCGTGTGAGCGCTGGGCATCTAGCCAGAACACGACAGTTGCCCCGGTAGCTCGACCGCGAGAGACAGCAAGCTTCACCCAATCTTTAATGGCGGCATCCTTGACTGTGCACATCCTCCAGATGTCACCTGTCTCAACCTGGTGTTGAAGTAGCACATCACCATTCGCGGCAATGACGGAGATGGTTCCGGGCTGATTGACTTCGTATGTTCTGTCGTGGCTGCCGTATTCCTCGGCCTTTTGTGCCATCAGGCCGACGTTGGGTACTGAGCCCATAGTGGTGGGGTCGTAAGCTCCGTGGGCGACGCAGTCGTCAATGACAGCCTGGTAGATGCCGGCGTAGCTGCTATCGGGTATGACTGCTTTCGTGTCTTGCATCTCACCGTCGGAGTTCCACATTTGCCCCGACGATCGAAGCATGGCTGGCATCGAGGCATCGACAATGATGTCGCTCGGGACGTGCAAATTAGTTATGCCACGGTCGGAATCCACCATGGCTAGCGACGGGCCGTTGGCGTATGCCTCTGAGATCGAGGCCTCAATTGTGGCCCGTTCGTCGGCGCTTAGAGATTCGAGCTTCTCGATGAGGTCGCCGAAACCGTTGTTTACGTTGACTCCGAGGGCTTCGAGCTTTTCTCCGTGCTTCTCAAACACCGTAGAGAAATAGGCACGAACGCAGTGTCCAAAGATTATTGGGTCCGAAACCTTCATCATGGTGGCCTTCAGATGCAAGGAAAACAGCACGCCTTGTGCTTTGCTGTCTTCAATTTGCTCCTTGAGAAATGCTTGTAGGTGGCGCACGGACATAAATGTGGCGTCAACAACTTCACCCGCCGATAGAGCGACTTCTTTAAGGGTGATGCGCTCTCCGTCTTCGGTCAAGTGCTCGATCTGAACTGTTGTCTCTGAGTCAACCGTGGTCGATAGCTCGTTCGAGCGAAAATCGTGTGTACCCATGGTCGCGACGTGAGTTTTCGAATTCGGCGACCAGGCACCCATGGAATGAGGGAACTTTTGAGCAAATGCTTTGACGGCCTTTGGCGCCCTGCGGTCAGAGTTTCCTTCGCGCAAAACCGGATTCACAGCGGAACCCTTGATGCGGTCATAGCGCCCCTGAATTTCCTGTTCTTCTGCTGTCGATGCCTCCGTGGGGTAGTTCGGCACGTTGAAACCAGCACTCTGGAGCTCGGCGATCGTTGCTTGGAGCTGAGGTATCGACGCCGAAATATTGGGCAGCTTGATGATGTTGGCGTCCGGCAAGAGGGTCATTTCGCCTAGCTCGGCGAGATGATCGGAGATTTTCTGATCGTCGTTGAGAAGCTCAGGGAAAGCTGCAATCACGCGGCCAGCCAAAGAAATGTCACGAGTTTCAACTGAAATTCCAGCAGCCTTTGCAAATGCTTGGATGATGGGCAGAAAGGAATACGTAGCGAGAGCCGGTGCCTCGTCTGTGTGGGTGTAAACAATTTTGGACATGTCACTCCATTAAATGGATTGATGAACGGTCTAAAGGTACCGCTTAAACACCTGCTCTACCGAGTCATGATCGTCATCTAAGTGGCTATCGTTCCCGGGTACGCCCTTAGATAGGAAATGAGGCCACCACCAATGTCGACTATCTCATCCATAGCAGATATAGCGCGAGTGCATGCTGAAGCGCGACCTGACAAGGTTGCGATGATCTACCAAGGAGCCGAATGGACCTACGCGCAACTGGATTCAGAGTCAAACCGTGTTGCCAACGCCTTACTTGATGCGGGAGTCTCGCCACAAGATCGGGTAGCTCACTTGGACAAAAATGGACCCGAGTATTTCACCTATCTCATAGGGGCAAGCAAAATTAACGCGGTCAGCGTTTCGGTAAATTGGCGGCTGGCCGCCCCCGAGATGGAATACGTCCTCAACCACGCCGAGGCCAAGGTTCTGCTCATAGGCGAAGAGTTTCTTGGTCATCTCGAGCAGATGAGCTTAGAGACCATCAAGAAGGTTGTCGTTGTGGGAACAGGGGGAGAGCACCAGTCGTATTCCGATTGGCTGTCTGGTTGCGTTGAAGAAGATCCACAAATTCCCGTTGGATGGACTGACACTTGCTATCAGCTGTACACGTCGGGCACTACTGGGCTACCAAAGGGAGTCGAGTTAACTAACCGTAATTTCTTTTCGTTTTTGCCAGTCGCTAGCGAAGAGTGGTCGTTTGACGCAGACAGCGTCAATCTCGTGGCAATGCCTCTCTTCCATATCGCCGGCAGCGGGTGGGGTGTCGTGGGCCTCTTTAACGGAGGAACCAATGTGCTGCTTCGAGAAGCAGACCTCGTTGAGCTCCTTCGTTTGGTTGAAACCTATTCAGTTACCAACGCTTTATTAGTACCTGCAATTCTGCAGTTCCTCCTTATTACACCAGAAGCCCAGGAAACCGATTTTTCGAGTCTCCGCACAATGATCTACGGCGCCTCTCCTATAACTGAAGAAGTTCTTGTGGGAAGCATGGAGCTGATGGGGTGCGATTTCGTCGGTGCATACGGTTTGACTGAAACCACAGGTGGCGGAACAATTTTGCGAGCTGAACACCATGACCCTGGGGGCCCTAACGCTCACCTCTTAAGGTCTGCTGGACAGCCTTGGGCTGATATCGAACTTCGCATAGTCGACCCTGAAACTTTTGAGGATTTAGGCGAAGGCGAGGTTGGAGAGATATGGCTTAAGTCCGCAGTCACATTGAAGGGATATTGGGGTGATCCTGAAGCCACGGCTGAGGTTTATCCAGAAGGGCGTGACGAGGATGGGGTCGGCTGGTTTCGGACCGGTGATGCCGGATACCTGTCAGAAGGATTTCTGTTTATTCACGATCGTGTTAAGGACATGATCATTTCCGGGGCCGAGAACATCTACCCGGCTGAAGTTGAGAATGCGTTGATGAGTCATCCCGAAGTCGCCGACGTTGCTGTTATCGGAGTCCCACATGAGAAGTGGGGTGAAACAGTGAAAGCGATCATTACCGTCACTCCCGACGGTGATCCAACCGAAGAGTCCTTAATCGAGTATTGCCGCGAGCGCCTCGCTCACTATAAGTGCCCGACGTCTGTTGACCGGATGGATATCATTCCGCGTAATCCGTCAGGAAAGATTCTTAAGACCGAATTACGGGCGCCTTACTGGGAAGGTAAGGAGCGAGGGGTCAACTAGCGCTCGCTGAGCCGGCACTCTCGCCTGCGAGTCTGCCGAACACGGCGCCTGCCATTAGGCCGGTGCCGCCAGGGTAATTGCCATAAAAGAGGCCGCCCACCAGTTCTCCAGCGGCGTACAAGCCGGGAATTTCTTCTAGCCCAGTATCTAAGACCTGGCCATTAGCATCGATTCTGAGACCACCGAAGGTAAACGTCAGCCCGCAGGTCACGTTGTACGCCTGGAATGGCGGCTCGTCGATGGTGTTAGCCCAGTTGGTTTTATTGACCGCGAGTCCTTTAGTTGATCGTCCATCTTTAACGTTCGGATCGAAGGGAATGGCTGTTTGCACTGCCGCGTTGTACTCGGCGATGGTGTTTAGTGCTGCCTCAGTGTCGACGCCGTCCATCCGAGCACACAACTCTTCAATCGAGTCGGCCTGCACTTTTGTGACCTGCTTTATTCGATACTCGTCTCTCAGAAGGTGATCTACTTTGGCGTCAAAGAGTTGCCAGGCTGAGTGGTCAGGTTGGTTCAGGATTTCGCGACCATATTTTGCGTAGGTGTAGTTTCTAAAGTCCGCGCCTTCGTCGAGAAAGCGCTCCCCTTTGGTGTTGATCACGAGCCCGAAGGGGTAACTGTGTTTTTGGAAAGCATCGCCGACGGCCAGGTCCCCGAACTCTGGAGCGTTGTATTCCCAAGCGACTGCGTGAGCGCCACTCCAGTTGCCGTATGGCATAGCTCCTACGTCTAAGGCCATTCGAATGCCATCTCCCGTGTTGAAACGGGTGCCGCGCACCTTCGCTAGGTCCCACCCAGGGCCCAAATATCGCGTACGCCATTCAGCATTGGCTTGAAAGCCGCCAGCAGCGAGGATCACTGCTTTTGCCGGAATTTCCATGATCTGAGCTTCACGGCGCACTCGGACACCAGTAACGGCTTGACCGTCGAACAACAGCTCTTGAACGGTGGCGCCGAATTGAAGCTCGATGCCGTTCTTTGTCAAGGCCGCATGTAACGCCTCCACGAGGCCTTCCCCGCCTCCCCAGGCTTCTACCGTAAGGCCGCCCCAGAATTTAAACTTTCCGTCTACCTTGAAGGCTTGACGCCCCCATATAGGAGCAAAGCGGACACCATTTTTCTGCATCCACATTACGGTTGGGTTGCTTTGAGAAACTAGATAATGAGCTAATTCTGGGTCTGTTCGGTAGTCGGTTACGCGACCCATGTCGTCGTAGAACTGCTCTTCGGTGTAGGTGCCGAAGTCCGTACTTGCAATTTCCGTTTCAGTCAGATCAGGCATCAAAGCCGTTAAGTCTTGTACGCCTGAATAGGCGAACCTAATTGCTCCAGCGGTGAAGCGGCTGTTACCTCCGGCTTCAGCTTCAGGGGCTCGCTCAAGGACTAGTACCTTGGCACCCTGTTCGGCGGCCGCCAATGCTGCGCAACACGCCGCATTGCCTGCTCCAACTACCACTACGTCGACGTCGGTTGTGTAAGTCATGCTTCTGATCAACCTACTGCGCAGGGATCGCTTAGGCGGGAACGGACAAGCCACTGGAACACGTGCCAGCCGTGGAGTTCTGGTCCAACTGATTCATGCGCCTTGGCCGCGGATTCGGGACTTATCTCTCGGCCTAACGGTGCTTTGATACACACTTCTGCGGCTCTCTCCGCGTTGAGATAAAACCCGACCGCAGAGGCAACTGAGGAACCGACAGTCAGAAACCCGTGGTTGGCCAGAACTACCAAGCGGCCGGGGCCGAGCGCCTCTGCTATTCGCTGCCCCGTAGCGAGGTCGGTCACATTCACTTCTTCTCCATGGAAGACGCTCTGAAGTTGATAAAAGGCGGCTGCCTCTTGACTGCTCATCGCTAACGGCTCTGCCAATGCAGAGTAGGGGGTGCCATAAGGTGTGTGGGCGTGGATTGCGCCGATGACGTCTGGGCGGTGAGCGTGGATTGGTGCATGAATGTAAAAGGCTGCCGGGTTGATCTCGCCATTTCCTTGGATGACTTCTCCCTGTTCGTTAACGAGGACCAAGTTGTTGACAGTTGCCTGGTCGAAGGGGATGCCGTAGGCAAGTAGCCAAAAACAATCAGTGTGCTCAGGGTCGCGAGCTGTGATGTGGCCCGAACCATCCGCGCCCCAACCCCAGGAAGCCATAATTCGGTAACCCAAGGCCGCTTCGCGTTTTCGGGTCAGTCGTTCGGCCTCAAGGTCACTTGCAGGAGTCGGTGTTGAGTTCAAAGAGAACTCGCCAAGAGTGTTCGGTTGGCTCATCGCTAGAGGACGTTTCTAAGGTTCATTGTTCTGATTCTTATAACCCGGGTGCGTTGTTGTCGACGCCCGTCATTACGCGTCCAGCTAGTTCTAGGACGGGTTCGGCGACCATCATGTGTTGCGAAGCGACGTGGACGTCACGGAAGTGGCGCTGAAGAGCTGATTCTTCGTAAACAGAGGTGCCGCCAACCGTTGTATACATTCGGTCGATGACGTCGATTGAGGTCGCGACGGCGTGGGCTGTTGAGGTGCGAAGAAGTCTTCGTGTTTCTAGGGAACCTTCGCCTTGCTGTGCCTCTGTCCAGGCTGTTGAAATGTCACCGTAGAAGGAAGCTCTAGCGGCGCGGAGTGAGGCGTCCGCTGCGGCAACGTCTCGTTGGAATGCGGGGCGAGCAGCGAGCGTTCGAGCAGAACCAGTTGGGGTTTTGGACTTTGCGACGCCCAAAGCTTCATCGATCGCGTCGCGAGCCATTCCGAGGGCAATCGCTCCGATGGGTAACGCCAGATACCCAAAGCGGGGGAACCGGTAAATCGGTAATTGCGAAAGAGGGGATGACCTAAGTGCTTCGACGGTCGCTATTCGGTAGCTATCCAATGTGACATTGTCTGCGGTGAAAGAGTTGGAGCCGGAACCGCGCAGCCCAGTCGTGTGCCAGTTGTCAAGGACGTTTATTTCGTCGGGTCGAAAAAAGGCGCGAGCTTCAGTGGGTCGGTCATTGGAGTCGAGCAGTGGTTCACCGTTTTCGGCGCACAAGATCACGCCCCCGGAGATCCATCCGGCATTGAGGCAGCCCGACCCCCAGTCCCAATGGCCGCTGATGCTCCAGTTCTCACCTGATGAATCAGTTTTTGTGGCCGTGCCGGAATATGCGAACACCCCACTGGTAATGAGATTTGAGGATTCTGTTAGTTCCGCGAGGAGCGTCGGTGAGGCGGCCGGAAACATGTATTGGGACGTTGCTCCGATGAACACACACCAAGCTACCGAACCATTACCGGCAGCCAGTGCTTCGCAAACAAGAGCTAATTCTTCCGGTGATGCTCCGACGCCGCCAATTTCTTGTGGTGTGCAGAGGCGGTAAAAGCCGTCCTCGGCGAGTCGGTCCGCGATGTCTTGCGGAAGTTTTCGAGCTGCATCGATTTCTCGGCCGCGTGCCCGTAGCTCGGCCACGTAGCTGTTGGCTAGCTCGCAAAAGTCAGTTGGCATAGTTGGGTATCAATTCGTATACGTGCTTAGTGAACCTTGTTCGGAAACTAGTTGCTCGATCAGTGGTGAGATTGACCAGTGGGCGCCACCGATAGTAGATGCGTAGTGGTTAATTCGTTCCGCTACTTCTTCCAACCCGATCGTATCTGCCCAAAACATTGGGCCGCCGGTGTACATGGGCCACCCGTATCCGTTGATCCAGACAACATCGACATCGCTTCCCCGAATAGCGATTTCTTCAGAAAGAATTTTGGCGCCCTCATTGACCATCGGGTACAGGCAGCGTTCGAGAATTTCCTGGTCGCTGATTTCGCGTCGTTCTATGCCCTGACGTTCGGCAAAAGCTGCGATGATCTCTTCTACCTCTGGGTCGGGGGTAGCGGCGCGCGTATCGGGGTCATACGTGTAATAGCCTCGGCCGTTTTTTTGGCCTCTGCGGCCGCTTTCGCATAAAAGTTCCCTGACGGTGGCGCCTGATGAGGTGGTTTCGTCCCATCCGATGTCTAGACCTGCTAGATCACTCATGGCGAATGGTCCCATTGGTAGACCAAAATCGAAAAGGACCTGATCGACGCGAGAAGGGGCAGCGCCCTCAAGAATCATCTTTTCCGCTTCTATTCCCCGCATGAACAGCATTCTGTTGCCCACGAAGCCGTGACATACGCCACACAACACCGGTGTTTTGCCGATTGAACGGCCGATCTTCATGGCAGTCGTGATTGCGATATCGGAGGTTGCGTCTCCGCGTACTACCTCAAGCATCTTCATAACGTTTGCTGGTGAAAAGAAGTGCATCCCGATGACGGCTTCAGGGCGGCTGGTCGCTGAAGCGATTTCATTGATGTCTAGTGCCGAGGTATTTGAAGCCAAAATCGCGCCGGACTTACAAATTGCGTCTAGCTCAGCGAAGATAGATTTCTTAAGGTCCATGTTTTCGAACACTGCCTCGATGACCAGATCGCAGTCTGCAAAGTTGCCCATATCGGTGGAACCAGATATGAGACCCATGCGAGTCTCGACGTCGTCGCTGGTGATGCCGCCTCGAGCAGCAGTTCTTTCGTAGTTGGCGCGCACAACTGCCAGGCCTCGATCAAGCGATTCCTGGTCTCGTTCGACGATGGTCACGGGAATTCCGACGTTCGCGAAGTTCATTGCTATGCCCCCGCCCATTGTTCCGGCCCCAAGGATGCCGCAGCGGGCGATGTCCACCGGTTCGGTCTCTTTGGGAAGCCCCGGGATCTTGAGCGCCGCCCGTTCGGCAAAGAAGTAGTACTGCTGAGCCTTTGATTGCGTGCCTGTCATTAGGTCACGAAACAATTCCTGCTCGCGTTTCAATCCGTCTTCAAAGTCAAGATTTACTGCAGCTTCAATGCAACGAATGTTGTATTCGGGGGCTAGAAAACCGCGAGTTTTTCGGGCGATACCCGCGCGAAAGTCATCAAAGAGAGACGGTGGGGTATCAGCTAGCTTGTCGTTTCTATCGCGGATTCGCAGGAGGGGCATTTGCTCAGAAACCGCCCGTCGAGCGAAAGCCACAGCGCCCTGCTCCAGGTCGTCAACAATCTCGTCTATCAGGCCGCAAGCAAGGGCCTCGTCTGCCGGTATCGGATCACCGCTCGTCATCATTTGGAGTGCCTTGGCTGCACCGGTGATGCGAGGTAAACGTTGAGTGCCGCCGGCTCCGGGTAAGAGACCTAGTTTTACTTCGGGAAGCCCGTATTGACTGGAGGTGACTCCGACTCGGTAGTGGGCGCACAAGGCAACCTCTAGCCCTCCACCTAGTGCGGTGCCGTGCACAGCGGCTATGACGGGTTTGGAGCAGTTCTCCATAGCATCTTGCGCTTCTTGAAGGGAGGGCGGCTGAGGCTTACCTGAGAATTCGGTGATGTCTGCTCCGGCGATAAACGTGCGTCCTTCGCAAATAAGGACTATGGCGGTAGCGTCGCTCTTTTCCGCCTCAGTGACGCCATCCAAAAGGCCCTGTCGGACGTGGAAGCTGAGTGCGTTTACTGGTGGATTCTCGACACGGATAATCGCAATGTCGTCTTCAAAGTCAAGTCGTACAGACTGGGAAAGTTGAGTCATATGCACAAGGTAGGGGACAGACGGCCTCAAAGTCGTATCGAGTGATGATTCCAATCTAAATCTGATCTTCCCCGCTTCGCGGTGAGGTAAAGTTTCAACTCTGAATGGAGATGCCATGAGTGAAAAGCCCGATCCCATGACGGTGCCGTTTGGCACAGTCTTTTGCGACTGGATGGCCACTGCGCCCACTGCTGATGGCGTCTATGGATACGGGGGTAAAGTCGAACCATACGGTGACTTCACGTTGAGCCCAGCGGCCCATGCACTGCATTATGGGAGCGCGATATTCGAAGGTTTAAAGGCTCACTGGCAGGTCGACGGTTCACTAGCGATTTTCCGCCTTGATGACCATGTCGCCCGTATGTGTCAGAGCGCTTCTCTGCTGAGACTCCCGATTCCGGACGCGACCGTTCTCCGTCAGATGATTATTGACACGGTGGAGGCAAATGTTGACGAGGTTCCCCCGGCTCCTGGGTCCCTTTACATAAGACCAACCCTTATCGGTACAGAACCAAATATTGGGGCTGCTGCGACGCCATCATCCGAGGCGCTGCTTTTCGTGGTGAACTGCCCAGTTGGTGATTACTTTAAGGGCGGGGTCAGGCCTCTGACCCTGCTGATAGAGGAAGAGATTCCTCGCACCACGCCCCAGTTCGGAATGGTGAAGTCAGGTGCGAATTACGCGATGGCGTTGTCACCCACTTTGGACGCTATGGCAGAGAACGCTGCGGTTGATCAAATACTCTTCGCGACTGGCGGTGACATTACCGAAACGGGTGCCGCCAATTTCTTCCTTGCCGACAATAAACGAGTGGTTACTCGCCAGTTAGATAGCTCTTTCTTGCATGGCGTAACGCGGTCTTCGGTGCTCGCTCTAGCAAATGACTTGGGTTATGAGGTGGAAGAACGACCCATTGAACTCGACGAACTCCAGGATTGGGCGGCGCGAGGCGAAGCGTTTCTGTCAGGCACGGCGGCAGTTTTGTCACCGGTCGGAACAGTCTTGCGAGGCGACTCGCAAATTATCTTCGGTGATGGGGAACCGGGAAGCAACACCCTTCGACTCCGAGAAAGTTTGGTTGCGATCCAAAATGGCAGTGGAGATGACGCCCATGGTTGGCGTACCGCCGTTCAAAGTTGATGCGGTGAGGCGTCGCGAAGGGTGCTGGGATGGCTGCTAGCTCTCAAGGGCTCAGTTTTGGATGGCTTTCCCCCGTGATTGGGAATAAGTGGAGCGACTATCAGCCAATTGTGCAATACCAGTGTGACCACGTTTTGCCCGAGGTGACCGAACAGTTCGACAGTTTGTGGATAGCAGACCACTTCTATGGCTTCGACCAAAAGACAGATCCGTTTCTTGAAGCTTGGACGACTTTGACTTGGTGTGCTGCGAAATTCCCTGATGTCGACTTATGCCACCACGTATTGGGTGTGGGCTATCGGCCACCTGCCCTGACGGCAAAGATGGCAAGCACGCTCCAGTTTCTTAGCGGAAACCGGTTTATTTTGGGCATTGGTGCTGGTTGGCGAGAAGAGGAATACCAGTCCTACGGCTATGAGTTTCCAAAGCCAAGCGTCCGTTTCAAGCAGTTGGAAGAAACCATAGAGATTTGCAGGCTGATGTGGTCCCAAGATGAGCCCCGATTTGAGGGAGATCTCTTCGCCATTGACGGCGCGGCAGCTCCACCGAGACCCGAGGTGATTCCGCCTGTCTGTTTGGGTACTTCAGGAGAGCAGATAGGCATACCTCTAGCGGCTCGTCAAGCAGATATTTGGAACACGGTCTGGCGAGGTAGCCGTGACTCGCTCGAACGTAAATGCAACGTGATGCACAAGCATCTGGAGCTTGGGGAACGTGAGCGGAGCGAAATTCAGTTTTCGTTAACTATTGAACGTGCCCTACCAAACACGAAACCCGAAGCAAGTGAATTTATCGACTTGCTGACTGGTTTCATTGAACTTGGATTCGAACACTTCGTTCTAGATTTCGGTAACCCATCGTCAGCGGCAGAAGCGGACCTTTTCATTGCTGAGGTGCTGACCCCGCTTCGCAGAGAGTTTGAGGGGTCCTGATGGATTTACGTCTGCGGCAAGTCGCTATGGTTGGAAATGAATACGACTTGACGGAACGAGCGTTGCGCGAGGTCTTTGGTCTGGAGGTTGCCTATAGGGACCCCGGGACGCGCCCTGGCCGTGAAGCAGGTGTAAGTATCTTCGGACTTAAGAACTTCGTTATGCCAATTGGGAATCAGTTCTTGGAGTTGGTGTCGCCTTTGAAACCTGGCCCCGAATCGGCTGGTGGTCGCTACATAGCTCGCCGTCAAGGCGCCGGTGGATACATGCTCCTTTTTCAGGTCGCCCGATCTGATTATGAGACGCACCGTCAACATCTTGAAAGTCAAGGGGTGAGGCTGGTGGCAGGTGGTGAAATCAGTGAAGCTGATAGTGATGCTCTTCACATTCACCCCAAAGATCTGCCTGGCTGCTTGGTGGAGCTTCGCTGGTGCATGAACGAGGAGGCACCCGACGGCGATTGGTGGCCAGTGGAAAAAGACTGGAAAGAGCATCGCAACACCGAAGTCATTGAGGCGATTGTTGGAGCTGAAATTCAGACGCCGGAACCAAGGCGTCTAGCTGCACAGTGGGCTGACCGACTTCAGCAAACTCTCAATCAGGACTATGACGACCCAACCATATTGACCACAGATGGCCCGATCCGATTCGTCATACCTACCGATGGTCGACCTGAGGGGCTTGGAGGCATCGATGTAAAGGCCGCCGACCCTATGTCTTTGGTTAAAAATGCTTCAGACTTCGGCCTACGTTGTGAAGGACACACGATTGAGGTTTGTGGCCTCAGGTTCAATGTCGTTTCGTAAGGTCAGTTGATATACATCTCAGTGTGTTCACCCAAGAATGGTGCACGGCTGGTGGACCACCACTGTGCGTTTGTTCTAAAGGGAGCACCAGGCACTGTGACAGTCTGGCCATCGTGAAGCTCAGTGGAGGACCAGTATTCCGCGGCCTCTAAGTGAGGATCGTCAACTAGCGCATCTACGGTGTTAACGGGAGTGATTGGTATGCCCCGTCGTTGACCCTCTTGGAACAACTCAAGGCGAGTTCCTTGTCTAGTGAGCTCTTCGACCCATTCGTCGATGAGGTCTTTAGCCTCAATTCGAACTGCGTTTTCTTCGAAGACAGGCTCGGTGATGCTTTCGTTTCCCGTTACCTCGGCGACCCACTCTGCCATGGCAACCCAATGCCTTGGCATTAGGACGATGATGGAAACGAAACCGTCGCTGCACGGATACAACCCGAAAGGTCGACCTAAGTCCCGCCGGTTGCCTGTGCGCTCTCTGTGCACTCTGTCGTCAAGCAACATGGGCACCCCGGTTTCAGGTGCGATCGTCAACGCCGCCTCTTGCATAGAGATCTCAACGTTTTGGGCTACGCCGCTGAGTCGCCGAACGCGAAGCGCGAGAAGCGTTCCGACAAGAGCCGAAGCTCCGGCTGCATGGCAAGCAAGCTGAACAGGAGCTGCAGGAGCGACAGGGGGACGGTCGGTAAATCCCGTCGTGTAGAGAATTCCTGACCCGGCCCAGGCCACAAGGTTGGAGCTCTTCCAACCCCGCTTTGGGCCACTAAGTCCGAATGGCAAGATTCTGGTTCGGATGGTGGAGGAGTCGATCATTTCTGATGGAACGCCCGAGTGTTCGGGGAGTTGGTCCTCAAAGAGCACATCTGCTTGTGAGATGACCTGCTCCATAGAGTCCGTGTCCCCGGGTTCGACAACGACGCTGTGGGTGCCCATGGCTAAATAGCTCCACCACAAGCTGCTCTCTGGTGGGTCGATACTCTCGACGAAGGGCGTCAATCGCCGAAGGGCAGACCCTTGCGGCGGCTCTAGGTGAATGACTTCAGCGCCCAGACCAGCAAAGAGTCGAGTTGCGTAGGCGCCTGTAAGCCCGGTGGTGTCTACTACAGTGACGCCTTCGTAGGGACCCGCCATTAGAGGTCCCTCGCATCATCGACTCCAGGAATGAGCATATGTATCCAGTCGTCCCAAGGCCGATTTGTTGTTGTGTCAGGATCAATGGATTCGAAGGCAGCTTCAACCTTGATTAGCCCGTCGATCTGTGCGTCGCTCAGCCCTGCGTAGCTCTTTAGCACTTCTCGAGTGTGCTGACCCATTGACGGACCTGCATGGGTCCAACGCCCAGGGGTCTGATCTAACCGCACAAGACAGTTGCTGAAGACGTCGCGACCTAGGCGCTTTGAAGGTGCGATTTGGTACCAGCCTCGGCTCATCACATGCGTGTCGCGAAGAAGGTCTTCATTTCGCGAAACAGTGTGTGCGGCAACGCCAACCGTCTGAAGGCGATCAGCCAGATCATCGACTTGGTAATTTATGGTCCAATCCGCAATTTGTTTGTCAAGTAAATCCTGTTGTTCTACGCGGAGGTCAGGGTTATCAAAGGAGTCATCGATGGCATTGCCAGCCAACGCTTTCAATGCGTCCCAGTCTTCGTTCTTTGTGGCGCTGATGGCTATCCAGTTTTCTGAGCCGGAGCATGGGTAAACGCCCTGTGGGGCTCCCCACATAGAGCGATTGCCTATGCGACTGGGAACGGTGCCGGTTAGGTCGTAATCCATTACGAAGGGGCCTAAAAGAGCCAAGGTTGTCTCGAATTGGCTGATGTCTACGTGAACCCCTTGGCCGGTTAGGTCCCTTTGTTCGAGGCCGGTGAGGGTAGCGATCGCAGCATGGAGTGCTGACATGTAGTCGGGCGGGGCGACAGTAGCGATGCCTGCCGGTGGGTCGTCGTTGTGGCCCGTGAAGTCATCCATTCCTACCAGCGGCGCTTGGTTGGGGCCCCAGGCGACGAATGGGTAATAGGGCATATCTGGATTGCTTCCAAAACCGGGCAATTGGACGTAGACAATGTCAGGTTTCACGGCTTTAACTGACTCATAGTCAAAGCCAAGGTCGGCTAGGGCTCGGGCGCCAAAGTTGGCTATGAAAACGTCGCATTGCGCGAGGATTTGCATAGCGGCCGTTTTCCCTTGTTCGGTTTTAAGTTCTAGGCCCACGCTACGTTTCGAAGCGTTCATTTCTGAAACGTAGGGGCTCGTATCGGAAGCGATTGACGCAAGGTCCTCTCGGTCTTTAAGCCACGCTGAGCCAAGTAACCGAACCACATCGGGGCTAGTGCGAGATTCGATTTTGATGACATCCGCGCCGAAGTGCGCCATCAATTTGCCGCAAAACGGAGACGCTATCGCTATCCCCAACTCGAATACCTTTATGCCATCCAGTGGCAGATACTTTTCGGACGCTGTCACGCCGACCCCCCGGCCTAAGACGTTACGTACCCTAATCTCCGATCACGCAGCCGCGCTTCTTTCATTCGACGCTCGGGCTCGCCGAGGCCGCCACCCCCCGGGAATTCGACAATCAGATGTCTGCCGCCCGGCACCAGCGTGTTGCCTTTGGCGGGAACAGGAGTCCCGTCGTCGAGAGAAAGCCGTCCAGGTAACCCATCACTTCCGCCGTGGCGACCTCGAGCAGGGTGTTGAACCCTTTCGTAGGTTGCGCTGAAGAGGAACTCTCCGCCGCTTCGATGAGCCAACTCAACTATTTGTCCTAACCCTCCGCGGAATTCCCCATCCCCTCCGGAATCGGGTCGGAATTCCTTACGCCAGAAGATAAGCGGTGAAACCACTTCATTTATTTCTACAGGCATATTGCGCACTCCGCTGGGAAAGGCAGTCGCCGACAGTCCGTCTTGACCAGGTCGAGCGCCTGCTCCACCAGAATTAAAGCTCATCATCATGAAGCTGTTATCCCTGTGGTCGTCCCACTTGCCACTTGCTAACAAGTTCCAGAGAGAGCTTGTGCCCTCTGCCGGAACTTTGTTTGGAATAACTTGGGCGAGGCAGCCGTAGACGGCGTCGGGCAGCATTTGGCCCATAACGTGGCGAATATTGACGGCTGCGGGCCGTGGCGCGTTGAGGATGCATCCTGATGGGGCCGAAACGGCAACAACTTCGAGAGATCCTGCGTTGTTAGGGATGTTGGGTCCGACAATGCAACGCACCCCAAAAGAGGTGTAGGCATCGGTGTAGGACATAGGAACGTTGATGCCGTGGGGTTGCACAGGGCTTGTTCCATCGAAACTGACCTTGATGCCCTCGGCGGTAATTTCTAATTGAGCGACGATATCCAAAGGCTCGTCGACTCCATCGACCCGCATCGAGGCATTCCAGGTGCCCTCGGGCAGCTTTCCGATTTCTTTGAGCATCGCAAAGCGAGAAGTTTCAATTATGTATTGCCCAAGATCATCAAGATCTGTTAATTGGTACTCCTCCATCATTTCAGTTAGACGAAGAGCCCCCACTCGATTGCACGCAGCTAGCGAATAAATATCTCCCATGACCTGGACGCCATCTCGAACATTTTCTTCGATGATCTTCACAACATTGGGATCGAACACTTCGTTAGTGGCGAACCGCATAATTGGCAGCTGCAATCCCTCATGAAAGATCTCGCTCGACGCAGAACTAAATCCGACTCCACCGATATCAACCACGTGACTGGTGCAAGCAAAGAGTGCGATCACCTGGTTGTCGCGAAATACCGGTGTAACAACGACGACGTCAAACAGGTGGCCTGTGCCTTTCCAGGGATCGTTGGTGAGATAAATGTCTCCAGGGCGCATCGTTTGAACCGGGAATTCGTCTAAGAAATGGCTAACTGAGGCCGCCATTGAGTTGACGTGTCCTGGCGTGCCCGTAACTGATTGGGCCAACATCCTGCCCTGTGGATCAAAGACGCCTGCAGAAAGATCACCTGCTTCGCGGGTGGAGGTAGAAAAGGCTGAACGAACGAGAGTTGTAGCTTGCTCTTGAACGACCGCGATTAATCGATTCCACATGATGTCTCGATGTAGCGACCTTAAGCCTGCTGAGGTTTCGTCTGGCGATCTGTCTGTGTTGGTGTCTTCTCCCTGCATTCGAAGATGACCACTTGCGGATAGCCAAGCCTTGTATGACGCCGGGACAAAAGTTGTGGTTTGGTTTTCGGTAACTAATGCAGGGCCGACCACATAGCCATTATTTAACTCACTTCGCGCTACAACAGCCGTCGTCGTCATTTCACCTGTGGTGTTGTCGGCGGCGAGGGTAGTTAGGGTTCCGTCAACTCTATGTTCTGGGGGCTCTGACGCTTCGAAAGTGGATGCCTCCGTCGGAGAGCTCACTGTTGCTACCCAGCTCAGAGTCTCTACCCCCAATCCGGTAATCTCACGTCCGTAGAGGCGACGATATTCTTCGACGAATGCCTCCTCTAAAACCTTTTGTAAATGAGCGGCATCGGGGCGTGGGTCACAGAGGATTTCGTCAAGGTCCAAATCAACGGTTATCTCGTGACCTTGACCTGCGTACCGCATAAAGGCCTTGGCGCTTCGGAGCAAACCTTCATGAGGTGCCGCTCGTCGGACGATTTCCTGGGACTCTTCCAGCATTTCCTCAAGCATGGTTGCTAGCTCATCAACGTTGAGGGAGTCGAGATGGAGGTATCGGGTGCGAACGTTCTCGTGTGATGCCGGAGCGTGCAAGAACCCAATAGCTGAACCAACGCCTGCTCCATTGGGCACTATCACGTCCGAGATCCCCAGCTTTTCAGCGACACGGGCTGCGTGGAGAGGAGCGGCTCCACCGAAAGCGATCAACGTACCATCGGTGATATCGCAGCCTTGTTCGATGGCGTGTACTCGACCAGCGCTAGCCATGTTCTCGTCAACTGTTTCAACAATTCCGAGAGCTGCCAGAATGGGGTCTTGCGTTTCAGTGCTCAGCATCGCGTCATTAATCGCGTGGACTGCCGCTTTTTTTGAGAACTCCAATTCGGATCTACCAAAACCGTCCGCAAGGATCCGACCTAAAGCAACATCGGCATCAGTCACTGTCGGGGCATCACCGCCTCTTCCGTAGCAGGCGGGGCCGGGTTCGCTGCCGGCGCTAGTTGGGCCAACAGCGATTCGACCAAGCGCATCGAGCTGTGCGATCGAGGACCCTCCGGCCCCGATTTCGACCATTTCGATAACCGGCAAACGCAAAGGGAGGCCGCTACCCGCCAGGAACCGGTATTCGCGCCCTACTTCGAACTCGCGGGATGTTCTGGGGTAACCATCGTTGATAATGCAGAGTTTTGCGGTGGTGCCACCCATGTCGAAGCTGAGGGCTTTCTCCAACTGGAAGGAGCGAGCCAACTCTGCCGATAAAAGGGCGCCACCAGCGGGACCGCTTTCGACTAGGCGGACTGGAAATCGCAGGGCATCGTCTAGGGTTCCGAGCCCTCCACCGGACTGCATCAGGAGCATTGGGCATGTCATCGATAGTGCGCGCCGACGAGATTCCAGATCCTGAAGGTATCTCCTAACTAGGGGCTGGATGTAAGCGTTTGCACATGCGGTGGAGAAGCGTTCGTATTCTCTAATTTCGGGACAAACTTCGCTAGAGAGTGTTACGGATACCTCAGGCCAGAGTTCTTGGACAACCTTTGCGGCCTGTCGCTCGTGGCTGTTGTTTGCGTAACTATGTAGAAATCCTATGGCGACGCTTTCGACGTTCTGCTCCTTCATTGCTTGGACAGCAGTTTCTAACGCGTTGGTATCCAGCTCTTTGAGGACGCGCCCATTTGAATCGAGTCTCTCGGGTATGCCGAAGCGCAAGTCGCGAGGAACGAGTGGTTCTGGACGTGTCATGGCGAGGTCGTATTGCTCGAATCTGTTCTCGTGAGCCATTTCGACCGAGTCGCGCAAGCCCTCTGTGGTGAGTAGAGCCGTTATCGCTCCTCGACGCTCAATTAACGCATTAGTAGCCAACGTCGTGCCATGGATGAAAACATCGATATCGCTTGCGTTGATTCCTGCCTCGTTGAGAACTTCCTCGATCCCGCGCAGGACTCCGGTAGCAGGTTCTTGTGCTGTGGTTAGGACTTTGCTGGTGTGCAGACCAGTGGGTGTCTCAAGGGCTATGTCGGTAAATGTGCCCCCGATGTCCGCTGCAACACGAATCAGTGTCATATCGAGAGCCTAGAGCACTGTTGAGCTCTCACAATTCGAGTGAGTCCAGGTTACGGGAGATAACGATTTTTTGGACTTCGGAGGTTCCTTCATAAATCTGGTAGACGCGAACGTCACGGTAGATTTTTTCGACGAGGTGGTCTTCAAGAAAACCGGCCCCTCCGTGCACTTGAATCGCTTTCGATGCAACGCGTTCCGCCATTTCAGAAGCAAATAGTTTCGCCATTGATGCTGCGGTTGCTGAATCCTTGCCTGCATCATGCAGAGATGCGGCATGTAAGTACATGTGGCGAGCGGCCTCAACCTCGGTAGCCATTTCAGCAAGAGTGAAAGCGACGCTTTGGTGTCCAATTATGGGCTTACCAAAGGTTTCGCGCTGAGAAGCGTAATCCTTTGAAAGCTGTAGGGCCTGACGAGCCCCACCAACTGCCTGAGCGGCTGTCGCTATCCGACCCAAGGAAAGGCCCCCGAGAGCAATTGAGAGCCCGCGGCCTTCATCTCCTAAAAGGTCTGTGGCAGGGACACGCATCGAATCAAAGCGGACCTGGCATAGATCGTTAGTCCTGTGTCCTAGTTTTCGTTCGGTGTTAATTACTTGGTAGCCGGGATTGTCAGTCGGCGTCACAAAGACGCTGATTTCGGGGCTGTCTGCTTGTGGGCCTGTTACGGCGACAATCATCGCTATGTCCGAGGTTGATCCCGCTGTGATGAAGGCCTTGTGTCCGTTGAGGACGTACTCGTTACCGTCCTTAACAGCTCGAGTGGTAATTGAGGAAGCATCAGATCCGGTGTGCGGTTCGGTTAAGTGAAAGGAACCAAGCCACTCTCCTGCGCACAAACGCGGTAAGAATCGATCCTTTTGCTTATCTGTGCCATGCGTTGCTATTCCGATGGCGACTGGCGAGTTGTTAGCTGACATCATGTTGCTGATGCCGCCGTCAACTGCAGCAATTTCTTCCATTGCGAGTGCATAGGACACAAAATCCAACCCCGAGCCGCCGTACTTGGGATCAATGGTCATGCCGAGTAGACCGACTTTCGCCATAGCTTGGTACAAAGCTTTTGGCGCTCCGCCTTGCGCTTCCCACTCTCTGACGTTGGGTGCGATTTCGCTAGATGCGAAAGCGCGAGCGACTTCGCGAATTTGATTGTGTTCAGGGCTGAGGATCACATGAAGACGATACGTCGTTGATAGCAACACGTGCCGGCGTTCTCTAGAGTTTGATGTATGGCTTCTGGTGAGAATCGCGCTTCAGCATCTGAGGGATTAGATGGCGGCGGGCTTCGAATAGCGATTATTCATGCGCGATGGAACACGCCGATCGTTGACCGGTTGCTGGAAGGAGCTCTACGGGGTTTACAGGCCTTCGGCGCTAAGGCCGTCGGTCCGATTGCGGTTCCTGGCTGCTTTGAGCTGCCGATGGCATGTCAGGCAGTGGCTTCCTCGGACGATGTAGACGCAGTGGTCGCTATTGGCGCGGTGATTCGGGGAGAAACGACCCACTACGAGATTGTTTCCGAAGGCTGTGCATCTGGAATCCAACAGGCGCAGCTTCAAACTGGAGTCCCAATTACTTTTGGGGTGTTGACTGTCGAATCCATTGAGCAGGCGACTGAGCGTTCTCAGGGCTCGGGATCACACAACGTTGGTGAGGAAGCTGCTTTGGCTGCTATTGAGATGGCGCGACTCGTCAAAGATTGGCGTTGAGCCAGAGCGGTGTTCTGACCGCAAGAGTTCGGAGAGCTCCGAGAAGTCAGCCCTGCGGTCCTGCTACGGTTTGAGATAGTGAGTGCTGATATCTGGACGGTTTAAAAGGGGAATTTATGCGCTACTTTTCTTGCGACTCCCATGTCGTTGAGGCTGCCGAAATCTACGATGGCTTAACTGACAAATTTGGTGATCGGGCGCCGTTCATCGAAAAGGACTACCAGGGGAAACCGGGAACTTGGCTGGTCCTTCCCGGAGGGATGCAAACCCTGCCGGTTGGCCGACTGGGTATCGCTGGAGCGCGACTTGATGATCCGGCCACTCATGAACGAATCGCTATGGGTTATGAAGGATTTAACCCTGGTGTCATGGACCCTGTAGCTCGCTTGGAGGAGCAGACCACAGACGGAATTGTGGGCGAAGTTATGTATCCGAGCCTGAGCATGTTCACCTTCGCGATTCCCGACCCGGAAGTGCGAGATATGGCCTTTCGTCAACACAATGACTGGGTTCTGGACTATTGCTCGGTCGATCGAAATCGTTTGATAGGAGTTGGGTGTTTGCCGCTGCCAGATGTTGATCGCGCATTGGTTGAAATTGACCGATCTGCTGCACTGGGCGTAAGAGGCTTCGCTATTCCCGCCCATGTGGATCCCTCGCTTCCCTACAGCGATCCAGCATTCGACCCATTTTGGGCTCGGGCTCAGGAGTATGGCGTCCCACTCACAATGCATATTTTTACGGGTCAAACCTTAGATGGAGGACTCCCAAAACATTGGGGGACCCCAGGTGGAAACCTTAAGGGTTACACGCTTGCGCACACGACAGCTGTGAACACCATGATTGACATCATTTGTGGCGGTGTGGTGGAACGCTTTCCGGAACTTAAGTTTGTAATCAGTGAATACGAAACTGGGTGGGTTGCTCATACGCTGCAACGTTTGGATCACGCAGCGTACCGAACCCCTTGGGAGTTAGCGGATGGCTTAACTATGAAGCCATCGGAGTATTTCGACCGGAACTTCTGGGTGACTTTCGAGGATGATCAAGAAGGCATAGCAACCCGGCACGCGATTGGAGTCAGCAACCTTCTTTGGGGCAACGACTATCCGCACCATGATTCGATTTGGCCTAACTCTCGGCCAATTCTGGACGACATTTTAGCTGATGTTCCAGACGACGAAAGAGAGGCGATGGTGTGGGGAAACGTCCTTGACCTCTACGAGATAGACCCTGACTCTCTTCCGGCAGTGGCCTAACTGTTACAACAAGTGTTGCAGTATGGCTTGACCGATCGTGGCTCCGTCCTCCATCGGCCCGAAGTGAGTAAGGCCCTCCATTGGTAAGAGTTGACCATTTCCAAGATGCGATGCTATTGGGGCTGCCATCTCGGGTGGAAGCTCATTTCCATTAGCCACAGCTTCACCTCGGGCGATAATAGTTGGGCTGCTGATCGATCTAAGCTGCTTGAAGTCAGTCGTGGTCCCTGATCCAAAAATTCGGGCTTCGGTATCCCCTGAACAGCTCAGACACACACCAGCGCTGCTTTCGTAAGTGCCAAGCTCGGCATAGGCCCGAACGGCTTCTTCCTCGCAGTTTGAGAACGGGGGTTTACCCAGCAGGCGCTCAGTGAACGCCTCTAGCGAAGGAAATTCGGTACGGCGTCGTCGAGCAGCGATCACCAGCGGATGGTCGTCGTTGGGTCGTAAATGACCGTCAGGTACCATCACCGGCTCAAACAGCCAGAGCCTTCGAAAGGTGCCAGGGTTCTCGAGTTCGGTGCGCAATAGCGTCGCTCCGCCCAGGGAGTGGCCCACCGCATCAATTGGCCCGCTGTCGATGGCAGCCACGGCATTGAGTACCTCCTCTACCAAGCGTGCTCGGTCAACATCCAATGGTGGCGCAACAATGCGGGAAGCGCCGTGACCGCGAAAATCGAGACCAAAGCATTGCCGGTGTTGTCGCAGGGTGGGAATGACCGTCGCCCACATGCCCGCGTTGAGGCCATTCCCGTGAGTCAGAAGCACCGGTGGGCCATCGCCACCGAAATCATGTAGTGCACAAACTTCGTGATCAGTTCCAGGTAAGAGCAACATCACCGATGAGAATACCGACGTGTCACAATGTGCGTATGGCTACTTTCGTTTCTGATGATATTGAGATCCATTTTGATGAATATGGCAGCGGTTTTCCGATACTGCTGATTGCCCCAGGTGGTATGAAATCCGAAGCTTCATTCTGGGAATCCACCCCTTGGAATCCGATACCGCAGTTAAGTGACCGTTTCCGCGTGATTGCCATGGATCAGCGGAACGCTGGGCGATCTAAAGGCCCAATCGCAGGTGACCACGGATGGCAGACCTATACAGCGGACCAGCTGGCACTTCTCGACTACCTCGGGGTTGAACGTTTTCATGTGGTGGGAATGTGCATAGGTGGCCCCTATGTAATGGGTTTGATACAGCAGGCGCCCGAGCGAGTTGCCTCCGGTGTCCTTTTTCAGACAATTGGGCTGAGCAACAACAGATCCGCGTTTTTTGATATGTACGACGCGTGGGCAGACGAGCTTCGGCCTCAACGACCCGAAGTCTCTGAAGATGATTGGGTGGGTTTTAGATCCAACATGTACGAATCAGACAAATTTCTGTTCAACGTTGATAAAGATTTTGTGCAGACAGTTACGACGCCACTCCTTGTACTAGAAGGCAACGATTTGTACCACCCGTCAGAATCATCTTTAACCGTAAACGAACTAGCGCAGAACGCAACGCTGATTCGAGAGTGGAAGAGTGGAGCCGCAATGGAGTTAGCAGCCCAGCAGTTTTCAGAGTTTCTGGAACTTCATCAGGATTGAAATCCATGAACGACATAAAAAGAGGAGTACTAAATGTTTGATCTGTCTGGAAAGGTCGCGGTCGTCACCGGCGCCAGTCGAGGCATTGGTGAATCAAGCGCACGCGTGTTGGATTCCTCTGGTGCGCAAGTGGTTCTGACTGGGAGAACCGTTTCTGATTTGGAACGCGTCGCTGCTGATCTTGCCAATACGCCAATAGTGATTCCGTGCGACCTTTCCCAACAAGGAGCAGGCACCCAGCTAGCGGACGAGATACTCCAGCGGGTCCCAGGGGTTGACGTCCTTGTAAACAATGCAGGCATCCCGATGCGTCGCATGCCAGAGAAACTGACAGAAGAAGAGATTGATCTGGTTTTCGCTATAAATGTGCGCTCGCTCCTCACTTTGTCAATTGCCTTAGCGCCTTCGATGAAGGCCCGAGGAGGCGGATCGATGATCAACGTGAGCTCGGTGGCAGGGATTCGAGGACCAGGAGCGCGAGTAGCTTATGCCGGCACTAAAGGTGCTGTTGATGCCATGACTCGCGCGTTGGCGTCGGACTGGGGGCCAGACGGCATCCGCGTCAACTCCATTGCACCGGGCCTGATAGCGACTGCGATTTGGGAAGAAAGCCGAAATACGGTCCCCGGTCTTATAGAAGACATGGAAGGTCAGATTGCCCTCAAAAGATGGGGATTCGGCGATGATATCGCTGACGTTGTGCTGTTCTTCGCGTCAGATGCATCCCGCTATGTGACAGGCGAGACGCTAGTAGTAGACGGGGGTCTCGCTCGCGTTACAGCATCAGCTCAAACGCAAGTACTGCCGGAACTTCTGGAATGACCTCGTCTCTGCATTTTGGGATCTTCGATCAGCTCGAAAATGATGGCAAGACCGATATAGCTTCCCAATACCGTTCGCATCTCGAACTCGCGCGTCTGGCTGACGAAGGCGGCTTCAGCCATTGGTTTAAGTCGGAACACCACAACGTTCCGTTAGACATTGCCCCCAGCATCAATGTGTTTCTTAGCGCCGTCACTCAGGTAACTCAGAGAATACGGATTGCTTCGCTTGTGCACTTATTGCCATTTTATGAGCCTCTTCGGTTATACGAAGAGTTGTGCATGCTGGACCAGCTCAGCCACGGCCGTTTAGATATCGGTTTCGGAAAGGGTGTAAGCCCACCAGAACAACTCCTGTGGGGTGTTCCCGCAGATGAGGCGGTAGCTCGAACGAACGAAGCCCTGACGTTTGTGCTTGCAGCCATGGAACTAGTTACTAGCGAAGGCCTTGGTTGCCTGTTCTCCTTCGATGGAGAATTTTGGTCCGCGAGTGACCACCCCTTAGAAATCGGTCCCTTCCAAACACCGCATCCGCCGTTGTGGCGGCCAGGCAACCCCATAACCGCAGCTGAAATGGGAGTCAGCACCATAATCCCTGGTCCAATTGCGACGCTCCCCGAAAAGATCGCAGCGTTTCACGCCGGACAGACATCTGAGGGCGCAGGCGGATATGCCCCAGTGGTATCCACGCTCCGCCGAGTGGTAATCGCACCTACGACCAAAGAAGCCGAGAAAGTAGCAGAGCGAGCCTGGGGACACTTCGATTCGAATCTGACAAAGCTATTTCGGAAATATGACCTTTGGCCCCCGACAATAGTGCCTAGCTTTTTGGGGGATATTGAGATGGCGTTGACCACCGAGTCATTGATCGCAGGCTCGCCAGCGCAGGTCGCAGAGTACTTTTCGCGTTTGGAAGCCGAATCAACTCTGGAGCATGTAACTATTTGCCCCGCGTTTGGCAACGTCTCGGCTCAAGAGGCACAGGCGACGTTGGCAGCGTTCGTAGAGAACGTGATTGCCGCCTAAACCCTCTTGCACCCAACGATCCATGGAACCCCCGAACCCTGGAGTGCAGGTTTTTGGAAGAACTATCTGTTGGCGTCATCGAATGCTTGGGTTGGAACACTT
Organism: Candidatus Neomicrothrix sp. UBA814; assembly: GCA_002296525.1. GTDB lineage: Bacteria > Actinomycetota > Acidimicrobiia > Acidimicrobiales > Poriferisodalaceae > UBA6944. The sequence continues at coordinate 10,820 of DBIA01000026.1, read as the reverse complement.
AGAGGGCGGGACCTAAGCCCCGCCCTCTTAAAAGTGTCATTAACTCCCAATGGGGGAGTGAATGTGCTCAGTTATTAGCTAGCAGCGGCACGAGCGGCGTCAAGCCAACCGTCTACCAATCCGCGGTTTCCTGCGATCCAGTCGGCTGCGAGATCCTTTGGATCTGCACCCTCGCCCTGGGCCACATTAGCTATTGATACGTCCATTACTGACAGCTTGATGTCAGTCAAAAGCTGCTTGGCTGCTGGGTTAGCGTCCAAGAAGTCATTGTTGGCGGCAGCTTTAATGTCAGCTGCTGCCCAGCCAATGGGGCAAAGTCCGTCAGCGGAACGAGCAGGGCACATGTCCTCACCGATCGCTGCGGTACCTGGGCGTTGGTCCCAAGCTTCACCGCCTTCTTGGCCCATGGGGTTGGAGTCGTCAAGAACGTACTCCATGCCGATCCAATAGGCGTTGTCACCCGGACGGATCTGCGTGATGTACGCCGAGGGTGTCCATGTGTACGCCACAACAGGAAGACCTTCATTGACCATGTCGACAGCTTGTGCCCACATTGCGTCGTAGCCGGCCTTCACCTGCTGAAGGTTCTCGTAACCGCCGCCTGCGAGCTGTGAGTTAATGATGTTGTCACAAGTCCAGTCTTCTGGGCAGCCAAAGATGTCGACCATTCCGTTGCCAGGATCGGCGTCGGTGGCGTCGTATGCAGCTATCGCATCAGCATTGCCGTCGAGATCTTCAAGGGTCCATACCTGGTATTCCTCAGCGAAGCCTTTGGTGATCAGCATGCCCTGAAGGCCGCCAGCAACCATTTCTTCACCGATAACCGATACGTGATCGCCAACCAAGGACCCGTCGGTCATTTCTCCGTTAAGCCAACTTTGGTGACCTGGCATCCAGGAGTTAGCCCAGAAGTCCATATCTCCAGAAGCCATGGCCATGAAAGCGTTCTGAGGTCCAAGCTCCATGTCGGCTGATTCCGACACGGTGTAGCCGAGCTCCCTGAGAAGAGCAGTGTAAATCTCAGCCTGCACGTAGCCAGTGCTCCAGTTAGCCCGGCCGGCAGTGACGCTGACGCCTTCACCAGGTGTCATGTTCATTGCGGCTTCAGTAGTTGCAGGAGCTGAAGCGGATGCTTCAGCCTCTGAAGAACTGCCGGAACTCGAATCGTCATCGCTGCCGCAAGCAGCAAGGATCAGAAGCGCAGCTGCAGCTACTGCTAGCAAGCGCGTGCGTGATTTCTTGTTCATAAATGGGGCCCTCCCTAGAGTCCCTAGTTAGTGCGGTTTTCGGGTTTTGCCCAGACCCGCCAAAAACGAGGTTAGTCGCTAAACGTCAGATAACTGTACTTTCAGGTGTTTCTGACCGCTTTTGTAGCGAATCTGTTATGTATACACCTGTTTGCGGTCAAACTCTGAAAGCGTGCCGCGTGCGCTAGCGGCGGTTGTGACACCCGCAAAAAGTAGAAACAAAGCTCCTACGCCTGAGACGAGGTTGGTTTCCGCCACCCGCGAGATGCTGGCGATCCAGGCGACACTTATGAGCAATAGGCCTAGGCCTAGGCCGCATACGACTGAACACCACCTGTACAGGAACAACTCCTCTTGGGAGAAAAAGCCTGACGCGGGTACAGCTAATACAAGTGTTAAGAGCCCGAGAACTAGAGCAAGCCAACCGAGGCCCGCTCCCTCATCTGTGTATCCGTCGTAGATGACGTCACCGGTCCTTTGGGCGTAAGAAATTAGCGCCGTGAACTCCGCAGCAAGGGACCCGACCTTGGCAAGATCACCAGCCTCTTCTGCGATTCTGCTTTGTTCGGTGATCGCGTCGAGTTCAATTTGGAGCTCCGGTCCGATCACTGAGTCAGCACGTGTGTCAAAGGTCCAACCGGAGTAACCAGCCATAACAATTAACAACAGTGCAAACGATGCACCGAACATGCGCCCCCAATTGACCCCCGAGGACAATGGGCGCCGCGCTCCCATTGGAGCGTTCCATACCCAAATGACGGAAGCCGCCGCCATAATCAGGCACCCGACTAGCGAGATGTAGACACCCGAGGAGCGTTGAAAGCCTGAGGCGCTGTCTGGAGCGTTGGCGAGTGTGGCTGATAAGGCCGTAACTACTGCAGCGACACTAAAAATCGTTGCGCCGTCCGGGCCAAGCCAACGATTTCGCTGGCCCGCAAACCACGCAGTTGAGTACAGCGCTGCCATCACTGCTAGAACGCAGAGCAAAATGATGATTCCGAACCATGAGCCGCCCGATGCTGCCAGGCCGTTAAAGCTCTGTCCGGCCAGGTCGTTATCGGCGAAACGTCCGTAGGCGGATACGTGTCCTGTTCCGCTATTCCAGGGAAGAAACAAGCCTATTGCAGCGATCAGCGCGCCAGCACACGCGCACAGCATCGCAAGGCGTTCTTTGTTGCTTACCGGTTCGTATCGAGCGTCTTCTGCTGCCTCGTCGGATTTGGAGGAATCGCTAACCACTCCCGTGTTCGCAGGCAACAGCGCTTCGGGTGTGCGGGTGTTCTTCCAGGCCGCTGTAATTCTGCTAAACAGACCAGCTTTGTCCGAATCGTCCGGTTGTGTCAGGCGATCAAGCACGACAGCAACGATAAAGAAAGCAAGACCACCAGAACCGGCGAGCGCTATGTCTTGGTTTGCGATCGACCTATACAACAAGCGGCCCAACCCACCAGCGCCCATGATAGCTGCGATGCCAAGCATGGATATGGCAAGAAGCAGCGTCTGATTGATACCGGTCATCAAGGCAGCGCGGGCGAGGGGGAGTTGTACGTCCGTTAGGACCCTTCGCTCGGATGCTCCGTAGGCGCGCGCAGCTTCCACCACGTCCTCGGGCACTTGTCTGATCCCCAAATTGGTCAATCGGATAAGCGGGGGTAATGCGAACACCATTGTGACCATCGTCGCCGATACGAAACCGACTCCAAAGAAAAAGACGAACGGCAACATGTACACGAAGGAGTGCACGACTTGCATAGCGTCTAAGAGTGGTCGCACCACCCTCCAAACGCCGTCCATCCGGCCGCAGGCAACTCCCGTAGGGATGCCGATGATGACACACAAGATTACCGCCACGGCTATGAAGCCAATAGTTCTTGCTGTTTCTTTCCAGTACTCCTCGCCTAGAAGCCCACAAATGGTGAGTCCCAAAAATGACCCGATCCCGACCTGTAATCCGCGGAATGCCCAACCGGCGATCAAAGCTGCCAGGCAAACGGTCATCCAGGAGAGTCCGAGAAGCCAGTCATCTACGACCACCTCGAGCATCGTCTGAAACGGCCATTTGATGACGGCCAGGGTTTCCTTCATGTTGAGATCGACCCAGACGGTAATCTGCTCAACCCAATCGCCGACTGGTATCTGCCACTTGTCTAGCACCGTGTTTTGGCGCTGATCCCAGTCCCCGATGCTTCGATACCAAAGAACTCCAAGGAGAGCGGCGGCGCCACCGACAGCGGAAGCAACTCGTCTCCTCCGCGCCGAACCAAGAAGGAAAAGAATCGGGATCGCAAAAATACCGATTAACGCAACGAATTCGACTGCCGAAGCTACGGCATCTGCGACTTTATCTCCTGTTTCAAGATCAGTTACTTTCCCAACCGCTCGGTCGACGAAGTGACCAGTAGAGTCCGCGTAAACATTCATTACATGTACACCTCTCGGTCAAATGCATCGGCTAGGGCTTCGACACGGCCCAGCTCCTCGAGTACCGCAGTTGGGTCCATCCGGCCGACGAGCTGACCATCTTCGTTACAGCAAGCTATTGGCAAGCCCTTGCCGGCATCCGCATAGAGTTCGTTGAGGGTTTGCGATGGGGCGGCGATGGGAACATCGGTTCTGAGCGCACTTGCGAGCGTCGGCACTCCCTGGGTAGCTACGCGTTCCACGTCACTTCGTGTGACGAGACCTGCAAACTTTCCCGACGAGTCCACCACTAACTTTTCGCTAACGGCAGCTAGGGCGCTCACTACCTCATCGAAGTCGGCGTCGATCTGGAGCGGATCTGGTGGCACCATGATTTCCTCCACTTTGATAACTCGTCCTTGGTCAACGTCTTGGACGAATTCAGCGACGTAGCCAGTGGCGGGTTGCGTGAGGATCTCTTCAGGCGTTCCGATTTGGACTACGACACCATCTTTCATGATGCAGACCCGGTCGCCTATCCGGAGGGCCTCATTTAAGTCATGGGTAATAAACAAAATTGTTTTCTGTACCTCGCCTTGGATAGTCATGAGTTCGTCTTGCATTTGGCGTCTGATCAGAGGGTCCAGGGCACTGAACGCTTCGTCCATGAGCAAGATGTCGGGATCGGACGCTAATGCCCGAGCCAAGCCAACGCGCTGCTGCATTCCGCCAGATAGTTCGCTTGTGGCGTTATCGGCATAGGGCTCAAGCCCAACTAAGCGAAGCGCATTTAACGCAGCGGCTTCTCGTTCATTTTTGTCGACCTTTTGGACTTTGAGGCCATAGGCGACATTGTCAATCACGTTTCGGTGAGGAAAGAGCGCAAAATGTTGAAACACCATCCCCATCTTTTCTCGCCTAAAGGCCTGAAGTTCTTTGCCTTCCAGTTGTTGGACATCCACGCCGTCCACTAGGACCTGCCCATGGGTGACGTCGTGCAGTTTGTTAACGGTACGAATTGCCGTCGACTTGCCCGATCCGGAGAGACCCATCACGACGAAGATTTCGCCTTTCTGGACAGAAAATGACACGTCGCTGAGGCCAACGACGTGCCCTGACTGTTTCTGGACCTCGTTTTTGTGAACACCAGACTTGGCGAGATCAAATGCTCGGCCACGCGGTTGTGGCCCGAAGATTTTGAACACCTCTTCAAGTTGAATGATCGAATTTTCGTCCGGCATTGGGGTCCCATGGCCTTTCTGTCGGTTTGCCCAGACGTGATTGCTTAGGTAATCGGGGCAGGGCCAACATAACAGTGACAGGCTCTTAGGGGCGACATGCCAGCAAAACCGAATCTCACGTGTGCTATCTAGTTGCTGTGTAAGCAGAGTCGGTTTAGGGAATCCCGTACCAATGAGTGGTTGCGTTGATCGAAGCACACCAGTGTCACATCGTTAATCGAGGAAGTAGACGCGTTGTGTTGTAACCACTCCAATACGGCGCTCACCGCGATAGGTGCAGCGAGCTCTTGTGGAAAGCCGTAGACGCCGGTGCTGACCGAGGGGAACGCTACACTTTTGGCTCCGACTGTTGATGCGAGATCAAGGGATGAGCTGTAGCAACGGGAAAGAAGCATGCTTGCCTCGATCGGATCGTGATCGCCCCAGATTGGGCCCACGGTATGAATCACCCAGGATGCCGAAAGA
>DBIA01000026.1:3481-5057 GCA_002296525.1 Candidatus Neomicrothrix sp. UBA814 | reverse complement strand
GGTAGGCCCGGCCGCTAGATGTATTGCTCCGTCAACGCCGCCGCCACCAGCTAATTGGGAATTTGCGGCATTTACTATCGCATCTACCTTCATGGTCGTGATGTCGCCCAAGGACACGGAAAGCATCCGACAACAATGCCTGTCAGGCAAGAGCAAACCCCTCGTAGCCATTTGCGGCGACTTGCTCGCAGCGCTCGGCGTAGGCTGGGAAGCCGATTAGTGGCATAAATACCCTGGTTTTTCCTGGAATATTCGCACCTAGGTACCAAGAATTGCAGCTTGGATACAGAGTTTGGTCTGCTATCGCATTGACATGCTCCACCCACGAGTCAGCGGCGTCGGATGAGGCTTCGATAGTGGCAACCTGTTCATCCCGCAGTGTTACTAAGCAGTCGCGAATCCACTCGACATGCTGCTCGATCGCCATAATCATGTTGGTGAGGACAGAAGGGCTTCCAGGGCCGGTGACAGTAAAGAGATTTGGAAATTCCGGAATACTGAGCCCGAGGTAGGTTCGGGGCCCGTCGGCCCAAGCCTCAGCAAGCGTGTAACCGTCGACACCAGTTATGTTCATGCCGAGAAGAGCGCCAGTCATAGCATCGAAACCGGTCGCAAAGACCAAGGCGTCTAATTCAAACTCTTGATCATTGACGCTTACACCGGTAGGGGTGATGCTTTGAATCCCGGTTTCGGAGATGTCGACAAGATGCACGTGTTCGGCGTTAAAGGTCTCGTAGTACTCCGTGTCTAGGCAGGGACGCTTGCAGGCAATTGTGTTGGAAGGGGACAACAGAGCAGCGGTATCTGGGTCGTGCACTTTCGAGGCGATTTGACCGCGTACATAATCGGCTACGCGCTCATTTGACTGAGGGTCGACCACGATATCTATATAGGAGCGATAGAAGCCGAACCCACCGTACTCCCAACGTTCATTCATGCGGGCCTCGAAGTCGGCATCGGAAGCTTCTATGGCTAGATCCTCGTTTGGCGGAAATATAGAAAGAATTCCGGAACGCTCGGCACGCGCAGCGCTTCTCAGCTCTTCATACCGACTTTTCACCTCTCTCTGTTCCGAGGGATCCAAGGGCTTGTTGTGCGCAGGAATCGAATAGTTCGGAGTTCTTTGAAATACGGTTAATTCGGCGGCTTCGGCCGCGATGATGGGAATTGATTGAACGGCAGATGAGCCCGTCCCAATGATGCCGACCCGTTGACCGCTGAAGTCAACTTTTTCGTGGGGCCAACGTCCGGTGTGGTAAGTGTCCCCCTGAAACTGCTCTAACCCGGGAAAATCGGGAAGGTTTGTGCTGGATAAGCAGCCTGTAGCAGCGATAACAAACTTGGTTAGGTAGGTCAGCGCGTTAGTCTGGACAGTCCACTGTTGTTGGTCAGCGTCGTAACTCATTGACTCTACGTTCGTGTTGAAGTCAATTAGTTCAGTCAAATTGAACCTTGTTGAAACGTGTTGTGCATATTTTAGAATTTCGGGTTGCGCAGCGTATCTTTCGGTCCATTCCCACTCTTGCTGAAGGTCATCGTCAAAGGAGTAGGAATATTGAAGGCTTTCAACATCGCA
>DBIA01000026.1:0-3093 GCA_002296525.1 Candidatus Neomicrothrix sp. UBA814 | reverse complement strand
CGTGAAAGCCGGCCTCTCTTAACACGTACAGCGAGTAGAGGCCCCCAAAGCCAGCGCCAACGACAAGGACGTCTCTAGTTTCAACAGCAGTCACAGATCAACCTCCCGAAGACCACAAATTAGCTCTTACAAGATAAAGACGCGCTAAGAGATGCGAAACAAGCGCTTTGGTGACTAACACAACAGCTTGGATCTACCATCGAAGTAAACCAGTTGGAGAAAATTGTGACTTATGAACGTATTCGCTATGAAACACCCGCGCAGGGCGTAGCCAGAATCACCCTTGCGCGACCCGAAGCCGCCAACGCTCAAGACTATTTGATGTTGTCGGAACTCAACGCGGCCTTCGATGAGGCAGCTTCTGACGCAAATATCAGAGTTGTCGTTCTCGCAGCGGATGGTAAACACTTTTCTTCCGGGCATGACCTCTCCGCAGGAGAAGTCGACATGAGCGACTTTCCGACAGTTGGTACCCAGTGTCATTTCGATGCCGCGGGAACAGAGGGCTATATGGCTCGCGAGGCAGAAATGTATTTGGGGCTTTGTTGGCGTTGGCGAAACCTTGCTAAGCCAACTATCGCTCAGGTGCAGGGGAAAGTAATAGCCGGGGGCTTAATGTTGGTGTGGCCCATGGATCTAATAGTGGCCTCAGATGACGTCAGTTTTAGTGACCCAGTGGTTGCGTTCAACGTAAATGGAGTTGAGTACTTCGCCCATCCCTTTGAAGCAGGTGCACGTTTGGCTAAAGAAATGCTTTTCACGGGAAGGTCACTAGGTGCCCGCGAGTTGTTGGATCGTGGAATGGTGAACAAGGTTGTCCCACGGGGTGACCTCGAGGCGGAGACACTTAAATTGGCGTCACATATAGCCAAGCGGCCTATGTTTGGGTTGACCCTTGCTAAGCAAAGTGTGAATCAAGCGGTCGACGCGACGGGCATGTACAGCGCCTTGCAGTCAGCATTCTCGCTGCACCACGTGGGCCATAGTAACAATATGGAAGTTCACGGAAGGCGAATCGACCCGAGTGGAATTGACGTCATAAGGTCTGAAGCGTGAGTCAGCCCTGTGACCTCGGAGCCCACGAGGCGCGGTCGGCGATGTCAAGGGGCGAGCTCTCGCCGGTTGAGTTGACTGTCTCCTGTTTGGAACGCGTTGACGAGTTGAATCCCACATTAAATGCAGTGGTGGCGCGTTGGGATGAAGTTGCTCTTAATGCGGCGCGCGCTGCGGAGAGAGAACTCCAAGCAGGGAATGCTGCGGGAGTGCTACATGGGTTACCTGTCGCGATTAAAGATCTTCAGGCAACCCAAGGTTTGGTCACCACTTACGGCACCGAGTTTTATAGGCACCATGTCCCAAGCGAAGATGCAGGCATTGTTGCTCGAGTCAAGGCTGCGGGCGGCATCATAATTGGCAAAACCAACATCCCGGAGATGAGTATTGGTGCCAACACAATCAATCGCATTTTCGGCGCAACCGGTAATCCCTACGATCCGACATTGACTTGCGGCGGCTCTTCTGGGGGCTCGGCAGTAGCAGTAGCAGCGGGTATGGCACCGTTGGCAACTGGTTCGGATCATGGTGGAAGCCTAAGAATACCGGCAAGTTTTTGCGGGGTGGTTGGGCATAGAGCAACGCCGGGCACCGTACCTAACGAAACGCGCACCGTTACTCAAACCAACTACAGCCTTCAAGGACCCATGGCTCGAACCGTTGACGATGCGGCGTTGTTACTCGCAGCGATCGCCAGGCGAGATCGGGATAGTCGCAAGGATCCGATGAGCTTTCCCTTGGACGCAAACCAGTTCCTTACTATCGACGCACCGGCGCTAGAGGATTTCGAGATTGGATTCACGCAAGACTTTGGGGGACTGCCCGTCTCAGCGCATGTCAGAGAGTCGTTTGCTCAGCGTGTCGAGTATTTAGAGCAACGGGGGGCAACGGTCCGTGAGGTCGAACTGGACCTCACGGACGCCATTGATGTCGATTGGCAGCTGCGCGCTGACATTTTCGCAACCCAATATCACCGCGAGATTGAATTCTTTGATGACACGTTCAATCCCAACGTATTTCGGAGCTATGAAACGGCCTTGTCTACATCGGTGCTCGCTATCGCTCAAGCCCGTCGACGGCAAAAGGAATTATTTGAAACCGTTGATCACGTATTCGACGACGTTGACGTGTTGCTGTGTCCCACGGTTAGTGTCCCGCCATTTCCTTGGACGTCATTACACCCAAGCGCTATCGATGGTTGCCCAGTAGACAATTACATGGCTTGGCTGGGGCTCACGAGCTGCCTTACGGTCGTAGGCCACCCGGTCACCGCGTTGCCTGCGGGTTTGGATAACGGTGGTCTTCCAGTTGGTCTCCAGTGTGTGGGCCCGATGTATCACGATTGGAGCCTCCTTGGGTTCGCCAAGTGCCTTGAGGGTCATTTCGCAGATTCGGCAATGTTTGCGGCCGCCATCCCGGATCGTAACGAGATCCTCCAAAGCGACGCTCGGTGCGAAGCCCTTGGTCGCAAGGCAGCAATTGCAGCAGCCCAATAAGGTGGGCTTAGGGCGTTCCTAAGGCCGTACTGCTCAGCGTTGCTTCTACGAAGAGATCCCGCTCCTTGACCATTGCCTGCTCGAGATCCCAGACGTGTGTGATGTGGCATGACCCGGCGCCAGCGAGTTGCATCTCCCTCCGTAATCGGGCGTCAACGCTTTCTTCTGCGAATTGCTTTGCTCTTTGTAGATCGTCAAAGTTCGAGGGTTCATCAAGGTGCACGCGGTACAGACCGCGTCGTGGGGCGCTTATCGTGATTTGGTGTGTCAGTCGGATATCGCCGATGGCTGCTCCGAAGGCATTGGCAACACCATGGTGCTCCGGTATCACCGAATCTATAAGCCATCCACCGTCGATCGTCGGATCAAGTGAAGCGGCTGGAGCCCCCACTAACGCAACCTGGCCATTCACCCCTATCGCGATTTTAAGGCGGTTTGGCCGCCCGGCAAGATTTGCTTGGCTGCGTTGGGCCTTGAGTACCTCAGACAGTTGAATTCCTGACAGTGCATCCTGGTCCGCTGCGGCGGTCAGGATTGTTTCGGC
>DBIA01000011.1 GCA_002296525.1 Candidatus Neomicrothrix sp. UBA814 | reverse complement strand
TTACGACCTAACTCGCGGAAGAATTACCTATCGCTACAAATAGTCCTCTGATCAACGTCAGGTGCGCTAATCAGTTGTAGGTGTAGCGGACCACTGACAGTGGGTTAGAACTTGAAGCCATTCGTAGGGACGCAACGCCACCTCTAGTGGTTGCTCTCCTAAGCCGGAGTTCGAGAGAGAGATTCGTTCAAAGAACGGGTTTCCTACTTCTCGCACAAATACAGCAGGGACAGAACTGCAATCAGGGTCGAGTTGAAACACCCAATTGGTGTTGCCTTCTTTGCATGGTCCCTCACAAGCGTTATAGACCATCAGGTCGCCAATTCCTTCAGCGCTTGGATGTTGCTGGGACCCGACGAAGGTCAGGCCTTGCGATGAGAACAGCAAAAAGTCCTCGGGTTGCGGCGCGTTGCCTGCGTCTATTTGCTGGGTCCATAGGAAAGCGTCTGGCATTAAGTTGATTTCCCAACCCGCAGAAGCTGATACGGCGATTTCTTTTACGCCTTGAGTGGCATCGTCAAGCCACCGAATGCCCTGAACTGGCCATCTGCTATCTGAGTATCCGAATGAGGTAACAGTGACTTGATCGTCGCGGAGCTCGATAAGGAGATCCGAGTTCGACGTTTCGCTTCGGTAAATAGCTGTGCGGAAATTTGGCCAGTTCTCGCCAACGTCGATGACGTTGTTGCCATACCCGCTGATCGTCATCGAGCCCTTCTCGGTAGAGGTGACCGAAAGAGGCTTCGGGGCTGCTGTAGTGACAGTTGTTGTGACCGGAGAAGAAGTTGGAGTGTTGGTCAAAGTGCTCTCTGGTATCGAGCTGAGCGTCGAGTTGTTCACCAAGGGCTCAACTTTTTCAGTGAGGGAAGTAGCTGTAGAAGGAGCATTGCTATCAGAGCCACCGCTGATTAGTTGGACCAGTGCAGCGACTCCTAAAAGTAAAGCAATCGTTAGAACAAGCAGCCTGGATTGGTTCGGTACCACTCGCTCCAGAATAAAGAGAACTAGCTCCATATATGGGAATAGTGAGTTGTTTAAAGCACTTTTATATGACATCGATCCTGGGTGAGGACCTACTCTCAAAGGGTGACTGAATCTCAAGAAAGCCATCAACCAGGAGTGACCCCTTATCTAGAAGGTGTAACAGTCTTGGACTTCACCCAATATCTAGCGGGTCCCTCTTGTACGAGACTCCTAGTGGAGATGGGAGCCGATGTCATCAAAGTTGAATATCCACCGTATGGAGACCCTGTTCGACCAAGTCCGCCTAGGCGAAATGGAAGATCCGCGTATCACGTGCAGCAAAATCGGGGGAAGCGCAGCCTCTCGGTCGACCTAACTACTAGTGAGGGCATATCGCTAATCGAAGATTTGATCCCGAAGGTCGACATCGTCGTCGAAAATTACAGCCCAGGCGTAATGGAGCGACGGGGCCTCGGCTATAACCGACTAAGGCAGCTGAACCCTAGAATCATCATGGCCTCCATTTCAGGGTTTGGGCAATCTGGCCCTCTTTCTGAAAAGACAGCGTTCGATTTCATTGCTCAGGCATATTCCGGATTAATGCACATGACTGGTGAACCCGACGGTCCACCGATGTTGATTGGCGCAGGAATCGCGGATACCTCGACTGGTGTTCACGCCTTCGCTGCTTTGGGGTACGCCCTATATCGACGCGATCGAACAGGGGAGGGATCGCACCTCGATATCGGGATGGTTGATGTGATGTATCACATGCAAGAAACGGCGGTCTCGGGCCCATCGCTGTCTGAAGGCGAAGTTGTCGCGATGCGTACCGGTCGTCACTATGCACCCGCGAGCCCGGCTGGAATATTCAAAGGCCCCAAAGGCTGGATCGTGGTCTTCGCTCTCGAAAATCAGATAGCGAATCTTTGGGCGGCGCTGGGTTCTCCAGAGCTAGCCGAAGACCCAAGATTTCAGAACAATCGAACCCGCCTTGAGTACCGTGACGACCTGACGGAGATCATTGAGCAGTGGATGTCGGCCTTTGAAACTGATGAGGAGGTCGTCGCGATTCTCGAACAGCACCGTGTGCCGTGCGGGCCGGTAGTTGAGCCCGTAAAACTAGCTGAAACTCATCCTCACTTTCTGGAAAGAGGCACCGTCCGCGAAGTAACTGATCCCCTCGCTGGGTCGATGCTGATACCGGGCTTCCCGCTTCGCTTCTCTGATGCTCCGGATCTACCTGATCTAACTGCGGCAGAAGTCGGAGAACATAACAGTTCGGTTCTCCATGATTTGCTCGGGATGAGCGCTGAGGCGGTCGCAGCTTTGGAACGGGACGGCGTTCTGTATAGACGACCGCCCCGAGATTGACCTAGTTTTTCACTATGACCACAAATATGCCCAATGGCGTAGTTCGTTACAACCAAGATGGCGGCGTCGCAACCATCACCTTAAATCGCCCCGAGTCGCTCAATTCAATGAGTGATGAACTCATGCAAGATCTAAGCAGCGCGCTCGGAACAGTACAAGAAGACGAGACGGTCCGAGTCGCAGTCATTACGGGCGAAGGCAGAGGCTTTTGTTCGGGAGCCGATCTGAATAACGCTGCAGAACAACCCGAACAGGCCGACCCCAATGAAGCCACTGAATCAATGGGGGATTTCTTTAACCCAGCTTTAGCTGCTCTTCACAATTGTCCAGTTCCGACTGTTGCCAGAGTGAACGGAGTGGCGGCCGGTGGGGGAATGGGACTTGCCTTGGCATGCGACGTCACCATCGCAGTGAGGTCATCGTTCTTCGTAGCGACTTTTGGACCTCGTCTTGGAATAGTTCCCGATTTGGGCTCAACCTGGAGTCTCCCCAGACGAGCGGGTAGGTCGCGAGCCATGGGCATGGCGATGCTTGGGGACCGAATTTCAGCGGAACAAGCTGCTGATTGGGGATTGATCTGGAAATGCGTCGACGATGATCAACT
>DBIA01000001.1 GCA_002296525.1 Candidatus Neomicrothrix sp. UBA814 | reverse complement strand
GGTTGCAGATCCTTCGGTGCATCCGGCGTTTTGGAACTTTTGACGCAGTAGCTCTGGGGACTCGAAAAAGCCGTCAGGTGAGAGATTTTGAGCGAATGGGAGATTGATCGCGCCCGGGATGTGTCCTGCTTTGGGGTCTACTGGCTCGTTTTCTCCTGAGAATCGATCTGGGCTTCGAGCATCGATAAGGACTTGAGAAGAATCATTTCCGGCGGTCGCCGCAGCGTCTGCGTCGGCGAATAATTCAGTTGGCCATTCGCGGATTGGGTGGTCTACTGCGCTACGGACGTGTGGCGAGGTTTCGAGCTGACCAGTCCACCCCTGTAATCCTCCATCAAGTAAGGCTGCGTCGTGACCGAGAACCCGGAGCATCCACACCAGACGGCCGGCTGACATGCCGCCACCGTCGTCGTATGCGACAACAGGGTCGTTATGACTAATCCCGAGTGACCCCAAACTTGTTGCGAACGACGCCGCTGCTGGTAGTGGATGACGTCCTTCGGACTTGCGGGGCAGTGTCGCCAAGTGTTCGTCAAGGTCAACAAATATTGACCCGGGAATGTGTCCCTCGTTGTATTTACTTCGTCCCGGTGTGCGGTCGAGGTACCAACGGACATCACACAAAACGATGTCGGTTCGGCCCACGAGTTCTTCGACGGTGACAATGGGAGGAAGCAACTGGGTGTTCATTGGCCACCGAACATCATGAGCCACTGTTCTTCTGACTCGGGTTTAAACACGTAGTTCATTTCTCGTGTCATGCCCATCGTTGCTGAAGAGTGAAATGAGTAGCGATGACCGGGAAATAAAACAGTGTCGTCGGGGACTTTAGCCAGAGTGTTGTGAAGCGAGTGATACATGGCAGTGGCGTCGCTGCCGGGGAGATCAGTGCGTCCGCAACCCTCGAGAAAAAGGGTGTCACCTGCTACAAGTGTCCCTTCAACAAGGAAACATTGACTGCCGGGTGTATGCCCGGGGGTGTGCAGAAGGTCAACGCGCACATCTCCCACGAGGATATGGTCACCCGGCTGATGAATCTCAAGGTCCCCGTCACTGACTTCGGTGACCTTTTTCACTAGGTCTGCTTCCTCGGCTTGGACGTGGATCTTCGTGCCTTTGATTTCGAGGAGTTCTCGAACCCCTTCGATGGTGTGACCCATCATGGAACCGCCGACATGGTCGGGGTGGTAGTGACTAGCCAGTACCCCGGACAGTTGCATGCCGTCCTGATCGAGGATGTCTAAAATGTCTCTCACCCCGTAGGCAGGGTCGACAATCACGGCGTCACGGGTTTCTCGGTCACCGATGAGATACACAAAGTTCGCCATCTGGGCAGCCATCGGATCGTCTTTCGCGAAATCTCGCCCCGAAAGAAGTTGACGAAAGTAGAAGCGGCTAGTGGTCATAGGGCTAAGGGTACCCACGAGTTCAAAATGTCATCGATTGAAACAATGGCGAACCATTTTTGGGGACGCCACGCGGCATCATGGTGTTAATGAACTTTCCCCTGTTTGACCGACAATGAGAAACAGAATTCTTCGTTTCGTCATTTACGGTGCGGTAGGGGTCGTTACTGGTCTCATCGTTGCTGGTGTTGTGGTACTCGCCGAAAAAGTTCTGCTTGAAGATATTTTGCATCGCAGTCTTTGGCAACAGGCACTTGCCCCCGCGTTAGGACTCTGGCTTGCTGTACTTCTTTTGAGGTATTCCGACGCAGGTCACCCGTTGTCCCCATCGACGTCAGAGGAATACATACGCGGCTACCACAACAAGTCACACGTCTTGAAAGTCATTCATCTGCCGTTTCGCTTAATTGCTGGTGTCGCCACGGTTGGTATGGGGGGAGCGGCTGGGTTAGAAGGCCCGGCTATTTATGCAGGGGCGACGACTGGTTCTGCAATTCAACGACGGCTTTCTTGGCTGTTCAGAGACAAAGATGGGCAGGCATTACTGGTAGCGGGAGCAGCCGCTGGTGTGAGTGCAGTGTTTCAAGCACCTGCAACTGGGGTGTTGTTTGCGTTGGAGTCACCGTATAAGGGCGATTTGGGTCGCCGGGCGCTACTCCCTGCGTTGCTGTCGAGCGCTTCGAGCTATGTGACATTTGTTTTGGTGAGCGGGTTGGATGACGACCTGCCGTTCGAAGTTCGAACAGATCTAGTGCGAGTCGGCTTCGGGCAGCGGGAACTGGTTGGTGCAGCGATCGTCGGGGCTTTATGTGGTCTCGCAGCGATGGTGTTCAGCAGAGCTATCAGAGGAGCCAAACAGGTGCAACGCACCCAACCGTGGTGGGTGCTCGCAGCTGCTGGGAGTGTCATCGCGGCTGGTTTAGTCGTGTTGAGTGATCTGCTGTTCGACGCGCCGCTGTCAATGGGTCCAACTGCTGAAGGTCAAGTGCTTCGTTGGGTACTGAACCCAGATGAGACATTGCCCATGTTGGGAATGCTCTTCGCGATTCGACTGATTGCTACGTCGACGGTGATTGCCAGCGGCGGGGTAGGGGGAGTGTTTATCCCACTTGCTGTACTGGGACTCATTATTGGTCGCATTGTTGGGGGCTGGATCGACGTTGGCGTGGAATCGATGGCTTTCTTCCCCTTCATTGGTGTGGCCGCGTTTTTGGCGGCTGGATATCGCACCCCGCTCGCTGCTGTCATGTTCGTGGCTGAATCAACTGGGGCTCCATCATTTGTGGTGCCGGGTCTCATCGCTGTTGCTGTCAGCCAAGTAGTTGTTGGCAGTTCGTCTGTGTCGGAGTACCAGCGCGATACCCGAGTGGGGCATCTTGAACGACGGTTCCAAATGCCCATCACCTCAGCAATGAAACGAGACTTCCAAACAGTGCAACCGGCGGACTCGCTATCGGATTTTGTGTGGCGGTTCGCTTTTCCCAGAAAACAACTAGAAGCGGTCGTCGCTGATAACAACGGTGAATTTCGAGGAATCATCAAAGTCAGTGACGTAGGCGACATGGAACAGGACCTGTGGTCAACGACAGCATGTTCAGAAGTGATGATCGCGGGGTTAACCCCTGCTCGATTGTCATGGACAGTTCGAGAAGTCAGCGCTCGCATGGAAGAAGCCGATGTCGACATCTATCCCGTTGTCGACACCGCTGGCCGCGTTGTGGGAGTCGTCACTGATCAAAGCATTGTTAATGTCGTCGAACTGCTTGATGAAACACAAGGAGGCTAAGAGTGGCCGAGCGTGAAGAAATAGGGCTACTTGAGGGGCTGGCTACGACCCGAGCGATTCGCCGGTATTTGCCCGAACCAATACCTGAAGAAGATCTGAACACCATGTTGTGGCACGCAGGTCGAGCCCCATCGGGATCCAACCGCCAAAAATTTAGATTCTTGGTTCTACGCGATGGCCCGAAAGCAAAAGCAGCGAAGGCACTGCTTGGTGAGTCATTCCGAGCAGGTTGGAACGAAAAGCGTTCAAATGATGGATATGACGCAGGCTCAGGGGAAACAGGAGACTCGCCGAAAGCTCGAATGGCGCGCACCATGCAACACTTCGTTGACCATTTCGAAGAAACACCCGTAGTCGTGCTGGCGTGCCTGATTCGTTACCGGCCAGAAAACTATGCCGAAGGATCGTCAGTGTTCCCAGCGGTCCAAAACCTGATGCTTGCCGCACGCGCCCTCGGATACGGAGGTGTCATCACCGGCTGGCACACGCACGTAGAAAACGAATTGCGTGACCTGCTGGACATACCTGACGAAGTTGCTATCCACGCGACCATCCCGCTAGGTAAACCCGCTGGAAGTCACGGACCCGTTCGCCGTCGGCCCTTACGAGAAATTGTGTACGAAGATCAATGGGAACAAGAAGCTGATTGGGCCACAGACCCTGACGGAACTGAGTTCACCTCAGCGGGACCACCAAAAGGCACACCCGTAGAGCCCAGCATCAGACAATAACCGCAATCACAAATCTCCGGCGAGCGCTTCAGCGCGAGCAGCTACCTCCTGTACTGGTAACCCCAGTGCTGTGGCGGCAGCTGCCACGTCATCGAATTCTGCTTTGATTCGAATGTCACTGATTTTCACGCCAATATCATGACCGTCAACCGAAACTGTGACTGTTGTGCGTTTCGCTGTGACGCGATCAAGTTGTCGGGACCGCACCCCCAACGTCCCAGTTAACGACATCACCAACCCGGTTAGCTCAGTGGCTTGGTTTGGGTGAGACAGGACAGAGAGGGTATGCGCTGGACGGTTTTTCTTCATAACAATCGGTGTCACCCACGCGTCAAGTGCACCGGCCGCCATTAGTTCTCCGATGGCGTGACCTAACTGCTCCCCGGTCACATCATCAAGATTGGTAGATAGTTCAATCACAGTTTCGGTTTCATCAGAAGACTGAGCCGCGGCGGGTGTCAGACTGCCGATAATGACTTGGGTCACGTTCGCTCGGTCAGATAAATCTCGGCTCCCGGCCCCATAACCCGAGCAGCGGATAGTCATGTCCGGCATCGCCCCAACGCCGGTGGCGAGTGCTTTGATGATCGCAGCGCCAGTCGGAGTGGTGAGCTCTAAATCCACATCAACACCAACAGTGGGAATTTGTTCCAATAGGTTCACTACCGCTGGCGGAGGATTCGGTAACACACCGTGCGCCGCTGTGATGGTGCCAACCCCGACTGCCACCGGACCGCTGGCTATTTCGTCGATGTCGAGCGATTCCAGCGCTGCACATGATCCGACGATGTCGACGATCGCGTCGAGGGCCCCAACTTCGTGAAAGTGCACATCTTCTGCCGGGATCCCGTGCACTTTTCCTTCGGCGATTGCGAGTGTCTCGAACACGGCGAGACTTCGAGTTTTCACTCGATCGGGAAGTGAACTGCTTTCAAGGATTTTGCGGATGTCTGACCAGTGGCGATGATGACGTTGTTCGGGTGCATCCACAATCGCGCGGGTTGCATCAATTCCTTTTCTCTCCACCCGTTCTGCTGACAGCGCCCACCCATCGATATTGAGTTGTTTCAGTGTCGCTACAACGAAGTTCAGGTCTGCACCGGCATCGAGTAACGCCCCCATGGTCATGTCTCCGGCAATCCCCGAGAACGGGTGAAACCACGCAACGTTGCGAGTCACGACAGTTTCCCGTGGTTCAGGATGCGCATTGCTGCCATCGCCGCCCCGAATCCGTTATCGATTCCAACCACGGTGATACCCGCTGCACATGATGCGTGCATCGCTAACAGGGCAGTGACTCCTTCAAGGCCAGCGCCGTACCCAACACTGGTAGGGACAGCTATTACCGGTGCGGAACTCAACCCGCCAATAGCAGTAGCTAACGCACCCTCCATCCCTGCAACAGTGATGATCACCTCGGCCTCTAACAGCTCATCGAGTACTGCGAGCAGTCGATGTAACCCGGCGACACCAATGTCAGTTAGGCGAGTCGCAGTGATGCCATGAGCCTGGAGGACAGCGCACGCTTCATCGGCGACAGGAAGATCAGCTGTGCCCGCTGCTGCGACAACGATGTTGGCGGGTCGTGGCTCCGCGGAACGCCAAATTACTGTTGCGTCAACAACAGTCCCGTTCGGGTGAGCTTCGGTTACAGCGGTGATTTGTTCGCTGCTCGCCCGGCTTAACAACACTGGACCCGAACCGTGCTCCAAGAGTTCTCCGACTATAGATACGCACTGTTCAGGGGTTTTGTTTGGGCCATAAATAGCTTCTGGGGCGCCGGTACGGAGATAGCGATGATGGTCAATTTTTGCGTGCCCAAGGTCCGCGAAAGGAAGGCGACGCAAAGAATTCAATGCGTCGTCGGGCCCAATATTTCCGGCCTTTACCTGTTCAAGCAGTTCTTGAAGCTCTAATTCGTTCATAATCTTTGGTTCTTCAGGCGTATCCTGCCACGAAGTGAGTACTAATCAGCCAACCATGAACATTGAACTTGTGCCAGCCGCGACGCGGATTGGTTTCATGGGTCCCCACGGCACTTTCACCGAACAAGCCCTCTTAGGGCAACCAGACCTCGCAGCAGCAGACACACACCCCTTCGATTCCATACCTGACGTGTTGAACGGGTTAGTTACAGCCGATGTCGACTTAGGTTTCGTACCAATCGAAAACGCGATCGAAGGAGCAGTGAACGTCACCCAAGACACATTGGCCTTCGATCTAGATGTACGTATCCAACGCGAAGTCGTACTCGATGTCCAGTTGAATTTGCTGGCTCTCCCCGGAACTCAACTGACAGATATTCACACCGTTGTGTCTTTTCCTGTTGCGGTGGCGCAGTGCCGAAACTTTTTGCGTGAACAACTCCCGGATGCTGAAATTCAAGCGGCGACCTCAACTGCAGAAGCAGCTCGCCAAGTCGGTGATCAGCGCCTCGAAGGTGTTGCCACGATCTCTAACCCACTCGCCGCTGAGCTTTACGGGCTGGAGGCTGTCGCGGAAGCGGTTGAAGACCATACCGGTAATCAAACAAGGTTCTTGTTGCTGGCCCGCGAAGGCGTACCTGCCCCAACCGGTCACGACAAAACCAGTGTCGTTGTGTTCCAGCGAGCCAATGAACCCGGAAGCCTGCTTGCGATCCTGAACGAATTCGCCGCAAGAAATATTGACCTATCCCGACTTGAGTCACGCCCCACACGACGTGTGTTAGGCGACTATTGCTTCCTACTTGATTTCGAAGGCCATATTGGTGACGAAGTCGTCGCGGATTGTTTACGTGACCTGAAAATGAAACAAGGCGACATCAAATTCCTTGGCTCCTACCCGGCCGCCGGACACCAAGGTGAACAAGTGCGAAGAGACAGCAACGCCAATTGGCGAGACGCCGCGAATTGGGTTGAGGAACTCCGTAATCAAATTGGTCAGTGAGAAATGGCGGAGGGTGTGGGATTCGAACCCACGGTGACCGTGAAGCCACACTGGTTTTCAAGACCAGCTCCTTAAACCAGACTCGGACAACCCTCCGGACAAGAAGGTACCGGTCTGACATCGCCGATCCACACATCTAAGCCCTAGGATAAATCTGTTCATCAGCGTATCTTTCGAGATGCAAAGTTGAGCAAGTGGCGGTTTACCGTCCTGGAGAGGTGACAGAGTCTGGTCGAATGTGCTTCCCTGCTAAGGAAGTGACTGCTCACGCGGTCCGTGGGTTCAAATCCCACCCTCTCCGCCACAACCAAATGTTGAGTTTCAACATCAGGTTCAGACCGCGTACACTGCGGTCTCTAATTAGCGCCTCTAGCTCAGTTGGATAGAGCGTCTGGCTACGGACCAGAAGGTCGGGGGTTCGAATCCCTCGGGGCGCGCTAGATTCCCACATTTGGTCGCCGCTGTTGATTTGTTCGCTGGAGCAGGCGCCTTCGAATTATTTAATTCGCCCCAACCTTTTTGAAGGTCAGCAGTGAAGTGATGACCATAAAGAGCAACGAAAGAATTATTCCCGCGAACATTGTTGGTGCTGGGATCATGGCTATAACGAAGGCGACGACACCGATCCAACCGAGCCACTTAGGTAGTAGCCCACTACTCAAGGCTGCAAGCCCAAGAGCTAATACGAGAGTTGCCATACCGGCGTGCATTGGCCAGAAAAACGCATCCCATATCGCGTGCATGGTCTTCATTGCTTCAGGGGACATATTGTCGGCTTGAATCGATAAAGCCGCTCGTAGGGTCGAGTCGACTGTCATACCAGCAACAGCGATGAGAGTTGCGCCGGCGACCAGCATGCCGAGCAGCTGTTGTCCGGTGTCGCGAACTCTTTGGGACATGCACATTCCGAACACAAGCATTGAAAGCGCTCCAAGGACTCCTAGCCAGGAACCCATGAACACTCGATCTTGGTTTTGAACGTACAGGTCTGCGATTTCTTGTGCGCTTTCTTCGGTCGATGCCCATTTGCCGTGGACGACGAACGAGACGAGTACGAGGATGATTCCGAGGATTGCGCCTAGAGGTCCGTAGCGTTGAAGTTTCTGTTCCACCGATGTCTCCTACCTTTGTGACTTGGACTATCGAAGGTACATGGGCTGTTGAGGTGGCCGAAGTATTTCAGGGCGTCGTTGGGTTATTCAGGTGGTGTTGCTTGGAATTGAAATGGTGGCGAGATAGCCACGATTTCGGTTGATTGGAAGTGTTGGGCAGGGCGCCCCTTCTTGTTTGGTTCCTGGATTTGCTGATCTGTAGGGATTATGAAACCGGGTGTGTTTGAAATTTTTCGGTGGAAGTTCCCGGCGGAAATCTTTGTATCGAAAATAATTTCGTAGACGTGCTGTAGTTCGCTCATTGTGAAATGAGCCTCACACAGTTGAGTAGCTGCAGAAGTGTTGTTCATTGCCTGGCGGAGAGCGGCTAAGGCGTCATTGGCTATCAGTTGGTGATCGAAAGCGAACCGAAATTCCTCTGAAGTCCAACTACCTATAGGAATTGGATGAAGGTTTGAAGACGTAGTTTGTATGTCGCCGTAGCGGGTTACTCCCCAATACACAACGGCGACCGATTGATGGCGAGGGTCTCGATTTGGGGCCCCATACGCTCCGAGCTGCTGCATGTGGGGAACGGGGCTTAATCGAAGCGGGGGAGCAACTGCCCGCAAAGCCGTAAATCCCAAATCTTCGCTGTGAGTGGGGGTCACGCCTGGTAGTTCCCAGTGGAAACGAAAGGGCCCCTCATTTCGCTCCCTCAACAACAGAGTGAGTTCTTCGCCAACAATTGAGAAAATAACGCTGTGGCACGTGACCTCAACTCCCATTGAAAACCCTTGTTCTTGGGGCTTGGGAGAGTCGTGGGGCTCGTTCATACCAGAAAAACTAGCATTAAATATTAAAAGTATAATAATAACTTTGACTTAATTTTATTAAGCCAATAAATAATAAGGTTAGTTCGTGACCCGAAGTTCATTATTAGGTGTGCGATCACCGGCTAACCACCGCTGTAACTCGCTATGCGCATTAGAGCGCTGCCA
>DBIA01000013.1 GCA_002296525.1 Candidatus Neomicrothrix sp. UBA814 | reverse complement strand
GTGTCGTTGGTTTTCCCCGCCTCCAACGAAGGCCTGGAAGTTCTCCGTCATTCAACCGCTCACGTTCTGGCTCAAGCGGTACTTGATCTCTACCCTGGAGCCACTTTCAGCATTGGCCCCCCAATCGAGGACGGCTTCTACTACGACTTTGATCTACCGAACGACCAAACGTTTAGCGACGAAGACTTAGAACAAATTTCTTCGAAGATGAAAGAGATCGTCAATCGCAAGCAGCCGTTTATTCGCAGCGAGGTCGACCGGGCAGAGGCTGACAAATTATTTGCTGCTCATCCCTACAAACTTGAGATTCTTGACGGCGAGGCAGACGACCCCACATCGGGGCCCGAAGGTGGAGTGATTACCACCTATCGAAACACCGACGAGTTCGTTGATTTGTGCAGGGGTCCACACGTCCCCGACACCGGGTATCTGGGTCACTTTCAACTGATGCGAGTCGCGGGGGCATATTGGAGGGGCGATGAGAATCGTCAGATGCTGCAAAGGATCTACGGCACGGCTTGGGCAACAAAGAAAGATCTCAAATTACATTTAGAACGGCTCGAAGAAGCAGCGAAAAGAGACCACAGGAAACTCGCCACCGAATTGGACCTGTTGAGTTTCCCATCTGAACTTGGTGGTGGGCTCGCAGTATGGCACCCAAAAGGTGCAATCATTCGCAAACTCATGGAGGACTACAGCCGGCAGCGTCATGAAGAAGGCGGCTACGAGTTCGTCTACACACCTCACCTCGCAAACGAACGTCTTTTTCAAACATCAGGACACCTCGACTTCTACGCCGACGGCATGTATCCCCCGATGGAAATGGATAACGGGACCTACTACCCGAAACCAATGAACTGTCCCATGCATTGCTTGATCTTTGGGCACGGTCAACGCAGCTACAAAGAACTTCCACTGCGATTGTTCGAGTTGGGCACCGTGTACCGCTATGAACGATCAGGCACATTGCACGGGTTGATGCGCATCAGGGGTTTCACTCAAGACGACAGCCACTTGTACGTAGCCCCAGAACAACTTGCTGATGAGATCGCATCGCTTTTGGACTTTGTGTTGTCGGTACTTCGAGCGTTCGGGTTCGACGACTTCACTTTTCATTTATCCACCAAAGACCCAGACAAATATGTTGGATCAGACGAAATTTGGAGCGAAGCAACTGACGCTCTACGCGAAGCCTTAGACCGACACGGAATGGACTACGCAGTGAAAGAGGGCGACGCTGCGTTTTACGGCCCAAAGATTGATATCGACGTAAAGGATGCCATTGGGCGCTCTTGGCAACTTTCCACAATCCAGTGCGATTTTAATCTCCCCGAACGTTTCGATCTCCACTACATCGCAGCTGACGGTGAGCGTCGCAGACCAATCATGTTGCACCGAGCACTTTTCGGCTCAATTGAACGATTCTTCGGCGTCATGGTCGAACATTACGGCGGAGCTTTCCCCACTTGGTTATCCCCGGTTCAAGTTCAGGTACTTGGAGTGCGAGCGGACCACGATCCATTCGCACAAGAAATTGTCGAACGACTGAATTCTGAGGGAATTCGAGCCCACATGGTTGAAGCAGACGAACCATTAGGAGCTCGAATCCGAAAAGGCAAACTCGAGAAATTACCGTACATTTTGGTGGTCGGCGACGACGACGTTCAAAACGACACCGCAGGCGTAAACCCAAGGGGCGGAGAGGTCGAAAGGGACATACCGATCAGCGATTTCATAGAGCGAATCGCCTCAGAAGTTGCCGAAAAGACCTCCGGACCTCAGGTCGCATAGCCGACCTCACGAATCCCCAACTACCCACTACCCTTTTAGACGCTCACCAATTCGCTGTGCCCGTAAGGACTCCGACTAGTTGAAACACCGCCTTCTTTCCACTCTCTTAGCGACAGCTGCCTGCGTGTTGATTTCTACCGCCCCTATGGCGGCTCAAGACGACGTCCCACTGATCGCAGACATGGATATTGAGGCGCTCCTCGAACAGGAACTCAACACCCTCAACGTCGATGATTTTTACCTCCTGGATCATCTCATCGATATCAACAGCAAAGTGAAAGAACAGCAGGGTCGAATGGATGCGGTGCGTGACGAAGCCACCCGCATTTTCGAAAGCTTCGGTGAAATCGAAACCCAAATTCTTCTCGACCGGCAACAATCAGACACCGTTTTGGATAAAGCGTTCGAGCAAGTGGTGCGAACCTACGTCGCCCCAAAGGAGTCCAACAACGAAGAGGCAGGACTTATTGTTAATCCTCCGAAAGATGTCCTTTTGGGAGCCGCTACTCGCGGCGACCTTGCCGATGCGGAATTAATTGCCCCTGCGTCCATTCCCCGGACACTCGATTCTTGGTCTACCGATCAACAAGACCTTGGAGGTCCTTCAATTCTCGTTCTGTTGTTAGAGGAAATGGAACGCAACCAAGCAAACCAAGCCAGTCTGCGTGAAACGCTGAGGGACGAACTTCTTGCATTAGGCGCTCAACTCGAAAACATCGAAGAATCCGAAGCCGAGCTCGAAACAGCCATCCGGGAGCTACGCGCAGAGCTTGTGGCAATTAACGCACGGGAGATCGAATGGGATGCCGAAAACATCACCCCAGAAACCATCATTCTTCCATCCTCTGCTCCGATCACATCTGGGTGGGGTCGACGCTGGCATCCAATTCTTCGGAAAATGCGTATGCATTACGGAACTGATTTTGATGGTGAACGGGGAAGCCCAGTCTGGGCTGCACATCAGGGAGTAGTTGAAACAGCTACATACATGAAAGACTTCGGTCGCGTCGTTGTGCTCAACCACGGGAACGGGTTCAGCACGTTGTACGCCCACCTCAACAAAATCCACGTCAAGTACGGTGAAACTGTGCGTCAAGGTCAACGAATAGGCGACATCGGGTCGTCTGGTCTCTCAACGGGCCCTCATTTGCATTTCGAAATACGAGTCGATCATGTATTACGCAACCCCAGGAAGTACCTTCCTTACTAATGGATGCTCTCCTGTTCTCACGCAAAGAAGCTCGCTATGTAGCTGCAATGGCAGCTGCGCGCATTAAACCGGGCGCAGGGGCCTCTGTGGGCCCTTTGAAACTCACCCAATTAGACCCGCCTGAGCTTCCCGGGGACGGTTGGGAACACATCAGCACTCGTCTTGCGGGAATCTGTGGATCAGACCTGGCAACCATTGACGGTCAAGCCTCACGCTATTTCGAACCTTTGGCGTCTTTCCCATTTGTGCCTGGTCACGAAGTCGTCGGCGAGCGAGCTGACGGCAGCCGTGTCGTACTTGAACCTGTACTTGGGCCAGAAACTCGAGGCGAAGTCCCAGCTTGGCCTGGAGCAGCGCAGGCAGACGGCAACGACTACGGACACCTCGCCGCAGGGAACCTGGAGCCGGGTTTACAAACGGGTTCTTGTTCGAGTACCGGGGGCGGCTGGTCAGAGATGTTCGCCGCGCATCACAGCCAACTCCATCCCGTCGCAGATGATCTCAGCGACGAGGGGGCGGTGATGATCGAACCCACCGCGGCTGGAGTGCACGCTGTGTTACGAGGCAATGTCCCCGAGGGTGGCACTGTTGCCGTAATCGGGGCGGGCACGATGGGTCTTACAGCTATAGCGGCTCTCCGAAAGTTCACCCAAGTAGATGCCATTGTGGTCGCTGCTCGCTA